>DASVLJ010000050.1:0-113367 GCA_036384915.1 Burkholderiaceae bacterium
GTCGTAGATCTTGATCTCGTCGGTGACGCGCAGGCAGTACGGGACCTTGACGATGTAGATACGGTCGATGAAGGCCTCGTTGTTCTTGTTGTTGCGGAAGCTGTGCCACTCCGATTCGTTGGAGTGGGCGAGGATGATGCCGCTGTAGGGCAGCCCGCCCAGGCCCTCGGTGCTGTTGTAGTTGCCCTCCTGGGTGGCGGTCAGCAGCGGGTGCAGGACCTTGATCGGCGCCTTGAACATCTCGACGAATTCCATCAGGCCCTGGTTCGCCAGGCACAGGCCGCCGGAATAGCTGTAGGCGTCCGGATCGTCCTGCGCGTAGTCTTCCAACTTGCGGATGTCGACCTTGCCGACCAGCGAGGAAATGTCCTGGTTGTTTTCATCGCCGGGCTCGGTCTTGGAAATCGCGATCTGCTTCAACACCGACGGGTAGCGCTTTACCACGCGGAACTTGTTGATGTCGCCATTGAATTCATGCAGGCGCTTCACGGCCCACGGGCTGGGAATCGTGCGCAGATAGCGCCGCGGAATGCCGAAATCCTCTTCGAGGATCGCGCCATCTTCCTCTTCATTGAACAGACCCAGCGGCGATTCGTTCACCGGCGAGCCCTTGATGCAGTAGAACGGCACCTTTTCCATCAAATGCTTGAGCTTTTCCGCGATCGAGGACTTGCCGCCGCCGACCGGGCCGAGCAGATACAGGATTTGCTTGCGCTCTTCCAAGCCCTGTGCGGCATGGCGGAAATAGGATACGACCTGCTCGATGACTTCTTCGGTGCCGTAGAATTCGCGGAACGCGGGATAGATCTTGATGACCTTGTTGGCAAAGATGCGCGACAGGCGCGAATCGTTGCGCGTGTCGACGAGCTCGGGCTCGCCGATCGCCGCCAGCATGCGCTCGGCGGCAGAGGCGTAAGCGAGGCGGTCGCGCTTGCAAATCTCAAGATACTCCTGCAGGGAATATTCTTCCTCCCTGGTCCGTTCATACCGTGCTGCGAAATTGTCAAAGATGTTCATATGAATGTCCTTTGATCTTGTGCTACGGAAGCCAAGAAGCTTGCACCTGCAAATTAATCATACGCCGATTACGTAATTTCAGTGTAGAACAAAATCGTTAAAAATACTTTCGCGCAATTTCCGCAACAGCTCTGCGAAACCCGTTCTATTCGTCGGCATGCACTGCTTTGTCATAATCGGCAAACGCCAGCCGCCGATGCCGACGATAGACCGTCATGAAAATTTGAAGTTCCTGCCATGGATAACGCACGCCGGCTGCGCACGTTGACGGAAGGGTCAACGCGGATTTTTTGCAGTGCGATGGTGCTGCAGCGCGAAACGCGCGGGGTCAAGCGTTGCGCTCAGATCGCGCTCGACTGGCAAAGGTTCGCCCGACATTTGCGCCGCCAACAACTCGGCGCCGAGAGGCGCCCAGGTCAAGCCGCGCGACGCGAGTCCGAGCAAGGCATGAAGGCCAGGGTAACGCGGCACGTCGCGCAAGCGTTCAGCACGCGATGCTTGCAATGCCGCATAGTCAGGCAAGGCGCCGACCAGCGGCATGCGGTCCGGTGCAACGCAGCGAAAACCGGTGCGGCCTTGCAACGGGAGGTCGTCGGGATTCCGCGCGCAATCGGGCAGCAGCGTTGTCAAGCGCGCCAGATTTTCGCGCTGGCTGCTTGCGCGCAGATTCGGATCGCCGTCCTGATCGTAGCTCGCACCGACGCAGCATACATCGCGCCAGGCTGGCGTAACATAGCCGTCGCCGCAGATCGCCATGGTCAAATGCGGCATGCGCATGGCGTCGATATGCGTCACCTGACCCCGAATTTGCGCCAGCGGCAGCTCCGCGGTCTGCGCGAAGCGATTGCCGGCGACGCCATTGGCCAGGACCAGATGCGGCGCTTCGGCAAGCAATGCGCCGGCTTCGTCGAGCACGCGCCAGGTTCCGCCATCGGGTTCGAGCTTCGCGGCCGTGCCACGTATCCGCTTCAGCCCGCCGCCGCAAGCATCGAGCATCGCGCGGCACACGCTGGCCGGATTGGCCCAGCCGCCTTGTTCAAACAGCCACGCAGAACCGTGCGCGCCCGCGATGCGCCGGACTTCGTCGGCGTCGAGCAGACGCGCGAACTCGGCAGGATAGTCGCCCGATAAATATGCCGCCTCTTCGTCAAGCAATTGCAGTACGCCGCATTGAGCACCATCGAAAGCCTTGCCTATGCCGCCCAATTCATGCCACAGGCGCAAGGCAAACAGGAAAGCGGCACGGGAAAAGCGCGCAAGGGGATTGTCGTCGCGCGCCAGCACGGGCATGAAGATGCCGGCCAGGTTGCCCGACGCTTCCTGCGCCGGTTGCGGATGGCGCTCGATCAATTGCACGTCCCAGCCGCGTGCGCACAGGCGATGACTTGCGGCGGCTCCCGCCAAGCCGGCGCCGATCACGACGGCACGGCGCCCGGCACAACCCCGCAGCGGCACTTGCCAACGCGGCGCGAACGATGCGCCCCCCTTGTCGCGATCCGGCACGAAGCCGGCGGCGCGCAGGGGTGCCTCATCGGGAACGCGATCGGAAAAAACGATCTGCGCATGCGGCGCGGCCAGACGCGAAAACCAGGTCAGGTCTTGCCGCAAGCGCGGCGCATCGTTTTCAAAAAAACCGCTGTCGGGCAAAAAGCAATCGACGCGCATATCGAGCCGGGCCAGATCTCGCCCTGCCTCGCCCAATACCAGGGTCAATCTCACATCGGCATCCGGCAAGAGGATGCGATGCATACCCGGCACCGCACAAGGCCAACGTTCGCGCAATGCATGCGCCAACATACTCCGTTGCAAAGACGCGTCGTGCGCCGCTTCCAGTGCGTCAACCGAATGCAAGCGCGGCACGAAGGCGACATAATGCAGGCGCTGCGGACGCTCTGCGGATTCGCGCCAGGCCTGCCAGCACGCGAGGAAGCGCGATCCGCAGTCGAATGCGGTATCGAGTATTGCGTAGTCGGTGTGACCGTGCCAATGCGGAACCAGTGCTTGCAGCACGCGCATCGCCTACTCCGACAGCGCTTTTTGCAGCATGGGGCGGAACGCCGCCGGCTCGCAGCGCGTCACGGCGATCTCAGGCGTACCGTGCCAGGCGCCGCAACGCCGCAAGGCGCCGGCGATGTCGACAGCCAGGGCCGGCGTAACGCGCACACCGTCTTCGAGATGCAAGACCTTGACTTCGAATACACCGCGCGCGCGGTGCGCTTTGGCGTCGATGCGCCCGACCAGGGCGCCGCGCCGCAGAATAGGCAGCGTGAAATAGCCATAGCGGCGCTTGGCTTCCGGCGTATAGCATTCGAGCCGGTAGTCGAAACCGAAGAATTCCTGTGCGCGGCGCCGATCCCATACGACGGGGTCGAACGGCGAAAGCAGGGTCGTCACGCTCGGCTTCAATTGCCCTGCGGCGGCGGCTTCGGCCAGCGGCAGCAATTCGGGATGGACATAGCCCGGCACATCCCAGCCATCGACGCGCACGCGTTGCAATTCGCCGCGCGCGACCAGTGTTTCCGGATCGGGCTTGGGTGTCAGGCGGCTGTTGCGGAAATAGTCGCCCATCCAGCTCGCCTTGGCCACGCCGAGCGAAAACACGGCTTTCTGCATGAAGCGGCGGTGCACCTCATCGAGATGCGGCGTCATGCTGTCGTCCCAGCCGGGCAATATGCGTTCGCTCAAATCGTAGAGACGCTGGAAGGACTGGCGCCGTGCAATCATCAGGCGGCCCGCCGTGAACAGCACTTCGAGCGAACGTTTTTCTTCCTTCCATTCCCACCAGCCGCCGCTCTTGCCGGACCGGCGTTCGAAATCCGAGGATTTCACCGGTCCCTTGGCGCGGATATGCTCGATCAAATGCTCGATCGCGTCCTTGTGCTCGGCCATCCACTGCACCGAGTACTTCCACCCCATCGCCGCCGGGTCCTGCATGCGATGACGGTACAAACCGTAATCTTCGATCGGCAGGAAGCAGGCTTCGTGCGCCCAGTATTCGAACAGCTTGCCTTCGGCCAGCAATTCCTCGAGCCACGTCGGCGGATAATCGCCGAGCCGGCTCCATAGCACCAGATAGGGACTGCGCGCGACCACGTTGATGGTATCGATCTGCAAGACGCTCATATGGCGTATCGCATTCAAGACGTCTTCCTTGACGGCCTTGCCGCGGCGGGGAACGAGCAAACCCTGGGCGGCAAGATGGAGCGAACGGGCGGCGGATAGCGGCAGACGCAATTCGGACATGGATAAATAGCCAGTGAAAGTTTCGCCCCATTATGGCGCAAATGTCATAGGGCCGGCTTATTACGAATCTTCCTTTGCGCTATCGAGCGCGATGTCTATAATCTTCCAACAGGGACGACAGAAAAACCAAAGCAGGCGAAGCACATGCTGATCAGAAAATTCAAGCCGGGCGAGGAGCCTGAGCTTTGGCACCTGTTTCACGATTCCGTGCATCACATCAGCACGGACCTTTACACAAGTGAGCAGCTACTTGCATGGTCCCCGCACCGGATCGATGCGGAAAAATGGCGCGCACGCATACATGGCATTGCGCCCTTCGTCGTCGAACACGAAAAGAAGTTGATTGCCTATGCCGACGTGCAAGGCAGCGGCTATGTCGATCATTTTTTCGTGCATCACCAATGGCAGCGCCGTGGCGTGGGCAATTTGCTGATGCAGATCATTGTCGAAGTGGCGAAGCAGGACGAGGTAGCCAAGCTGTTTTCCGACGTCAGCCTCGCCGCGCGGCCCTTCTTCGAGCATTGGGGCTTCACCGTCGAGCGCGAGCAGCGCGTGCGGATCGGGCAGGAAGTGCTGAAAAACTTCCGCATGACGCGCGAACTGCCGCATTGAGGCTACAATTCCGCATCTTTCTTTCATCTCCGCATATTCCCATGAGCAATCCACGCGCGGCCGTCATCGGCGGTGGGCCGGCCGGCTTGATGGCCGCCGAAACACTGGCCGCGCATGGCATCGCCGTCGACCTGTATGATGCCATGCCCTCGGTCGGACGCAAGTTCCTGCTGGCCGGCAAGGGCGGCATGAACCTGACGCATTCCGAGCCGCGCGAGCGCTTCCACGAACGCTATGGCGCGCGCCGCAGCGAACTCGAGCCGTTGCTCGGCGGCTTCGGCGCGGAGCAGCTGCGCGCCTGGGCGGCGGAACTCGGCATCGCCACCTTCGTCGGCAGTTCGGGCCGCGTGTTTCCAACCGATATGAAAGCCGCACCGCTATTGCGCCACTGGCTGCACCGCTTGCGCGAAGCCGGGGTGAAATTCCACATGCGCCATCGCTGGCGCGGCTGGAGCGATGACGGTCGGTTGCGCTTCGATACGCCCGCCGGCGGGCAAAGCATTTCCGCCGATGCCACCGTACTGGCGCTCGGCGGCGCAAGCTGGGCGCGCCTCGGTTCCGACGGCGCGTGGGTCGCCCTGCTTGCCGAACGCGGCGTCGGGCTCGCGCCGCTGCGCCCGGCCAACTGCGGTTTCGACATCGGCTGGACCAGGCACTTGCGCGAGCGTTTCGCCGGCCAACCGCTGAAATCCATCAGCTTGCGCTATACCGATGCGCAAGGCATCGAGCACAACCGCCAGGGCGAATGCGTGCTGACCGAGCACGGCCTGGAAGGCAGCCTGATCTATGCCATGTCGGCCGGGCTGCGCGATGCGCTCGAAGCAAAACCGCCGCTCGAGATCCGGCTCGATCTCGCGCCGGGCTGGACGGAAGCAAAGCTGGCGACCGAGATCGCCCATCCGCGCGGCTCGCGCTCGATGGCGAGCCATTTGCAAAGCCGCGTCCATATCGCCGGCGTGAAAGCCGGGCTGCTGCATGAGGTTTTGGACAAGGAAGCGTTCGCCGATGCGGCGCTGGTGGCGAGAACGATCAAGAACCTGCCGCTACGCCTGACGGCGGCCCGGCCGATAGACGAAGCGATCAGCAGCGCCGGCGGCGTGCGCTTCGAAGCCTTGGAAGACAAGCTGATGTTGCGCACATTGCCCGGCGTATTCTGCGCCGGCGAAATGCTCGATTGGGAAGCGCCGACCGGCGGCTACCTGCTAACGGCCTGCTTTGCCACCGGGCGCGCCGCGGGCCAAGGCGCGCTCGAATGGCTGGCCAGGGGGAGACGTTGAACGTGGAACAGAAAAACAACCCGCTGCACGGGCTGACCCTGGAAGCGATCCTGGTTCAACTGGTCGACCGCCTCGGCTGGGCCGAGATGGCGCGCCGTATCGATCTCAATTGCTTCAAGACGGACCCGAGTATCAAGTCGAGCCTGAAGTTCCTGCGCAAGACGCCGTGGGCACGAGCCAAGGTCGAACAGCTATTCCTGTCCCTGCCCGCCTAGCAGCCTGTCGGACTTAAGGGATCGAAGCGAAAAAATGGCTGGGCGAGCACAGATTTTGCCGATTTTTTTGTGTCAATAGCGGGACTATTGACCAAAAAATCGGTGAAATATGGGCCGGCCAGGCATTTTTGCAGCCGATTTCCCTTAAGCCCGACAGGCTGCTGGAATCAGGGCTCGCGTGCCAGCGCCAGGAATTCGGTGCGCAGCGCCAGATTGGGCTGCAACTCGCCGAGCATGGCCGACGTGATGGTTTCCTCGCCCGGTGTGCGGATGCCGCGGCTTTCCATGCACATGTGGCGGCAGCGGATCACCACACCCACCGCCTTCGGCTCCAGGTGCGTCATCAAGGCATTGGCAATCTGGCTGGTCAGGCGCTCCTGCACCTGCAAGCGCTTGGCGAAGCAATCGACCAGGCGCGTCAGCTTGGACAAGCCGACGATCTTGCCGTTGGGCAGATAGCCGACCGTGGCCGTACCGAAAAAGGGGGCGAGGTGGTGTTCGCAATGGCTATAGACCGGAATGCTCTTGACCACGATCAGCTCGTTGTATTCCTCCGCGCCGTCTTCGAAAGCCTTGAGCACTTCGGCCGGGTCTTGGCCATAGCCCGAAGTCCAGTGTTTCCAGGCCTTTTCGACGCGCGAAGGCGTTTCGAGCAAGCCGGGACGATCCGGATTCTCTCCCAGGCTTGCCAGCAGGCGGCGCCAGTCTTTTTCGGAAAACGTGTCAGACATGAGAGCCGTTTCCATCGCACGTGGCGATCAGTGATGCAGAGCGGGATTCCATATTGGATTCCATTCCAAGCAAATTCATTCAAAGTAGGCCGCCGCGCTGTTGTCGGAGTTTTTCCTTGGAGGAAATATTCAAGCGCCAGCGACGAAGAGAAAAGGTGTATTGCACCTAGTAGCCGAATGCTACCCTAGTTGGAATAAGTTTGCTGCCAAAGAAAAACGCCCCAGCCGAATTTCCTTCGGCCGGGGCGGATTTGCAACACCACAGAAGCAAACGCTTACTTACCTCGCAACTCATTAGCGATCTGCGGTGCGCCATAGATTTTGTCGAGCGCTTCCAGAATCGCATTGCTGTGCACAGCCACCGCACGATTGGTATGCCCCTCATACCAGAATGCGCCTCCCAACGATTCGATGTTGCCGTCGAAGATCAAGCCGACCACTTCCCCCTTCTTGTTGACCATGGGACTGCCCGAATTGCCACCGATGATGTCGTTGGTCGTGACGAAATCGAGTGGGTCGTTCATGCCCAGCTTGTCCTTGGCCGCATGCCAGGAAGCCGGCAAGGCAAAGGGATCGGCCCCGGTTTCACGCGCGAAGGCGCCGCCGAAGTTGGTGAAGGCCGGCACGGCATGTTCGCCTTCCTGCCAACCTTTCACTTCACCATAAGACAGGCGCAGCGTGAAGGTAGCATCAGGATAGGCGCTTGTGCCTTGCTGGGCAAAACGTGCCTGGGCGATCAATTCGGCATTCTTTTGCTCGACCGATTCGACTTCGGCCTCATAGCGCTTGCGTATGGCGCGTGCCGGCACATCGACCAGGGCAGCGAGCTTGATGAAGGGATCGTCGGACTTGGCGACGGCATCCTTGCCGCCTTGCCACAAGGCCTTGCGCACGGCCGGGTCACCGAGCCTGGTGCCGGCGATCAACTCCGCAGCCACGTCATCGGGCGATTTGTTGCCCAGCACTTGCTTGACCAGCGCATCGTCCGGGCCGAGCCATTCGCGCAGCTTGGTCAGCGAAAGCGAGAGCTTGACCTTCTCCAGCTCCGGATAAACCGGGGCATCGGAGAACAGGCGCTGCTCGACTTCAGGCAGCTTGGCATCGGCATATTCCGGGAAGCGTTCGGCGTTGGGCTTGGTGTGCTCTTCCGTGCCGCGCAACAGGATGCGCGCAAAGCGGAAGTAATCGCCCTGGAAGCCATAAGCGCGCTCGGTCATGAGGAAAGGCTTGTTGATCCGGCGATAAGCTTCCTGCGCCTTGGCGATCGCATCCCACGCGCCGCCGACTTTCTTCGCCAGTTCAGGCTTGCCGGCCACATACTTGCGCAACGCGGCTTCTTCCTTTTCCTTTTGCGCCATGAAAGCCGGATCGAGCAGGGTCGCGAGACGGCCGTGGTAAGCCTTGTAGGTGTTTTCGACGCTGAAGATGTCATGGTCGGCCGTGCGCTTGGCTTCCGTTCCGGTCTTGGAATATTGCTCCAGCACGCCGCGGATCTCCGCGATGCGTGCCATGCCTTCGATCAAGCCGATGTCGCGGAGGGTCTGCAGTTGCGCCACGGTCAGCTGGCGCTGAGTCGCGCCGGGGTGGCCGGTCACGAACACCATCTCGCCTTCGGCCGCACCGTTCTTCGAGAACGGATAGTAGTCCGCCGGCTGCACCGGCTTGCCGTCTTCATAGGCGCGCAACAGCGTCAAGTCGAGGTCGTAACGCGGGAACATGAAGTTGTCCGGGTCGCCGCCGAAGAATGCCATGGCCTTTTCCGGAGCGAACACCAGGCGCGTATCCTGGAAGCGGTGGTATTTATAAAGGTGGTAGCGCCCGCCGTGGTACAGGTCGACCACGTCGCAGCGCAACTTGGCCTTGTCGCCGCCCACGCAAGCCGATTCGAGCTTGGCCTTGACCGCATTCTGCGCTTCGCGGAAAGCCTTGCCTTCGAGGCCGGCCGTGGCTTTCTTCACCTGATCGGTCACGTCGGTGATGTTTTCCAGGCGGTTCAATTCGATTTCGGGGCAGCGCAATTCGTCTTCCGGCTTGGCTGCGAGGAAGCCGTCCCTGATCAAATCCTTGGTCGCCGTCGAACGCTGCGCCAGACAGCTCGAAGCGCAATGGTGGTTGGTCATCACCAGGCCATTGGCCGAGACGAAGGACGCCGAACAGCCGCCGGCGATGCGCAGCGAGGAGTGCATGGCCTTGGTGACCCAAGCCTGGTCGGGCGCGAAGCCGTACTCGGCCTGCATCTTCTTTGCCGGCAAATTATCAAGCGTCCACATTCCCTCGGAAGCGCCGGCCAGGCCGGGCAAGAGTATCAGGGGAAAAGCCAGACCGAATGTCAGTCGGATCGACATGGAAAAACCTCACGTAAAAAGGTAAGCGCAGACGATAGCACAGCGACTTTGGTCTTGCTTACCGTTGACTATGGGGAAATATTGCCGCACCAAGTCCGGGAAATACGTCCGATAGCAATTTAATACCACTCGTGGCCGCCATTCCCCCATGTCCATGCAGATAATAAGACCACTGACAAATCCAGATTAATACCACTTGACACCCACTTTGCGCAACCCTATAGTCAAGCGCCTGATGCAATACGCCGCAGCCTGAGCCGACGTTCCCACTTACCTCCCGGCCCGGCGGCTCCCGACCATCTTCCCGTGCGCCGAATGATGTCTGCAAACAAGAAACAACTCTGGTCGTTCGCGATGTTCTTCGTCCTGTACGAATTGATCATCTACCTGTCGAACGACATGATCATGCCGGCCATGCTGCAAGTCGTGGCCGACTTCCATGCGGCCGGCAGCGACATCGCGCTCTCGCTGTCGCTCTATATCCTGGGAGGCAGCAGCCTGCAGATCGTGCTCGGGCCGCTGGCCGATCACTTGGGCAAACGCCGCGTCATGCTGGCCGGGAACGTGCTGTTCCTGGCCGCCACGCTGGCCATCCCGTTCGCCGCGACGATGGAGCAATTCCTCGCCGCGCGCTTTTTCCAAGGCATGGGTTCGTGCTTCATTTTCATCGGCTACGCCTTGATCCACGAATTATTCGACGACAAGGACGCCGTCAAGCTGACCACCATCCTGTCCAACACAGGCATCTTCGCACCGCTGATCGGCCCCGTGGTCGGCAGCGCCGTGGTCAGCACGTGGCATTGGCATACGGTATTCGCCATCTCGCTCGCAGTCGGCGGCATCACGCTGGCCGGCTTCGCCAACTCCATGCCGGACGGGAAAATCAAGGACACGCCTTTCGATTTTACGGCCGCGCGCAAAAGCTATGGCCGCATCTTCGGCTGCGGCCGATTCATGTCCGGCATCCTGATCGCTGGTCTGGCCATCACGCCGCTTACCGCCTGGATCGGCCTCTCGCCCTCCATCGTGATGGACGGCATGCACGCATCGTACGGCACCTACATCGCCTGGCAATGCGCGATCTTTTCCGGCTTCATCCTCGCCACCTTCGCCGTGCAAAAGCTCGACGAGAACTTCTCTCTCGGCCGGCTGATCCGCGTGGGCGGCCTGCTGGCGCTGATCGGCATGAGCGGTTTCGGCCTGTTCTGGCAATACTCGCTCGTGTTTATCGCCGGCATGTTCCTCTTCTCGATCGGCTTCGGTTTGTTCAACGGCGCGCTGATACGCCTCGCCATGACGGCCACCGGCGAATCGATGAGCCTGACGTCCTCGGCCATGAGCCTGTTCTATTGCATCATCATCTCGGCGGGGCTGGAAGCCTACAACCTGGTGGGCCAGGCGCGCGGCTTCACACTGGCTTCCTATGCGCTGTGCAACGTGCCGCTCGGCATCGCCGTCTACCTCGGCCTGCTGCGCTTTATCCGCAAGCACGAAGATAGCGACCCCGCTCGCGCCGGCGCGCAAGCACAATCGGCCTGAGCAATATGAACCAGTTCGAGCTTGAATTCGAGACGCGCATCCGGCAGCTCAAGTCCGAGTACCTGGCCCGGCTCCGTGCCGGCTACCAAGGGCAGGCCGCGCGCGAACGCTCCCTCGGCTTGCGCCATGCAGCCCACGTGGCGGGGCTGCGTACCCTGGTGCAGGCCAACCTGCAGCGCTTCGATGCGCGTCGCGCTTCGTCCCTACTTGCCCTGCCGTCGCGCACGCTCGATCCGGAAGAGCGCATCATCCACCGCATCTGGATGGGCAGCGCCTTGCCGGCCGTTGCGCGCGACGCCATGCTGCAATGGAATGTCGCGCTGCATGAAGCCGGCGCCGGAGACGGCTACCGCCAGATGCTCTGGGTGTGGGATGAAGCGCAGATGCGAAACGACACCAGCTTCCGCAAAAACACCAGCGTCAGCGCCGGCGGCATCGGGCGCTACACCATCGGTTCGGCGGAACTCGAAGTCTACAGCCTGCGCCGCCTGGTCCACGAATTCCTCGCACCGCTCGCGCCGCTATTGGAAACGCTGCAAGCCAAACGTTATTTCGTGAACCTGTCCGACCTGTTCCGCCTCGTGATCCTGCGCGAGTTCGGCGGCATCTATCTTGACGCCGATACCATACCCTACCGCTCGGCGCCGGTCTTCCTGTCCAAGCCAGAAGTGCCGGACTACCGCGCCCCCGACGGCTCCCAGGTCAGTTGGCTGAACATCTACCGCGACGAGAACGGCGCCCTGATGGCCGCGCGCGGCGACGGAGCGGTGGCCGGCATGGTGCGAAGTATCGCCGCCAGGCTCGCTCTTGTGCCGCACGACATGCCCCTCATGCGCGCAAGCTGCCCACAGGCGCAAGCCTATGCCGCGCTGCTGCAAGAAGCGACTTACGGCGTCTGGGCCGAGCAAATGGGAAAGAGCTACCTGGCCTACTGCGACATTGCCGCGCACCATTGCGTGCTGCACGACGGCGCCAGCGAACCGGTGCCGGCAGGGCTGGAAGGCATGCGCCTGGTCAAGGATGCCTTGAGTAACGAGCCTATACCGCTTGACGCGCGCGAGCGGCAAAGCTTCGAGCGTTGCGTGGCGGCGCTCGATGCGCGCGAGTGGCGCTTGCCCGACGCGCTCGAACTCGAGCATCTGGCCGACGTGTTCTGCCTCGACGAGCATCCGCGCATGGCGTATCCGCCGCAACTGCGCTCGCGTATCGCCAATTGCGCCTACTACTCGTTTCTGTCGCACGACGAGAGGCTGGACCGCGTCAACACGCTGTTCGGCGCCTATCTGGTCAAAAAAAACGCACAACGCATTGCCGGCGCAGGCTTTTGGCGCCCGACCGGCAATCACATCCTAGGGGGCTTTCCTTTCGTAACGCAAGGAGACCCAGGCATGATCAGCTTCCAACCAGGCACCGCGATGGACGAAGCCTCTCGCGACCGCATGGCCAAACTCTTGTTCGCCACGAGCTATCTGGAATACTGCTCGTTCGGCAACAAGCTCAACCTGTCCTTCGCCGAATTGCAACGCCGGCAGAACATCGATCCTTACATCGCCCTGGTGCGCAGCATGGTCGACGCGAACGGCAACTTCATCGGCTTCTTCACCGCCGGCACCCTAGCCGAATTCGCCCGCGTGCAAACCGTATCCTTCTACCGCGAGGACATGCGGGCTATGGATGCAGCCTACGACGCCTTCGTGGCCGAACACGCACGCGAGGGGGACCTGTTCGTCTCCAGCCTCGCCATCGACGAACCACTGCGCGGCCGGGGTTTGTTCAATGCCATGTGGCGCGAAATAGAACTCGTGGCGCGCGCCAAGGCTTGCACACGCATCGTGCTGACGGTCTGGGAAAACAAGAGCGAAGCCTACCCGATCTACCTGAAGAAGGGCTTTCGCCGCGGAGGCTCGTTCGAATACGCACGCGACCTGTTCTTCGACCGGCTGCATTTCCTCTCCTACGAACTCGAACCGGCGGCAGCGCATGAAGAACAATATTGATGCCATCGGCAAGGCCGGCATAGGCGAGCGCAACGCCTCGACTGTGGGGCGCCAGGGCTTCCGCCTGAACGACCGCAATAGCGAACACACCAGCGCCATGCCGTTGCGCGTGCTGTCGGAAGACGACTGGTGCTTCTGGCGGGAGAACGGCTACATCGTCGTCAAGCAGGCAGTCGAACTCGACAAGATAGCCCGGCTCGAACAGCTGGTATGGGAATTCGAGGAACTCGATCCGCACGACATGTCGACCTGGTATCCGGCGCACAAGTCGGCGCTGAAGCGGTCGGAGCTGTCTTTCAACGCCGGCATGATCGAGCTGTACCACCACCAATACCTGTGGGACGCGCGCCAAACCCGGCGCGTATACGACGCCTTCGTCGATATCTGGGGTACGGAAAAGCTCTGGGTCTCGATCGACCGCATGAACTTCAATCTGCCGCCCGAGCCGGGCTTCGAGTTCAAGAGCTTTATGCATTGGGACTACGACCCCGATACCGATCCCCAGAACGTGCAAGGCGTACTCGCGGTCAGCGACCAGACCATCGAGGAAGTCGGCGGCTTCGTCTGCATCCCCGAAATCTTCCGCAACTACGACGGCTGGCGACGCGACCAGCCGGCCGACTGGGATTGGTATCGGCCCGACGTGAGCAGTCTGCCCAAGACCAACGTCTACCTGGAGAGGGGAGACCTCGTCATATTCAACAGTAAATTGTGCCACGGCATACGGCAAAACAAATCCAGGGACAAGGTACGCATTGCGCAATACATCTCGATGATGCCGGCCGAGGAAGACAACGCCGACATGCGTGCTTGGCGCATCCGTTCCTGGCGCGAGCGTGAAGCGCCCAAGGGTTACAGCCTGCACGGCGACCCGCGCCAATGGGAGCGCGAACGCTATGCCACGGCGCGGCTGACGCCGCTGGGCGAAAAACTGTTAGGCTTAAGTACGTGGTAAAGAAAAGCACTGAATTTAGTATTTTTATACACAACACAAGTAGCGGGGGAAGCGCAGCATGGGTGTCGAGTTGAGGCAGAAAATCGGTCAATTGTTCATGGTGGGATTCGACGCGCTGGAAGCGAACGGCAACATCAAGCGACTGATCCGCGAACAGCGCGTCGGCGGCGTGATCCTGTTCCGCCGCAATGTGCACACGCCGCAACAATTGTCCGCACTGGCGCGCGAGCTGCAGGAAATCAACGCCGAGGTATCGGAACTGCCGCTATTGATCGCGATCGACCAGGAAGGCGGCATGGTGATGCGCATCGAGCAGGGCGTCACGCCGATTCCCGCCGCGATGGCCTTCCAGGAAGCCGGCTCAGTCGAGGATTGCGAAGCGCTGTCCTTCGTCAACGGCGACGAATTGCGCCAGATCGGCATCAACATGAATCTCGCGCCCATCCTCGACGTCAACAACAATCCGCTCAACCCCGTCATCGGCGTGCGCGCCTTCGGCGAAGACCCGGCCACGGTTTCGAAGTACGGCATCGCCGCCGTGCGCGGCTTGCGCCGTGCCGGCGTGATCGCGACCGGCAAGCACTTCCCCGGCCATGGCGACACCTCGACCGACACGCACCACGACATGGCATCCGTGCCGCATGCGCGTGAACGGCTCGATGCCGTCGAACTGGCGCCGTTCAAAGCCGCGATTGCCGACGGCATCGACGCCATCATGACGGCGCACGTCATGTTCCCTGCCATCGAACCCGACCCGACCGTGCCGGCCACCTTGTCCAAGGCGGTGTTGACCGATTTGCTGCGTACAGAAATGGGCTTCGACGGCGCCGTGATTTCCGATTGCCTGGAGATGGCAGCGATCTCGGAAGGCGTGGGCGTTCCCAAGGGCGCAGTCGAAACACTCAAGGCCGGCAGCGACATCGTGCTCATCTCGCATCACCTGGAGCGCCAGCTGGCCGGCATCGATGCCGTGACCAGGGCCGTCGAATCCGGTGAAATTTCCATGGCGCGCATCGACGAAGCCGTGGCGCGCGTGCGCCGCTTGAAGCAAAGCCCGGCCGTGGCGCAATGGCGCGAACGCCCGGCGCAACCCGCCGGCTTGATGAAGCCCGACGCCGTGGCACTGTCGCTGCGTGTGCAAAAAGCGGCAGTGCGCACCGTGGGCGCCTACCGCCCGCTGGAGCGCAAGCTGCCGGTTGCGCTCATTACCTTCGAGGTGCGCTCGCGCACCGAGATCGATGAAGTCGCGTTGGCGCGCAACAAGGAGCCGCGCAGCTCGATGCTACCGGGCTTGCGGGATGCCGGCCTGGAGGTGCGCGAATTCGCCCTGTCGGCAGAGCCGGAGGCCGATGAATTGGCGCAGGCGCGCGCCTTCGCCGAAGGTGCGCAACAGATCGTGGTGCAAAGCTATAACGCCGTACTCGTGCCGGCCCAGCAGGAATTCATCAAGGCCATGCCGCAGGAAAAATTGTGGCTGGTTGCGGGGCGCCTGCCTTACGACCTCGATCTTGCGCCGAACGCGCAAGGTAGATTGGCGAGCTTCGGCTGCCGGCCTGCAGCCTTGGTACCCATCGTGGAAAGACTCGCAGGTTAATTGCGTCCTTCGCCATGCATCAGCGCCAGCGCCGCGGCAATCACCTCGTCGGGCTTGTCGCGTTGTGGGATATGACCGCACTGCGCCAGCTTGAGCAAACGACAATGCGGTTGCGCCGCCGCGATGCGGTCCAATTGCTCCATCGTACCGTACTCGTCATCCTCGCCCTGAATCACAAGTAAGGGGCAGCGTATGCACCCCGTCTCTGCCTCGATGTTCCAGTCGCGGAAAGCCGGCGACAGCCAAGCTTCGCTCCAGCCATAGAATGGCGAATCCGGCTCCTTGTGATAGCGCGCAAGATTGGCCTTCAAGCCGCCGTCTTCATAATTCCGCACGGTGCGCGCAATGCCGTCGAGGCTGATCCGCTCGACGAACACATGCGGTGCCAGCACGATGGCGCCCGCCACAGCAGGAGCGTGCGAGGCCGCATGCAAGAGCGCGATGGAAGCGCCGTCGCTGTGGCCGAACAGCCAATACGGTTTAGCGTCGAGCGCAAGCGTGCGCAGCAGCGCAGGCAAGACCTCATCGGCTTGCCGGTGCAGGTAATCGGGCCGCCATGTCACCTCCGGCGGGCGCGGCGTGGAATTGCCATAGCCGGGCCGCGAATAGACCAGGCCGCGCATGCCGGCCGCATCGCACAGCCGTTGCGGAAAATCGCGCCACAATGCGATCGACCCGAGCCCTTCGTGGAGAAAAATAATCAACGGCAAGCCCGCTGCATTACCCGCTTGCGCATTCAAGAGCCGGTATTCGATACTGACTTCGCACCCGTCTAATTCGAGCGTGGCAAACCGTATTGCGGACATCAGGCCTTCTTCGCCTCTTTACCCTCGTCCGCTTCTTCCTTCGGCTCTTCCTTGATCGAGAGGCTGATGCCGCCGCTGCCGCCGCCCTGTTCGCCGCGCCGGCTCTTGAGCTTGATCTGGAGGCGCAACTCATTGGCTGAGTCGGCGTTGCGGATCGCTTCCTCGTAACCGATATGGCCGTCGTTGTAGAGCGCAAACAGCGCTTGGTCGAAGGTGCACATGCCGAGTTCGCGCGACTTGCCCATGATTTCCTTGATCGACTGGAACTGGCCCTTGAAGATCATTTCGGAAATGGTCGGCGTGTTGAGCAGGATTTCGATGGCCGCCTTGCGCCCCTTGCCGTCTTCGGTGCGTACCAGGCGCTGCGAAATGATGGAGCGCAGGTTGGAAGACAAATCCATCAGCAATTGGTTGCGCCGCTCTTCGGGGAAGAAGTTGATGATGCGGTCGATGGTCTGGTTCGAATTGTTGGCGTGCAGCGTGCCCAGGCACAGATGGCCGGTTTCGGCGAAGGCGATCGCGTGCTCCATGGTTTCGCTGTCGCGGATCTCGCCGATCAGGATCACATCCGGCGCCTGTCTCAGCGTGTTCTTCAGCGCGTGGTGCCAGGAGTGCGTGTCGACGCCGACTTCGCGGTGCGTAATCAGGCAATTCTTGTTCTTGTGTACGTATTCGACCGGGTCTTCCACCGTGATGATGTGGCCGGCCGAATTGCTGTTGCGGTAGTCGATCATCGCCGCCAGCGTGGTCGATTTGCCCGAGCCCGTGCCCCCCACGACCAGGACCAGGCCGCGCTTGGTCATGATCACTTCCTTCAGCACTTCAGGCAGGCCTAGCTTTTCGAAATTGGGAATTTCGGAAGCGATGGTACGGATCACCATGCCGGTGCACTGCTGCTGGATGAAGACGTTGACACGGAAGCGGCACACATCGGGGATCGAGATGGCGAAATTGCATTCCATCTCTTTTTCGAATTCGGCACGCTGCTTGTCGTTCATCAGGCTGTAGGCGAGTTTCCTGGTGATCTCGCCGTTCAGCCTTTGCTGCGATAGCGGCTTCATGCCGCCCAAAGCTTTCATGCTGGGCGGGAAGTCCGCCGAAATGAACAGGTCGGAACCGCCGGCCTGGTGCATCACCTTGAGCAGTTGATGCATGTACGCACGCGCTTCTTCCGGTCCGAAGGTGGGGGTAGAAGACATACCAGCCTTTCACAAAACGGGATCGGGCCAACCAGCCGGACAATAACCGGAAACAGGCAACGAACGGATTATCTTGCCTGTTTCCGTACGAGGCAAGCATAAACCGTACGCAATATTCACGGGCAACAAAAAAATTGACGAAAAGTCGACCTTTTCGACAACTCGGCGTGACTTTGACATAGAATTAAGAAATTAAGAAAAAGTAATATTAATTATTACTGGAATTTCTACAGGGATAAGTATAGATGCGGTATATCACCGTACTGGGTGGGCTTGCGCTCTGCATGGCGTTGGCCGGCTGCGTCGCCGTGGAACAACGGCCGACCACGTTTTCTCCTCTTGGTATCGATTCGGGCAACCCGGCGCGGATCGTTCGCATGGAACGGCAAGTGGATATTGCCTTGGCCACCGGCTACAGCCGCACACTGAAGCAAGGTGGCCAATGGACGGCTATCGGCAAAGTCGATGCCGGCGAGGTTTTCAAACCGTATAACGACATTTTCACGCTGGAAGGTTCGCACATCCACGAAGCCTATCTGGTCGTCTCCGACAAACGCCTGGTTGGCTTCTATCTGCCGGCGGAAAAAACGTTTTCCCCGCTCAAACCGAGCATCGCACTTCCTTTCAACTAAAAACCAGGAGTAAAAATGAAATTTGCCAAGATTGCCGCCATCGGGTTGGTCACGCTGCTTACCGGTTGTGCCTCCGGCGTCAAGTACAACGACATGAAGCAATCGATCACAGGCATCCAACCCGGCCAGGGTCGTATTTATTTCATGCGTAGCGGCAGCATGATGGGCGCAGCTTTGCAGCCCAATATCAACATGGACGGCAAGGCGATCGGCGTCTCCAAACCCGGCGGCTTCTTCTATGTCGATGCCGCTCCCGGCTCGCACGATGTGGCAACGTCGACGGAAACGACGAACCATCTGACCTTCGTGCTCGACGCGGGCGAAACCAAGTACGTCAAGACCTCGGTTGGCTTCGGCCTGGTGGTCGGCCACATCGTGCCGGAATTGATCAACGCCGATGAAGCGAAGGAAATGCTGCCCGACCTGAGCTATACGACCGGCGACCAGAACAAGCCCGCTCAGTAAGCCCGGCGAATGCAAACGAAAAACGGGAGAATGCCAGGCATTCTCCCGTTTTTTTCATGGGCCACTCAGGCAACTTTCAACCCGTCTTCGGCATTTTCTTGAGCGGAAACAGCTGCTGCTTGACGAATCCCTCGGGCATGTAATCGCCCAGCACCCCATACTCCGCAGGAAACTGCCGCTCGCTCTTGACCACCGTGCGGAAAATATGGTCGAGGAAGGCATAGTGCGCCGCGTAATTGCGGTCCAGCGCTTCTTTGTCCGAGGAGTGGTGCCAATGGTGGAAATCCGGCGTCACGATCAGATAGCGCAAGGGCCCCCAGGGCAGATGCACGTTGGCATGGTTGAATACGGCCTGGAAGCCGACGATGATGATGTAGGCATCCATCACGCCCTTGTCGAAGCCGCAGACATAAAGCGGCCCGAGCACGCAGACGCGCGTGAAAATCAATTCCATCACGTGCATGCGCGATCCGGCAATCCAATCCATG
Organism: Burkholderiaceae bacterium; assembly: GCA_036384915.1. Classification (GTDB taxonomy): domain Bacteria; phylum Pseudomonadota; class Gammaproteobacteria; order Burkholderiales; family Burkholderiaceae_D; genus PKWO01. The sequence continues at coordinate 19,116 of DASVLJ010000050.1, forward strand.
GTCTTGGCGCTATGGTGCACGGCATGGAATTTCCACAGGAAAGGCACCTCGTGATAGGCGCGGTGGGTCCAGTACTGCATCAGGTCGGCCACCAGGATGCACAACAGCACCTGCGGCACGAAGGGAATGGAACGTATCATTTCCTGGAAATCGCCGCGCACCATCCAGCCGAAGACGCGGTGGATCAGGAAGTTCACCGTCAACAGCACCAGGCCGACCAGAAAGTGGTTGACCACGAAGTGCACCATGTCGGTCTGCCATTCCTTGCGGAACACGGCCTGGTTTTTGTACAGCGGGAACAGCTTTTCCAGTGCGACGAAGATCAGCGTCGAGCCGAGCAGATCGAGGATGAACCAGTCCAGGCCGATGTAGGGCGTGTGATCGGGAAAGTCGCCCACCGGCACGCGCGAGCCGCCCAGGGCCACGGCCGCAACCACGAAAGCCAGCGCGGCGATATTGATGTTGCGCCGCTTGTTCAAGACGATATTGGCCAGCGCTATGCCGCCGGAAACGATGAGCGACCAGAACAGGATTTGGCGCAGCACGTCGACCGAATATTGATGGCGTAATTCAGGCGTGGTCAGGTATTGCGGAAAATGGAAGGCAAGTACGCCGAGCAGGCACAGCATGCCGAGCGTCAATGCGATGACGCCGCTGACCAAGCCGATGCCGAATTCGAGTTTGCCGCTATCCTGCATCAGCGTCGCGGTCTCGACGACAACTTCACCGGCCAGCTTGATCGGCGATTTTTGTTCACCTTCCTGTTGTTTATCCATATTTTTCCCTTTTAAGGTGCCGGACGCCGGCTACGATTTTTGTTATCGACCATGCCACTTTGACATAAAATTAAAATTTTGCAACACCGCCGCCTCTTTCCGGTCATACCGGATTCACGCTGGTGCGGCACAATGTGAAAACGATCCCTGCATGGAGCCTTCGATGCGCCCGTTTCCCTGGCTTTGCCTGATCCTGATTGCCGGCCTCGCCGGCTGCGCCGACACCAAGTACCGCAGCGATGCCATGCCGCCGCTTGCGGCCGGGCAGGCACGCATCGTATTCTTCCGCAACACCAGCTTCGTCGGCGCCAATCTGCAGACCGGCATTCTCTACGACGGCAGTACGGTCGGCAATTCCAGGCCCGGTACTTACTTCTACATCGATACGACATCCGGCACGCACGACATCTCCACCAGCAACGATACCGGCAGCCATCTTCCGCTGACGCTGGAAGCGGGCGAAACGCGCTACGTCAAAACGGGCTTGGGGCTGGGCCAGCTGGCCGGCCGCATCGAACCGGAATCGGTCAGCAGCGACCGCGCCCTGCGCGAATTGCCCGAACTGACTTTCGCACCGAGCGGACCCACTTACGTACCGGGCAAACCTGGCGCGGCGCAAGCCGAATCGCCCATGGCGCCCGAACCGGCCATACCGCCGCCGGAACCTGCACCCGTTCCCCATCCCGTTTCCAATGCCGCACCCGCTCCAGCCGCTGAGCCGTCGCCCGCAACGAACCAGACTGGGCAAATCCGTCTCGGCACTTCGTCGAACTCGGTCGAGGAAATGGCCTTGCGCGAAAAACATTGCGAAGCCTTGCATGGCGCCGAACTTGTGTCATCCGACGGCCCGATCGAATACTACCGCGAGCAATGCCGCGACGGCCGCGTGATCCGCGCCAAGTGCCAATACCGCCAGTGCATCGATATCGACAGCGATTGACAGTAATACAAGCCCTACAAAGCATCAGGCAGACTTGCATGCAGCGTGCTATATTGATCTTGCCTGCTTCCGCCTTTTGATGTCAGGCGATTAAGATTTGGCGCGCTTATGTCGATTTCTTCGCTCAACACGATCAATCCCGCATCCTTGCTGATCCCGGCGACAAACGCCGCGAGCGCAACGGGTTCGAGCACGGCCTCGCCCATCGTACAGAGCAGCGATCCGGGCTTGGCAGCGCAGGCGAGCGCATTATCGGCCGCCTCGGGCATCGTGGCCACGCTGGGCAGTTCGAACGGCGCCACCGCCCAGGTCTATGACGCGGCCGGCTTGTACAACTCGATTGCGCAAGCCGGCACCAGCGCCAACACGTCCGGTACCGCCTTGAGCACGGGCAGCACCGGCGGCGGAAACGCGAGCTCCGCGGCAGCCGTCGCGGATTCGGCACAGCAGGCGCTCAATTCCGCCATTCTTTCCACGCTGCCCGGTGGCAGCTATTCCGGTTTCTACGACGGGACCGGCGTGGTGCAAAGCGCGTCGTCGGCCGGCGGCCTCAACCTGACCTCCAACTGGGCCAGCGCGCTACAAAGCAATCCCAACCTGGCGCGTACGGTGGCGGCCGATTCCTTCGCGCAAGGCATCGTCGGTACGCTGTCGACGACAGCCTGACCTTCAATTCATTAAATTCGCTTATTTGGTGCCAGTGAAGTGGTAGGCACCCACGGTGATATTGTCATGCCCGCCGCTCTGGTTGGCAAATCGCACCAGATGCTGGCACAGCTCGAAGGCATCGGTATCCGCTCCGGCTTCGCGCACGTGCTCCGCCAGGGAAGCCGGATTGCTGCAGTAGTTCCACAAGCCGTCGCTGCACAGCAAGAGCCAGGTATCGGGTTCGAGCTTGACTGTGCGCACGTGAATGCGCACTGGGTCGCTGAGCATGCCCAGGCATTGCGTGATCGAGTGCGAACGGATGTCGGCCATCGCTTCTTCCGGCGTCATGTCGCCCTGTTCCAGCGCATCGGCCAGCCAGGAGTCGTCACGCGTGATCAGGCGCGCATATTTCGGCCCGATGGTATAGGCGCGGCTGTCGCCGACCCAGGCGATGGTTGCGACGTTGCCGCGCACCAGGGCCAGCACAATCGTGGTTTCGGGTTCTTCCTTATTCAGGCTGGTATGAGGAATTTCCATGACGGCCGCATGCGCCACCGCCACGGCGGCTTGCACCGCGTCGGGCCCTAGCGTTTCCGGCATGGTCTGGATCAGCGCGTTATAGGCCGCCGCCACCGCCGTTGCCGAAGCCACGTCGGCCTTATCCGAACTCGACACGCCGTCGGCCACCACGATGACGACGTTGCCCGAGTCGCTCCTGCCCACCATGCCGTAATCCTGGTTGACGGCGTGATGGTGGCCCACGTCGCTGAGCAGGGCCAGCGCCGGCGGCACATCGAATTTCAGCGGAGTTTGCGTGGATTGCGCTTGCATGTCGGTCGGGTTCCTTACCTGCCTATTCTACCTGTGCTGCAATTTGTACCAATCCCGCTAGTTCCTGGCATGGCTCAACTGGAAGCTTTCTATGCCTTCGAACTTGCGCAGCTCGGTTGCAAGGTCAGTCAATTTCGCTTCATCGTGCCGCCCCAGCGCCGCGGCGCTGAAGTGCCATTCCGCCTTGCCGTCGCAGCACTTGACGGCAATGCTGCCGGTGGCGATTTCATAGCCGCGCTCGAGCGCGAACTTGCACAAGGTCGATTCGCGCGGCGTGAACGACTGCCGGAACACCAGCGTGACCGACACGGCCTGGCGCGACGGCAACCAGGCCTCAAGACGGTTCAACAGGGTCATACAAAACACGGCGGCCAGAGCCAGGGCGATGGCGGCGAGATAAAAGCCTACGCCTATCATCACGCCGATGGCGGAAGAAAACCAGATCGACGCGGCACTGGTCAAGCCGCGCGTGGAAAAACCTTCATGCAGGATGACGCCGGCCCCGAGAAAGCCGACCCCGGTGACGATGCCCTGGATCACACGGGTGGGATCGGGATTGGCATTGAGCATGAGATGGCCACCATACCAGTACGAAGGATAGCCGACGATCACAGTCAAAGCCGTCGAACCCATGCAAACCAGGGCATAGGTGCGCATGCCGGCGGCACGGCCGCGATACGTGCGCTCGTAGCCGACCAGCAAGCCCAGCGCCAGGGCGCCGAGCAGATTCAATATGATGACGAGGGAAGTCGACACTTCCCCGGCGCTCCAGTAAGAAGACAGGTTTTGCGTTGAAAGAATATCCATGTAGCCAGGCTGAGTCTTTGTTTTATTTGACAAACAGATGACTCATGTTAATTGACTTGCATCGTTTGCGAAAGCTTAAATTGTGCCCTTGACATGGAAACCGCTCCCCGCGTATCGTCAGTCGGCCCTCAATTCATGACAAATATACGAGATTTCCATGCCGAATCGCCGCCATTTCCTGACCCAAGCCGCCGCCCTCGCCGCCACCGGCCTCGCGCCTGCAGCCTTCGCCCAAAGCGCTGAGTTCAGACTCAAATTCGCCAACAACCTGCCCGTGACGCACCCGCTGAACGTGCGCGCCAAGGAAGCGATGGACGCTATCCGCAAGGAAACCAATGGCCGCGTCGATATCCAGATTTTCCCCAGCAACCAGCTCGGCTCGGACACCGATATGCTGTCCCAGGTACGCTCGGGCGCGATCGATTTCATGACCATATCGGGCTTGATCCTCTCTACCCTGGTGCCGGCGGCCTCGGTCAATGGTATCGGCTTTGCGTTTTCCGACTACCAGCAAGTGTGGCCGGCCATGGACGGCGACTTGGGCGCCTATATCCGCGCCGCAGTCGAAAAAGCCAACCTGCACCCGATGGAAAAGATCTGGGATAACGGCTTCCGCCAGATCACGAGTTCGTCCAAGCCCATCGTCACGCCGGCCGACCTGAAAGGCTTCAAGATCCGCGTGCCGGTCAGCCCGCTCTGGACTTCGCTGTTCAAGGCTTTCGGTGCCGTGCCGGCGTCGATCAATTTCGCCGAGACCTATTCTGCTCTGCAGACCCACCTTGCCGAAGGCGAAGAAAACCCGCTGGCCGTGATCCAGACCGCCAAACTCTATGAAGTGCAGAAGTATTGCTCGCAGACCAACCACATGTGGGACGGTTTCTGGTTCCTGGCCGGCGGCAAGACCTGGGCAAGACTGCCAAAGGACGTGCAGGCGGTAATTGCCAAGCACGTCAATGCCGCCGCCGTAAACGAGCGCGACGATATCCGCCGCCTCAACAATACGCTCGAAGTTGAACTAAAGACCAAGGGCATGGTGTTCAACACCGTCAATCCCGAGGCTTTCCGCGCCGCGCTGCGCCAGTCCGGCTTCTATGCCGAATGGAAAGGCCGCTTCGGCGCCGACGCCTGGGCGCTACTGGAGAAATATACCGGCAAGCTCGGCTGATGGTGGCGCCTGCACTACCGACCTGGCGCTATCAGGCATTGCGCCGGCTCGACCGTCTGATCGGCTGGGTCAGCGAGGGCCTGGCCGCCGTACTGGTGGCGGCGGAAATCGTGATCCTGTTTTCGGGCGTGGTGGCGCGCTACGTGTTCGATTCGCCGCTGACCTGGTCCGACGAACTCGCTTCCATCCTCTTCCTCTGGCTGGCCATGCTGGGCGCCACGGTGGCCTTGCGCCGCGGCGAGCACATGTGCCTGGCCATCTTGGCAAGGCGCTTGCCGGCCGCCATGCAAGCGTGGGTGCAACTGGTCGCGGAATTGGTGGTGGCGGCCTTCCTCGTGGAAATCCTGCCTGCCGCCTGGGATTATTTCCAGGACCAGGCCTTCATTACCACGCCGGCACTGGAAATCCACGACAGCTTGCGCGTGGCCGCCATCGGACTCGGCGCGGCGATGATGCTGGCACTCGCACTGCTGCGCCTGATCGACCGGGTGCCCCTGCGCCGGCTATTGCCGGCCATCGCCGTGACGGCGCTGCTGGCAGCGGGCCTATGGTGTGCCAAACCCTGGCTCGCCAATCTCGGCAACGTCAATCTGCTGATTTTCTTCGTCGGCGTCGTTGCCCTCTGCGTTACCGCTGGCGTGCCGATCGCTTTTTCTTTCGGTATCGCCACACTGTCTTACCTGATGCTGACCGGCGATACGCCGGCCACCATCGTTGTCAGCCGCATGGATGAAGGCATGTCGGCCTTGATCCTCCTGGCGGTGCCGCTGTTCGTCTTCCTCGGCCAGTTGATCGAAGCGACCGGCATTGCGCGTGCCATGGTGGATTTTCTCGCCGGGCTGCTCGGCCACGTCAGGGGCGGTCTCGCTTACGTGCTGCTCGGCGCCATGTATCTGGTCTCCGGTATCTCCGGTTCCAAGGCGGCCGACATGGCGGCAGTAGCGCCTGCGCTGTTCCCCGAAATGAAGCGGCGCGGCAGCGAGGACGGCCGGCTGATCGCCCTGCTCTCCGCCTCGGGGGCGATGTCGGAAACGATTCCGCCCAGCCTGGTCTTGATTACCGTCGGCTCGGTGACGGGCGTCTCGATCGCGCAATTGTTCGCTGGCGGCTTGCTGCCGGCGGCAATCGGCGCCGTCGCTTTGGCTATCGTCGTGTTCTTCCACAGCCGCCGCGAAGACGTGTCGCAAGTGGAACGCGTGCCGTTCAAGCGCATCGCCCGGCTGGGCCTGGTGGCGCTGCCTGCCTTGGCTTTGCCTTTCGTGATCCGTGCCGTGGTGGTGCGCGGCATTGCCACCGCCACCGAGGTCTCGACCGTCGGCATCGCCTATGCCGCGATTGCCAGCCTCGTCGTCTATCGCCGCATGGAATGGCTGCGCTGGCGCCGGCTCTACCCCATGCTGGTCGAAACGGCTTCGCTCTCCGGCGCCATCCTGCTCATCATCGGCTGCGCCACGGCCATGGCCTGGGCGCTGACGCAATCTGGCTTCTCGGTGCAACTGGCCGAAGCGATGGGCAACGTCCCCGGAGGACGTGCCGGTTTCATGGCGGTATCCATGCTGACCTTCGTCGTCCTGGGCAGCGTGCTGGAAGGCATTCCGGCCATCGTGCTGTTCGGGCCGCTGTTGTTTCCGCTGGCGCGCATGGCCGGCATCAACGAAGTGCACTACGCGATGACGGTGGTGTTCGCCATGGGCCTGGGCTTGTTTGCACCGCCCTTGGGCGTGGGCTTTTATGCCGCATGCGCCATCGGCAAGGTCGATCCCGATCATGCGATGCGCGCCGTCTGGCCTTATCTGGCGGCCCTGTTTGCCGCCTCGCTCCTGATCGCCTTCATTCCCGGCCTCTCTACCGTCTTCCTGTAGCCGGTGTACACTCGTCATTCGGCTGCGAAGCCGGGATAAAAGGAAGGAGCCACAAGCGCCTTCCACAACAATACCTATCTAACCCTAGAGACATACCCATGACCAAAGGCTTACTGCGCACAGGCTTGCTGCTCTCGGCTGCAGGCGCTTTCCAATTTCTTCCCTGTACCGTGAATGCCCAACACCTGACTTATCCGGACACGAAAAAGACCGATCACGTCGACACCTACTTCGGCACGCAGGTGCCTGACCCGTACCGCTGGCTCGAAGACGACAATTCCGCCGAGACCAAGGCTTGGGTGGAGGCCGAGAATAAGGTGACCTTCGATTACCTGAACACCATCCCCTACCGCGCCAAGGTGCTTGAGCGCGTCAAGGCGCTGGCCAACTATGCCAAGTACAGCGCGCCGTTCAAGAAGAACGGCGACGTGTTCTTCTTCAAGAACGACGGCTTGCAAAACCAGTCTGTGCTGTACATGCAAAAGGGCGATGAAGGCAAGCCTGAGGTGTTGCTCGACCCCAACACCTTCTCATCCGACGGCACGGTGCGCCTGACTTCGTTCGACCTGTCCAAGGACGGGCGCTATGCCGCCTATGGCCGCACGGCGATTCCGGGCTCTGACTGGCACGACCTGTACGTGATGGACATGAAGACTCACCAGACCCTGCCCGAAGTGATCCATTGGGCGCGTTACTCCAGCGCGACATGGCGCGGCGACGGCTTCTATTACAGCCGCTACCCCGAGCCGGAAAAAGGCAAGGAGTTGACGGTCAAGAACGAAAACCAGAAGGTGTACTACCACAAGGTCGGCACCAGCCAGGATCAGGACGTACTGGTCTATGAAGACAAAGCCCATCCGACCTGGTACGTCAGCGTTTCCACCACCGAAGACGAGCGCTTCGCCTCGCTCTACGTGCAAGACCCGGACAAGCGCGGCAACAGCCTGTTCGTGCGCGACGACAGCAAGGGCGAAACCGCGTTCAAACCCGTCATCGCGGAAAACAGCGAAGACAGCTTCAGCGTGATCGATAACGTCGGCGACAAGCTGCTTATCCAGACTAACCGCAATGCGCCGAACCAGAAAGTCATGCTGTACGATCCGGCGCATCCGGCTGAGGCCGACTGGACTACGGTGCTGCCCGAAAAGCCCGAGCTGCTGGAAAGCCTGGCCTCCACCGGCGGCAAGCTGTTCGCCACCTACCTGAAAGACGTAACCGGCCACACCTTCGTCTACGACCGCACAGGCAAGCTGGAAAACGAAATCGCCCTGCCCGGCCCGGGTACGGTCAGCGGCTACGGCGGCGAGAAAGGCGATACGGAAACCTTCTACGTCTTCACGACGATGAACTATCCGCCGACGATCTTCCGCTACGACATCGCAAGCAAAAAGTCCACGCTGTACCGCGCACCGGAAATTCCGGGCTTCCAACCGGACCAGTACGAAAGCAAGCAGGTGTTCTACACCAGCCGTGACGGCACGCGCGTGCCGATGTTCCTGGTCTACAAGAAGGGCTTGAAGCTGAACGGCAAGAACCCGACCATCCTGTACGGTTACGGCGGCTTCGACATCACGATCAACCCGAGCTTTTCCCCGACGCGCATCGCCTGGCTGGAGCAGGGCGGCGTGTTCGCTATCGCCAATTTGCGCGGCGGCGGCGAATACGGCGAGAAGTGGCATGAAGCCGGCATGAAGCTGAACAAGCAAAACGTGTTCGACGATTGCATCGCCGCGGCGGAATACCTGGTCAAGGAAAAATACACCTCGCCAAAGTTCCTCGCGCTGCAAGGCGGCAGCAACGGCGGCTTGCTGGTCGGCGCCGTGGTAAACCAGCGCCCCGACCTGTTCAAGGTTGCACTGCCGGCGGTCGGCGTGATGGACATGCTGCGCTTCCAGAAATTCTCGGCCGGCACGGGCTGGGTATCGGACTACGGCTCTTCGGACGACGAGACGCAATTCCGCTACATCCTGCGCTACTCGCCGCTGCACACGATCAAGAGCGGCGTGCACTATCCCGCCATCATGGCCTTCACTTCGGACCATGACGACCGCGTGGTGCCGATGCACACCTTCAAGTACATCTCGACCATGCAGGCCAAGAACCCGCACGGCGAGCCGGCCCTGGTACGCATCGAAACCAACTCCGGCCACGGTGCGAGCAACCTGTCGAAGAACCTGGAAGAGACAGCGGATACTTATGCCTTCGCCTGGAAGAACATGGGCATCACGCCGAAGTATCCCAAGTAAGAAAGCCCGGCCCCAAACAAAAACCCCCGCGCGACGCGGGGGTTTTTGTTCCCATGCACGGAAACCGCGTACTTACTTCGCCGCCGGCTTCACCGGCGAGTAATTGACGGGAATCCAGTCGTAACCCTTGCCGTCGGCGCGGATGCGGCCCAGCGCCGGGAAGGACAGGTGGGCACCGCCGATCAAGTCGCCATCCTTGGCCGCTTCGGCGTAAACCTTCTTGCGTTGCACCGCTGCCGCCTTGCTGTCGGAATCGAACTTGATCGTCACTGCCGGGTCGGGGAATTGCACCGAGGCGACGTGCATCAAGTCGCCGATCAAGAGCAGTTTCTGTCCATTGCTTTGCACCACATAGATCGTATGGCCCGGCGTGTGGCCATAGGCGGCACGCGAGTTCACGCCCGGCACCAGTTCGCCATCGGCTTCGATGGGCTTGAAGTGGCCTGCGGCGATGTAGGGTTTGAAGGCGTCCATGGAATTCTGAAACCAGCTCTTCCCTTCGGCGGGGGCCTTGTCCATATTGTCCTTGGAAAGGAAGTAATCGCTCTCGTGCTTGTCGACACGCAGGATGGCGTTGGGGAACACGGCCTTGCCGTCGGTGCCGATCAAGCCGCCGATGTGGTCCGAATGCATATGGGTGATGTAGATTTCATCGACCTGTTCCGGTGCATAGCCGGCAGCCTTGAGATTGGCCGCGAGATTGCCCAGCGTAGGGCCGAAGAAATGGCCTGCGCCGGTATCGACCAGCACCAGCTTGCTGCCGGTATTGATCAGGAAGCCGTTGAACGAGGTTTCCAGCGGACTTTTCAAATAGTTGTGCGCCAGCGCCTTATCGACTTCGCCGGGCGCCGCGCCGGTCAGGATATCGGCCACGGGCAATTGCACGGTGCCGTCGTTCAAGACGGTCACTTCGATGCTGCCGACCATGGTGCGGTAAAAGCCGGGAGCCTGGGCTTGCGACAGCGGCGCGGCGGCAAGCGCACTATCGGTCGCGAGCACAGCGGCACCGAAGCCGGCCATGGCCAGGATGGCGCTACGCAGAATACGGGATGCGATCATCGGAACTTCTCCTTCTTGTTGTCGAGTGAATACGGGATACGCGAAGGCGATCGGGGTCGCCTTTTTTCTGCGCCGACGATTGTACCGCGTTGCGGAAATTTCCACTTTCCATGAAAAAAGGGCCGCTCCCCCGAGCGGCCCAAGTAACGACCAACTGCTTTTTTTATTTCGCGATCAAGAGCAGCAAGCCACGTCCGCAAATACCGTAGACGTAGCCTTGTCCGCCGATGAAAGTCTCGCTGCCAGGCGGCGTGACCTGTCCGCTGCCCTCATCCCAGGCGCAGGTGTCGGTCACGCGATACCAGTTCTTGCCCGAGCCAGGCGACGGCAGCGTGAAGTTCACGCTGGCCGACCAGCCGTTATAGCCGACGTAGATCTGCGAGTAGCTATCTCCCAGCGCACTGCCGTTGAAGACATAGGCGATGTCGTGGTTGCTCGAACTGTTCCAATAAGTCGAATCGGGCGTGATGCCGGCCGGCGTGTACCAGGCCAGTTGCGAGGCGGTGTACCAGGTCACGGGCCGCAATGCGGCATGCGCCCTGCGGAAAGCGATCATGCCTTTCACGAAGGCATTGAAGTTGCTCTGATCGGTCGACCATGTGTAGTTGAGCCAATTGCCTGATGAATCGAGGTTGTAGGGGTTGTTGTTGCAATTGATGGTGCGCAGGTATTCGTCGCCGCCCGTCATCATCGGCGTGCCGGCCGAGAGCATCATGAAGGCGAAGCCGACGCGTGCCGCGGCGCGCTGGTCCGACGCGCCGCCGCCCTGGTCCCAGCTGTAGTTGTTGGTGCTGCCGCCGTCCGAGGGGCCGTAGGGCCAGGCCTGGTTGTTGTTCGAGCCGTTGCAGGAATACAGGTCCTTCAAGGTGAAGCCGTCATGCGCCACCATGAAATTGACCGAGTTCCACGGACTGCGTCCGCTGCCTTGGTAATAATCGGATGAACCGGCGAAACGTGTGGCGAGCTGGCTCGGCGTGACGGCAATCACACCCATGTCGTTTTGCGCCTGGCGCAAGGTATCGCGATAGACGCCGTTCCATTCCGACCAGCCTGCGGGGAAGCCGCCGACCTGGTAAGAGTTACCGCCTATGGCCCAGGGCTCGGCAATCAAGTCCACGCCGCTGCCGCCGGTTGCCGGTCGCGGCGGAAGCTCGCGCACGATGCGGTTGATGGCCGTGTTCGAATCGCTGGCGCTGAAGTTGTAGCAGCCCTGGGTACAGGTGTTGCCGAGCACGGAGGCGAGGTCGAAGCGGAAACCATCGACGCCCATGGTGGTGTTCCAGTAGTAGAGCGAATCGACAATCAGGTTTTGCGCGATGGGGTTGTAGGTGTTGTAGTTGCCGCCCACCCCCGTATTGTCATAATTGCTCTGGTTGTCGCTGGTGAGCTCGTAGTAGGTCGGGTTGTCCAGCCCGCGGTAAGACATCACGTTATAGGTCGTGGTATCGCTGCTGCTCCAGGCATAGCCTTCGCCGGTATGGTTGTACACCACGTCGAGATAGACCTTGATGCCGGCATTGTGGAAAGCCGCCACCATGGCCTGGAACTCCCTGGTCGGCCCGCCGGCCGATTTGTCGGACGAATAGCGGCGATCCGGTGCGAAATAGTTGAGCGTGCTGTAGCCCCAATAGTTCTGTCCCGCGTCGGAGTTCGGCGTGTTGTCGTTGGCATCGTTTTGCGTTTCCTGCACCGGAAGGAATTCGACGGCCGTAATGCCGAGGCTGGCGAGGTAGCTAGCTTTCTGCCCCGCGCCCTTGTAGGTGCCTTGGTAAGCCGTGGCAATCGAGGGATCGTTCTTGGTCAAGCCGCGCACGTTGACTTCGTAGACGATGTCATCCTTTTGTGCGCGCGTGGGCTTGGTGCCGGTCGAGTTCGAGCCGTTCGGCAGCACGATGCCCTTTGGGGCGTATAGCCCGCTGTCCTTGGTGCGGTACAGCGAGCCCGAGGCATAAACCGTGCTGTCGGTCCACGTCGCATTGACAGGGTCCTGGCTCAACTCGAGCGCGTAGGGGTCGTACAGCAGCTTGTTGGGGTTGAAGCGGTTGCCGGCGGAATCGACGTCGCTGACGAAACCGGCGCTGCTGCCCTTGGTCCAGGAAGCGTTGTAGGGCCAGTTCGGCCCCCAGGCGCGGTAGCCGTAATACACCGTCCCGGTGATGCCAGCCGCCTGGATGGACGAAACGGGTACGGTGACTTGCCACACGTTGGGCGTGTTGGGGTCGGCGGCGAGCAGGTATCTCGCCGACTCCGCCTGGCCGTAGCCGGCCGAAAACAGGTCAAGCTCGATGCGCGTGGCGCGCGACGAATAGATGCGGAAGGTGATATTGGCACCGGCACTGTCGTATTTGGCGCCGAGGTTTTGCGAATTGACCGCGGCTTGCACCGTGGACGGAACGATGGCGCAAGCGGCGGCCGCCGCAAGCGCCAGAGTGGCGATGGACTTGAAACGCATGGATGTCTCCTCCAAATATTTTGGGGTGATACTGCCTGTCCGTCTGATGCGGATCATGGTCAGAATCTGGCTTGAGTATGTACTCAAACTAGATTCGCCGTCAAATACATGAAGGAATGTAGTCGAAATGCGTTTTTTCAGACACTAAGCTATTGATTATTTATGACTTTTATTGGTTACAACATTTGCATTAATTGTTTGGCATTTTAAGTAGATTGACTACATATGCCATGTAGTCATCGCCCAAAGCAAAATGGCGACCGAAGCCGCCATGTTTGCGAAGCGGAAATTTGTAATCAAACGACCGCTGCGGTATTTTCCGGATCGGTCTGTTGCGACTCGGGTGTGACGTCTTCCGCGCCATGCATCCAGTCGACCAGCTTGCCGGACACGGCCCACAGCAGCAAGGCAAACGCAACCAGGAAGACCGCCAGGCCGCCAAAGATCGTCATGTAGCCGGCCGATTCGCCATAGGCACCGATGTAGCCAGCCAGCAGGTTGGCGCAGAAATTGATCAGGAACCACACGCCCATCATCAAGCTGGCCAGGCGCAAAGGAGCAAGCTTGGTCACCATCGACAACCCAACCGGGGAAATGCACAACTCGCCCATGGTATGGAACAGGTAAGCCAGAACGAGCCAGATCATGTTGGCCTTGCCGTGCGCCTGCGTCTCAAACACCGCCGCCACCATGCAGACAAAACCCAGGCCGGTCAACAGCAAGCCGGACATCATCTTGATCGGTGTGGGCATGCTCTTGCCGCGCGCGGCCAAGACCTGCCACAGAATGGCGAACACCGGACCCAACAGCAAAATGAACAAGGCATTGACCGCCTGGAACCAGCCTGCAGGGACTTCGAAGCCACTCACCATGCGGTCGGTCTGCTCCGAGGCGAACAGATTCATGGAACCGCCCGCTTGCTCGAACGCGGTCCAGAACAACATCACGAATACGAATAACATGAAGATGACCTTGAGGCGGTCGCGCTCATCGGAAGTCAAGGGCTTGTGCACACCGCCCGACTGCGCCTTGGAACGCTGCGCCGAGGGCTTTCGACCCAAATCGCCAATAAAGTGCTGGGCCAGGAAAAGCTGTATGACGGCACCGACCATCATGCCGACACCGGCTGCGGCATAGCCATAGGCCCAAAGGTTTTTCTCACCAAAAGTCGAGCACACAAACGGAGCAACGAAGGCACCGAGGTTGATTCCCATATAGAAGATAGTGAAGGCGCCGTCGCGGCGCCCGTCGCCCTTGGGATACAGTTCGCCGACCATGGTCGAGATATTGGCCTTGAAGAAGCCGTTGCCGATTACCATCAGCACCAGCCCTATATAGAACAGGTTGATGTCTTTCGGTATCGCCGCCGCCAGGGTGAATTGCCCCGCCGCCATAATCAGGGCGCCGATGATGACCGCCTTGCGCTGACCGAGGAAATTGTCGGCCAGCCAGCCGCCGATCACGGGGGTGAAATAAACGAAGCCGGTGTACCAGGCATAGAGCTTGAGCGCGTCTGGCCGAGCCCAGCCGAAGCCAGGATTGACCGCATTCGTTGCCGCCACCATCGACAGCACCAGCAGCGCGCGCATGCCGTAATAGCTGAAGCGCTCGCAAGCCTCGGTGGCAAACAGCAGGAACAGGCCCTTGGGGTGGCCAAGGACTTCCCCCTTGGGGATATTGAGATCGTTACTCATCATGACTCCGTAAGTGTCTTGTAGTTGTGACCCGCCTTATGGGCTGGCTGCTCATTTTTTCGGCGTACTTTACCACGGCCCTTTTGCCCGCGGCCATGTTTTACGAATTTGATTGAGGCAAGAGGCATGCCTGCGACGGCCGCATTTGCTTCGCGCTTGCAAGCATGACATCATGCGCGCTTGCGTTTTCTTGAAACGGTATGAACTTTTTCTCTAGCTGCACCGCCCAATTGGGGCGCCAGCACCCGCTGGTGTTCGTGTACGTGGTGTGGATCTTGAGCTATGGCGTCTTGATGCCGCTGGCCTATCTGGACAGCTTGCATCCGCATGACGCACTGCACGCAACCGGTGGGCCGAGGAACATGCCGGCTTTCGCCTTGCCGGCGCGGCTCGTGCTCGGTTCTTTCATCGTGCCGGCTTTCGAGACGGCGATGTTCCAGTGGGCACCGCTACGCCTGTTGCACAATTGGCTCAAGTTGCCGCGCTGGCTGGCGATTGCCGCCTCGGCGCTATTGTTCGGTGCGGCCCATGGCTACAGCAGCGGCTACATGGTATTTACCACGCTGATCGGCGTGGTGCTGGCCTGGGCTTACGTTGCGCGTGACTATGACGGCGGCCGCGCCTATCTGTGGATAGGCGCAGTGCATGCAATGCGCAATGCCGTGTCGGCGCTCTTGATGTAATTACAGAGCCAGGCGACGGCGCGCAGCCAGGTATTCCTCTTTCAGCCGCGCCACCATCTCGGCTACGGTCGGGATGTCGTCCATCAAACCCACGCCCTGGCCGGCACCCCAGATGTCGCGCCAGGCCTTGGCCTTGCTGCTGCCGCCCGAACCGAAGCTCATTGCGCTCTTGTCCGATTCGGGCAGGTTGTCCGGATCGAGGCCCGCGTTGACGATGGATTTCTTGAGGTAGTTGCCGTGCACGCCGGTGAACAGGTTGGTGTAGACGATATCGTCGGCCGCCGATTCGACGATGGCTTGGCGATAGGCTTCGTCGACGTTCGATTCCTTGGTCGCAAGCCAGCGCGAACCGATATAGGCGAAATCGGCGCCCATGGCTTGCGCGGCCAGCACGGCGTCGCCGGTGGCGATCGAACCGGAGAGCGCGATGGGACCGTCGAAAAACTTGCGTACTTCGCCGACCAGCGCGAACGGCGACAGGGTGCCGGCATGGCCGCCGGCGCCGGACGCCACCAGGATCAAGCCGTCCACACCCGCTTCGAGCGCCTTTTTGGCGTGGCGGATCGAAATCACGTCGTGCAGCACGATGCCGCCATAGCTATGGATCGCGTCGAGCATTTCCTTGGGCGGCGCGCGCAGGCTGGAAATGATGATGGGCACCTGGTGCTTGACGCAGACTTCCACGTCATGCGCCAGACGATCGTTCGATTGATGCACGATCTGGTTGACGGCGATCGGGCCGATGATGGCATCGGGGTTGGCGACCTTGTAGGCAGCGAGTTCGGCCTGGATTTCTGTCAGCCAGGTGTCGAGCAATTCGGCCGGACGCGCGTTCAAAGCCGGGAAGGAACCGACGATGCCTGCTTTGCATTGGGCCGTAACGAGGGCCGGGCCGCTGGCGATGAACAAGGGGGAGCCGATGACCGGCAAGGACAGGTGTTGCAGGGCTTTAGGCAGGCGGGACATCGTCATTCTCACTAGCTAATTTGGCAATAAGGCCACAAAACCTTTGCGTTTTTGGCCGGCTTGGATATGATAGTAAATGATGTTTTTAGAAAAAACAATGTTATTTACTGATGAAATCCAATAAACCAAAACTGGTCGATTTCCGCCAAGGCCAGGAAGAACTGCACAAAAGCCTGCGCCAGGGCATGCTCGACGCAGCCACGCGGCTCTTGAGTGAAGAAGGCCCGTCGGCGCTGACAGTGCGTCGTGTGGCTGAAGCCGTCAATTGCTCGACCACCCTGCTCTATTCGCTGTTCGGCGGCAAGGATGGCTTGGCCAACGAGCTGTACCTCGAAGGTTTCGAGCGGCTGAAGCAGGAATTTTCCGCCGACCCTGCCAATGGGAATCTGCGGGGTCTTGCGCGCCTGCGTGCCTTGGCGCGCGCCTACCATCAATATGCCAAGCACAACCCGAGCTATTACATGGTGATGTTCGGCGACGCCATCGCCGGTTTCGTGCCGCCGCTCGAATCGCGCAACCGGGCCTGGGAATCGCTGGCAGTGATGATCGAAGCCTTCGACGCCTGCATGCAGGAAGGCGCTCTGCCCAAGTCGAACCCCACAGCCGCCGCGCGCTTGCTATGGGCCGCCATGCATGGCGCGATCAGCCTGGAATTGAAGGGCTATTACCTGAAAACCGAGCGTGCCGACGAATTGTTCGACGCTGCCGTCCATGCCGTGCTGCGTTCGCTCGAAGTCGGGCCGGCCTGACAAACAACATCTATGGAGACGCCATGACTTATCAATGCTTTGAGCTGAAAATCGAAAACAAGATCGCCCATCTCGTGCTGAACCGCCCCGCGTCGCTTAACACGATGCAGCCGGTGTTCTGGCGCGAACTTGAGCAGATTGCCAACGACTTGCAGCGCGATGCACCGGCCCGTGTGCTGGTGATTTCCTCGACCGGCAAGCATTTCACGGCCGGCATGGCGCTCGATGTGTTCAGCTCGAGCATTGCCCTGGACGACCGCAGCGCCGTGGCACGCGCCAACATCATGCCCCTGATGGTCGACATGCAACGCGCCTTCACAGCGCTGGAAAAACTGCGCATGCCGGTGATCGCGGCGATCCATGCCGGCTGCATAGGCGGTGGGGTCGACATGATCAGCGCCTGCGACATCCGGCTCGCCACCGACGATGCCTTTTTCACGATCCACGAAATCAATATCGGCATGGTGGCCGACATGGGCACGCTGCAGCGCCTGCCCAAGCTGATTCCCGAGGCCGTAGTGCACGAATTGGCTTACACCGGCCGCCGTTTGCCGGCGCCGCGCGCGCTGGCGGTCGGCCTGGTCAACGAGCTGTTCCCGACGCAGGAAGCCATGCTGGCAGCCGCCATGCAGATGGCCGCTGAAATCGCACAAAAGCCGCCGGTCGCAATCTGGGGCAGCAAGCAGGCGATCCATTATGCGCGCGACCACAGCACCGACGACGCCTTGCAGCAGATGGGCTGGCTGCAGTCGGGTATCTGGCAAACCAGCAACCTGATGGAAGCCGCCATGGCCAAGCAGGCAGGGCGTGCGCCGGAATTTGCCGATTTGCAGCCTTTGCACTCGTTTAGCAGCGCGGAATACGAGTTGAAATAAGGTCTTTATTTTATCCGGGTATTATTGACAGCCTATTTTTACCCGGGTAATATTTGCCCATATTTGGCTTATGGGACAAAATCATGGATCAACTCGCCTCCTATAGCGGGTTTCACGGCACCAGCCATATCGCCAGCGGTAGCCTGGGCCAAGTGGCGCGCGCAGTCAAAAACTTGTTTGACGACGCCCATGGCGGTGGTGCGCTGATTTTCGACAATGCTTCAGGCTGTGTGGTCGACGTCGATTTTCGCGGCAGCGAAGCCGAGGTGGCGGCGCGCCTGCCGGCTGAAGCGAAAGCCGAACCGGCAGAAGAGGCGCCGCGCGGGCCGGGGCGGCCCAAGCTCGGCGTGGTAGCGAGGGAAGTCACGCTCCTGCCGCGTCACTGGGAGTGGCTGACGGCCCAGCCCGGTGGCGCTTCCGTTGCCTTGCGCAAGCTGGTCGACGAAGCGCGCCGCGCATCGGCCGAACACGACAACGCGCGCCTCGCGCAAGAGCGCGCCTATCGCTTCATGTCGGCCATGCTGGCCGACGAAGCCGGCCTGGAGGAAGCGCAACGGGCGCTGTTCGCCGGCAAGCGGGCGACCTTCCATACGCTGAGCGAGTCTTGGCCAGCCGATTTGCGCGAACATGTGCGGCGCCTGGCGGCCGATGCGTTTGCGGTCGAGGAGGCGCAATCGTGAATCCGGTTTCCGACACCGCTTACCTCACCTGCGGCGCGCGTGCCGAAGACGCTGCCAAGGCCAAGCCGGTATGCGGCGACAGCTATGCCGCGCGCTTCCTGGCCGGTGCCGGCGAGGCAGTCTACCGCCAATTCAAGAGGGAAGCCGGCCCCGTGGCCAGCATCGTGGCGCGGCATCGCCTGATCGACGATTTGCTGCGCGAACGCATCGCCGGCAACTCCGATACGGCGGTCGTCATCGTCGGCGCCGGCTTCGACAGCCGCGCCTTCCGCCTCAAAGGGGGGCGCTGGATCGAGATCGACGAAGCGCAAGTCATCGAGCACAAGAACAGGGTCTTGCCGGCCGGCGATTGCCGCAACCCCCTGCGCCGCATCGCCATCGATTTCGCGCAAGAAGCCCTGATCGACAAGCTGCCGCCGTTTGGAGCGACGACACCCGTCGTGGTGGTCATGGAGGGGATTTTCTTTTATCTCGACGAGAACCAGCGCAACGCCACGCTGGCCGCCTTGCGCCGAACCTACCCGCGCCACAGCCTGATCTGCGACTTAAGCACGCGCCTCTTCATGGAACGCTACGGCAAGTCGCTGACGCGACGCATCGAAGCATTGGGTACAAAACTGGTCTCGCTGCCGGAAGACCCCGCCGCCCACTTCCTCGCAGCCGGCTATCGCCTCGAAGCGCGCTATTCCATCGTGGAGAAAATGCTCGCTTATAACGGCACCTGGGTTTCCACATTGACTTCATGGTTTCTGCCGCCTGCAGTCCGGAAAGGCTTGGCCCTGCATGTATTTCGCCTGATTCCGGAAACGACCGACGCTGAGCTTGCTGGGAAGCGACGGTAATATTTTCGTCAATGCCGCGCGTCGTGCAATCCGCTTACACCCTTGGTTCCAGCTTAACCTAGTCGCGATTCAGCAGAAACCCGCTTTCAAGGCTCGCCGCCTGCGCCCTTACCAATTGCGCCGCCGCCCATTGTGCCAAGTCCTCCGGCGACTTCTTCAAGAAGTGCCCGTTGGCCGAGCGGAATGAACTGCCTGCATTGAGCAGGGACGGCAATTCGGCCAGCGCTATTTTCTGCCGCTCCAGCAGCAGGAACTTCAGCATCACCTTGACTGCATTCTGGGCATTGCGTGCGGGATCGGCGGCGAGATAGTCGACGCGGGAATACGCGGCGGCAAGCGCCTTTTGCACATCGGTGAACGGTGCCCCATGGCCGGGAATGACGAGTTGCACTTCAAGATCCGCAATCAAATCCAGCGTGGCACGCTGTTCGGCAAAGCCCGATTCGCCGTCGAGTTCGGGGAAGATCACGCCGAAGCCGTTTTCCCATAAGGCATCGGCGGAGATCAGGATGCCGTGTGCCGCACAATACAGGATCAGCGAATGCGGATCGTGGCCCGGTGCCGCAAGCGCCTGCCAGCGCAAGCCGCCCAGGGCCAATTCATCGCCCGGCGCCAAGGTGCCGTCGAAACCGAAGCGTTCGCATTGCTGGCCCGTGGCGTTGAACGACAACGCATCCATATCCCAGTCGCGTACCTTATCCGCTTCGGACACGGGGATCAGCGTGCGGCTGGCATAAGCTTTTTGCAGGATGGCGTTGCCGCCGCAATGGTCGGAATGGAGGTGGGTGTTGACGATCAAGTCGAGCGGGCGGCCTTGCAATTCATGGCGCACCAGGGCCAGTGTCTGCCCGGCATGGATCAGGTAGCCGGTGTCGACGATGGCGGTGCCTTCTTCGCCGATGAAGAGCACATTGTTCGACGAGAGCCAGCCGCGTTCGAACACGCGCATCGAGGGCGGCAGCTTGATCATGAACCCTTGCGCCGCATATGGATTTCAGCCCAGACCCGGCGCTTGTAGGAATCGTCTGCGCCGCCCCAGCGCACGATCTCATCGATGGTGCGCTGGCAGCCTTCGCACAACCCGCTTGCCTCGTTCATGCGGCAGATCGAGATGCACGGCGACGGCACCGGCCCGGCGTCGCTGAACGGATCGAATTCGATGCGCGCGGCTTCTCTCACAGACTGGCCTTGTCTTTCTTCGCCGCCAGCCTGGCATTGAATTTTTCGGCATCGATGATGTGGCGCTCGTGCGTGCCCTCGCAGATCTTGTCGATGCCGTCCCAGGCCTCGACGGCGAAACGCACGCGGCGCCCCTCGACTTCGACGACTTCGCCCTTGATCTCCAGCGTCATACCCGGCGGCGAGGCGGCAAGATGGCGGAAGTTCACCATCACGCCCAGGCTCTGTTCCCTCGGCCAATCGACGTAGGGCATGATCCCGTTGGTGCAGGCCAGCTCCATCATGCCGACCATGTAGCCCGTGGCAAGCACGTCTGGCATGTCGAGGCAGAAGGGCGTATCGTGATACAGCTTCGGCACGGTGGCGCGCTCGGGTATCGTGTATTGCCAGGAAAAGCGCAGGCCGGGTTTAAGATCGGGGCTCACCGCTCAATCCGCCTTGCCCACGTTACGTTTTGCCGCGATAGCATTGCCGGCGCGGCTCACAGCCTTGCGCCCGAGATGCTGCGAAATGAATTGGCCGGCATCGACCACAGCGTCGAGGTCGATGCCGGTTTCGATTCCCAGGCCCTGCATCAGGTAGAGCACGTCTTCCGAGGAAACATTGCCGGTCGCACCCTTGGCATAGGGGCAGCCGCCGAGGCCCGCAACCGAGGAATGGAAGATCGCGACGCCGACCTCGAGGCTGGCATAGATATTGGCCAGGGCCTGGCCGTAGGTATCGTGGAAATGGCCGGACAGCTGGGCGAGCGGAAACGCCGACGCCACAGTCTCGAACACGGCCTGCACCTTGCGCGCCGTACCCACACCTATGGTATCGGCAATGTCGAGCTCGTCGCATCCGAGATCGCGCATGCGTTCGACCACATCCTTGACGGCGGCGGGCGCGACTTCGCCTTGATATGGGCAACCGAACGAACAGCTGATGCTGCCGCGCAGGCGCAGCTTGTGTTCCTTGGCCGCCTTGGCCACATCGCGAAAACGCTCGATCGATTCGGCGATCGAGCAATTGATGTTCTTTTGCGAAAACGCTTCCGAAGCGGAACCGAAGATCACGACTTCATCGGCGCGCGCGGCCAATGCCGCTTCGAAGCCCTTCATATTCGGCGTCAGCGCGGAGTAGATCGTGCCGGGCCTGCGTTCGATGGCGGCCATGACGTCGACCGAGGTTGCCATCTGCGGCACCCACTTTGGCGAAACGAAGGAAGCCGCCTCGACATTCGAGAAACCAGCGCGCGACAGGCGATTGACCAGTTCGATCTTGATCTCGGCGGAAATGGTTTCCTTTTCGTTTTGCAAGCCGTCTCGCGGGCCGACTTCGACGATTTTCACGCGCTTGGGCAGGGTGCTGTTCATGTCAATATCCTCTCAGTCTGTCGACCGTGCCCGGCACGGCTTCACCGCGCTCGAGCATAGTAATCTTTGCTGCAATCTGCCGCGCGCTCTCGTCGCGCAAGGTCAGCGCCGCGATGTGCGGCGTAAGCGTGATGCGCGGTTCGCTCCAGAACGGATGTTCAAGCGGCAAGGGTTCCTCGTCGGTCACGTCCAGCGTGGCGGCGACGATATGCCCATCTTGCACCAATTCGAGCAAATCCGCTTCGACCAGATGGCCGCCGCGCGCGACGTTGACGAGGAAGGCGCCGCGCGGCAATCTTCCTAGTGTTTGCTTGTTCAGAATGCGTGCCGTCTCCGGCGTCAGCGGCAGCACGCATACCAGCACCCGGGTTCTGGCCAGGAATCCGGCAAGGCCATCCTCGCCATAAAAGCAGGCGATGCCGGGCACGTCCTTGGGTGTGCGGCTCCAGCCGCACAGCGGAAATTCGAGTTCGGCAAGGGTCCTGGCGATACGTTGCCCGAGCAAGCCGAAACCCAGGATGCCAACCGTGAATCCGGCCTTGTCGTAAGGCTTGAGGAAGCGCCATTGTTTGCCGCGCGCCTGCGCATCGTATTCGTCGAAGCGGCGCAGATAGCGCAGCACGGCGTGCGTGACGTATTCGCTCATCTGCACGCCCATGCCGGCATCGTCCAGCCTGATGACTGGCAGACCGTGTGGCAAGCCGTCGCCGAGTTCGAGGATGCCATCCACGCCGGCCCCGATGTTGAAGATGGCTTTGAGGCCGCGTTGCGGAGCGAGCATGCCCTTGGGTGGTTTCCAGACCACGGCGTAATCGGCTTGGGCCTCATCGCCTTCTTGCCAGATACGGAAGGCGGCATCGGGCATGGCTTTGCCGAAGGCAGTGCGCCAAGCCTCGGGGTTGCTGTTGGGGGCGTGGAACAGTATCTGCATCTACGGTTTCTCATTGGACCGTAGGTTGGCGCTGAGCGGAGCGAAGCCCAACATATTGCCCGTATTTTCGGCTGATGCGTTAGCTCGACGCGCAATTGTTGGGCTTCGCTTCGCTCAGCACCAACCTACCATTCTTTATTTGCTGCTTGCCTCAAAGGCGAGCAATTGTGCGCCTTCGGCCACCTGGTCGCCAACCGCATACAGCAATTCCTGCACCTTTCCGTCATGCGGCGCGGCAATCGTGTGCTCCATCTTCATCGCTTCCATGATCAACAGCGGTTTGCCCTTTTCCACCGTGTCGCCGGCCGCCACCAGCACCGCGACGATCTTGCCCGGCATGGGCGCGGTCAAACGCCCTCCTTCGGCTTCCGCTTCGCCGGCATGGGCCAGCGGGTCGAGGCAGCTCAGCATGGTGTGGCTGCCGGCGTGGAACACGTGCACGGTTTCGCCGTCGCGCACGACATTGCCTTGCACCGTCGCATCGCCGAGCTTCAGGCTCAAATGGCTGCCATGACGTTCGGCCAGGATCATGCGCGCATCGGCGCCGCCCGCAGCAATGCTCCAGCCCTCTGTGTGGTAAGTCACCGCGACCGGATGGTGTCCGCCCTCGTCGGCAAAATCGAGTGTGCGGCGCAATGCGCCATTCATGCGCCAGCCGTGCGAGCTGGCCCAGGGATCGGCCTCATGGTTGCGCTCGCCGTCGAGCATTGCGGCTGCGGCCAAAGCCAGCACCGGCAAGCCGGGCGCGGCCTGGGCCGGAAACAGTTCGTCCTGGTTGCGCTCGATCAGGCCGGTGTCGAGATCGGCGCCGGAAAACGCCGTGCTCGCCACCAGGCGTTGCAGGAAGGCGATGTTCGACGCCAGGCCGACGATCTGGTATTCGGCCAAAGCCTGCGCCATCCGCGCCAGGGCTTGCTTGCGGTCGGCGCCCCAGACGATGAGCTTGGCGATCATGGGATCGTAGAACGGCGAAATCGCATCGCCCTGGCGCACGCCGGAATCGATGCGCACGGCGGCCGGCGCGGCGCCGTCGCCGAGACGGAAGGTCACGGCGTTCGGCGTATGCATGTGGCGCAAGGTGCCGATGGAGGGCAGAAAGCCCTTCTCCGGGTTCTCGGCATAGATGCGTGCCTCAAGCGCATGGCCGTTGATAGCCAGTTCGTCCTGCTTCAGCGGCAGCGGCTCGCCGGCCGCCACGCGCAATTGCCATTCCACGAGGTCCTGCCCGGTAATCATTTCCGTGACCGGATGCTCGACTTGCAGGCGCGTATTCATTTCCATGAAATAGAACGAGCCATCCTGGTTGGCAATGAATTCCACCGTGCCGGCGCCGACATAACCCACGGCCTTGGCTGCCGCCACGGCGGCATCGCCCATGGCGGCGCGGCGGTCCGCCGTCATGCCGGGCGCGGGTGCTTCTTCCAGCACTTTCTGGTGACGGCGCTGCACCGAGCAATCGCGCTCGAACAGGTAGACGCATTCGCCGTGCGTATCGGCGAACACTTGAATTTCGATATGGCGCGGACGCGTGAGATATTTTTCCACCAGCACCTTGTCGTCGCCGAAGCTGTTGATCGCTTCACGTTTGCACGAGGCCAGCGCGTCCTTGAAGTCCACGCTTTTTTCGACGATACGCATGCCCTTGCCGCCGCCGCCGGCGCTGGCCTTGAGCAATACGGGGTAACCGATCTTGTCGGCCTGGGTTTGCAGGAAATCCGGTCCCTGTTCTTCGCCATGGTAGCCGGGCACGAGCGGCACCCTGGCTTTTTCCATCAAGGCCTTGGCGGCAGACTTGGAGCCCATGGCATTGATTGCCGACGCCGGTGGGCCGATGAAGACGATACCCGCCTTGGCGCACGCTTCGGCGAAGCCTTCGTTTTCGGACAGGAAACCGTAGCCGGGGTGGATCGCCTGCGCACCCGTGGCCTTGGCGACCTCGATGATCTTGTCGGCGCGCAGGTAGCTTTCCTTGGCAGGTGCCGGACCGATCAGGACGGCCTCGTCGCACACGGCGACATGCTTGGCGTGCGCATCGGCCTCGGAATAGACGGCGACCGTCTTGATGCCCATGCGGCGCGCCGTGGCGGCAACGCGGCAAGCGATTTCGCCGCGGTTGGCGATCAGGATTTTTGTGAACATGTATTTTCCCTTTTCCGTTCGATTCACCGGCTGGTAACCAGCTTGCTTCTGAAGGTCAGTGCCAGATCATGGCAACCTACATCCCTGCATCATCTGTTCCCTCAACTTTCCGGCAAAGCCGGTCAGTTCAGGGAAAAATTCGTGAAACTCTGCGCTCAATCCATCGTAGTTCTTGCGCAAGTCCTCCAACCCGGCAATGAGCAAATCGCCATTGCGCGACAAGCGCTGCGACACACGCGCCGCGGCCAGCTCGACACCGGCAAACTCGCGGTAAGAGCCAAGCCAATCCTGCCCTATCATGTAAGGCAGCATACGCTGCAGCCGCTCCGGCAGCATCGCTTTACGTGCTTCCAGCGCACGATAGAAGCGTGCGATCAATTCATCCACGGACTGCGCGCTGTAGCGCTCCCAATTCACGATCAGCACATGGTCGTAAAACATATCGAGCAGGATCCCGGCAAAGCGGCGCCGGCCCGGCTCGAACATCTCCTTCGCCGCCAGCACCACCGGGTGGCTGTCGGTATAGCTGTCCACCTTGCGGTGGATGGCGATTTCCCGCTCGATCTCGGGCGTGTAATCCCCTGCATAATCCGCCCCGGCGAAATCGCCAAGCAAGGCGCCTATCATGGCCTCGTCGCTCTGGCTGGCGAGGTGGATATGCGCCAGGTAATTCATACCGCTTTACTGCCCTGTGACCTCGCAGCGCGCATCGATCGCCGTACCGCGCGATTGCATGCCGAGCTTTTCCAGCAAGGCCTTGTCCTGCTCCACTTCCGGGTTGCCCGTGGTCAGCAGCTTGTCGCCGTAGAAGATCGAATTGGCGCCGGCCAGGAAGCACAACGCTTGTATGGCTTCGCTCATCTGGCGCCGGCCCGCGGACAGCCGCACACGCGCCTTGGGCATGGTGATGCGCGCCACAGCCACGGTGCGCACGAATTCGAGCGGGTCGATCGGGTCGGTGCCGTGCAGCGGCGTGCCTTCGACCTGCACCAGATTGTTGACGGGCACGGATTCCGGATAGGGATCGAGGTTGCACAATTGCGCGACCAGGCCGGCGCGCTGCAGGCGCGTCTCGCCCATGCCGACGATGCCGCCGCAGCAAACCTTGATGCCGACGCCGCGCACACGGTCCAGCGTATCCAGGCGCTGCTGGTATTCGCGCGTCGAGATGATGTTGTTGTAGAACTCGGGAGCCGTGTCCAGGTTGTGGTTGTAGTAGTCGAGGCCGGCGGCTTTCAGCTTTTCCGCCTGGCCCTCGCCCAGCATGCCCAGCGTGGCGCAGGTTTCCAGGCCGAGCGCCTTGACTTCGCGCACCATCTCTTCGACGTGTTCCAGATCGCGGTCCTTCGGTTCGCGCCAGGCTGCGCCCATGCAGAAACGCGTGGCGCCGTGGGCCTTGGCTTCGCGCGCCGCTTGCAGCACGGTGTCGAGCGGCAGCATCTTTTGCGCCGTCACGCCGGTGTCGTAGCGCGCCGCCTGCGGGCAGTAGCCGCAATCCTCGGGACAGCCGCCGGTCTTGATCGACAGGAGCGTGGCCAGTTCCACTTCGTTCGCGTCGAAATGCTCGCGGTGCACTTGCTGCGCGCGGAAGATCAGGTCGTTGAAAGGCAGGTTGAACAAGGCCACAATGTCTTCCACCGACCAGGTCTTGGCGACGATGGGCGGGACGGGCGCGGAGGCTGGGTGAAACGTGATCGGCTGGGACGACATGATGCTTTCCTTTTCTACACTAACGAATGTAAGCTTTATTGCTCAATTTGAATTGGCTTGAGGCCAATTCGGCAAAACCGAAAAATCCAGGCTGGCTGCTGCAGCGGCGGCCGTGGGTTGCTGCAGGCGCGGCACATAGCCGAGCAAAGGCGCGCCAAGGCGCAACCGCAGGGCATCAAGATTAGCCTCGGAGTGGCGCATGCGCGGATCGGCCAGGTTCGCAACCCAGCCTGCCAGATGCAAGCCGCGTGCCTTGATCGCGTCGGCGGTCAACAGCGCGTGGTTGATGCAGCCCAAGCGCAAGCCGACCACGAGCACGACAGGCAAACCAAGGCGCTGGGCCAGGTCGGCCGTATCGAAACGGTCCGACAAGGGCACGCGGAACCCGCCCACGCCTTCAACCACGACCGCATCGGCCTGCTGCACGACCTGCGCGTGAGCGGCAAGGATGCGTTCCTCGTCGATGACGACGCCTTCCAGTTCGGCCGCGCGCTGCGGCGCCGCCGGCTCGCGCAACAGATAAGGCACGACCAATTCGCGCGGCAAAGCCACGTTGGACGCCGCCACCAGCTGCGCCACATCGTCATTATGCAACAAGCCGTCGCGCATGTCGGCGCCGGCGGCAATGGGCTTCATGCCGGCCGCCTTGACACCGGCTTGCACCAGGCCATGCAGAATGGCCGAGGAAATCAGCGTCTTGCCGATCTCGGTGTCGGTGCCCGTGACGAAACACTGAAAGCGTGCAGCCATCTCAGACGGCTCCCTCGATGACATTGATGGCGCCGATGGCACGCGCCACGTCTTCCTCGCTGTGCGCGGCGGACAAGGTCACGCGCAGGCGCGAGGTGCCAACAGGCACGGTCGGCGGGCGGATCGCCGGTATCCACAGGCCTTGCTCATACAAGCTGGCTGCGGCACGCATAGCCTCGTCGTTGGCGCCGATGATGAGGGGCTGGATCGCGGTATCGGACTGCGGGTGTTGCCAGCGCTTCAAGCGCAAGCCTTCTCGCAACTGCGCGATCAGGGCTTGCAGATGGGCACGGCGCTGTGCGCCCTCTTGGCCCGCGATGATATCGAGGCTGGAGAGCAAGGCGTGCGCCAATGCCGGCGGCGCGGCCGTGGTGTAGATATAAGGCCGTGCGCGCTGCACCAGCCATTCGATGACGGTTTCATGCGCAGCCACGAAGGCTCCGCCGACACCGGCCGCCTTGGACAGCGTGCCCATGTAGACGATATTGGGCGAGTTGAGGGCGCAATGCGACAGTGCGCCGCTGCCATCTTCGCCCAGCACGCCAAAGCCGTGCGCGTCGTCGATCACAAGCCAGGCGCCGTGGCGTTCGCACAGCGATGCCAGTTGCGGCAGGGGCGCAAGGTCGCCATCCATGCTGAACACGCTGTCGGTCGAGACGATCTTGGTTTCCGCCGTGCTGGCAGCCAGCAGGGTATCGAGCGCTTCGATATCGGCATGCGGATAGACCTGCACCTTGGCTCGCGAGAGCCGTGCGCCGTCTATCAGCGAAGCGTGGTTCAATTCTTCGGAGAAGATTTCCGCACCGGGCTGTGCTAGCGCGGTAATCACGGCCAGGTTGGCCATGTATCCTGTGCAGAAATACAATGCGCGGGCGTTGGCGATATGGGGCGACAGAAATTGCGCCAGACGTTCTTCCAGCAGCGCATGCGATTCGCCATGGCCGCTGATCAGGTGCGATGCGCCGCTGCCGGCGCCGTAGCGTGCCGCGCCTTCGCGCAAGGCTTCGACCACGCGCGGATGGCTGGCCAGGCCAAGATAATCGTTGCTGCAAAAGGCCAGCACATCGCGCCCGTCGACGCGCATGCGCGGCGCGCAAGGTGTTTCAGCCGTGCGGCGGCGGCGGCGCAACGCGCGTTCGTCGAGGCTTTTCAGCTCGTGCTCGAGCTTGGAGATCAAGAGCGAATTTGTGTTGGCGGTCATTGCAGCACCTGCGTGAATACGGTCGACACCTTGTCCGCCAGCAGTGCGATTTCCGCATCGTCAAGGATATAAGGCGGCATCAGGTAGACCGTGGTGCCGATCGGGCGCAGCAGCAATTCGTGCTGCAAGCCCAGCGTGAAGAAGCGGCGCGAGAAGGTGGCGGCGGCATCGCCTTGCACGTCGGCGTCGAAAGCCCAGATCATGCCTTGCCGGCGGAAGTGGCGCACTCGCTCGTGCTGCGCCAGTGGTGCCAGCGCTTCGGTCAGCTGCGCGGCGCGGGCACGGTTGCGCTCCAGCACATCGTCTTCCTCGAATATCTCCAGCGTGGCCAGGGCGGCGCGGCATGCCAGCGCATTGCCGGTATAGGAATGCGAATGCAGGAAGCCGCGCCGTACATCGGCATCGTAGAAGGCCTGGTAAATCCCGTTCTTCGTCATCACCAGCGAGAGCGGCAGATAGCCGCCACTGATGCCTTTGGACAGACAAACGAAGTCGGGCCAGACGCCGGCTTGTTCGCAGGAGAAGAAGCTGCCGGTACGGCCGCAGCCTACCGCGATCTCGTCGGCGATCAGGTGCACGCCGTAGTTATCGCATAACGCACGCACCAGGCGCAGGTATTCCGGATCGTACATTTGCATGCCGGCGGCGCATTGCACCAGCGGCTCGACGATGACGGCGGCAATCTGCTCGGCGCGTTGCTCCAGCAGCATCTGCAAATCCGCCGCCGCGCGGCGCGCCACGTCGGCAGCGTTTTCACCTGCCTCGGCCTTGCGCGCGTCGGGCGAGGCAATCACGTGTGCGCTTTGCAGCATGGGGCCGTAAGCATCGCGGAACAAGGGCACGTCGGTCACAGCCAGGGCGCCCACGGTTTCGCCGTGATAGCTGCCCTTCAAGCATACGAATTCGCGCTTGCCTTCACGGCCCTGATTGCGCCAGGCGTGGAAGCTCATCTTGAGCGCGATCTCGACCGCCGAAGCGCCGTCGGAGGCATAAAAGCAATGGCCCAGCACACCGCCCGTAAGTTCGGACAATTTTTCCGACAGGCGGATCACCGGCTCATGCGTGAAGCCGGCCAGCATCGCGTGCTCAAGCGTATCGAGCTGGTCGCGCAGCGCCGCGTTAATGCGCGGGTTGGCATGGCCGAACAGATTGACCCACCAGGAACTGATGGCATCGAGATAGCGCTTGCCATCCATGTCGACCAGCCATGCGCCGCGACCATGCGACACCGGTATCAGCGGCACGGTTTCATGGTGCTGCATCTGGGTGCACGGGTGCCAGACGCTGTTCAGGCTGCGTTTGACCCAGTTGGTTTGATTGTTGAGATCCAAGGATGACTACTTTCCACTTTTAACTGCTCTATTTTCCCTACTTTTTGTTCAAATTCGAGAGTTGAGTTTGTATTTCAGATATTTGGAAGCTAATGCTTTCAAGCGTCATCTCTGTAACATTCTCATCATCCACTGGATAAAATTCAATTGCACCTCCGAAACGCGCTCCTTGTCTGTTGAATCTCGGTTCTGTCGCAGCAATCAAAACTCCCTCCAGTTGGTTTAATACCTGAGCTCCGGTAGTCTTAAATAAATTTTCTGATTTACCGTACGCATGTAATCGGCCTGTCTTGTTCACCTTGCGTAAGCCAAACCACGAAAAGTATTCCCAGCGGTGCCATATGCGCCCTTTGGTATGGCTCTTGAGGCGATTGAACAGATTGGCACTACCACTGCCCGATTGGCCAACATAAACCGGCAACATGTTCCTATCGTAAAGGACATAAATTCCAATTTGCTCTCGGAAATCGACAATACCCACTTTAGCGTTGTATCCAAGAAGGGTGCCCTTATTACTTCCAGCTCCTACATGAATATATTTCCTTGGCCATATCAGGCCATAGTTTTCAATCATCGTCGAGCACTTCCTATCTCGTAAATTTGAAATTAGCTTTTATGATTTTGCCAATTAAAAAAGAATCGCATTTGCTGAGCCCAATCCGTTGCACCACCCAACCTCTGCCATCTAGTTCAGCCAGTTAGGCCTGCGCTTCTCCAGGAAGGACTGCACACCTTCGCGCCCTTCTGCCGAGCTGCGGATGTCGGCAATCCGCCGCGCCGTATCGGCAATCAATTCCGCCGTCAGCGGCGCGCCGCCGATTTCGCGCACCAGGCGCTTGGCTTCGCGCACGGCGTGCGGGCTGGCGTTGCACAATTGCCTGAGGATCTCGCCGACCGTTTCATCCAGGGCGTCGCTCTTGACCACCTGGTGCACGAAGCCGATGCGCTGCGCCTCGGTTGCCGAAAAACGCTCGGCGGTCAGAAAATAGCGCCGCGCCGCGTTCTCCCCCATGGCCTTGATCACGTACGGCGAGATCGTCGCCGGAATCAGCCCGAGCTTGACTTCGGACAGGCAGAAATTGGCTTCCTCAACCGCGACGGCGATGTCGCACACCGACACCAGGCCCATGCCGCCGGCATAACAATCGCCCTGCACCCTGGCCACGATAGGCTTGGGGCAGGTGTACATGGCATACAGCATCTCCGCCAATTGCGCGGCATCGGCACGGTTTTCCTCGTGCGTGTAGGCCGCCATCTTCTTCATCCAGTTCAAGTCGGCGCCGGCGCAAAAGGCCGTGCCTTGCGCAGCGAGGACAACGGCGCGCACCTCGTCGTTCGCGCCCAGGGTGCGGAAGGCATCGGTCAATTCGGCGATCGAATGCTCGTTGAACGCATTGCGCATCTCGGGACGGTTCAATTGCACCGTGGCCGTGTGGCCTTTGCGTTCGCAGGTGAGAGTTGTGTAATTCATCATGAATCCGTAATTATCCCATGCCTCACATGCGGAAAACACCGAACTTGGTATCCTTGATCGGCGCATTCAAGGCTGCCGACAGGCCCAGTCCCAGTACCATGCGCGTATCGGCCGGGTCGATCACACCATCGTCCCACAGACGTGCCGTGGCGTAATACGGGTGGCCCTGGTGTTCGTATTGCTCGCGGATCGGCTGCTTGAAGGCTTCTTCCTCTTCCTTGCTCCAGGCGCCGCCCTTGGCTTCGATACCGTCGCGCTTGACCGTGGCCAGCACGCTGGCGGCCTGGTCGCCGCCCATGACCGAGATGCGCGCATTGGGCCACATCCACATGAAACGCGGGGAATAGGCGCGGCCGCACATGCCGTAATTGCCCGCGCCGAAGCTGCCGCCGATGATGACGGTGAACTTGGGCACGGAGGTGGTGGCGACTGCCGTCACCATCTTGGCGCCGTTGCGTGCGATGCCTTCGTTTTCATACTTGCGCCCGACCATGAAGCCGGTGATGTTTTGCAGGAACACCAGCGGGATCTTGCGCTGGCTGCACAGCTCGATGAAATGCGCACCCTTCAAGGCCGATTCGGAAAACAAAATGCCGTTGTTGGCCACGATGCCCACAGGCATGCCGAAGATGTGGGCGAAGCCGCACACCAGCGTGGTGCCGTAGCGGGCCTTGAATTCATCGAACTCGCTGCCGTCGACGATGCGCGCGATCACTTCGCGGATATCGAAAGGCTTGCGCGTATCGACCGGGATGATGCCGTACAGCTCCTCGGCGGCATACTTCGGCTCGACCACCTCGCGCAGCACCATCTCGTCCATGCCGTGCTTCTTTTGCCGGTTCAGGTTGGAGACGATGGTGCGGGCCAGCGACAGCGCGTGCATGTCGTTTTGCGCCAGGTGATCCACCACGCCCGAGAGACGCGTATGAACGTCGCCGCCGCCGAGGTCTTCCGCGCTGACGACTTCGCCCGTGGCGGCCTTCACCAGTGGCGGGCCGCCCAAAAAGATCGTGCCCTGCTCCTTGACGATGATCGATTCGTCGCTCATGGCCGGCACATAGGCGCCGCCGGCCGTGCACGAACCCATGACCACGGCGATCTGCGGAATACCTTGCGCCGACAGGTTGGCCTGATTGTAGAAAATACGGCCGAAATGGTCGCGGTCGGGGAACACGTCGTCCTGATTCGGCAGGTTGGCGCCGCCGCTGTCGACAAGGTAGATGCAGGGCAGATTGTTTTGCTCGGCGATCTCTTGCGCGCGCAAGTGCTTCTTGACCGTCATCGGGTAATAGGTGCCGCCCTTGACGGTGGCATCGTTACACACGATCACGCACTCGCGGCCGGCCACACGGCCGATGCCGGCGATGATGCCGGCTGCCGGCGCGGCATTGTGGTACATGTCGTAGGCCGCCATCTGCGAAAG
Source organism: Burkholderiaceae bacterium (assembly GCA_036384915.1). Taxonomy (GTDB): domain Bacteria; phylum Pseudomonadota; class Gammaproteobacteria; order Burkholderiales; family Burkholderiaceae_D; genus PKWO01. The sequence goes on from DASVLJ010000050.1 coordinate 51,884, forward strand.
CTCGAGGAAAGGCGTGCCCGGATCGAGCAGCATTTGCACGCGGTCGCGCGGCAGCAGCTTGCCGCGTGCGGTGTGCTTCTTGCGCGCATCTTCGCCACCGCCTTGGGAGATTTTGTCCACCTTGGCGCGCAAGTCGTCGACCAGCGCTTGCATGGCGGCGGCATTGGCCTTGAAGTCCTCGCCGCGGCTGTTGAGTTTCGATTCTAGTGTCGTCATTGTGCTCTTTCCGGAAAACTGCCTTCCACATATACCCAATTGCTGTCCTGCTTTTCGAACCTGCTTACCTCATGCAGGCGATGCGCCTTGCCGTCTATCTTGTAGCGCGCAACGAACTCCACGGTCGCTTGGTTGCCGTTTTCTTCGTGCCGCCTGACTTCCAGACCCAGCCACTTGCTGGCCCGATCGCCCTGCAAGTCCGCCAGGCCCGGTCTCGTGCGGGCGTCCCAGGTGCGATAGACGTATTCCCACAAGCCCTTGGCGTAAGCGCTGTAGCGCGAGCGCATCAGCTTTTCCGCCGTTTCTGCCGGCTTGCCCTGGTGATAAGGTTCGCAACACGTTGCGTAGCTCTTGCCGCCGCAGGGGCAGCCCGCGCCCTCATTCTTTCTTTTCATGCCTTCTTCGGTTTTTCTTCCACCGGGGCGCCGGCGGCCTTCCATGCCGTGAAACCGCCTTCGATGTGGGCTACGGGCTTCAGACCCATGTCCTGTACCGTCTTCGTGGTCAGTGCGCTGCGCCAGCCTGCGGCGCAGAAGAAGATGTATTCCTTGTTTTCGCCGAATACCGGCTTGAAGTAGGGAGAATCCGGATCCACCCAGAATTCGATCATTCCCCTTGGAGCGTGGAAGGCGCCCGGGACGATGCCTTCACGTTCCAACTCTCTGACGTCGCGGATATCCACCAGTTGGACCTTGGGGTCGCTGAGTTTCGCCTTGGCTTCTTCGACCGAGTAGGTCTTAATTTGGGACATTGCTTCGTCGACTAATGCTTTGTAGCCTTTGATCATGGTCATGACATTGCTCCTTTTTTCCCTTGCTGTTCCCGCGAAAGCGGAAGGCCGCCCCGATGGAATACAGGCCGTGGCTTGGGTTCTTTAGATTTTCCCGCTCTTCAAGGTCGCTTCCAACTGGTCAAACCGGTCAAAGCCCCAGAACGGCTCGCCATCGACAATGATGTAGGGCGAACCAAACACCTTGCGCGCTATCGCCTGCTCCACTTCCTGCTTCAACTGTTCCTTGATCGCAGGCTGATTGATCGCCTCGGTCAGTTGCGCAACGTCCAAACCTTCTTGCGCCATCACCGCCTGCAGATTGGCCAGGTCGCTGATGTCCTTGTTGTCGACGAAGAAGGCCCGATACGCTGCCTTGGCAAAAGCCCTGGCCTTGTCTTCGCCTGCATTGGCTTGCAGCCACAGCACGGCTCTTGCCGCATGTTGACTGGCTATCGGGAAGACGCTCGGGAAATTGAACGCGATGCCGTGGAATCTTGCGGTGCGCTGGAAGTCGTGGAGCGAATATTCGCCTTTGAGCGGGACCATGGTCAAGGGTGCAGCGCCGCTATGCTTGAATACCACGCCCAGCAGCACAGGGTGCCACTTGACCTTGCGGCCGTACTTGGCGGCCAGCTCGTCAATGCGCGTGGCGGCGAAGTAGCCGTAGGGCGAAGAAAAGTCGAAATAGAAATCGATATCAGCGGAACTAGCGGGTTGAGCGGCCATGGTTTTCCTTAGCTCAGTGCACGGGCGATCAGGATCTTCTGGATGTCGCTCGTGCCTTCATAGATCTGGCACACGCGCACGTCGCGGAAGATGCGTTCGACCGGGAAATCGTTGACGTAGCCATAGCCGCCGTGGATCTGGATCGCGTCCGAACATACGCGCTCGGCCATTTCGCTGGCGAACAGCTTGGCCATGGCGGCTTCCTTGAGACAGGGCTTGCCGGCATCCTTCAGGCTGGCGGCATGCCAGATCAATTGGCGCGCGGCTTCGATTTGCGTGGCCATGTCGGACAGCTTGAATTGCACGGACTGGTGCTCGAACAGGGGCTGGCCGAAGCTGGTGCGCTCCTTGGCATAGGCCAGCGCGGCTTCGAAGGCGGCGCGCGCCATGCCCACCGATTGCGAGGCGATGCCGATGCGGCCGCCCTCCAGGCCCGAGAGCGCGATCTTGTAGCCCTGGCCTTCTTCGCCGATCAGGTTGGCGGCGGGAATGCGGCAATTCTCGAACAGGATCTGCGCCGTGTCGGACGAATGCTGGCCCATCTTTTCTTCAAGGCGCGCGACGATATAGCCCGGCGTATTGGTCGGCACCCAGAAGGCGCTGATGCCGCGCTTGCCTGCGGCCTTGTCGGTCACGGCCATGACGATGGCCACGTCGGCGTATTTGCCGCTGGTGATAAATTGCTTGACGCCGTTGAGCACGTAGTGATCGCCGTCCTTGGTGGCCGTAGTGCGCAACGTCGAGGCGTCGCTGCCGGCGTGCGGCTCGGTCAGGCAGAAGGCGCCGAGCATCTTGCCTTGCGCCAGCGGACGCAGCCATTGCTCTTTTTGCTGATCGTTGGCATACATCATGGCGATGCTGCAGACCGGGCAATTGTTGACCGAAATCACGGTCGAGGTGCCGCCGTCGCCGGCGGCGATTTCTTCAAGCACCAGCGCGAGCGACAGGTAGTCGAGGCCGGCGCCACCGAGCTCTTCCGGCACCGCCACACCGTAGGCGCCCAATTCGGCCAGGCCTTGCAGCTCCTCCTTGGGGAAATGATGCTCCTTGTCCCAGCGCGCGGCATTGGGCGCCAGGCGTTCCTGCGAGAAGGCGCGCAACGCGTCGCGGATCATTTCGTGTTGTTCGGACAAGACCATACTTTTCTTTCTCTTACCAAGGCAGATGCCTGCCTGCGTGATTAATGTAGATGCCGCTGTCGGTCAGCGTTAAACCGTCCAATACCTTGCGCATGTCGGCCACGCAAATATCGACCGGCGTGGTTGCATTCGGCCCGCCCATGTCGGTCTGCACCCAACCCGGACACATGGCGACGAAGGTGGCTTTGGGGTAATCGTGCGCGGCGCTTTTGACCACCATGTTCAAGGCTGCCTTCGACACCCGGTATAGCCACCACGGTCCGCTCTCGCTCGATTCGGCGATACTGCCCATGCCGCTCGTGATGAAGACGAACTTGCCGCGCGCGGCCTCGACCAGCGGTGCGATCAGCGGCGTGACCTGCATCGCGCCGAGCACGTTGGGGTGCATCACGTCGTCGAAGTCCGCCGTGGTCGGCGGATCTTTCGCGTCGCGCTGCGGACCGAGCACGGCTGCCACGTAGAGCGCCAGATCGAATTTCACGCCGTCGAGCTGCCAGGACAGCGTCGCCAGCGATTCAGCCTTGGAGACGTCGAGCTTGAGCACGTCCATGCCTTCTTCGCGCAAGGCGTCGAGCGAAGCCGTGTCGCGCGCGGTGGCGTAGACCTTCCAGCCGTCTCGCTTGAGCTGGCGGGCGTATTCGCGGCCTATGCCGCGCGAGGCGCCGATGATCAGGGCTGTGGGCATTGTAAAAATTTTCTGACTGGAGGACTCCCCTCTCCCCTTGAGGAGAAGAGCGGTAGAGGGGCTGCGCCCAAGCCAAGCTGATTGTGCCGAGCCAGATCGCGACCACCCTCTCCCCTACCCTCTCCCGCTCGCGGGAGAGGGAGATTTCTTTATTTTCTTAGACCAGCTCGATAGCGACGGCCGTCCCTTCACCGCCGCCGATACAAAGCGAAGCCACGCCGCGCTTGCCGCCGGTCTTCTTCAGCGCGCCGATCAGCGTCACCATGATGCGCGCACCGGAAGCGCCGATAGGATGGCCCAAGGCGCAAGCGCCGCCGTGCACGTTGACCTTGCTGTGCGGGATATCGAGCTCATGCATGGCTGCCATCGGCACCGCGGCAAACGCCTCATTGATCTCGAACAGGTCAACGCTCTGGGCCGTCCAGCCCACCTTCTTCAGCAGCTTTTGCATGGCACCGACGGGCGCCGTGGTGAACCAGTTCGGTTCCTGCGAATGCGTGGCGTGCGCCAGGATGCGCGCGATGGGCTTGCAGCCGAGCTTTTGCGCGGTCGATTCGCGCATCAGCACCAAAGCGGCGGCGCCGTCGTTGATCGAGGAGGAGGAAGCGGCTGTGATGGTGCCGTCCTTCTTGAACGCGGGCTTCAGCGTCGGGATCTTGTCGAGCTTGGCCTTCAACGGGCCTTCGTCCTTGTCGATCACCACGTCGCCGCTGCGGCCCGAGACCGTCACCGGGGCGATTTCCCACTTGAACGAGCCGTCGTTGGTCGCCGCTTGGGCGCGCTTGACCGATTCGATGGCAAAGGCGTCTTGCGCTTCGCGCGTGAACTGGTATTTGGCCGAGCAATCTTCAGCGAAGGTGCCCATGGCGCGCCCCTTGTCGTAGGCGTCTTCCAGGCCGTCCAGCATCATGTGGTCATAGATGGTGCCGTGGCCAATGCGGTAGCCGCCGCGCGCCTTCGGGATCAGGTAGGGCGCGTTGGTCATCGATTCCATGCCGCCCGCCACCACGACTTCATTGGTGCCGGCCACGATGGAGTCGAAGGCGAACATGGCGGCCTTCATGGCCGAGCCGCACATCTTCGACATGGTTACAGCGCCGGCCGAAACGGGCACGCCGGCCTTGATCGCAGCCTGGCGCGCCGGCGCCTGACCCTGACCTGCCATCAGGCAGTTGCCGAACAGGACTTCATCGACCTTGTCGGCCGCAATGCCGGCGCGCTCGATGGCGGCACGGATTGCGGCAGCGCCGAGATCGACTGCCGGCAAGGAGGCGAAATCGCCCTGGAATGCGCCCATGGGGGTACGGGCTGCGCCAACGATAACGATAGGATCATTCATCTTGCTTCTCCAAAAAAATCGGCCTGGGGGATGGCGGGTTGCACAAAGTCAAGCCGCCGGGGCCGCATGATTACTGTGATAACTAAAACGCAACTCTTGCGGGTACGGAAACACGTCATCAATCATCCCTTCCATTATCCGCCTTTTACGCTGCTGCCAGAATTCCGGGGTCAATAGCTCCGCATGGTGGCGCATGAAGTATTTCTTGACGCTGGGGTTGCCGAGCAGGAAGGTTCCCAGTTGCTCCGGAAACACATCATTCTTTGCGATCGGATACCAGGGCTCGGCCGACATTTCCTCTTCTTCATTGCGTGGCGTGGGAATTGCACGGAAATTGCAATCGGTGACATATTCGATTTCATCGTAGTCGTAGAACACCACGCGGCCATGGCGCGTCACGCCGAAGTTCTTGTACAGCATATCGCCGGGGAAGATGTTGACGCCGACCAGCTCGCGTATCGCATCGCCGTATTCGCGCACGGCATGCTCGATGGCGGTCTCGTCGCCGCGCTCTTCGGCACGGGCGAGCCAGATGTTCAAGGGGGTCATGCGGCGCTCGATGTAGAGATGCTTGATGATGATCTGGTCGTCGTCCTCTTCCACGACGGAAGGCGCGACGCTTTTCAATTCAGCCAGCAGCTCGTCGTCGAAGCGCGAACGCGGAAACGCCACGTCGGAATATTCCAGCGTATCGGCCATGCGGCCGACGCGGTCGTGGTTCTTGACCAGCGTGTATTTTTCCTTGACCAATTCCTTGGTGGTTTCCTTGGGCGGCGGAAAACTATCCTTGATCACCTTGAACACATAGGGAAACGAAGGCAGTGCGAATACCACCATCACCAGGCCGCGTATGCCGGGCGCGGCTTCGAAGCGGTCGGACGAGTGCCGCAGGTGGTGCAGGTAATCACGGTAAAACAGCGTCTTGCCCAGCTTCTGCAAGCCGATGACGGTGTAGATTTCGCTGCGCGGCTTGTTGGGCAACATGCTGCGCAAGAACTCCACGTAGGCCGAGGGCACCTCCATGTCGACCATGAAATAGGCGCGCGTGAACGAGAACAGCACCACGATGGTCACCGGATCGAAGATCACGGTATCGAGCACCAGCTCGCCCTTGCGGTTGTGCAGGATGGGCACGATGAAGGGGTATTGCCGGCTGCCGTTGATGCGCTTGCCGACGATATAGGCGCCCTTGTTGCGGAAGAACAGCGAAGACAGCACCTGCATCTGGTGGTTGGGCTCGAAGGCGTCGTCGCCGAAAATCTTCAGCAGCCGCTCCTCCACCTGTGCCACGTCGCGATCGAGATCGGCGAACCTGCACTGCAGCTGAAAGTTGGTGACGATGCGCTTCAAGGTGAAGCGCAGGCCGTCGGTGTCGGGATAGTAGACGCGATAGGTCGGTACCGGCTCGGCGTTCTCGATGTAGTCGGTCGAGATCGCCGGACGCACGAAGATGAAGTCGTTGTGGTAGTAAGCGCGGTGCAGCATCTTGCAGCACACCGAATTGAAAAAGGTTTCGGCCAGTTCGGGCTGCTTGTGGTCGGTCAAGAGGCCGATATAGTGCAGCTTCACTTCGCGCCACACGTCGTGCGTCAGATCGTCTTCGCCGTACTCGTCTTCGAGGATCTTGACGCATTCCGCCACGCGCTTGTCGTAAAACGCAATGCGATCGCGCGCCTCCGCTTGCGCCGTAGCCCAATCGCCGGTCTCGAAGTGGCGCTTGGCCGCCTCGCAAGCCTGGCGGAACAGGCGGTAATGCTTGTCGAAGCCGTCCAGGATCGTGCGCGCCGTGTCGAAGGCGATCTGCGACGAAAGAATCTTGGGGAAGGCGGCGGATATCATGAAGACGATGACAAGGCGATCACAAGGAGTATTGCGTTTTCCAGGCCGATAATTTCGCCAGATCAACGCCGATGCCGCCGCACACCACGATCAGCGGCCGCTTGAACGGCGCCAGTTGCGGCAGCCGGCCGTAAGCGACGGCCAACGCGGCGCCGCAAGCCGGCTCGACCAGCATGCGCATCTCGTCGGCAAAGCGCAGGCAGGCATCGACCGCATCGGCATCGCCGACCACGGCGCTTTTGATTTCATGACGCCGCGTCCACGCATAGGCTTCATCGGCCACGCGCTTGGAACCGAGCGAGTTGGCAATCGAGGTAATGGCCGGCAGCGTAACCGGCTCGCCGGCGTCGATGGCAGCGGCGAACGAAGCCGCGCCTTCGGTTTCCGCCGCGATCACCGGCACATGCTGCAAGCCGTTGCGATGCAAGCCGTGCAGCATGCCCGCCATCAAGCCGCCGCCGCCGACGGCGCAGACCACCGCATCGAACGCGCCGCCCTCGATTTGGCGCGCCGCTTCATCGATCAGGCTGGCGTTGCCGTCCCAGATATCGGGATGGTCGAACGGCGGCACATAGACGCTGCCGGGTTCGGAACACAGGCGCAAGGCTTCCTGGTTCGCTTCGTCCCATACGCCGCCCGATACGATCACCTCGGCGCCGAGCGTGCGGATGCGTGCGCGCACCGAGTCCGGCGTGGTGGCCGGGACCACGATCAAGGTCGTCATGCCGAGCGCCTTGCCCGCCACGGCAGCGGCAAAGCCCGCATTGCCGCCCGAGGGGCAAACCAGCCTGCGCGCGCCGCGCGCATGCGCGTTCTGGCACAGCTTGCCGATACCGCGCAGCTTGAACGACCCGGAAGCCTGCAGGTTTTCCAGTTTCAGGAAAATGCGCTTGCCCGTCGCATGCGAAAGCGCGACGTGCTCGACCAGCGGCGTGGTGCCATGGAGCGGCGTCATTGGCTTACTTGGTCTCGGCGAACAGTTCGCGCCCGATCAGCATGCGGCGGATTTCGCTGGTGCCGGCGCCGATCTCGTAAAGCTTGGCATCGCGCCAGAGGCGGCCGACCGGGTATTCGTTGATGTAGCCATTACCGCCCAGGGTCTGGATCGCCTCGCCGGCCATCCAGGTGGCCTTTTCTGCCGAATACAGAATCGCGCCGGCGGCATCCTTGCGCAGCGCGCGTACGGCTTCCGGCGTCTTGGCGCGGTCGCAAGCCTGGCCAACGGCATAGACGTAGGCGCGGCATGCCATCATGGTCGAATACATGTCGGCCAGCTTGCCTTGCATCAATTGGAACTCGCCGATCGGCTGGCCGAACTGCTTGCGGTCGTGCACATAGGGCACCACCGCGTCCAAGCAAGCCTGCATGATGCCCAGGGGGCCGCCGGAAAGCACGGTACGTTCGAAGTCCAGGCCCGACATCAGCACGTTGACGCCCTTGCCGAGGCCGCCCAGCACGTTCTCCGCCGGCACCTCGCAATCCTGGAACACCAGCTCACCGGTGTGCGAACCGCGCATGCCGAGCTTGTCGAGCTTTTGCGCGATCGAGAAACCCTTGAACCCCTTTTCGACGATGAAGGCCGTCATGCCGCGCGGGCCGGCTTCGATGTCGTTCTTGGCATAGACCACGAGCGTGTCGGCGTCGGGACCGTTGGTGATCCACATCTTGCTGCCGTTCAAGACCCAGCGGTCGCCCTTGAAATCGGCACGCAGGCGCATGCTGACCACGTCGGAACCGGCATTGGGCTCGGACATGGCGAGTGCGCCGACGTGATCGCCCGAGATCAGCTTGGGCAGGTACTTGGCCTTTTGTTCGGGCGTGCCGTTGCGCTTGATCTGGTTCACGCACAGGTTCGAGTGCGCGCCGTAGGACAGGCCGACCGAAGCCGAAGCGCGCGAGATTTCCTCCATCGCCACGATGTGGGCGAGGTAGCCCATGTCGGTGCCGCCATATTCCTCGGAAACCGTCACGCCCAGCACGCCGAGGTCGCCCATCTTCTTCCACAAGTCCATCGGAAACTGGTCGCTGCGGTCGATCTCGGCGGCGCGCGGCGCGATCTCGGCCTGGGCAAACTGTTGCACAGTCTCGCGCAGGGCGGCGATGTCTTCGCCGTGGTCAAAGGTAAGGCCGGGTAGATGGATCATGATGTCCTCGGGTTTGCGGTGGGGAAACGCCCCTCGTGAGGGCGGTTTGGCGAATAAGCGCCATGATAGCGTCAATTGACGTTTACGTAAACGTAAAGCAAGCGTTCTTGGTCTTCGTGAGAATCAAAAAGCGCTTGCCAAAGTATAAATCTTCACACCGCCTCTTTGGCGCGCGTTCTGGCCGCTGTCGTATTTGCCGCGGTCTTGGCGCGCGGCTTTGTGCTTTTGCCATCGTCGAGCAAGCGGCGGCATTCGGCTTCATGGGCGGCGATCTCGTCCAGAGTGATCTCGATGTCTTCGCGCTGGCGCTCCAGCGTTTCGCGGTGCTGGGCCAGCACAGCCAGGAAGCGCTTGAGTTGTGCCGTCGAATCCTTGGGCGATTCATACATGTCGACCAGATCCTTGATCTCGGAAAGGGTCAAGCCCAGGCGCTTGCCGCGCAGCGTCAGTTTCAGGCGGGTGCGCTCGCGCGCGCTGTAGACGCGCGTGCGGCCGCCGGCGCCCTCGCGCTTGGGGCTGATCAAGCCCTGGTCTTCGTAGAAGCGGATCGCGCGCGGCGTGATGTCGAATTCGCGGGCTAGCTCGGTGATGGTGTAGTTGGGCATGGGAAATACGGCCAGGCGATTTGTGGTTAAATCCAAGTTTACGCGCAGTTTACGTTAACGTAAATCTTATTGCAAAACTCCCATAGGTACCAGCCCGATGAACCCGCTCGAAGCCCAACTCGACTACCCGCACGGCGACACGCTGCCGGAAACAGGCCGCGTCATGGAACTCGCCCCCGGCGTGTTCTGGCTGCGCATGGCCCTGCCCTTTGCGCTGAACCACATCAACCTGTGGCTGCTGCGGGACGAATTCGATAGCGGCGGCGGCATGCGGCAAGGCTGGTCCGTGATCGATTGCGGCATAGACAGCGAAGCGACCCGCGCCGCCTGGGAAGCCGTGTTTGCCGAACATTTGCAAGGCTTGCCGGTTTTGCGCGTGATCGCCACCCATTGTCACCCGGACCATGTCGGCCTGGCGCATTGGCTATGCAAGCGCTGGGATGCGCCGCTGTGGATGACCGCCGGCGAGTACGCATTTGCGCGCATGATGTCGGCGCAACTGCCAGGCGCGGACGGCACGGCCATGTTTCCACATTTTCAGAAGCACGGCTTGCAAGACACCGCCGCGCTGGAAAAACTGCAGACGCGCAAGCACTACTATGCCACCATGGTCCCGGCCGTGCCCGAGGCTTACCGGCGCATGCACGATGGCGAGAGCGTGAAAATCGGCGGGCGCGCCTGGCGCGTCATCACCGGCTTCGGCCATTCCCCCGAGCATGCTGCGCTGCACAGCGCGGAGGCCGGCCTGCTGATTTCGGGCGACATGCTGCTGCCGCGCATCTCCACCAATGTCTCGGTTTTCGCCATCGAACCTGAAGCCGATCCTGTCAAACTCTACCTCAATTCGCTGGATAAATTTTCTCCCTTGGCGCCGAATACGCTGGTACTGCCGTCGCACGGCAAACCGTTTCGCAAGCTGCACGCGCGCATCGCGCAATTGCAGGCGCACCACGCCGATCGGTTGGCCGAGGTGCTGGCGGCTTGTGCGCTGCCGCAGTCGGCCGCCGACATCGTTCCCGTGATGTTCAAGCGTCCGCTGGACGGCCATCAACTCAGTTTTGCCATCGGCGAAGCGCTGGCCCACCTGCACGCGCTCTGGTACGAAGGAAAGCTGTCGCGCGCTATCGGCAACGATGGCGTCATCCGTTTTTTCGCGGCTAGAGGAAACCAATAAGCGCGTAGGAAAACCGGCTGAGCGATGTAAGAAAAACTGTCGATTAAAAGTTGTGTGAACGATCACAGGAAGTTGCTGTCTTACAGAGACTGACTATCACGCCACGGCGTGGAATAGTGCGGACTAATGAAAGCAGCAATCGAAAGAGAAGACTTCAGCGAGCGCCTGCAGCAGTCCCTGCGAAACGCAAACTACTCGCCAGATAGTCCGACTCAACTAGCCCGAGAATTCAATGTCCGTTTTTCGGGCAGGCCGATCACCGTTCACGCGGCTCGGAAATGGCTAGTCGGCGAGGCGATTCCAACGCAGGAAAAGCTGCGCACGCTCGCACAATGGCTCGGCGTTACCGCCGAATGGCTGCGCTTTGGCGGCGAGGTGCCGCAAAACGGAGCCACCCTGGAGCAAGGGTCGCGCTTCGATACTGACGACGTCAAGCTCATCGCCGATCTGCAGCGGCTCGACGACCAATATCGTACCGTAGCACGCGAAATCATACGCATGCTGGTGCGGATCAGCGGACGCAAGCAATAAATCACGCGTCAATCTGAGTTACATTTCTGCAAATAATACAAGCCGCGTATCGCCCGGCTGCCGTACCAGGAAAACATTTCTCCATCGACCAAACGTACCGGCTTGCCGGTTTCGCGAGCCAGCTCTGCGACATGCCCTTCGTTGAAACGATAGGGTTCGGAGGACAGCAGGATTTCGTCGATTGCATCCAATAAATTCGCATCCCACTCGAATTGCGGATAACGCAAGCCGCCGCGTTCGGCCAGCGGCATGCCCTTATCCCACTGGCGCCAGCCAATCAGATCCAGCATGGCGCTGATATAAGTGTTGCGCGCAACCGTCATCCATGGATCTTTCCAGATGCAATACAACACCGTCTTCGGCACTCGCGTCGGCTGCGCCGCCAAGTTCGCATAGGCACGCTCGAATTCATCGCACAGGCGCAGGGCCGCTCCCCCGGCGCCGAAAATGCCGCCCAGCAGCCGGTACAGGCCCAGATTGTCACGTGGCGTTTGCGGGTGCGTCACAATGACATGCGGGATGAACCGGGCCAACAGATCGACGGTCGGCTTCTCGTTTTCATCGATGTTGACGACGAGATGGGTCGGCGCCAGACGGCGGATCTTTTCCAGATTGACGTCTTTGGTGCCGCCAACCTTGGGTATCGTCGCCACCGCATCGGCTGGGTGGATGCAAAAGCCGGTGCGCCCCACCACTTGACGCGCCAGGCCCAGATCGCACAGCAATTCGGTCACCGAGGGTACGAGCGAGACGATGCGCGGTACGGCGTGAGAATTGACCGGCACATGCTCGGTGCCGGCCGCATCGATCAGTTCAACGGCCATCGCGATGGTCCTTACTTGCGCGCCTTGTGCGGCGCACGCGAGAACGCCGCATCGTACAGCCAATTCGGCAGAAGGCGCAGCAGCTTGGCCACCACGCCCATTTGCCAAGGAATGACGGCATAGCTGGTTTCGCGCGCGATCGCCGCCGCCGCCGCGGCAGCGAACTTCTGCGCCGGCATCAGAAAGGGCATGGGATAGGCATTGTGCCGCGTCATCGGCGTATCGATGTAGCCCGGTGCGATCGTCACGACCTTGACGCCCGTGCCATGCAGCTCGACGCGCAAGGATTCGCAATAGCTGACCGTGGCTGCCTTGGAAGCGCTATAGGCCCCGGCGCCGGGCAAGCCGCGTATTCCGGCTACGCTGGCGATGCCCACCAGGCATCCCGCCCCCCGGGCGCGCATGGCGGCGACGAAAGGGGAAAAGGTCGCCACCGTCGCCAGCAGATTGGTCGCGATGATTTGCTCGAACACCGGTAAGTCTTCCGCATGCTCGGTCAGGGTGCCGTGCGAAACGCCGGCATTGGCCACCACGACGTCGACGGCGCCATGGGAGAGAAAGTCCTGTGCCGCGGCGGCCAGCGCCGCATGGTCGTTGACGTCGAGCGCATAGACGCGATGACGCTCCGGATGCGGCAAGCCGGCACGCAAGGCCTCGAGCACTTCGCCGCGCCTTGCTACCAGGCCCAACGCAGCGCCCTGCTGCGCGTAATGGCGCGCCAGCGCTTCGCCTATGCCGCTCGACGCACCGGTCAGGAAAACGCGTTGCATGTCCGTCTGCATGCCTATTCCGCAGCGGACATGCCCACCAGCTTGCTCATCACTTGCAGCGCACCGGCGAAGTATTCCGATTCGGGACGGTCGCCCAGGCTGTCCCCGGCCATGGCCGGGGAAGTTTCATAGAGACCGCCGACGGCGACCGTCGGCACGCGCCTGATGCCATAAGTTTGCATCAGCATTTGCGCCTGCTTGAGCTTGCTTTGCACCTGGAACGAACGGAACGCCTGCACGAAGGCATCGCGATCGACGCCCTGGCTGGCGACGAAGTCGGCAATCGCGGCTTCGTCGTTCAAGTGCACATGGTCTACGTGGATAGCGTGAAAGATCCTGGCGTGCAGCGCATCGGCCCGGCCGAGGGCGTCGAGCGCGTAATACATTTTTGCCCAGGCCTCGTCGCCTTCGTGCAGCATGACCGGCACGCGATGGAATGCCACCCGGGAGGAGCGCGCCTTGGTCCAGCCGGAAATATAGGGTTCGAAGCCATTGCAATGGGGGCAGCCGTAGAGGAAGAATTCGGAGACTTCGACCTTGCTGCCGGAAGCGGTCGGCTGACGCGCGATCTTGACGTATTCGCGCCCTTCCTGCGGGTCTTCGGGGGACGCTGCGGCAGCGACGGAAAAAATGACCCCCAATACCAGGACCGCGATTTTTCCCACGCGCACGGCTTTTCCCCTTGTGTTATTTGGCCACGCGCACCACGGCCACATCGATCCCGTTTTCGGACAGCTTGCCGCGCACGCGATTCATCGCTTCGAGCTGGGTGAACGGGCCGATGCGTACGCGGTACAAGCCGTTGGCGTCGGCGCCTTTATCCGAGATGCTGGCTTCGAAACCGGCCAGGGCCAGCTTGGCCTTGCTGTTTTCGGCATCGGCCTGATCGCGGAAGGCCCCGGCCTGCAGGAAGTAGGTGTACTTGTCGTCCTGGTTGTCGGGCTTCACAGCAGCGGCAACCGGCGCTGCGGCTGTCTTGGCTGCGGCGGCGGGCGCCGCAGGCGTGGTGCTGGTCGGGCCCGCCGGCGCGGTCGGCGTGGCTGTCACGCCGTTGGGCGGCACCGGCGCGGGCGCCGCGCCGGGTACGGCGGAGGTGCCGTTGAAATCTTTCTCGGCTTCCTTGGCCGCGGCATTGTTGCCGTACAAAGCCTTATTCGGATCGGCCGCCTGCCCCGCCGTCAACTCGGGAGCCTTCTCTTGCTTGGCCACCTTGTTCATGAAGGGCAGGCTGCTCTTGCTGATCACCACGGCGACCACGAGGGCAATCGCCAAGCCGATGATCAAACCGATGATGATGCCGACGACCGTGCCGCCGTGCTGCTGAGTCTTGTTGCCGAACTTGGTCATGCCGAATCTAGTCATTATTTCTCGCTTCCATGCGGGCCGGCGCGGAAACGCCGATCAAACCCAAACCATTGCGCAACACCTGGCGTGTGGCCTTATACAGCGCCAGACGCGCCAGTTTCGTCGCCTCGTTCTCGACCAGAACCAGCTCGGCATTGTAATAGCTGTGCAACTCGCCTGCCAGATCGCGCAGGTAGAACGCCACTTGGTGCGGCCCGAGGTCTTCCAAAGCATGCTGCAACATGTCGGGGTATTCCGCAAGCTTGGCGATCAGAGCCGCTTCGCGCGGTGCGGTCAACGGCGAAAGATCGACGCCATCGAGTATCGCCTCGTCGCCGCCCCAGCGCGCGAGCACGGAACAGATACGCGCGTGCGCCATCTGCACGTAGTACACCGGGTTCTCGTCCCCCTGGGTCAGCGCCACGTCGATATCGAACACGAACTCGGTATCGGCCTTGCGCGAGATCAGGAAGAAGCGCACGGCGTCGCGGCCGCGCGTCAGGTCTCTCGCCTCGCCTTCCGGTGTCTCGCCATTGGACCATTCGATCAAGTCGCGCACCGTGACGTAGGAACCGGCACGCTTGGAAATCTTCACTTCCTCGCCCCCCTTCATCACCGTCACCATCTTGTGCAGGATGTAGTCGGGGTAGCCTTGCGGAATCCCCATATTGACCGCCTGCAAGCCGGCACGCACGCGCGCAATCGTGCCGTGGTGGTCGCTACCCTGGATATTGATCGCCTTGGGGAAGCCGCGCTGGAATTTGACGATGTGGTAAGCCACGTCGGGCACAAAGTACGTATAGGTGCCGTCGGACTTGCGCATCACGCGGTCCTTGTCGTCGCCGAAATCGGTCGTGCGCAGCCACAGCGCGCCATCCTGCTCGTAAGTCTTGCCGCCCTTGATCAAGGCATCGACGGCGGCTTCGACCCGGCCGTCCTTGTACAGCGACGATTCGAGATAGTAATTGTCGAACTTGACGCCGAAGGCTTGCAGGTCGAGGTCCTGCTCGCGGCGCAGATAGGCCACCGCAAAGGCGCGGATCGATTCAAGGTCGTCGACGTCGCCGCTCGCTGTGACCGGCTCGCCATCGGATGCCGAAGTGGTCTTTTTCGCCAGAAAATCCTGCGCGATGTCGGCGATGTAGTCGCCGTTGTAGGCGCCTTCCGGCCATTCGGCGTCGCCGGGCTTGAAACCGCGCGCCCGGGCCTGCGTCGACATCGCCAGGTTGCCGATCTGCACGCCGGCGTCGTTGTAATAGAACTCGCGGGTCACGGCATAGCCTTGCGAGCTGAAGAGCGAGGACAGCGCATCGCCGAGCGCCGCCTGCCGGCCATGGCCCACATGCAAGGGGCCCGTGGGGTTGGCCGACACGAATTCGATCAACACGCGCTTACCGGCACCGGCTTCGCTCGTGCCGAAGGCTTCGCGCTCGGCCAGCACGGTCTTGATCACGGCTTGCTTGGCTGCGGCGCTCAGGCGCAGGTTGATGAAGCCCGGGCCGGCGATCTCAACCGCTTCGACCACACCCTGACGTGCCGGATCGGCCAACACGGCGGCGACAATTTGCTGCGCCAGTTCGCGCGGATTCTTTTTCAGCGCTTTGGCCAATTGCATGGCGACGTTGCAGGCCACGTCGCCATGTGAGGGGTCGCGCGGACGCTCCAGCACGACGTTTGGCTGCAACTCGCTGCCGGCCAGGATGGGCCTCAAGGCAGCGTCGAATAATGCGGTGATTTGTTGTTTTTGTGAGGCTAACATGGGGAATGCTCGTAAAAGTCGCGCCCTGCTGTCTGATCAGGACGTAAACAGTGATTATACCGGTCGATGAACACGGTACGCCGGAATTAAGTGGCCGCCTGATGGCGGCCTCATCGTGCGCGAGCGTACGACTCCATCAAGGCCAGAAACAGCGAATTACCGCTCCTGACATAGCCTTCTTCGGTGAAATGCACGAGATCGGGCCGCCCCAGGGCCGGTTCGGCATCGGCGTAGTACTGCATGGCGCAGCGGCCGCCCATGGCCGCGGCCCAGTCCCAATATAACAAGCGTTCTTCGCGCGCCACGGCATGTTGCACGTCCTGCACCGCGCGTAGGGCCGGCGGCAGGTCGTAGCGGCAGCCGACACGGTCGCCGCGCCCCGTTTTCTTGCCGGCATCGGGTGCGCCGATCAAGAGTACGGCAGCCTGGGGGGCGGCATCGCGCAATTCACGGATCGTGCGGCGCAAGTCGGCGCGATAGGCCTCGGGATCGAAGCGGGGATCGAAGGCTTCGTTGGTGCCGTATGACAAAATGATCAAATCGGGCCGGCGCCAACCCAGTTCCGTGCGCACGGCATCGGGCTGCCAATTTTCGATCACCTTTTGCACAGCTCCCACGATGCCCAAGGCATCGACGGTCACGCCATGCGCCATGGTGTCGACCGCGATGCCGCCCAATTCCGGCGGATTGTTGCCGGCCCGTAAAAAGAGGCTGTTGACGTCGTTGGCATTGCCGATCACGTAGCTGACGTGCCAATCGCTGTCATAAGCGGGCGGCAATTCGCGCACTTCGCCGTCGGGGAAAGTCAGAGTCCAGCCGCCCGAAGGCGCGTCGTTGGCGCGCCGCGTCCAGATTGAGACGCGCAGCAAGCCGCTCAGAGGAATCTTCGGCGCGATCTCGATCGCCGCGCCGGAGGATGCCTGGTTGACGATACCGCCAAGCGGAAAATTACCGGGTTCGCTGCGGCTGATGCGCGTATTCCATTGCCCGCTCATGCGCATCAAGACCTGGGCCGAGCGCTGGTTCTTGACGTAGCCCGGCGTGAGCCAGCCTATGCCGCCGGACCCGAACCTCCGCTGCATCTGCTCGCGCAAGGCTTGCGTGAAATAGTCGCCGCCCGTGTGCGAGTCGCCGAGCTGGACCACGCGCACGTCCTCGCCATAGCCGTGCTCGAGCGCGGAAAGCTGGGCCCACAGGTGCGGCGCATTCTGGTCGCCGTAATTGACCAGGTTGAAGTTGGCGGCCTGCGATGAATTGGCCGCCTGCGTCGAAGGCAACAGCACGACGGCTGCGGCCAGCGCCGCAAGATGTTTCAAGCCGAGCGCCATCAGGTGGGTTGCTTTCCGGCGGCCGCGGCGGTGGCGGGAGAAGCGGGAGGGGCGACCGGTGCCGCCGGAGAACCGGAAGAAGCCGGCGACAGCCCCGCCGGCGTCACGGCCGAAGCCGGCGGCGGCGCCTCGGGCAGCGAGAATTGGCGCAGGATCAGGTTGGACAGCATTTCCTGCCCGACGCGCGTGAAGTGGATGCCGTCGTCGGTGCGCACCGTCACGGTCTTGCCGCCTTCGGTGGTGATGTGTTTCTGGTAGACGTCGGTATCGTCGCCGCCCGACAGCAGCTCGCGCGTCGAGACATAGCGCGCCAGGCCGTCATTGTTTTCGGCCTGGTACAGATGATTGAGGATTTTCACACCGCTATTGATCTTTTCCCGGCCCATGTTGGGCGCACCGAGCCAGATTACGCGCACGTTCTGCGATTCGGCGAACTTGACCATGCTGTCGATGCGCTGGGCATAGACCGCTTGCCATTTCTCGCTGCCGAAGCGCTCGGCGCGGCCGCCGACATAGATATCCCAGGTATCGTTCGCACCCAGCAGCACCACCATGACCGTGATGCCGGAATCGGGAATCGTCTTTTGCACCGTGGCCGGCCAGTCGAAATAGCTCGGGTAAGCCAGGCCTGTGCTCTGCTTGCTCAAGTCCAGGCTGGCGATATTGGCTTTTTGCAGCGCCCGCGCCACGTGCGGCGCCACGCCCTGCATCATCGAATCGCCGACCAGCAAGACCTTATCCTGGGGGGTGAGCACGATGCGGCCATCATCGCTCAAGGGCGGAAGGCTGTGGTCGGCGACTGCGGAAGAAACTGCGGCATCGCGCACACCGGTCTTGGCCATATCCGGCTTGGGCAGGCTCGCCAACGCAGTCGAGGCCACCAGGTTGGAACGCGCCGGAGCCTTGGCAACCGCGGCAGGTACAGGCGCAGATGCAGGCGCCGCCGGTTCCGGTCCGGTCAGCACGATATTGGTCGCCAGCGTCACACGGCCGCCTACCATGTCCAGCCATTGGTTTCCGCTATCGATACCCGAAGCCAGGCGGTGGCTGATGTCCACGCCTTCGACCCAGAGAGGATCCTTGCTGACCGCGGCCAGACCAAGTTCGGCATGGCGCGTCTGCTGCCAATAAGTATCGAGCGCGTCATGGCGCAGCCAGCACACGAGGCCAAGCGTGGCGCCGAGCACGAACAACGTGGCGGCGGGGAAGGATGGCTTGTCGCCCAACTTGTCACCCGGATTATCGAATTGCTGATCCATCGCGCTCAATACGAATAATAGAGGAAGGCCGGCACGCCCGAGGGCCCAAGCAGGTTTACCGCCAGCACCACGGCCGCCAGCAGGAAGGGCTTGAGCGCCAGCGGCGTGCGCTCCAGCACAGCCACTGACCGGGTCGAGAAGCGCTCGCTGACGGCGGTGAAGGCGAAGAACAGGCCAAGCAGAATCAGGGCGGACAGCACGTTCAAATGCAGCGGCGCATCGAAGCGGGCAAAGCCGGCGATGTAGTTCACCGCTTCCTGCCAGCCGTCGGCGCGGAAAAACACCCAGGCCAGGCATACCAGGTTGAAGGTGATGAAGCCGGAAATGAGCCCCGGCAAGACCTTGCCGCCGAGCTTTTGGTATATGTTCAGCGCAATTACGCCGAAACCATGCATCGCACCCCAGATCAGGTACTTCCAGCTCGCGCCATGCCACAGGCCGGAGATCAGCATCGAGGCCAGCAGCGTCACTTGCGTGATCGCCCAGCCATGGCGGTTGCCGCCAAGTGGAATATAGACATAGTCGCGAATCCAGGTGGACAGCGAAATATGCCAGCGGCGCCAGAACTCGCGCAGGTTGCGCGCCAGGTAGGGGTAATTGAAATTATCCGGCAACTGGTAGCCCAGCAGCATGGCCAGCGCGATCACGAGGTCGGAATAGCCCGAGAAGTCGAGATAAATCTGCACCGCATAGGCATACATGCCCATCACCAGTTCCGGCCCCTGGAAGGCATCGGGGTTGGCGAACAGCGGCTTGACCCAGGCCTCCGCTACCCAACTCGCCAGCCAGACCTTCTTCACCAGCGCCGACAGCAACAGCCAGATGGCAAGGTTGGGATTGACCATGCGCCGGGGCGTGTTGACTTCGATCTGGTGCAACAAGACCTTGGGGCGGCAGATCGGGCCGGCCAAAAGCGTCGGGAAAAATGCCAGGTAAAGCAGGCTGTCGAGCCAGTTGGCCGGCTCGCGCTCCCCGCCGCCGACCGCCGCCAGATAGGCGATGGACTGGAAGGTATAGAACGAAATTCCGACCGGCATCAGGATATCGACCGCCGGCAAAGCCCAGTCCAGGCCCGCAGCGGCGGCGCCCGATTGGATCGCCTCGCGGAAAAAGTCGAAATACTTGAACACGGCCAGGTTGGCGACCGACGCGGCAATGCCGAAGCCGACGATCCAGCGCCGCGCCTCCGGCCACAACCGAGCCGCTTCGAGCAGCACGAGCATGCATAGCGAATAAACCAGGAGCGTCAAGGCAAAATTGAAGTCCAGGCTGCCGTATACGCCATAGCTGGCCGCCAGCAACAAGACCTTTTGCGCCTGGCCCCATCTCACCAGGGCCCAATAAATAACCAGGAATGCGAAGAAACAGGCCGCAAACTCAGGTGAGAGATAACTCATGTTTCGAAACCACTGCAAAACCGCACGCAAAACCGGATACGCCGGCGGATGAAATCCAGCCGCCCGACCACAAAACACCGGGGAACGAGAAATATTTTACAACACACGTACCGATTGGTATTGCCGAAAATGCTTGAAGTGTTGTGCTTTGGCGCCTGATTTTGCGGTATTTTTCACAAATCGGCGCGTGGGGCCGGACAAAGCACATCGGCGGCCCGATTTCGGCATAATGCGGCAAGACCTTCTCTTATGCCAATTTCCATTTCCCCCACTACTCTCATGCAAACGCCACGCCTGACCATCGCTCCGAACGGCCCCCAATTCTCCCGCATCGCCTTGGGCATGTGGCGCCTGGCCGGCTGGAACCTGAGCCCGCAACACCGCCTGGCCTTCGTCGAACAAGCACTGGAGCTGGGCATCACCACCATCGATCACGCCGACATCTACGGCAGCGAAGCCCCGTTCGGCGAAGCGCTGGCATTGAAGCCCAGCCTGCGCGACAAGCTCGAAATCGTCACCAAATGCGGCATCGTGCCCATCGCCGGCCAGAGCACAACCCGCGCCCCGCACTACAACACCAGCCGCGCCCACATCGTGGCCCAGGCGGAAAAGTCGCTGCAATTGCTCGGTATCGACGCCATCGACGTGCTGCTGATCCATCGCCCCGACGTATTGATGGATGCCGATGAAGTGGCCGAAGCCTTCGCGCAACTGAAGCAAGCCGGCAAGGTGAAGCACTTCGGCGTATCGAACTTCACGCCCAGCCAGTTCGAGCTGCTGGCATCGCGCACCCCGCTCGTGACCAACCAGGTGGAGCTGTCGCCGATGTTCCTGGACCCGCTGCACGACGGCACGCTCGACCAATGCCAGCGCCTGCGCACGGCACCGATGATCTGGTCGGCCCTGGCCGGCGGACGGCTGTTCTCGGAAGACAGCGCACAATCGCTGCGCCTGCGTGCGACCCTGAACGGCCTGGCTGCCGAATACGGCGTCTCACCGACCACGATAGCCTACGCCTGGGTGCTGCAGCATCCCTCCAAGCCGGTTGTCATTGCCGGTTCGCGCCGCATCGAGGCAGCGCGCGAGGCTGTGGTAGCGGCTTCGCTGACGCTGGCGCGCGAGCATTGGTTTGCGGTCTGGACGGCTTCGAATGGACATAATGTGCCGTAAGTTTGAATTTACCCCCGTGGTCTTTTACTACTATGTAAAAGCGCCCGACGATACGCATAACATAGCTGACATAGAGAATGTCCCGGAATTCAGCGGATCCGGTGGAAAGGTTCCTGATCGTTCGCGAGATTAAGGTCAGGGTTTAGCGTGCGAGCGCAGGTTTTGTATAAATTGGAGACCGAATGAATTCATGGCATGCCTGGGCATCTGCTTTACTCCTGCTGGCCCTTCCGGCCGCCGCCGAACAAAATGACGGAATCCATGAAAAACTGGAATCCATCATGTCCTCCACCTGCCCAAACGGCCCGCGAACCGAATGCTGGCAACCTCTGGCCGACAAGCTGGCGCCGCTGAAGCAGCAGGTCACGGGACCTCAGCGGGAAGAACTGCTGTCGGCGTATTGGGAACTCGCCGGCAGCGCCCAATTCGTTGGCGACTTCAAGGAATCGAAGATGTTTTACGACAATGCCCTGGAAATGGTCGACGGCCTCGCGCCTGCGGCGAATGGCGAATCCGAAGGCGAATTTCTCCATGCCATGATCCGCTACGACGAAGCGATACTCGCCTTGGGTATGCACGACTATGCCGGGGCCTTGCGTGAATTCGACGATTTTTCAAGTTTGGCGAAATCCCGTGGATGGTCGGCTTCCGCTTCGACAGCCTTCTTCCGCGCAGCAGCCCTGATAGGATTGGGGCGGACAGCGGAAGCGGATCAGTTGCTGGAGGCACTTCTGCAGGGCCTGTCTTTCGACGGGGAAAGCCCGTGGGAAGCACCCCCATTTGGTCCGCAACCGTTCAACCCATATGGCGCGGGCCGCCGCATCGCAGCGCACTACATGCACGAACATCGTTTCGATAAAGCGCTGAATCTCCTGCACAAACTGGAAACGGAACGGCAAGCGACCTTGGCCAAGATGCCCAAGGAGCCTATAAGAGGAGGATATTGGGCGCAATGGACCAGCCAGGCGGACCTGTTGGACGACGAAGCCGCCGTCTACGTCATGATGCGCAAGGACGACGAAGCCGAGCGCTCCTTGACGGCATCGCTGGCCCTGCGGGAAGCGGAGCAAGACCAAGCACTAAGAAATACGCTGCAAAAACTTGCCTTGCTCGAAAAGCGCAAAGGCGATAATGCGCGCGCCGACAGCCTTACCCGGCGCGCGGCGGCGATCAAAACGGGACCACGTTTTGCGGACCCACTGCAGGATACTTTGGGCTTCGCCTCCAGCACGTCGGCGGGTGGAATCGACGTGCCGTAACGGGCTCAGGCCTCGCCCCTACTTGATGGCAGTATCAGGACACACCGAATCGGCGGTATCCGAGGACGCCACCGCCGGTGTCAGCGGCGGCAGCTTCTTGTTGACCAGCGGCAGATTCGTCAACTCCGTTCCATCGGGAAGCACCGCCTGTTGCGCCGATAGCCAATTGCCCGTATCTTTTTCCATGGCCGCATCCTCCTTGCTGAAATGCGGACACAATAAATCGGCCGGCAAACTCTGCCCTTGATGTGGGTCAAGAACATGTACGATGCCCATCTGTTGTAAATGCGCATCCTATCGGCTTGGCTACGGTTCCGAAATGGTTCCATCTCCACCCCGCTCGTGCGCCCGCCTTCCGGTACACGCCAAGCTTTCGCCGATGCCACGTTCTCCTATGAGATACCGGCCTTTCCCACGATTCCCTCGCGAACCGCGCACGCCATGACTCCGTGCACGCAAGGAATCGCACTCCCCACCTATCCGGATTTCGCATACCGGCGCGCAAAACTGGCATAAGAAGTGCATCGCTCCAATTGCTAGCATCGGTTCCTGTTCCCATTGGAACAAATGCCGATTGCAGACGACACAAGCATCCAGGTACGGCCCGGCCGTATCGCTGGAGGCCCGGTTGCGTCTTGCGATTTGGCGGACCTGCAAATACAAACACAAGAGGAGACCCCGTGAAAAAGAAGAAATTGACCTGGATGATAGGCGCGCTGTTCGCCGTGCCTTTCCTGAACGACAGCGCTCTGGCGCAGCAAAACCCGGCCCCGGCTGCGGACGAACCGGCGCAAATCACCGTGACCGGCATCCGCTCGTCCGTGCGCCATGCGCTGGACGCCAAGGAAGCATCGAACAACATGATCGAGGCGATTGTCGCGGAGGATATCGGCAAGCTGCCCGACACCACGATAGCCGAATCGCTGGCGCGATTGCCTGGCATGAATTCGGGCATCGACCGCGGCAATGCCAGCCAGGTGGTGGCGCGCGGGCTCGGGCCGCGCTTCATCGCGGCGACGCTCGACGGCCGCGAACTGGCCACACCGGAACCGAACCGAGCGGTGCGCTTCGAACAATTCCCCTCGGAATCGCTGGTCGGCGCCAACATCTACAAGACCCAATCGGCCGATGTGATCGAAGGCGGCATCGGTACCACGATCGATTTGCTGACGGTGTTGCCGCTCAAGTACAAGGACCAGGAATTGACGCTCAAGGCCGACGGCTTGTACTACCCGATGGGCAACGGCATAGGCGGCGCGCCCACGACCGGGCCGCGCCTGGGCGGCATGTACGTGGACCAGTTCAACAACAAGACGCTGGGTGTGGCGCTGGCCGCGAGCTACCAGGACCAGCCCTCGCTGCAAAGGCTGGTGGAGCACTGGGGCTTCAATGAAAACAACTCCGGCACCGTCAACGGTGGCGACGGCAAGGTCGACAAGACGCCCTGGGGCATCCAGGACGAAGTCAAGCGCGGCCGCGACGAGCGTACCAGCGTGCTGGGCAAGGTCGAATGGAAACCCAGTACCGACGCCTTGATCACGGGAGACGCCTACTACGAAAAGCAGGCGATACGCGAGCCCGAGTTGTCGCACTACTTCTCCAACACCCTGGGCAACTGGAATGGCGGCAACAGCGCCAACTACAGCAACCCCGACATCCGCAACGGCTACGTGGTCGGCGCCACCGTGACCGGCGTGGAAGTCGTCAACAACGACAACCTCTGGGTACAGGACTCTTCCACACTGGCGACCGGCTTGAATGCAAAACTGACGAGCGGCGCCTGGAAGCTCGAAGGCGACTTGTCCAACTCGCTGGCGCGACGCGACAGCGCCTGGCGCAACCTGCAGCAAAGCTCCACCGTGCCGGCCACCTTCACCTGGGATTTCCCGGGCAACGCTGTGCAAAACTATTCGATCGCGCAAAACACCGGCGACATCTCGATCTTCGGCTCGCCGACCATGAACATCAACACCGATGGGCATGTCAAAGACGAGTTGAGCGCGCTGCATTTGAATGCATCGCGCCCATTGGAGGGCATGGGCGACTTCGTGCGCGTCAAGCTCGGCGTGCGCGCGACCGACCGGGAGAAAAGCTACCGCCAGACCACGTGGAGCGTGAGCCCGAACGGGACGATTCCCGCTTCGGCTTATGAAACCGTGCAGGTCGACGGCATGCCGTCTTTCATCGCGCTACGCGATTTCAACGGTACCGCATACAGCGCGTTCGGCGGCGACGTATTCAATCCCGACGGCCGCGTCCAGACCCAGGGCGACCTGCTGGCCGGCTGGGACGTGAAGGAACGCAGCGAATCGGCCTATGCTCAGGCCGACCTGGAAGGCAGCCTGCTGCATACCGACTATCGCGGCAACCTCGGCCTGCGCCTGGTACACACCACGCATACCAGCAGTGGCATGCAATCCTTGAACGGCGGCGCGGCAACGCCGGTCGAATACAGCGGCTCGGACACGGAAGCACTGCCCAGCGTGAACTTGGTGTTCCTGCCGGACCCTAAGCAGGAACAGCAAGTGCGTTTCGGCCTGGCACGTGCCATGGCACGTGCGCCGCTCGACGAATTGCGCGCCTCGCAAAGCCTGGGTGTGCCCACGACCTCGAACGCGCCCGTGACCGGCAGCGCCGGCAACCCGGAACTCAAGCCCATGCTGGCCAACCAGGTGGACCTGGCCTATCAATGGTACTTCGATAAAGGCTCCCTGCTGTCGGCCGGCCTGTTCTTCAAGAAACTGCAGACCTACATCAAGATCGAAGACAACCCCACGACCTTCCTCGGCCAGAACGCCTTGATCACGCAGTCGGTCAATGCCTCGGGCGGTGAAGTGCGCGGCGTGGAGCTGGTGTACCAGCAGGCCTTCACCTCGCTGCCGGCGCCGTTCAACGGCTTGGGCATCTTCAGCAACTACGCTTACACCACGAGCAACATCACGGAGACGCTGTCCGGCGGCGCGCCCTTCCCGGTCGACGGCCTGATGCGCAGCAACGGAGGCGCAACCTTGTGGTACCAACGGGACGGCTACGAAGCGAGGCTGGCGGTGAACTACCACAGCGCCTTCACGCGCAACCCGACTTGGGGCGCGGGGCAATTCTGGATCAACGAAGCCGAGACCAATGTCAACCTGAATTTGTCGAAACAGATTTCGAAGCAATTCCAGGTGCATTTCGGCGTCGAAAACCTGACCGATCAAAAGACCGTGTATACCGATCCGAACAATCCTTACGTGCAGCAAGTGTTCGACTTCGGCCGGCGCTACAACCTGGGGCTGACTTACAAGATGTAAGCCTTGCTCATATTTGATTGAAGTTGGCGGCAACAGGGCGGAATGGCCGAACCATTCCGCTTTTTTTCATGCCTGGCTCAAGCCGCACCAAGACCACTTGCGGCCACGTGCAAAATGGTCTGAAAACCTGGACGGCCGCCGTATTTTCACTATTTATGGAGTCAATCCCAGCTCAATGAACTTGCGTGCTCACCAATCGGCCATCAAGGACTAATGCGCCGCACTCCCATGCAAAACCGCTCCGCTTTGCGCCACATGTCCGCGATTGATTTCGCGCCGGAAAAAGAACAAGGCCCCCAGAATCGCCATCATCGGCACCAGGGTCAGATAAAATGCCACCTCGCCGCCCAAGTGAGCAAATGCCGCTGCGGTAACCAGCGATCCACTGGTCCCGCCCAACGCCGAGAAGATCACAATCAAGCCCGTCATCGCCGCATGCCGGTGCTTGGGCAAGGCGCTCAGGATCAGTGAATTGATCACCGGATAAATCGGCGCCATGAACAAGCCGATCAGGGGAAAGATGAAGGCCGCCAGCGGCGCATGCGTCCAGTCGCTTGCCTGTGCCGCCGAAATGCCGCTTGCCAACGGCAGGGTCAATACGACCAGCACACCCATCGCAACCACGCAGATGTTGAGCAAGGCATACCAGCTTATCCTGCGCACCAACACACCGAACGACAGGCGCCCCACAGCCGTCGAGGCCGCCAGGATACTCGTCACCTGCACGCTCATGGCCAGCGGCAGATTCAGAATCTCATTGTTGAAAGTCGGCAACCAGGATGTGACGCCTTGCTCGATCAAGACCGACAAGAAGGCCGAGACCAGGAAGATATAGACCACGGGCTTGACCAGCAAGCCGAGCATGGCGGCGAAACCTTGCGCTTCGCCTGCTTCCGGCGGGTGGGCTTGCGACTCATCGAGTTCGGCGCCGAACAGCAGCACAAAGATGAATACGCACAGGCTGCACAGCACCCAATACACGTTCAACCACGAAGATGAATGCGGATCGTTGGAGTCGATAAAGGCCGAAAACAGCCAATAGCCCGACAACACGCCGACCATGAAGGTGCCTTCGAGCAGGTTCATCAATTGTGCGTGGCCTTTTTCGTCTTCGGTCAGCAAGCCGATGGCGGAATACACCGACACCTTGACCAGGGCGAAGGACATGCCGGCGCACATGAAGAACATCTTGGTCGTGAAAAAGCCCGGCAGCAATGGCATGGCGGCACAAGCGCAGGCCATCAGCGCGAGCGAAATCAGCATGGAGCGGCGGTAACCCACGCGCGGCAGGAAGCCGGCGGCGGCGACGGACACGCCGGCGATGCTCAAGTCCTTGAACGCTTCGAGAATGCTGGCCGAAGGCTTGCTCACGTCATAATGATGAATCACTTGCAGGATCACCGTGCCTACGCTGTTGAGCAGGATGGCGAACAGGAAATAAGTCAGGAACAGCGAGAGCGTGATGCGCCAGTTTTTCATCGAGCCTGTCTTTCCGCCACATCCAAGGTAAATTGATGCAATCCCGATATCACGGCATCGGCCTCCGTTAATACAGCCGGATCGCCCACGCCGAGCGCCGTCATGCCGGCCGCCTTGATAGCGCGCACGCCGGCGATCGCGTCTTCCACACCGAGGCAACATGCCGGCGGCGTGCCGAGATGGGCCGCCGCGGTGAGGAAGATTTCCGGATGCGGCTTGCCGTGCGTGATCGCGGCCGCATCGACAATATCATCGAGCAGGCCAGCTATGCCCAGGCGCTCGACCACGGTCATGGCGTTTTTCGATACCGATGCCAGGCCGGTTTTCAAACCCATGGCTTTGACCGACTGCAGCGCTTCACGCGCGCCGGGCAACAGATCGGCTTGCGTCATGGTCGCAATCAATTGCCGGTAATGGTCGTTCTTTTTTTCGGCCAAGGCAATTTTTTTCTCCGGCGAATAGGCGGAAGCGCGGTCGCCGAGGATCAGGTTCAGCGAAGCCATGCGGTCTATGCCCTTCAAGTGCTCGTTGGCGGCCTCGTCGAAGGCGATGCCAAGCGAATCGGCCAGGCGTTTCCAGGCCAGGTAGTGGTAGCGCGCAGTATCGGTCAGGACGCCATCGAGGTCGAACACGACAGCCTCGAAGCGGATGTCGGCGCGCTTCATGGCAGTTTGCACGCCGGTCGGGCACGCGTCAGTTCGACGGCTTCGCCGCGATGCGCAAAATTCAGGTGCTCACCCTCAAGCAGGCGGTATTCCACGCCGTCCTGCGCCACCTGCACTTGCAGCAATTGGCCGCGCACGTGGACGCGGAAACGATAATGGCTCCACTGGCGCGGCAGGCTCGGCGCAAAGCGCAAGTTCCCGCCATAGCCGCGCATGCCGCCGAAACCGCAGGCCACGCCGAGCCAGGTGCCGGCCATGGCGGCCGTATGCACGCCGTGGCAGGTGTTGCCATGCCTATCGTCGAGGTCGAGCCGCGCCGTTTCCATGAAGTAGTCGTATGCCTTGTCGGCGTACCCCACTTCCGCCGCAATGATGCTGAAGATGCACGAAGACAGCGAGGAATCGTGTGTCGTGATTTTTTCGTAGTAGTCGAAGTCGCGCCGCTTTTCCTCCAGCGTGAAGCGATCGCCCTGCAGCAGCAGCGCCAGCACCACGTCGGCTTGCTTGCACACCTGGTGACGGTAGATCACCAGCGGGTGGTAATGCAGCAGCAGCGGGTAGTTGGCGCGCGGCGTGGCGGCAAAATCCCATACTTTCTTCGAAAGAAAACTATCGTCTTGCGGATGGATGCCGCGCTTTTCATCGTAGGGCAAGACCATGCAATCGGCGGCACGGCGCCATTCGGCGATCTCGCTCGGGTCGAGTTCGATGGCGTCGGCGATGCGCGCGTAGGCGCTCGGGTCGGCGCGCATCACCGTTTCGGCCACTTCAACCGCATAGCGCAGGTGCAATTGCGCCATCAGGTTGGTGTAGTAGTTGTTATTGACGATGGCGGTGTATTCGTCCGGCCCGGTTACGGTGTTGATGCAAAAACGGTCCGGCTCGCCTGGCGCATACCCCCCTATGCCGGTCCAGATACGAGCCGTATCGAGCACGATCTCGGCGCCGTACTGCAACAGGTAAGCCATGTCGCCGCTGATCTCGACGTATTGCTTGATCGAGTAGGCGATATCCGCATTGATGTGATACTGGGCGGTGCCGGCCGGATAATAGGCCGAGCACTCCTCGCCGGCGATGGTGCGCCAGGGGTAGAGTGCGCCCTTGGCATGGGCCATCTGACGCGCGCGTTCGCGCGCCTTGGGCAGGCCGGCATAACGGTACTCGAGCAGCTTGCGTGCCACGTCGGGTTTCAAGTACAGGAAGAACGGCAGGATATAGATCTCGGTATCCCAAAAGTAATGCCCTTCATATCCTTCGCCGGTTACGCCCTTGGCCGCGATGTTGCTTTTGCCGTCACGCCCCACCGATTGCAGCAGATGGAACTGGTTGAAGCGCATCCCTTGCTGCAAAGCGTCGTCGCCGGCAATCTCGACGTCGGCCTGATTCCAGAAGTCGGCCAGCCATGCTGCCTGTTCAGCGCACAGCGCATCGAAGCCCGCGTGCCGCGCCTCACGCAAGGTTTCACGTGCGCGCGGAGCCAGTTCGGCCTCGGGACAATCGCGCGAACTGAAATAGCAGCCGAACTTGTCCAAGGTGACGCTCGCCCCTTGCGCCAGATCGCAATCGAACAGCGTCTCGATGCGCTGGCCGTGCACGGCATGTCCGACGATGCCGGTCGCTCCGTTCAGTTCCGATTCGACGGCCGACACCAGCGTAAAGCCGCTGTTTGTGGTGTGCTGGGTCAGTGCCGCGTAACCGCCCTCCTGCTCCAGGTCCAGCAGATGCAGGGAGGGGCCGTGGACGGTCGAACCGACGCGCGGGTCGTCGCCGGCTTCGAGGTTTTTCACCGCGCCGTCGAGTATCGAGGCAAGCCGCACACGGCCGGAGAAATTCAAGGCCCGCACCTGGTATTGCATGGCATACAGATGCTTGTGCGCCAGGCAGACGATGCGCCGGCTGCTGACCGCGATGCGGCGCCCCTGCGGCGAGACCCATTCGAATCGCCGTTCCACGATACCGCGCCTGAAATCGAGCGTGCGCTCGTAGCCCGCGACTTCGCCTTGCAGCAGGTCGAGGCGCTCGCCCTCGATGAAGCATTCGATGCGCTTGCCGTTGGGCACGTTGAGCATGAATTCATTCAAGCGCGCCAGGCCGTAGGCGTTTTCCGGGTAATGGATTTCCTCGGTATCGTAGAAACCGTTCAAGTAGCTGCCGTCGCGGGAACTTCCCTTGGGGCCGGTGTAGGTCTCTTCATGCGAACCGCGCAAGCCGATATAGCCGTTGCCGAGTGCGAACAGCGTCTCGTCGAGAAAGTGCGAATCGGTATCGAAGCCGGTTTCCCTGATCCCCCAGGGGTCGAGCGGGAAGGTATGGCGCCGACTGTGTTTCTGCTGCACGATGAGTCCTTTAATTCGTTTGAACCGCGGCCAGCTTGGCCGACAGCCCTTTGAAGGCCGGGTAAGCGGCCGTGATCACATAAGTCGGAATCTGCGCCAGGTAGGACGAGAAACGCCCTTTGGCTTCGAAGCGTGCACGGAAGCCGGACGCATCGAACCTTGCCCCCAGGCGCGGGACGATACCTCCGCCGATATAGATACCGCCCACCGCGCCGAGCGTCAGCGCGACATTGGCCGCGGCCGTGCCGAGCATGGCGCAAAACGTGTCGATGGTGGCGCTGCATTGCGCGCACTCGCCGGCCAGGCCGCGCCGGATGATTTCGGGCACATCGGCTGCGGTGGGCTCCGCGCCGGCCTGTTCGCACAGTGCGCGATAGACGATGTGCAAGCCGATGCCGGAAAGCAGCCGCTCCACCGAAACGTGGGCGAATTCTCGCCAGGCGTATTCGAGGATGCGGCACTCGGTCTCGTTCGAAGGAGCGAAGTTGACGTGCCCGCCCTCTGTCTCCAGCGGCGTCCAGCCGCCCTGCGACATCACCAGGCCGGACACACCAAAACCCGTGCCCGGACCGAGTACGCCGATGACGCCCTCATCCACGGCCTGCCCGCCGCCGACTTGGCGTCTTTCTTCCGCACCCAGGCGCGGGATCGCCAGGGCCAGGGCCGAGAAGTCGTTGCACAGGACCAGCGCATGCAAGCCGAAAGCCTTGCGCAAGGCGGCGGGCACGAACAGCCAGTGGTGATTGGTCATGCACACCTGCTCGCCCGCCACGTTGCCGGCAATCGCCAGCGCCGCTTCACGCACGGCGCCGGAGCCGGCATCCTGCGCCGCTTCCGACTGCAGATAGTCGCGCATGGCATGCTCCGGCGTGGCGTAGGCGGCGCAAGGCAATACCGCCACCGCCTGAACCACGCCGGGCGCGGTTTCGATGGCGAAACGCGCGTGCGTCCCGCCGATGTCGGCCAGGAGGCGCGGCGCGCCGCGTTCGCGCGCGCGCGCAATCACCAGCTTTCCTGCTATCGAGGATTCGATCATGGCTTGTGCTTCGCAGGCGGATTGCTCGGCAAGCCGCCCGCGACCTTCTCTCGTCATTCGAAGCGGTACATCACCGACAACTCGATGGCGCGGCCGAACAGGGGCCGGGCTATCGTGGCGTAGGGAATGCTGCCGGGTGTGCTGACCACACGGCCGGCCGAGCCTTCAGTCAAGCCTAGTTCGTTGGTCAGGTTGGTGCCGGACAGGCGGAACTCGAGCTTTTGCCCGACTTCGAGCAGGGCGCCGGCGTCGAGCGTGCGATAGCTCGGCAGGTATTCGGCGTTTTGCTGGTCGTCGTAGCGCGCATTGATGAAGGAGTAGGTGCTGTAGAGCTTGAGCGAGTTGTCGCCCATGGGGATGAAATAGCTTGGGGTCAGTCGCCACTGGCTGGCCGGCTGGCGCTGCACCATCATGCCGTTGATGCCGGAATTGCCGGGAATGGCATCGTTGTAGTCCTGGTAGCGCGCATGCTGCATGTCGCCGGACAACGCAATTTGCAGGTTCTGAATCGGCCGTATTGCGAATTCATATTCCAGGCCGTAAGTCTTCGATCCGCCGACGGTATTGATCGGCAAACCAGCAAAGGTACTCTCGCCCTGGAACTGGTTGGTGAACTTGTTGGCAAAGAAATCAATGAAGGCGGTATAGAACGAGCTGACGTTCTTGAAGCCGAGTTCGAATTGCTTGATCTTGGTCACCGGCGGCGGGTCGCTCACGATGGAACCGCGTACCTGATCGAAGAACGGAAACTGGCCGCCTTCATTGAAGCGCGCAAACACGCTGGTGTCCTTCGCCAGCTTGTAGATGCCGCCGGCTGTGAAGGAAGTCAGGTTCCAGTCGTCGTTATAGGAAATGACCGGGCCGTTCGGCTGCGAGACGCCATAGTTATAGGCCGCCAACGGGTTGCCGCCGACGAAGGCTGCCGTGCTCGGGCTTTGGAAAGCCAGGCTCATATTCTGGTGTTCGTAACGCAGGCCGGCGTCGAGATGCAAGGCATCGTTCACTTTCCAGTCGTCGCTGACGTAGAGCGCGCGGTTGCTGGTATTGCCGTTTTCCGCGATGCAGAAGGTGCAGCCGTTGGCGAAGCCGTGGGAGCTGGTCGAGAGCACGCCGTTGTCGAGGGTGACCTGGATCGGCCGGCCCGAGAGGTCGGTCAAGAGGTTGTTGCCCAGCTTCCAGACGTCGTCGGAAGAATATTCCGAGGCGTACAGGCCGAAAGTCATGCTGTGGTCCTTGACCAATTCCTTGGTGAAGCGCAATTCGTCGGTGAAGTTCTTGAGCTTCTTGTCCACGTCCCACAAGCCGTACTGGATGGTTTGGGTTCCGTCCGCCACCGCGCCGCCGCCATCGGCATACATACCGGTGCCGGTAGAGGCCGCGCGCCCTGCCGCCGTAGTCAGCGCCGCGTTGCCGTTGGCAGCCGTGACGAAGGCATTGATCTGAGCCGACATGGTCAGGGGCGTAGGGCCGGAGAACATGGCAATGGTCGGCTGGTCACCCTTGAAATAATTCATCTTGTTGTTGACGTCCCAGCCATCGACCTTCTGGTTGAAGTCGAAGCCGAACACGCCATTGCTCGCGCCGCGGCCTTTGGCCAAGTCGTCGCGCGTGCCGTCGGGCAGCGTGAACTCGCGGCTTTCATTGTTCATTGGCGTCCAGGTCCGCGGATCGACGCCCGGGTAAGCCGAGAGCGAGCCGTTGGGTTGCAGGATGACGGGCACGCCGGTGTAGAAAGCGTTCTTGTCGTCGGTGCCGCGCACGTAGAACAGCATCTCGCCGTCGGTGATGGTGTGGCGCAAGGTGGCCGTGATCGAGCCGCCATCGTCGGCCGGGAAGCCCGGGTCGCGCACGCCGTTGTCGGTGCGATAGAACCCGCCGATCGAGCCATACCAGCCGTCTGCCAGCTTGCCGCCGTAGAATACGTCGTAGCGCATCAAATCGCCGGTGCCGACCGTGGCGCGGATTGTGCCTTCAGGCGTGTCGTCGCCGGTCTTCAAGATGAAGTTCATCGTGGCGCCGGGCTGCCCGTTGGAATAGATCACGCTCGGGCCGCCGCGCAGGATTTCCACGCGCTGCACGGTGTCGTCGATGCGGAACGTGGAGTCATTGGCAAGGAAGGACAGCGTCGGAGCCGGGAACAAGGGTGAACCATCCAGTTGCAAGGTCACGTAAGGCGCATCGCCGCCCGACGGAAAACCGCGGATCTGGATATTCGCGCCGGTCTGCCCGCCGGTCGATTCGACGTACACCCCGGGCGAGATCTTCATCATGTCGGCCGTGGAG
The DNA here is from genome assembly GCA_036384915.1 of Burkholderiaceae bacterium. Lineage (GTDB taxonomy): Bacteria > Pseudomonadota > Gammaproteobacteria > Burkholderiales > Burkholderiaceae_D > PKWO01. The sequence continues at coordinate 85,256 of DASVLJ010000050.1, forward strand.
AGCGGCACGGCTTCCTTCATCTGTTCTTCGGTGGCCGTGGTGATGGAAAAGCCGGAATCGATCTTGCGCTTGGCGCCGCCGTTGGCGACACCGGTCACGACGATTTGCTGGGTTTCCGCCTTGACGGCGGCATCTTGCGAACCCGCCTGCGCGGGGGCATTGGTATTGCCGGTATCGCTGGTTTGCTGGGCGTTCGCCTGATTCATCAGCGCCAGGACGGCAAGACTGATGGACGAAAGCAGTAGCTTGTTCGACTGTTTCATGTGTCTCTTCCTTATGATTATGGACGGTTCTGCCCCAGGGACCGTGAACGCTCTTGGTACTCTGCGTTCCTCCTCCCCCTCTTCCCTTAGCCGGAGAGCTTAAGCCCTCCTGGACTTGCCCGTTGCTGCGCCCGTTGAACATCGATGGATGCTCCGAGCAAACTCCTTGAACGCGCGGAATGTGGTGACAGGGGTCATTGAAACAAGAAATGCTATCGATGTCAATTTATTTGTTATCGATATCATTCGAAGGCAAAAAAAACACACTTTCAGGGGTTTCAATATATTTTTTGATAACAAATCATTAAGAAAAGAAAATACCACTCTGCCCGCCCCGTGGCGGCAAGCCAGCGGATTAGCGCCCTCGCGGAACCAAATACTGCACGCGGCAAGACCACTTCCCATATCCTGCCGCCTTGTCGCTCCGGCGTCCGGAAAGAGCCGGACCCGACCCGGCTCGAAGCCCCGCAATCCATCCTGAGGGCGCCATCTGCAGTATCATTTTGCGTCCTCCCGCGCCATCCTCGAGCCTTTCCTCGAAGGTTATTGGCTATCATGGGAGCAGTTTCCTAATCCGCCAAGCGCATGCCAGCCAAGAAAAACAATACTATCGAGAAAAGCGAATCGGGCATGACCATGGAAGACCTCGCGGCGATCGCCGGCGTCTCGGCCATCACGGTCTCGCGCGCGCTGCGCAACAGCCCCCTGGTGACGGAAAAAACGCGTGCCAAGATCCGTGAAGTCGCGGAACAGCATGGCTACCGCCTGAACATCAGCGCGCGCAACCTGCGCCTGCGCCGCAGCTACTCGGTGGCGGTGGTGGTGGAGATGACGCCGGCCAAGAACCGTCCCATGTCGGACGCCTATCCGCTCGACCTCCTGGGCGGCATCACGCAGGAATTGACCACGGCCGGCTATAGCGTACTGCTGACCTCCAAACAGTTGATCGATACCGCACCGGTGCAGGCGGCCGACGGCATGATCCTGCTGGGCCAGGGGCCGCACGGCGAAGCGGTGCAAGCCTTGCAGCGCACCGGCTTGCCCCTGGTGGTGTGGGGCGCGCCCGATGCGCTACACCCCTGCATCCTGGTCGGCAGCGACAACCGGGCCGGCGGGGCCAGCGTGGCGCAGCATTTCATTGCGCAGGGACGCAAGAACCTGGTCTTTCTCGGCGACACCGACCACGCCGAAGTGCATGAGCGTTTTTCCGGCTTCACCGAAGCGCTCGGCGAACTCGGCAAAACCGTGCGCCACCTGACGCCGCAAGCCTTCACCTTTGAAGCCGGCTACGACTGCGTGGCGAACCTGATGCGCGAACACGGCAAGAGCGTGGACGGCATCTTCGCCGCCAGCGACTTGCTGGCCATGGGGGCGATCCGTGCGCTCGATGGCGAGGCGGTCGCCGTGCCGCAACAAGTGTCGGTGGTGGGCTACGACGATACGCCGGCCGCCGCTACCTTCGTGCCGCCCCTGACCACGGTGCACCAATACCTGCGCGACGGCGGCGTGATCCTGGCGCGCAAGATACTGGGCTTGATCGAGGGTGAAACCGTCGAGTCCGAGACCCTCGGCACCACCCTCGTAGTCCGGCAGACTTAGCCGCCGGTCTCCGCCTGCGCCTTGGCGATCTCGGTCAGGGCGAACAGGCGCGCTCCGCGCATCCATGCCAGCGCCGCCGCAGCCAACTGCGTCAGCACCAGGCCGATGAAGAAGCCGGTCAGACTCACGTGCGGCACATTGATGCGCAGCCAGCCGAACGCGGCAAACACGATCACGCCGACCACGGTCAAACCAATGTAGGAACCGAGCGTCGCCCGCGGACGCTTGACGATGGACTTGCAGCCGCGCCACCAGGCTTTCCATGCCGAGCGCTTGCGCGTCGAGATCGCAAATTGCGCGCGGCCCGCATCGACGCTGGCCAGCGCCAAGACCATCAGCAAGGCAAGCACGGCATTGGCCAGCAGGCTCACATGCTCGGCGGAAGATTGCAGGATCGCGTGCTGGGCATACTTGTCGGCGGCATCCGATACGGCCGACCCGATCTTCACGGCAGCGGCAAGCGGCAGCAGCGACACGATCATCATGCGCAGCATGCGCCAATATTCGGCTAGGCCGCCATGGATCAAGGCGGCGAAACCAAGCACCTGGGCCGAGCGTGCGGCGGTAACGACCATGCCGTTCAGGAAGGGCAAGGCCAGCAGGCCGAACGATGCGGCCAGCAGGCCGATGGGCTTCAAGCCGCCGCCGTAAGTCGCCGAGAGCATCAAGTCGCTGGCGGCATTCAAGCGCATATGCCGGGCGATGTCGGCCGCTTGCAAGCTGTGGTCGAGCTGGTCGGCGAAAATCCGCCATAACGGCACGGTCAGCATGGCGGTGGGAACCAGCAGCACGACAATCCACAACAGCAGCAGGCGCCATTGCAGGGCGCGCCGGCCCGCGGCGGCCATGCCCGATGAAAGCTTCGAGTTGGAAGTCATGGTAGTCATAGCGTGGCAATCGCGGAAAAGGTCAGTTGGATGAGGGACTCGATCTCAGACGTCCAGCGGCGCGACGCGCTGCGGTCGGCCTCGATGGTGCGGCTGTCGTCGAGCTTGTTCATGTCGAGATAGTGCAGGCCGTTCGGATCGAGCTGGGCCGACACGGCCTTGACCGGCTTGACCCAGATGTAGCGCGCCCAGCGCTTGTCGTCGTTCCAGGTCACGGTTTCGCTGCTGCCGTCGGCGAACTTGACCACCAATGTCTGCGGCACGGCCAGGCCATCGCGCCGCAATACCACCGTGGTGCGGAACGGGAACGGGCCTGTGCCTTCCTTGGCGTTGGGGTTCTTTTCTTCCCAGGCCTTGCGCTGATCTTCCTCCGCCTTCTCGGCCTGCTCCTGCGTCACTTCGGTCCATTTGCCGCCCACCAGCTTGGTGCCGGGCAGAGGCAGTTCTTCTTCGCTGGTGAAGTCCTTGATCTTGTCGTCCACCTTTTGCACGGTGTAGACCTGTTGCGCGAAAGCCTTGGCCACCACGTCAGGCTTGCCCGACACTTCGGCCAGCACGGCTTGCAGGTCGGCGATGTCCGGATGGCGGAACTTCCAGGTTGCGTAATATTGCTTGAAGGCGCGCTCCATGGTCGGGCGGCCGATGGCCTCCTCCAGGTCGTGCATCGTGGTTGCGGTGCGGGAGTAGACCGAACCGTAGCTGGAAGTCGAATAGCGGTTCCACGAGTTTTCTCCCGTCTCATCGGCCGGCGCTTGGTTTTGCGCGCCGGTGCGCTCGATTTCGAAGGGCTCGGCCGTGAAGTCGAAGCCGAGCTTGTTGTAAGGCCTGGGGATCAAGTGGATCTTGTAGTCTTCCGAGCGCAGCATGTGGTGATCCCAATAGTCGTTCAAGCCTTCGTCGAGCATGGGCTCTTCGAATTCGTTGGAGGCCAGGATGCCGTAGAAATAGCCGTGGCCGAATTCGTGGATATTGACGAAGTCGGCCATGAATTGATCGAGGCTGCTCGAATCGATCTTGTCGAATCCCTCAGCCGTGAAGAAGGTCGGGTATTCCATACCGCCGGCCTCCCCGGCGTTATAGGGCGGGATGACGACAGTCACGGTTTTGTACGGATAGGGCCCGAGCGTTTTGGAAAAATAAGCCAGCGCATCTTGGGTGGCTTTCAGCGAAGGCGCGGCGCCCGCTTCATATTCGGGCGGGTAGAGCACCTTGATCTTGACGGTCGGGCTGCCTTCGCCGGTGTAGGTGCCTTCGAGCGGCTTGGCGGTGCGATTGTCGGCCGTCCAGGCGAAATCATGCACGTCGCCTTGCACATAGTGATAGGTGACCTTGCCGCCCGACTCGACGGGGGCCCCCTGTTCTTCACCGGTCGCGCCGACGGTATAACCCTTGGGCACGGTCATCTTCACGTCGAAATTGCCGAAATCGGCATAGAACTCGGAGAAGGCATGATATTCATGCGCATTCCAGCGCACTTCGGTCGCGCCGCGCTCGCCGGGCAGTTCTAGCACGGCGATCTTGGGGTACCACTGACCGATCAAGTGGAAAGTGCCGAAATAGCCGGAGCGCGCCACGACGCGCGGCAATTGGTCATGGAAGGCGATATCGAGATCGGTCGAGGCACCGGGCGCCACCGGCTTGGGCAAGTCGAAACGTACCACAGTGTGATCCGTCTCCGGCCCGCCATCGGGATGGACATAGGTCCACTTCACGTCGGCACCGCCCTGGGCCGCCTTGCCCAGTTCGATATGGCCCCATTCGCCGTCCCTGTTTTGCACATCGCTGCGGAATTCGAACTTGTCGTAGCGGTGTTCCCGGGACATGGTGCTGCCCGGGCCCTCGAAGGCATTCAGGTACATGTGCAGGTAGACCGAGCGCACTTCCTTGTCGCTGCGGTTGCGCCACGTCAGTCTTTCCTGCCCCTCGACGGTATGTTTTTCCGGGTCCAGCGTGGCGGCGATGTCGTAGTTGACGACGCGGTCCGACAGCGTGGGCTCCTTGCCGGTGCGCGGGCCGCCCCAGGCGTTTGGCGCAGAAGGCACGGCAACGGCGCGCGCCATACGGCCGACGACGGGGATGCCGTCCAGACTGGGCGGCGTCTTTTCCGTGGATGCGTCGGGCGCCGTTGCGTCGGACGCCGCTGTGTTAGGCGCGGAAGCCGGCGCGGGCCCCTCCCCGGCCGCGTGCAGGGCAAAGCCGGCCGCCAATAGCGACGCCATGCCCAACCCCTTCAGACCTGCTGAAATCAATGACATTGTCTCTTACTCCGATGTGATTATTTTCCGGCGCTCCGATGGCCGAGACCGCCGATATCTTACTCCGGCGACCGTGTTGATCGCTGCACGGGACTTTACGCGAGCAAGGCGGATGGACCCAAGGCCGTTGCGACGAACTGCGCTTTTCCGGTCATGAATTGCCGTATCGGCAGCCGGCTGGTATATTTTCCTCAGGCAAATTCCGCCTGGTTCGCATTCTGCCTCAACATGGCGGACAGATATTGCGCATGGGAGGGCATGGCCTCGACGCAGGCGCGCACTACGCGCCGCATATCGTCCAGCACCTCGGCGGTCTCCGCGGCACCGCGCTGCCCCGCCAGCGGGTGGCAGCGTTCCGGCCGTACGCCCTGGCCCATCAGTACCTGCAGCCAATTCTCCTCGGAAAACAACTCATTGTTTTCGCGTATCAGGCGGCCATGGCTCTTGAACAGCGCGATCCGCTCGCGCAAGGAATCGGGCACGCTCATTTCGCGGCAATAATCCCAGAACGGCGAATCGGTGCGCCCAGTCTGCTTGTAATGCAGGATCAGGAAATCGCGAATACGTTCATACTCGAAGTCGGCCTGCCGGTTGTAGGTGTCGATGTCGGCCCGGGCGAAAGCCTTATCGGGAAAATATTCGACCAGGCGCGCAATGGCGCTTTGCACCATGTGGATGCTGGTCGACTCGAGCGGTTCGAGAAAGCCTCCCGACAGGCCAATGGCCACGCAATTTTTCAGCCACATCTTCTTGCGCTTGCCGCTGCAGAACTTGATCAGGCGCGCCTCGGCCAAGGCTTCGCCGTCGACGTGCGCGCGCAATACCGCCTCGGCTTCGTCTTCGCTGATGAAGCGGCTGGAAAACACATGGCCGTTACCCACCCGATGCTGCAGGGGAATGCGCCATTGCCAGCCCGCCTTGTGCGCGCTCGCTCGCGTAAACGGGGTCAAGGGCCCGGCCGACGCCGTGGGCATAGCCAGTGCGCGGTCGCACGGCAGCCACTGGCTCCAATCCTCGAACCCGGCGTGCAACACCTTCTCGATCAGAAGGCCGGCAAGGCCGGAACAGTCGATGAACAGATCGCCGGCCACGCGTTGCCCGCCTTCGAGCAGCACCGATTCGATGAAGCCGTCCCCGCCGCGCAGGGCGGTATCGACGATGCGGCCTTCGATGCGCGTGACGCCGTTCGCCTCGGCGATGCCGCGCAGGAAAGCGGCATAGAGCCCGGCGTCGAAATGGAAGGCATGGCGAATGTCGGACAACGGCGAATTCGGCACGTCGGTACGCGCACGCGCGAACTTCCCGGCGCGCATTGCCATATTGTTGATCGAGTATTCGGCAATGTCGCCGCAGTCTTGGCCCGCCTGGCGCATCCCGAGCCAATGCTGGTGGAAGCGGGTGAAAGGCTGGTCGCGTCCGACGCGGGAAAAACCGTGGTAATAGCACTCCCCGAGCGCACCCCAATTGCGGAATTCGATGCCGAGCTTGAAGGTGGCCTTGGTGCGGCGCATGAATTCGTCTTCGCGGCAGTCGAGTAGGCTGTTGAAGATATGCAGGGACGGGATGGTGGCTTCTCCCACGCCTATGGTGCCGATCTGGTCCGACTCGATCAGCACGACTTCCGGTTTGCGGCGCAGCATGCGCACCAGCGCGGTCGCCGTCATCCAGCCTGCGGTGCCGCCGCCGACGATGACGATGCGGCCGATTTCTTCTGCGCTTCTTGTCGAATCCATTTTGTGCCCCCGAATTTCCGCCGCTGCGATCGCCTCGCATAGTATCATTACCATGTCGCCTCTGGAAACGCTTCCATCCCTCCACCCCGCCGGAGCGTACGGCCGCATCAGGCCTGCTTTCAAGACCTGACTGATTGCCTAACTGCAACATTTCGCCGCAATTCGCAACAATATGGAATCGATTCCAAAAAAAGCTTTGCGCTGCACCCAAGGAGTGGTACATTCACAAAAACATTGAATGGAAACGATTCCATTCAATGTTTTAAATAAAACAGATATGCCGATAACTTGGAGACGACGTTAATGCATACGATAGACAAGAAGCGCCGGATGGGGGGCGCTGCAAATCCAGCCTCAGTTCAATTTCCTTTAAGCCGGGTCGCATCCGCTTGCGCCTTGCTGGCCTTGTTCGCCGGCCAGGCGGGAGCGCAGCAAGCCTCTCAACCGCCCGTCGATACGGCAGCCCAGGCTTCGTCGCAGACCGTGGTCGTCACAGGTATCCGCCGCAGCCTGGAAGATTCGCTCTCGGTCAAGCGCAATTCCGATTCCATCGTTGAAGTCGTATCCGAGGAAGACACCGGCAAGCTGCCCGACGCGAGCATCGCCGAAGCGCTGGCGCGCCTGCCCGGCGTGACCGGTCAGCGCGGCAGCGACGGACGCGTGACGGAGATCTCGATCCGCGGCCTGTCGCCGGAATTCTCCGGCGCCTTGTTGAACGGCCGCGAAATGGTCAGCTCCACCGACCGACGCACCGTCGAATACGACCAGTTCCCTTCCGAACTGATCAGCCAGGCCGTCGTATACAAGACGCCGGACGCCACCTTGGTGGGGCAGGGCCTGTCCGGCACGGTCGATTTGCGCACGCGCCGCCCGCTCGACACGCGCGGCCAGGAAATCAACGTCAATCTGCGCGCCGACAAAAATTCGCAAGGCCAATTGATCCCTGGCGTGACCAGCCCGCTCGGATCGCGCTTTTCCTTTTCTTATGTCGACCAGTTCGCCAACAACACGATCGGCGTGGCTGTCGGCTTTGCGCGGCTGGACCAGAATACCGAACTGCGCTGGACCGAGGAACCGGGCTGGGCCGATGCGATTCCCTGGGGCGTCGGCATCACCGGCGTGCCGCCGCAGGCACATCCCGGCAACGGCAGCACCAATGCGCTCTTGCCGATGTACTGGGATGCCAAGGAAAGCTCGAAGCAGAACGTGCGCGACGGCTTGATGGGCGTGTTCGAATTCAAGCCCAACCGCGACCTGCACAGCACGGTCGACATGTTCCTGTCCAAGTTCGACACGCATGAAAAGGCGGGCATGTTCAATGCCTCGATGTGGGGCGATTGGGGTGGCCCGACCACCAGCCTCAGCGACGTCGGCCTGACCCAGATCGGACAGAACACCTTTGCCACCAGCGCGACGGCAAACGGCTTGCCATACAACGTCGGCGATTCCGACGACCGCCGCACAGACACCACTACCGCGATCGGCTGGAACACCGAATTCAAGATGGCCGACAAGTGGACCGGCATCTCGGACCTGAGCTATTCCCACATCCGGCACGACGAAACCTATCAAGAACTGTACGGCGCGGCCTACAACGACGCGACGCATAGCTGGGTTCCCGGCAACTTCCGCTGGAACGTCCCGGCCGCGGGCCAAGGCAATGAAACCTACACGCCGCTATCCAACAGCTTCACCAACAATATCGCGCTGGGCGACCCCTTGGGCTGGGTGCCCACCCAACCGCGCTATACCGGCACGATACGCTCGCCCAACTACGACGACACGCTGAAGTCGCTGCGCTTCTCGGCCAAACGCGAAATGGACGGCATCTTCCGCGACTTCGTCGGGGGCATCAATTACACCGAGCGCGACAAGGCCATCGTCAACGAAGAACACCGGCTGCTGCTCAATACCGACAGTTCCGGCAACGACATCCGCACGATTCCTTCGTATGCGATAGGCACGCCCTGGAACCTGTCGGGCATCGGGATTCCTTCGATGGTCAATCTCAACATCGGCAGCCTGATCAATTCCGGCTTCGTAACGCGTCAAACCCTGTTCTCGCAAATGCCCGCGGAAAACTCGGACGTGCATGAAAAGGTCACCACGCTGTACGGCAAGTTCGACATCGACACCAATCTGTACAACGTCCCGATCCGCGGCAACGTCGGCCTGCAAGCCGTGCACACGCAACAGCAGTCTTCCGGCGTGGAGTACGACGGCAACGACGTGAACCCCGACATCAACCTGCTGTACACCAAGACCGGCGGCGCCACCTATACCAACCTGCTGCCAAGCCTGAACCTGATCGCCGACCTGCCGGAAAATTGGGTCGCGCGCTTCGGCGCCGCCCGCACCCTGGCGCGTCCGGACATCATCGACATGCGCGCCGGCGCCAGCACGCCGACCGTCATCACCCAGACCGGACCGCAGCAGGGCGAATGGACCACGGCCTATGCCGGCAATCCGGAATTGCGTCCCTGGATGGCCAATGCCTTCGACCTGGAAGTCGAGAAATATTTCAGCAAGCGCAGTTACGCCTCGGTCGCCCTGTTCTACAAAGACCTGACCAGTTACGTCTACTATGAAAACGTCCCGCGCGACAATTCCGGCATCCCCACCGCCGGTCTGCCGGCCGGTGTAACGCCGGCGCAATACGGACCGTACCAGCAAGCGGTCAACGGCAGCGGCGGCTCGCTGCGCGGCATCGAAATTTCCGCTGCACTCGAAGGCAAGCTGATCTCGCCCTGGCTCAACAACTTCGGTGTGATCGCCAGCGCTTCCAAGCTTGGCAGCAACGTGGTCTATCCGGCTGGCTCGTTCGCCTTCGTGCCGGGCAAGGGCATCGGTGCGCCGGTCCCGGCCGCGCCGGGCAGCCAGGTACCGCTGAACGGCATGTCGGGCACGACCTTCAACATGACCTTCTATTACGAGAACGAGGGTTTCAACGCCCGTATCAGCCAGCGTTACCGCTCGGCCTTCACGGCCACGGTGCCCAACATCTATCTCTTGTCGGAAACCACGCAGCAGGAACCGGACCGCATCACCGACATGCAGATCGATTACACCTTCAACCACGGCATGTACAAGGGCTTGACGCTGCTGTTCCAGGTCAACAACCTGTTGAACAAGGATACGCAGGACTTGACCACCACCAGCACCAATGCGCCCGACACGACGATGCTGGTGCCGCACCGCACTTTCGAGTTCGGACGTGAAATCCTGGCGGGTGTGAACTACAAGTTCTGACCTTCAGGGAAATATCGAAGCAACACCGGAAACTGCCCGAACGGGCAGTTTCCATTTGGAGAATCTGCAAGCATGAACATGAATGACGGCTTACCCGCCCTTGCGCGGCGTGACTTCGCCTCCGACTTCCGCTGGGGCTGCGCCACCTCGTCCTACCAGATCGAAGGCGCCGCCAATGCCGACGGGCGCGCCCCCTCGATCTGGGACAAGTTCGCCAACCAACCGGGGACGATACGCGACGGCTCCTCCGGCGCCGTCGCCTGCGAGCACTACCGGCGCTGGCCGGAAGATCTGACGCTGGCGCGCGACATCGGCTTCAACGCCTACCGCTTTTCCATCGCCTGGCCGCGTATCTGCAGCGGCCCCGGCGCCAGACCCAACCAGGCCGGGCTCGATTTCTATTCGCGCCTGCTGGACGGCATGCTCGAGCGCGGCCTCGAACCCTGGGCCACGCTCTACCACTGGGATTTGCCGCAATATCTGCAAGACCGAGGCGGATGGGCCGAACGCGCCACAGTCGATGCCTTCGTCGATTATGCCGACGTGGTGACGCGCCATCTGGGCGACCGGCTCAAGAACTGGATCACGCACAACGAACCCTGGTGCACCGCCGTGCTGGGCCACTACGAGGGCATCCACGCGCCGGGCTTGCGCGACCTGCCGACGGCCTTGCAAGTGTGCCACCACGTGCTGCTGTCGCATGGCCGCGCACTGTCGGCAATCCGCGCCAACGTGCCGGGGGCGCGAGCCGGCATCGCGCTAAGCCTGCACCCGATCCAGGCAGCGAGCGCCAGCCAGGAAGACCTTGATGCCGTGCGGCGCCACGACGGCTTCCGCAACCGCTGGTTCCTCGATCCCCTGTACGGGCGCGGCTATCCGGCCGACACCATGGCCTTGTTCGGCGCCGCGGTACCGAAGATCGCCCCGGGAGATCTCGACGACATCGCCAGGCCGACCGATTTCCTCGGCGTGAACTACTATTCGCCCGAAACCGTGCGCGACGACCGCACGGCCGGCCCGCTGCGCGCCCAAGTCGTCAACCCGGATGGACGCGAACGCACCGCGTTCGGCTGGGAAGTCTCGCCCGACGGCATGCGCTCCCTGCTCTCCCGCATCGCCGGCGAATACCACCCGAGCGACATCTACATCACCGAAAACGGTTCCTGCTACAACGACCGCGTGGCGCCGGACGGCACGGTGGACGATGCGGAGCGGCTCAGCTTCCTGGTGCGGCATCTCTCGGCCCTGCGCGGCGCCATCGCCGAGGGCGTCCCGGTCAAGGGTTATTTTGCCTGGAGCCTGCTGGACAACTTTGAATGGGCTGAAGGTTATCTGCGGCGGTTTGGCCTGATCCATGTCGATTTCGGCAGCCAGAAGCGCACGCTCAAGACCAGCGGCAAATGGCTAAGTGACTTTCTGAAGTCGTAGCATGTTGCCAGCGGACTCCCCTCGCCCGCAGGCAGGAGAGCGGCTGGGGTGAGGGATGTTGCGCTTCGACTCGGCTAATCAAGGAAGCAGAAACAAATCTACACACATTGACTATAGGAGCCAAGCCAATTCACGACCGCCCACTCCCTGCCTGCGCCGCCCGCCTATCGCGCCTGCAGGCGAAGGCAATCGGTAAGCGTAGCCGATAGGGGAATACTTTCCACACTACGCCATCAGCCGCCCCGTCCCATCAAACCCAAGCGCCTTGCGCACATCGGGCAACAACCCCAGCGCCTGCCCCGCCTGGCAGTGCGCGTAATCGGAACCGACCTTGGCATGCACCAGGTCCGTCATGCCTTGCACCTGCAGATGCAGGATCGATGAATCGCCAAGGTGCTCGGCCAGCACCACGTTGGCCGAAATACCGTCCGCACCCGTCGTGACGTGCATGTGCTCGGGCCGCAAGCCGATGCGTGCGGCGCCGGTGGGCAGGGATGCAGCCAAGGTGTGCCACAGGGGATGCTCCATCCCTGTCGCCGGCGCATCGAAGAAGTTGATGCGCGGCGAACCAAGGAAAGCGGCCACGAATTCATTTCCTGGCCTGTGGTACAGCTCGCCCGGCGCGCCGAGTTGCTCGATACATCCGCGATTGAACACGGCAATACGGTCGCCCATGGTCATCGCTTCCACCTGGTCGTGCGTGACATAGATCATGGTGGTGCCGAGTTCGCGATGCAGGCGCGTCAATTCGATGCGCATATCCACGCGCAGCGCCGCGTCCAGGTTCGACAGCGGCTCGTCGAACAGGAACACCTTCGGCTTGCGCACGATGGCCCGGCCGATGGCAACGCGCTGGCGTTCGCCGCCCGACAATTCCTTGGGATAGCGTTCAAGCATGTGGCTGATGCGCAGCACTTCGGCTGCCTGCCCGACTTTGGCCTTCCGCGCGGCTTTGTCCACTCCGGCCATCTTGAGCGAAAAACCCATGTTTTCCGCCACCGTCATATGCGGATACAGCGCATAGCTCTGAAACACCATGGCTGCACCGCGTTCATGCGGGCGCTGCTCGTTGGCGCGCACGCCGTCGATCAATAGCTCGCCCTGGTCTATGCCTTCCAGGCCGGCAACCATGCGTAGCGTGGTCGATTTGCCGCAGCCCGAGGGGCCGACGAAGACCAGGAATTCGCCGTCGCGCACTTCCAGGTCTATACCCTTGATGACTTCGGTGCCGTTGAAGTTTTTACGTATGCCGCGCAGCGTGACTTGCGCCATGTACCGTCTCCTTGTTCATTCTTGTTTGCCGCCTCGGATACTACCCGTGGGAGGCCTTCACCCGGGCGAGGAAATCGCGATACCACAGCGCGCTGTCTTTCAGCGTGCGCGCCTGGGTCGCGTAGTCGACGTGGACGATGCCGAAACGCTTTTCGTATCCCGAAGCCCACTCGAAGTTGTCCATCAGGCTCCACACCATGTAGCCGGCCATGTTCACGCCCTGGCGCATCGCCTCGCGCACGGCGCCGATATGGCGCGCCAGGTAGTCGGTTCGCCCGGCGTCGGCCACCTTGCCGTCTATCATCCTGTCGTCGAAGCTGCCGCCGTTTTCGGTGATGTAAAGCGGCGGTACGGCGTAGTCGCGATCGAGCCGCAGCAGCAATTCGGTCAAGCCTTCGGGATAGATTTCCCACCCCATATCGGTCACGGCACGCCCGCTTTCGCGCACGTTCCAGGGTTTGCCGGCGCTGGCTACCGAGCGCGTGTAGTAATTGATGCCGAGAAAATCCATCGGTGCCGCAATGACTTCCATGTCGCCCGTGGCAATTTTCGGCGCATCGGGGCCGAGATGTTCAAGCACGTCGGACGGATAGCACCCCTTGAACAGCGGGTCCATATACCAGCGCACCAGTTTGCCGTCCTCCAGGCGCGCCTTGGCCGCGTCGGCCGCGCTGTCGCTGGCCGCATGGATGGGCGAGAGGTTGAGCACGATGCCGAGGTCGGCGCGGCAATTGTCGCCGCGTAGCGCGGCCAGCGCCATGCCGTGCGACAGCAGCAGGTGATGCGACACTTGTGCCGCCACAGCACGGTCCTTGATGCCCGGGGCGAACACGCCGCTCTCGTGGCCCAGCGTGGCCATGACCCAGGGCTCGTTGTGGGTGGCGATGGACGGCAGTCGGTCGCCGAAGCGGCTGGCGATGCCTTGCGCATATTCGACGAAGCGGAACACCGTATCGCGCCCGGCCCAGCCGCCTTTTTCCTGCAGCGCCTGCGGCAAGTCCCAGTGGTTCAATGTCAGGTAAGGCTTGAGCCCGCGTTCCAGAATGCCGTCTATCAGCCGCTCGTAATAGGCCAGGCCTTTTTCATTCCAGGCACCCGCGCCTTGGGGCAACACGCGCGGCCACGACACCGAGAAGCGGTAGGCATCGACGCCGAGATCGGCGATCAGATCGAGGTCGCCGTTCCAGCGATGATAGTGGTCGCAAGCCGTATCGCCATTGCTGCCGTCGGCGATCACGCCGGGCTTGGCGCAAAAATGATCCCAGACCGACGCCCCCTTGCCGTCTTCGCGGCTGGCGCCTTCGATCTGAAAGGCGCTGGTGGCCACGCCCCAGACGAAGTCCGGGGGAAACTGGGCGGCGATGTCGCTTGTTTTGATGTTCGTCATGTTTTGAAAAGCAGTATTGCGAATGGTTCGAATGCGTGTTGCGGCTTACTTGACCGCACCGGCGGTCAGGCCCGATATCAATTGGCGCGAGGAAAGCACGAACAGCACCAGGAGCGGGATGGTGGCGATGGCCGAGCCGGCCATCAGCGCGCCCCACTGCGTGTCGACCGGGCTTTGCAGGCTGCGCAAGGCCAGCGGCAGGGTATACATGTCGGGCGAGCGCATCACCACCAGCGGCGCGATGAAGTTGTTCCACGATGCGATGAAGGTGATCAGGCCGAGTGTACCGAGCGCGGGACGCAGCAGGGGCAGCACGATGCGGAAATAAATGCCCATCTCGCCGCAGCCGTCCATGCGTGCCGCATCGATCAATTCGGTCGGTACCGAGCTGGCAACGAATTGGCGCATCAGGAAAATGCCGAAGGCGCTGGCCGCCCCGGGCAGGTAGAGCGCGCGCGGCTGGTCGATCCAGCCCAAGGCATCCATGGCCAGAAAGGTCGGAATCATGTTCATGAACGAGGGCAGCAGCATGGTGCCCATGACCAGGCCGAACAGCAGCTTCTTGCCTTTGAACTCGAAGCGGCCGAAGGCGTAACCGGCCATGGAACAAAACAGCAGCGTCAGGATGGTCGAGGCCAGCGCGACATAGAGACTCCAGCCGAGGCTGCGCCAGAACGGGATGCGGCTGGTCAGGAGCTGCACGTTTTCGCCGAAGCTGTGGCCGAAAAACAGCGGCGGCGGCACATCGAAGATTTCGGTGCGCGAATGCGTCGCGAACACGAACATGAAGTAGAACGGCGCCAGCATCACGAGCGCGCCGATGGCGATCATGCCATAGGCGGCCCAGAGCGCCAGGCGGCTGTCGGCGCGAATAGCGGCTTGTTGGCGCGGACGGTCCGCCAGGGTCATTTGCAGGTTCGGGCTCATTGTGGGGAATTCCGGGTGCGGAAGGCGCGTTGCGTCAGCCAGGTCAGCACTGCCACCACCGCAAACAATAACCAGGACATGGCGCTGGCGGCACCGAAGTCGTCGAAGTCGAACGCCATGCGGTATAGATAGACTGCCGCCGTCATGCCGGCCTGATCCGAGCCGCCGTTGCCCATGGTCAGGATGAAAGGCTCCTCGAACAATTGCAGGCCGCCGATGACGGAAAGCGTGACGCCGAAAACCATGATGGGCCGCAGGCTGGGCAAAGTGATGTAGCGGAACTGCTGCAGCCGCCCGGCGCCGTCCATGCGCGCCGCCTCGTACAAGTCGGCCGGAATCGTCTGCAATGCGGCGAGGTAGAGCACGATGTTGAAACCGAGGTAGCGCCAGAACACCACGATGGCGATGGCCGGCTTGATCGTGTCGGAATTATTGGTCCAGTCGACCGGGTCGGCCGGCAGGATGTGATTCAGCAAGGGCACCTGCGCCAATTCCTTCAGCGCCAGGTTGATCAAGCCGAAGTTGGTCGAGAACAGCGCCGTGAACATGATCGCGATCGCCACCGTCGAAGTGATGTAGGGCACGAAGTACAGGCCCACGACCAGATTGCGCGCGCGCTTGATGCCGGCATGGATGAAGCACGCCAGGGGAATCGCCAGCAGATGCTGCGGCAAGCCCGAGGCTGCGGCGAGCCAGAACGTGTTCTTCAAAGACTTCCAGAACCATTCATCCTGCAGCGAAAAGGCGAAATTGTCGAAGCCGACGTATTGCATCGATTCCAGCCCGGCGCTCGGCTCCCAGCTATGGAAAGCCAGGTAGAGCGAAAACAACAACGGAAACAGGCCGAAGACGAGGAACAGGACCAGGAACGGGGCTAGAAGCAGATAGGGCGTCCAGGCCGGCGGCAGGCGCCATTTGACGGGATGTTTGATGGCATTAAGCATGGCCGCTCTCATCGCAATGCCCTGCGCTGCAACAGCCGCTCCGCATCGGCCAGCGCTTGCCCGATGTCCTTGTTTTTTTCCAGCACCTTGTCGAGCTCGGAATTGACCACTTCTTCGGCAAAAGCGTCCTGCTTGTGCACGCGCACCGCGCCGATGTGCACGGCGGCATCGCGCCACAGCTCGCGTGCGCGCTGACCGGCGAGGAAGGGGATCGGCTGCGCAAAGAAGGGATCGGTATAGGTTTCAGTCAACGCAGGGAAGGCGTTCTGTTCCTTGAATGCCGCCAGCTGCATGGCAGGCTCCAGCGTCAGCATGCGGATGAATTCGTAGGCTGCGGCCTTGTTGGCCGGATCCGACGCCTTGGGGATGGCTAAATAGGTGCCGCCCCAGGCTGCATAAGTCCCTTCGGGCAATTGGGCCGCACGCCACAGGCCGGCCGTATTGGGCGCCAGCCAGGTCGCCAGGTGGCCGGCGGCCCAGGCGCCGGACATCTGCGTCGCGAGGCTGCCGCGCTTGAAGCCCTCGGCCCAGTCGCTCGACCAAGCCAGCACCCTGGCGTCGAGCCCGTTGCGCCGCACCGCGCGTGCCAGCTCGAAGGCATGGGCGAAGCGCGGCGTATTGACCAGCGCATGCCCGTCGCCGTCGAAGTACATGCCCTCGCCCGGCTTGATGCCGGTGCGGATCACGATATCCTTGATGTCATGCGCGTTGGGGATCAGGAAAGCGCCCGTGGCCGCCTTGATCTTGATGCCCGCTTCGACATAGCTTTCCCAGGAGCGCGTCAAGTCGGCTTCCGTGACGCCGGCCTTGGCCAGGATATCGGTGCGATATAGCAGCGTGCCCGGGCCGATATCGGTCGGCACCGCCGTCAACTCGCCATGTGGGCCCGTCACCTGGGCCACGGCATAGGGCACGAAGCGCTTGCTGTCCTGCGTAAAGTTGTAGGGCGGCTGGCGCAAATCGTCCAGCGCGCCGGTACGGGTGAAACCGCCGACGTAATGGATTTCGAGGGCCATCACGTCCGGCAAGTGCGAGCGCGTGGACAGTGCCGTCGTCATCGCCGTGTGGTGGTCGGCGATTTGCCGGCTGATGAGCCGGATCTCCACGTCTGGGTGGCGCCGGTTCCATTCGGGAATGGCGGCCTTGACGATTTCATCCTCGGCCGGGAAAGCGGCAACGGTCAGAATGGTGCGGGCTTGCGCCATGCCGCACAGGGACACCCCGGCGAGCAGCAGCGCCCATAGCGCCGGCCGTGCGAGCCGAACCAGCAAACGGGGCACCGTGTGCGCCGGTCCGCGCATCATATCGCGCATCATATCGCCCGTCGTCCCCAAGCTCAGCTCCCCTTGCGATACACGCGCACGTAGTCGACCAGCATCTGCTGCGGGAAGACCGTGCTGGCGTCGGGACTGCCCGGCCAGTTGCCGCCGACGGCCACGTTGAGTATCAGGAAGAACGGATGGTCGAACACCCAGTTGCCGTTCACCATGGCCGGCGTGGCCGTGTGGTACAGGTTGCCGTCGACATACCAGCGGATTGCGCCCGGCTCCCATTCGACGGCATAGATATGGAAATCGTCCGACAGCTTGCCGCTGGACAGCGTATAGCTGCCCTGGAATCCGTTGGCGCCCGAATAGCCCGGCCCGTGCAACGTGCCGTAGGCGGTGGCAGGAACCTTCCCGACGTTTTCCATGATATCGATTTCGCCGCAGCCGGGCCAGCCCGCGGTATTGATATCGTTGCCCAGCATCCAGAAGGCCGGCCACATCCCCTGCCCCGCCGGCAGCTTGATGCGCGCCTCATAGCGGCCGTAGGTGCGCTCCTGCAGCCCGGCCGTGGTGATGCGGCCCGAAGTGTAATTGTTGCCCTGGTAGGCTTCCTGGCGCGCCTCGATCACCAGCATGCCGTTTTCCACCCGCACGTTGTCGGTACGGCTGGTGTAATTCTCCAGCTCGTTGTTGCCCCAGCCGCCGCCACCGGTTTCCATGTTCCACTTGCTCGTATCGAGAGCGGCCTCGTCGAATTCATCGCTCCAGTCCAGGACCCAGTTGGCGGCCGGCGCCGGAGTTGGTGCCGGAGTGGGCGCGGGTGTTGGAGTTGGCGTCGACGCGGGGGCGGGCGTGGGCGTAGATGCTGGCGCGTCCGATTGCGCGGAGGCTCCGCCGCCGCAGGCGCTCAAGAGCAGGATACCGGCCGTCAATGCCGCGTGCGAAAGAGCTTTCATGTCTCACCGTCTTTTTGATTGGAAACGATTCCATATTGTGCCGCGACTATAGCACCGGGCCAAATCGAATGTCAACGTCATTTGTTTCGCCTGCGGCGGGCTTATCCTGCTGGCCGGTTCTGCAGGCCGATCGCGCATCGGGAAAAGTGGTCTGCTCCCTCTCACGAGATCCCCCGCCGCGTTGACATTTTTCTCCTGCGGGTGCTACAGTCGGGTCGGGTTGGTATCGTTTCCAATCCTATTTCCCCGACCGCGACAGACGGTTTGCTCCGGTCAGGCTTCGTATATACTTGGGCAACTTTTAGCAAGCGGGAACACTGTGGCGACAATCAAGGATGTGGCGCGCCTGGCGGGCGTGGGTTTGGGAACGGCCTCGCGCGTCATCAGCGGCAAGGGCTCGGTCTCGCCGGCCACCATGGCACGCGTGAAGAAGGCCATCGAGGAGCTCGAATTCAGCCCCTCGCATGCGGCACGCACCCTGCTGTCGGGCAACAGCCAGATGATAGGGGTCTATATCCCTGTGCTCTCCGGCACCTTCTATACGCCCATCCTGCAGATGATAGATACCGAGCTGCGGGCCGCCAACCTGCACATGGTGCTGTCCTTCGGTGTCGGCATCGGCGACGAACGGCGCCAGGCCATCGAAGGGATCAAGTTCCTGCTCGACCGCGGCTGCGACGGCTTGATCGTCATGAGCAGCGCCCTGCAGGAAGAAGACATCGACCTGCTCGGCCCCAAGCAGGGCCGGCTGGTGCTGCTCAACCACTGCATTCCCAAGATCGCCGACCAATGCTTTACGGTCGATCACACGCACGGCGGCATGCTGGCGGCGCAAACGCTGCTGCAATACAAGCACCGCAAGATCGCCGTCATCACCGGCCCGGCCAGCTTCCTCGACAACCGGCAACGCATTGCCGGCTTCATGGAAGAACTGGAGCGCAACCGCATCGACACGCGCAAGCTGTGGGTCGCGGAGAGCGATTTCTCGCCCGCGGGCGGCTGGGACGCGGCGCGCGAACTGGTCGAATCGGGCCACGCCTGCACCGCCCTGTTTTGCGCCAACGACGAGATGGCGGTGGGCGCGCTGTCCTATTTCCAGGAAGTCGGCATACGCGTGCCGGACGACCTGTCCGTGATCGCCTACGACGACACGCCTTCGGCCGCCTTTTCCGCACCGCGCCTCTCCACAGTCCACATGCCCTGGCAGGAAATGACGCAATCGGCCTTGAACGATTTGCTCAACCGCTGCTACGACATGAAGCGGCCGGTCAAGCGCAAATACCCCGTCAGCGTCACGTTGCGCGCCTCGCTGGCCAAGCGCGCTGTCGGCAAGTAACCCGCCGCCGCGGTTTGACGAAATGCGGGCGGCTCTTATTGCCGCGCTCTTGCGGCAAAATGAAATGGCTGGGAAGATAGAGCGATAAACCGTTGCCGCGGCTTGACAAGCTCGAGGTTCCCGAACCGCCATGGACAAACAGAATATCGATGCCCCACCGCCGCGAGTACCGGCGGACGTCCGGGTGCTCGGCTTCGTCAGCATGCTGACCGACATCTCTTCCGAGGCCATCCACAGCCTGCTGCCGATGTTCATGATCACGGTGCTGGGCTCCAGCAACTTCATGGTGGGCTTGATCGAAGGATTGGCCGAATCCACCACGCTGATGGTCAAGATTTTTTCCGGCGCCCTGAGCGACTATCTCGGCAAGCGCAAGCATCTTGCCGTGTTCGGCTACACGCTGTCGGCCTTGAGCAAACCGCTGTTCGCCATCGCCTCCGGCATCGGCCTCGTACTGGCGGCGCGCCTGATCGACCGCGTCGGCAAGGGCGTGCGCGATGCGCCGCGTGACGCCCTCATTGCCGATCTGACCCCACCGCAGGTGCGCGGTGCGGCGTTCGGCCTGCGTCAGGCGCTCGACACGATCGGCGCCTTTGTCGGGCCGCTGTTGGCTGCTGCCCTGATGACGCTTTGGATGAACGATTTCCGCGCCGTCTTTTGGCTGGCCGTCATTCCCGGATTGGCGAGCGCGGCGCTACTGTTCTTCGGGGTGCGCGAACCGCCGCGTGCCGAAACGGCCAAACGCACCAACCCTGTCCGGCGCGCAAGCCTGCGCCGCCTCGGTCCTGCCTACTGGTGGGTGGTCGGCATCGGCGCGGTGTTCACGCTGGCCCGCTTTTCCGAAGCCTTTCTGCTCTTGCGCGCCCGCCAGACCGGCATGCCGATCGCGTTGGTGCCGCTGGTGATGGTGGCAATGAACGTGGTTTACGCCCTGGTGGCCTATCCGTTCGGCAAGCTGGCCGATCGCATGAATCACCGCAAGCTGCTGGCGTTGGGGTTGGTTGCGCTGTTCGTGGCCGATCTGGTGCTTGCTGCGGACGGCGGCTGGTACGTCGTGATGGCGGGCGTGGCACTCTGGGGTATACACCTGGGTGCCACACAAGGGCTGCTGGCCACCATGGTGGCCGACGCCGCTCCCGCCGATCTGCGCGGAACCGCATACGGCTTCTTCAATCTGGTCTGCGGCATCGCCCTGCTGTTGGCCAGTGCGCTTGCCGGCTTGCTATGGGATGACTTGGGCGCGTCGGTCACGTTTTATGCGGGTGCGATCTGTTGCCTAATCGCTTTGGCCGGGCTGGCCTGGCTCTCGAGGCTTCGGCTTCCAGTCCAGCCCTGACGCATGCGCGGACAGCTCACTATTTTGATGTGAATCCGCAACCTGAGGGCCTGTGTTCAAACTAGCAACGTCGACAAATTCCTCCGCTGGGCCGGTAGCCGAAATACTGACAATTCTCACAAGTTTTTGCGTGCCGGACCTCGCCAGTTTTACTTCATTGCGCAACTTGTTGTTTCTTGAGCGCACACCTGCTCTGTTCCTTTATATCAACATCAAAATTAGGTACTCTTTGGGAGTGGCCGTAAACCTGTCATAGTTGACAGGCATTCATTTCCAGATGGCAGCGTTAACCTATATCATCCTGGATAGATGTGGCTGTAGTTTTCATAGCGATTGGATCGAGCGTATTTAATGGAAAGGCAACTTGCCAAACAAGAGCTCGCCCCGGAATTGGCATACATTGAGGAAAATGATGCCAACCGGGTTGCGCCGGGCGGCTTGCTTGCGCGACAGGCATTTCAACGCTGCCTCGAACGCTTGCTTCCGGCGGCCTCCGCCGCCCCCGGCCACTCCGCCCTGATTTTGATCGGCCTCGACCAATTCAAGCGAATCAACCGCGTCTTCGGCCAGCTTGCTGGCGACACGGTTCTCGATCAAGTCGCCCGGCGCCTGGGCAATCTTTTCGGCCCTGCCGCGCTGCTGGGACGGCTGGGCGGCGACGAATTCGCGGTTTTCCTGGGCGACGCCGGCAGCAGGAAGGACGTCGCGCAACAATGCGAACGCATCGGCCGCACAATCGGCGAAACGCTGCCTGTGGCGGAGCGGCAGATCAATTTGAGCTGTTGTATCGGAGTCGCGAACTTTCCCTCGGATGCGCAGGATGCGCGCAGCCTGTTCCAATGCGCCGATCTCGCGCTTGAGCAGGCCAGGAAAATCGGGCCGGGGCAATGCCAATTCATTTCCACCGAACTGATACGCCAGGTCGAGCAGCGCGGGAAGATTGCCGATGCATTGCGCGCGGCAATTCACGGAGAACAGCTCCAATTGCGTTATCAACCCGTCATCGATTTGCAGACCGGAAGAATCTGCAGCGTCGAGGCGCTGGTACGCTGGGAAGAACAAGACGCGCAAGGCGTCTCCACGGCCTACCTGATCGAAGTAGCGGAAGAGTCGGGCTTGATTGCGGGCCTTGGCGAATGGGTGGTGCGGCGCGCCTGTGCCGATCTGCTGCGGCGCGACGAGATGGGGCTGCCGCGTTTCCCCGTGGCGCTCAATATTTCCCGCGTCGAGCTGCAGAATCCGCTATATGCGGAAAATCTGGCGCGCCTGCTGGAGGAGGCCGGTGCCGCGCCGGATGCGGTATCCATCGAAGTCACGGAAGCCGCGATGGTGCAAGGCGGCGCGATTGCCCTTGCCAACCTGGAAAAATTGAAAAACATCGGCGTGGCGCTCACGCTGGACGACTTCGGCACGGGCTTTTCCTCGCTCAGCCATTTGAAGAGCCTGCCTTTCGCCAGAGTCAAGATAGACCGCTCCTTCATCAAGCAGGTCCCCGACCACGGGGAAGACACGGCGATCTCGAAAGCCATCATCTCCATGGCCCACAGCCTGGGCATACGCGTGGTTGCCGAAGGCGTGGAAACGGAAGCCCAGTGCGGCTTTCTGTCGCAGAACATGTGCGACGAGATGCAGGGCTTTTTCTTCAGCGAAGCACTGGGCGCGACGGCATTGGAAGAATTAATGCGGCAGGAACCGGCACTACCGGAAAAACTGCTGCGCCTGCAAAAGCCGCGCCGCACGCTGTTGCTGGTGGACGACGAGGGCAATATCGTCAACGCCTTGAAGCGCCTGCTGCGCACGCATGATTTCCGCATCCTCACCGCCAACAGCGGCCAGGCCGGCCTCGAAGTGCTGACGCAAAATCCGGTGGACGTCATCATCTCGGACCAGCGCATGCCCGGGATGACGGGCGTGGAATTCCTCGGCAAGGCCAAGGAACTGTATCCCGACACGGTGCGCATCGTACTCTCCGGCTATACCGAACTGCATTCCGTCACCGACGCGGTCAATCAAGGGGCGATCTACAAGTTCCTGACCAAGCCATGGGACGACGAGCAACTGGTGGGCCATATCCAGGAAGCCTTCCGCCACAAGGGCATGGCCGACGAGAACCGGCGCCTGAATCTCGAAGTGCTGACGGCGAACCAGGAATTGGCGCAGGCCAACCGCAGGCTGGAAGATTTGCTGCAGCAAAAGCAGCAGCAGATCATGCGCGATGAAATGAGCCTGGACATCGTGCGCGAAGCGCTGCAGCAGATTCCCTTGGCCGTCATTGCGGTTGACGATTCCGACCTGATCGTCTTCGCCAACGACGAGGCGCAGGCATTGTTCGAGGATGCGCCGTCGATCCTGGGCTGCGACGTCAACCAATTGATTCCCGATCTTGAGCATGCGACCGTGCTCGGTTCGCACGGCTCCCAATGCACGATCGAAATCGGCCGGCGCTTTTTCGAGGTCGTGTCGCGCAGGATGGGGCGCGGTTCCCAATCGAGAGGAAAACTGATGACGATTTCCCCGTTCAAGGCGCTGTCATGAAGGCGCGCCAGCTCGACATCGATATCGACGATGCCGAAGCCGGCATGGTGCTGGCCTGCCCCCTGCTCGATGCGCACGGCGGCACCTTGCTGCCCAAGGGAGCCGAACTGACGGCTTCGGTGCTGCAATCGCTGCACCGGCGCGGGGTCGAACGCGTGACCATTGTCGACGACAGCGCCTCCGAGGAGGAATTGGCGAAAGAAAGGGAACGCGCCGGGCAGCGCCTGGCGGTGCTGTTCCGCCGCGCTTCCGGCCAGCCCGGAAGCGAAGCGCTACGCCTCGCCGTCCTGCGCTACCGTACCGGAGAGGAATCATGACACGCCTGGCGATGGCCGACATCATCAAGAGCGTACGCGAACTGCCGGCGCTGCCGGTGATCGTCGTCGAACTGATGAGCACCATGGACCAGGAAGACGCGAGCGGCAACGAGCTGGCGAACAAGCTCTCTCGCGACCAGGCGCTGACGGCCAAGACGCTGCGCCTGGCGAACTCCTCGTTCTATGGCATGCAAAGCAAGGTGACGTCGATCCAGCAGGCGATCGCCATCCTCGGCTTCAATGGCGTGCGCACCATCGTCACCACGGCCGCCGTGATCGGCAATTTCTCGAACAAGTCGGGGACCGATTTCGATTTTCTGGCCTTTTGGCGCCATGCCGTGGCCACCGCAGTATGCGCCAAGCTGCTGGCCAAACACCTGCGCCTGAACCAGGACTACGCTTTCATGATCGGCTTGCTGCATGACATTGGACGCCTGGTGCTGATAACCTGCTCGCCCCAGCTCTATGCCGAGGTGCTGGCGCACCGCGAACAGCACGATTGCTGCCTCATCGAATCCGAAATCGCCATCCTTGGCGTGCCGCACACCGTGGTCGGCAGCGCCCTGGCGGCACACTGGAAATTCCCGCCGCTGATGCAAAAGGCGATCGAAAGCCATCACGACAAGACGCACGGCCCGACACCCTCGTTGGCAGGCTTGGTCCATATCGCCGACGGCATTGCCCACGCACTCGATCTGTCGGGTACCGACAACGACCTGGTGCCGCCCATTTCCGCGGAAACCTGGAAGAGCCTGGCCCTGTCCCAGGACATCGCGGACGGCATATTCCGCGACACCGAAGCGCAGTTCGAGGATGCACGCCAGATCCTTTTGACCATGCAGGGGTGACCATGGCAGACCGTGACGAAAAACCGCCCCAGGCAGGACCGCAAACGGCATCGGGCACGAGCAGCTTCCTGACCTCGTTCGAATTTTCCGACGACGGTCCGCTCCCCACTTTCATCGTCGACAAGTCGCACACGATCACGCACTGGAACCAGGCATGCGCGCGCATGGTGGGAAAAAGCGCCGCGGAAATGGTGGGATCGCGCAACCAGTGGCAGTATTTTTATCCCCAACCGAGGCCCGTTCTGGCCGACCTGGTCGTCGACCAGGCCGATGCGCAGTCCCTGGCGCAATATTATTCGGACAAGCTGCGCCCGTTTCCGCTCATGCCGGGCGCGGTGGAGGCGGAGGATTTTTTCCCCTCGCTCGGCGAAAACGGTTTGTGGCTGCACGGGATTGCCGCGCCTCTGCGGGATACCGAAGGCAACGTGGTCGCCGCCATCGAGGTGTACCAGGACATCACGCAGCGCAAGCAGGCCGAAATCGGCACCCAGCGTGCCCAGGTCGATCTTGAGCAATTGATCACCCAGCGCACCGAACAGTTGGCCTTGGCCAATTCGAAGCTGGAAGACGATATCGGACGGCGCGAAGTGGCCGAAGCGGAATTGCTGCGGCGCAATGCCGAATTGACCGAGCTCAACGCCAAACTCTCGATGGCGCAGGAACAATTGATGCAATCGGAAAAGCTGGCATCGATCGGGCAATTGGCAGCCGGCGTGGCGCACGAGATCAACAATCCGATCGGCTACATCTTTTCCAATTTCAATACGCTGTCGAACTACATCGACAAGCTGTTCGACATGCTGAGCGCCTATGAAAGCGCCGAATCTGCCATCAAGGAGCAAAGCGTGCGCGCCGGCCTGGAAGCCATCCGCGAAAAAGTGGAACTCGACTTCCTCAAGGAGGACATACCGGTCCTGATGGGCGAATCGAAAGAGGGCATCGTCAGGGTGCGCAAGATCGTGCAGGACTTGAAAGATTTTTCGCGCGTGCAAGGCAGCCAGGATTGGCAATGGGCCAACCTGCACCATGGGATCGATTCGACGCTCAACATCGTCAGCAACGAGGTCAAGTACAAGGCCGACGTGGTCAAGCAATATGGCGATATTCCCGACATCGAGTGCCTGCCCTCGCAGATCAACCAGGTGGTCATGAACATGCTGGTCAATGCCGCGCATGCCATCGGCCCCGAGCGCGGCACCATTACCATCCGCACCGAATTATGGAGCGGCGCCGCGGACGAAAGCGTGCTGCTTACCATCTCCGACAACGGCAGCGGCATCTCGAAGGAAAACCTGTCGCGCATCTTCGACCCCTTCTTCACCACCAAGCCGGTGGGCCAGGGAACGGGCCTGGGCCTGTCGCTGTCGTACGGCATCATACAAAAGCACAACGGGCAGATCGAAGTCGACAGCGAACCGGGCCGGGGCACCAGCTTCCGCATCGTCCTGCCGGTCAAGCACGTGCCCGCCGAAGGCGAGGAAACGGCGAAGGCGCAGGAGGCGCGAGCATCATGATTCCCACGCCCGCCGCCGTCGCCGCCACCGACAAGGCGCACAACGCCGCGCGCGTGCTGTGCGTGGACGACGAGCCCAACATCCTGTCCTCGCTGCGCCGCCTGTTGCGCGCCGAAGGTTACCAGGTACTGCTGGCCGAAGGCGGTGCGGCCGGATTGGCGCTGCTGGAAACCGAGCATGTCGATATCGTCATTTCCGACATGCGCATGCCGGAAATGGACGGCGCGCAATTCCTCGAGCGCGTGCGCAGCAAGTGGCCCGACACGATACGCCTGCTCCTGACCGGCTATGCCGACATCCAATCCATACTCGACGCGATCAACCGCGGCGAAATCTACCGCTACGTAACCAAGCCGTGGAACGACAACGATCTGCTCCTGATCGTGCGCCACGCGCTCGAGCGCAAGGAGCTGGAACGGGAAAAGCAAAGGCTCGAAACCCTGACCCGCGAACAGAACGAGCAATTGAAGGAACTCAATGCCGGCCTGGAGAGCAAGGTGCAGGAGCGCACCGCGGAACTGAAAGCCGCCCTCGGTTCGCTGACCACGGCCAACGAGAAGCTCAAGAACAGCTTCCTCACCTCGATCAAGATCTTCTCCGGCATGATAGAGATGCGCAACGGCAGCCTGGCCGGGCATTCGCGGCGCGTGGCCGACCTGGCGCGGCGCATCGCGGCCAGGATGAACCTGGGCAGCGACGAAATCCAGGACATCTTCGTCGCCGGCCTGCTGCACAACATCGGCAAGGTGGCGTTCTCGGACGACTTGCTGGCCATGGCGGTTTCCACCATGAGCACGGAAAACCTCGCGCTGTACCGCAAGTTCACCCTGCGCGGCGAGCAATTGCTGATGCCGCTGGAAGACTTGCGCGAAGCCGCGAAAATCATCCGCAGCCAGCAGGAGCGCTTCGACGGTGAAGGTTACCCGGACCACCTGTCCGGCTTCAACATCCCGGTCGGCGCGCGCATCCTGGCGCTGGCCAGCGACTACTTCAACCTGCAGGCTGGCACGCTGGCACCGCGCAAGCTGCGCCCCGAGGAAGCCCAGGCGCTGATCCTGCAAAACGGCGGCAAACGCTACGATCCCGCCGTGGTCCATGCCTTTGCCGAAATTAACGGGGCGGTGCCCGACAGCAAGGGATCGGCCGGAGCGAAAGCGGCGGACAACGGTCCCGAACTGCAAGTGACGACCGCCGAACTGAAGCCCGGCATGCGCATTTCGCGCGACCTGGTCACACGCGACGGCTTTTTGCTGCTCTCGGCCGGCCACGTGCTCGAAGAGAGAATGATCAGGCAGATCCGCGACTTCGAGGCTTCGACCAAGGGCACGGTTCTGGATATCCACATCAAACAGGAACGGGGGCCGGAATGAGGCGATTTCTCCTGGTCGACGACGAAATCAACGTGCTCCACGCCTTGCAGCGCGCCATCCGGCAATGCGGCGTCGAGGAAGAGATACGCGTCGAAATCTTTACCGATCCGCGCACCGCGCTCGAGCGCGGCAAGGAAGTGGTGTTCGATGTCGTGATTTCGGACTTCCGCATGCCGGAAATGAGCGGCGTCGAATTCCTGCGCGCCTACCGTGACATCCAGCCCGACACGGTGCGCATGATCCTCTCCGCGTCGACCGAATTCGACGCCGTCATGCGCGCCATCAACGAAGCGGAAGTGCTACGCTACATCGCCAAGCCATGGCTCCCGGAAGAGATCGGCGAGATGGTGAAACTGGCGCTACAAAGGCGCGACCAGGCGCGCGAAGACTTGCGCCTGTTCGAGGAATTGCGCGAGCAGCTCGGCAAGACCACGCCGCAGGAACAGGAAGCGAAGCGGCTTGAGGAGCAGGAGCCGGGAATCACACACGTCAATTGGGGGCCGGACGGTTCGGTGCGTTTCGACGAATAAACCAAGCGGCAAAGAGCGCTAGGAGTCTGCGCGGCAGAACGAGTCGAAGCGAAATGGGTGGGAAAAGAGCCCAATTTGGCCTCGCTTTTGAGGACTGTAGCCGTAGCTACAGCCGGAAAAACGGGGGCAAAGTGGGACTTTTCTCCATCCATTGCAGC
>DASVLJ010000051.1:0-1838 GCA_036384915.1 Burkholderiaceae bacterium
ATACCCCAGGTTGTCCGCCAGCACCGAGACAGGCGTTCCAAGATTTACCAGCCTGTCGGCGGCAAGGTGCATGCGCCACCTGGTGAGGTATTCCATGGTAGTTTCGCCCACGAGCTCATGGAAGCGCGCCGAGAAATTCGATCGTGACATGCCCGCAACTGCCGCAAGGGATTCCAGCGTCCACTTTCGATGCGGCTCCCGATGCATCGCACCGATCGCATTGCCTATTTTGCGGTCGCAGGGTAATCGATTCGGCGACAATTAACGCGGTTCCTAAAGGGTAATTTGTCCAAGAACAGAGGCGTGGTAAAGCAGTGGTCGCGAGCGGAGTGCGAACAGCACGGATTTAGGTCTAGCCAGCGTATTGTGGGGCGTTAAGCCGCTGCCCAGAACTTCCTGTTCGTGGCGGTCCAGTTCGGCGCCGCACGCTTGAGCTACTGTACCGATAGCCTAGCGTCGGCGCAATGCCGGTGGGGCAATTGCGGCGCATCTCATCTGGCTGGCAAAGATAGAAGCGATAAGCGTTTCGATGGGGTAGCGCCGATGCGTCCGTCGTGCGAACGCCGGTCTACCGCAGCATGGCGTTGACTGCAGTTAAATCCGCGTCACTCAAGCTCCCCGCCGAGGCCTTGAGTTTCAGCCCCTGCAACAAGGTTTCATAACGCGCCTTGGACAGATCGCGCTCGGCGCTGAAGAGCTGCTGCTGCGCGTTCAACACATCGACATTGATGCGAATGCCAAGCTTGTAGCCGACACGGTTGCCCTTGACGGCGCTCTGCCCCGATTCGACGGCAGTGTTCAATGCGTCAACCTGCGCCAGCCCGTTCATCACGCCGGCATAGGCTTGCTGCGCGTCGGTAGCAGCCTGCCTGCCGGCCGCTTCCAGATCGGCTTGGGTCTTGAGCATGGTGGCCGTGGCTTCGCGCACCTTGGAATTGACCGATCCTCCGGCGTAGAGCGGCACATTCAACTGCACGCCCACCTCATGCTGCATGGCGCGCGTGCTGAAATCGTCTGGCGTGGTCAGGCTGTGCGAGGAGTAGTTGCTGCCGACGTTGGCAACCAGATCAAGCGTGGGCAAGTGGCCGGCGCGGTTTTTCTTGATGTCCTGGCGCGCCGCTTCCAGGGCGGCGCGCTGGCCGACGACTGCGGGGTTCGCTTGGCGTGCCTGTTCCATCCAGGAGCGCTGGTCGGCCGGGCTGGGCTGGGGCGGCGAGAACTCGGGCCGCAACGCGGCCAGGTGCTCGATGCGGCTGCCGACGATCTTTTCCAATTCGGCATGGGCCGATTCCAGATCGTTCTGCGCCGCCACGCGCTGCGACCTGGCGCTGCCCAGGCGCGATCTGGTGTCGTCGATATCGGTCTGGGAGTGCGTGCCGAGCTTGACGCCACGTGTGACCTGGGCCAATTGCTCTTCCAGGGCCGCAACCTGCGAATCGGCAGCGCCGATGGCGTCTTGCGCCACGTTCACCGCGAAATAGGCTTGCGCCGTGCGCAGCAGCAGGTCTTGTCGGGCCTGCGCAAACTGCGCTTCGGCCTGCTCGACGAGGTAAGCGGATTCCTTGTAGGCGTAGATGTTTTCCGCGCGCAGCAGCGGCTGGGTCAGTTGCAGGTTCCAACCCCAGGTTTTCATGTTGCGTTCGACCGGGGGCACGTCGGTGAATTCCGTATCGGCGCGCGTATTGCCTTCGTTGGCCGTCACCGCCGCCACCGGCAACAGGCCCGCACGCGCCTGGGGAATCTTTTCGCGGGCGGCATCCAGGGCATATCTGGCCGAGGCGTAGGTCGGATCGTTGTCTTGGGCAAGGCGATACACGGCCAGCAAGTCCTCGGCATGC
>DASVLJ010000052.1:0-11848 GCA_036384915.1 Burkholderiaceae bacterium
GCATGCCGAGGACTTGCTGGCCGTGTATCGCCTTGCCCAAGACAACGATCCGACCTACGCCTCGGCCAGATATGCCCTGGATGCCGCCCGCGAAAAGATTCCCCAGGCGCGTGCGGGCCTGTTGCCGGTGGCGGCGGTGACCGCCAACGAAGGCAATACGCGCGCCGATACGGAATTCACCGACGTGCCCCCGGTCGAACGCAACATGAAAACCTGGGGTTGGAACCTGCAACTGACCCAGCCGCTGCTGCGCGCGGAAAACATCTACGCTTACAAAGAATCGGGCTACCTGGTCGAGCAGGCCGAAGCGCAGTTTGTGCAGGCCCGGCAAGACCTGCTGCTGCGCACGGCGCAAGCCTATTTCGCGGTGAACGTAGCGCAAGACGCCATCGGCGCCGCCGATTCGCAAGTTGCGGCCCTGGAAGAGCAATTGGCCCAGGTCACACGTGGCGTCAAACTCGGCACGCACTCCCGGACGGATATCGACGACACCAGATCGCGCCTGGGCAGCGCCAGGTCGCAGCGCGTGGCGGCGCAGAACGACCTGGAATCGGCCCATGCCGAACTGGAAAAGATCGTCGGCAGCCGCATCGAGCACCTGGCCGCGTTGCGTCCCGAGTTCTCCCCGCCCCAGCCCAGCCCGGCCGACCAGCGCTCCTGGATGGAACAGGCACGCCAAGCGAACCCCGCAGTCGTCGGCCAGCGCGCCGCCCTGGAAGCGGCGCGCCAGGACATCAAAAAAAACCGCGCCGGCCACTTGCCCACGCTCGATCTGGTTGCCAACCTCGGCAGCAACTACTCCTCGCACAGCCTGACCACGCCTGACGATTTCAGCACGCGCGCCACGCAGCACGAGGTGGGCGTGCAATTGAATGTGCCGCTCTACGCCGGAGGATCAGTCAATTCCAAGGTGCGCGAAGCCACGGCCACCATGCTCAAGACCCAAGCCGATCTGGAAGCGGCCAGCCGGCAGGCTGCTACCGACGCGCAGCAGGCCTATGCCGGCGTGATGAACGGGCTGGCGCAGGTTGACGCATTGAACACCGCCGTCGAATCGGGGCAGAGCGCCGTCAAGGGCAACCGTGTCGGCTACAAGCTTGGCATTCGCATCAATGTCGATGTGTTGAACGCCCAGCAGCAACTCTTCAGCGCGGAGCGCGATCTGTCCAAGGCGCGTTATGAAACCTTGTTGCAGGGGCTGAAACTCAAGGCCGCAGCGGGGAGCTTGAGCGAGCTAGACTTGACCGCAGTGAACGCCATGCTGAAGTAGGCCGAAGTTGGCAGCAGCTACAATTCCTCTGTCAAACGATGGAAATGCTTACCGCTTCCATCTTTGCCAGCCAGCTTAGGTGCCGCTGCAATTGCCATGCTGGCATGTCTGGGAATGCTTGGGCGACGTTTGACACGCTTTGCGGTCCGCGTTCCGAAAGGAGACGGAACAGTGCAGCACAGTCTTCCGTGCTGGGTTGGAGACTTTTTGCGAAAGAATTGAGAGCCAGGTTGCGGCGTTGCTCCAATTTCGACGCTTCCGGCCGCAGCTTCACGATATACGCTGCGCTAATTTGCCCCGTTGCATAGCCGGCAAAAGCGGCAAACGGGTCGGGGCGGTCCGGACGGGCGGTTACGCTGACCGGCGGGTAAAGATCGGGGTCGGCACGACGCCGCTCGGCCAGTTCTTCCCAAAGCAGTTGATAGCGTCGGTAAATCACGGCCCAATCGTATTCGGATCGCGCGCGCTTTCGGCCTGCCTCACCCATTTGGCGCCGCAGATTGACGTCGCCGACCAGGCGTTCCAGCGCACTATCCAGTGCGTCGCCATCGAGCGCCACGAACTGGCTCGCATATCCGCAATGGAAGTCATAGCTATCTGTACCGATGGCGTAACGCTGCGCCAAGTCTGCGCCGCCGCCACCCTGTGGCATGATGGTGGGAATGCGGAAGCCGTCGACGCCATCGCGCACGGTGTCCTTGTAGCCGTCCCAATCGCTGACAACGACGGGCAGGCCGGCCGCCATGGCTTCGATGGGCGTGAGGCCGAAGGTTTCCTGGATGTTGTCGGCAAGCGACATAAAAATGTCGGCCGAGGCCCAGGCTTGGCGGCGCGCAGCAGGATCGCGACCTTCGGCGTGTTGCATGGTGACGGAAGGGCACAGGACGCGCGCCGCATCATTGAATGCGGCTTCGATATGCTCGTTGGCATACCAGCCGCATTGCACCAGATGAACACGTTTGCCTGGATTGCGCTTCGCCACCCGCTCCAGCGCCGTGAACATCTGCTGCGGATGAGCCTTGGCATGAAAGGCAAGCCGGCCGACAAACAGAATCACAATATCGTCGGTACCCACACCCTGGCTCGTGCGTGCTGCAGCACGATCACTTTCCGAGGATGCGAAATCGGCGGTATGGACGCCGAGCGGAATGATGGGCAATTGGGGTAGCTCGAAACGCGTCGCACCAATTTGCTCACGCAGGTACTGCGCCTGGTTTTCCAACAGGTATCGCACCGTATCGCGCACAGCCTTCGAGGTGCAGATCAGGGCATCCCAGTTGCGCACCGGTGCGGTGAGCAAGTCGGTGATGGAACTCAACGCGAGATGCGAGGCTGTCGTGTGCGTGATGCCGCACAGGCTGTAGGCACGCGCACCGACCGGCGCGCGCTGCCAGGCGGAGTCCTTCAGGTTCGGCCCTGGCAGATAGAGACAGCCGTCGTCGGCAAGACCGCGTGGCTGGTCCGTCGGCACCCAGCGCGCTTCACCGGCAAATCCGAACTTGGCGAGCTGCTCGGCGAAGTGCTGCGCCGACGAGGCGCTGTCGGTGTTGCAGGTCAGATGCGCGGCACCGGATTGCGCGGCCGCACGCAAAAAGGCTTCCCCTGCGGCCTGACGCCCCATGATGCGCTGACCGGTCGTGACGTAACCTTCAGGATGGTAGTAGATGCTGGCGTGAGGCATTTGCGATATGGAAACCAAAATCGCTATCTTACATTGGCTTGTACGGTAACCGACTGAACGCTTTCGAAACAGGCGGCGGGTTTACAACGCGACATCCCGGCGATATTCGTGCGAATATGCAGGATGCAGAGTGTAAGGCTCTCGGCGTCATGGGGATGGTCGCATTGAGCGCCAGGGGCGACTCCAACACAATCTTGCTTGATCCTGCGTCGCAGGTGTCTGAGACGGCATCGACGGGCTTATCCGACTTCCTGAGCGGCGGTATGATCCAAAATTTGGATTTTTCAGATGCGCAGAGAGGCAAGTCTGCGACACGATCCGGTGGCAAGGTTGGTGAAAATATGCAGCTACAGGCGCGACACCTCATCCGCTGCTCAACCAATTGCGGATTTGTAGTTGCACCGACGCGGAGCTTATGCCCCGGTTGGGGGTGCATTCGATTAGTGCAGGGAGTCCCGCTGGAAACTCCTTTGGCATGTCGTCAAGAATTCTGTAGTCGGTAATTTCAGGATTGGCGTCGAGGTATAACTGAATCGCCTCCCAACGGCGGATCCTGGGCTTTACGACGCCGATGACCTTTTCACCCAATTTTCCGAGTTGCTTAGCCATCGTGTCTCGCGGGGTATAGTCTCGCGCCGAGGCGTGAATAACCAGCCTGGTTGCAGGAAATTCGTCGAGAATCGCATCGAGCAAAGGCGCCCAGACGAACAGTTGCATTGTCGCAGGAGGCCCCGCCACGGCATGCAGCACGCCATCAAAGTCTAGGAAAATAACGCGCATATTCAACCTGCGTCAGGAAAATCGAAGTCCGCGGTGGGCTCCGGTGCGGCTCTCCCCTCAAGCCGCGCGGATAGACGCTCACGTTCAGACTCTTCACGCTGCAAGATGGCAATAAGGTCCGGGATTACCGCTGAAATGGACTGCCCTCCCCGCATCGCTTGCGGCAATGTCATCCCTCCTATGAATCGACGCGTAGCCAAGTTACGGTCGCACGCGAAACCTGCCAGTTCAATTGCCGTGGCCGCGTTTGCGAGATCATTCAAGCGCGCTACGGCCTCGTCCGGCGGCGGCGCACCGCGCAGCCAGTCATATATTGATGCGCGCGTTACGTCGAACGTGCCTGCCAGGTCAGAAATGGAAAGCCGCAGCACGTTCTTGATTCGGGAAAGTTTCCGTGTGCTCGTCTCTTTTTCCATGTTCGGCTCCTAAAAACCGATTCGCATCGTACTTTGCCTTCGCCGCCGTAATATGTGTTTCGTCCCGATTGATTCTTACCGGACAGTCGTTAGCCAGATAGGGACTGCCATTCGTCAAGGCGCCGGCGAATAGTGGTCTGCACGGCGCTGTTGCTAATTCCCGCGCTCCCTGGCGTCAATACGAGCTTGTCGCGACACCAAGCCGGCCAACCGAAGCTGTCGTCGTCGATCGCGAGCCAATCCGTCGGATTGCGGCGCCGCACATCGCCCCAGATTTGCATACCGCGCGGAAGCGCCGCGAACTGCTCGGCAACCATCAGCCGGCTGTGAAACGTCGCACCGATCACGCGCGGCTGCAGAGACTTATGCAGTTGCCTTTTTGCATAGGCAAAGCTCCTTGCCCGCACCCATGCTGTGCTAAGCACGATTTTCACGTCAGGATGGGATGCCAACAAATCGATCAAAATACTTTCCCATTCGAACAACCTGCGGCCTGGAGTTCTCAGGACGATTGACCGATTCGGCCGTAGCCACACGGTTTCGTCGTGCAGCACACCGTCGAAATCGAGGTAGCAGATATACATATCAGAACCCAGGCTAATGTTTTGGCTGCCATCGCTTAAGGCGTCGCCTAATATCGCGTTGCACCGATAAGTCGTTCAAGCCGATTTGCTGCTGGGTCAATACGAGCTTGTTCCTGCACCATGCCGGCCAATCGAAGCCGTCATCGTCGATCGCAAACCAATCCGACGGCTTGCGGCGCAACACGTCTCCCAAAATTTGCATCCCACGAGAAAGTTCGGCGAACTCTTCGGCGACCATCCACCGCCGATGGAAAGTCGCGCCGACCACGCGAGCCTGCAAGGCCGGATTGAGGCAACGCTTCGCATAGGAAAAACTGCTCCATCGGACCCACGGCGTGCTGAGTACAATCTTCACGTCAGGGTAGGGCTTAAGCAGTTCGCACAAAATGCCTTCCCATTCGAACAGGCAGTGGCCGGGCATCGCCACGAAGATGCGGCCGCGCCTGAGCAGCACGCTTTCCTGGTGCAGCACGCCGTCATAATCCAAGTAACAGACATGCATGACAAATGTGCCCTGAAATATTGAGGCCGTTTCCCCTCTGGCTAACCGCCGCTGGCCTCACCGGATGTCGGCGGCGGAGCGAATGCCATCATCTCATCCGCCGTACTACCCGGCGGTGCATCGGGCGGAACTTCCCAGCCGAGCAATGAAGCCGTGCGGCGAATCAGCCATCGGCATTCGGTCTCTGCGCCGTAACCTCCTCTAGTCAGCCTGGACAGGTATTGCGCGAGGATTTCCGTGCGCGTAAGGTGTGCATACTTGCCATGCTCGTTTCGCAGGCATTTTTCGACGAACACGTGAGCAAGTTCCTCGAACTTGCGCCACCGTTCATATCGTTCCGGCGGGGTAAATCCTGGCGCATAAAACAGCCCTTGGTATCGAACCAGCGCGAGTTTTGGCTGTGCTCCGGCGAGGAGACCGGGCATGTCGGCCGACCGAGGGAAGTCCTCCGGCACATGGTCGAACGCCTTTTCATTTGGGCTTTCTTCCATCGCCGTTTCCTCCTATTCGTCAATCCACCTTTACCTGCGTGGTGCAGCCGGGCAGTGCCCGATATATATCGGGATTCTCGGTTCCAATTCGCGTTGCTACGGACTCCCCGATGAAAACCGTCGTCGGCGAGCCCAAACCAAAATCGACGTTTGGTGTTCGATTCTGCGCATTGGGTACGTCGTACAGAAGCCGAGCGGCGCCGAATCGGACGCCGAATTGATCCTCGAGCGTCGATTGCAACGCACTCTTCTGGTCTTGGGTGACAACATCGTCGTAATGACGAATGATCTGGCTAACGCGGAAGGTTTGCGTTTTGCCGTCGGCACTGGGATAAGGCTTGACTGTCACTGCGGTGAGATGGTGCGAGTCACTGTAGAAGCTGCCTTCCAAAGTGAAGCGAACGCAGGAGCCGCGAACCTTTTGCAGCGCGCCGATCACTGCCGCGTTGAGGCCGGCGATATTCCCCATCATGTCCCTGTACTGTTTCAGCTGATTCAACACGGGCGGGTCGGCTCGCAGGTAGCTGGCCATCAGTATGTCGTATTCGGGACCGCGGAACCGCGCGTTCTTCGGCCACACATTGACCGGTTCCCATTTGATATTGGCAGGGATTTCAGCCATCGAAGCCCCCAGGCAGACGCCCGAAAAGCAAACTTTCGACTCCTGTGCGCCGGCGGCACTTATCGCGCCGAAGTATAGCGTTGCAGCAAGTACCAACCCTTGGCGTCTCATGTAATAACTCTCCTTCATTTCTTGGAAAGCAGGAAACGAATGACCCGGTACAACACGTACATGCCGAATCCGCTCATGATCAGCGACATGACCCAGGGCGATCCTCCGGAAAACGTTTGAAACACGCCAATCACGATCGCCAAGAGATTCGTTGCCAGGAAGGCGGCAATCCAACCGAACGGGGTAAGTTGCCCGCCGGATTCATGGAGTACGGTGCCGCAGAATCGGCATTCGTGCCGCGCTTTCCTATACCGGTAGCTGCCGAAGGCCGGGCGGTAGTGGTAGATGTACGGAACGATCTGCCTGCGGCAGCCCGGGCATTCGATGGTGTCCATAAATATCCTCTAATGGTGAATAAATATTACCACTGATAGTGAATTTATGGAAAGGTATCGTCGCTCGGATGAAATCTTCCGAACGTACTGCCGTCCAGGAAAAAGCTGCCTTCACTGAGCGGCTCAAGACTGCCATCCGCAGTTTTGACGAAAATTTGCTGAGCCCGACAACTCTGGCGCGTGAATTCAATCGTCGATCAAAGAGCAGCACGGTTGCAGTAACTGGTGCCCACAAGTGGTTGACCGGGGAATCGATTCCTCAACAGCAAAAGATGGTCGTCCTTGCCAGTTGGTTAGGCGTCTCCGTTCAATGGCTCCGGTATGGTGTATCTGGCGAATCGCCGGTTCCCAGCGACAAGGACCAGAAGAGACAAAAGAAGTTGGTCAATAATTTCACGTCGCTCTCCGACCGCGACAAGGCCATCGTCGAAAAACTGATCGACGAAATGCTGCGCCACAATTAGTCGGCCAACAATATTAATTGCGGCGAATTCGCCATGGCTAAACTGGCTGCAGGGGAGCGCCAGGCATTCGACTTGCCAGTTAGTCTGCCTCGCGGAAGCGCACCAGCGACGTCCACCATTCCGCAAATTCGAGCAAGTTGGCGTGAGTCGATTTCGCGCGCTGCAATTCCGGCCCCTGGTTTGGGCTGCCATTAGGTTCACGAAGCACTAATGCCGTATGCACAGTATCCGGCATGCCGAACAAGAACGGCAGATAATCGTCAACAAAAGCCACCGCGCCAAGCGTCCGCATTGCTGCCGCCTTTGGGCTTTCCCCGCTCACGACGTTGCCGGTCGCAATTACCGACTCGATGGGAAAGCCGGCGCTACGCAAGTTGCGCAGGCGCGCGTCCCGGTATGTTTCGGCGATGGCGCTTACGCAGACCAAGGTGTATCCGGCGGCGACCAGCAACTTGCAGGCGTCAACGGCGCCGTCGATCGCAGGAATGGTCGACCAGAAACCGTCGTCGAAGCAGGCGCGGAACCGCTCAAGATCTGCGCCTTCGACGCGCCTGACCTGCCAGCGATCCATGGGCCAATAGGCGTTGGCGTCGCGCAATGCCGGTCGTTCGCCGAAGGCGCGGTGCCAAGCGTCGCGGTAGCTATGATGATAGTCGAGAAGGACGCCGTCGGCATCGAGAGCGATGATGGGCCGGGAATTCAGGTGTAAGTCGGTAGAGTTCATACGGGAAATCTTACCGCGAATCCGGATGCCGGCACTCCGGGCCTGCTGTTATTCCCGATGCGGCGTGTCATGTCGACGTATAACGGCTGCAATTCGAGGCGTTACGTCAAGGTTTGCGGCATAACATCTTCTTTTCGAGGCGCGATGAAGCGCTTGCTTACGACACAGGAATTGCAGGTTCTGCTCGGCGACAGCATTCGACGTGTCCGCCTGCAGCAGAATATCGACTTGGCGACAGTCGCTAGGCGGGCCGGCATCTCGCGATCTGCGCTGCAAAAACTGGAGACCGGCGCCGGCAGCTCCGTCAAGACCCTCGTTGCTGTGCTGCGAACGCTTGGCCGGGAAGACTGGATCGAGTCCCTCGCACCGCAAGTTACAATCAATCCCCTGGATCTGGTTGGCGCCGGTTCACCGCGACAGCGAGCAACGGGGAATCGTAGGAAGAGCGTGACATGACGCGGCGAACGGCACGATGAGAAATTGACGCGACGCAGTTGCTTGTACCACTACGTTTTGCGTCTACCATCGCTATGGTAGATAGCGAATTTGGATGGTAGATCGTTGTATTGCAACGGATTTATGTGGAATTGCCTATTAAGCCGGTCGGTACGCGCTTACTTTTCGGCACCTCCTAATTACAGGAAGCTCACATTACGGCCGTTCGACGCACCCGTTATTTTAATTTTGCCGCGATTTTTATCGTTAGGCGGCTTCGCCTTGGCTGGCGGCAGACGCCGATATGGATGAATTTGTCCTACACTGAGGCGTCGGGGCTGCTGCAATCGAGCATTTGCGTGGGGACTTGACCGATACATCGGTCTCAACGCATCCGGGCAGACAGGGTAATCGGTAACTCTGGATAGTGGGGCGACGAAAGTCGGTGCTCTGAACCAATCCTTCGGGAGAAGCTAAAGAGAGGCAGCGGACACCTTGGCCTTGACGCATTTTAATTGGCAGCCGGAGCACGGTACCGGACGAGTGTCTACGCTGGGCGAGCTCCAGTTGAAAGCGGCGCCGCAGCACCTAATTCGACATAGCCGGCTTTCGCCCCCATTCCTTTGCCGGCCACCTTTTAGTCTGTTTTACACTGTTTCCCACGCCGAGCACGATAACTTTCGCCGTTGTGATCTCGGTCGGCCACGGGATTTCTCCCTAGAATCATATCTTTTCCGCTTGGAACGCATATGCTTCCAATTCAAAACGGAAAAATTATGCTTTGCTGCCGTTGACGTGCCGTCGATCAAGACTGGAACCGCCGATGTAGACTGGGGCGAAAATGGGAGATGGGCTCGGTTGCCCAGGGAACGCCTGGTGGGCTTGCATGGAGGGACGAGCGGGCGTAACGTGTAATCTTCGATTTTTTCTTTTTTTCGAGGCCATCTTGGTAGCGACGATCGACAAGGCCAAGGCCGCCAAAGTTGCCAAGGCCATCCAAGAGCTGATCGACGCCGGGCTGGTGGAGGCTCTGTCAGGACAGCCGACCGCAGTCGCGCGCGTCTTGGGGCGGCCCGCGATCCACAAGATCAGCAAGCGCGTGGCCGCCCGCGCGGTCGCGGACCCGGCCCTGATTGAGGCGATGGGCGGCTTGGTCGAGACTACCAAGGTCAGGGAGGCGGACGCGTGGCTGAGCACCGAGGAGGCCGCGCGGCGGACCGGCTTTTCGCGTCCGTTTATCATTGCGCTGCTCGATGGCCCGAACTACCCGGGCAAGGTGAACCGCAGCCCGAAGGGGCATCGGCGTGTGCTGGCCTCCGAGCTCGACCAGTGGCTTGCGGGATTCGGCGCGACCCAAACCAGCGTTCGTGCGCAGACGGTCGCCGATACCCGCCGTGAGGCCATCCTCGGCGCCAAGCCTCCGACACAATCGGAGGTGCGGGCCCGCGCCAGTTCGCACAGAAAGGCGCTCGCTCGTGCTCGCGCCTTGGGCATCGCATGACGGGATCCAAGCCGGCGCTCCCAGTCTTGGCCGACGCGGACATTCTGGTGAAGGACGTGGTGTCCCACGTCCTCGACGACCTGCACGGGGTAGGGTTCATCGACCTGCGATGGACTGAAGAGATCGAAGCCGAATACGTCGAGCACCGCGCGCGGTTGAGGGCGCAGCTTAACGGTCGCCCCGTTGGCCAGTCAAACTCCTCCACTTCTGGCCGGGTCAAATTCCCCCACCCTTGAGCGCTTAGGCCGACGGTAAGGCCAGTCGCCACAAGGAGCAATCCCGCTGGCAGGACGTAACCTAACCCCTTTGACATCAAAGGGGAGCATGGAGGGTGTATGTCTTGAAATCGAACAAACGAACCACAGTCGCCATACTGCTTGCCAAAGGCACGAGCCAACGCGAAATCGCCAGGCTGACCGGCGTGGACCGTAAAACCATCCGCAACATCGCCGGCAAACGGGTCGACGCCGAGCCAAATTCCCCCACCCCGGCCACCGGAGCGCCGGCCGCAGGGAATGCGGCAAATTCCCCCGGTGGTGGAAGACAATAAAGTCGTGTCCTGTGTCGGCGCTAAGTGATTGATTTGTTTAGACCAGCAAGATGTTGTTTGAAAATAAAGTCCTATTACGACAGATCTTCAACCCGAGTCGGTGCGACGACTTTATTGTTTGCCACCGCATTGAAAGTAAGGCGATTTTGCATTACACTGCAAGGTATCAACAAGATGAGGGCACAACACCATGACCACATTGACTGTTACTGCACGAGGACAAGTGACGTTCCGGAAGGACGTATTGCAACACCTCGGCATCAGGCCAGGCGACAAGATCGAGCTGGACTTGTTGCCAGATGGTCGGGGGGTACTCAAGGCGGCGCGGCCCGCTGGGACGATAGCCAGCTTCGTTGGCCTGCTCGCTGGCAGAACGCAGAAGGTTGCCACCATCGAAGAAATCAACGAGGCGGCTGCACAAGGATGGGCAGGCAGGAAATGAAGGTTGCAGTAGATACCAACGTTCTTGTGCGTGCCGTTGTGCGCGACGATCCGGCACAAGCGGCCATTGCCGCCACGGTCTTGACCGACGCCGAGTTAATCGCAGTCGCGTTGCCATGCCTATGCGAATTTGTCTGGGTGTTGCTGCGAGTATATGGGTTCCAACAAGTCGACGCTGCCAACGCGATCCGTGCGCTACTTGCCGCCGCGAACGTAGAGGTGAACCGGCCCGCAGTGGAGGCTGGCTTGCTGGTGCTTGACAAAGGCGGAGATTTCGCCGACGGCGTTATTGCCTACGAGGGCAATTGGCTTGGCGGGGAAACCTTCGTTTCCTTCGATAAGAAGGCGGTGGCACTTCTCGCGGCCCAAGGACAAGCGACACGCCTTTTGTGATAGATACCAATCGAAAAAGCAGAGCCAGTTCCGTTCCAAGTTCCAGTCCGACAAAACGATAAGCCGCCCCTGTTGGATCGCGCGAGGTGTGTGAACCATGTATTAGCCCGTCCAGGGTACGCCTTTATTGTCAGGATACGACTTTAATGTGTGCTACTACCGGCTGCTGGAGCAACACAACCTGACGCGCCGGATATTCGACGAGATCAATGGGCACTTGGCCAATAAGGGACTGGTCATGCGCGAAGGTACGATTGTTGATGCGACACTGA
Organism: Burkholderiaceae bacterium; assembly: GCA_036384915.1. Lineage (GTDB taxonomy): Bacteria > Pseudomonadota > Gammaproteobacteria > Burkholderiales > Burkholderiaceae_D > PKWO01. The sequence goes on from DASVLJ010000052.1 coordinate 11,573, forward strand.
TCGCTGCGCCACCCTCGACCAAGAACCGCGACGGCGAACGCGATCCGGAAATGCATCAAGCGAAGAAGGGCAAGCAGTGGTATTTCGGCATGAAGGCACATATCGGCGTGGACATGATCACGGGGCTGGTGCATGCGGTGGTTGGCACGGCAGGCAACGTCGCCGACGTGGCGCAGGCGCATGCGCTGCTGCATGGTCATGAGAAGGTTGTACTGGGCGATGCCGGATATCAAGGCGTGGAGAAGCGTCCGGAAAATGTGGGCAAGGTCATGACAT
>DASVLJ010000053.1:0-11112 GCA_036384915.1 Burkholderiaceae bacterium
ATACCCCAGGTTGTCCGCCAGCACCGAGACAGGCGTTCCAAGATTTACCAGCCTGTCGGCGGCAAGGTGCATGCGCCACCTGGTGAGGTATTCCATGGTAGTTTCGCCCACGAGCTCATGGAAGCGCGCCGAGAAATTCGACCGCGACATGCCCGCGACTGCCGCAAGGGATTCCAGCGTCCACTTTCGATGCGGCTCCCGATGCATCGCACCGATCGCATTGCCTATTTTGCGGTCGCGCAGGGCGTAGAGCCAGCCCGCTCCTTGATTGCGGCGGTCGATGGCATGGGCACGCAATGCACGGATCAACAGCGACTGCGCCAAGTGCTCCACCAGCAGGACGCTACCGGGCTGCGGATCGGCCAGCTCCTGCATCAACATTTCCAGATACCAGCGCAACGAGGTCCGGTCGCGTACGCCGTCAACGCGCACCAGCGGCGGCAACGCGCTGAGCAAAAGGCCGCCATGAAGGCCGGCAAACGAGAAATATCCGCCTACGCCCCGGCATTCCCCGCCGCCGTTGACGACGGCGACGCTCCCTGCGCGCACCGTGGAAAACAATTCGAGAGCGTCTGTCTAAGGCAGGCCCGGTTCGCTGCAGAAGGTGAATGCCCTCCCGTCCGGCAGCACGCAATCCCCCGCGTTCAATCGAAGCGCATCGCCCACCCCGTCGACAAGGAGCCAGCACGCGCCCTCTTGCAGGGCATAACACTTGATTCCTTCGACCGCGGGAAATGCGACCGACCACGCCCCTCCGGCATCCAGGCCCCGGACACCGTAGCTCGCCGGTTTGAGAAGCGCCAATACGTCCGAGAGCGGGTCAAACGGCAAATGCTCGCTGTCTTTTGATGCCATGGCAAACAACCTCGGATTTGGACGAATACGACGATTTTTACGACGATACAGATTGGATGGTCCACGGTCAATCCAATACCATGCGTCATCTTCCAGTTTTCGCATTCATCACCAAAGAGGACAAGCATGTTCGAAAACCACGCCGTGTGGCTCACGTCAAAGCGTTCCGCTCTCCAGCTCGGGCCGGCTCCCTATACGCGCCCCGCATCGAATGAGATTGTGGTCCGGAATCGGGCCGTTGCGATCAATCCGCTGGACTGGCTGCTGCAGTCGGTGGGCGATATCATCTATCCCTGGCTTCACTATCCCCTCATTCTAGGATCGGATGTGGCGGGCGAAGTCGTGGAAACGGGAGCCGCCGTTACGCGCTTCAAGGTGGGGGACCGCGTCCTGGGGCATGCGGTCGGCTCGGATAAGGACCGGAACGCTTCTTCAGAGGGCGGGTTTCAGCGGTTCACGGTGTTGCTTGAGCATATGGCTTCGCCGATTCCGGGAAACATGCCGTTCGAACATGCGGCGGTCCTGCCGCTGGGATTGTCGACCGCGGCCTCGGCACTGTTCCAGCGCGACATGCTCGCGCTGGAACATCCCGCATATCCCGCACATCCGGCAAAAAAAGCGAACAAGACGGTGCTTGTCTGGGGCGGATCGACCAGCGTGGGCTGCAACGCCATTCAGCTTGCCGCCGCGGCCGGCTACAAGGTCATCGCGACGGCGTCGCACAACAATCGCGAGTATTTGCAAGAACTGGGCGCATCGGCGGTATTCGACTACCGCGGCAAGTCGGCCATTGCCGATATCGTCCGCGCCATGAAAGGACAGGAGCTGGCGGGCGCCCTGGCAATTGGCGACGGGGCGGCGGGCGCTTGTGTCGATATCGCGTCCCAGTGCGAGGGAAACCGCTTCGTGGTGTTCGCCACGCCGCAGATTGCGATGGACCGGATCATCGCGCCGCGCAGCAATCTGTTGCGCTTTATCCCCGCGATGATCGGGTTCATTGCGGCAAACGCCGCCGTGGCGATCAAGGCGCGGGTTAGCGGCGTGAGGACAAAATTTGTCTTTGGCTCATCCCTGAAGCAAAACGAAGTGAGCAAATTGATTTACGAGGAATTCCTTCCCGGCGCGCTTGAGCAGGCCCGCTACCGGCCCGCGCCGCTTCCCCTTGTTGCCGGCCACGGCCTGGCAAGCATCGTCCAGGCGGTCGCCCTGCACCGGCAAGGCGTATCGGCCAGGAAGGTGGTGGTCACCCTGTGAGCGCCGGGCAAGAAACGGGAGCGACGAAACAGCCGAAGGATCGCTCAAGCACGGCGCTCACAATGTGTCCATGCGGTCCAGGTAGGCGCTCGCGGTTTGGCGTATCGCCTCTTTTTCCGATTGGCTCAATGCCAGCCAGGCGCGGCGCGGCAAGGCCATGCGCGGGTTGCTTTCGAACCTTTCGGCATGGCGGTCGATGAAGTTCCAATAGAGCGCGTTGAAGGGGCAGGCATTGTCGCCGGCACGCCGTTTGGGATCGTATTGGCAATCCTTGCAGTAGTCGGATTGCTTGCCGATGTAATTCGCGCCTGCGGCATAGGGCTTGCTGCCCAACAGGCCGCCGTCGGCATACTGGCTCATGCCGCGGGTGTTGGGAAGTTCCACCCACTCGAACGCATCGATATAAATGCCTAGGTACCAGGCATCGACCTCGTCGGGATCGACGCCCGCAAGCAAGGCGAAATTTCCGGTCAGCATAAGGCGCTGGATGTGGTGCGCGTAGGCCAGCGAAAGCGAGTTGCGCACCGCATCGCCGACGCAGCGCATGGCGGTGTCGCCCGTCCAATACCATGCCGGCAGCTTGCGATCGGCTTCCAGGCAATTGGTCTTGGCGTAGGCAGGCATTCTTCCCCAGTACACGCCCCGCACGAACTCGCGCCAGCCGATGATCTGCCTGACGAAGCCCTCGACTGCGGCAAGCGGAGCGCTTCCCTCGTCGAACGCATCGAGCGCGGCTTGCACCACTTCCATCGGACTGAGCATCTTGGTGTTGAGGGCAAAGCTCAGCGCGGAGTGAAAAATCAGCGGGGAATGTTCCCGCATCGCATCCTGATAGGTGCCGAAATTGGGCAGCGCATGAGCGATGAAATGCGCCAGACCAGCACGCGCTTCGCGGCGGTTGAGCGGCCACCGGAGCTTGTCGGCCTGGGGATCGCCGATGGTGGCCACGCCGGCGCTTTGTATTTCGCTCCACAGCCCGCGCAAGTCATGAATGAGCCAGGGCCAAGCCGGCGCCGGGGGAGTGCCGTTCCACTTCGCGCGGTTTTGCGCATCGAAATTCCACTTCCCGCCTACCGGCTCGCCCTTTGCATCGATCAAGATGCCGAGCCGCCGGCGCATGCTGCGGTAAAAATATTCCATTCGCGGAACCCGGCTGGCAAACGCCGCCCGGATTTCCTCGCGCTTCGTCAAGAAGTGTTCCGCATCCACAACCTGGCAAGGCAACCCCAATTCGCGGGCGGCCTCGCCCAGGGCTTCTTCGACACGCCACTCGTCGGCCTCCATGCGCTCCCAGCTCGCCGCCCGCTCGGCCTTGATGGTCTGGCGCAGGTTGTCGGCAAAGCTGTGCCGGTTGTCGCGGTCGCCTATGCGGTAATAGCGGACCCGGTGGCCGGCCTTATCGATGGCCTCGGCGAACGCGCGCATGGAGGCAAACAGCGCCAGCACCTTTTGCGCATGGTGCCGCACGTAGTCCGTCTCGCTGCGGATTTCCATCATCACGTAGACGACGTTCCGGTCGGGCTGGCGGAACCAGGAATGCGCCACGTTGAGCTGGTCGCCCAGAATCAGCCGCAACGTCGTCATGATTGAATCGCTTCGCTATTGTGCGGCTGCCTGCGGCAACGCTCCGAGCAATACGTCACCCGCTCCCAATCGCGCGCCCATTTCTTGCGCCAGGTAAAATCCCGCCTGCACACGGGGCAGGTCTTTTTCGGCAGGTTCGGTTTCAAGTGCATGTCGCGTCCTTCGTTGTATCGAAAAGATCACCCTGCTTGGATGGTCCCCTGGTGCGCTTTACCGTTTTTCGTGCGGCGCCGCCCTTTCGGCTGCCGTGCCGCTGTTGCACGGATTGCGCCGTCTCGGCCATGCCCGGCCGCGAACGCCACGCGGCGAAGCGTGCCTTGGCAGCGCGGGCGGATTCCTGCAGGTTCACGACCGGGGCGGGAAATTCCCGGCCCATCACCGCGCCGCATTGCTTTTGCAGCGACTCCGGCATTTTCCACGGTTCGAAAATCCAGGCATCGGGCACTTGACGCAGCGCCGGCAGCCAGCGCCGCACGAAAGCGCCTTGGGGGTCGTGGTCCATGGCCTGCTTGACCGGGTTATACATGCGCAAGGTATTGATTCCCGTGACGCCGGACTGCATTTGAACCTGGGGCCAGTGAATGCCGGGCTCGTAGTCCAGAAAATATCGCGCGAGGTGCTGCCCGGGAAGGCGCCAATCGAGCCACAGGTTATACGCCGCGAAGCTCATCAACATGGCGCGCATCCGGAAATTGATCCAGCCTGTCTCCCTGAGCATGGCCATGCAGGCATCGACCAGGGGATAGCCGGTTTCGCCGCGCGCCCAGGCATCGAGCAGGCCCCTGTTATCGTCGCTGCGCAAACCGTCGTAGCCGCGATGCATGTTGTGCATTTCGATTTCAGGTTCGGATTCCAGCTTTTGCATGAAATGGCAATGCCAATGCAGCCGGCCTTCAAAACTTTTCAGCGATGCCGCCAGGGCCCTGGCCGAGCCGTCGGGGGAGCCGCGCACCTCGTCGAGCTTGTTCCGGTTGGCCCGGACGACCTCGCGCAGCGACAGGCTCCCCCATGCGAGATAAGGCGACAGCCGGGAACATGCCGAGACGGCCTTGAGGGGGCTGGAGATGCCGCCGCGATACTGGCTGGCGCGGCGGTCGAGAAAGTCATCGAGCGTGGTTTGGGCGGCACGGCGCCCGCCTTGCTGGCGGGCCACGATGCCGTCGGCCTCGCGCACGATATCAACCCGCGCGACCCGAGGCATCTCGGCCGTGATCGCCGTCAAATCCGGCGCTTCCTGCCGCTGCGGCTCGCGCGCGGGAGCCTGGGAGACGAAACGCTCCCAGAGATCGGCCCAACCGTCGCGCGATGCGAGCCGCCGCACCACGCCCTGCTGCGGATATTCCCGCCACGCCAGGGTGTGATACTTGCACCAGCGCGCCACCTCCTTGTCCCGCAGGTAGCTGGCGAAATTTCCGGTTTCCTGGTGCGACCAGAGGCCGCCGATGCGCCGATGCTTTCCAACCAGTTCCAGAAACGACAGCACCTCGCCATGAAACACCAGCAGCGGTATTCCCAGCTCGGCCAGGTCGCGCCGGAGTTCCCGCAGACATTCGGCGACGAATGCGCGGTGCCGCGCCGAACTATCGGGCTGGGCCATCTGGCCGGGCTCGAAACAATAGAACCCGACGACGCAACCGCTGCGGCTGGCTTCGGCCAGCGGCTGATGGTCCTGGATGCGCAGGTCGCGCTTGAACCAGACCAGCTGCAAAGGCTGCGCCGGAATGCTCATGCCTTGACCAAAGGGTGCAAGGCCGCGTGCCCGCCATCGACGGAAATCTGCTGCCCCGTGATCCATCTTGCCTTGTCGGAAAGCAGAAACGCAATCATCGCAGCGGCATCCCTTCCCTCGCCTACCGCGCCCATGGGGTTGAGACGCGAATTTCGCGCGACCGCCTCCGCCGAGCCCGTCAGCCGCGCGGACAGCTTCGAGATGGTCAATCCCGGGTGGACGCAGTTGACCCGAATCCCCTTGTCGGCGTAGGTCGCCGCGGCGGACTGCGCCAATGACGCCACCGCCCCCTTGGCCGCGCCGATTGCCTCATGGCTGGGGAAGCCGGCTTGCGCCACCACGCTGCCCAACAGCACGGCGCTCGCGGGGCACTGACGTTTCACCTGAAGTGCAAGGAAGGCTTTGAGCGCCCAGGCAGCGGAAAAGAAATTAACGCGCATCACGGCTTCCAGATCGTCGTCGGAGGTCAAATGCAGCGGGCGTATGAGCGAGGAGCCGACGCAATGAACGAACCCGTCGATCGATTCAAACTCGCCGGCGGCGGTCTCCAGCGCCGCGGCGGCAGCCCCGCGCTGTTCCAGGTCGGCGGCGACAACTTTTGCCGGCACAGCCAGGGATTGGGCGAGAGGCAGCAGCGCTTCCGGATGCCTCCCTGTGAGGATGAGGGGACGCCCTTGCTGCTGAAGCTCTTGAACCAGCGCCCCACCGATAGCGCCGCCCGCGCCTGTTATCCAGATTGCTCCCATTTACAAGGCTCCACATTTGGTTTTACTATCAAGTAATCAATGCTACCATATAGTAGTATTTTTTAGCGCGAAGTAAAAGCATCGCTTAAACCCGATGTTTTACCTGGATAAAATGCGGCGCATCCGGGAGACGGAGGGGCGGCGCGGCAATGCCGGGGCAGGTGCCGGCGAGCGGCGGCAATCACAAGCGCCGGCGGCTTGTTTAACGTCGGCGACCTGTTGGATACGATATCATCCTGTTTTACCGAATCGTCAAAATAGTTACTAATGAGCATCCTCGGCAAGCTGCGTTTCAAAGATCAGGCATTCAAACTGCGCGAAGACGCCATCCTCGATGCCACCACGCGCATTCTGGTTTCCAAGGGCTTCGACCTGATGACGATGGACGATGTAGCGTCCGAAGTGGGCATCTCCAAGCCCAGCCTGTATAAGCATTTCAAGTCGAGGGAAGACTTGGTGACCGAGGCCATGATACGGCTGCTCGACGGTGCGCAAGAGTTCTGGGATGCGCTGCCGAAGAGCGACAACCCGATACAAAAAATGACCTCGCTGCTGGAATGGGCAATGCGCGTTCGCTTGCGAGGAGGCATGCCCTTCCTGCCCTCGACAAGCCCCCTGGTCCGCGACATGCTGACCAAGAGCATGCGCTACGTCGCGAAGGTTTTTAAATTGAACAACGCGTTGAAGGATGCGGTGAAAGAAGCCAAAGCCAGCGGCTTGCTCCGCAAAGATCTGCCTGACGACGTGATTTTGTTCAGCTTCTATTCCCGCACTTGCGACCCTGCCGTGGAATACCTTCGCATTTACAGCAAAATGGACGAACAGGAGATCGTGGAATTCATGATTGCCGGCTACTTCCGCGGGGTTCAGGCGGAATAAGGACGCGCAACCGGGGGCAGCGCGTGTTGATTTGGCGGGATGTTTTGTTTGGGCGCCGTCCGCTATCGATTGTCGGCCTGGTGCAAACATTCGGCGGATTTCAATCGGGCGATGCGCCGCGCGTCCCACAGCGCCAATCAGTTTGCGGACGAATTGCCGAAGCAGGGCTACTCGGCATGGATTGATTCAACGCCTTTTTCGGTGCAAGTCTGCGCGAATCCTTTCACGGACCAAGTCCAGGAACTGCATGCGCATTGAGAGAATTGCGCAGGCATATGCTGATCCACGGGAGCGCAATATCCTTCGCACTCACTGCTCGTGCGGCAGATTGTCCCGCCATCTTTCGTCGGCAGATTGCATCCGGTATCCCTGCCCCGCCCGGACACGGTACCGTACCAGTTCCCGCCCTTCGCCAAAGCGACATCTTGAAACTCCCTCCAACCGCCCTTATAATTAGCACTCGTCAAGGAAGAGTGCTAACAATTACCTTTCCGACAACCATACCGCAGCCTGCCTTTTAGCCTTCCTCGGACAAAAGACAAGTCGCAGAATCACCAACCCATTGATTTTTAAGGAGTTTGTATGAACCTTCGTCCTTTGCACGATCGCGTCATCGTCAAGCGCCTGGACAACGAAACCAAGACCGCGTCCGGCCTCATCATCCCCGATGCTGCTGCAGAAAAGCCTGATCAAGGCCAGGTGCTGGCTGTCGGCAACGGCAAGATCCTGGACGACGGCAAGGTGCGCCCGCTGGAAGTGAAGGTTGGCGACCGCGTGCTGTTCGGCAAGTACTCCGGCCAGGCTGTCAAGGTTGACGGCGAAGAAGTGCTGGTGATGCGCGAAGAAGACATCATGGCCATCGTCGAGAAGTAATAGACGGCTAATCCACGAATCAAGAATTAAGGAGCTATACAAATGGCAGCTAAAGAAGTCGTATTCGGCGATGCCGCCCGTGCCAAGATGGTCGAAGGCGTCAACATCCTGGCCAACGCGGTCAAGGTGACTCTGGGCCCGAAGGGCCGCAACGTAGTGCTGGAGCGCTCGTTCGGCGCCCCGACGGTGACCAAGGACGGCGTTTCCGTCGCCAAGGAAATCGAACTGAAGGACAAGCTCATGAACATGGGCGCCCAGATGGTCAAGGAAGTCGCGTCGAAGACGAGCGACAACGCCGGTGACGGCACCACGACCGCTACCGTGCTGGCACAAGCCATCGTGCGCGAAGGCATGAAGTTCGTTGCCGCCGGCATGAACCCGATGGACCTGAAGCGCGGCATCGACAAGGCTGTGGCTGCCACCGTGGCAGAACTGGCCAAGATCGCCAAGCCCTGCGCCACGTCGAAGGAAATCGCCCAGGTCGGCTCGATTTCGGCCAACAGCGATTCGTCGATCGGCGACCGTATCGCCGAAGCGATGGACAAGGTCGGCAAGGAAGGCGTGATCACGGTTGAAGACGGCAAGTCGCTGAACGACGAGCTGGATATCGTCGAAGGCATGCAATTCGACCGCGGCTATCTGTCGCCCTACTTCATCAACAACCCGGAAAAGCAAGTCGCCGTGCTGGACAATCCGTTCGTCCTGCTGTTCGACAAGAAGATTTCGAACATCCGCGATCTGCTGCCGGTGCTGGAGCAAGTGGCCAAGGCTGGCCGTCCGCTGTTGATCATCGCTGAAGATATCGAAGGCGAAGCGCTGGCAACCCTGGTTGTGAACAATATCCGCGGCATCCTGAAGACTTGCGCAGTGAAGGCTCCGGGCTTCGGCGACCGCCGCAAGGCCATGCTGGAAGACATCGCTATCCTGACCGGCGGCCAGGTGATCGCTGAAGAAGTCGGCCTGACGCTGGAAAAGGTGTCGCTGAACGATCTGGGCCAAGCCAAGCGCATCGAAATCGGCAAGGAAAACACGACCGTGATCGACGGCGCCGGCGAAGCCGCTGCCATCGAAGCGCGCGTCAAGCAGATCCGCGTGCAGATCGAAGAAGCGACCTCGGATTATGACCGTGAAAAGCTGCAAGAGCGCGTTGCCAAGCTGGCAGGCGGTGTTGCGGTGATCAAGGTCGGCGCTGCCACCGAAGTCGAAATGAAGGAAAAGAAGGCCCGCGTGGAAGACGCGCTGCACGCTACGCGCGCTGCGGTTGAAGAAGGTATCGTCCCCGGCGGCGGCGTGGCTCTGCTGCGCGCTCGCGCTGCCTTGACGGTCAAGGGCGACAACCCCGACCAGGAAGCCGGCATCAAGATCGTGCTGCGCGCGATGGAAGAGCCGCTGCGCATGATCGTCACCAACGCCGGCGACGAAGCTTCGGTCGTGGTGAACAAGGTGCTGGAAGGCAAGGGTAACTTCGGTTACAACGCTTCCAACGGCACCTATGGCGACATGGTCGAAATGGGCGTGCTGGATCCGGCCAAGGTAACGCGTTCGGCCCTGCAAAACGCAGCCTCGATCGCTTCCCTGATGCTGACCACGGACTGCATGGTTTCCGAGCTCGTCGAAGACAAGCCGGCTGCCGGCGGCATGGGCGGTATGGGTGGCATGGGCGGTATGGGTGGCATGGACGGCATGATGTAATTTTTGCCGGCCTGAACCTTTACGGTTCTTGTTGCATGAAAACGCCCCGGCTTGCCGGGGCGTTTTTTATTGGGCGGGATGAAGCTGCGGCTGTCCCGCTTGCGAGTACAGCGGGTTAAATACCTGCGCTTGCAGGTTCGCCGAGGGCGGGACAGCCCAAAAATCGGCGATGGGACCGTAGGCTGGGACATGTCCCAGCAACCACGCCCGAAAGCTGGGACGCGTCCCAGCCTACTTCTTGCGCAGCATCCTTGCGCTCAATTGAGCCTGACCGACTCGTCGTTACCGGGTCTGGCGTGTTCGTGGAACAGGTCGGCAAGGGATTCGAGTAATTCCTCTTCCGCCAAATCGGGCGGAATCGAAAAATCCGCCGGCCGCTTTTTGCCGTCGTTGCCGCCATAGTAGGGGCGCCAGCCATCCGCGTGTTTTTCGACGCGGATCAGTTGTCCGAATATCTTAAATCTGGGAGGCATTCCATTATCCAAGCGTCGCTTGCAATTCAGGCTTGTTTCTTCACTTCCGCCAACACGCCGGCGCAGGCATCTTCCAGATAATCCAGCACGATCTCGAACCCGCGCGTGCTTTCATAATATGGGTCCGGCACTTCGGCCGCATCGTACTTCGCCGCGTATTCCATCATCAGGCGCAGCTTGCCGGCATGCTCGCCCGGGCAGCGCCGCTTGAGGTTGGCGAGGTTGTCCCGGTCCATCGCCAGGATCAGATCGAAGCGTTCAAAATCCGCATCCTCCACTTTGCGTGCGCGCAGCGGGGAAAGGTCATAGCCGCGCTTGTGTGCGGCGGCTTGGCTGCGCGCGTCCGGCGCTTCGCCGGGGTGGTAGTTGTGCGTGCCGGCGGAATCGACCTCGATCATGTGGGCGAGGCCGGCATCGGCCACCAGCTGGCGCATGATGCCGTCGGCCGTGGGCGAGCGGCAGATGTTGCCCATGCAAACGAACAATAATCGAAATTTTTTATCTGAAATCATATACTTGAACGGTACTTTCACAACAAAAACGAACCCGCACAAACCACGGTATAGCCACATATTAACCAATATGGTGCGTGCTGGATTTTGGACGCTAGAATCATGGGCATGATGACCGAATACCTGCGCCCCTGGAAGCTGCTTAGCCTGGCCTGCGGAATCGCTTTGCTGATCGCCGGTTCGTTCTATTATCGGGCCAGCGATTGGGACGTGGGGATAAGCCTTGTGATGGCCCTGTTCACGTATTTGACGGCGCCATACAGCCTCAAGACAATCGTTCGATCCGTGGCCGCGATGCGTTTTGGAATGCCCTTCGCATGGGCCTTGTTCTGGTGGGTTTGGTCGGTGGACGGCTGTTATTGGGTCTACAACACCCTAGGAGCCTGCGCGGCAGAAGCGAGTCGGCTGCAATGGATGGAGAAAAGTCCCACTTTGCCCCCGTTTTTCCGGCTGTAGCTACGGCTACAGTCCTCAAAAGCGAGGCCAAATTGGGCTCTTTTCCCACCCATTTCGCT
>DASVLJ010000054.1:0-62930 GCA_036384915.1 Burkholderiaceae bacterium
AGCGCGCAAAATGGCCGCAAATTTCGCGTCGGCACCCGCGTAGGCCGGCGGTTCAAATTGGATCCGCCTGCCGCAAGCTGCGAACCCAGGCAGGATGTGGCTTGCGGTCAAATTTCGGGCCGGTCCGGTGAAATATTCGGGTTAGCCCGCAAAAAACTTCCAATTGCCTTCGGAAACAATCTCGACGGTTCCGCCGGCCACCTTGATGGCGGTCTCGTCATCGATGGCGTAGGCCGGCACGCCAATGCCGGCCACCCACCTCTCGGCGTCTGCCATGGTATTTTCCGGCAGCATGGGATGGTCCAGATGCGGGAAGATGGCGAAGTCGACGATGCCCAGGGCGCTGTCGCCGCCCGAAGGCGGCTGCCAATGGGTGAAATCCTTCCCGATGCGCGGCGTCATCACCATGCTGCCGGCGCTCAAGCCCACCCACACCTTGTCGTCCAGCGTCGGCAACAGGTCCGCCAGCCCGGATTGCCGCATCCAGTGGCACAGATAAAGCGCGTCGCCGCCATTGACCAGCAGGACGTCGGCATTTTTCACCCAGGATACCCAGCGCTCATGCTCCAGGCTTGGCAGCGCGGTAAGTTCCAGCACCCCAAGCGACTTCCAGCCCAGCTCGGCCATCGGGCAGTTGGGGTTCATGCCGCTGATGAAGCGCCACGCACCGGCCGGCGAGCCTTGAGGATGGCCGTAACCGGCCGTGGGAATGCAAAGCGCGTTGCATTCGGCAATCGGCTTGCCCAACAGCTCAAGCAGCGCATTGCGGATGCTGGGGTTCTTGATGCCGGCAGAAGTGAGAAGGTATTTCATTGCGCCGCTCCTAGTCGATGGGGTGTGATGAAAGCATTGGCCGAAACCACGCTGCAGAGATCGGTCCGCCGCCATCTTGACGCATGTACCCGTCCGAGACCAGCCCTTCCCGCGAATTGCGGCGAGACAACTATTTCAAGTCTCTTCCGCCAGGCCGATCAAGGCAATTCGCGATAACTCCCTCCAAGTCATGGTCTCGTAACAATGCTTAGCGATACTCTGCGCGGCATCACATTGTCACGGAGTTAACGGCGGGCGGATTGCTCTCCTGCTCGCTGTTTCGACCAACCTATCCACGATAACTATGAAAAAAAATACCCTGATCCTGACGGCTTCCCTGGCAACCCTCGGCGCCTGCAGCAGCGGCGGCAACAACGCCTCGACGCAGCCGGCCATCCCCGAGGGCACGTCCGTCAACATGGCGCTGTTGGAAACCACCGACATCCACCAAAACGTACTGAGCTACAACTACTACAGCCTGGCACCCGATACCAGCCTCGGCCTGGAGCGCACCTCGACCCTGATCCAGTCCGCTCGCGCGGAAAATCCCAATAACGTCCTGCTCGACGACGGCGACGTCATCCAGGGCACGCTGCTGGGCGACTATCAGGCGGCCGCCGCGCCGGTTTCCTGCAGCGGCACGCTGGCGGTGCACAAGGTCATGAATGCGCTCAAGTATGACGGCGGCGGCATGGGCAACCATGAATTCAACTACGGCTTGGGCTTCCTGGAGCAAGTCACCAACACCAATTTCGGCATTCCCGGCATTACCGCGCCGGTCAACTGCGGCGCGCCGGCTTTCCCGCTCGTGCTGTCGAACGTGGTGGGCGTCTCCAGCCAGAAGCCGATCTTCAATCCCTATGCCGTCATCACCAAGCAATTCACCGCGACCAAGCCGGACGGCACAACCATGACGGTGCCGGTCAACGTCGGCATCATGAGTTTCGTGCCGCCGCAAATCATGGATTGGGACCAGGGGCATCTGGCGGGAAATGTAACCGTTACCGGCCTGCAGGAAACCGCCAATACCTACGTGCCGCAATTGCGCAGCGCCGGTGCGGACCTGGTCGTCGCCCTGTCGCACGGCGGGCTGGATGCGTCGCCTTACAGCCCGAAGATGGAAAACGGCAGCTTGTACCTGGCGAACACCGGCATCGACGCCTTGCTGCTCGGCCACTCGCATCTGATCTTCCCGGCGGCAAAGGAAGCAGGCGGCCCGGCAATCGATCCTTCGCTGGCGGCCTTGCCGTCGAATCTGGTGGACACCACCAACGGCTTCGTCAACGGCGTGCCGGCCGTGATGGCGCAGAGCTGGGGCCGCCGCCTGGGTATCATCAAGATGACCTTGCAATACCAGGGCGGAAAATGGGTCGTGCAGAAAGGCCGGACATCGGTCGAGGCGCGCGGCTTCAAATACACCGACGGCAAGACCGTCGTTGCCGCCGATCCGGCCATCGAACCGCTGGTCGATACGGAGCACAAGGCAACCATCGCCTACGCCACCCAGCCCTTGGGCACGACAACCAGCTATGAAATGTCGGCCTTCTTCGCCATGGTGGGCGACGTCAGCGCCTTGCAAATCGTCAACCAGGCGCAAATCGACTATATCTCCAACTACATCGCCAACTCCACCGATGCGACCCTGGCGAGCTACAAATCGATTCCCGTGATTTCGTGCAGCGCGCCGTTCAAGGCCGGCCGCAACGGGCCGACCGACTTCACCGACGTCGCCCCCGGCGCCACGTCGGCCGCGCCCTTCGCCCTGCAAGTGCGCAACCCCGGCGATTTGTACCTCTACAATAACAACAACATCCAGGCGGTGAAAATCAAGGGTTCCGACCTGAAGAACTGGCTGGAAACCTCGGCCAAGCAGTTCGCGCAGATCAACCCGGCCACGACGACCGAGCAAGACCTGGTGCCGTCGTATTCGGCGATCTACAACTACGACGTCTTCTACGCGACCAACAATGCCCTGCAATACCAGATCGACGTGACGCAGCCCGTGGGCAGCCGCATCGTCAACCTGACTTATAACGGCAAGGCGGTGGCGCCGACCGACGATTTCATCGTGGCGACGAACAACTACCGCGCAGGCGGCGGCGGCAATTTCCCCGGCATCGACGGCAGCAAGACCATCATCCAATCGCCGGATGCGAACCAGGCCGTGGTCGCCGCTTACATCAAGAAGCAAGGCGCGCTGACCGTGGCAGGCAATGCAAGCGGGCATAGCTGGAGCTTCGTCAAGGTCGCGACGCAAGGGCCGGTCATTTTGCGTTCCGCCCCCGGCAAGATGGCGATTGCGCAAAGCCTGGGCCTCTCCCGCGTTACCGCCGAGGGCGCCGTGGATGCGAACGGCTTCGCGCACTATGCAATTGATTTGAGCAAGTAAGCAACTGACAAGGTAGTGTTGGGAATCGGATGCGCAACACAGCGTGTGTCCGATTCCCTTGCAATGTGCAAACGATGAAATTCATGATGTCACCATTCAGCAAGGCCCTGGCCTTATCCGCATGCGCCGTGTCGATGGCGTGCACACAAGTTGCAGCGCCGCCGACCAGCGCGCAAATCGAATCGGCGGGCATGCTGGCCCAAGGTACGCACCAGGCAACCGCCATCGCGCAACTGACGGCCTGGGCCAAACAAGGTTCGCCCATCGCGCAACGTGAATTGGCACTGACCTACCTCAACTGGCCGGAGCATGATGCGGAAGCGCGCAACTGGATGCAGAGCGCGGCAAAAGGCGGCGACGCGGATGCCCAATTTATGCTGGCCGAGGCCCTATACAAAGGCATATGTGGGTTGCATGCCGACCACGCGCAGGCCTGGGCTTGGTATGAAAAAGCCGCATTGCAAAACAACGGCAAAGCCAGCTTCATGCTCGCCAGAATGGCCAAGTACGGCGACGGCACCGCACAGAACCTGCAGGAATCCATACGCTGGCTGCAAGCATCGAGCGACCAGGGCAATGCCCAGGCCATGTTCCTGCTGTCGAACGCCTATTCGTCCGGCGAAGGGATAGCCAAAGATGACGCAAAGGCCAGGGAATGGCTGGAGAAATCCGCCGCCGGGGACTACCCCGTAGCGATCCAGGCGCTGGCGATGAGCCTCGACAGCCGGGAGGCCAAAAATGCCGAACAAAGCGCAGCCGACGCCACGCGCGCGCGTCTTTTGCTCAAGGAAGCGAATGACGAGCGGCTGATGCATTGGAAGAATTATCAGTAGCGCTTTCGCGGAAAGAGTCCTCCCCCACGCCTACGCGCCAGGCATTGCAAAGCGTGCGGCAGACGCCCGAAGATGCCGCATGCGCATCGCCACCAATCGAATCTGTGCGTGCCGCGCGGCAAAATTGCATCGGACAAAGGCTTAACGCATAATCGCGTGTCCACGAACCTGCAGAGGAAGCACGCGATGCAAGCAACATCCATGGCAATCATCACGGCGCTATTGCTCTCACTCGTCGTGCCGGGTGCTGTGTACGCCCAACAGGCAAGCAATGAGGCGACTCAAGACGTCGCCCGCCCTCTTCCCGACACCTTCGACCCCAAACGCAACGCCTTGAACGATCTGCAAACGGCCCTCGCCCTTGCCGGCCAACAGCACAAGAGAGTGCTCGTCGATCTGGGCGGCTCCTGGTGCAAGGCTTGCCTGGAACTGGATCAGTTCTTTGAACAGAATCCGGACCTGAAGCAACAGCGCGACGCCGCATTCATCTGGCTCAAAGTCAATGTCAGCGAAGAAAACAAGAACGACGAATTGGTAAAGAAACTTCCCTGGTTCATCGGATATCCACATTGGTTCGTGCTGGACGAAAATGGAAAGGTCCTGCACACCTCCTTCGCCCAAGACACGCGGGAGGACTTGCAAGCATTCCTGACGAAGTGGGGAGGCAATCAAACTTCGCCGGAAAGGGAAAATGCCGGGTCGGCACAATAGCGCATCAGGAATCGGGGCACCTCATCTCGGTGACGGCTGCGCTTATCTCATGCGGCGCAATCGGCTTCAAAATGGGCGCCAGGCAAGCCCGCTGTTGCACGGCGCGCGACAAGCGTGCGATGATGCCGCATGGCTGCCGCGAAAAAAGAACCGCCGGTTCTGACCTTCACCAGCGCGTCGAAACTTGAGGCGCACATGAGCCGCGAACCAAGGGATTCCGCAGGATTCTGGCTCAAGCTGTCGAAGGCGGGAGCGCCCGCCGCCACGATCAACAAAGAAGAGGCGATAGAAGCCGCGCTATGCTGCGGCTGGATCGACGGCCAGCTCGGCAAATTCGATGAGCACTATTATCTCGTCCGCATGACACCGCGCCGCCCCGGCAGCCGCTGGTCTGCGAAAAACCGCGCGACCGCGATCGGCTTGGCGGAGCAAGACCGCCTCAGGCCGGCCGGGCTCGCCGAGATCGAAGCGGCAAAGGCCGACGGCCGATGGGAAGCCGCCTACGCCTCCCAGGCGAATGCGGAGATTCCGGACGACCTGGCCGCGGCGCTCGCGGCTGACGCGTCTGCGCGACGCTTCTTCGATACCCTGGATAAAGCCAATCGCTTCTCCATCATCTACCGGGTGAACGACGCCAAACGGCCGGAAACGCGCACCAAGCGTATTGCGCAATTCGTGGAAATGTTGGCTCGGGGGGAGACGATTCATCCAGTCAAGAAGGGCGGCGTTGCAGATCGGAAAAGCGTAGTGCCTTCCGACGGATGAGAGTGTGCAGCCCAGTGCGCCGGATAATGCATTTGGCTCATTCGAATCACGGCGCTTAGCCGTTGGTACGCAAAGGCGGCATCCCAAATGCATCTTTGATATGCCACCTCATCATGCGGCGCATAACGCTTCGCTAATGACGCCCTACTTGATGCGCCTCGCCGCGTTGCCCCATATATCCCAAGCGAATACGGAAGCTCAATCGTCCTCGGCAGTGGCGTAGCCGTATATGGCCCCAAGGAGGCCCGCTGTTCCCGCCGCAAGCCCAACCGGCCAGGACAGGAGCGCCGCAGCTCCCCATCCCGCAATGCCAGCCAGCGTTCCCCATCCCAGCGCTCCCTTGATCCCGCTCTCCGAAGCGGAGGCGTTGACCTTGTCGATTGTGCTCACATCGGAAGTTGAATCCTGGTTGCCTGGCGAGAGCGATTGATTGCTGCTTTGACTCGGCGAAGCCAAGGGTGTCACGGTCTGCGGCACCTGCACGGCGGGAGCGCCGACGTCCGTTGCAACAGTTTCACTGACGGACTTTTCCGTCATTGTCCCATTACTCAAACGGCGATATAGCGTGGCATGGCAGGTGAAGCCGTTGGGAATGTGATCTATCGCGAAGTTGGTGAAGTCGCTCTTGTCGTTTTTATCCACCGTCGAGTTTATCCTTTCGGCCATGTAGGCGGGATAGCCAGGATTGGTCGTTACGGTGTAGCTAAATGCGCGTTTTTCAGTATTCGGCCCGCCCTTCAAATAGTTTTCGAGAGGCTGTTCAACCTGGCTGAAATGGCTGAGGCTGTTGAAATTATTGCTCAATGCCGTGCCGAGGAACATGTTTTTGGCGGCACTTGGCCCGCCGAATTGCCCGCGCACCGCATGCATGCGCGTCAAGGCCTGCTTCCGCGTAATCTTGGATGGGTCGGCCAGGTAGCCTTTATCCTTCCATTTACTCATGCCGGGCGGATCGGCCGGAGAGGTTGTGCTTTGCATTTTCAGCACATCCTTGCTCACGGTTCCCGGCATGCTGCCGCTAAAGCCGTTAGTCGGGAACGTGCTGCGGGAGGACAAATCGAGATCGGCCGGCGGTGTCGTGTCTATCATTCTTTGCACCGGCGTATCGCCATTTGCCGGCAAGCCCTGCCTGCGGCTCAAGGTAGAGCCTCCGTTGATTGCTTCGCACCATCTGGATTGCCTCACGGCGTATGGGCTTTGCCCTATCATCTGGGCCAGCTTCAATTGCCGGGCGGTCGAGTCGCGATTATCCTGGAAGCTGCTTTTCCCTGCGCCCGATTGCAGCCCGTTTTGTTCCGAGCGGGAGGCTGCGGAGTGGTCATCTCGTCGAGGAAGCGTTTCTCTCATGATCATTCGAGGCCATTATTCCATCCGGGGAGAATGCGCTGGCAGCCGCAGGCCGGTTTATGATGATTGCACGATTTTTTCGCCAGTCAAGCTGTCAGAGTTGACAGGGCATGGGCATGGCAGGTCCGAGAAGGGTACGCCTGCCTATAGATGTGTATCCTTCGTCACATGCGGCGATAAGGCATTCGGCTCGCCATAAGCCCCTCGCCAGCATGAGGATTATCGATCCCAACTATCTTGCCGCAAAAAGCAAATGGCGGGCCGGCGCAATAGTGTGCGTGAGATCGGGTGGACAAGCAGTCAGTCCACCGGCTCAAGTGTGCAATTTTCGGCAGTCACTGCTTTTACCTTCCATTCTTTTTGATCAAAGCCAAAAATCTGCGCATCCTGTACGGGAAGCGCTTTGGGTTTCGCATAATTTTCGTCCAGATAAGCCGCCTGCAATTGCTCCAGCGTTACAACAACGTCGGACCGTACCACCGCCGCCGGCGGCGCGTAATCCGTAACAAACAAGTCCTCCGCCAATTGGCCGGTACCCTTTTGGTGATTCCATCCTTGCACCGATTTGACCATCGCCAGTCGGGTTGCGTCGTTCATTTCGGCAAATCGATCATTGAGAAACCGAACCGGCGATTCCAGCATGTTGACGAAATAGTCGGGATCACTGACGTATTCCGCGAGATTTCCACCTCCCCAAGGCTGGCGCCCCGTTCCCACTTGCGCCACGTCCATGAATGCACCAAGAATCTGCTGGCCGTCTTCGGATGTTTTTCCTGACACACAACCAATGATGTATCGTGCAACCTGGCTCAGCGCCCAAGTCATTTTGAGCAAGGCTAAGGCATTCTCCTTGTTCACCCCATCAATTTGGCCGGCATCCGCCGCCGTATTGATAAAGGTTTCAAGCGCCAATGCGCCACCCGTTTTCGCTTTGGCCGTGGCAACACCCAGACGCGTTCCCAGTTCGGCCTTCAAAGCCAATATATCCTCATCGGAAACGACTCGTTGCACCGGCGCAGCTTGAAGCTGCATTGGCATAGTCTGCCTTCGCGCACTTACGTCGGCCAGTTGCTTGCGCTGGGCGATGATACGCGGGCTGTTATCGACCAAATCGTTCAGTTTGCGCTGCGCAGTGACACGGGGACTATCTGCTACCATGGCTCCCAAGGGGGTATCAAGCGCGGTCATCTTGGGCCGCTCCTGGATTGCCTGAGCATGCTCTTGATTTTCCCGGCCCTGTGCAGTTCTCATGCTGACGATCCTTTTTATTATTACGACTGTATTACGCAGCCTGTTACCGATACAAGCTACCGGTATACGGCGCATTACGCTTCGCTAATGACGCACTACTTATTGCGCCTTACCGCGTTACTTATTGCGCCTTACCGCGTTGATTTATTCAATTTTCCGAAATCGGGCACATTGCAAATCAATGACTTACGCATGACCTTATTGGTGAAAAACGATTAAATCAGCGCTTCCTTAGGCTTGTTCAACCAAATCGATAACTCTTGAAATCACTTCGCGTGCGATGAGAACTCCCGATATATTTTTTTGCAACCGGTCGATCCTCACCGTAAATTCAAATGCTCCCCCTTTTGCTCCCTTTCTCGTGGCATCGTGATTTTCGGAAAATTCCCTTAGCATCATATCAATTCTCTGATTCACCGTTGCCCGTGCCGCCGACGAGGAATTTCCTTCGACAATGACTTCGTTTGGTCTGAAAGTTACTCCAATAGCACACAAAGAATCTGCATCTTTAGATATCATGATTTGCAACTCGGTCCGCCCAGATCGAGATCGAAGAGTGACAGAATTCGTAGTGTTTGATTTGGTCGGAACGCCACCACCTAGGTTAAACTTGATTTGCTCAAGGAACCTAGGTGTCTCATAGCCGTCACTCTTACCTGATTCAAGAGTAATCCTGATTTTTGCAAGCTGCTCTGACACTTCACGAAAATCCTGAATCCGATCTCTAGGATTTCTTCTTGTGCAGTTGGAAAATAGATCCAGCATTTGTTTAGAGGCTGAAGCATCGTTCCAATTTCGCCCCAATGCGTCGGAAATCGCGTGGATATTGCTTTCCTGGTCAAATGCCTGTGGATCACGCCCACATACAGCGAAAAAACACAGTTGGCCAAACGAATAGGAGTCTACGGTGGCTTGGTGAGCAATTGCTGATCTAGGACTATTAATTTGTTCCGGCGCTGCATAAAAATGCGAGCCGAATCCATCAGCTAGTCTGGTAACTTGGGTGGCGGCGGAGAACCATGCTAAGTCAAAGTCCGTCAGATACGCAGAATAGGTGTTGACGTCGGATATTTGTATCAGAATGTTTTCCGGCTTCACATCGCGATGAATAACACCCCTTCCGTGCGCATGTTTCAGTGTTTCGGCAACATCAAGCAACAAAGAGACAATATCTTCAGGATTGAGTGATGATCCGGGGTTAAGCGCCCGAACATTTGCCCCCTCTATATACTCCATGAAAAAACCAAATGGTATTTCCGATAGTGCTAGAACCTTGACAATATTTGGATGGTCGAGTTGGCGCATAGCCTCGTAGCCTCGACGAAAACGTGAAACTTTTTCCGAATCTAATAGATCATGGGAATGATAGGCCTTGAAGCAGATGGGCTTGTTCCATGGACTTCCTTCAATCTTCCATACGCTCCCGAAGCTGCCCGTCCCTATCCGGTCCCCAACGATTCCGTTCGTCATTACAATGCCAGGTGAAACCGAGCAGAGTTTACTGTAGAAGTGTAGGCAAGAATCGTATCTTTTTTTGAAATCTTGATCAATCCGAAGATTTGACTGAGAATCAACGCGCCTTCTAAACCAATTTAGAATTGGTTCAAAAATCAAACAAGCTGATGAAAATCCAATTCTCTGCCAATGCTCGAAAGAATGATCCGTTGATAGCGCCGAATGAGCATTCGAGAGTAATTCGTCCGCCTTTGAAATTGCATCCTCTATGGATAATTGATTATTTTTTGCCGGGGACCAGTCGCCGGACTTCGTGACCCCACTGGCTAAGACTATTCTTCCCTCCTGGTCGCCGCGCATTACCGGTGTTTGCCTACCCGCGTTCTTCAGGTTGTAAGCAATGTAATCGAACACTGCGTTCAGAGTGACTTCACCACTTTGATTGGCAGCTGCACCATCAAGGGCTTCGCACAAGTAATGCGAGAATGCACCATGTACTTTTCCATCATGAATATATTCGTATGCGACTTCGGAGCCTTTGCACGCTGCAATTAGCGCACGCCCGCTCCCGGCTATGATGTTCAGCTCTGAAGGTTCAAAATCTTCGGTTTCATCTCCAAATCCGCGAATAGATCCGTCACCACTATGACAACAATCAAGCACGTATAGGACGGTTTGCGAGGGGGTAGTTAATCGATTTGCAGCATTTGCAAGCCAATTTAAGTCTATGCCTTCGTCATGCTCTTCATAGTCATGCGTTACCAAATAAGTTGCCGCTGGTTTTTTCCAACCATGTCCGGCAAAAAATAAGAGAGCAGTACCCGACTCTTTGAATAACCAGTGAATTTCCTCCCGAAGCCTATGTCGCGTTACCTCTTCGTTTTTTAATTGCTTTACTTCGAACTTGCAGTGATCTCCAGAAAGTATATCGAATAGTCGATTGGCGTCATTTTCGCACCCCTTGAGCGGAGAAGTACGATAATTGTCGATTGAAACAACAAGTGCTTTCTTGTTCATTGCGTGGGCTTCCTTTTTGATGTTTGCTTTTTAATTTTCTGGTCCATTTGGGTTATTTGTGAGTGACGGGCATCGGCGCGCCAGCTTCAAGCCCGCATCCTCGTTTGATCAATCAATGCCGCAAAGCGGATTTGCCTGCAAACCAAGGCGCAGCGTGGCTTCCCGTCGATCCAAGTCGGAAAGTGCTTCCGTTTGGCTACAAAAGTTGCCGCAAATCACCCACAATAAAGTCAGATGAATCAATTTTCTATAGGCTCCTCGCCTCACCAAGGCTGATAATGCCCAGGCTTCTTCTGATCCCAGTAGTCAAGCCCCTTGCCCTTCTCTCCCCAGCCGTTAGGCAGGTCTTTCGTCAAAAATGTCTTGCTGTCGGCGAGCGTGTCAACTTGCCCCTCGCCAGTGGAATCCGCTTGGGGAAAGGAAGTCACCTTGAATTTGCTGAACGGTTCCGGCTCGACCAGGTCGATGGAATTCGATTTTGGGTCCCAAACGTGGGCTGAGCAGATGAATTCGGCGGCGCCGTTGAGCTTGCCGTCCACGTCCCACTCCGAATTGACGGATACGTCGTACATCACGCCGACGTCGTTGTCGATGGCGGCCTTGATCTTGTTCTCGGCGTAGAGCTTGTGATAGTTGTTTGCCTTGGTGGTGATGGGGAACAGGTTTTCCGCAATGCCCGGCCCGCCCAATTGGCCGTTCATCAGATGGCCGCGCTTCATCGATTTGAAGCGCTTGGTGTTTTTCAGGTAATCCATCAAGCCCTGCTGCACGCCGCTGCCGGGGGCGGAGCCGTTGATAGGGGCGCCGGGGTCCAGGAACGCGGTGGCGCCGGCGCCGACGACTTCCGTTTTCGACTGGTTGTCGTAGCTGATCGATTTCGTCCTGTATTTCACCACCGACGCGAGCTGCGCCGGCGCATTCATGAGGTTGCCCAGCTCGCCCAGTTTCTGCACGCGGGGGCTGTTGTCAGCCAATTTCTGCAGGCGTAGTTGTGTGGCAGCCGCGGGGCGCGCATCGTCAAATGCCTGTACGGCAACCCTGGCCGGCTTTTGCTTCGCCTGGAGAGGAATATCGGAATGCTCGGGGCTTGAGAATTTGCGCATTGCGCGACCTTGGCCGTAGTAGCGTCAACAATGCAACAATGATATAGCGATTTTGCCTTTCTTCAACACTGTAACTACCTGTCAAAGTTGACAGGGTGCTGCCTTTTTCCGCGCGCGCTTCATCCACTTCCTCACGGGGCCGCATCCGTAGAAGCATTACCGCAACCGATGCGCAGCAAGCCGCCGCCCATCATCGATTTAAAACCGCCATACCCCTCAAACTGGGCAAACGGCAAGCCCTTCGAGAACAGCCCCCCTGGGCAAAGTCGCACCCAGCGGCGGCGAGCTCTGGGCGCAATACACGAGCTAGTGTTTCTTGACAGGGCCTTGTTGCGGCGGCGCCGGCTGGCTTTGCGCTTGCGTCACCGGATCGACGTGGGCGTCCATATGCGTAGCTTGCTGAAGGGCCTCTTGCGACACGCGGGTGTTGAGGCCGGCGCTGATTCCCGCATACATGACGGCACTGTCGTTTGCCAGGAGCGCGGCCAGCATATGGTCTGTGGCATCTTTACGGCTGGCATCGACGGGCAATGCCATTGCGGTTTTCAGAGTCAGCGCGCCGGTTTTGTCGTGCGCATCATGAACGCGAGCTTCCGCCTCATGTGCATCCCTTGCGGTTGCTTGTTTCAAGGGACTGTCAGATTCCTGCAACCGCGATACGGGCTTGACAATGAACTCACCGGGGCGCACTGGGTCGTCGTGCAATTCGCGGCTGCCGATCGACACGGATGTATCCAGGCCCTTGCCGTCTTTGACAAGATCGCCCAAAGCTTTGGAGAGGGGAAAAACAACCTCGGGTTTGTCAATGTTCGACACGCCAATTTTCTCGACGATATGCCTCCCCGACACGCCCACTATGTTCGGATTTGCGCCTTGGGTAGCCTCGTGCAAAATGGCGGGGAACTCCTGATTGGCCCAAATGGATTTCGGCGTTACGGCCTGAGTAAGGCCGGCGGTGAAGGGAACTATCACATTGACTTTTGGGTCGCGGGCAACGCTCTGGGCGAACAGGGCGGAATTGAATGCGAAGAATGCAAGCCTGGAATTGCCTTGGATGTTTTCGTTAATCCATTGGGTGGAACCTCCTTGCAATTGCCAGTCGCCGAAACTTTTGGTGTTTTCTCGTAAAAATGTTTCTCTCGCATCAAAATTTTTCGTTCCACCAGAGTTGAACACGGCATCCGTCTTGCCATGCATTGGAGAAAAGGAACGCTTCCTGATTTCTTCCAATTCGGCGATGGCCCTCTCCTCTGCCATCGCAGGAGCCAAACCGCCCAGCTGATGCTCAGCGACTCTGCCGACGAGGGCATTCATTGCTGCATTGCGTACAATTGGATTGTTAAACTGAGAGATAAATCTGGATATTGGCATGATGTCTAATTATCAGTTCATATCGAAAAAAGTCATGGCGGATTCATCAAGCACAACATTTACAGGCAGATGGGTCGGCACCTTCTGATAAAGATGGTTATTTTCCAGTGCCGACGCCAGCGTGTTGGCGAGATTGTTTTTCTCGTCTTTGGTCATTTTTTCGATAAATGAGAAATCCAGGGTCGGATCGTGCAGGGGGGCCAAAATGATAGAGGTTGGCGCGTCCGAAGATTTATCAAAAAATACAGGAAACATGAATTTCCTGTCTTCAGAGGCGTGGCGCATGGTGCAAACAAACAAATAAAGGTCCTCTTGATAGATGCCCTTGTAAATGATCTTTACGCCTGCTTCATTGACCAAGCAGGGGTCAAGAATCAGGCCGCCTGGCGCAAATGAACTAGGCCTAGATTCTTCTTTGTACGTCCACATTTTCATCCTCTCGAATCGATCGCGGGTTATTTACTTTTACTTTTAACTATTTCCAAAGGGAAACGCAGTCTCGCCGAAACTTTGCGTCAGCGTGTTATGCCTGTTTTTTCCTCTTTTGGCAACTATTTTACAGGATTGATTTAACACATCATGTTGATGCAAGACTTATTGGGGCAGCCTCGACTTAAGAGACCAATCCGCCCTACATTCTCACAGGAAACTCGCTTTCTTTATGACACCGATTTTTCTTTCACAACATGCCCTATCCCCATGGAAAATTTCCGAAAAGCATCTCTCCTCACCAAGGCTGATAATGCCCCGGCTTCTTCTGATCCCAGTGGTCAAGGCCCTTGCCCTTCTCTCCCCAGCCGGTAGGCAGGTCTTTCGTCAAAAACGTCTTGCTGTCCGCAATCACGTCGATTTTCCCGTCGCCCGTGGAGCCGGCCTCCGGCAAGGAAATCACCTTGAATTTGCTGAACGGTTCAGGCTCGACCAGATCGATGGCGTCAGATTTCGGGTCCCATACGTAGGCTGAGCAGATGAATTCGGCGGCGCCGTTGAGCTTGCCATCGACATCCCATTCCGAAGTGACGGTTACGTCGTAGATCACGCCGATGTCGTTGTCGATGGCTGCCTTGATTTTGTTCTCGGCGTAGAGCTTGTGGCAGTTGTTTGCCCTGGTGGTGATGGGGAACAGGTTTTCCGCGATGCCCGGGCCGCCCATCATCGATTTAAAACCGCCGCAAGATACTCCTCAAACTGGGTAAACGGCAAGCCCTTCGAAAACAGGAACCCCTGGGCAAAGTCGCACCCAGCGGCGGCGAGGATGTCGCGTTGCGCCTTCGTCTCCACGCCTTCTGCGATCACCCGCAGGCCCAGCTTGTGCGCCATGGCGATGATGGCTTCGCACAGTGCGCGGTCTTGCGCCCGCGTTTCGAGGTTGCTGACGAAGAGCCTGTCGATCTTGATGAAGTCGATGTCGAACTTGTTGAGGTAGGCGAGCGAGGAATAGCCGGTGCCGAAATCGTCCAGCGAGACCTGGATGCCGGCGTCGCGGAAGGCGAGAAGCTTGTCGTTGACCTCGGGCGTGACGTCGAGCAGCAGGCCTTCCGTAATTTCGATGACGATGCTTTGGGGCGACAATCCAAGGGCATCCATATGGCGAAACCAGGAGGATGTCAGCGAGCGGTCGTTCTGGAATTGGGCCGGCGATACGTTGACGCCGATCTGAAAGTCCGGATTGAACTTTTGCCGCAACCGATTCACTTGCTCTGTCGCTCGTTCAAAGACCCAGTTTCCCAGTTCGAGTATCATGCCGCTCGATTCGGCCAGCGGAATGAATTCGGCGGGGCTCACCTGGCCGCGCGTGGGGTGCTGCCAGCGGATCAAGGCTTCGGCCTTGCGTATGTCGCCTGTGGCCAGATCGACGATGGGTTGCAGGTGGAGTTCGAACTGGTTGCGCGAGAGCGCCTCGCGCAAGTCGTTGGTCAGGCGCATCTTCGCGGTGGCCGCCTCTTGCAGCGACCTGGTGAAGAAGCTGAAGCGGTTGCGCCCTTCGCTCTTTGCCGCATACATAGCCTGGTCCGCGTGCCGCACCAGTTCTTCGATGGTGGTGCCGTCTTGCGGGCACATCACGATGCCGATGCTGGCGGAAATGAATGCCATCTCCGTGCCGAGGGTGAACTGGCCTGTCAGGCTTTCGATAATGCGCCTGGCCATGAGGCTGACATCGTCCTGGCTCGCGGGGTTGGAAAGGATGACGGCGAATTCGTCCCCGCCCATTCTGGCGGAGAGCCTTGAGGCGCCGGCGCATTTTCCGATGCGGTGCGCCACTTCGATGAGCATCCGGTCGCCGATGTCATGGCCGAGGGCGTCGTTGATTTCCTTGAACCGGTCCAGGTCGATCCAGAGCAGCGCCAGGCTTTGCCCCGTCTTGCCGGCGCTATCGATCTCTTCCTGCAGCCTGCTGTAAAACAGGTGGCGGTTGGGCAGCCTGGTCAGGGCATCGAAATTTGCCTGATCCCAGATCAGCGCTTCCGCATGTTTGCGCTCCGTGATGTCGGAGAACAAGACCACGCGGCGGGAGACGGCGCCGGCGTCGTCGCGGACGGTGTCGACGTTGACTTGCAAGGCGATCAATTCGCCGTTCTTGCGGGTATCCCACAGTTCGCCCTGCCAATGCCCGCATTCGCCCAACTGGCGCCACATGTCGCGGTAGAAGCCTTCCGGCTGCCTTCCTGAAGTCAGCACCTTCGTGCTCTTTCCTATCACCTCGCCCGCTTCGTAGCCGGTCAGGCGGGTGAAGGCTTCGTTGATGTCCAGGATTTTGGTTTCGGCGTCGGTCACCATCATCGCTTCCGAGCTGTGCTGATACACCAGGGCTGCCACGCGCAGGGCTTCTTCGGCGCGCTTTCTTTCCGTCACTTCCACGAGGGAAAACACGAGATATTCGATTTCGCCGCGGGCATCGAGCACGGGCACCAGGGTCCAGTCCCAGTAGGTGACGCCGCGTTCCGGCTGATCGGGAAATTCAAATGCCCGGGTGAATGTTACGAAAGGCCGCTTGGTGCGCACCACCTCGTCGAAAATCAATTTCGTGTCCGACGGGTACATCTCAAAATGGTTGCGTCCGGCAAATTCGCTGATGTCGCGTTTGCATGCCTTCGCATAGGCTTCATTGACCCGAACGAAGTTGTAATCGCGATCGAGCAGCACCAGGCAACTCACGCTGTGGTTAAAGAAGGTGTTGGCGAGTTCAAGCTGCCTGAGGGTGTCTTGGTCGCCTGGCGCAAGCAGACTTTCAGCAGCTGAGGTCATGAATGTGGGTTCCTGATTGAGTTCGCAATGTTTGCCAACAAAGACTGTGTCGGCTTTCAAGAACGAGGTGTCATGCGCGAAGACGCTTCGTTCCCATCGTCTATCTAATCATATAGCGATTTTGCTCCGGCCTGCCGCAGGTGCCGTCTGTCAACTTTGACAGGTAGGCGCCTACTTCTCCACCCACTTGACCAACTCGCCCCACTGCTCCAAGTCTTTCTCCACCCGCGAATAAGCCGCATCCCAGATGGTCGCCCCCTGCGCCGCCAGCTGCACATAGTTTTGCGTATCGCGGATGAAGCCCAGCACGGGCAGGCCCAGGCTGTTGACATAGTGCTGCAACTGCTCCGCCGCGCGGGTGCGGGCATGGATGCGCATGCCGACCACGCCGATCTCCATCTTGCCGCCGACATTCTTGAGTTCTTGCAGAAAAGCCTGGGTGGCCATGATGTCGAACATGGAAGCGCCGAGCGGGACGACGACCTTGTCGGCCAGTTTCATGACTTTGTCGAATTTGCCGCCGTGCAGGCCGGCCGGGGTGTCGAGCACCATGTGGGTGGTGCCCTTGGGCGGCTTGCCGATGTGGCCGTCGACGATTTCCCAGGATTGGATGGGCGGCAGGCCGGCGGGACGCAGATCGAGCCAGGAGCGCGTGGATTGCTGCACGTCGACGTCGCCGAGCATGACGTTATGGCCCTGGTAGGTCAGGTAGCCGGCCAGGTTGGTGGCCAGCGTGCTTTTTCCGACTCCGCCTTTGGGGTTGGCGACCACGATCACAGGCATGACAAAATTCCTTTTTGGAAAGAATTGCTGCTGCATTTCGATTGCTGGAGCGACCAGATACGATAATGGCAATGACAGGGTGGCATGTCAAATACCAGCAGGAAAGATTTTGTTTTTATGCACACCCGCCTATTGCGCCGCACAATTTCGGAAAAGTCGGCAATTGGGGCTAATAGCAGGCGATTTTCGTGCAAATCCGGTGGATCAAGCATCGGCTGTAGGTTGGGTTGAGCAAAGCGAAGCCCAACAAACCTACGTTTCCACTATCCCCGCAGGTGTTGGCATAACCTGCCGATGTTGGGCCGGGCCACGGTGGCTTCACTTCGCTCAGCGCCAACCTACGGGTGAGGGCATTGCTTTGAAGGCTGTTTTTCACAGGCAAGCACCGCGCCCTGCCTTACAATAGCGGGATGCAGAATAATTCGAATTCCCCCAGTTCCCCCGCTTTGCCCGACCAAGACGATTCCCTGCAGGCTTACTTCAAACCCGGTGTGGCGCCTGACGACATCGAGGCGGTTTACCGTTTGAAGAAGTCGCAGGGCACGATCCAGGCCTTTACCGCGCTGTTCCACGGCGGCTTTGATGGCGTGCTGGTGCGCTTATTGGTCTTGCGTGAGCTGGCTTCCGACCCGAATACGCCCACCTATACGCGCGCCGACATCAACGTCAAGCTGGCCTACATGGACCCGGACAGCCTGGAGACGGTGCTGTCGCGCCTGCGCTCACACCAGTTGCTGGTATGGGACCAGGGCCAGGGCGTCTACCGCGTGACGGCCACGGCGCGCAACGTGCTGGCAGCCTTGGACAGCCTGTTGCTGCTGAACCAGAACGATGATGAAGTCGAGATGGGTTTCCTCCTGTCCCAGGTGGCCGGGGCGCAAGCCGTGGGCGGCATTTCGGCCGAGCAGTTGCAGCACTTGCTGGGCCGGCTGGTGGAGCTGACCGAGGAATTCCGCGATGCGATCGCTTCCGGTTCCGAATTCCGCCTGCGCGCTTCGCAGGCGAAATGGCACCTGGCTTGCGATTGGGTGGAAAAGGGTTCGCACATCATCCATTCGATCACGACGGACCCGAATGCCGACAGCGCCACGCACCGCGCCGCGCAAGCCATCGGCCGGGCGCAGAGCGCACTGCTCAACATGCAGGGCATGTTCTCGCGCGCTTTGAACCAGATCGAGCGCCAGCGCGTGCACCTGGGCCAGTCCGGCCTTTCGACCACCGATATCAAGACCTGGCTGCTGCAACTGGACGATATCGCGGCCTTGTCCGACGAAGCCTTGTCGCACCCGGTCACGCCGCTGTTCATCACGCCGGCCGAGATGGTGGACGTGGCCGAAGCCGAATTGCTTTCGCCGCCCAAGCCCAGCATTGCCGATCTCTTGCCTTCGGGCCAGGATGCGCCGCTGGCGCAGGAAGAAACCAGCGCCATGATGCTGGAACTGGACGATTGGCTGGATCGCCTGGCCACGTTCAAGCCGGCCGAGGGCGAGACGGCGGCACCTGTGCAGCACGTGCTGCTGCCGGGCAGTTTTGCGGTGGCTTCCTACCGTGCGTCGATGCTGCCGCTGTTGGGCGACCCGAACGAATCGGCCTTGCAAGGCGCCACGGCCAAGCTGGCGCGGCTGCCGGTCGAGTTCGAGACGCACGACGAAATGACCAGGCTGGATGATCCTCATGTGGCGGCCATCACGCGCGCAGTCCTGAAAAAAGGCGTGGCACCGAATACAGAAAAGCAGGAAACAGCATGAACGACGATACCCAAATCCTGATCGCGCGCCTCATGACGCACCAGACGCTGCGCCGCGAGGACAAGCTGGTGCGGCGCGCCCTGTCGGACGAGCAGTTCCGCAGCGACGTCGATTCTCGCCTGCGCGCCGTGGGCATGAAGTTTGTCGATAACGTGTATGCCGACCATGTGACGCTGGCCCTGCTGCGCGACGTGGAACCGAAGATTTTCGGCTCGCGCGAAGTCTGGCAAAACAATAACTTCGGCCTGGCGCGCGACGGCGTGGCCTTGCTGGTGGTGCTCTGGGCGCTGATCATCCTGCCCAAGCGCGAACGGCAGGAAGCGCATCAACTGGCGCAGGACGACCAGAACGATATGTTCGGCAAGGAAAAGCCGCTGCCGCGCGCGGAAGAGGTGTCGCTCGGCATTTCCTACCGCGCCCTGCTGGCGGACTTCGGCGACAAGCTGGGCAAGAAGACGCGCATGGACATGAACCTGGGCCAGTTGGCCAAGCTAGGTTTCATCGAGCGCAAGGCAGACACGATTTCGGAAGGCCCGCTGCTGGACTTGATGATGGATACCGACGTGCTCAAGGAGCGCATCATCAACGGCGCGCTGGCCGATGTGTTCGGCAAGCCTTTCCCGGTCAAGGTGTTGACCAAGGCCGGGAACGAGGTTGCCGAAGAGTCAGTTGAAGAGCCCGCCGAAGAGCCCGTAGCGGACGAAGTTGCCACGGAAACGGCTGCGGAAGCCGCCGAAGATACCGGAACGAATTTGGAATAAGCCCATGTTTCACATCAAATCCCTGGAACTGGTCCATTGGGACTATTGGCAGCGCATCAAGAACATCCCGCTCGATGCCAAGATCATCACCATCGCCGGGCAAAACGGTTCGGGCAAGACGACCCTGCTCGATGCCTTGCGCACGCTGTTCGGGCTGGATTGCTCGATGGGCCGCACCTACAAGCACTATGCGCGCCACTCGGGCCAGCAGACGGCCTGGATTCGCGCCGTGGTGGACAACAAGCCGATGGGGCAGCAGCTTTCGAACCGCCCGTTCCGCGCCTCGGGCTTTTTCAGCGACGACGAAGTCACGCTGTTTTGCCAGATCCAGAAGAACGGCGGCGACTGGAAACGCCAATACCTGATGCGCGGCGGCGCCGTCGAGATCGAAGGCATCACCGATGCCGGCGATTGGCTGGGCGTGGAAGCCTACCGCAAGCGCTTGGCCAATGCCGGCCTGTCGCCTGCCATGGCCAAAGTGCTGGCGCTGGAGCAGGGCGAGACCGACAAGCTGTGCGAATACGCGCCGCGCCAGTTGCTGGACCTGGTGTTCCAGGTGTTCGGCGACAAGGAAGTGCTGGACGCCTATGACGAAGCGAAGCGCCACCAGCGCGATACCGAGAGCGAATTGCAGCGTTTCGAGGCGGAACTGGAAGCCTCGAAAACCAATCTCGAAGGCTTGCGCCTGCGCGTGGCGAATTACCACCGCTGGGAAGGCTTGAACAAGGAAAAGCAGGATTTGCAGGAAGAGATTCTGCCGACGCTGGAATACCATGAAGCGCGCGAACGCGCGGCGCGGCTGGGGCAGAACCTGCGCGATGCGCGTGCCTCGCTCAAGGCGCAGGATGCGCAATTGTCGGACAAGCGGGCGGATTTGGCGCAGCGCGCCGCCACGCTGACGGCGGCGCAGCAGAACGAAGCCTCGCTCGAAGCGGAAAAGACCACGCTCGAAGCCAAGCTGCAAGAGATCAACAGCAAGCTGAAGCCCAAGGAAAGCCTGCTCGAGCAAAAGCAGCGCCTGCAAAAGCTGGCCGACGAATCGGGCGCCGACATCGGCGAAGTGACGGCCGCGCTGGAAAAGAGCGAGACCGAACTCCTGGCCCTGCGCCAGGAGCGCGACAAGATTTCCGCCCGCCTGGCCGCCGACAAGCAAGCCATCGACGCGCTGCAAGGCAAGACCACGCTGCCCGACCCGGAAAACGTGCGCGCCATGCGCCGCGCCCTGGACGACGCCGGCATCGCCCACGTCATGCTGCCCGATATTATCGAGGTGACCGATGCGCGCTGGCAGGGCGCCGTGGAAGGCGTGCTGCGCTCTTCCGCCTTCGTGATCCTGCTCGACAAGGCCAAGGATGCGGCGGCGGCTTACCGGGTGGGCGAGAAGGAACGCTATGGGCACTTCATCGTGGCG
The DNA here is from genome assembly GCA_036384915.1 of Burkholderiaceae bacterium. Lineage (GTDB taxonomy): Bacteria > Pseudomonadota > Gammaproteobacteria > Burkholderiales > Burkholderiaceae_D > PKWO01. The sequence continues at coordinate 21,005 of DASVLJ010000054.1, forward strand.
GACCGGGTGAATGCGCAGAAGGCCGAAAAGAATACGCTGTTGTCCGTGGTGCGCTTCGATGCGCCGGCGCCGGCCTGGCTGATCGAGCAATTGGCACGCATCCGCCTGGTCGATTCTGTGGAAGACGGCATGCGCGGCGATCACGATGAGTGGATCACGCCGGAAGCCTTCCATCGCGAACGGCGCGGCGGGCGCTCGCTGCACGTGGACGTGGCGCGCTACCGCTTCGGCCAAGCCGGCAAATCGCAGCGACTGGCGGCCCTGCAGCGCGGCTTGCCGGCGCTGGAAGCCGAGGAAGATGCCTTGACGCTCAAGATCGGCAAGCTGGCTGGCGAGGTCAGCGGCTTGAAGGCGCGCCTGGCCGGGGTCGACGCGGCCAAGGAATTGATGGCACGCCAGGAAGAATTCAGCGAAGCCGAGCGCGGCGCCGTGCCCCTGAAGGCGGAGCGCCTGGAAGTGGGCACGCGCCTGGGCGAGCTCTATCCCCTGTTGAAGAGCGCGACCGAAACGCGCACCCGTGCCGATGCCGCCTGGCATGGTGCGAAGAACAGCCTGGCCGATGCCGAAAGCGGGCTGCGCGCCACCGAACGCAAGCAGCGCGAAGAGCGCAGCGCGCATGCCAGGTCTTTGGTTGAAATGCGCCACACCTGGCGCGCCCTGCCCTACAACTGGCGCAAGGCGGCGCGCGGCGCGGAACTGGTTGCCGAACACCAGAACGCGCACCAGGTGGAATTGCGCGTCAAGAGCCTGATGCACGACCTGGAACGCGACGATTGGGAAACCGACGTCACCGTGGTGGACCAGCACCTGCGCCTGCACAACCAGCTCATGCAGCGCCAGACCGAAACCGAGGAGCGGCGCTACCAGAACAACCGCGCCATCGAAGCCACGGCCAATGCGCGCGGCGCCTATATCGAGCGCCTGCGCTATACGATCAGGGCTTACACGCGCAACATCAAGGAACTGGGCGAACTGGCCGGCATCGAGGTCAATGCCGACCCGGTGCGGCTGGAAAACGACGATTTGCTGCTGGCGCAAGCGGGCTTGCACGTGCGCTTCAAGTTCGACGGCAAGGGCCCGATCGGTCTGAACGACGGCGAAGCCTCGGGTGGGCAGCAGGTGATGAAGTCGCTGATTCTTCTCGTTGGCTTGCTCAAGTCGGAAGATGGCACAGGCGGCTTTGTGTTCATCGACGAGCCGTTTGCCCACCTGGATATCCGCAATATTCAGCTCGTCGGCGAGTTCTTGAAGAATACCGAGGCGCAGTATTTGATGACCACGCCTTTGACGCATAACACGGACGTGTACGATCCTTCGGAATTGACGCTGATTACGAGCAAGAAGAAGAAGGATACGCAGTGGGCGCAGCCGATTTTTGTGTTGCAGCGGCGGGCGAATGCGGTGGTAGCGACTGCCAAATCTCGCGCTGCTTGAAGCACGCTCCGGCTGGACACCCCTCTCCCGCAGGCGGGAGAGGGGTGTCTTACTCTTGCGGCCGTAGTCTGAACAATCTACGGCTATTCGCCGTACAAGCCTCCGCCACCTCCTCCGCCGTCACATCCCCAAGCAGCGCCGCCACCTCCCGCGCCACATAAGGCAGGAAAGCCGGCTCATTGAACCCCTCCCCTTTCGGCGCCTTCTTCGGTCGCAGGTAAGGCGCATCGGTCTCCAGATGCAGCCGGGCCAGGGGAATTTCCTTCACCGCGGCCCGCAAATCCTGCCCGCGTGCCAGATCGGTCACCCACCCCGTCACACCAATGTCGAAGCCCAGTTCGAGATAGGCTTGGGCCTCGCGCGCCGTGCCGGTGAAGCAATGCACCACCCCATGCGCCCCCGCTTGCGCCGCTTCGCGCAGCATGGCGTGAAAGTCTTCGTGGGCGTCGCGGCAATGGAGGAACAGCGGCTTGCCGGTCTCCAGCGCGCCGGACAATTGCGCTTCGAACGCCATGCGTTGCGCCTCGCGCGGCGAGAACATGCGGTTGTAGTCCAGGCCGCATTCGCCCACCGCGACCACCTTGGGCTGTTGCCACAGGCGCTTCATGGTCACCGCCGTGCTGGCCGACCATTGCGAAGCGTCGTGCGGGTGCACGCCGGCGGTGGCATAGACGTCGGGCTGCGCTTGCGCCAGCGTCACGGCCTTGTTGCTTGCCGCCGACGAAGTGCCGGTGGCCAGGATGGCGCACACACCGGCCTTGCGGGCTCGCGCCAGCAGGGCTTCCGCCTTGCCGGCCAGTTGTTTGGAATGGAAGTTGACGCCAATATCGATCAATTGCATATATTTTTATTGTTTTGAAAAATGAAAAATTCGTCGCGCATGGCGTTCGTCGCCATGCGGCCGGCACGGTGGAAACCTGGAAGAATCGGGGGAACTCTAGCGCTCGGTCGAGCATGTCGGCAGAACGATCTGCCTGGGGTGATAGAGCGGCTCCCTTTTTCTTCTTCGGATTTCCGGAGGGTTGTGCCGATGCCGGATTGTAGCAGCATTGGCGGCCATCGTTGGTAACCGGGCCAAATGTTGCCATAAGCCAAGCATATGCAGCGACTTCAGTCGTCAATCCCATTTAACCATCGTTTACGTTCGCGTCGTATCGTAGCAACGACGACGCCACCTGAGGCGAATCCCGTTGCAGTCCGCATAAATCTAGGTATTATTGCTTGGGATAAACAGGGTTTTTGCGCTGTCGTTGACGCTTTGCGCGGAGAGTGGCAGATTTTGCATTCAGCCCATTCCATTCACTTCAGGATTGCACCATGACCGATGACGCAGACGATTTAGAAGCACTGTTCGACCAGGTATCTGCGGAGAGGAAGGATGAAATCAGCGCCCCGGCAGCAGCCGCTCCCGCTGCGGAAGCCGGTGAAGGCGAGGGAGAAGACCAGTCCGGCAAGCCGATGTTCGAGCGCCTGGGCGGTATCGTGCGCATGCTGCACGATTCCCTGCGCCAGCTGGGCTATGACCAGTCGCTGTCTTCGGTGGCGAGCCAGATCACCGATGCGCAAGACCGGCTGGAATACATCGGCTCCCTGACCGAGCAGGCGGCCAACAAGGTGTTGAACGCGGTGGACGTCGGCATGCCCGAGCTTGACCTGCTGCAAAAGAAATCCAAGGACATGGATTCGCGCTGGGGCCAGCTCTTTGAAGGCAAGATGGGCGTCGACGAGTTCAAGAGCCTGGCCGCCGATTCGCGCCAGTTTGCCGCGGCGGTGTCCGACGCCACCGATGCCGAGAAGGCGCGCCTGTTGGAAATCATGATGGCGCAAGACTTCCAGGACATCACCGGCCAGTTGATCAAGAAGATCGTGACGATCACGCAGGCGGCGGAGCGGGAACTGGCCCAGCTGCTGCTCGACAACGCGCCGCCCGAAACGCGCGCGGCCATGGAAGCGGCGCAAGCGGCCGCCAAGGAGCCCCAGGGATTGATGCAGGGGCCCTCCGTGCCCGCCGCCGCCATGGGCCAGGACGACGTCGATAGCTTACTTGCCGACCTGGGGTTCTGATGGATGACATGCTCAAGGATTTCGTCGTCGAGGCATTGGACCTCTCGACGAACGTGGAAGAGCACCTGATGTCGCTGGAGCGCAATCCCGACGACCCGAATACGCTCAATGCCCTCTTCCGCTCCTTTCACACCATCAAGGGCGGCGCGGGCTTCATGAATCTGCCGGCCATGGTGTCGGCCTGCCATCTGACGGAAAACCTGTTCGATGCGCTGCGCACGGGCAAGGCGCCCGTGACGCCCGAAGCGATCGAGGCATCGTTGGAAGCCAACGGTTTCGTGGCCGACCAGTTGAACCAGCTGGCGGCGGGCGCAGAACCCGCATCGCTGCCTGCCATGCCGGAACACCTGGCCACCAGCCTGACCGCCGCCATCGAAGGCAAGGGCGCGGCCAAGCCGGCGCCCACACCGGCCCCGGCGCCGAAACCCGCTGCAAAACCGAAGGCCAAGGCCGCTCCGCGCGTGCATACCGACGCGGCCGATCTCGATTGGGTGGCGTATTTCAATGCCGTGGTGCCGCCGCATGCGCAGGTTGCCGCCGACGCCGCCGGTTCCGCCGCGCATGACGAGGCCGAGGAAGAAGAGACTCTCGAAGCCGCCGCGCCCGCTCCGGTTGCCGCAGTTGCGCCGGCTCCCAAGGCTGCGCCGGCCGGCGGTGAACGCATGGTCAACGCGCCAGTCAAGGAAGACAGCATACGCGTCGATTCGGTCAAGCTCGATGCCTTGCTCGAAGTGGCGGGCGAATCGGTGCAGGCGGCCAACCAGGCCGCCGTGCTTTTGGAAAAATTGAACCAGTTCCAGTTCGAAGGCGATGCCGCCACGCTGATGTCGGCGCTGGCCGAAACGCTGAACCGCGCTTCGCGCTATTCGAGCGAACTGCAGCGCGCCACGCTGTCCACGCGCATGCAGCCGGTGGGGCGCCTGTTCCAGAAATTCCCGCGCCTGGTGCGCGAGCTGGCCAAGGAACTGGGCAAGGATGTGGAGCTCGTCATCGAAGGCGCCGAGACCGAAGTCGACCGCGTGGTGGTGGACAGCCTGTACGACCCGCTGGTGCACATGCTGCGCAATGCGCTCGACCACGGTATCGAGGAAGCCCCGGACCGCGCCGCCGCCAACAAACCGGCCAAGGCCATCATTTCGCTCAAAGCCTGGCAGGAAGCTTCGAGCGTGATGATCGAACTGTCCGACGATGGCAAGGGCATGGACCCGAAAAAGTTGCGCGACAAGGCGATTTCCAAGGGCTTGATCAGCGAAAACGCCGCGCAGACCGACGACGAAGCCTTCCAGCTCGTGTTCCTGCCGGGCTTTTCGACCAAGGATGTGGCGTCGTCCGTCTCCGGCCGCGGCGTGGGCATGGACGTGGTGAAAACTGCCGTGGAAAAGCACCGCGGCACGATACGCATCGATTCGCGGCTGGGCCTGGGCACGCGCTTCTCGATCCGGCTGCCGATCGAACTTTCCATCGTGCCGACACTGATGGTGCGCACCGCTGGCGCTGCCCTGGCCATGCCAATGGCCGTGGTGGAACGCGTGGTGGAATTACCCGACGAATTTCAGGAAGTCGGGGGCGCCCCGGTGATGCGCGACCAGGGCCGGCCCTTGCCGGTGCTCTCGCTGTCGAGCATCCTGGGCTATGAGGCGAATACGGAAAAAGTCGGCATCGTGATGGCGGTGCCGAGCCCCTATATCCTCTCCGTGGCCTCGGTCGACGGCACGGCCGACCTCGTGATCAAGCCGATGACGGCCTTGAGCGTGCCGGGGATTGCGGGCACGGCGCGTTCCGCCGAGGGCGAGCTGGTGCTGGTGATCGGGTTGAGCTTCCTGATGGATGGATGCCGGACGCAGGCGCGCTTGGCGGCTTGACCTTCCCCCTTGCCCGCTGTCGCAGCCTCCCTCGCCATAATTTGCCCGACCCGCCTTATTTCGGGCGGGTCGCCATTCCGGACGCCCACATGACCACCTGCCAATCATTACAGGTGACCGGCGGCACTAATTCATTTATATTCACTTTGTCGGCTTGGCGCCGAGGCGTTTTTTTGTTTTTGAGAACAGGATTCTGACCCGTCACAACATGATGCATCTCGTCCGCCCCCACCAAATCGCTTTGGCCATGCTCGGCTTTGCCTTCGCCCTGTCCACGCATGCCGGCGAGCTCGAAGGCAATGTCCTCGATCAGGACGGCAAGCCCGTTGCCAATGCGCTCGTTGCCGCAAATCAGCGCCAAACGCAGATTGGCGCCGAAGGAAATATCTTGCGCCATCGGAGCCATAGCGACGCGCGAGGGCACTTCCTGCTGCAAGGACTGCCTGCGGGCTTGTATGGCGCAACCGCCACCGCGCCCGGGATGGGGCCGGCATTCATCGGCAATCTGGCGATTCCCGAAACGGGGCGGCTGGACAAGCAGGTGCTGCGGCTGGGCGGCCCCACCATCGCGGTGGAAGGTACGCTACAAACCGCTGCCGGCGCACTCCCCGACGGCGCCATCGTGGGTGCCTATCGCATCAGCGATGACGAGGGCGACGTGTTCTACGCCGAAGCCAGTGACGGCCGCTACCGCATAAGCCTGTCACCCGGCAAATATTACGTCACTGCAAGAGCGCCGGGATGGGGATCATTGACCGCGCAAAAATCCATCGCGGCGACAGACGAAACGCTTCACCTCGATTTCAAGCTCGTGCGTGAAAGCGGTTCCGACCTCAAATTATCGAGGGAAATCATTGAAATGGAAGCGGCAGACCAGAAAGTCCGTTTCGCCGAGATTCGAACGAACGACGCTGTGCATCAGCAAGCAACGGCCACAATCGATGCCAAAAACGAAGCCAGGGTCAAGGAGATCCTGAAGGAATACGGCTGGCCAAATGCCGACCTTATCGGCGACCAGGGCGTCCATGCACTTTGGGTGCTGGTCCAGCATGAAAGCCCGCCCGTGCTCAAGCAATGCCTGCCCGACATGAAGGCGGCGGCGGAACGCGGTGAATTGGAGTGGGCGACCGTTGCGCTGAGTATAGACCGCGACCTGATGTATGACGGCAAGAAACAGCTATACGGCAGCCAGGTCCAGACCACAGACGGCAAGGTAGAACTCTACCCCGTCGAGGACGAGGCACACCTCGACGAACGGCGCGCCAAGATAGGCCTCGGCCCCATTGCCGAATACAAGGCGGGAATCGCCAAACTCTACGCGCAAGGTAGCGCGAATTGATGCCGGCACCGCTCCTCAGTCCGCTTTCTTTGCGCCGAACTCCGCCACGGCCTGATTGATCGCCCCAAAAATCGACTTGCCGTTCCCGTCTAGCATTTCGAGCTTGATCGTATCGCCGAACTTCATGAACGGTGTCTTGGCTTCGCCGTCGGCGATCATTTCGAGGCAGCGCTTTTCGGCGATGCAGGTGTAGCCCTTCTTCCCTTCCTTGTTCGACACCGTGCCGGAACCGACAATGGAGCCCGCGCGGGCGTTGCGTGTCTTGCACAGGTGAGCGATCAATTGGCCGAAGTTGAACACCATGTCGACGCCGGCATTGGGCTGCCCGACCAGCACGCCGTTCCAGGTGGCGCGCAGCGGCAGGTGCACTTTGCCGTCTTGCCAGGCCTCGCCCAATTCATCGGGGGTGACGGCCACGGGCGAGAAGCTTGATGCGGGCTTGGATTGGAAGAAGCCGAAGCCCTTGGCCAGTTCGGCCGGGATGAGGTTGCGCAGCGATACGTCGTTGACCAGCATCAGGAGCTTGATGTGCGACAGCGCCTTGGCCGGCGAAATGTTCATCGGCACGTCGTCGGTGACGACGGCGACTTCGCCTTCGAAATCGATGCCCCATTCTTCGGAACCCAGCACGATGTCGTCCGTCGGCCCGATGAAGTCGTCCGCGCCGCCCTGGTACATCAGCGGGTCGGTCCAGAAGCTGGCCGGCATCTCGGCGTTGCGCGCCTTGCGCACCAGTTCGACGTGGTTCACATATGCCGAGCCGTCGGCCCATTGAAAGGCGCGCGGCAGCGGCGCCATGCAGCGCTTGGGATCGAAATCGAAACTGCGGTTGGCACGGCCGGCGTTGAGCTCATCGTAACGGTCTTCCAATTGCGGCGCGATGAAGTGCCAGTCATCCAGGGCCTTTTGCATGGTGGAGGCGATGCCATCGGCCAGCACGCAGGTCTTGAGGTCGCGCGAAACGATGGCCAGTTGGCCGTCGCGGGTGCCGTCTTTAAGGGTGGCGAGTTTCATGCGTCGAGGATTCCGGTGAAGAAAGAATGCGCGTCATTATGCCCATTTCGCGGCAAGTCGAATGGAACAATTGGGCAAAGCCAATCAAAAGTTTCCCATACGCATTAAATTTGTTGACATAAATACATTCTATTAAATTTCGTACAATAAATTTCTGCGATACAAAATCTGGTGATCGACCTGCGAAACAGAAATTTGTTCTCCCTATTTCCGCGATATTGAACATTCTCTCGAATATTCGCCATGCCGCAAATTGTGTTGTGAAAATCGCAGAAAGTTCCACGGTTTTTGTAACGCATTTAGCATGCCTTATTCATAATCAAACCTCGCCGTATCGAAAAAACGCAGCCGGATCAAGCTCTGGGGCAGGCTTGTTTTTGGCTTTTCGACGCGGCATGAGCGCCAATAACAACTATAAATTTATCCATTACCCAAGGAGTGATTATGTTTTTTGAAGAAAAAAAAGGAGTCAAGGCCGTACGCGTAGCATTGGCAGTCGCCGCATGCACCACTTTCGCCGGAGCGCATGCGCAAAGCAGCACGGATCAGCAGCCCCAGCAGGTGCTGATCACCGGTTCCAACATCAAGACCCTCGACGTCGAAACGGCATCGCCGGTTCAGGTCGTCACGCGTGCCGACATCCAGCGCCAGGGCGCCACCAACATTGCCGACCTGATCAACAATCTTGCGGCATCGACCGGCAGCGTATTGAATGACATCGGCGGCTCCAACAGTTTCGCACCTGGTGCTACCAACGTCTCGTTCCGCAACCTCGGCGAACAATCGACGCTGGTGCTGTTGAACGGACGCCGCCTGCCCTCGTATGCGCTGGCCGATTTCACTTCGGTGTTCGTCAACGTCGACGCGATTCCTCTCGATGCCGTCGAGCGCGTTGAAGTGCTGAAGGTCGGCGCTTCCGCAATCTACGGCTCCGACGCGGTTGCCGGCGTCATCAACATCATCACGCGCAAGGATTTCGAAGGCGTGGAAGTCAGCGCCGACCGTACCCACTCGTTGCAGAGCGGCGACTTCGGCACGAGCAAGGCGTCGATCACGGGCGGCTTCGGCGATTACGATAAAGACGGCTACAACCTCATGTTCAACGCGGACTTTTACAAGCGCGACAACGTGATGTGGACCAATCTGCTGGGCTATACCAACCCGGCCTTGACCAAGACTTCGCCCGGCTTCGGCAGCTATTCCAGCTATTCCTGGCCGGGCAACTTCGTCGACTCAACCATCACGCCGGCCGCCGGCTGCGACCCCAGCCTGATCAGCAACGGCTTGTGCAAATACAACCGCTACGAGCGCTTCCAGGCGGTGCCGCAATCCGAGCGCGATAATTTCTATGCCCAGGGCACCTTGAACATCGGCGGCGGCAACCAGGCTTTCGGCGAGGCGTTCTATTCCAAGATCAAGACCGATTACATCAACGCCTTCCCCTATTACGGAGACGGTCTGGCCCCGCTGCAATGGGGCAACCCCACCACCGGCAAGCCGCTGACCTTCAACTATCTTGGCCTTCTGGGATCGGACCCGTTCAACCCGACCGGCAACGACGGCGTAGGCTTCCGCTACCGCTTCACCGATGCGCCGTCCTACCAGAACGTCGACAGCAGCGAATACCGCGTACTGGGCGGCCTGCGCGGCACGTTCAAGGACTATGACTGGGAAACCGCCGTCGGCACGATGGCCTCGAAGACCACGGCGCGCGAGCAGGGCAACTTCAGCAGCAGCGGCTTCATCCAGGAAATCGGCGACTACAATAACTACAGCGTGGACTTCAACCCCAATGTCCAGTTGAACTACCAATCCAACGACCCCAATTTCTTCAACCAGCCCAACGGTTACCGTCCCGGGAAACAGAACAGCGCCGCCGTGCTGAACACGCTGTTCCCGGTATTCGGCTTCTCGGGTGAAAACAAGCAAACCTGGGCGGACGGCAAGATCAGCGGCTCCGTCGGTTTCGACCTGCCTGGCGGCCCGAGCAAATTCGCGCTGGGCGGCGAAGTCCGCCATGAAAGCTATACCATCAGTCCGACTGCCAATCTGGAATCGGGCGACATCGTAGGCCTGGGCATCAGCGCAGCCGACTCGGCCCGCACCACCGAATCGGCATACGCCGAGCTGAACCTGCCGATCCTGAAGACCCTGGAAGCCAATCTGGCGGTCCGCGCCGACAAGTATCCCAACCTGCCGACGCACTTCTCGCCGAGGCTGTCGCTGCGCTACGCGCCAACGGATTCCGTGCTGTTCCGCGGCACGATAGAACGCGGCTTCCGTGCGCCCAACCTGATCGAAAGCGCCAATTCGCTGAAGTTCGCCTTCGATACCGGCACGTCGGACCCGCAACGCTGCCCGCAAGCGACGGCCTTGGCCAACGACTTGATCGCGAAGGCCAATTCCTTGGCGCCAAACGATCCGCAAGTGGCAATCCTGTACGCCCGCGCGGAATCGGTTCAGGCCAATGAATGCTCGTTCGGTCTGGCCGACGAAGTGAAAAACAACCCCAACCTGCAGCCGGAAACCTCGCGCACGGTCTCGGTGGGCATGGTGCTGGAGCCGGTCAAGGGCTTCACCAGTTCCGTCGACTACTGGAACATCAACCGCAAGAACACGATCGGCCTGGAAAGCACGGCGCAATTGCTTAGCGGAGCCCCGCTTCCGTCAGGGGTGACGCTCAACCGCTCGACGCTCAACGCTGGCTCCGACCCGACGTTTACGGCGGCTGAAATCAGCCAATACGGGGTCACGGCCGGCCCGCTGCAAAACGTTATCCGCGAAATGGAAAATATTTCCGAGCAGCGTACCAGCGGTGTGGATTTCGGCTTCAAGACCAGCAACAAGACCAGCATCGGACGCTTGAGCACGGCCATGGATGCCACTTACCTGATCGGCTACTATGACTCTTCGATCAGCGACATCCACGACAACCTGGCAGGCCAGTACGGCTATCCGCGCTATAACTTCAGCCTGACGGTGTCGCTTGATAGGGAGAATTACCTGAACTCGCTACGTCTGAACTACATCGCCGGCACCTCGCTGCAGCAGGGGGATACGGATACGGCCTGGAACGCTGCCGCCTGCGCTGCGAACAACTTCACTCCGGACCAATGCCGGGTCAAGAGATCGCAGACGGTCGACTACTACTTCGCCTACACCGGTTTCAAGAACCTGACCATCAGCGCCAACATCTTGAACCTGTTCCAGCAGCGCGCACCGGCCGACCTGCGTGCATTCGGCGTGGGTGGCATCATCCCGACCAGCCTGCAGGACGCCGAAGGCCGCATGCTGCGTTTGTCGATCGACTACAAGTTCATGTAGTTCCGGCAAACCTGGCAAACCGCAGTAACAGCCGCCTGCCCGCAAGGGCAGGCGTTTTTTTACGCCAGCCGCAATACCATGGCGCCGGCGACGATGAGGGCAACAGCGGCAACGCCGCGCCGGCGCATGCGTTCCCTGAGCCAGAACATGGCGATCAGCGCACCGAACAGGATGGCGGTTTCGCGCAAGGCGGCCACTTCGGCTATCGGCGCGCGCGTCATGGCCCAGAGCACGATGCCGTAGGAACCGATGCCACCCGCGCCACCCAACAGGCCGGCGCGCCAGTTCGTGCCCAGTGCCGCGCGCAGGTCGGATGGGCGCCGGATTGCGGTCCATGAGGCGACCATCAAGCCGATCAGGAGGAAGATCCACATGGCGTAGGCGAGCGGTGCGCCGGAGCGGCGCACGCCTATGCCGTCGTTAAGCGTATAGCCCGCAATGACAAAGGCGTTGGCCAGGGCCAGCAAGGCTCCCTTGCGGTTGCGCGCGTGCAAGCCGGTGTTCATGGCAAGCACGCCGGTACAGATGCAGGCCACGCCTATCCAGGCCAGCGGGTGCAGGCGGTCGCCCAAGCGCAGCATGCTCGCCAGCGCCACCAGCAGCGGCGCCACGCCGCGCATGATGGGATAGCACACGCCCATGTCGGCTTGGTGGTAGGCGGCGGCCAGCAAGGGAAAGTAGACAAGTTGCAGTGCCACCGAGCCGGCGATGAAAGGCCAGCTTGCCGCATCGGGCAGCGGCAGGAAGGGCAGAAAGCACAGCGCCAGCAGCGCCGAGCCGCCCGTCACCAGCGCAGCCATCAATTGCTTGTCCGCTCCGCCCTTGACCAGCGCGTTCCAGCTCGCGTGCAGCAGCGCAGAGAACAGAACGGCGAGGAATACGCCCGTCGTCACAGCTCGTACATATCCTTTTCGCCGGACATGATCTGTTCGATCAGCTTGCGGTTCAGGGTAGGAGCCAGCAATTCAATAAAGGTGTATACATAGCTGCGCAGGTAGGCGCCCTGCTTTACGGCGATGCGCGAAACATTGGTGCCGAACAGGTGACCCACCGAAATGGCGCGCAAGCCGCGGTCGCGTTCGGCATCGAAAGCCATGCCGGCGATGATGCCGACGCCCATGCCGAGTTCGACATAGGTCTTGATCACGTCGGCATCGATCGCTTCGAGCAGGATATTGGGCTGGACCTTGCGCAGGCTGAAGGCGTGGTCGATCTTGCTGCGGCCGGCGAAGGCGCTGTCGTAGGTGATCAGCGGATAGGCCGCGATTTCCTCGATGGTGACGTTTTTCACCTTGAGCAGGGGATGTTCGGCCGGCACCACGGCGACGTGTTCCCACTGATAGCACGGCATGGTGACCAAGCCGTCGACTTCGGCGATCGATTCGGTGGCGATGGCAAGGTCGGCCTGGTCTTTCGATACCATATCGGCCACCTGTTTGGGATTGCCTTGCAACAAGGACAATCTCACCTTGGGATATTTCTGGGTGAAGGCTTGCACCACCTTCGGCAGCGAATAGCGCGCCTGGGTGTGGGTGGTGGCGATGGTGAAGCTGCCGCTGTCTTGCGCGGCGAATTCCTTGCCGATGCGCTTCAAGCCGTCGATTTCCTGCATGATCAGCTCGACCGACTTCAAGACGGCGCGGCCCGGCTCGGTCAAGCCGCGGATACGCTTGCCGTGGCGTGTGAAGATATCGACGCCCAACTCTTCCTCGAGTTCGATGATGGCCTTGGAAACGCCCGGTTGCGATGTATACAGAGCGCGCGCGGCTTCAGTCAGATTGAAGTTTTGTCTTACGGCTTCGCGGACGAAGCGGAGTTGATGCAGGTTCATGTTTTTTGAATTTCCTCATTGCAACAAAATCCAGGGCCTCGTAGGTTGGATTGAGCGCAGCGAAGCCCAACAACTGGGACGTCTTCATACCGCAGGCGCGAATTTAACGTGCGGATGAGTCACGTTGGGCTTCGCTGCGCTCAACCCAACCTCGGGTTCTCACCATGCGACGGCCGGCACAACCTACATCATTGTTAATTTTGCCAATATTTCTTTTTGTAAACATTCATTTTGCCTGCTTGATTATATCCAATAAGCATATAAGCAAATGATTACTTGATAGTTTGGAATAAGCTATAAGTTTATTACGATCTACGCTTCAGACTAAGGGGCCTTATGTCTTTTACTTATGTAGTAGCCGGTTTCGGCGTGGGATTTCTGGTGGGATTGACAGGTGTCGGTGGCGGTTCGCTGATGACGCCCCTGCTCAACCTGCTGTTCGGCGTCTCGCCTACGGTGGCGGTGGGTACTGACCTGGCTTTTGCTTCGGTGACCAAGCTGGCCGGTACGGCTGCGCACCGCTACAAGGGTACCGTGCATTGGGGCATCGTGCGCCTTTTGTGCATCGGCGCCCTGCCCGCCGCCCTCGTCGCCACCCTGGCCCTGCGCCATTTCGGCGCACTGGACGAGGGCGTCGCCCAGGTGATCCGCTATTCGATTGCAACTTCGGTGATGCTGACCGTTGTCGCACTGTTGTTCCGTGGCAAAATGCAAGCCTGGATGCGCGCCAACCCTGAGCGCCAGTTGCAAGGCCGCGCGCTGGCTGTTACCACTGTTCTGACGGGCGCCTTGCTGGGCACGCTGGTCACGATTTCCTCGATCGGCGCCGGTGCTATCGGCGCCACGCTGCTGGTGCTGCTTTACCCGCGCCTGTCGCCCGCCGAAATCGCCGGCACCGATATCGCGTATGCCGTGCCGCTGACGGCCATCGCCGCCGCCGGCCACTGGTGGCTCGGTTCGCTCAACTGGGTATTGATGATCACGCTCTTGATCGGCTCCGTGCCGGGCATCACGCTCGGTTCGCTGGCAGCGCGTTCGATTCCCGAAAAGTTCCTGCGCGCCATTTTGGCGCTGACGCTCACCAGCGTCGCCTATAAATTGATTTTTTGAGAGACCAGTATGTACCGTTACGATCAATACGATCATCTCATCGTCAAGGAGCGCGTCGCGCAATATGCCGACCAGGTGCGCCGCCGCCTGATCGACGAATTGACCGAAGACGAATTCCGCCCGCTGCGCCTGCAAAACGGCCTCTATATGCAGCGCCATGCCTACATGCTGCGGGTGGCCGTGCCCTACGGCCTCTTGTCGTCGAAGCAGGTACGCAACTTCGCGCACATCGCGCGCAAGTATGACCGCGGCTATGGCCACTTCACCACGCGCCAGAACATCCAGTACAACTGGATCAAGCTGGAAGACACGCCGCAGATCCTGGCCGACCTCGCCGCCGTGGAAATGCATGCGATCCAGACTTCGGGCAATTGCGTGCGCAATATCACGTCCGACGAGTTCGCCGGCGTAGCGGCGGACGAGATCGTCGATCCGCGTCCGTATTGCGAAATCCTGCGCCAGTGGAGCACGTTCCATCCCGAATTCGCCTTCCTGCCGCGCAAGTTCAAGATCGCCATCAATGGCGCGCGCGAAGACCGCACCGCTGTGCAGATGCATGACATTGGCCTGCACATCGTGAAGAATGATGCCGGCGAAATCGGTTTTCGCGTGCTGGTCGGCGGCGGTCTGGGCCGCACGCCCATCCTGGGCAGCGAGATTCACAGCTTCCTGCCCTGGCAGCACGTGATGACTTACATCGAAGCCATTCTGCGCGTCTACAACCAATACGGCCGGCGCGACAATATGTACAAGGCGCGCATCAAGATTCTGGTCAAGGCACTGGGCATTGAGGAATTCCGCAAGCAGGTCGATGCCGAATGGGCCGATTTGAAGGACGGTCCGGGCACGCTGACCGAAGAGGAATTGCAGCGCGTGTCGGCTTACTTCGCCCCGCCCGCCTACGCTGTGCTGCCGGCGCAGGATGCCGGCTACGAGGCGCATCTGGCCGGGAACAAGGCGTTCGCCAACTGGGTCAAGCGCAACGTCCGCCCGCACAAGGTGGCAGGCTATGCCGCCGTGATCCTGTCGCTCAAGAAAACCGGGGTACCGCCCGGCGATGCCACTGCCGAGCAGCTCGATTTCGTGGCCGACCTGGCCGACCGGTACAGCTTCGGCGAGGCGCGCGTCACGCACCAGCAAAACCTGGTGCTGGCCGACGTGGAACTCTCCAAGCTGTTCGACCTGTGGCAAGAGATCAAGGCGCAAGGTCTGGCTACGCCAAACATCGGCTTGCTGACCGATATCGTGTGCTGCCCCGGCGGCGATTTCTGCTCCTTGGCCAATGCCAAGTCGATCCCGATCGCCGAAGCCATTGCCGAGCGTTTCGACAATCTCGATTTCCAGCACGACATCGGCGAACTCGACTTGAATATCTCGGGCTGCATCAACGCCTGCGGCCACCACCATATCGGCAATATCGGCGTGCTCGGCGTGGACAAGGATGGCGCGGAGTGGTATCAAGTCTCGATCGGCGGTGCGCAAGGCGACGATGCCGCGATCGGCAAGATCATCGGCCCCTCGTTCTCGGCGCACCAGATGCCGGAAGTGATCGCGCGCCTCTTGAACGTGTATGTAAAGGAGCGCACGGAAGATGAGCGTTTCATCGATACCGTGCAGCGCATCGGCGTCGCGCCGTTCAAGGAACATGTTTACGCCACCCAGATCAAGTGCGGCGTGCCCGTTGGAGAAGACGCTTATGCGTGAAATCATCAAGAACCGCCAGATCGTGCAAGACGACTGGAACCTGTTGAAGCTGCAGGAAGGCGAAACGGCTGATTCCGTTGCCGTGCCAGCCAAGAGCATCGTGCCCCTGGCCGTTTGGCAGGCGCAGCCGGCCTTGCATAGCCGCGCCGATGTCGGCGTCTGGCTTGCCAGCGATGAACGGCCTGAAGTGTTGAAGGGAGTCGTGAACAACCTGCCCGTGATCGCCGTGGACTTTCCCAAGTTCTCCGACGGGCGCGGTTATTCCATCGCGTACAACCTGCGTGCACGTCTCGGTTACACGGGCGAATTGCGCGCCATTGGCGACGTGCTGCGCGATCAATTGTTTTTCATGCAGCGTGTGGGCTTCGATGCCTTCGCCACGCGCTCCGACCGCAGTATCCAGGATGCCTTGAAGGGCTTGAGCGACTTTTCCGAACCTTACCAGCAATCGTGGCATATCAAATCGCCGCTGTTCCGCCGCGTAGATAGGTCAGGGGTGCAAGCTTGAGCGCAAATTTGGAAAAACTGGCCGCAGATACCTTGGCTGTGCTGCAGCGCGTGGCGGCGGAGTTTTCGCCCGCGGTATTGGCCTCCAGCCTGGCCGCCGAAGACATGGTCTTGACCGACCTGATCCTGCGCAATAAGCTGCCCATCGGCATCTTTTCGCTTGAAACCGGGCGCCTGCATGCGGAAACGCTGGCCGTGATCGGCAAGGTCAAGGAAACCTATGGCTACGACATCGAGCTGTTCCGGCCGGAGGCGGCAGCGGTTGAGCAATACGTGGCGCAAAACGGTTTGAATGCGTTTTACGACAGCGTGGATCTGCGCAAGGAATGTTGCCGCATCCGCAAGGTTGAACCCTTGAAACGCGCCCTGGCGGGCAAAAAGGCCTGGATCACGGGGCAACGGCGCGAGCAGTCGGCCACGCGCAGCGAGCTGAAAATCGAGGAATTCGACGCCGGACATGGCTTGGCCAAGTTCAATCCGCTGGCCGATTGGACGGAAAACGACGTCTGGAACTACATTCGGGGCAACAAGGTGCCTTACAATGTACTCCACGACAAGGGTTACCCCTCGATCGGCTGCGAACCTTGCACCCGCGCCGTCCAGCCCGGCGAAGATGTGCGCGCCGGGCGTTGGTGGTGGGAAAACCCGGAATCGAAGGAATGCGGCTTGCACGTCGTCGACGGCAAGCTGGTCAGAATCAAGCAAGTACCTGTAAGCACATTATGAATACCGTCGTAGAAAAAATGTTTGCCGATGCGGCAAGCAACAAGCACCTCGATTGGCTCGAATCGGAAGCCATCCACATCATGCGCGAAGTGGCGGCCGAGTGCGCCAATCCCGCACTGCTGTTTTCGGGCGGCAAGGATTCCGTCGTGCTGCTGCGCATCGCCGAGAAGGCTTTCCGCCCCGGCAGCTTCCCCTTCCCGCTGGTGCATATCGATACCGGGCACAACTTCCCGGAAGTGATCGAATTCCGCGACCGCCGCGCCGCCGAGCTCGGCGAAAAGCTGATCGTGCGTTCGGTGGAAGATTCGATCAAGCGCGGCACGGTGCGCCTGCGCAACCCGCTGACCGACTCGCGCAATGCAGCCCAGGCGGTGACGCTGCTGGAGACGATTTCCGAATTCAAGTTCGACGCCTGCATCGGCGGCGCGCGCCGCGATGAAGAAAAAGCGCGCGCAAAGGAGCGCATCTTTTCGTTCCGCGACGAATTCGGCCAATGGAACCCCAAGGCTCAGCGCCCCGAGCTGTGGGACTTGTATAACACGCGCGTCCACCCCGGCGAGAACATGCGCGTGTTCCCGATCTCGAACTGGACCGAACTCGATGTGTGGCAATACATCGCACGCGAAAAGCTGGCGCTGCCGCCGATCTATTTTGCGCATGAGCGCCAGGTGATTCCGCGCAACGGCTTGCTGGTGCCCTTGACCGACTTGACGCCGGCGCGTGAAGGCGAAACGATCGAGACGCAAATGGTGCGCTTCCGCACCGTGGGCGACATTTCGTGCACCTGCCCCGTCGCTTCCGACGCAGGTACGGTGGAAGCCATCATCGCCGAGACCGCCGTCACACAAATCACCGAGCGCGGTGCCACGCGCATGGACGACCAGACGTCCGAAGCCTCGATGGAAAAACGTAAAAAAGAAGGATATTTCTGATGAATGCCGTTGTAGATGTGAAAGACCATACTGCTACCGAGCGCGGCTTGCTGCGCTTCATCACGGCGGGCTCGGTCGACGACGGCAAGAGCACGCTGATCGGCCGCCTGCTGTTCGACAGCAAGGGCATCTTCGCCGACCAGCTCGCCGCCGTGGCGCGCGCCAAGAACAAGCGCACCGTGGGCGAAACCATCGATCTGTCGCTGTTGACCGACGGCCTGGAAGCCGAGCGCGAGCAAGGCATCACGATCGACGTGGCCTATCGTTACTTCGCCACGCCGCGCCGCAAGTTCATCATCGCCGACACGCCCGGTCACGAGCAATACACGCGCAATATGGTCACGGGTGCGTCGACCGCCGACGCCGTCATCATCCTGATCGACGTGTCCAAGGTCAAGCTGCGCGAAGATGGCGGCGTCGATCTCTTGATCCAGACCAAGCGCCATTCCACCATCGCCCATTTGCTGCAGATCGAGCACGTGATCGTGGCCGTCAACAAGATGGACCTGGTGAACTATGACCAGTCCGTGTACGACCGCATCATCAAGGCTTACAAGGAATTCGCCACCCAGCTCGGCTTGAAGGACGTGCATGCGATTCCGCTGTCCGCTCTCGCGGGCGACAACGTGGTCGATGCCAGCGACAAGCTGGCCTGGTACAAGGGCCCGACGCTGATCGAATTGCTCGAGTCCCTCACCGTCTACGACGAAGCCCATGAGGAACCGCTGCGCTTCCCGGTGCAACTGGTGGCGCGGCACAACGGCCATGAAGCCAATGACTTCCGCGGCTACATGGGCCGCATCGAAGCCGGCAAGGTGAGGCGCGGCGACAAGCTCACCGTGCAACCGGGCGGCCACAGCGCCACGGTCAAAGACATCAAGGTGTTGGATACCTCGCTGGAAGAAGCCAGCGCCGGCCAGTCCGTGACCATCCTGTTGGAAGAGTATCTCGACATCTCGCGCGGCGACATGCTGGTGTGCGCCGGCCAGCCAGCCACGCTGCTGAAGAACGTGGTGGCCGACGTGTGCTGGCTCTCGGAAGAGCCGCTCGACACGCGCCGCAAATACTGGCTCAAGCACACCACGCGCCAGGTAGCCGCGCGCGTGACGAAGATCGAAACCCTGCTCGACGTGAACACCCAGGAAAAGCGCGAGCCATCGGGCGACAACGGCGGCTTGAAGCTGAACGATATCGCGCGCATCCACCTGACCGTGCAGCAGCCGCTGGCTGCCGACGATTACGCCCACATCCGCTCCACGGGTTCCTTCATCCTGATCGATGAAGTGACGCACCAGACGGTGGCGGCGGGCATGATCAGCATTGCCTGATCCATGGCCGGCAAGGTCTACCTGATAGGTGCCGGCCCAGGAGCTGCCGACCTCATCACCGTGCGCGGCGCACGCATCCTGGCGCAAGCCGATGTTGTGCTGCACGATGCCCTGGTGACCCCGGAAATGCTGGCGCTGTGCCCGCAGGCGCAAAAAATCGCCGTGGGCAAGCGCGCCGGCAAGACTTCGGCGCAGCAGGATTCGATCAACCAGCAATTGGTAGAGGCTGCGCAACAGCACGGCCTGGTGGTGCGGCTCAAAGGCGGCGACCCGATGCTGTTCGGCCGTGCCGACGAAGAGCTGCATGCGCTCGAAGCCGCCGGCATAGCGGTCGAAGTCGTACCCGGCATCACCACCGCCTTTGCCGCCGCCGCATCAAGCCGGCAGCCGCTGACCAAGCGCGGCGTCGCGCGCAGCGTGGCTTTCTTCACGTCTTCCTCCGCGCCCGACCACAGCGCGCCCTTGACCTTCCCCGATTGCGATACCTTGGTGCAGTACATGGGCGGACGCGAAGCGGTGCAGACGGCACAGGCCTTGCTGGCCCTGGGCCGGCCAGCATCGACGCCGGTTCTGGTGATCGAGAATTGCAGCCTCCCCAACGAGCGCATTCTGCGTCTCACGCTGGGCGAATTGCAGAACGGCTTGACGGGTTTCGCCGGCCCGGTGCTGGTGACCATCGGCGAGGCGATGGCGCGCCGGCAATAATCGTTTCATTGTCGCAACACGGAATTTTTCCGCACGAAACGCATCCAACTTCCGAACTCCACGCTCCGCGAATTGCATCCGCGTCATCCGGCGCGGCGGGGAGGGTTTTATCTGCAACAACGAGAATCTCCCCTTATGCAGGGCGTGTCTTCTGAAAGGAGAAAGCCATGCAACGCATACACACTCATGACTCGCTGCGCATCGTGCGCCGCCTCGCCTTGGCCTGCCTGTTGCCGGCAATCGCCATCGCCTCGGCCCACGCGGAATCGGTGGCGCAAGCCCAAGCCAACTACAAGCAGGACAAGACCGAATGCCTGAATGGCCAGACCGGCGAGAGCAAGAAGACTTGCCTGCGCGAAGCCGGCGCCGCCTTGAACGACGCCAAGAACGGCAAGCTGGAAAAATTCAATACCAACTTCGAACAGAACGCGCTGGCGCGCTGCCAGGTGTTCAAAAATGAAGAGGACCGCGACCTGTGCGAACGGCGCCAGCGTGAAGGCACGGTATCGGGCAGCGTGGCCGGTGGCGGCGACATCCGCGAGTTGACGGTGACGGTGCCGGCCGATGAGTCGACCCCGGCGCCGACCAGCGCGCCGCAGCAGCAAATGCAGCCGCAAGCCACCACACCGCAGTCGCAGCCGCAGCAACAGGACGAGATACGCAATCAGATGAATTGACTCATCGGCCGTGAAGGGCCGCAAGCAATTGCGGCCCCGGCATACCCTTGACCTTGCCCGCTTCCGCCTGCCGCACCAGTCGTACCATCCGATGCGAGAGCGGTGCTTCGCGTCCCACCGATACAGCCAGCTTGACTACGGCACCGTTCAGATAGTCCACTTCCGTGCGCCGCCCGGCCTGCAAGTCTTCCCACATCGAGGAGCGGGCCTCCGGATCGATGCGCAGCATGGCCTTCGCCAGACGCGTGAAAATGAAGTCGGGCAGGCGCAACACCATGGGCAGCTTGCGTGGGGCGATGCGGCCTATCTGCGCCGGTTCGATGCCGGCGGCTGCCAGCACGGCAAGCGCTTCTTCGACCAAATCGGCAAGGCAACGGCGATAGGCGCGCTGTGACAGCTCTGTCTTGAGCGGCAAATCCGATAGGGCATTGATGGGGTTGTTGAGATTGAGCAGCAGCTTGCCCCATTGGACCTCGCGGAAATCCTGGCGCTCGATCAAGGGCAGCGCAGCCTGGGCGAATACTTCCTTCCAGGCTTCAAGCGCGGGCGAGACTTCCGTCATCAGCTCGCCTTCCGTGCCGCGATGCAGGCGGTTGCCTTCCATCTGCACCACGTTGAAGGGCACCATGCCGCCGAGCACGGCGCAATGGGGCAACGCGGCGCGCAGCACGTCGGCATTGCCTATGCCGTTTTGGAAACTGACGATCAGCGTGCCCCCGCCCGCATCGGCCGCGATCAGTTGCGCGGCTTCCGCCGTGTCCGCACTCTTGACCGTGACCAGGATCAGATCGGCATCGCGCAGCGCCGCCGGGTCTTGCTCGTAGCGGATTTGCGCCGCAATCAAGTCGTGCTTGCGCCCTTGCAGATCGCTCGTGTGCAAGCCGTGCGCGGCGATGTTTTGCGCCATGCGCGCACGCCCGATCAGGACCACGTCGGCCCCGGCGGCGATGAGGCAGCCGCCAAGATAGGCGCCGATCGAGCCGGCGCCGAGGATGGCGATACGCATCCTCAGTAGGCGATGTGGAAACGACGGAACAGCACGCCCAGAACAAACAGCGGGCCGATCAGCAGGAAGCGCAAATCATCGAAAAAGGATGGCTTCTTGCCTTCGATCTTGTGGCCGATGAATTGGCCGATCCAGGCAACGACGAAGACCGCGATGGAACCGGGCAGCACGGCTGCGGGTGGCGTGATCTGCAGCAGCCACAGCATGCTTGATGCCATGATCAGCATGGCGAAGGCGAACGGTAGCGAGAGGCTGAGGTAGTACAGCAACGAAACGATGGTCGCAGCCAGGGCGGCGAGCGGATGGATGGACCAGATCAGCCCAAGGAAGGACAGCACAATGGCCGGCACGCACACGCAATGGATGGCTTCATTGACCGGGTTCAGATGGCTCTCGGTATATTTGGCGAGCAGGATGTCGATCTGGCGTTGCTTTGCGGTTTCCATGTCTTCTCCACGTATTGTTTTTTGGGAAATTCCTATCAGGCCATCTTACGCCCTCACAGCGGCTCACGCTTGAACGCAATGGTCATCTTTTGCAGCTCGGAAGGCACCACGCCGAAAGTACCCGAGAAGTTGCGGCTCATGTGCGCCAGATCGGCAAAGCCGGCTTGATGCGCCGCAGCAGTGGTGCTGGCGCCATGCGCCACCGCATCGATCGCGGCCAGAAGACGGCTCCACAGCAGGTAGCGCGAGACCGACATACCGGTCTGCTGACGGAACAAATGGGTGAAGCGCGAAGGCGAGAGATGCACCAGGCGCGCCAGCCTGGCGCCATCGGCGGCTGGATCGGCCGCCATGGCATCGAGCGCTGCCTTGATGCGCGTGTCGAACAATGCCTGCGGCGCGGCGGGTGCGGCCAGCGCCGCATCGCGCCAGGCGCGCGCCGCTTGACCGGCCAACTCCATATCCGCTGCGCGGGCGTCCGCCAAGCGTACCAGCAAGGCGCGCACCTCGGCAAAGGCTGCCGACTCGCCATAGCCGGCACGCACGCAGCTAGCCAAGGTTTCGCTGCGCCAGGGGAGTTCAAGAAATAGGTGGGCCAGCATCCCCTCGCCATCGATCTGATGCGCTTGATTGGGCGCGAATAGCGCGGCTTGCGTCGCTTGCCATTCGTCGCCGCCGGCCAGACGCGCGCGAAAACCGCCATCAAGGCCGGCACTCAGTTGCAAGGCGAAATGGCTGTGCAGGCGCGAATCGATGGCCGGGCCGATGACGAAAGAGGCACCACGCCACAGATAGAGTTGCGTCGATTGCGCCATCATCGAGACGACAGGAATGCAGAGAGAATCATGCCCTCATGATAAACCGGTGCGGCACATGCACGTGAAAACGGCTTCAGCGCCCACCCGCGACGTCGAGCAAGGCGCCTGTGGTGTAAGAGGCCTCGTCGGACAGCAGCCACAGCACGGCTTGCGCCACTTCCTCCGCCTGCCCGCCGCGCTGCATAGGAATCGCCCCCTTCACCCGGTCCACGCGCCGGGGCTCGCCGCCGCTGGCGTGGATCTCGGTGTAGATCACGCCCGGCCGCACCGCATTGACGCGTATGCCCTCGGCCGCCACTTCCTTGGCCAAGCCGATGGTGAGCGTATCGATGGCGGCTTTCGATGCCGCATAGTCCACGTATTCGCCGGGCGAACCGATGCGCGAAGCCGCAGACGAGAGGTTGACGATGGCCCCGCCCGCGCCGCCGTTCCTGGTCGACATGCGCCGCACCGCTTCGCGCGCGCACAGGAAGCTGCCGGTGACGTTGGCGGCGAACACACGGTTCAGGCGCGCGGCATCCATCTGATCGACGCGCATCTGGGTTTCGAGGATGCCGGCGTTGTTGACGAGCGCGCTGAGTCGGCCCAGTTCACGGTCCACGGTTTCGAAGAGTTTGACGACTTGTGCTTCGTCGGCCACATCGGCTTGCACGGCAATCGCCTTGCCGCCGGCACGTTCGATTTCAGCGACCACGGATTCGGCGGTGTCGCGCCGTTCGCGGTAACTGATGCAGACGGTGTAGCCGCGCGCGGCGGCCAGGCGCGCGGTGGCGGCGCCTATGCCCCGGCTGGCGCCGGTGATAAGAAGGACGGGTGGCGACATGAGGATATGCCTCGCTGTTTTTTCGGATTCCGCAGTGATTGTGCCCTGCCGCGCCGCTTCGTGCCCAGGCTTTCGACAGCCTTGAAAAATATGCATCAAACCGCGAGTTTCGGGTACAGTAACCCGCTCGCGGCGGCAACGCCGAAACCCTGCCTGAAAGGCTCGCCATGCCAAACCTCAAGGTTACCGAAATCAAGGCCTTCGTCCCCGCAAAGGACTTTGCCCTCTCCCAGCGCTTTTACCAGGATATGGGCTTCACCATGGCCTCCTCCGGCGGCGGCGTGGCTTACTTCCACCATGGCGAGGCCGCTTTCCTGCTGCAAGACTTTTACCATCCCGAACTGGCCGGCAATCTGATGATGCATTTGCTGGTGGAGGACGTCGATGCCTGGCATGCGACGCTATCCGCAGCAGGATTGGCCGAAAAGTACAGCGTGAAAATCGGCGAAATCAAATTGCAGCCTTGGCGCATGCGGGATTTCCCCGTGGTCGATCCTTCCGGGGTGCTGTGGCATGTGGCGCAAAACGTGGATTGAGAAAGGACACCCACGTCGCAAAGCGCCTGCATCCTGATGCTATACCTGGCCTGGACCATGTTCATGGGCTTGAGCGAATTCGGCGAGCGCACGATGAATATTCTCGAAGCGATCCACTTGTCTGTCGAAAAATGATCTCCTCGCTGAACGCAATTGAAGCGCTTCGCAAACGCAGCTTCCCGCCCGTTGTCGATGCGAACGTGCGTCTGCTGCTGTTGGGCAGCCTGCCCGGCGAACGCTCGCTTGAAGCGCAGCAATATTATGCCCACCCGCAAAACAAGTTCTGGGAATTGGTCGGCGCGGTAATCAAGGCGGACTTGCGCGCGATGCCCTACACACAGAGGTTAAGCGCTTTGCTGGCGCACCGCATCGGCCTGTGGGATGTGATTGCCGAGGCAGAACGGCCCGGGAGCCTCGATGCCGCGATCCGCAACGAAACGCACAATGCCTTGGCCGAACTCGTTGCGACGCTGCCCAATCTGCGAGCCGTGGGATTCAATGGCGGAACGGCGGCGAAGATTGGCCGACGTCAATTGGCCAAACTCGGCGACGGCCTGCATTTGATCGATTTGCCGTCTTCCAGCCCAGCCTATACGTTGGCATTCGATGCGAAGAAGCAGCGCTGGCTGGAGTTGAGCGGCGAACTCAAAGCCGGCCGGCGATAACTATCCTGCCGCCGGCTTGTCGAATCTCTTGCGCGCCTGCGCGACCTTTTTCCTGGTCACGCACTCTTCCACGTGATCGTTGATCAAGCCCATGGCTTGCATGAAGGCGTAGACGGTCGTGGGGCCGACGAACTTCCAGCCGCGCTTTTTGAGTTCTTTCGATAGAGCATGCGAAGCGGCAGAAGTCGATACGGTTTGCGGCGCAGCGGCGTCGGCGGCCCTGGTTTCATAGCGCCAGACGAAGGCGGCCAGCGAACCCTCCGTCTTCACCAGTTCGACGGCACGCTGCGCATTGTTGACCGTCGCTTCGATCTTGCCGCGATGGCGGATGATGCCTTCGTTGCTCAAGAGCTTTTCCACGTCCCTGGCGGTGAAACGAGCAACACGGGTGTAGTCGAAACCGTGGAAGGCCGCGCGGAAATTTTCACGCTTGGCGAGAATGGTGCGCCAACTGAGTCCGGACTGGAAACCCTCCAGGCAGATCTTTTCGAACAGGCGAAACTCGTCGCTCACCGGGAAACCCCATTCCGTGTCGTGGTAGTGCAGGAATTCCGGCGCGGCGGCACACCATTTGCAGCGCGGCTTGCCGTCGGGGCCGAGGATCGTTGCGGTCATTGGCGCTCCCTATTGATCAATGGCGGCTTCTCTGATTTGGACAATCGATCTAACTGGCGCAATATGGGACACTCGTGCTAATTCGTCAAGCATCCAGCGCAATGGGCGAAAACTTGCCGCCACACATCCTGCGAGCCAGGAGTGAGGTTCGGCCTTCTGTCACAGTGGAACTTTGTTGCCACTTCCGCCATCAAAGTTGGGCGGGAAAAACCGCGTGGTTCCTCAAGCTTGTTGACGCTTGGCAAAGGCACGTCATTTTCGGCGACGCGAAGTTGACGGGGGTGTTGTTTGCCCTGCCACTGTTGGATCGTCGTATGTACTGCTCAACTTCATCGCCTTGAACAAGAACCCGTTGCGAGATGAGCTGGGCCAAGCGCCGCGACAAAGACGGTACGACCGTACGACAAAGAGCGGTGACAATGTCATGGCCATTTTGAAACGGGGTTTCAATCCAGAGGGAAAAATGGGCACCACTACGCCACCTCCCGGCAGCTGAGCAACCGCCGCCTACGCCAACGGCTGGCAGGTCGTCCAGCCATATTGCCCATTGTTATACGCAGGGGCAATGGCCGGACGTTGGTTTCGGCGACGATGGGGGCATGAAGACGTGCGGCTTCATTCAATAACCATTCAATAGGAGACTCATCATGGGCAAGCAAACATTCAAGCCGCTAGGGGCATTCGTTTGCGCGACGGCATTGACACTGGTCATTGCCGCATGCGGCGGTGGCGGCGGCGGTCCGACCGTCGATACCAGCACCAGCGGCTCGACCGGCACCGTGTCCGTCAAGCTGGCCGATGCGCCTTCCTGCGGCTATGACCATGTCTATATTACGATTGACAAGGTGCGCATCAATGCCAGCGCCACCGCTGCCGATACCGATTCCGGCTGGACCGACATCATGGTCAGCCCGACCCAGCGTTTCGATCTGCTGACGCTCAGCAATGGCGTGCTGGCCACCTTGGGCGAGGCTCCCTTGGCAGCTGGGCACTATTCGCAGATAGAGCTGGTGCTGGCCGCCAACGACTCGACCACACCGCTTGCCAACTCGGTGGTGCCGACCGGCGGAACCGAGACGGCGCTGACCACGCCGAGCGCGCAGCAGTCCGGCCTGAAGCTCAATGCGGACATCACCGTCACGGCCAACCAATTGGCCGACGTGGTGCTGGACTTCAACGCCTGCAAGTCGATCGTGCGTGCCGGCAACTCAGGAAAATATCTGCTCAAGCCCGTGATCGCGGTGACGCCCAACTTTATCTCCGGCGTGAGCGGCTATGTCGATGCGACGCTGGCCAACGGCAATACGCTGGTTACGGTGCAGCAATCCGGGACAGTGGTCAAAGCCACGGCGCCCGACAGCACCGGCCAGTTCCTCCTCGAACCGGTCGCACCGGGGAGCTATGACCTGGTCATCACGGCACCGGGCAGAGCCACGACCGTGATCACGGGTGTGCAAGTCGCCAGCAATACCGTGACCGCGATCAACGCCAGCGGCACGCCGCTGACACCGCTCGTTGCACTTGACGGCACGGCGGCCGGCAACATCACGACGGCCAGTTCGCCCATTCTTGCCTCGGTCGACGCCACGCAAGTGCTGGCCAACGGCGACACGATAGACGTAGCCGATACCTCGGCCGATTCGGTCTCCGGCGCCTACGCCCTGAGCCTGCCTGCGGCAACGCCCAACGTAGCCGCATATGCTTCCGGCGCCACCAGCTACACCTTTACGCCCGACACCAAGGCACTGACGAACTACACACTCAATGCCAGCTCGGGAGGCGCGAACCAGACAGCGGCCGTCACCATCGCGGCCAATGCTACGGTGACTACCAATTTCTCATTCTGAAACGCAGCCATCATCCGGGCGGCCCGCTGCCGGCGGGCCGCCCGGCCGCAACACTTGCCCTCTTCCCATCCTGTCCACACATCGGGCGCCCAGGCCGCGGAGGCGGAGCGGCACATGGCATAATAGCGGACCGCCGCAAGCCGATCCCTTATGCTCATCAAACGCAAGTCCATCGAAGCCGACGCCAACCGCAAGGAAGGCCCGCGCAACAGCGCCAAAGCCGAAACGCCTGCGGCCAAGCCTGCGCGCAAGCCGAAATATGCGCCGGTGACCCTGTCCGAGCAGGATGGCGTGCGCTTCCTCCACTTCGGTACCGAATGGATACAAGGCGCAATGCGGATTCGCAAGCCGGACTGGATCGAGCTGGAATATGCGCAGCAGATGATGTGCTGGATGCTGTTCGGCGATACGCCGAACCATGTGGCGCAGCTTGGCCTCGGCACGGGTGCCTTGACCAAGTTCTGCTACCGCCAGTTTCCCACTGCGCGGGTGACCGCCGTGGAACTGAACCCTTCGGTGATCGCGATCTGCAATTCGATGTTCAAGCTGCCGCCCGAGGACGAGCGTCTGACCGTGCTGGAGATGGACGCGCTTGATTTCGTCAACGATGCGACGCGCGCCGGCACGCTCGACGTGCTGCAGATCGATCTGTACGACGCGACGGCACGCGGCCCGGTGCTCGACACGCCCGAGTTTTACCAGGCATGCGCGGCCTGCCTGCACGAGCATGGCGCGATGACGGTCAACCTGTTCGGCGACCATCCCAGCTATGCCAGGAACTTGAAGGCGATGCGCTTCGCCTTTGCCGAGGTGCTATGCCTTCCCGAGGTGCACGAGGGGAACGTGGTGGCGATTGCCTTCAAACGCAAATGCGGGCTCGACTTCGCGGCGCTATACGAACGTGCAGCCGAAATTCAAGCCGCGACCAAGTTGCCGGCAAAGTCGTGGGTGAACGGATTGAAGGCGCGCTACCTGCCGGCTTGAGGCGGGCACAAGCTGCAGAGCCGCAAATAGCGCCGATTTACCCCTTTTTACACCCCCAGGCTTACCAAAAGCGGCGCCACCTGCTACGCTTGCGGAAAAACCCCATTCGAAGGCCATGGAAAAAGTCGCTTCCAAGAAGCTGGACCTGCAGCAGATCTTCAGTTGGCTCCTGGCCGACGGCGTGGTCGAAAAGGCCCATGCCAAGCAGCAATACACCCAGGCATCGGCCATTTTCAACAATGCACCTACGCCCATGCACCCGCTGGTGGCGGTGGCCCAGTGCAAGCTGCAATCGGCACATCCGCCGCACCGGCCTCTGACGCTGGATTGGCTCGTCGAATGGATGGCGGGCAAGGTGAAGCTGCCGTTTTACCGCATCGATCCGCTCAAGACCGATTTCACGCGCGTGTCCGATGTGATGTCGGCCAGTTATGCAACGCGCTTTCGCATCCTGCCGGTCGACATGAACAAGACCGAGCTGACGGTCGCGACGGCCGACCCATTCAATGTCGAATGGGAAGAAGAGATTTCGCGCATCTCGCGCCGCCTGATCAAGCTGGTGATCGCCAGTCCGCTCGACATCGAGCAGTACACCTCGCAATTCTTCACGCTGGCCAAGTCGATCAAGGGCGCGCGCAAGACCAGCAGTGCCGATGCCTCGCTGCGCAACAATTTCGAGCAGCTGGTCGAGATGGGCGCAAGCAACCGCCAGCTCGATGCCAACGACCAGCATATCGTCAATATCGTCGACTGGCTGTGGCAATACGCGTTCGACCAGCGCGCATCGGACATCCACCTCGAGCCCAAGCGCGACGTTGCCGCGATCCGCTTCCGTATCGACGGCGTGCTGCACCAGGTGTACCAGGTGCCGACTGCCGTGATGATCGCCATGGTGGCGCGCATCAAGCTGCTGGGCCGGATCGACGTGATCGAAAAGCGCCGCCCGCAGGACGGCCGCATCAAGACGCGCACCCCCGGCGGGCAGGAAATCGAATTGCGCCTCTCCACCCTGCCCACGGCCTTCGGCGAGAAGATGGTGATGCGTATTTTCGACCCCGAAGTGGTGGTCAAGACGCTGCCGGAGCTGGGCTTCCCGCCCGACGACGCGCATCGCTGGGATGAATTGACCAAGCGCCCCCACGGCATCATCCTTGTGACCGGGCCGACCGGCTCGGGCAAGACCACGACGCTATACACCACGCTGAAGGCGCTGGCGACTTCGGAAGTCAATGTCTGCACCGTGGAAGACCCGATCGAAATGGTCGAGGCGAGCTTCAACCAGATGCAGGTGCAGCAAGGCATCGACCTCACCTTCGCCGACGGCGTGCGCGCGCTGATGCGGCAAGACCCGGACATCATCATGGTCGGCGAAATCCGCGACCTGCAAACCGTCGAGATGGCGATCCAGGCGGCGCTCACGGGCCACCTGGTGTTTTCCACGCTGCACACCAACGACGCACCCTCGGCCGTGATGCGCCTGCTGGACCTCGGCGCGCCTTATTACCTGCTGGAGGCGACGCTGATCGGCATCATGGCGCAACGCCTGGTGCGCACGCTATGCCCAATCTGCAAGAAGCCCGACGGGCAGGTCGATGACGATATCTGGGAGAGCCTGTGCGAAGGCAAGGCCATCCCCAAGCCGAAGGCGATCTACCGCCCCGTGGGCTGCCCCGAATGCCGCGAAACAGGTTACCGCGGCCGCACCGGCCTCTACGAATTGTTGACGGTCTCGCAAAAATTTTCCAAGCTGATCAAGCAGGAAACGGAATTGCACACACTGCGCAACCAGGCCATGAACGACGGTTTGAAGCCGTTGCGCCTGGCCGGCGCATACAAGGTTATGGATGGCGTGACGACGGTGGACGAGATCCTGAAAGTGACGGCGGCGCTGACGCAATAAGCGCGCAACAGAACGTTTTTGAAGAGGGGCTTGTACTTTTCAAAAAATGTGTTGTATAATTCTCGGCTCGTTGGGTCGTTAGCTCAGCTGGTAGAGCAGCGGACTCTTAATCCGTTTGTCGTAGGTTCGATCCCTACACGGCCTACCAACGTATTCAAGGGCTTAGCAGAAATGCTGAGCCCTTTTCATTTTCCGGGGTTACACCGGGGTTACGGTGTCGCAGTATAAGCAGATACCCCGATCAACATTCCACCCCTCTTTCCCATCCAGACGCACATGCGGTATGACTGTGCAATCGACATTCTCGATTAGCCCTCGATATGCCATCAAGACCTCCAAGGGAAAGCTACGCCAGCGACAATGAGTTGGCATGGTTCAGTAAAGCAAAATATGCCAAAGAAAGAATGTTCCGCAAAAGAGGCGCCACTCTCCTCCTGCTTGCCCGTCGTTGTTGACGGTTGACACGACAAGCGATTCTTGAACTGCGGCGGCCAATTCCGAGAACCGCCTCGCCCGAATGTGCGCGGGGGAACAATTCGCCGCAAGGCGCAATGTTTTTGATCTTCTTTGGTTATTGGTTATTGGTTATTGGTTATTGGTTAGTATTGCCATCGCTATGCGTTCGCATTGCGTCCGGTTTTATTTCAGTCCCAATACGTCCCCAGCCCGCCTTGGCAGACTCAGAAACACGGCTCGATTTCGCACGAAATGCTTCGATATCGATGTCGAAGCGCGATTTATTTAGTCTTTCTCGCTACGTGTGCAGAAGTTACGCAGTACGTTTTCAACTGCTTGCTTCTGATCCGCAGGGCGAACGCAATGCAAACGTATATTGGCCCCCACATCCGTTTGACGCTGGTTCGATCATTTTAGAGCCTACCAAGATTTCAAAGGATTTGCACGCCAATGCGAGCCCTTTCTTTGCCAGCACCGCATATATTGATGCTGCCAGCGCATTTCCCGCAGCCGGCCTATTCCTTGCATTTCTAAAGGTTTGGAAACAGGTACATCAGAACAGTCCTTGCTGCGGCGTCGTCAATGCCGTGAAACTGTCGTTCAAGGGCAGCAGAAGGGCATCTGCAATCGGCTGCAATTGTTTGTTCAGGTAGTGCTGATAGTCTATCCGCGAGCGCACGATTTCCAGCGGCTCCGGACCGTTCAAGGTCATGAGGTAGCGGATCCAGCCGCCGCTCTGGTATTGCAGCGGTCGCTGCAGCGCGGCATTGTGTTCGTCGGCAATGCGTGCGGCGCGCACCTGCGGCGGCACGTTGACCTGGTAGTCGTCGATCCGGTGGCGCAGGCGCTTGCGGTAGATCAGCAGGTCGTCGAATTTGCCGGCCAGGGTTTGCCGCACATAGTCTTGCACGTACTCGCGGTAGGGTTCGGCGCGGAATATGCGCGATAGCAAGCCTTGCTGGAATTGCTGCGCCAGCGGCGTCCAGTCGCTGCGCGCCACTTCGAGGCCGCGATAGACGATCTCTTCCTCGCCCTTGCTGTTGATGGTCAAGCCGGCGTAACGCTTCTTGCTGCCCTGCTCGGTGCCGCGTATGGTGGGCATGAAGAAACGCCGGTAGTGCGTATCGAATTCGATCTCGAGGAAACTTTCGAGCCGGAGCTCTTTCCACAGCGTGCGGCGCCACCATTGGTTGATGTCCTCGGCCAGGGCTTGTCCGATGGCGATGGCGTCGTCATTCTCGTGGCGCGCGCGCAGCCAGATGAAGATGGAATCGGTGTCGCCGTAGATGGCTTCGTAGCCGCGCTTTTCGACGAACTTGCGCGTCTGCTTCATCATGTCGTGGCCGCGCAACGTGATGGCGGCGGCGAGCGCGGGATTGAAGAAGCGGCACTCCGACGCGCCCAACACGCCAGCGAAGGAATTCATCAAGGTCTTCAAGGCTTGCGACAACGGTTCGTTCTTCGCGCGCTTGGCCAGGTCGCGCTGTTCCCAGATCTGCTTCACGATACCTGGCAGGCAATGCCTGTCGCGCGAAAACACCGTGCCGTTGATGCCTTCGACGGTGGATTCGGGGTCGCTCGCGTGCGTGCCTTCGGCCAGGCCGACAGGATCGACCAGGAAGGTGCGGATGATGGAGGCGTAGAGGCTCTTGTAGTCGAGCACCACCACCGAATCATAAAGCCCGGGCTTGGAATCCATGACGAAGCCGCCAGGGTAGGAGGCGCTCGGCAGCTCTCCGGTGTTAGGCGCCACATAGCCGGCTCGATGCATGCGCGGCAGGTAGTGGTGGCTGAAGGCCGCGATGGACCCGCCGAAACGGTCGGCCTGCAAGCCTGTGGCATGGGCACGCTCCAGCACGAAGGCCAGCACGCCGGCCTTATCGAAAATGCGCAACACCAGTTCGCAATCGCGGATGTTGTAGACCGCCAGCGCCAGCTTGTCGTGTTGAAAGCGGCGCTCGATCTCGGCCATCTTGCCGTAAGTGTCTTCGATGTCCTTGCCTTCGCCCAAAAGGGTCTGCGCTACATTCTCCAGGCTGAACGAGGGAAAGCTCCAGAAGGCGGACCTCAGCGCTTCAATGCCGTCGATGATCATGCGCCCAGCCGTGGGCGCGAACAGATGTTCGCGCTGCGAGGGATGCGTGCGCCAAGCTATCGTGCGCCGCTCGCGACCGAGCTGCAACGGCACACCGACGGCATCGGCAGCCTTTTGCAGCACGCGCAGGTCGAACTGGATCAGGCTCCAGCCTATGATCGCGTCCGGGTCATGGGCCTCGAACCAGTCGTTGAGCCGCTCTATCATTTCCTTGCGGCTTTGACAGTACACCAGGGAAAAGCCGGGTGCCTGCGCCTGCCCGGACGATTCTTCGCCCAGCATGAACACCGTGCGCGGGCCGCAGCCGTCGAGTGCGATGGAATACAGGTCTTCGTGCGCACTGGTTTCGATGTCGAGCGACACCATCTTGATGGCCGGGCGGTAGTCCGGCGCGGGCTTGAGCTTGCAATTGGTGATCACCGCGCCTTCGCGCGTCCCGCCCT
Source organism: Burkholderiaceae bacterium (assembly GCA_036384915.1). Classification (GTDB taxonomy): domain Bacteria; phylum Pseudomonadota; class Gammaproteobacteria; order Burkholderiales; family Burkholderiaceae_D; genus PKWO01. Next base: position 54,196 of record DASVLJ010000054.1, read on the forward strand.
CAACGGTGACGCCGGCGGTGATGAAGCGTTCCATCAGGTAGCGCTCCGGCGGCCGGATATCGGCTTCATGCAGCACAATGCCCCGGTCTTTCAGCTTGCGCTCGAGACGGCCCAGCAACTTGAAATGGCGCGTGTAGATGCCGATCACGGGCTCGTGACGGAAGGTTTTCAGATCGAGGCTTTTGATCTGGCAATCCGGCGCCTTCCCCAGCACCGCCTCCACGTGGCGTTGATCTTCGGTACGCGCAAACGCCACTGAAACCTGGCCGGTCAGCAAGACCTTCCTGGGGCCATCATCGGTCGCCAGCCAGAATTCAATTTCCGTTCCATCCTTGGTGTCGCGCCAATGGCGCGTCAGGATAAAACCATCCATGTCGGGTGCATCCACCGCTAAATCTGCTTTAGTATTGAGTTCACGACTTTGCGCTGCGCCGCAGCTTATTGCGGCCCCAGCCCACATTCCAACCGACAATCATACCTGACGCGAACTGTTGCAAAACGGGTAATTGTGGTTTTCCACAGTTGCGTACCGGCCGGCTACTCTTGATAATCGGCAGGATAACAAGTTCGCCGGATCGCCGTGACCGGAGAAAATGCATGAGGCTAAAGCCGCTCCTTTGTTGCGCGTTTCTATCGTTCTTCGTCGCGTTCGGCGCGGGCGCGCAAGAGCCTATCGTGATCAAGTTCAGCCACGTCGTAGCCGTCGATACGCCCAAGGGCAAGGCGGCACAGCGCTTCAAGGAACTGGCGGAAAAAGCGACGCGCGGACGTGTCAGGGTCGACATCTACCCGAACAGCCAGTTGTATAGCGACCGCGAGGAGCTGGAAGCCCTGCAATTGGGCGCTGTTCAAATGCTGGCGCCCTCGCTGGCCAAGTTCGGCCCCTTCGGCATCCGCGAATTCGAAGTCTTCGATCTTCCCTATATCTTCTCCGACCGTCGGGCCCTGAATGCGGTCACGCAAGGCCCGATCGGGGCCGACATCCTGAAAAAGCTGCAGCCCAAGGGCATCACCGGGCTGGCGTATTGGGACAACGGCTTCAAGATCATGTCTGCCAACAAGCCGCTGCACCACCCCGCGGATCTGCGCGGGCTGCGCATGCGCATCCAGTCGTCGAAGGTGCTCGACGCCGAGATGCGCGCATTGGGCGCCACTCCGGAAGTGCTGGCGTTTTCCGAAGTGCACAACGCCCTGCAGGCCGGCGTCGTGGATGGGACGGAAAATCCGCCGTCGAACTTCCTGACGCAAAAGATGGGAGAGGTCCAATCGAACGTGACGGTCACCAATCACGGCTATCTCGGCTATGCCGTGATCGTCAACGAGAAGTTCTGGGACGAGCTGCCCGACGATATCCGTTCGGAACTCGAGGCCGCAATGAGGGACGCCACCCGGTACGCCAACGATATCGCACAAAGCGAAAACGACAAGGCCCTGGGTGCGATCGCCAAAAGCGGCAGGACGGCGGTCTATAATTTATCCCCGGCCGAGCAGCGGGAATGGCGCGCCGCCCTGCTGCCGGTGCAAAAGGACTTGGAGAACCGGATAGGGAAAGACTTGATATCCGCGATCAACAGGGAAACCGGCGGCGGCCGGTAGCAGACGCCCTTATCGCCCGGCCACCCCCGGCCAGGGCTTATAATTGGAAGACACGCCAAGCGGCCGGACAAGAGCCGCGCAAGAACGCCATCGGCGGCATTAGGAGACATCATGTTGCACATCGTCGACAACGAAGAGGCAATCCGCGACTCGCTGTCATGGCTGGCAAGCTCGCGCGGCATGGCGGTGCGCTCCTACGAGAGCGCCGAAGCCCTCTCGGCGGCAATCGCCGGCGGATATTCCGCCGACCCGCAGGGGGACTGCCTGCTGCTGGACGTGCGCATGCCCGGCAAGAGCGGCGTGACGCTGTTCGACGAGCTGGCCCAGCGCAACCTGACCAAGCAGCTTCCCGTGATTTTCATCACTGGCCATGGCGACGTGCCGATGGCAGTGGACGCGCTCAAGCGCGGCGCTTTCGATTTTTTTGAAAAACCGTTCGACGACAACAATCTCATGGATCGCGTCATCGAAGCATTTGCCGCGTCGCGCCAAGCTGCGGAAGCTGCCGTGGTCCAGGCCAGGCTGGCCACGCTGTCGCTGCGCGAACGGGAAGTGATGGAGCTCGTCATCGGCGGCAAGCTCAATAAAGTCATTGCCGATGAGTTAGGCATCAGCATGCGCACGGTGGAAGTGCATCGCGCCAATATCCTCGACAAGATGCACGTGAAGACCGCGGTCGAGCTGGCGCGCCTGCTCGATTGATTTACTGCGTGCGATAGTCCTGCGCCACCGGCAGGGCAAAAGTAAATATCGTTCCGCCTTCGGGATTGTCGGCGTGGTTCAAGCTGCCGCCGTGGAATTCGACCGCCGAACGGCAAATTTTCAAGCCCATGCCCATGCCCTCCGCCTTGGTCGAAAAGAACGGCGAGAACAGGTTTTCCGCCGCCTCGCGCGAGACGCCGTGCCCCTGATCGATCACGGCGCAGACGATATTTTGCGCGGCCGCATCGTGGCGGACTTCCACGCGCAACAAGCGGCGTTCCGCCGGCACATCCTGCATGGCTTCAATGGCATTGCGCGTGAGATTGAACAGTACCTGCTCCAGCAGCATGCGATCGGCCGATACCGGCGGCAATGCCGGCGCGATGGAGGTCTGGACGGTGACGTAGAATTGCCGTGCCTGCAGCTCGATCAAGGGGATGACGCCATCGACGATCCGCTTGAGATCGACCAGCTCGCGCACCGATTCGCGCTTCTTGACGAAGGTGTGCACGCTGCGGATGATCTGCCCGGCGCGCTGCGCCTGGACATTGGCCTTCTCCAGCGCGGGCTTCAACGCCGCAACGTCGAGTTCGCCGGCCTCGCTGCGGTTGACCACATTGAGCGCCCCCGCTGTATAGCTCGATATCGCCGCCAGCGGCTGGTTCAGCTCGTGCGCCAGGGTCGAGGCGATCTCCCCCATGCTTGCCAGCCTGGCACTGGCTTGCAGCTTTTCCTGTTGCTGGCGATTGAGTTCTTCTATCCTCTTGCGATCGGAGATGTCGAGTATCGAACCCATCCAGCCGGTCTGCCTGCCGCTGTCGTCTACCAGCGGTGTCTCAAAGACCAGGACGGCAAAGCGCTCCCCATCGGGGCGTACGAATACGGTCTCGAATTGCGGCGTGGCCTGGCCCGTCAGTACCTTGGCGAAGCGCTCGTTGCTTTCCTCCATCAATTCCGGCGCCCAATATGGCATGGGCGGCGCCCGGCCGATCAACTCTTCCGCCGTCATGCCCACCATCTCGCAGAACGCCGGATTGACGTAGGTCACGCGGCCGTCGAGGTCGCGCGCCCGCAAGCCGGTCGACAAGGAATTTTCCATGGCCTTGCGGAAGTTCGCTTCCTTGCGCAACGCACCTTCCGCCGCCAGACGCCGGCTGATGTCGCGCCACAATGCCCACAGGCTCCACAACAAGCCGAGCGAGAGCAGGATGACCGACCCTACCAGCAGGTTGGGCAGCAGCTTGGGGGCGCTTTTGGTGCTGTTGGTATGCAGGATCAGGCTGACGCCGGGCAATTCCAGCGGATGGGTGTGGGTATAGACGCCGCGGCCCGGCCCGCCGGCAATGCGCCTGGCGAGCAGGTTGTCGTCGCTGTCGCTCAAGGTGATTTCATTGTCGTGCGCGAACCACCAGGGCACGAGTTGGTCGAGCAGGTTGTCGAGCCGGTAGCTGGCGACGATGCCGCCGGCGTAGCGCCCGCCCTTGAAGATCGGCACCAGGTAATCCATCTGGGTCGCCGCCGTGCCGGCCCCTCCCGTGGCGGCCGGCTGGGTGTAGCGGGCGGAACGGTTCAACGGAGAATGCAGTTCAGCGACCAGTTTCGCCGTCAACAGCTTATCCGCCGGGCCCGGTGCATCATCGGTCGAAGCCAGCACCTGGGAATCGGCATCGAGCCAGACGATACGCTTCAACTCGCGATTATTGCGCACCAGGGACGAAAGGCGCTCGCGCAGCAGCGCACCTGAGAGGCGGCCGTCGGCGATTTCCGAAGCGATCAGATGGAGATTTTCCTCGTTGCTGCCGAGCTGGAAGCGGATCGCCTGCTCCACCCACAAGGTATCGGCGATCAGCTGCTCCTGCCTTTCGTTGGTCTCCATGCGCTGCGCCTGCCAGGGCAGCCACAGCAGGATGGAAAGGAACAGCAGGATCAGAAAGGCCGGCACCAGCCAGCGCGCCGCATGCCCCCTGTCCTTGGGCATGGACAGGGAGCGTATCCGGGCAAAGGCGCGGGCAAGAACGGTGTCGGTCATCGGTGATGCTGCGGTTGTTTCACCAATGATGGACGAATGAAAAGCTTCTGGCAATGCCTAGGCTCCACCGCCGGTACGGCTGACCGGTGCGAGGCCTTCGGAATACCCGGCAGCAACCCGCACAGGAGATGAAACGCCCAGTTCGGCGCGCATCACGTCGCGATCCAGTTCCTTTTCCCAGGCCGACACCACCACGGTGGCGACGCCGTTGCCGACAAAATTGGTCAGCGCGCGGCATTGGCTCATGAAGCGGTCGATACCGAAGATCAGGGCCATGCCGGCAATGGGAATGGTCGGCACCACCGCCAGCGTGGCTGCCAGGGTGACGAAGCCGGCGCCGGTGACGCCGGTGGCGCCTTTCGACGTGAGCATGGCCACGCCGAGGATGGTCAGCTGCTGCGCCATGGAGAGTTCGGTATTGGTGGCCTGGGCGATGAACAGCGCGGCCATGGTCATATAGATATTGGTACCGTCGAGATTGAACGAATAGCCGGTCGGCACCACCAGGCCGACCACCGGCTTGGAGCAGCCGAGCTTCTCGAGTTTTTCCATCAGGGAGGGCAAAGCGCTCTCGGACGAGCTGGTTCCGAGCACGATCAGCAATTCTTCCTTGATGTAGGCAATGAAACGCAGGATGGAAAACCCGGCGATCCTTGCCACCACGCCGAGTACGCCGACGATGAACAGGAAGGACGTGAGATAAAAAGCGCCCATCAATTTCGCCAGCGGAATGAGTGCATGGAAACCATACTTGCCGATGGTGAAGGCCATTGCGCCGAACGCGCCGATCGGCGCGGCTTTCATGATGATGTCGACCACGCGGAATATGGCTGCCGACAGGCTGTCGATCAGCGCGACGACGGGCTTGCCCTTTGCGCCGATATGGGCCAGGGCCAGGCCGAACAGCACCGAGAACAGCAAGACTTGCAGGATGTCGCCCTTGGCGAAGGCATCGACCACGGTGCTGGGGATGATGTTCATCAGGATGTCGACGAACCCGTGCGGCTTGACCGAGGTGAATTCAGCCACGGCCTTGTCGTTCATCGCGCCGGGCGCCGTGGTAAAGCCGTCTCCGGGCCGCAGCACGTTGGCGACGATCAGGCCGATGGCCAACGCGAAGGTGGACACGACTTCGAAATAGAGCAGCGCCTTGCCGCCCACGCGGCCCATCTTCTTGATGCTTTCCATGCCGGCGATGCCGGTGACGACGGTGCAAAAGATCACGGGAGCGATGATCATCTTGATCAACTTGATGAACCCGTCGCCCAGGGGTTTCATGTCGACGCCGCTCTCCGGCCAGGCGACACCGACGGCGACGCCGATCGCAATCGCAATAAGCACCTGTATCCACAGCACTTTATAAAAGGGGGTTTTCATTTGACATCCTCGTTGAGTTGAGACCCTTCATTGTTGGATCTCCAAGCAATTCGCGCCATTGTGGTTGTCCACAATGGCGCGCGTTTTTTAGACAACAGGCGGCACTAAAACTTGTGACGCATGCCGATGCCGAAAATGCGGTTGCTGGTGTTGAAGGCCGGGGTGTTGAAGATGCCGCCATAGCTCATCGCCATCAAGCCGGCATAGGTTTCGGTGCGCTTGCTGAAGTGGTAGTCCAGCAGAAAGGACAGCGCATCGATATTGCTCGACGCGGTGGCGCCGGCGCCAAGCGCGTTGGCACCCACCGCCGAATTCACGATGGCGTAATAGCCGGCCGCAAGATTGAGCGCGGGCGTAAAATTGTAGTCGCCGCCGATAAAGTAGACATTGGTCGTCTTGTCCGGTGCGCCATTGGGCACGCCTGCGGTCCAGCCATAGCTGGTCACGCTGCCCAGCGGGAAGTTGTAGTATTGCCCGGCCAGGCTGGCCGCAGTCGAGTAATCGGACGCCGCCTGAAGCGAATAGCGTTCCCAGCCGCCTTTGATCGTGGCATTGCCGAAGCTGTACTTGGCGGCGATAAAATAATCGACGGCATTTTGGACCGAGACATTGACCGCACCTGGCGTGGCCGATTGGCTGCCAATCATGGCATCGTTGAAGTGCGAATACGCACCCTGAATGCCGAAGGCGCCGGCCTCGTAACCAAGGTTGAGCACATAGGCCGATTGCGCGCTGGCGCTGCCGGCCTGCCCGCCGACCTTGTAGAGCGCGCCGAAATTGACGTCGCCGATCTTGTTGCTGTAGCGAAGGCTGTTGTCGACGCGCGTGTCTTCGGCCACACCGCCGCCTCCGCCTATGCTGCTGGCAAACCCGAGCGGAGAAAACGCCTGCGAAGCCATGACCGGATCGTAAGCCACCGCGATGTCGAACATCGGATTGTAATTGCGGCCGAAGGACAGCTTGCCCAGATTGGCGTCGGACAGTCCGACGAAAGCCTGGCGGCTGAACAACTGGCCGTTCAGGGAGCAGTTGGCCGAGTTGTTCAGCGTGGTATTTGCGCCGTTGGCCATGCCTTGGGCGCAGTTGTTCAATTGGCCATCCTGCATGTTGAAGCCGGACTCGAGCGTGAAAAACGCCTTCAAGCCGCCGCCCAGCTCTTCCGTGCCGCGCAAGCCCCAGCGCGAATCGGACATGCCGCCGTTGATCATGGCGTTAACGGAATGCGTAACCGTGGCGCTCTTGGTCGGGCTATAGGTGTTGACGGTGGCGGGAAATGCGCCGTCCGCGTTCAATTGATGTTCGACGTTGACCAGCGCGACGTCCAAAATGCCGTACAACTCGACCGAAGGCGTGCCTGCGGTTTGCGCCATGGCGCCGTGCGCGGCCAGCAGCAGTCCCACGCCCAATGCTTTCTTTTTCAATGCCATCTCCTCTATGTCTCTCGAAATGAGATGCCTGTCATTTACACCATCACAGGCATCGACCGATAGTCCGGGCTCGGTGCCGGAAGCTACTGGTTCGCAGTCTGGACCTCCGCTGTCCAGGCAACAATGCGGTTTACTACGTAGCGGATAATACGTATTGACGCGCTACGGCAAATCGTGGCAGGCGGGATCGAACGGCTTTAAGTGTTATCCACAATTGCCGGGAGTCCCCGTCCGAACGATGATGAAAAAAACTCGAACGGGGAGACGCATCGTGAACAAGACTTGGCTTGGCGCCGCGGCGCTCATGCATTTCCTCGCCTACCCCTTTGCGGCTCTGGCCGAAGATGGAATTTCCGACAACGAAATCATGCTCGGCCAAACGGTCGGACTGACGGGCCTCGTCGCCGACCCCGTCAAGGAAACCAACGAAGGGGCCAATCTTTTTTTTGACGCCGTCAACGGCAATGGCGGCGTGAACGGGCGCAAGGTCAAGCTGGTGACGATCGACGACAAGTTCGACCCCGAACTGGCCAAAGCCAATGCCCGGACACTGATCGAAAGGCAGCACGTCTTCGCCTTGTTCCAGGGGCGCGGCACCCCGCATACGGAAGCGATCCTGCCTTTGCTGGCGCAGTACCGCGTTCCCTTGATCGCGCCCGGCTCCGGCGCAACGGTGTTGCGCGAACCGGTCAATAAATGGGTATTCAATATCCGCGCCAAATATCAGGACGAAGTGATCGATGCCGTGCGAGTGTTCGCGGCGATGGGTATCCGCAACATCGGCCTGATCAGCGTCGACGACGATTTCGGCCGGGACGGCATGGAAGGATTCAAGCGTGCGATGAAAATGTTCGATCTGACGCCCAACGCCATCGTCACCTATGGGCGGGTCGGCTCGGACTACGCCGCTACGGCCGCCGAAGCGACAAGGTCGAATCCGCAGGCGCTGATCGTCATCAGCTCGTCGAGAAATACCGTCGAACTGGTCAAGGCGCTGCACACTTCAGGCAACCGCGCGCAAATCATGACCCTGTCGAACAACTCGTCGGAGTCCTTCGCCAGGGAAATCCACGAAATCGGGCAAGACATCATCGTTTCCCAGATCGTGCCCGCACCCAACTCCAGCACGCCGCTGGGAAGGGAGTTCGAAACCGCCGCCAGGAAAGCCGGCGTTCCGGTTTCCTATGCGGCGCTCGAAGGCTACGTCAATGCCAAGGTGCTGGTCGAAGGGCTGCGGCGCGCCGGGCACAACCCCACCCGGGAAGGGCTGGTCCATGCTCTGGAGAGCATGGACGCCTTCGACGTCGGCGGCATGGTGATCTCCTACGGGCACAACGACCACAGCGGCAGCAAATACGTCGACTTGACCATCCTCGACAAACGCGGCCGCTTCATCCATTGACACCAACCGAACGACACCTCCACCAGCCTGAACATAGAAAAGCGAACATGGATTCCACGTCAGCAAAAAAAGAAGAACTGCGGCAGCAACTACGCCAAGCCGCCCTCGAATACCACGAATGCCCCACCCCCGGCAAAATCAGCGTCACCCCCACCAAGCAACTGACCAACCAGCGCGACCTGGCCCTGGCCTATAGCCCCGG
>DASVLJ010000055.1:0-27870 GCA_036384915.1 Burkholderiaceae bacterium
AGCGCGCAAAATGGCCGCAAATTTCGCGTCGGCACCCGCGTAGGCCGGCGGTTCAAATTGGATCCGCCTGCCGCAAGCTGCGAACCCAGGCAGGATGTGGCTTGCGGTCAAATTTCGGGCCGGTCCGGTGAAATATTCGGGCTAGCCCTGCTCATTTTGAAACGGGTTCTTAAGCAGAAAATATGGTCGTAGTGTTCTCACGGGAGAGCTTCCCTCCCGTGAGGCACTACGGTTACTGTTGAATCAAACTACTTGCCGTGCTTCTTAGGTGCATTCCTCCCCTCAGCGAGAACGCGTGCAGTCATGCTCTTAGTTCGAAAAGTTATTTGCGGATAACTTCATTCGAACGAGCAACACATTTTTGATCGAGTCCACCTGCAAGGTAAGAGGGATAATGACGCTGCAAAGCAGTTTAGTCATTGCATTGATGTATTAGGACTGAGTGCCACTCTCGCCGGAAATGTCTTCACGTTGCGCAACAATGTCCTTGCGCAGGAAAGCGTAAAAAAAAGGGCGCCATCGCGGCGCCCTAAACGGGAGAGTCTTTGCATGTCGGAGAGCGCCCTCCCGGGGGGTAAGAGCCTGTTTATGATCTGTTTGGCATGCACGCAGCCCTGCAAAAGGGTCGAATGCTAGGCGCGGCGACGCGTCGTAGCGGGGCTACGGCAAGGAGCCGCAACAACGCAGGCGACCCTTTTGCAGGGCTGCCCGAAGGGTTCGAGCGAAAAGGGCGCATTGCGGCGTTGCGGCGCTTGCTCAGGGGACCACCCTGAGCGGCGCGCCGCGCCTTGCACTGCATCCCTTTTCGCTCGAACGTGCATACCAAACAGATCATAAACAGGCTCTAAGCCACCTCCACAACACCGCCGCCGGCAGTCACATGCGCTTCCGGCTGCTTCAGCAAGTCGGCTACGCGGTCGGCCAGCCGCACGGCCAGCGCGGTCAGTGTGATGGTCGGAAAATTTGCGCCGGCCGTGGGGAAGACCGAACTGCCGGCGATATGCAGATTGCTCATGCCATGCACCTTGCAATGCCGGTCCACCACGCCGTGGGCCGGCAGATCGTGCATTCTCGTGGTGCCCATGTGGTGCCAGGTTCCCTCCTTCTCCAGGCTGGAAGGCCATGCGCCCCCCTCGATGGGCGCATCGAGTTCCACCGCGGCCACGCCGCCGGCGCGCAGTTCGTCCGCGACGATGGCAAGCGTCTTGTCGAACGTGCGCTTGACGTTGGACGTCAGGTTCCAGTGCACTTCCACGCGCGGCATGCCGAGACGGTCTTTCTCCGTGGCCGACAGCGTGACGCGGCTTTTCGGATCGGGTTCCGGCTCCACGATGATCTGGAACTTCACGCCCTTGATGAGAAACGCCGGGTGGAACAACCGCGTGAAGCCGTAGAAAAACGTATCGACCGGATGCGCCGCCATGGTCGCCACGTCGTCGCGCAGGCTCCAGCCCGCCTGTTCCTTCTTCAATGCCGCCTGCTTGCAGCGGAACAGGGCCATGGCGCCTTCGCTGCCCTCGCCGGGGAATATCGAAGAGAACCAGACGCGCGAGTTGAGCAGGCGCTCGCTCCTGAGCACGTCTTCGGTGAGCGCGAACTGCGAGGCGATATGCGTTCCATGCGCCGACACGGCGCGGTTCATATAGTGGTACTTGATGTCGTACAGCTTGTTGCGCGTCCACTGCCTGGTGAAATGCACCATGCCCGATTGCAGCCGCGGATGATCCATGAAGAACCGCCCCACCAGGTCGCGCCCGTTGCCCAATCCCGCCGCCTGGACGCGATTGGAGGCGAGCAGGATGCGCGCGTTTTCGATGCCGCCGGTGGCGAGAACGAAGTGCTTCGCCGCCACGGTCATCTTTTTTCCGCTCAGGGTTTCCACCCGCACCCGCCGCACCGTTTTCGCCTCGCCGTCGGTTTCGATCTCGACGACGTTGGCATACAGGTAGGCGCGCACCGTCTTCGAATGCAGCAGTTGCGCGCGATACACCTTGCCGAAGCGCGTCGGGGGGCTGAATTGCGATACGGTGTCCCGCACGCGCCCGCTGGTCAGGGGGACCCGGCGCACGTCGGCGCGGCCGATCGCCGCTTCCCACCAGGCCGGCTCGAAATTGTGCGGGCCGAGCTGCAGCAGGCTGTGCGCGCGCGCGTAATAGGGCAAAAGCTCGTCCAGGCCGAAGGGCCAGCCGCTGTGCGCGATCCAGTCGCGCCGCTCGAAATCCCAGGGATCGAGCGGGCGGCACCATCCACCCCAGCAATTGCTGCTGCCGCCGAGGAATCGTCCGCGGCAGCCGTCGGCGAACTGATAGGGCAAGCCCGTGTCCCTGCCGCGGCAGAGATCGCGCGTCTCGTCGTCGGCGTCGAAGCCGCCGCTTTCGAGCAGGCAGCAATCGATGCCCTTCTTGTCCATTTCCAGCGCCAGTGAGATGCCGGCGGCGCCGCCGCCGATAATGCATACCGACGTTTCCACACCGCTGCCCTGCTCCACGCTTCTGGTATCGATGAACATTCTAGCGTCCCAAGTCGTAACGAAAATGGCGCCACCACGTCAGCGCCTGCTCGCAGCGCTGCGCCATCGCGGAACCGCCATGGAGCCAATCCTTGGCCCGCTTGGCGTAACCCTGCGCGGCGATCCGCATGAACAAGCCCGCATTGCGCAACGCGTGCAGGCGCGAGCGGTACATGACTATCCGTTCCAGGCAGCGCTCCCGGGCCTGGAACTGGTATTTGTAGTCGTACCGTCCCCACAGAAAATGGAATTCATTGCCGCCGCGCTTGATGCACTCCTGTATCGTCAGCAGGCAGCACAGCATCCCCAGGCCGAAGGCGTTATATGCCGGGTCGTGCGCCAGCAGGCGCATGAAATAATTGTTGCCCGCCCTGAAGGACAGGGAACCCGCGGCGACGCGCCCGTCGATGGTCATGAAGCAGCCCAGGCCGCAATGTCCGGCAAGCCGCACCAGCCGGTCCGTCTCCAATGCATCGAGGCCGGAAACTTTTTTCTTGCCCGCCATGCGGGCCCGGTTGAACCCCGCGGTGTCTGCGATCCACGCCGGATCGATGGCGCTGCCCTCGCAGACCACAAGCCGGTAGGACTCGACCTGCTCTTCCAGCTTTTGCATATGGCGGCGCAAGCTGCGGCGCGAACTCTTGCCGATTCCCGCAACATATTCGGCTTCCGTTCCCGGCAGCATGGCGACGAAGTCTTCCAGGTAGGGAAAGCGCTGATGCACGAAGGGCACCGGTGCGCCGGCAATGCGCACCGCGCGAAACGACACCGCATCCGAAGACGGGTAATTCTCAAAGATGAATGCCGTGAAACGGGCGAGGTCCGAACCATCGAGCTCGATCACTTCGTTCAAGACCTCGACCAGGCGGCCGTTGCGGCGAAACAGCAGCAGCGTGACAATGTCGCCGCCCTGCCTTACGACATAGGTGCTGGCGTCCTCAAGCTTGCCGCCGACTTGAAGTTCCGGCAGGCTCGAATAGAGGCTGCCATAGAGGCGTTCCAATTCCGGCTTGACGAAAGACGGCACCTCGTTTTCGAAACACTGCGTGGCGAGCATGCCGAGATCGGCGGGCGTGCACGGCACGTCTCCCGTTACCGTCTCGTCGAGAGACCGTCCCGGCGCCTCCGCGCCCTGCAGCGGCTGCGCGTAACCTGGTGCCATCTTGCTGTACGTTGCCGACATGATGTAGACCCCGATTTCCATCGCCTGCGTGAACGAATGCCAAACGAATGCGCAAATCCGAAAAATCTCGAACGCAAAACTGGCGCCAACTGAAGGACTCGAACCCCCATCCTCTTGATTACATTTCAAGTGCTCTACCCGTTGAGCTAAGCTGGCCCGAACAACCTGATCGATGAAGCGTGCAGCTCGGCACACAACGCGCTCGGAACAGTGCTCATTACACCCTGCCTGGAATATCCCGGCCTTGACTTTTGTCATCTCCTCAACGGATTTCCCGCTACGTGTATGGATTCGCGCCACGTATCGTGCCACTCTGCGAACTAACGCATCCCAGAGCAGCGCAAAAAAAGAAAGGCTAAACATGAGCATCAACAAAGAGTCCCTGCGATCGGCTTTCGAGAATTTTCGCGAAGGCGATGCCCAGGGCACCGTTCTCGAAGTCGGCGCAAGCGAACTCGGCCATGGCCACCACATAGCGATCCAATTTGCCTGGACCGGCAAATCGCACCAGATGCAGGCGAGCGGCGGAGGAACAGGGCCGCGCCAGGCCGCCTCTTCCGCCTCCGCAAACCTTAAGAAGACGCTCAATGCGCAACGCCAGGATTTGCGCCGCGGCCTGCCGTTCGACGATCTGGAATTCGACTGGATCTACTGCGACGGGGTGATGGACCAGCTGGGTTCGGCCGAAGCGCAAGGCCTGTTGATACGGGAATTGTTTCGCGTCTGCCGGAAAGGCTGCTTCATCGCCACGGCCAACCGCTGGCATCCTCTCGAATTCCACACGCATCGCCTCTTGTGGCATTGGCTGCCGCGTACATGGTGGCAACCGCTGCTGCGGCACTTCGGCATGAGCGTCAAGGATGGGGAACCTGCCCTGCGCCTGCTCTCCTCAAGAGAGCTTGAAACCATGGCGCAAGCCCTGCCCGGCGCGCCGCCATTTTCCATCGGCCACTTGCGCGCCTGCCTGGTCAAGGCGCAGTTCTTCCTGCAGATCCGCAAGGACGGATGACAGCGCTCAGTTGCGCCCTTTCAGTTGCGTCCCCTCTCGCCATCCTTCATCGCGGTGGTGCGCGCGGGCACGGCAAACGGATTGCCCTTGGCCGCCATGTAGCGCTGCGCCAGCAAGACCGCGGCCTTCGCGTTGATGTGGTTGGCATCCTTGTACAGCGCGATGTTGCCGATGCTGGTCAGGCACTCCGCCGTATTGCACATGACCGCTCTCGGGTCCACGACCACAGTCTGCGGATAGCGGCGTTGAATGCGGTCTATCACCGCATTCATCGAATCCTGGCTGTCGCTGACGAAACGGTAGGGAATATTGCAGTCGCGGCCAGGATCGGTCCAGCCGCGCTGCCGGAACAGCACGCATTGGGACAGATCGGTGCTGTAAAACGGATTGTCCTTGAAGAGCACCGGCGTCGCCCCGGCCGCAACGATGCTGCGGACGACGGTATCGAGCCTGCTGTCGAACAATGCCTCCCTGCCCTTGTAATCCCAAAAGCTGGCGACGGCAACGAAACGGAAATTGCCGGCCAGCTTGAGCAGGTCGGCGTTCCTGCGCTGGCATGCCGACGGCCCGCTTCCCCCGTTCCCGCCTTCGGCCAGATCGATGGCCGAACAACTCCCTTCGACGTAATACACCATCTCCAGCCCGCCTTCGCGCGCCATGGTTTCGACGAAAGGCTTGAAGTGATTGGCATGCGAGTCGCCGTAGAGCAGGATGTCGGCCTCCTTTTTCCCGACAACGCCGAATGCACAATTTTTCTGCAGATAGTCCAGCGTCACCCCCTGGTACTCGCCCGATTTGATGGCACAGGCATTTTTCAGATCGCGTTCGAAAGAATAGCTCGATATGAGCTGCCGCGATTCCGGTGAAAAGCGCGCCGGCGCCCCTTCGGTTCCATAGGAATAAAGCCCGACCATGAGAAACAACGCGGCAGGCGCGGCATAGTAGCGCAAGCCGGCGGCACGAAACGACAGGCTGCGGTTCATGCGGATCGGCATCTCGACGTAACGCCAGGTCAGATAAGCCAGCCCCACCGACAGCAGCACGGCGGCCAGCGCAACCGGCGCGGTAAGCTCGATTTGCCGATAGCGCAGGAACGAGAAAATCGGCCAATGCCAGAGATAGAGCGAATACGAGATCAGCCCGATCGCCACCAGCCGCTTGTGCGACAGCAGCGCGGATACGGCATTGCTGCCCGTGCCGGCATAGAGCAGCAAGGCCGTTCCGACGCTGGGATACAAGGAATTCAGGCCGGGAAAGTGCATCTCGCGGCGCAGCAGAAACAACGAGCCGAGCACCAATACTGCGCCGAGAACCGCGAGCAGCGCCGCATGGCGGCCGCCGGCCGGCTTCCTTTCCGAAGCGAAGAAAGCCAGGGCGCCGATCAGCAATTCATGCGCGCGGTAAGGCAGCAGGAAATACGTGCCCACCCTGCCGGTCTTCCACTCCGACAGCGCGACGAAAACCACGGCGGCGGCAATCAGCACCGGAACCTTGGCCCTGCCCAGGCGGCGCTGCAGCAGGAGCAGCAAGGCCGGGAAGACGAAGTAGAACTGCTCCTCCACCGAGAGCGACCACGTGTGAAGCAGCGGAAACTCCTCCGTGCGTTGGCCGAAATAACCCCAGCTCAGCATGGAAAAGAACACGTTCGAACAAAAGGCCCAGGACGCGGCAAGCGAGGTAGTATAGAAGATATAGTCGTTCGGTATGAGCAGATAGCTCGATACGGCCAGCGTAAAGAGGGAAACGACCGCATAGGCCGGCAGCAGGCGCTTGATGCGCCGCTTGTAGAAATCCAGAAAGCCGAACCGGCCCGCATCGAGCTGTTTTTGGATCAAGCCGGTGATGAGATAGCCCGAGATGACGAAAAACACGTCGACCCCGGCAAAGCCGCCGGAAACAACGCGTGAGCTGACGTGGAAGGCCACGACCGCGAGCACGGCAACCGCACGCAAGCCGTCGATGTCGGGACGATAGGAGTGAGCCGCCATGGCGCGTCCTTCTGTAATGGGGAACGGTGCGGCCCAGCATAGCTTGCGCCCTTCGTGCCGTTTTTGACTTTTCGCAAGCGCAGGAATGTCAGACGGACGGCCTTTCGACCTGATCCTCGATCCGTTCCAGCAAGTCGTGCATCGCCTCGCGCAAGGGGGTGAATCCGGCGCCGGCCTCAGCCCCGGCACGCAAGGATTTCTCAAGGTCCGAGGCGATGCTTCTCAGGCGCGCCGCATGCAGCACCGCCGCCATGCCGCACAAGTCGTGCACGAGTTTCGCGGCACCGCCGGCGTCGCCTTCCCGATAGAGCCGGAATGCCAGCTCCGCGTCGCTTCCGTGGCCCTGGGCGAAGCCGCGCAGCAGTTCGTAATATTTGGCCTTTTGGCCCGCGAAATTACGCAGGCCGGCCGCCACGTCGAGTTCCGGCAACGCGGCCGGCTCCGCCTCGTCCGGCGGCGCCGGCGCGGCATCCGTTGAAAGGGCGGCCTGCCTGCCCCTGAGCATGCTGAAAAGAAGATCCACGTCGATCGGCTTGACGATGTGGCCGTTCATGCCCGCCTTGCGGCTCAGGTCCCGGTCGTGCGGCGACGCGTGCGCGGTCAGCGCATAGATGGGCAGCTCGCTCAGCCCGAGTTCGTTGCGGATTGCCTCCGTTGCGGCGTAGCCGTCCATGACCGGCATCTGCACGTCCATGATCACCGCGTCGAATCCCTGGTCCGCGCGCAAGACTTCGACCGCGGCAAAGCCGTTGGCCGCGATGGTCACATCGGCCCCCGCGCGCGTCAGTATCTGCTCGATCACGTGCTGGTTCATATCGTTGTCTTCCGCAACCAGCAATCGCATGCCCTGCAGGCGACCCGCGTTTTTCAGCGGCGAAGGCGTAAATTGCAGCACCTCGCCGGCATGCACGTGGCTGATGGCCTCGTACAGGCCGGCCGCCGTCACCGGCTTGGCCAGCACCCCGTCCAGGTCGCCATACTCTTCGCCGGCCAGGGCGCGGTCCAATTCAAAAGCCGACGCCATCAGCAAGGTCAAGGGCAAGGTGATGTCGCGCGCCGTCTTGGCCTGTTTCAGGGTTTCCATGCCATCCATGCCGGGCATATGCCAATCGAGCAGCAGATAGTCGTAATACCGGCCCTCGCTGCGGCTTCGACGCAATTCTTCGAGTACCTGCGCCCCGCTCTCCAGGGTGGTCACGTGCCAGTGGAGCGACTGGCCGAGATTGCCCAGTACCTTGCGCACCAGGGGGTGGTCGTCCGCGGCCAGGATGTTCAAATCGCGCAACTCTTCGCTGGCATGCGGCACCATGCTCTTCTTGTCCAATCCCACCGTGACCGAAAAGACGAATTCGCTCCCCTTGCCCACCTCGCTGAACACATTGATTTCGCCGCCCATCAGCAAGACCAGCCGGTGGCAGATAGCCAGCCCCAGGCCGGTTCCGCCGAAGCGGCGGCTGGTCGACGTATCGGCCTGGACGAATGCCTCGAAAATGTGGGCGAGCTTCTCCTCGGGAATACCGATCCCGGTATCGCGAACGGAGAATTGCAGGGAGACCCTGCCATCGACATGCGAAAGCAGGCCGGCCGACACAACGATTTCCCCGCTCTCCGTGAACTTGATCGCGTTTCCGACCAGGTTCAACAACACCTGCTGCAGCCGCAACGCGTCGCCGATCAAGGCGTCGGGCAATTCGCTGTTGATATCGATCACGACTTCGATCGCCTTGCCCAGCGTGCCGGCGGAGGCGATGGCCGCCACCGTTTTTAAAATGGCGTTGAGCGAGAACGGCGCCCGCTCCAGGACCAGCGCGTCGGCCTCGATCTTGGAAAAATCGAGCACGTCGTCGATCAGCACGCGCAAGGCCTGCGCCGAAGACGAGATATTCTTCACGTATTCGCGCTGCATCTGATCCAGCGGCGAATCCATCAGCAAGCCGCTCAGCCCGACGACGGCATTGAGCGGGGTGCGGATTTCGTGGCTGATGGTGGCCAGGAACGCCCCCTTGCTGGCATTTGCGGCTTCGGCCTCCCGCGTTCTTTCCTCGAGATCGCGGTTCAATTGCGCAATGCTCTGGGTGCGCTCGGCCACCTGCCGCTCCAGCTCCGCCTGCGAGCTTTCGCGCGCCGCCTCCAGCAATTCTTCGGCCTCCTTGCGCGCCGTGATGTCCTGGACGATGCCGCGCACCCCGGCCACCGCGCCCAAATCGGAAAATTCCGGATCGCCCACGACATGGATCCAGATAGGCGAACCGTCGACACGCGCGCAGTGCAGGTCCGCCTCGGCAGCCTCGCCGCTCGCCGCCACCTGCTCGAAGATGCTGCGCAGCTGATGCCAGACGTTAGGCGGGAGCAGCTTCTGCATCGGGCCGGAAGCGGCCGTCCACTCGATATTGAAGATGTGCGAAACCTCCACCGAGGCCTGGAAAGCGTCGGTCGCGGCATGCCAATACCAGCTTCCGAGACGTGCGGTATTTTGCGCCAGCTTCAGGGCGTTTCCGCTTTCGCGCAGCGTGGCGTTGCTTTCCTCCAGCGCCCGCGTGCGCTGGTCCAGCAGCCGCGAGACGGTATCGATCGCATCGGCGACTTCCGAAATTTCGCGCACGCGGATCGGCTGCGGCTCGACGGCGGCGCCGCCGATCAAAGACAGCGCCGAGGCCTTGATGGTATCGATGGCACGCCCCAGCCCGCCGGCGATGTACCAGGCCACGGCCAGCCCCAATGCCAAGGCCGCCGCAGTGGCAAAAATCAGGCCGATCAGCGTTTCCTGCAATCCCGAAGTCAGCTCCGCGATGGGAATGCCGATGGCGACCGTCCAGCCGCTCACGGGGGCGCGGCTGTAGGCGGAAAGCACCGGCACGCCGTCGAGCGCGATGGAATCGAAGCTGCCTTCTGCCGACTCCCCCATCTTGGACAGAAAATCCTGGGAGGCACGCACGCCGATGTATTGTTCCGTGTGATGCGCGCGCGCCAC
Source organism: Burkholderiaceae bacterium (assembly GCA_036384915.1). Classification (GTDB taxonomy): domain Bacteria; phylum Pseudomonadota; class Gammaproteobacteria; order Burkholderiales; family Burkholderiaceae_D; genus PKWO01. The sequence continues at coordinate 9,661 of DASVLJ010000055.1, forward strand.
GATCACGCCCGATTTGTCGAGAATGGAGCAGCGCCAGTCGGGCGAAATATGCTGCTCGGTCAGCAAGGCCCGCAACTGGCTCGCACCGACCCTGGCCGACAGCACGTAGCGCAATCGGCCGTCGAATTTCACGGGCACCGAAATCGTGACGGACCGCAAGCCTGCTACCGTCTCCAGGTTCGAAATCTCAACGTCCTGTCCGACCGCGCCGGCAACCAGGCCAGGCGCATCCATCCCCGCCGGCAGCGCGGCGCCGAACGGCGCATTCGTGGAAAAGACGGCATGCCCCTTGGCGTCGAGCAGGACGATTCCTTCGGCATGAACGTAGTTCAGCAATTCGACGGCCTGCTGATAGACCTGATCGTACCTGCCCTCCTTCAAGGCGCGCGAGGTGCTCAGGCCGCGCAGCGAAGCCGCGGTGGATGCCAATTCGCGGTCAAGCGCCGAGCCGATGGCGCGGCTCACGTCCACCGCGTCTCCGGCGAGCTCGTTTTTCTGGCTGTGGTACAGGCTGAAAATGAAAAAAACGCCGACCGCCGCGATGGGCAGGACGCAACTGAGCACGATCAGCCACAAGGTGACGCGTATCCCCGGCTTGTAGCGATGATTCTCCTGCATTTTCATTACCGTTCTCCGGTATTCCATGGTTTAGCCCGCCAGCAGACGGTCGAATTCGGCGCGCGGCAGCGGCGCGCTGAACAGGAACCCCTGGAACTCCAGGCACCCATGGTTCGACAGGAAATCCCTCTGGGCGGCAGTCTCGACGCCCTCCGCAACGACGCTCAAGCGCATGTCCCGCGCCAGCCCGACCACCATCTTGGTAATCGCCGAATCGTCGGGGTCGGTGATCAGGTTGCGGATGAACGAACGGTCGATCTTCAATTGATCCAGGGGCAGAAGTTTCAGATATGATAACGAAGAATACCCCGTTCCGAAATCGTCAAGCGATAAACCGATGCCGCGCCGGCGTAGCAAGCGCATCTTGTTGATGGTGTCTTCGACGTTGCTGAGCATCGCGCTCTCCGTGATCTCCAGCTTGAGCTTGTGCGGGTCCGCGCCGCTGTTGGACACGATGGCGGCAACCTGGTCCACGAAATCGGGCTGGTGAAACTGGCGCGCGCTGACGTTGACGGACAGGCTCAATTGGCGCATGAGTGGATTCCCGGCCCATTCCGCCAACTGCTCGCAAGCCTTCTCCAGCACCCACAGGCCGAGCGGCAAGATCAATCCCGTCTTCTCGGCGAGGGGGATGAATTGGTCCGGCAGCACCAGCCCGCGGGCGGGGTCCTGCCAGCGGATCAGGGCCTCCGATCCTATGGTAGCGCCGGCGTCGCTCACCTGGGGCTGGAAGTGCAGCGTAAATTCGTTGCGGCCGATCGCGCCGCGCAAGGAGTGCTCCAGTTCCGTCCGGGCAAATACCTTGGCCTGCATGGTGGGATCGAAAAAGCGCAAGGCGTTGCGGCCCGCCGCCTTGGCCTGGTACATCGCCATATCGGCGCGGCGCATCAGATCGTCGGCCGAATCGCCATGTCCGTTGAAAAGCGCGACGCCGATGCTTGCGCTGCTGTGGGTCTCGAATTCCCCGATCGAAAATGTCGCATTGAGCGCGGCCAGCATCTTTTCGCCGACCCGCTCGGCGTCGCTGGCCGCTTCGCTCTCGTTGCCGCTCAGGTTCTCCAGCAGGACGACGAATTCGTCGCCGCCCAGGCGGGCCACCGTGTCCCCCTCGCGGACGCAGGCGCTCAGGCGCTCCGCCACCTGCACCAGGAGACGGTCGCCGTTCTCGTGCCCCAGGGTATCGTTGAGCAGCTTGAATTCGTCGAGATCGATGAACATCAGCGCCCCGTCGCGCCCGCTGCGCTCGCCCCTGAGCAGGGCGCGCTGCAGGCGGTCCAGCAGCAGCCGGCGGTTGGGCAGGCGGGTCAGGGAATCGTAGAACGCAAGATGCTCGATCTTGGCTTCGATCGCCTTGCGTTCCGTGATGTCGATCATCGTGCCGACGTAATGCGTGACGCCCCTGCCGTCGGCCTTGACTTCGGTGATCGTGACCAGCGAGGGAAAAATTTCGCCGTCCTTGCGCCGGTCCCATAGCTCGCCCTGCCAGGAACCCTGCCTGTTCAGGGTATCCCACATCCCGGCGAAAAAAGCGGCGTCGTGCCGGCCCGACTTCAGCAGGCGCACGTGCTGCCCGGCAACGTCTTCCGCCGAATAGCCCGTCAGGCGCGTGAAGGCGCTATTGACCTTGAGGATTCTCTGCTGCGCATCGGTGATCATCATCGCCTGCTGCGACTCGAAAACGATGGCCGATATGCGCGTTTCGGCAACTACGCGGCGCAGTTCGGCCAGGTCCGTGATGTCGATCAGCGCCAGCCGCACGCCCTGGAAGCTGCCGTGCCTGATCAGGCGCATGCCGTTGATGCGGGCGGAAATGCAGGCGCCGTTTCTGCGCCGCAGGGTGATTTCGGCGCTATGGGGATGCCCGCCGGTGAGCATGTCGGAAAACAGCTTGCGCCAGTTGGCTCTTTCCTCCGGCGGGACGAATTCGGCGAATGCGCAATGCAGCAATTCCTGCCGTTCGTCGCCCAGCAAGGCCGCGCCGTTCATGCTGACATCCGATATCAAGGCCGCCTGGTTCAAGGTGACGTAGCCTACCGAAGCGAATTCATACAGATCGAGATAGCGGCCTTGGGCCTCTTCCAGGGCCGCCAGCTTGTGCCGCAGTTCATCGTTCTGCACCTCCAGTTCCGATTGCCGGGTTCGCGGTTCAAGCATGTCTTCTCCCTGAGCGTGAGCGCCGGGAACCCTTGCCGGCTCACCGCGGCCGGATTTTCGGGAGAAACGGCCCGCGCACCCCTTCCGTTTGCAAGGCAGGGGGACGGCGCAGGGACTTGACGGACGATGTGCCAGCTATGCCGTCGGGCCCTTGCCACGCAGGACGGTTCTTCCAAATCCGGCGAGGGCAAGCCCCGGCTCGGCTTCACTACGCACACAAGATTGTTCGTTGAACGAACTTTTTCGTAATTTTTAGTTAATAAACAAAAGCAATTGACAGGCTACCAAAAATTATAAGACCCCATTATGATAGCAATCGTCCGATACCACTTGATAAATCGCAAGCCAAGCGGACTTCGATAAGCAACATGACATAACTTGACCTTGATCAAACTGCCGACTATAGCTTTCTCCCTACAATTGGCATGTCGGAACCAGCCAATGCTATGGAAATTGCCGAACAGTGCGACATAAGCCCGGAAAGGGCAGGTGTAAGGTTGGAGTAAGAGTAGGAACCGGGGACGGGATCAGGCGCGCTCGACTACATTTTCCATAGAAATACATCCCCCATGGGGGATAAAACAAAATTTTCGGGATTTGATATGGACGAGAAAACGATAAATGTCCTGCTCGTGGACGATCATGTGATCGTGCGCAGCGGCGTGCAGGTCATGCTGGAATCGGATTCCGACATTCGCGTCACCGGACAGGCGGAAAGCGCCCAGGAAGCGCTCGAATTACTGAAAAACGCCTCCTTCGACGTGGCCTTGATCGACATCTCCTTGCCCGGCCGCAACGGCATCGAGCTCCTGAAGATTCTGCGAACCGACTACCCCCGATTGGCCGTCCTCAAGCTCAGCGCCTATTCGGAAGATATTTACGCCATCCGCGCCATCCGGTACGGCGCCTCTGGCTACCTGACCAAGGACTGCCCTGCGGGACGGCTGATTGCCGCAGTGAAGACCGCCGCTGTCGGCGGAAAATCCATCAGCCCCAGCGTCGGCGAAAAGCTGGCCGACATGGTGAGCGGAAAAACGGGCGAAGGGTTCGAAACCCTGTCCGACCGGGAAATCGAGGTCTTGAAACTGATTGCCAAGGGCGTCGGCCTCAAGGAAATCGCCAGCGCACTGCACCTGAGCCCGCATACCATCACCACTTACCGCGCGCGAATCCTCAGGAAAACCGGCATCAACGGCAATGCCAACCTGGCTATCTTCGCCAAGGAAGCCGGCCTGATCAACTGAACCTGCCTATGAGGCGGAAAGCCGCCGCACAGGCCGCACGGGGCTCCACCGCCATCGCACCGCCTACGGACGCCAGATCCGGCTTCGGCCCGCCCCGCCCGATCAAGTAGGGAAAACCCTACACGTAACTGTCCCCCCTAGTACTACGCCAAATGTCTGCCCCTCAGCGATAGCCTGCAAGGTCCGCATACCGGATACTGATCTCGCACTACAGCCAAACCGATTCACACGGAGCAGCACATCGGGCCGTCGAGGCGCCGATAGCACTTTCAGGCAAGGAGCCACACATGTCAGCAGCCCAGCAAACGTCGGTATCCACGACCACCCATCGGACGGCACCGCAGCAAATCCGCGCCATCCCGACAGATTCCGCCCGTTCACCCCTGTGGTCATCCCTGGATGAGGTCTTCAAACTGCTACACATTCCCTTGACCAATACCCAGGCCGGCCGGGAATTGCGCTTCCAGCACATATGCGTCAAAGCGGGCCAGCGCGTGCATACGGCCGACGAGAAGTTCGAATCGCTGCACGTGGTCAATTCCGGCTTCCTGAAGACGGCTTCGATCGACGAGCACGGCAACGAGCAGGTCATCGGCTTCCCGATGAAGGGCGACGTGCTCGGCATTGAGAGCGTCTGCACCAAGCGCTACCCCTGGGAATGCGTGGCGTTGACCGACTGCAATTTGATCGTGATTCCCTATCAGACCCTGATGGGGCTGTGCCGCGAAAGCGAAGACATCCAGAACGCCGCGTTCAACCTCCTGAGCCGCGATCTGCAGCATTCCCAAACCACCATCAATATGCTGGGCGTGCCCAACGCCGAAATCCGCGTGGCGCGCTTCCTGGTGCACCTTGCCGAACGTTACGGCGAGCTGGGCTATTCCCGCACCATGTTCAACCTGCAGATGACGCGCCAGGAGATCGGCAACTATCTCGGCCTGTCGCTCGAGACCGTCAGCCGCGCATTCTCGGCGCTCAACGAGGTCGGCTTGATCAGCGTCGATCAACGCGCGATCCAGGTCAACGAACTCGACGTGCTGAAAATGATGCGCCGCATCCCGGCTTCGCGCCTGCAAGGACGGACCTTGCAGCGCATGAAAAAGGCCGATGCGGCACATCATTCGGCTCAAGCGGCGTTCAGCTGAACGAGCTTAACCGAACGAGTTGAGCGGGCCGTAGCGGATTTATCCGCTGCGATCCGCTGTGATCCGCCGCGCTATTCGTCTTATTCGTTTTCGAAGCCCCAGACTATCCCGTCTTCCTCCGCAATCGCCCGTTGGCGCGCGTCGGCCTGCCGCGCCAGGGCATGCAGCGAATCGGCCACGTCCACGCCGTAGGGCGGTGCTCCGTGCAGGGAGCGCACCTCCTTGGGCAAGGATGCCAGTTGCACCTTTACCCGCTCCCGAATCGAAGCCAGCGGCGGTAACGGCGCCGTCAATGTTCCGCTGCGCATAACGGGCTGCAACAGGGGAATGCCGGGTAGGGTGTCGTCATGCATGCCCAGCGTGTCGCCCGTCATCACGCCCTGGGCATTGAGCGCGCGGAACACCTGCTTGCGGCCCGGCCAGGCGGTTTTGCTGCGCGAGCGCCTGCGCTGCGGCGCGCCGGCGTATTCCACCAGCATGTAGGCGCAATCCAGGAATGGCGCATCGGAAGACGTATTCAGGCGCGGTCCGACCCCGAAGCCGGCGATCGGCGCGCCGCGCGCGACCAGCGAATGGATGGCGTACTCGTCGAGATTGCCGCCGACGAAGACGCCGATATCGCGGCAATCGCCATCGTCGAGAATCTTGCGCGCCCTGGAAGACGAGGTTTCCAGATTCCCGCAGTCTATTCTCACCGCCTTGATTCGAACGCCCTCCGCTTCCAGCCAACGCGCGGCCCGCACCGCCTGTACGGCCCCGCGCTCGGTATCATAGGTGTCGATCAGCAGCGTGGCGCTCTCGGGAAATGCCCGCGCAAAGGCGGCAAACGCGTCGATCTCGTGCTCATGCGCCTGCACGAAAGCATGCGTCATGGCACCCGACACGGGGATGCCGAACAACTCCGCGGCGATGGCCGTCGCGGTGCCGTCGAACCCGGCCAGGTAGCTGGCGCGCGCCGAAAAAAGCGCCGCCTCGCCGCCGTGCGCGCGATTCAGGCCGGAATCGATCAAGGGCTTCCCGCCCGCGGCCATCACGCAACGCGCCGCCTTCGACGCAACCAGCGTCTGGTAGTGAAGCAGGTTCATGATTCTGCTTCCGGCCAGCTGCGCTTCGCGCAGGGGCGCCGTGATCCGCAACACCGGCTCGTTCGGAAAAAAAACCGTGCCTTCGGGCATGGCGTCAAGGTCGCCGGTAAAACGCAAATCGCGCAACGAGTCGATGAAATCGCCGTCGAATCGCCCCGAGGAAGCCAGCCACTCCAGATCTTCGGCTTCGCATCGGAGGCCTCGCAAATGACCGACGGCCTGCTCCAGCCCGGCGGCCAGCAGGAAATGCCGAGCGGCAGGCAGGTCGCGTACAACAAACTCGAACGTCGCCGTATCGTTCATCCCGCGCCGGTAATATGCCTGCAGCATGGCGAACTCATAGAGGTCGCTCAACAGCACGCGTTCACTGAAATGCCTCATGATCGTATCCGCATTTGCCTTTCCATCTGCAGGTTATGCGCCCGCTAAAATGAGGCCTTGACGGAAGTCAATCCGCATGCGTTGAACGGCACGCGGCGGCTCGCAAGCGAAACCGCCATCCGGGCCGAACGCGGAGTCATTGCGCGCACGCGTACGTGTAGCACGCAGAGCGCTGCAGGCTCCGGGATCGGCTTGTGCGGCAATTCTCAAACAACCTGCTAAACCGGCGCCGCCTCAAAGGCCAGCTCATGCGCCACGGCGTTGGCAAACGTCCTCAACTTCGCCGAGGACAGGCCGCTTTCGATTTCCGCATCCGTCAGGACAAGCCTGGCCGCCAGCGTCCGGTCGCAGAGCTGCGCCATATGTTCCAGCGCCTTGTTCCCTCCCGTTCCGCCCATGGTGCAGAATCCCGCGATGCGCTTGAAGCGGTCGCGGTTTTCCAGGATGTAGGTACGCACCGGCGAGGACATGTCGCTGGCCCAGACAGGGGTGGCGATCACGGCCATCTCGTAGCCGGCAAGGTCTTTTCCCGATGTGCGAATGGACGGATGGCGCCGCATCAGCACATCGAACAGGGAACGGGCATATCCGGCTTTTCCTTCGCGGCTGCGCTCTTCGTGTATCTCCTCGACGTCGCAAGGAAGATACTGCCTCAGTTCTTCCGCCGCGCGCCGCGTCATGCCGGTGCGCGAATAATAGACAAGCAAAATATTCGACATATCAATCGCTCCTTTCTACAACACCATGACTCAGGGCGCCGCCCTGGGCGCCAGGGCGCGCGCATTCTTGACGAACTCGGCCGACATTTCCGCCATTTGATGCATGCCGGTCCCGGCCAGTTCGAACATTGAACGGGCGATCTTGCCCGCATCGGGCATTTCGCCGTCTTCCCGTGCCGCGCCGTTGAGGAACATCGGCGGGAACGGTGCCATCATCAAAGGCAGCGAAGAAGCCCATGTCGAGCGCGACTCCTCAAGCGCCTGCGAATAAACCTTCGTCAATTCCGCCGAGAAATGCTGGAATTCCTTGCAGCGTTCCAGGAATTCCGCCAATTCGACCGAGAACGCCTCTTGCATGTCCTTGGACGACGCGATATGTTTCCCCGCCTCACGCGATTTTTCCTGAAGCTCATGCAGGTAACGCTGATTCGCATCAAGAAACTTTGCCGCGATATGGGAAAATGTATCGAGCGCCTTGACCAGTTGCTCACGCTGCATAGGCGCGTCGACACCGCTTGCGCTGCTATTGGCCGCCTTGCTTTTCGTGTTCATGAAAACCTCCTGTCCGACATTGTTGCCCCTTTAATATCACTTTAGGATTCCCGACGCTGCAGCGATTGATGCAGATCAAACCGCTTCATTTCACCGCGTCTCCCTCGCGTGCAAATTCGACATGGTTTGACGATTGTCAATCGGGTTGTCCGGCATTCAATTAATGTGAACAGATGCCCTCCTCGCTGCCCGGCAATACGGCCGGCGAAGGAAGGCGGAAGCCGAAGAAGCGCGAGCGCTGCAGCAAGGCGATTCGCGACGTCGCCGATACACGCAAAATGGGAGTAAAGCGTGAACCTATTCTTGCAACCCTGGAGCCGTCGCCTGCTGGTCGCCTCGTGCATATGGGGCACGCTCGGCATCTGCGCCCCTGCCGAAGCCGACAGCCGCTTGCACACGGCAAGGCAGCAACAAGACGGAGCGGGACAGGCGGCGCCCCGCGACGACGAGCGAATTTCCCGCGCGCGCAATGCACTACGCAATTTGAAAACAAGGCTCAAGCTGACGCCATCCCAACTACCGGCCTGGAAAGCGTGGTTTGCCGGCATGCTGAACGACGCCGCCCATCCGGTTGCAATGGACGGCGCCGAATGCGACGCGAAAGGCGCGCCGGCCGGACGGAGTGCCGCCGACGCACCGGAATTGATGCGGCGAAGCGTCGCCTGCCTCCGCGCCCGAGCCGCCGGCATGCAAGCCGAATTGACACGTCTAGAAGCGGCCCAGTCGCGCACCATGGAACTCTACGATGCGCTCGACGCCGGCCAGCGGATGACGTTCGACCTCTTCTGGTATGGCATGCGCCAATATTCGATACCCGGCCAGCAACAGCGGCTTTCCGAATTCCTGATCCGCGCCAGGGACGGCGGGCGATGCCATGCCGACGACAAGAGGATAGGCTAGAACGAATCCTTTATGGATTCCGCTTCACCGGAGGTTGCCGCATCGCGCCGCCGAATCGCCGCGTAGACCGGACGCAGAGTCTCCAGTTGCGGGGCACATCGCAACACGTCGCGCGCATTGGCCCAGGGATATGGCAGGCTCGTGACCCAGTTCAGCATGGGCAAGGCAGCTTCGACCGGTACGATCTCCATGCATTCGATGTCGATGCGCAAGCTGATGACTTGCATCGGCGTGGCATCGCTGAACTGCCAGCGATAGGTGCCGGTGCCCACGCGCCCGGTTCCGGTTTCCTTATCGGTCATGCCAACCAGCCAGTGGCACGTGAAGGCATTGATCCGCTCATCGACCGGCGGACGTTGCAGATAGAACGTGTACACATTCTCATACTTTGCGGCGAATTTGCGAACCAGAATATCGACGATGGCGTCGGAAGACTCAACCGCCGGGGGAAAATCGATATTGTCGCTTTGCACCGCCATTTCCAGGAGCGCGTCTTCGGCAAACACCCCTTGCAGCACATGCGGCCTGTTGCCGTCCTTGGCACGGATGTACTTGAGCAGCAGCGCTTCCGCATGAGAAAGCGGAGGCTCGTCAAATACGGCGACGTTACCCTTGTCTTGCAGCACTGGTTTTTCCATTTATCGGCCGGCAAGGTAAGCTTCCAGGGGTTCCATGCCAGGCAGGGCAATGAAACCATCGAGCTGCGTCATGCGCCTGATCCACGCTGTGACGGCCTTTCGGCTTCTGAGATCGAAGCCATTGTCGAATGAGAGCGCGACATAAGGGAAGCAGGCGATATCGGCAATAGTCTGGCCATCGCCGCACAGCCAGTTGCGTCCGTTCAATCTCGCATCGAGGATGTCCAATGCCCGGTTTCCTTGAAGCTGCGCGGACGGCAAATCCCCGGGATATCCAAACTTCTGAATCGCGCGCGACAAAAACAGGCCTTGCACCTCATTTTGCGCGAACTCCATCCATTGCATGATTTCAGAGGCCGAATGGATGCTCTCGGGAAGCCAGGTTCGTTCGCCATCGTAGCGTCCCGCGAGGTAAAACAGGATCGCCGTCGATCCCCAGCGAACAAGGCCGTCGTCATCCAGCGTCGGAATCTGTCCGCGAGGATTCATAGCCAGGTATCGGCGATCGACGACATTGCGTCCATGTTCGGCCGTGATGATTGTCGATTCGTATGGAACACGCAAAATCGAAAGCAGCAGGCGCACTTTATAGCTATGGCCCGATGTGGGGCGTTCGTAGAGAATCATCATTCGCCATCGAGATGAAAAAGGTGAAAACGCCCTCACTGTGCCAGCGCACACGCCATGTGCGCAAACGATAAATTATTGACGCGGCTGTCAATTTCCAGTTGAATCGACGACAGAACGCATGCCGTCAATACTGCGGATTGCGTTCCGCGATCACGTCTTCGGCCCGCCGTCGGATAAGCGGACGCATCTCCGGGTGGGTGACAATATAAAACCTGCCCTCGCGCATGGCCTCAAACACCTGGTTCGCAACATCGTGCGGCGGCATGCCGTTTTCGACCTGGTCGCGCACCCATTGCAGGCCGGCTTCGGCTTCCTTGCTTAACGGCCTGCGCTCGACTTGCAGCTCCACGGGCCGGTTGCGGGAAGAATCCATGAGCCGGGTCCGCACAAATCCGGGGCACAGCACGGAAACGCCGATGTGCTTGCCCAACACGCCCAACTCCTTGTAAAGGGTTTCCGACATGCACACCACCGCATGCTTGCTCATGCCGTAGATGCCGTTGAACGCCGCGCTGGTCAAGCCCGCCACGGAGGAAGTGTTCACGATGTGACACTCCTCCTTTTGCGCCAGCATAATCGGCACGAAGGTGCGTATGCCGTGGATCACGCCCCAGAGATTGACGTTGACGACCCATTCCCAATCTTCCAGCGGGCTGCCCCATAGCGACATGCCGGCGGCCACGCCCGCATTGTTGAACAACAGATGCACCGCACCGAAGCGTTCCATGGCCCGCCGGGCGAGTTCCGCGACTTGGTCCGCCTTCGACACATCCGTGGCGACCGCGATCACACTGCCGCATTTCTGCGTCAATGCCTTTTCCGTTTCCCTGAGCGCAGCCTCTTCAATGTCGGCCAGCACCACGGCCATGCCTTCTGCAACGCAACGCTCCGCCAGCGCCCGCCCGATGCCGCTTGCGGCGCCGGTAATCACCGCCACCTTGTTGTTGAAATCTTTCAAAGCCGGTTCCTTTCGATTGGATTGGATACAACACCTCAACGCGATTCAACACGATTCAGCGGGATTCAACGAGATTCGTGCCGCACCGCCAGCGCGGCACGGATGAAATCGGACAACTCGGGGGCGAACACCGAGCCAGCGCGCAACACCGGGTCCGTGCCGAACGCGCGCAGGAATTTCTCTCTTCGCGCCGCGTCGTGGCCGACGGTGCGGTCCAGCAGCATGCTCCAGGCATCGACGGCCTCCTGCGCTTTCCTGCCCGACGGCTGGGCCCGGGAGCGAACCAGTTTTCCGACGCGCTCGGCCAACGCATGCCAGTCGTCGTCGGTCTCGAGGTTGAAGGCGCGCAGATCCTCTTGCGTGAAATACTTCAGCAAGGCCTTCATCCGGATGGCAACCGCCTTGTCGATGTAGATCACCATCTCCAGGTCGATCCCATGCCGGCCTTGCGCAGCCGGCTCCCGCAGGTACATCTCCTGCCAGCGCCGCATCAATTCGGCATCGCCTTTCATCCAGCGCGCGCTCAAGTCCATCCAGCGCCGCGCCAGGGGCTGGACTTCCAGCGCATCGGGCCGCAGCTTTTCCCGCATGGCGTCGCGCACGTCGGCCACCAGCGGCAGCCACTTCGCGCACATCTGCCTCCAGCGCTGCATGATGTCCTTGATCTCCGACGCCTTGAAATATTTTCCGTATGCCGACATCGAAGACAGCATGGAAAGCCACTCGTCCATGTCCGGCGCCTTGCCGTCGGTCAGCGTCGTTTTCAACAACAGCAGACGCTCGCGCAACTCGGCGGCCTGCTCGATTTCATGCTCCAGCACGGAAATCTGCCGCTCGATGATCAAAGGAAGAGGCTCCTGCCCTTCCCGCAACAAGTCGCCGATTTCCCGCAACGACAATCCGGTCTGGCGCAAAGCCTGGATCGCATGCAGGCGGCCTATGTCATCCATGTCGTACAGGCGATAGCCCGCCTCGGAGCGCGCCGACGGTTTCAATAAATCGATCGCATCGAAGTGATGCAGCATGCGGACCGTCATGCCGCTGCGCTTGGCCAGCTCGCCCACTCTCAATAACATCTTGTCTTGCCTCGCAGGATTTACTATGTTGACGAGGCCGAGTGTAAACCATCACATTGTGTGAGGGTCAAGCGCCGATAGCGGGCTGTTTGCACGCCGGGGCAACGTGAAACGACCGCCCTGGGAGGCCGCCTTTCCTTGCGGATGGCAGCCTTGGATCGCGCCCGAAGGGAACACCGGCAGGCGTAAAAAAAAGCCCGCGGGGAGCGGGCGTAACGAAATGCCGGTGCCACATGAAAACACCGTCATTACGGGGGAATACTGATCGAATGCGCTTGACGCGTCCGCGTCACATGGAAAGCTCTTCCCTTCGCGGAAGCATGCTTGAACACTTGCTTGTCGCCAGGCCTTTGCCACAAGACGCCAAGGCGTTTTCGAACTCGAACAAGCACTCGTTTTCGCCGGCAACCACAACCATCCTCTCAAGGAACCTGCCCGGCTGTTCGCGCCAGGATTGAAAATCCTTCGACAAGTGCATCGTGTAGCCAAGAAGCCGGTGCACAATCTCGTCGGCGCCTCTGGCATCGGCCGCCCTCGAGCGGCCGCCCGTTCTCGACGCCCGTTCGTTGCGCATCGCTACCGTCAAATAAAACGCAAGCTGCACAAAAAAGCTGATTGCATCCTCTTTCGAAAAATTATCCAGCGCATCAAGGGAAGCTCTTCTATTCATGGTGTCTTTCCGGCTTTCGCGTCGGCCGGCCAAACTCATGCCCAAGCGTCCGATTTCGACACATAGGTTAACAAATGCCCGCTTGATCCGCGATCCGACATGTGTCGGATGGACTGGGGAGAAATCGCGGCAAGAGCGCCGCTTTGCAGATGCTTGAGCGCCAGCCGCTCGGGCGCGTCAAGCGGCCCGGACGAAGCGGCAGATATTCAAGCGGCGGGCGGACAAGCCTTGGCCGTGGCCGCCGATGCGAGCCGGCGTGCCGCCGTGGATGAACTGGCGGGGCAAACCATCGCCCGCTTCGACCGCGTGGTCGTTCTGTCGAATCTAGACGCCCGGCCTTGCTGTAAACAACGCCACCTTGCCGTGCCGCACCACGGTCGTCTCGGCAAAATACCGCCCGAGCGCCGATTTCAACCCCTCCAGCGTATCGCCCGCGTTGCCGAATATCCCCTTCTTGTTGTACACCTTCATCAGCTTGCCGCCGAACCGGTTATGGCCCGCTTCGTCGCCGAGTATGGTGGCGCCGTACAGCACGCCGTTTTTCGTCAAATGGCGGCCCAGCAGGGCAAACACCGCCGCTTTTTCCTCCATGCTGCCCGGCAGGCAGTGCAGCAGGTAAAACAGGGAGATCGAATCGTATTGCCGCGCCCCCAGGGCGCCGGAGGGATGGAGCACGTCGTCCTCGATCGCCACGGGATGCAAATGGGCGATCCTGGCGCACGCCGCCGCCAGGCTGTTGCGGTTCAGGTCGAGCAGGGCAATTTTTTGCGTCGCCGGCATGCCGCTATGGGCGGGATAAAAGCCGGTGCCGACACCGACGTCCAGATGGTTTCCACTCAAGTGCCGGCGGTAGAAAGGCAGCAAAACGGAATGCGTCGGGCACTCCCATGCGTAGCGATTGGAAATTCCCAGGACCCACCAGTCGTAAAGCTTCAAAACGACCGGCGAATACACGGCCGCACCGTCCTTGGTGTCAACGTGGCTCGATTGATTTTGCATGTATGGATTCGTATCTGGATTTGTGGATTGGGGTGATTTGGAAACCTGGCCCACCTCATAGTGAGGCCTGCATGCTAGCAGAATATCAAGAAGCTGTTTATGTAACCGGTTTGGCATGCATGCCGAACCGGCCGTAAATGGGCCTCAACCCGACATATGTCGGGTGGCAGCCCGGCGGGGCATCTGACAAACTGAACCGGTGTATAGAACTTGCCAGCCCGGCAAGGCATTGGCGGAGCTTGTTTTAATGAAAGAACCTACCATCATGGGCAAAGCCGCCACCGCCATGGCCATCGCATCGCTGCTGACCGCCGCGGCGGCGCATGCAGGCGAAGCGGCGCGCATCGAACTGTGGCATGACGCCGGCAAGCGAAGCGCAGCGAAAACCGTCATCGTCCCCTGCGCGACCGATCGGGAAGACAGTTCGGTCGTCTGCGCGGTCGACGGTGCCCCGCCCTCTTCGGCGTCATCTTCGGCGGGCGACTATTTCTGGATCAAGATCCGAGGCAATGCCGTGGCGTACTGGATTCGCCATGGCGATTGCGAGGCTGCGGAATTCGGTTTCGATGCCGGCGGTGCCGCTCGGCTGGACCGAAGCATGCCTTGCGCATCCTCCCCGGCGCTTCACTTCGCCATCACCATGCCGGTACGTTCCTGAAACATGGGAGACCCCACTTTGTGCCTCATTCTGCGCATCATTCGGCAAATCCGCGCACAAAGTTTCGGTGATTTTCGCCTGGGCAGCGGCATTTTCGCATCGGACATATTGGAAAACCTCACGCAGGAGTGAAATCGGAAAGACCGTCCTCGGACAACGGAAGATGGCAACAATGCCGTCGCGCTTTTTCCACTCTTTCTCAACAACAACTGCGACTAGGAACACATCATGAAGGTCCAATCCGGCGAAATCCAATCAGAACATGTCGCTCACTCGGCGCCGAGTGAGATCACCGCGGCCGAAGACAAACCGGCCCCCACGCGCCCCGAGCGCCAGGCCTCGGCGCAATTCGCCGAATTGGGGCAGCTTTCGGCGATACAACGCTCCGCGTCCGACATCGGCCCGCGGCGCACTCCCCTGGAAATCGGCGAGTCCTCAAGCGGCGCCGGCATCGGCTCATTGCCCGCCCGTTCCGCTTCGGCCATGCTGCTCGGGCGCCATCCCCTGCGCAGCGATAGCCAGATCACGACGCTGTCGCGCCATGCGGCCATCCACCCGCGCGCGGTGGACGTGCCGGACGCCTCCGCGGGTGAAGCCTCTTCCGGCTTGAAATCGACCCTGCAGGCGTTTGCCCGCATGGCCGACGTCCGCACCTTGCTGTCCCGCGCCGACGACAGCGAATTTCTCGCGCCCTTGCAAGGCAGCGGCGGCGAACTGGCGCGCCTGTCGGCCAACGTGGCCGGTCTGAAGGCCTTGCTCGGCGGCGACGACATCGCCATGCCGGCGGAATTGAAGAGCGCCATCGCGGCCAGGCTCGATCACGTCGACCAAGCCCTCGGCGAACTCGCCACCAACAAGCCCCTGACCGAACGCGCGGCGAAAATCGCCACCATCCACGCGCTGCTGGCCCCCTTGCCGCTGCTCGTTCCGATGTACAGCAAGCCCAAACAGCAAAAGGCCGAAGCGGAAATCATCGCCCTGATCTTCAAGGCCATGGTCGAAGGAATCGGCATGATGCGCACGCCGACCACCGGCAACCTGCTGCTGAAAGACCGCACCATGTCGCGCTACTACGCGAACACGGTCCAGGCGGTGATGTTCGCCCTGCCCACCTTCGTCAAGAGCATGCAGAAGCTGAACAACAGCCTGCCCTTCAACGCCGCACTCGGCGTGCTGTCGACGGGCGCCCTGTTCGGCGGCTTCATGTCGAAGGAAATCAGGGAAAAGTTCAACAAAAAGTACAGTGGCGATGCCCATCCCGCGATGGCCAAGGCGCGCGAGCAAATGTTTTCCGGCGCCGCGCCCTTGAGCGAGGAACAGCAGCATCGCATTCGCGGAGTGTTGAACCGGATCGTCGATACCGTCGGCTCGGACCAGAAAAGCCTGATCGACACCAAGGAAGCCTTCGTCGCCGACGGGCACCACGAAATCAGCCCGCACGTCAGCAAGCAGGTTTCCATCGCCGTCGACGCCTACCAGCAGCTTGCCGAGGAATTGGCCAGCCTGCTCGGCCAGCACGCGCCGGAACTGGCCACGGAAAACCGCGACCGCAATGCCAAGCTGGCGCTGGCCATCTTCGCCACCGGCGTCTGCGTCGCCACCGCGGCCCTGATGGTCCCGGACAAGATCGGCATGGTGGACCTCGGCTCGGACGCCGTGTTCACCTCGGCGCTGATGTTCAGCATGGTGGCCAATGCCAATGTCAGCCGCCGGGACGCCCTGGAGGAATTCAAGACCTTCGTCGGCTTGAGCATCGTCATGCTTGCGGTGCTGGCGGCCAACAAGGGCGCCAAGGATTATATGGAAAAGGGAATGCACGGCCTCCTGGTCGGTTCCATCGCCATGACCGGGCTCAACCTGATCCTGCCCGGCCCGATCGGCCATTCCGCCGCATCGGGCCTGGAAAAATTGATGAACCTGAAACCGAGCGATCTGGTGTCGGCGCTACACAGCGTCGGCAACAAGGTCTGGCAGATGCTCGGGGGCGGCGCGGCGGAACCGGCCCCGCGCCCCTCCAGTGTCGTCATCGAAGAGTTGGACGAGCATAGCGATTTGGAAAGCGGCTTGCCAGCCTAGCGCGGAGGCGTCGTCCGCCGCCGATGCGTTCGGCGGCGGGCGGCATTGCGCCGCAGGGAGCCCATTCCATCGCACGCTCGGTAAATTTTGCAACGTTGAATGTGGATAGGACTCCTACCGATGAAATTTCCTGCACGCCGTGTCTTTCTCGTTCTGTGCGCGGTTGCCATGGCATGCGCCCATCCAGCAACGGCGCGAGAGGCAGATTTTTTTCTGCCGGGCAAGCTGCATCAGCCCGGGGAAATCGAGAAGCTGGCACAGACCAATCCCGCTGAAGCCGTGCGCAGGATGCGCGAAATGGAAACGAAGGTCATGGAGAAAGCGCCGCCGGAAGACCAGCGCGATTTCAGAGCCGAACTGATCACCCTTCTCGTAGAACTCGGACAATACGATGCCGCCGAAGCCGAGATCGGCAAGCTCAAGGAACACGGCGACCGCTTTCACGACAATCAGGCCATGGCGCAGGCATTCCGGTTCGAATCCCTGGTCATGTTCTTCGAAGGAAAACTCGATCAAGCCCGGGAGGCAATCGAGAAAGCGGTTCCGTTGGCCGCCAAGTCGGCCCAGGACGACATCATCGCGGGCACGAACGATACCGCCGCCAGAATTTACCTTGAACAGGGAAATTTCCGCACCGCCCTCGAACACGAGCTGGCAAGCCTCGATGCCCTCAAGGGATCGGACAAGGAAGTCCTCAGAATGCGGGCTGAGTCGCTCAACTCCACAAGCCAAATCTATGCCGGCCTCAAGGACGGCAAAAGGGCCTTGGAATACAGCGACAAGGCCATAGCCCTGGCGAAAAGCATCGACATGCCCGAGTTGGTAGACAACTTTGTCATCGACCGCGGCATTGCCTACTCGCTGACGAGCGAACTGGAAAACGCGAAACAGTCCTTCGAACAAGCGCTGCAAGCCGCGCGCCGGTCTGGCGACGTGAAGACGGAAATGCTTGCGCTCGGCGACCTCTCCGACATGGCGCGCCGGCAGGAAAAATTTGTGCAATGCGCCGACTACGCGCAGACAGCCCTCGCGATGGCGGAGAAAATGCAAGTCAGCGAAGCGATACTCGGCTCGTACGCCAACCTGGGCCTGTGCCACATCAGCATGGGCATGCTCAAGCCGGGGCAGGCGGAGATCGAGCGCAGTCTCGACGGGCTGCGAAAGGCCGATGACCTGACGGACCTGGAAGAGGCCTACGGCCAGCTGGCGACGGCCTACAACAAGGCGGGGCAATACAAGAGCGCCATGGAAGCGCTGCAAGAGCAGCGCACGCTGGCGGAAAAGATTTTCCAGACCGACCGCGATCAAGCCATGGCGCAGATGCAAGCCAGGTTCGACGCCAGCGAACGGCAGCGCAAGATCGACCTGCTGGAAAAGCAAAACACGATCCAGAGCGACGAACTCGAAAACAAGAACCTGCAGCGCACCGTGGCCATCCTGTCGGCCATCCTGGTGATCGTCGTGGCCTTCGTCATCATCCGCGAAAAGGAAGAATCGCGCCGGAAGGCGCACAAGAACAACCTCGACAAATCCAAATTCATCGCCGACGCCGCGCACGACCTGCGTCAGCCCATGCAGGCCATCGGCAACCTGCTCGAAGCCTCGCGCCACGCCTTCTCGCGCGGCGACATGGCCAAGGGCCAGGAACTGGTCGATTCGGCGCAAAGCGCGGCGCAATCCATGCGCTCCTCGTTCAACTCGGTGCTC
>DASVLJ010000056.1:0-55032 GCA_036384915.1 Burkholderiaceae bacterium
CGGCTGCGCCGCTTCCACGGCGCGCCCAGGGAAGGCAAGCGCATCGGCAGCCCCTGCGTCTTCAGCCGCGAGGCCGTCGCACCACCCGATGCGTCGTGCGCCGTCGAAGGCGACGGTTCGCTGAACTGCCACGGCTACGGATCGGTGGTGAGCGTGACGGCGACCTTCGGGCAGTGCGCGGCCGGATGGATCCTCGATCGCATCGCGGCCCGGAAGTCGGTCGCGACCACGCTATAATCGCGGGCTTTGCTGCTGCACAAACAGCGCAAACGAGGCCGGGACGTTAGCTCAGTTGGTAGAGCAGCGGACTTTTAATCCGTTGGTCGCAGGTTCGAGTCCCGCACGGCCTACCAGAAAATCGGAAGGGGTTGCACGCAAGTGCAACCCCTTTTTATTTTGCAAAAACGCCCTCCCCTCATAGGGGAAATTCCCTTCTTATGCCTCCTTTGCAAGCATCACGACCCGAATTAGGGCAGTGCCATATCTCGCCTGCTCCACGCCCTAATTTCGATTTTCTTGAATTTTTGGGACAAATTTGGGACACTTTGAAAAACGGACTGCAAACATAACATGGCTACCTTCACCAATCGCGGCGACTACCAATGGCAGGCAAAGGTGCGCCGCAAAGGCTAGGTTTGCCATCGCGACTGCGATGCGCCAGGGCGAAATCCTTGATCTTGAATGGAACGCGATTGACTTCAAGAGGCAAACGGCATTCCTTGCAGAAACCAAGAATGGTGATTCGAGAGTCGTACCACTCTCCACCAAAGCTATCGAGGTACTGCAGAGCTTGGCTAGGCCAGTTACTGGAGGGAAAGTCTTCGACATATCGCAAGACTGCCTGATTAAGGTTTTCGCAAGATCCTGCAAGGCTGGGCACGCAAAGTATCTTGAAGATTGCGCAAAGACTGGTGAAGAACCCAACTCCGGCTTCCTTCGGGATTTGCGATTTCATGACCTACGTCACGAAGCAACGTCGAGGTTATTTGAAATGGGACTGGAAATGATGGAAGTCGCGTCGGTCAGTGGTCACAAGTCGCTGGCAATGCTGAAGCGATACACCCACTTGCGAGCGGAAGATTTGGCAAAAAAATTGGGATAGGTTGGTTTTATCCTCGAATATCAAAGTCGTAAGGTAGACTGCGATACTGTTTCACCGGGGGTGTTCACCAACAAACGCATCCGAGAGGCTGCAGGTATGCCGTGCGTGCGTATCGACGCGTGCGTCCGACTCGATCTTAAGAAAGTCAAGGAGTGGGCACGAAATAAGTCTCCGGAAACAGATCAGCAGTGCTGCTATGGCTGGTTTGCAGTTAGCGATCGGCCTAGCCTGGCGCCAAGCCGAATAGCTCGGACGCCGAGTCGACTCACCCCTGGCTCCACAAAAACGCTAGTTCAGCGAGGCGGTTCCGTTTCGGCGATCGCACTCCAACCTTGATCGAAAGTGAATGTTCGTGCGTGACCTGCGGGATTCTGAATCCTAAGAACACGGGCTCGTGCGGGGTCGGTCGCGTGCTCGACCACGTACAACCAGTACCCGTCACCTTTCTCTCGAGCGAAGTCAAATTGGGTGTGTGACAGTCCCACGGGACGATCCTCCCAGCTACCCGTCATCGACTTAACTTCGACCCAGCGAATTTGCCTCCCGGTACTGTCGGGCTCGAAGAGATCAAAGCCCGGGTTGCCTTCCGGGGTGCGGCGCAGTGATGGCTCCAGAGCAAGGATTACCTCAATTGCACGCGCCTCTATTTGCATCCGTTTCCCTTGGTCAAGGCCATCAGGATCAGGGTCAACGTCATCGGGGTGTGTGCCGACGTAAGAAATAAATGGTCGGCCCCCGGTCTTGCCAGGTGTCCGCTTCCCATGACCGCCGGTTTTGCCACCGCCATTGCCTCCGGGGCCGCCGTGGCCACCTCCATTGCCCTGACTACCGGTGCGCGAACTCCCAGTTCCTGTGCGCCCCTGGCCACCTCCACCGCCCGCGCCAGTACCCACGCCATCACCGCCGTCAGGATCAGGGGTACCCGGCGGGATGTCCGGCATGTCATCACCATAGAGATCCTTCGCACCGCCGTAGACGTCGCCATCGGATGGTTCGTCGGCCTCCGGCTCGGTCGCTGTAGATGACTCGGGCTCTGGAGTTGGGTTCGCGTTCAGTCGGGACGTCAACTCGGCAACGATAGCGGGATCTCGTCGTAGGAGATCGAGAATGGCCGGGTCGATTCCCGCTTCTTTGGCAAGCTGATCGATGATCGGCGGTTTGAATGTGATCTTGGTCAGCATGAACGGGTTGGGCTTCCAGCCGAGGGTATCGAACACGACGAGCCCCGGAGGCACAAGCTCGCCGTCGGCAGTCGGCACCCAGCTCACCTGATTGAGTGTCCGAACAAAGGTAGCGTCGAATCGGGCAGTCTTTGTCTCGTGAAAGTAACCCCACTTGTAGGAGCCGAAGAAGGTGCCACTGCCGCGCGCCTCCAGATCAGCCAACGCATCCCACAGCACCTTCGCTCTGGCAGCAGCCTCCTCAGGTTCCAGTTTGGGCAAAAAATCCAGAAACTGCGTCAACCCACGGAGGGTAGAGTCTTCAGGCTGGTTTTCCCAGCTCGCACGTTCAAGACCTGCTTCCCTGCGAAGCTGGGCCTTCTCGGTATGACCTAGCCACGATGCCGTTGCTTGCGGCATGAGGTAGCGGCTTGCGCCACACGACACCAGCAGGTCACGAATATCTTCTCCACGAAGGCAATCGTATTCGTTATTTACAATCAAAACATTTGGCACACCGGCGAAGAGCTGCTGCAGGCGGTCTGTGGCGATGTAAACCGCTCCTGGTTTGGCGACGTAGTTCTTGCCATTGCTGGTGTCGATCACCACCACAAAATTGGTATCGCGTAGTGCAGACCGCAGTTTTTCCCTTTGCGCACTTGAATCAGTGCTGAAAGCTCTTTGAATACGCTCGATGTCTGCCGCATAGGCGTCCTTTCTGATATCCACCACTTCTTTCTGGTACTTCGGCAGGAGGTTCCAGATGACATCATCAACTGGGTCCGGTTCGGTTATACCCAGCGAAGTCAAGAACAAGCGCACTTCAGGCGTCGTACACACCGCACGGCGCATCGTCGGAAAGCTGGTAGCAATGCCGCTGGGTAGAAAGGCGTTGGCTTTGCCATTTTCACGAGCAACAACGTGAGAGCCATCCTCCAACCGGATCAGTGGGATTGTTTCGAGGTGAGCCCGTACGGCCTTTCCTTGGCTATTCAAGAATTCATACAGCTTTGATATCCAGTTATCAGACTGGGCTTCAAGGAATGCCCTGCTCAAGCTGGGCATTACCCGCTCTGGCCTGATCTCATCGATATCGAGCTCACGCATTAGATATTTGCGAATCTCAGGAGTTTTAACTTCCGTAATGTCATCAGACAGCCAGGCGACAACCTCCAACCCGAACAGAACGGCGAGTTGCTCCGGGCTGAAGAGCTCGCGCAATTCTTGCGTTCGCGCAAGCTTCGCCTGATGGGCGGCGACATACCTGCCATCAAATGACGGAAGTAGTGCTTCCTCCTGAAATGCCCGCTGAACAGCGTCAAACACTAGAGCAAACCGCGAATCCTTGGGAAACTTCTCGCGGTCAAGCGGCAGACAGCGCAGCGTTGAGACATCAAGCATAGCCGAGTCGCGCATCCAACGCATCGCCTCTACCAACAGGCTAGAAGTTTCCTTGACCAGATGCTGATTCCACGGGTCGCCAGGCGGAATATTGTCGCGACTAGGCGTGGTGCGGTACGGTCCCTGCGCGAGAAAGCCAAGGTGACTCTCGACTACGGTCGGGAAGAACACCACTAGCGGTGACCTGACCAGAGGCTGCACGGCCCAGCGGCCTGGGACGTCCTTCACCGCAACCAACCAGAAGGCAATCTCAACCCTCCCAACCCACTTTCCTTCAGGAGAAAGGACATCACGGTAGAACACCAGCCAGTTCTGATCCACTTCTGGTCGATCATCTTCTTTACCGATCACCGTAATGCGTTGCACGTTCGACCCTAGCGACTCAGGAGTATTACGCAGATAAAAACCGGACGGACCGCCTTCGACGCTCCAGCTGATTTCGTCGATGTGGCGCAGGAACAGCAGGGCACCAGGCCCCAAGTGACGAAAACCAGTCGTGATGTCCTGCGCTACGGCGGCGTCGCCCTGTTTCAGTGGCAGGATAACCTGCGTCTCTTCCAATCCGCGCGCCGATCGTGCCAGCCGCTTGGGAAACACGTAGTTTTCGATCGCAAAGTCTTCATCACCAGAGTGAATCTCCGGCAAATCCGTGACTGTGTAGACGGATTTGAAGCCGAGTCCAAAGCGGCCGATCGCGGACTCGTTCTTGGTGCTCTCAGCAATGTCGCAGACGCTCCGAACGTCGGCCTCGTCAAACAGCTTGCCGAAATGCGAGAGCGTCAGGCGGCTCGGGCTCAAGGTGAAGGAGACCTTGCGTGATCCGCGCCACTCACCACGCCTACTGAGGGCGTCCTCGGCGTTCTGCAGCAGTTCGAAAATGAAGTGCGTACGGTCGTCGTACAGCCCTGCTGCTAACTTCCCGGACTTCTGAGCGCCTTTTGTACCGTAGCTCTCCCGGTTTTCCTCGCAAATTGCCTCGTAGTTGGATGCCACTACCGCTCCCTATCGATTAGGCATCTTTTCGATGCCAAGTTTGCCCAAGCCTGCACAATCATGGAATATTATGACAATATGTTGAAGTAAACCAAGTGCAGCGTAGATGACATTGGAAAGCCGATGAGCGACCAGCCGGACGAAACCCTGACGATTGACGAGTTTGCTGCCTACCTGAGGGCAGGCAAGCGCACGGTCTATCGCCTCGCATCCACCGGGAAGCTCCCGGCTTTCAAGCTGGGCGAGACGTGGCGCTTCCGGGGCGGCGACCGGGACAAGAGGATCGCCAGCCGCAGTGGCAAAGCGATGGTGTATGACGACGAGGGACCGAAATGACCAGCAGTGCCGTCGCGCTTCACTCCAAGGCCAACCCCCAGCAGCTCGAAGCCATCCTCGCCACCGACGGCCCGGTGCTCATCATCGCGGGTCCCGGCTCCGGCAAGACCTTCACGCTGGTCGAGCGCATCGTCTATCTCATCACCCAGAAAGGCGTCGCTCCGGAGTCGTTGTTCGTTGTCACCTTCACCGACAAGGCTGCGCGGGAGCTGACAACACGCATCTCCAACCGGCTGACCGATCTGGACATCAAGTTCAACCTGAACGAGATGTACCTCGGCACGTTCCACTCCATCTGCCTGCGCCTGTTGGAGGACTACCGCGAGTTCACCCGGCTCAAGCGCAGCTTCACGCTGTTCGACCAGTTCGACCAACAGTACTTCCTTTACCAGCACATCAAGGATTTCCGGGAACTGCCCGACGCCCAGCTCGTCATGGGTGACGACCAGACGGGCCGTTGGGCACAGTCCGAGAACCTGCTCAAGTGGGTCAACAAGGTTAGCGAAGAGGCGCTTGGTGTCACAACGCTGGAGGAGGCCCCAGAGCCGGAAATCCGCGCCCTGGCCACCTGCTTTGCCAAGTACCAGGAGCTGCTACACGAGCACAATTCACTGGACTTCTCCGGCATCCAGTACGAGGCGCTGCAACTGCTGGAGAAGCACCCGGAAGTGTTGAGGCAATTGCGCGAAAGGCTCACCCATCTGATGGTGGACGAGTACCAGGACACCAACACCATTCAGGAGCGCATCCTCCTGCTGCTCGCGGGCGAGAACAAGAATCTGTGCGTGGTGGGCGACGATGACCAGGGGCTGTACCGGTTTCGCGGGGCAACCATCCGCAACATTCTCGAGTTCCCCGCACTGTTCGACGAGGGCCAGTGCAAGCAGGTCAAGTTGACTGTCAACTATCGCTCGCATCCGGACATCATACGCTTCTACAACGAATGGATGAAGGAGCAGGTATGGGACGACGGCACGCGTGTTTTTCGCTTCGCCAAGCAGATCGTCCCACGCGAGGACGACTTCCCCGATTTGCCTACTGCGGTACGACTGGCCGCGAGCGACGACAGCGGCGAAACCACCAACTGGCACGCGGAGGTATTGGCCTTCCTCAAGGGATTGAAGCGCTCCGGCCAGCTTGCGGACTGGAATCAGGTGGCCTTCTTATTCCGCTCGGTGAAGAACGAAAAGGTCGTTGCGCTCGCACGCTTCCTCGAAGCCGAGGGCGTGCCCGTGTTCTCGCCCCGCTCGAACATGTTCTTCGAGCGCGAGGAAATTCGCCTGATGATCGGCGCGCTCATCTTCCTGTTCCCGCAATTCCCGAAAGTGCGGGCTTGGGCCGATGGTGTCACGCTGCCGATCTGGGACTACTACGACCAGTTTTGCTTCAAACCCTTCACGGACGAGCTGCGCAAGCCAGAAAACAAGCCGCTGCTGGATTGGGCTCGCCCGCTGGCCAAGCGCCACGCCGTGCTCGCGCAGAACACCGACTACGCCTTCACAGGCCTGTTTTACCAACTGCTCCAGTTCCCGCTGTTCTCGCACTTCCTCACTGAAGAAGCTGTGCAAGGCGTGGACAAGGGGCGCGCAGCACGCAACCTTGGCACATTCTCCAAGCTGCTCACCAAGTTCGAGTACCTGCATTTCGTCAGCGTGTTGAACCCGGAGTGGCTGGAAAAGAACATCCGCGACCTGTTCAACCAGTTCTTGCGCTTCCTGCAGGACGGTGGCATCGGCGAGTACGAGGACGAAGCCGAGTACGCACCCAAGGGCTGTGTGTCGTTCCTGACCATCCACCAGTCCAAGGGGCTGGAGTTCCCGGTGGTCGTGTGCGGTTCGCTGGAGGCGGTGCCACGTAAGCAGTACAGCGCGCTGGACGTGTTGCTGGAGGATGGCGGCTACCTCTCCAAAGAACGCTTCGAGCCGCTCGATCACATCAAAAATTTCGACTTCTGGCGGCTGTTCTACACGGCCTTTTCGCGTGCGCAAAACTTGCTGGTGCTGGCGGCGCAGGAGAAGCAAGGCCGGGGCAAATCGCCGTCGAAGTATTTCGAGCGTCTGTTCTACGAGCTGCCCAGTTGGCGGGACGTCGACCTGTCGGCACTGACCTTCGAGGCCGTCAAACAGATCAACCTGAAACGCGAATACTCGTTCACCTCGCACATTACTGTGTTCGAAAACTGCGCCGAGCAGTACCGCTTCTTCAAGGACCTGGAATTCGCGCCCATCCGCGAGAGCCCGATGCTCTTCGGTACTTTGGTGCACCAGACCATCGAGGATATTCACAAGACCGTACTGCGTGGCGAAGAATCCAGCATTACCATCGACACCATCAAGGATTGGTTCTCGGGCAACTACGCGATGCTGTCGAAGAAGGAGCGCGTCTACCTAGCACCCAGCTCGCAGCAGGCGGCGTTACTGCACGTTTTGCGCTACTACGAGCGCGAGAACGGCAACTGGGATCGCATCAGAGAGGCCGAGGTCGAGATTTCCCTGGTCAAGGACCAGTATATCCTCAAGGGCAGTGTCGACCTTATTCGCGGCGAGCGCGGCACGGTCGAGATCATCGACTTCAAGTCGGAAAAGAAGCCCGATATGGAGAAGGACCGGGATCGTCTTCGGCAGTATCAGAGTCAACTGGAGGTGTACGCCCACCTGGTTGAGGAGCGCACCGGCCAGAAAGTCAGCCGGATGCATTTGTACTACACCGGCGAGGACGGCGGGAACCCCTACGTGACATTCAGCAAGGATGATCGCGCCATTGGAAAAACCATCGCACGTTTTGACGACATCGTTGAGCGAATCGAGCGGCAGGACTATGGCATCACCGCACGACCGGTCAAGCTTTGTCAGAGCTGCGACATGCGCGCCTACTGCGACAACAAGAATTGGAAATTCAGGAAAAGCAGATGACATTGAAGCCGAAAATTATCGCCATTGCCAGCACCTCCACGCTTCGGCAAATCGTTGACGACTATGACCTGAACGTTGAGGACAAGCGCAAACGTCAGGCGCTGGTCGACGTGATTTCGTCCGCGCGGCGCTGTAAGCCGGAAGAACTGCTCGGCTATCTCGACGAAAGCGAGGTCAAGCAGGTTTGCGAGGCCGTCGGAGTTGAATCAAAGGGGCGAAAGAATGCTTTGGTTTCCAGGCTTCTGGAGACTACTTGTCCGGCGCCGCCATCCGCGCCACGGCAATCACGGATTATCCAACCCAAACTACTCAACCAGCTATCGACGAGAAAACCAATGAGTGACACGAAACCCGTGCAGGAAAGCCTGCAGCTGGCAACACCTGACGGCACAACCATCAACGTAGAGAAATACGAGTTTGAGCCGATAAAGGGGTACCCGATGCTGAACTGGCGCGGCAAGCGCCCTTTCACCTCGACTCAGTACTACCCGGCGCAGTTGAAGGAAGTTCACGGCGAAGAGATGGACGGCTGGCGCAACAAGATTTTCTGGGGCGACAACCTACAGGTGATGAGCCACTTGCTGAAGGAGTTCAGGGGCAAAGTTGATCTTGTTTATATCGACCCGCCATTCGACTCTAAAGCAGAATACAAGAAGACCATTGAGTTGAAGGGGCAGCAAGCAGAAAGCAGTCAATCCTCTTTTGAGGAAAAACAGTACGGTGACATTTGGACAAACGACGAGTACCTGCAATTTATGTTTGAGCGTTTGGTGCTCATTCGGGAGCTCTTGAATGAGTCCGGCAGCATTTACTTGCACTGTGACTGGAACAAGAGTCATCATCTTCGCTGCTTGCTAGACGAGGTCTTTGGTCCATCCAATTTTAGGAACGAATTGTACTGGTATTACTACAACAAGATGCCGGATAGTCGCAAAGGAGTTTTTCCGCGAGCTACGGACACGATCCTCTGGTATGCGAAAGACAAGTCAAAGGCGGTGTTTAACCCACTGACGGAAAAACGTGACAAGCCGGTCAAGCAGCTTGTTCGAAAGAAAGTCGATGGAAAGATGATCAATGCCAGAGATGAAAATGGCAATGTGATGTACCAGATGAGCGAGTCGCGCGTAATCGACAACGTTTGGCGTCTTTCTATGCTTCAACCGGCAGACAAGACAGAGAATCTCTTTTATCCGACCCAGAAACCGGAGCATCTGATCGAACGAATTCTTCTTGCGTCGTCTAAGCCTGGCGATCTAGTCTTTGATTGCTTCATGGGCTCCGGTACAACTCAGGCTGTCGCCATGAAACTCGGTCGGCGGTTCATTGGAGCGGACATCAATCTTGGCGCTATTCAAACTACCACCAAGCGGCTAGTTGCAGTGGCCGACGAGTTAAGGCAAGTGTATCTCGATGACAACTTGAGGAACTACACAGGATTCGAGATGTTCAACGTCAATCACTATGACGTGTTCCGCAATCCAGTTCAGGCAAAGGAACTGCTGATCGAGGCGCTGGAAGTACAGAAGCTGGACTTCAGCACCGTATTCGATGGCGAGAAGGACGGGCGCGTGGTGAAGATCATGCCTGTGAACCGCATCGCCACGCGCGCCGACCTGAACGAGTTGATCGCAGGCTTCGACTACAAAGCGTGGGAGCGCAGGCAGAACGAAAGCCCGAACCGCCCGGTCGAGAGGATCACCCTCGTCTGTATGGGCCACGAACCCACCTTGCGGGCGGAACTGGAACTTGCCGCCAAGCCCTTTAAAATCGACGTCGAGGTGGTGGATATTCTGCGCGACAAAGCCGATCTGGAGTTCAAACGCGACTCGCAGGCCAAGGTGTCGATCAAGAAGGGAGAGTTGGTCATCGAGAAGTTCTACCCGATGAACCTGCTGCAGAAGCTCTCGTTGCAGAAGGAATCGGTCGAGGAGTGGAAGGAGCTTGTCGAGTCTGTGCTGATCGACTGGAACTACGACGGCGCGGTGCTCCAGCCGACGGTGGTGGATATCCCGGGCAAGAACGAAATGGTCAAGGGCGCGTACAAGGTGCCGGGCGACGCGAGCACTATCCGCGTGAAGATCACCGACCTGTTGTCGGAGTCTTGGGAAGGGAGCGTGAGCCATGGTGACTAAACGCACAGCGGTAAAGGCTAAAGCAGCCAGCACCTCCGGCGCATCGTTGGACTTCGCTTTCTTCCGCTTCCTGTGGCAATTCTACAAGGATAACCGGGGCGCGATCCGCCAGAATTACAAGGAGCTGACCCGGAAGTTCCTCGACTTCAACAATCCTGAAAAGAACCCAAAAGCCTTTCTGCGCCAACCGCAGTTCGAGGCACTTGAAACCTACGTCTTCCTCAAGGAGTTCCTGGGCAACGCCAAGGTCGAGGAAATCTTCAAGGCGTGGTACGAGCGCAGCGGAAAATTCGAGGGACGCAAGTTCGGTTCCTTCTTCGGAACTGCCGGGCAGGAGATGTTCTCCTTCGGCGAGTCCGACGAGCTGGAACTGAGTTCGTACAAGCTGTTGTTCGAGAGGATGCGCAAGAACTCGCGCGTCTACCCGAACTATATCTTCGCGCTGACGATGGGTACGGGCAAAACCATCCTGATGGCGACCTGCATCTTCTACGAGTTCCTGCTGGGCAACAAATTCGAGAAGGACGCGCGCTACTGCCACAACGCGCTGGTGTTCGCGCCCGACAAGACGGTTCTGCAATCGCTCAAGGAGATCGAGGCGTTTGACCTCACCCGTGTGGTGCCGCCAGAATACGTCAACTTCCTGACCACGCACCTGCGCTTCCACTACCTCGAAGAAGCAGGCACCTCGCTGGACACGTTGGATCGCTCTCGCTTCAACATCATCGTCTCGAACACACAGAAAATCATCCTCAAGCGCCAGCACAAGGAAAAAACCTCCGTCGACAAGCTATTCGGCGCAACCGGCGAAACTCTCGCCTCCACCGGCGTCTATGCCGATGCCGCCGACCTTTACAACTTCGACCAGCCGGAGGAAGAAGGTGAGCTGACCACCAACCAGCGCTTCGAGAAACTGCGTCGCCTGGAGCAGTTGGGCATCTTCGTTGACGAGGCTCACCACGCCTTCGGCAAGGATTTGGCCAAGGACATGGGCGTAGGGGCCAAGGAAACGGACACCAGCCTGCGCACCACCATTGATGTCCTGGCCGCCAGCCTGAGCGCGGCAGGCACGCGGGTGGTGGCCTGCTACAACTACACCGGCACGCCATACGTGGGGCGCGAGGTATTGCCCGAGGTGGTCTACGCCTACGGCCTGAAGGAGGCCATCGACAAGGGCTTCCTCAAAAAGGTGACGCTGCACGGTTACGCCAACACCCGGACCGACGAGTTTGTCGATATCGCTATCGAAAACTTCTTGAAGGAATCAGGGCATCTGCGCCCGGAAGGGTTGCTCCCCAAGCTTGCCTTCTTTGCAGCGACCATCAACGAATTGACTGGCGAACTGCGGCCTGCAGTGGAGCGTGCTTTGCTCAAGCACGGAATCCCCACCTCGCGCATCCTGGTCAACGTGGGTGACGACAAGCTCACCACCAACGATGACATCCGCGAGTTCAACCGCCTCGACACCGAAGGGTCGGAAAAACAATTCATCCTGCTAGTCAACAAAGGTCGAGAAGGCTGGAACTGCCGCTCGCTGTTCGGCGTGGGCCTGTTCCGCGAGCCCAAGTCTAAAGTGTTCGTGCTGCAGGCCACGATGCGCTGCCTGCGCGCAATCGGACAGGCCCAGCACACTGGCCACGTTTTCCTTTCTGACGACAACCTCAACACACTGAACGACGAGCTTCAGCAGAACTTCCGCATCAGTGCCGAAGAGCTGCAAAAGACCGGCAAGGACAAAGAGCGCGTGGAGGTACGCGTCGTTGAGCCGCCGGTGAAGATCAAGCTGGTTCGCGTGCGCAAGCAGTACCAGATGCGCGAGAAGCCGTTGGTGGCCGGTCAACAGTTGATGCCTGAGCGAGCAGATACGCAGAAGTGGGGCGAACTGGTCGAGAAGTACCGCCTGATCGAAACCCAACAGGACGGCTTGACTGCCGCTGATGCGGCGCGTGCTTCCGGTAGCCGTACATTCGACCTGACCTCGCGTCGGGAAAAGCGAACCTTCTCACAACTGTCGCTGGTGGCCGAGGTATCCCGCTATCTGAACCGAAGCCCTCTGGAGATTGAGGAGCTTTTGGAAGCGACGACAGAAGGCGCAGAAGAACTGGTTGCCATCACAAACGAGTTCAACGAGCTGATGTACGACGAGATCATCCCGCGCCTGTTCCGTCAGCTGTACGACCTCGACGAGTCGCAGCAAACCGAGGAGCACGAGGTCGATCTGATCAAGCTACCCCCGAACGGCTACTACGAGGTGTCTGCGGCGAAGGACAAAATCGTCCGGATGCACGACGCGCAAATCAAGGACGAGGAGCGCGTGAAGAGCTTCCACCTCGACACCTACTGCTTCGACTCTGGCTCCGAGAGTTGGCTATTCTGGGATTTGCTTCGCGAACAGCGTGTGAAGAAGATCTACTTCACAGGGATGCTGACCCACGGCCAGTCCGACTTCTTCATCCAGTACATCGATCCCGATTCGCGTACTGTGCGCAGCTACTACCCCGATTTCATCTTCCAGCGCGAAGAACCCGATGGCAGCTTGAAGTACGTGATCGTCGAGGTAAAGGCCGACGACCAAATCGAAGATGCTGTAGTGCAGGCCAAGAAGGACTTCGCTCAGCAAATAGCGGTAGCCAGTGGGATGGAGTACCGCATCCTCAAGTCATCCGATGCAGACAAGCGGCATTTCCGCGTGCTGCTGTAAGGGCCCGGAAAGTAAGCGAGGGGTAACTATGGCATCGGGAGGGATTCCGCCGAGGGAGATGATATGAAATATATTGCGTTCGCGGCATTCGCAGCCTTGTCGATTTCGAATTTCGCAATGGCGGACACAGTAAAATGGACGTCGGAATGTGAATTTCTCAAAGCGGACAAACGCCTTGATCCGATTAGAGACAAAATTCCAGTGTCCCTTGGTGATGAACCAACGCCGACCATGTTGGAAAACACCATGAAACCGACACGAGCAGAGCAACGTGCTTTACAAGCTTGGTCCCAGGACAACAAAAGTTGCATCGAAGCCGAGTTCAAGGGACTGGTGAAACAAGGGGCAATCCCAGCTCCAAACGGTAAAGCTCAACAGGGCAAGCTCCCCCACGATTTCGTTCTGCTCGAACAAGGAAAAATCAGCTACCGCGAGTACCTCCTAAGGCTGGACGCATCGACGAAGCAAACGATGGAAGCCTACAACCGAAAAAAGCAATTGGAAGAAATCCAACGGGCGCTTACAGAAGCATCCAAGTCTTGGCCGAGCAACTCGCCCTACTGGGCATATTACAATTATTCCATGCAGGTTGCGCAAGACATGGGCGATGGAAAGATTTCACAGGAAACCGCAGATCAATTAATTGAAACCAAGAGGAAAGAAGTAGATGCGCAAGTAGCCGCGCTATCGGCACCGAAAGCGATCACCCTCAACTGCGCGTTTCACTTCGATGGCGGACCGGACTTCGAGCGTCCGTTCACGATTAACTACGCAAACGGAACCGTCAATGGGTTCAAAGGCAGCTTTACCGAAACCGAAATCCGATGGGAAGCAACGGGTAACGATGGTGCCACAATGAGGTTCCTTCTGAATCGAAACTCAGGGACGATGTACGCTTCGGATCAAAAAATGTTCGTACAAGGGCGTTGTGCACCAGCCGTGAAACAATTCTAGTGTTCGCATGGCGAATTAGGAGCAATGCCGCGTACTGCTTGACCAATTGCCGTGGCGATCTCGTCTTCGCTGCGGCCTCCATTGATGGCGACATGAGCACCGAAAACGAAGTGTGGAACTGACCTAACGCCGGCTGCCGCAGAGCCGGCCGCGGCTTGCTCTACCCTCGCGTGCCATGCCGGGTCGCGAACGATGGCAAGGGCTTCGTCGCGTTCAAACCCATGAGCTACGGCGATGTCTGCCAGCACGTCGGCCTTGCCGATATTCTTCGCCTGCAGGAAGTGGGCTTCCGTGATTGCCACCGCGAGTTGGTGTTGCGTGCCGCACGCCCGCGCCGCCTCGATGATCGCGTGTGCTGCCTGCGTCGGATAAGTGTAGAGTTGGCGCCCAAGATCGAGGTCGAGCCCCGACGCATGGGCTTCGCCTTCTGCACGGGCAAACGAGGCCTTGGGGTCGATCACCCCGTATCGCTTAAAAAGCAGGTCGGGGATGTACAGCCCTTCCGCGGGGGCATCCGGGATCAGCAGGACGGGATAATGATGAATGTCAGCCGCAAGGTCGGGAAAGCGCTCTTTCAGAACCTTGTCGAGGCGGTACTGGCCGATGATGCACCATGGGCAGGTGATCTCGGTATAAAGGTCAATTTGCAACATGCTGCTTCTCTCCTTCTTCAACCATTTCAACCATTGGCAATGCCAGGCGCGGCCCGCACGAACTTCTTCCCGGTGACCTGCTGAAGCAGAAACTTCGCGAGATTGCCGCGGGAAAGTTTCGATCCAAGCCTGGCTCTTCCGTACCAGCCCACATCGATTTTTCCGCTCGCAGGGCCGTCTTTCAGGAATGGGATCCTCACCAGGGTCCAGTCCAGATCCGAATTGGCGATCAGTTCGCCCGTCGCCCGGATATCGTCGTAAGCCTTGCGGACAAACACCTTGAAGAAAAGCACTCCCGCGTGCGAACCGGGGGCAAAGCCATCCTGCGGGTCGCGATAGCTCGCCGTGGATACTTGAAGAAGACGCCGCACGCCCAACTGCCGCATCGCGGCCACGATGTTGGATAGGCCGTGCATGACTGGCCGGTCACCCTGCACCTTCAAACTGTTTGGGCCTAAGGCACTGATGACAGCATCGGCCCCCTGAATGCACTTCGTAATGGCATTCCGGTCTTGCAGATCGCCAACCACGATTTCGACTTTCCCGGCAAGCGCTGCCAGCTTCGCCGCGTCGCGTGTATAGACGGAAAGGACGTAGCCTTGCTTCAAGGCTTCTTCGATGATGTGCAGCCCAGTCGATCCGGTGGCGCCGAACAGGGCGAGCTTCATTGCATTACTCCCTGACTATGCGGAGGCATGGTCGGGAAATCGCTGCCGGCATCAACCAACCCCTGGGCACCTTCGATTGCCTCGATCTGCTCCGATGTGCGCGCATTGGGGGGCGCGGCGCGGCCTTGAATGCAGGCCGCCATAATGTGCGGCGCCGGATTTGCGCCAAGATCGCGAACGGTCAGCGGGCCTCCCAGCTTAGCCTTGGTGCCATTGGAAATTTCAGCGGCGAAGCGGGGGTGAAGGCTTTCCGCCCCGCGGGGACTGGATGTGATCAGCAGGATTTTGTTCATGATGGCTCCGCGCATGGTATAAAATAAATACTAGGTAACATCTTCAATCTTGGTTACCCATTCATACCAAGGATGATAAGATTCTCATCTGCGCTCCACAAGAAGGCACATCTATGTTACCGAGTCCCGCAGATTTGCCCGAGGAATCGCCGGGCCCCAATACGGGAGGCTGCCGAGCCGCCCGCGAAATCCTGGATCGCGTCGGTGACAAATGGAGCCTCTACATCATTGCCTCGCTGGCCAATGGAACGCGGCGCTTCAACGAGTTAAGGCGCGGCATTGACGGCATCTCCCAACGCATGCTGACGCTGACGTTGCGCGGAATGGAACGCGATGGGCTGGTTACCAGGACGATCTATCCGACCATCCCGCCGCGAGTCGATTACGACCTCACCGAACTGGGCCGGACGCTATTGGGGCCGGTGATGGCACTGGTGAATTGGGCGAATGACAACCAATTCGCCATCGCCGAAGCACATCAACGCTTCGACGAAGCTCCCGAGCCGGGGACGGCTCCGGCCCAAGGCATCATTCATCGACGGCGGTGAATGACGACGCCGCCAGCTGACCATCAATCAAGACCGGCAGCAGATTGGACGATTTCAGTTCCCGCAGCGACAGGTTGGAACGGATGCTGGTGACGCCGGGCAAGTTCCTCAAGACTTTTTCGACGAAACGGCTGTAATCGTCAAGGTCCCTGGCAACGACAACCAGTAAATAATCGGCTTCGCCGGTCGTGTTATGGCAGGACAGGACGTTAGGGCTGTTCTGGACGGCCAGGCGAAATTGTTTCGTGACCTCCTCGTCGTGCTGGGCGCAACCCAGTTGAACGAACGCCATGACCCCGAACCCCAGTTTACGGCGGTTCAATACGGCTTGGTAGCCTTCGATAATCCCGCTTTCCTCCAGGCGCTTGAGGCGGCGCCAGCATGGCGTTTCGCTCATCGATAGCTGGGCGGCAAGCTTGGCATTGGACAGGCGCCCGTCTTTTTGCAGGCGCTCCAGCATTTCGGCATCTACTCTATCAATTTCCACCATATGGAAGGATTCTTTTCAAAAGTCGCTTGAATGGGAAAGACAATATCAGAAATATGATCTTTTCGAGAGCATTTAGCAAGGCAATTTTCGCCAGCCGAATCCATAATGGCTTGATCCAAGCAACCTACCTCTCAGGAGACGCCGCAATGAAAGCCGTCATGTTCGAAGCCTTCAATGAACCGCCGAAAATGGTCACCCTCCCCGACCCGGCCCCAGAGCCGCATGGCGTCGTCGTCAAGGTTGGGGCGACCGGCGTTTGCCGCAGCGATTGGCATGGTTGGGTCGGGCACGATACCGACATCGAACTGCCGCATGTGCCAGGCCATGAACTCGCCGGCATCGTGCAAGCCGTCGGCAAGGACGTCACCCGATGGAAGGTTGGCGACCGCGTGACCGTTCCCTTCGTCGGCGGCTGCGGTTCCTGCCCTGAGTGCCATGCCGGCCATCAGCAAGTTTGCCATCAACAGTTCCAGCCCGGATTCACCCACTGGGGTTCCTTCGCCGAATACGTGTCGATCCACCGGGCGGACCTCAACCTTGTGACGCTCCCCGATTCGATCAGCTTCGCCACGGCGGCCTCGCTCGGCTGCCGTTTCGTTACCTCGTTCCGCGCCGTCGTCGATCAAGGCAGGGTCGCGGCGGGCCAGTGGGTGGCAGTGCACGGCTGCGGCGGCGTGGGCCTGGCGGCAATCATGATCGCCAACGCGCTGGGAGCCAATGTCGTTGCCGTGGACATCGCCGAAGACAAGCTGGCATTGGCAAAGAGCCTGGGCGCGGCGGTCGCCATCAACGCCCGTTCCGTAGCCGATGTGCCCGAGGCCGTGATGGAGGCGACGGGCGGCGGCGCCCATGTATCGATCGATGCGCTTGGCTCCCCTGTCACCTGCTTCAATTCGATCCAGAACCTGCGTCGCCGCGGCAAGCATGTGCAGGTGGGCCTGATGCTGGGCGAGCACAGCACTCCCGCAGTACCAATGAGCAAGATCATCGGATGGGAATTGGAGATTCTCGGCAGCCACGGCATGCAGGCACACCGCTACGACGTCATGATGCCGATGATCCTGGCCGGCAAGCTGAAGCCGGAACTGCTGGTCGGCAAGGAAATCAGCCTGGAACAATCGATTGATGCGCTGATGTCGATGGACAAATTCGAAGGCACCGGCACTACCGTTGTGACTCAATTCTGAGGCTGGCGCGGGCAGTGAATTAAATCGAGTCTGACCCCATATATTATGTCGTTGCCCTGCGGATCTTGCCTAACATGGCCATGGTGATCACCTTGTATTCTCCTGCCCAAAATCTAGGCAGGATAGGTTAGACACCTGGTCAATTTTCAGCGCGCTTTTACCCCTTTAGCTGGTCAATTTTCGGCGCGCCGCAACAGGCATAGGTTATATCGCTTTACTGTGCTGGCGGCAAGAACACTTCTACGGTTACCTGCCCCGTCTTTCTATTCACAGTTGCTCGACTGATTACTTTTGCGTCTTGCGGCTTATCGGCCGGCAAATACAACTCGAACACGCCATCCTCGTCCGTCAGCATTTTCCCAAGCGTCAATTGCCTCTTATCCTCATCCGACGGAGGTACATACCTAGTTAGAGCAGCGTATGTCGCCTCCTTGGCAATTACCTCCATGTCTGCGAGCTTAAGGAGCTTCCCCTTTGTCACCATGGCATCCACCCATTCAAACTATCGCCAGCGGGAGTGAATATTCCTCGCTGGCCCAACGAATTAAAGATTGCACTTTGGTTGCCATTCATGGCTCCCAAGACGGCTTGATCTCCTGGTGACGATCTCAGCACATTGATATCGTATCCGGGATGAGTGTGGGCCGACCAACGCCAACCTTGATCAGCCAAATCTGACGCCATATCAGGAGTAATCGGAACCGATTCTGCATCTCCACGGAAAACAAGTCGACGCCCACCTGTCGTGAACATCGCAAACTCATCACCCGTTTCCGCAGTAAGCGCCGCCAAGTCGCCTTGGCCGAAGTTCTTGCCTAGTATAACTTGCGAACCAAAATCAGGAAGCTGCTCAAGCGCTGCCGCTTGACGCGCATTAAGGTTTCCCATCCCCCGCGCAATCGCCGCTGCATTGCCCGTTGCAGGATTGGAAGCAATGGTCAGCCCACTACTCTCTGTCGCGACGACACTGGCATCCGTAGTGGCCATTGTTCCCGCGACGGCACTGGCCCCTGCAGCCCGCGAGCCACCGGTTGACAAATCCGCCAAGCAAAGCTGCCCTGCAAACTCCGCTACGCGCCAAGCGCACCGTCAGCTTGCGAGCGCATGGCCCTATTTCCGCTTCGCAGCCACAAGGTCGCGGAATTCCGTCAGCTTGCGCCGCAGGATGGCGCGATTTGCCTTGCCGACTCTGAGCATGATCTTTTGCCCGGCGCTCAGGCTTTGCAGCGCGGGGTCGGTAAATTCGTAGCGCACCCAGGGCCGTGTCGATTTCACAGGCCCGTCGACTTCCACCAGATGCACTTCCGGCGGCGCGGAGGGTTCCGGCGTGGCAATCATCAGGTCCAGCACTTCCACCAGGCGGTCGTTGAAGTACCCGTTGGGATAGCCGAGTTCCTGGTATTCCTTCTGGAACAGCGGATACGCATCGATGTACAGCGTTGCCAGCGCATGCATATCGACCGCATCTACCGCGTCGATCAATTCCTTGTATCGGCTGTCGTTGCCGGTCAGGATGGTTTCCTGCATCGAACCGTCCTTCCTCTCGGTCCGCATCGAGGCGAACCTTCCCGGCGTCGGGTTGACCGGCCATATATCGCTGGGC
The DNA here is from genome assembly GCA_036384915.1 of Burkholderiaceae bacterium. GTDB lineage: Bacteria > Pseudomonadota > Gammaproteobacteria > Burkholderiales > Burkholderiaceae_D > PKWO01. The sequence continues at coordinate 19,134 of DASVLJ010000056.1, forward strand.
GCATACGACCTGCCCAGATTGTCCGCCGTTGCCACGCATCGGCGCACGAAGTCCTTGAGCTGCAAATGCGCGGCGACGAAGTCCGAACCGAGAATCGCGTCAAGCGCCTTGGCCATGTAGGCATCGGAATCGGCCAGTGAAGGCAGAGGCTGCGCTCCGGCCTGGCCGCCATCCGGAGCCGGCAGCGGATTTTTTATCGATTCGACCTGCTGGACTTGCGGCGCGGGCGCGGCAGGGGCGGCCGAAGGCGCGGCGGCGGATGGGCGCGGCGCCTCGGCCACGTGAATCTGGCGCCACAGAAAAAAGCCTACGGCGGCGGCCACAGCGAGCAGAACGAGGGGCAGAAATTTCTTCATGATTGCAATTCCTTTTGCAGACGCGGCGCCGGGCGAGGCCGCGTTAATATCCGGCCAGCATGTCGCTTGTGCCGGGACAGACGCGCTTGGGAAATTCCCGGGAAGCGTCCAGGCAGCCGCCATGCGCGTGGATGCCGGCCGGGTCGCGCATGCGTTGCATGTGGCGCAGGATGTCTTCCCTGGCATCCAGATCGGCCAGGCTCGCATGGACGGCGGAATCGACGATGAATTCGTCTATCCCGTCTTCGCCGTTCGCATTGCGGACCACGCCGTGGCGCCAATGGAATATCTCGACGCATTTGGTCTCCAACGTATAGGGCTGGGCGGGCTTCCAGAAATTGGAAAACAGTCCGCCTCCCAGATAGAACACCCACGAGCCTTCGTAGCCGGCAATGTTCGACGAAACCTTGTCCGGGTTGCGAAACCAGACGCGGTCGCCCGGCACGTAATACCTCGACGGCACCGGATCGGCCATCGAGCCGGCTTCATGCAGGAAGGCATCGTGAAACCGCCGCGACTTGATGGCCTCGATTTCCCACTGCGTCTGGATGCGGGCGAGCAAGGCCGGGTTGACGGATTCCAGTTCGCGGGCGATGCCCAGCAGGATGACATATTCGGTGGCCCGATAGCATGAGAAGGAATATTTTCTTCCGGAAGCGCCGGGCTGCGTCGCCTTGACGAGCGCGTCGATAAGCGGCACGCCGGGCAGGATGCGGAAGCCGCGCTCCTCCTCATATCGCCAATATTGCTCCGGCCGTTCCGCTGCGGCCGTGTCGAAGGCGAGCTGCGTCTTTCTTGCGGCGGCCACGATGTGCCGCCGAATGTTGATTGCCGCGGCAAACTCTTCGAAGCTGGGGTAGGCGAATGCCAGCGGTGCTGCCAGCATGGTGAGCAAAATCTCTTTCTCGATGTCGCCGGTTTCATCCGCCGTGCCGAGATCGAGCTGCCGCGACAGTTGCAGCGTATCCCACTGCGGCATCCATTCGGCGAGCAGATTGTCGCGTAGCGAGAAAGTCAGCCCGGCGCCGAAGACGGAGGCCCTGACGCAATGCGCCAGATTGCAGGCTTCGAGTTTTGCGAATACCCGCCGGCGGACTTCCTCGCTCTCTGCGCCCTTGGTGAAAGCGATTCCCGCCGGACGTAATCTCCAGCCGTTTGCCGATGTGTTCAATGAGGTTCCCCGATTTCCGCAAGTGGCGGCGAAGCCCGGAAACGCCGCCTGCTTGCGCACGGCCTTTGGATCGGCCGATTCAAAGCACGAAAAAAAGCCTCCCGCGCGGAGGCTGAAGCTACCGGTAATGTACTTAACATCGTCTCCAGGCTTGCCCGCACATGCTGTGCACGCGGCGGGCGAAGAGTCAAAGCAGCATTCCTACATCCGTATCCACTCGATCAGCGCTGTCAGGCAGCATGCCGAAACGACAAACCAGTTCGGCAAGGCATCGCCCTCCAGGCGCATTGCCCTTTCGCGCAAAAGCTCCCGGCCTGCTTCGCGCTGTTCGCGCGGCCAAGCCGCCTTTTCGGCCCTCAACGCGACGCGGGGTTCTCTTTCCAGGCCCCGGAGTTCCAAAGCGGGGCCGGTCACATGGCGGATTTTTCCCATTTCGCGGCCTGCCCGATGGAAGTTGAATGAGTGGGTTAAGCAAATTGTACTTTGCAAAGTATATTTGTACAAATATAGTTTATGCAAATATAATTTACACGAATGTACATTGCCCGGGGTCAATCGGCAAGGCACTCTTCCCCGGCGATAGTTCGGCGACAGCGTTGAGCTGGTTCGGAGTCGGGATGAATGCCCAATCCGCCTTTCGGCACGGCACAGGAATCCGGGCATTGCTTTTGTTTAATGGCTTGGCGGGTTCCGCCGGGCCGTGAAACCGCCGCTGCAGGTTTCGCTTGACCCTGTACCCGGGTACAGGGTGTAAAGTCATTTTAACGGGGCATGAACGCGGCAATCGCGCTTGAATCGGTATTGACCGCACATTGTGGCTCCGCGGTCTTGCGGCCGTGCGACCGAAGCCTGAACGCTGGGATTGCGGATTTGCATTAGAATTTACTGAGCGACACCTTAAGAATCAACAAAACGCAATGCGCCGCTTCCGTTCATTTCGCTTCCTGACGGCACTGATCGTGCTGGCCGGCATGCTGCTTACGCAGCTTGCGGTGGCGTCCTATCGCTGCCCGGGAATGACAACGGAAATGGCGACGGCGAGTGCGGCCGGCGGCCAAAGCATGGTGAACTGCGCGGGGATGGACCGCGCACAACCCGGCCTGTGCGGCGCCAGCGCGCAGAAAGAGCCGCAGTCGCCCGGCAAGCCAGAGTTGCCGCAGGTGCCGCCTTTCGCATTGACCGGCCTGGCGCTGGCGATTCCTTCGCTGGACGCGGCCATGCCCCGCCTGTCCTTCGTCCCCCAGCCCGTTTCCCTCTCTTCCGCCAACGCGCCGCCACTGGCGATACGGCACTGCTGCTTCCGCATTTGACCATTTCCGTTGCCTGATCCGCCGCCCTGCGCGCCTGCGCAGGGCTCTGTTCATCGCATTACGGAGTCGTCATGTTCTCTTACCATTCCGCGCGCCATGACCGGCGCGCCAACCTGTTCCGTTTGATCGGCGCATGGGCTGCCGCCACGTCGCTGGCGGCGTCCGGCGCCGCCAACGCAGCCAACGCATTCAATGCGGCAATCGCGCCTGACATTCCTCCCGGCGCCGCCCTGTCGTTGGAGCAGGCCCAAACACTTGCGGTGGCCCGTTCGCGCCAGATTGCCGGCCAGGATGCCGCCATCGAAGCTTCGCGCGACATGGCAGTCGCAGCCGGGCAACGGCCGGACCCGGTGCTGAGGCTGGGCATCGACAACCTGCCCGTCGAAGGCGCCGACCGCGGCAGCCTGACTTCGGATTTCATGACCATGCGCCGCGTCGGCGTGATGCAGGAGATCACCGGGTCGGACAAGCTGGCCCTGCGCTCAAGGCGCTACGAGGTTGAAGCCCAAAAGAACCAGGCGCAGAAGGAAACCCTGACCGCAGCCGTCGAGCGCGACACGGCCATCGCCTGGCTCGATCTTCATTATGCCGAAGCGGAGGCCGACGCGATCAAGGCGCAACGCGGGCAGGCCGAGCAGGAAAGACAAGCCGTCGAAGCCGCCTATCGCGGCGGCAAATCCAGCCAGGCCGATGTCCTGGCCGCCAGGAACGCCGTGGCACTGTTCGACGACCGCATCGACGATGCGGCACGCCAGGTCGGCAACGCCAGGATCATGCTGGCGCGCTGGGCCGGAGACGGCGCATCCCATGCGCTGGGCGACCGGCCTGCCATCGATTCGGTCAGGCTCGACCCCGCCATGCTAGACACGCAGCTCGAACATCACCCGGAAATCGCCGTGCTGGTACGGCAAGCCGACATCGCCGATGCCGAAGCCAAAATCGCGGATGCCGAACGCAAATCCGACTGGACCGTGGAAGTCGATTTCCAGCAGCGCGGCCCGGCTTATTCCAACATGGTGTCGGTGGGCTTGTCGATCCCGCTGCAATGGGACAGGAAACATCGGCAGGACCGCGAACTCTCGGCCAAGCTGGCGCAGGCCGAGCAAGCCCGGGCCGAGCGCGACGAGATGCTGCGCGCCCACGCGGCCGAGACCAGGGCCATGTACGCCGAATGGCAAACCGGCTTGCGCCGCATGAAGCGTTACGCCGACGAACTGCTTCCCCTGGCACGGGAACGCTCGCAAGCCGCGTTGTCCGCCTATCGCGGCGGCAAGGGAACGCTGGCCGACGTGCTGGCTGCGGAACGCGGCGAGCTCGACGTGCGCCTGTCCGCACTGCAGATTGAATCGGAAACGGCCAGGCTCTGGGCCCGCTTGAACTTCCTCTTTCCGTCCGGCCACGCCATGTCGCCGGCCCTTGCCGGAGAATCGAAATGACACGGACGACAACGATCGCGGCCGCGCTGGCGGCCGCCGCCCTCCTCTCTGCCGCCGGCTACGGCTTATATGCTGCGGGGATGCGCGTCGGGGCCGGAAAACAGCAAGGCATGCCAATGCCGGCCCCGGCGGCCGAAGGCAAAACCGACCCGGCAACGGGGAAAAAGATCCTGTATTGGCACGATCCGATGGTGCCGGGTTCGAAGTTCGACAAGCCCGGCAAATCGCCCTTCATGGACATGCCGCTGGTGCCGATGTATGCCGACCAGGCCGCCGATGCCGGCAATGTCGCGATCAGCCCGAGCCTGCAGCAGAATCTCGGCGTGCGCACGGCGGAAGTCAGGCAGGGCAAGCTGGAATCGGCCCTGCGCGCGGTCGGCAACGTGGCCTGGAACGAGCGCGACGTGGAGGTGGTGCAGGCGCGCAGCGGCGGCTTCCTGGAGCGCCTTTACGTGCGCGCGCCGCTCGATCCGGTCAGGAAGGGGCAACCCCTGGCCGAACTCTACGTGCCGGATTGGGTCGCCGCGCAGGAAGACTACCTCGCAGCGCGCCGCATGTCGCCCGAACTGGCCGATGCCGCGCGCCAACGCATGCGTCTGGCCGGCATGACCGAAGACTTGATCCGTCAGGTGGAGGCCGGCAATGCGGTGCATGCCCGACTGACTATTGTCTCGCCGGCCTCGGGCGTGGTGGCGGAGCTGGGCGCGCGCGAAGGCATGACGGTGGCGCCGGGCGCGCCGCTGTACCGCATCAACGGCTTGTCTTCCGTGTGGGTCGACGCCGACATTCCGGAGAGCGCGGCCGCGCAAGTCCACCCCGGCGCGGCAGTGCAGGCGCGCGCCGCGGCCTTGCCGGGCATCGTCTTCAAGGGCAAGGTCGGCGCCTTGCTGCCCGAAGTCAATCCGGCCACGCGCACGCTCAAGGCGCGCATCGAGCTGGCCAATCCGGGCGGCCGGCTTGTGCCGGGCATGTTCGTCAACGTTGACCTCGCACCGGGCGATAGCCGCAACGTACTGCTGGTGCCGAGTGAAGCCGTGATCCAGACCGGCGAACGCAGCGTGGTCTTTGTGGCGAACGACGACGGCAAGTTCATGCCGGTTCAAGTCGAGACCGGCGCGGAGGCGAACGGCCAGACCGAGATCCGCCACGGGCTCGAAGCCGGGCAAAAGGTGGTGGCCTCGGGCCAGTTCCTGGTCGACTCCGAAGCCAGCCTGAAGGGGGTGATGGCGCGCATGGGCGATGCGGCGGGAGGCGGAAAATGATCGCCAGGCTGATCCGCTGGTCCATCGTCAACCGCTTCTTCGTGCTGCTGGCGACGGCCGGCATGGCCGCCTGGGGCATCTGGGCCGTGGGGAAGACGCCGGTTGACGCCCTTCCCGATTTGTCCGACACCCAGGTGATCATCCGCACCGCTTACCCGGGCCAGGCGCCGCAGATCGTGGAAAACCAGGTCACCTACCCCTTGACGACGACCATGCTCTCGGTGCCGGGCGCGAAGACGGTGCGCGGCTATTCCTTCTTCGGCGACTCGTTCGTCTACGTGCTGTTCGACGACGGCACCGATCCCTATTGGGCGCGTTCGCGCGTGCTGGAATACCTCAGCCAGGTGCAATCGCGCCTGCCGGCCCAGGCACGGCCCGCGCTCGGGCCCGACGCCACCGGCGTGGGCTGGGTGTTCGAATATGCCCTGGTCGACCACAGCGGCAAATACGATCTCTCGCAACTGCGCACCATGCAGGACTGGTTCCTCAAGTACGAACTGAAGACCGTGCCGGACGTATCGGAAGTCGCGAGCGTGGGAGGCATGGTGCGCCAGTACCAGATCCAGCTCGACCCGGACAAACTGCGCGCCTACAACATCACGCATGCCAGGGTGATCGACGCGGTGCAAAAGGCCAACCAGGAAACCGGCGGCTCCGTGCTGGAACTGGGCGAGGCGGAATATATGGTGCGCGCTTCCGGCTACCTGCAATCGCTCGATGACTTCCGCAGGATTCCGCTGGTGACGAGCGATGCCGGGGTGCCGGTGCGCCTTGGCGACGTGGCGCGCATCCAGATCGGGCCGGAAATGCGGCGCGGCGTGGCCGAGTTGAACGGCGAAGGCGAAGTGGCCGGCGGCGTGATCGTGATGCGCTCGGGCAAAAACGCGCTCAAGACGATTGCCGCGGTCAAGGCCAAGCTGGACAAGCTCAAGGCCAGCCTGCCGGCCGGCGTCGAGATCGTGCCGGTGTACGACCGTTCCGCCCTGATTGGGCGCGCCGTCGCCAATCTCGACCACAAGCTGATCGAGGAATTCATCGTCGTGGCGGTCGTGTGCGCCATCTTCCTGTTCCACCTGCGTTCGGCACTGGTGGCGATCGTCTCCCTGCCGCTGGGCATCCTGGCGTCCTACCTCGTGATGTATTACCAAGGGGTGAACGCCAACATCATGTCGCTGGGCGGCATTGCCATCGCCATCGGCGCCATGGTCGATGCGGCCGTGGTGATGATAGAGAACGCGCACAAGCACATCGAGGCCTGGCACCGCGGCCATCCCGGCTCCACGCTCGCCGGCGAGGAACACTGGCGCGTGATCGGCGATGCCGCCGCCGAAGTCGGGCCGGCGCTGTTCTTCTCGCTCTTGATCATCGTGCTGTCTTTCGTGCCGGTGTTCACGCTGGAAGCGCAGGAAGGCAAGCTGTTTGCGCCGCTTGCCTTCACCAAGACCTATGCCATGGCCGCCGCCGCGGGCTTGGCCGTCACCCTGATCCCGGTGCTGATGGGTTACCTGATACGCGGCAAGATCCCTGACGAACACGCCAACCCGCTCAGCCGCCTCTTGATTGCGATGTATCGCCCGCTGCTCGATATCGTGTTGCGCCATCCCAGAACCATTCTGGCCGGCGCGGCGCTGATTGTCCTGGCGAGCATCTGGCCGCTGTCGCAACTGGGCGGCGAATTCATGCCGCCGCTTGACGAAGGCGACCTGCTCTACATGCCGTCGGCCCTGCCCGGCATCGGGATCGGCAAGGCAAGCGAGCTGCTGCAGCAGACCGACCGCCTGATCAAGACCGTGCCGGAAGTGCAAAGCGTGTTCGGCAAGGCCGGGCGGGCGGAGACGGCGACCGACCCGGCGCCGCTGGAAATGTTCGAGACCACCATCCGCTTCAAGCCGCGCGAGCAGTGGCGGCCTGGCATGACGCCGGAAAAGCTCGTCGACGAGCTGGACCGCGTCGTGAAAGTGCCCGGGCTGTCCAACATCTGGGTGCCGCCGATCCGCAACCGCATCGACATGCTGGCCACCGGCATCAAGAGCCCGGTCGGCGTCAAGGTATCGGGCACGGACTTGAAGACCATCGACCGCATCGCCGGCGAAATCGAACGCGCCGTGAAAACCGTGCCCGGCGTATCGTCCGCGCTGGCCGAACGCCTCAACGGCGGGCGCTACATCAACGTCGATATCGACCGCGAGGCGGCAGCGCGCTACGGCATGAACGTGGCCGACGTGCAAAGCATCGTCTCGGCCGCCATCGGCGGCGACAACATCGGCGAAACCGTGGAAGGCTTGCAGCGCTTCCCCATCAACGTGCGCTATCCGCGCGAAGTGCGCGATTCGGTCGAGAAGCTGCGCGAGCTGCCGGTGCAGACCGAGCGCGGCGCGCAGATCCGCCTGGGCGACATCACGGCAATCCGCATCGATGACGGGCCGCCCATGCTCAAGAGCGAAAACGCCAGGCTGTCGGGCTGGGTCTATATCGACATCCGCGGCCGCGACCTCAGTTCGGTGGTACACGACATGCAGCAAGTCGTCGCCAAGGTGCAGTTGCCGCCGGGCTATTCGATTGCGTGGTCGGGCCAGTTCGAATACCTGGAGCGCGCGGCGGCGAAGCTCAAGATCGTCGTGCCGGCCACGCTGGCGATCATCTTCCTGCTGCTGTACCTGACGTTCAAGCGGCTCGACGAGGCCGCGCTCATCATGGCAACCCTGCCGTTTGCGCTGGCCGGCGGCGTGTGGCTGCTGTGGCTGCTCGGGCATAACCTGTCGGTGGCATCGGGCGTCGGCTTCATCGCCCTGGCCGGCGTATCGGCCGAGTTCGGCGTGATCATGCTGCTATACCTGAAGCATGCCTGGGAAGCCAGGATAATCAAGGGAACGCTATCGGAAGCCGACCTGCTCGACGCCATTCGCGAAGGCGCCGTGCTGCGCGTGCGCCCCAAGGCCATGACGGTGGCCGTCATCGTTGCCGGCCTGGTGCCCATCATGATCGGTTCCGGCACCGGCTCCGAGGTCATGCAGCGCATTGCCGCGCCCATGGTGGGGGGAATGGTCACCGCGCCGCTGCTGTCGATGTTCGTTGTGCCGGCGGCGTATCTGTTGCTTCGCAAACGGCCGCAACAGTTGCCGGGCACGATGGTATCGGATAAGGAGGCGGCAAAAAACTGATATGCTCTCCGGGCCGCCCGCATGGGCAGCGAAGAATTTCGCAGCAAAATCAACCCTGACTAAGAGCCTGACCAGGAGAATTCATGGCTGAACTATTTTTGAGTCCCCAAGCGTGGATCGCCTTCCTGACGCTCACCGGGCTCGAATTGGTGCTTGGCATCGACAATATCGTTTTTATCTCTATTTTGGTCGATAAAATTCCGGCCGACAGGCGCGAATGGACGCGCCGCGTCGGCCTGTTCCTGGCGATGTTTACGAGAGTGGGATTGCTGCTGGCGCTATCATGGATCGTGGGCATGAGACAACCGCTATTCCACGTCGGCGAACAAGGGTTTTCCGGACGGGACCTGGTCCTGCTGTCGGGCGGGCTGTTCCTGCTTTGGAAAAGCACCGCTGAAATCCACGCGGCTTTCGAAGAAGCGAACGCCCCGGAGGAATCGAAGACGGTTCATCACAGCCTGGCCGGCGCCCTCGCCCAAATCGTCATCATCGACCTCGTATTTTCGCTCGATTCGGTTGTGACCGCAGTCGGGATGGTGGATCAGGTTCAAATCATGATTGCGGCCGTGATTGCCTCGGTCGGGCTGATGATGTTCTTTGCGCCGCCTATCGGACGCTTCGTTTCGGCGCATGCGACCATCAAGATGCTGGCACTGGCTTTCCTGGTGGCGATTGCGGTGGTGCTGATCGCGGAGAGCTTTGGCCATCACATTCCAAAGGGATACATCTATTCCGCCATGGCGTTTTCGCTGGCCGTGGAGGCGCTCAATATCTCCCTGCGCAAACGCTCGCTGCGTAGCAAGGTCAACGCCACGGTGGTGACTACGGAAGACCGGCAGGAAAGATAATCCACGGTCAGCAACGGCCGGGATCGCTTGCGGATGCCGGCGATCTCAGACCAGTATCTGGCGCGTGCCGCGCATGAAACCGGTAATCCGCGCTTCGATATCAGCCGGGGTCAGGGATTCCGGCCGTCTGCCACGTGGGCAGCGCAAGGCCTCGGTGGTGCCGAACAGCCGGCAAATCAGCGGGCGCTCTTCGTATGCCTGGCAACCCGCATCGCCCAGATGCACGCAGCGCCACGCCTCCAATGCCTGCTCGCGCTCGGGCCCGCTTTTTTCGGGAAGCCGCGCCATCTCCTCGGACGAGGTAGTCACGGGCCCGCAGCAGTCGTGGCAACCCGGGACGCATTCGAATGCGGGAATCCGCCGCCGGTAAAACCGTATTCTCTGCCAGTTATCCACTATCGCTGTAGCGCAGCTCTGTAGGTCGGAAAAGCGCAGCGCCTTCCGGCGCATGCATGCGTAATTTCATAAGCCGGATAACGCCTGCGGTTCATCCGATCCGGATGCTGCTCCACACCTCCGTAAGGGCCGGGTATTTTCCGTCGCGGCATATCGATGCAAAGGGTTGCCGACGTTTCCATCGAACGGCTGCGGCAACATGATTGATGGCGCCCGCCAGGGTGCATGGGCGTCAACGCATTCTCATCACCGGCGCTTGCACTTGCTCGGGAACCGGTTGGGCTTGTGGTTGGATTTGCGGCTGGCTTTGCCCCTGGTTTTGCACTTGCCCATTCTGCCGGGCTTGCGCTGCCAGGTTGGCTTGTTGCAGAAGCTGTTGCGAAGCATGGGTATTGAGGCCGGCCTCCACGCCGGCATACATCACGGCAGGGTCATCCGACAACAGCGCGGCCAGCAAATGGTCGGTCGTCTGCTTGCGGGTGGCGTCGACCGGCAGCGCCGATGCGGTCGCCAGGGTCAGCGCGCCGGCTTTATCCTGGTTTTGCGGGCTGCCGTTCGGATTGAGGCCGTCAATGGCGCCATTCCTGGCAATCGGATTGCCGGGCACCCCTGGCTGCGAAGGCTGACCCATCTGCACCGTATTCACCGTTTGCCTGTCGAACTGGGCATTCAACTTTTCGTCCCGCGGCTCCGCGTGAAACGGGTCGCTCACGCCCGGCCTTTCAGCATACGTAGCGACGGAAACCGTATCCCGCCCGATCCTTTCTTGGATGATGTGAATTTCCTGCGGCACCTCACGTTCGTTGTAGCCTTGCGCCGTGTCGCGGTTAATGTGGCGCCGCGGGTCGATGTTAAAGGGGAAGCCCTCTTCGGAGCGATGCACGACGTTCAGGCGCGGATCGTTCGGCTCGGCAACGTTCGTGAGAAACGGCTTGTCGCTCAGCGCGTTCAAATAATTGATCGCCAGATTCTCACTGCGCGCGGCCAAGCCGTCACGATGATAGCTGCCGCCGATGTCCGAATGCGCGCCAGCCACGGTCACCCCCAGGAAGCGTCCGTCGGGCGTCTCGCCGGGACGAATGACGTGGTCTGACGGGAATGCCGGACGCTTCTCGTCCTCCGAGATGATTTGCAAGCCCGAGATCACCGATGGCGGCGGTCTGCGGTCATGCTTCATGGGTTCGCCCGTGCTCACCGGATCAAACAACATCTCCGCCTGGGCAACTTGGCCCGGAGCAACGAGCGGCTGCTTGGTGTATTGAACGCCCGTGATCAGCCCTTCCGCATCCTTCGTGTACACCGCGCCGGACGGATCCTGGATGCCGCGTTCATGCACCATGCGCGCAAAACCCGCCGCCTGCGACGCGCCCCGGCTGAACCCCATTTCGGCGAGGCGGATGTCGGCCTGCGGGTCTTCTTGCTTCCAACGCCAAGCCTGATCGATGAATTGTTTGTACATCGCTTCCAGCCGCGGTTCATAGGTGTGGCCCGTTGCGCCGTCATAGGTGCGCGCCCACCAGCCGTCCTCGGTGCCAGGGCCCGCGACGTAGCCGCTCCGAATACGAGGGTTATTACCATTGTGAATTTGATCGTGAATTTTGCCGACATTGGTTTCGTGCGCCGGATCCTTGTCCTTGTCGTTGCCGGTACCATCCAATGCGGCCACATACAGACGTTCGTGCGGGTTGTCAGCATGGATGAACACCGGCGCCTGGAACTGCGCCAGCTTCTGTTCGGCGTCCGCATAGGTTTGCAGGCGATGCGCATCGGCCGGGTAGGTCGAAACGCCATCGTTTTGGATACCGTCCGGATCCAATTTGTCTTCTCCCTGACCGCTCATGCATGCGCTCCTTCAATCAGTATGTGTGGGACCAGGCAAGCAGCAGATCGTCCCGGCCATAACTGTACTTGTTCCCGGGAATCTGCTCGGTCAGGGTAGGGATAAATGTCCTCGTATAGACGCTGACCGTGCGGTCGTCTACCACGATCAGGATACCTGGGTCGCTGGCATAAGGACCGCGATAGAAATCCGCCATGTCTGCCTTGGGCACGTTGTGCCAAATCAGCCCATCCTTGAAAATTGCCCCGATATCTACTTTGGCCTCATGGGTCGAGCCATCCTTCGCAGTCCATTTCACCTGAGCCGACGGCGGAAAGTTGCGGATGCCAAGCGTGTCCGCCGCCCAATTTTCCTTTTCATCAGGTCTTGGCGACCTGCTGGGCTTGTCATTGTCCAAAATGGTGAAATCGTGATTATTGTAGATCACGCTGCAACGCAAGGTGTTGTAGCAGTACGCACCGAAATTGTGGACAATGAAACGCAGCGGCACTTGCCTGGTCGGCGCGGGCGGTTCGCGGTAATCGGCCGGATCGTCGAGCGGAGTGGACATGGAGTAATGGCTTCCTGTGAATAAAAGGGAACAAACGATGACCCGCAATATGGCGCGGCGGTAGCGCTGCAATTCAAGCATAGGTTGTTATTTGGAGCCGCTGCTCCAAACCTCCGAAAGGGGTGGGACTGTTTTATCGCGGCATATCGATGAACGGAGGTGCCTCATGAGTTGATCCCAAATCGAATTTGGACGTAGCAAATGTACATTTTGACATGGATTTGGTCAATTGGCGTCGCCCAATCGGAACCAGCGCAGATGTTGCGGCGCCATGCGCTTTATACGCCGCCGCTCCGATGCGCTTTCCAGCGCGAGCGCAGGTCGGTCAGGATCGGCCCCATCGCCAGCAGGGCCAGGCAAACCGCCAGGGGAATGGTGACCTTGTAGCCGATATGCTTGAAGCCCAAAGCGCCGGCCAGTCCGCCGCCGAAAAAATAGGCGATCAGCAGCGCATGCAGCATGAGCTTGCTGCGATTGGCGCGCACGGTGAGCTCGGGAAGTTCGCGCCGGTTGTAGTAGAACAGCTTCCCCAGCTCGATCCCCAGATCGGTCGACAGGCCGGTGACATGCGTGGTGCGGATGACGGCGCCGGAAGCCTTGGTGATGATCGCGTTTTGCAGGCCCATGATGAAGCACAACAGCAGGACCGTGAGCGGCGCGAGAAATTCGCGCATGTCCGCCAGGTTGGCGCCGGCCAGGCCGAACAGCAGCAGCAGCCCAGCCTCCACCAGCAGGCTAAGCGCAAACTGGCTGCGCAGGCCGCGCCGCCGCGCGAGGTTGATGAGCAGCGCCGTGGTGACGGCGCCCGCGACGAAAGCCAGCCACGCCGCCAGCGCCGCCAAGGCCGGCGCGAATTCCCGCAGCGCCAGATGATCCGCCATGCTGGAAACGATGCCCGACATATGCGATGTGTATTGCCCGATGGCCAGGAAACCGCCGGCGTTGACGGCGCCGGCGACAAAGGCCAGCACGTAGCCCAGATGCTGGTCGGAGCGCCGGCTGCGCCTGTAATCGCTCAACCGGTGCAGATAGCGCAGCAGCCAGACGGTCGAGGCGCGCAAGGTGCGGAACCTTTCGCGATCTAGGAGTGCAGCTCGCCGGACAATACGGCGGCCCGATGCGCGAGATGGACGCCCCGCACGGTCGAAGCCAGGTCGACCAGCCGGCCCCAATCCACTTCCGCGCCGGGCCGGTTGAAGATGGCGTGGTCCAGCGTCAAGGGCTCTCCCTTGCGCGCAAACGCGATCTTGTTCAAGGAATCGGGCACGTCCACCGAGACGACCGTATTGTTGAACGAGGCGCACAGGCGATCCAGATAGACCGGCGTTTCGGGTGCGTTCCCGAACAGGTTGGCCACCAGGATGCCGCCGGGCGCCAGGGCGCGGTAGCAGTCGTCGTAAAACTGCGCGGAGCACAACTGTTGCGGCAAGCCCAGCCGGTCGAAACCGTCGAGCATCAGGACATCGAACCGGCTCTCGGCCTGGCGCACGAAATCCGCGCCGTCGATGCAATGGACTTCCAGGCGCGCATCATTCGCGGGAATCTTGAAATGCTCGCGCAAGGCGATCACGCCCGGATCGATTTCGGCCACCGCTATCGCCGCGTCCGGCAGGTAACGGTAGCAGAACTTGGCCAGGGAACCGCCGCCCAAGCCGATCATGCCGATTTGCCTCGGATCGGGATTGAAGAGCAGGAAGCCCATCATGGTCCGGGTGTAACCCAATACCAGTTCGTCCGGCGCATCGATGGCCATTTCGCTTTGCACGGCGAACACGTCGAACAGCAGCGAGATGGTGTGGCGCTTTTGATAGATGAACGGCTTGCCCTCTCGCGATACTTGGATCAACTTGGCGAAGTTTTTTACCAGCATGGCGATATTCACTACTGAAGGTTGAAGGCCCTCCGCAAGCAGCATGGCCTCGACGTAATCGCGCATCCGGTTCAACAAGCCTAGCTCCGGCATCCGCATCCAGGATTCCGCGGCCAGGCGCGCGAAGCCCGCCCTGACACGCAAATCGAACATGGGCGGTGGACGGGATGAGCGCAACTGGCGATACATTCTATGATAATAGCATGGTAATGTTATTACCACCCGAATTGCATAACCCGGATGCCTCCCTCGTGCGATGGCACTCCTTGTCAGGATTTGCCGCGCAATGCCCTCTTCACCTCCCCACGCAAGGTCGGCAGTACCTCAGTCTCGAACCAGGGGTTATCCTGCATCCACTTGGTGCTGCGCCAGGAGGGATGCGGCAAGGGAAAGACGCCCGGCAAAAACTCGCGGAACGCTTTGACCTTGTCGGTCAGGCCGCGCTTGTCGTCAGGCAGGTAATGTTTCTGGGCATAGCTGCCCACGAGCAGCATCAGATGCGGCACGGGCAGGCGCTCGAGGATGACGCCGTGCCATTTCGGCGCGCACTCCTTGCGCGGCAGCTGATCGCCGCTTTTCCCTTTTCCCGGATAGCAAAAGCCCATGGGCACCAGGGCCACCTTGTCCGCGTCGTAGAAATCCTCGTGCGCAATATCGAGCCACTGGCGCAGGCGGTCGCCGCTGTTGTCCTGCCAGGGTACGCCGCTTTCATGCACTTTCACGCCCGGCGCCTGGCCGACGATGACGAGCCGGGCCGTGGCGGAAAAGCGCACCACCGGGCGCGGCCCAAGCGGAAGATGCGCCTCGCACAGGCGGCATGCGGCGATTTCCTTGCGCAAGGCGGGCAGGCTTTTGTCTTTCGTCATCATGTTACTCATCCAGGACAGGAAAAATGCCGCGCGGCCCGAGGCACAAGCCCGGGGTGCGGGCCGAACCCTGCTGGTATACTGCCACGATGAGTGCCACGATGAGCGGGCATTTCAAGATCAATCCGGGGAGAAAGGCAATATGAAGAGTAAGCAGACAAAATCGAACGACGACGACGATCTGTCGATGTGGGTCGTCTATGAAGAGCCGCCGGGTTTTCCGGACCAGTATGTGGCGCGGCGCTACGTGCTGGAAAAGGATACCGGCCAGTACGTGGTCGGCGACACCTTGAACGACGTGCGCGCCAAGCTGCCGCCCGGCCTGATGCGCCTTGAGCGCAGCCCGCAGGACGATCCGCAGGTTCGCGAATCCTGGATTTGATCATGTCCAGGGGTATGCTTCCGGCCATACCCGAGCATGAAATCGAATTGTCCGCGATGCGCTCGCAAGGCGCAGGCGGGCAAAACGTCAACAAGGTGTCGAGCGCCATTCACTTGCGCTTCGATATCCATGCCTCGTCTCTGCCGTTACCGCTGAAAGAGCGGCTGCTCAAGCTGCCCGACCAGCGCATTACCAAGGATGGCGTGATCGTCATCAAGGCACAGACCCACCGCAGCCAGGAAAAGAACAAGGAAGAAGCCTTGCAGCGCCTGATGGAGATGGTGGCGAGCGTTGCCACGCTGCCGCGTGCGCGACGTGCGACCAAACCTACGCTTGGTTCGCAGAAACGGCGATTGGAAAAGAAAACCCGGCGCAGCCAGGTCAAGTCCTTGCGCTCGCGGCCGCGGGAACAATAACAGCGCGCGCCTCGCTACCCTGTAGGCTGGGACGTGTCCCAGCTTTCCCGGTCTTGATCGACGATTGTGCTGGGACACGTCCCTGCCTACGGTTCGAACAACGCGATGCCGGCACTATCGCTGCATCGACTCCCACACCTTCTGCAGCCGCTTCACCGACACCGGCATGGGCGTGCGCAACTCCTGCGCATAGAGCGAGACGCGCAATTCTTCGAGCAGCCAGCGGTATTCCACCATTTTCGGGTCGGCATCCTTGGCGGTGCGGCGTTCCTTTAGCGTGCGCTGCCACGGCGCGGCGGCTTGCGTCCATTCCGCCTGCGCGCGCGCATCGCGCGTCGGGTCGGCGCGCAGCTTGTCGATGCGCACGTTGATCGCCTTGAGATAGCGCGGGAAGTGGCTCAGGTTGGCGTAATCGTTTTCGGCGATGAAGCGCTTGGTCACCAGGGCCTGCAGCTGCGCCTGGATGTCTTGCGCGGCCTGGGCGTGGCCCTTGATGGTTTGCAGCTTTTTCGGCAGCGCGTGGTATTCGGCCAGGATGGAAGCGGCCAGCCGCGCGATTTCGTTGACCAGCAAGCCCAGGCGCGCCTTGCCCTCGTCGCGCCGCGCTTCGAATTCGGCGGCGTTCTTCGGCAGCGGGTCTTGCAGGAAGGCGCGCTCCAGGCCGGCGGCGATGACCTGGTCGCGCAATTCCTCCTGCGTGCCTAGGGCCATGTATTGCATGCCCATCTGCTGCAAGCCTGGAATGTTCTTTTCCAGGTACTTCATCTGGTCTTTCAATTGCAGCGCCATCAGGCGGCGCAAGCCGGCCACGTGGATGCGCGCCGCTTCGGCCGGGTCGTCGAACACTTCGAGGTCGCAATGCGCCCCCTTGTCGACCAAGGCCGGAAAGCCGATCAAGGTTTGCTTGCCGCGCTGGATTTCGAGCAGTTCCGGCAATTCGCCGAAGGTCCAGCTCGTCAGGTTTTCATGCTGGGCCGGGGCTTTGCCCGCCTGCTCCACCTGCCCCTGGTTCGCCGCGCGCTCCCCATCGGCGGAAGCCGGCGACGGGGCGATGGCCGTCTTCTCGGCCAGCTTCTGGAAACTCTGCCGCGCCTGCCCGCCGAACTCGGCTTGCAGGGCGCCCAGGCTGCGGCCCATGTCCAATTGGCGGCCGTGTTCGTCAACTACCTTGAAATTCATGAAGTGGTGCGCCGGCAGGGTTTCCGTCTTGAAGTCGCTGGTTTTGACCAGCAGCGTCAATTGCTCGCGGATGTCGGCGATGATGGCGTCGATTAGGCTGCCCTGACCGAAACGCACCTGCGCATTCTCGCCCGACTCGGCACGCTCGCAAAAGCCGGCCGCATAATCCGGCAGCGGTACGCAATGGCGGCGCAGCTTTTGCGGCAGCGATTTCAACAGCAGGTGCACCTTTTCCTTGAGCATGCCGGGCACGAGCCAGTCGCAGCGGTCGGCCGAGACCTGGTTGAGCGCATACAGCGGCACGGTCAGCGTGACGCCGTCGCGCGGCGTGCCGGGCTCGAAGTGGTAGGACAGCGCCATTTCCACGCCGGCCACCGTCATCTGCTTGGGGAACAGGTCGGTGGTGACCCCGGCCGCTTCGTGGCGCATCAGGTCGTCGCGGTTCAGGTAGAGCAGCTTGGGCTTCTTCTTGACCGCTTCGTCGTGCCACTTCTCGAAGGCGGCGCCGTTGTGGATGTCTGCCGGAATCAGCTTGTCGTAGAAGGCGGCGATCAAGCCGTCATCGACCAGCACGTCGAGCCGGCGCGATTTGTGTTCGAGATTTTCGATTTCGCGCACCAGTTTCTGGTTGTGCGCGAAGAACGGCGCGCGCGTGTCGAAGTCGCCCGCCACCAGGGCGTCGCGGATGAAGATTTCGCGCGCCTCCAGCGGATGGATCGCGCCATAGTGGATGCGGCGCTGGCTGTACACCACCAGGCCGTACAGCGTGGCGCGCTCGTAGGCCGACACCTGGGCGCTGCGCTTTTCCCAGCGCGGATCGCCATAGGATTTCTTGAGCAAGTGGCCGCCGACGCGCTCCAGCCACTCGGGCTGGATTTGCGCCACGCAGCGCGCGAACAGCCGCGCCGTATCGACCAGCTCGGCCGCCATGACCCACTTGCCGGCCTTTTTCACCAGAGAGGAGCCGGGCCAGATATAGAACTTGATGCCGCGCGCGCCGGTGTAATTGCCGTCTTCCTCGGATTTGAAACCGATATTGCCGAGCAAGCCGACCAGCAAGGCCGTGTGCAGCTGCTCATAGGTAGCGGGCAATTCGTTCAGGCGCCAGCCCTGCTCGCGCACGATGGTGAGCAGTTGCGAATGCACGTCGCGCCACTCGCGCAGGCGCAGTTGCGAGAGGAAATTGGCGCGGCAATGGTCTTGCAGCTGCCGGTTCGATTTCTTATGCTCGATGGATTCCTCGAACCATTTCCAGATTTTCAGGTAGCTCTGGAATTCGGATTTGTCGTCGGCAAACTTCTTGTGCGCGGCGTCAGCCGCGGCTTGCGCTTCCAGCGGCCGGTCGCGCGGGTCCTGCACCGAGAGCGCGGCGGCGATGATGAGCACTTCCGAGAGACAGGCATTGTCGCGCCCGGCCAGGATCATCCGGCCCACGCGCGGGTCGAGCGGCAGCTTGGCCAGCTGGCGGCCCAGCGGCGTCAATTGATTTTCGTCGTCGACCGCACCGAGCTCCTGCAGCAACTGGTAGCCGTCGGCAATCGCCCTGCCCTGCGGCGCCTCGATGAAGGGGAAGCTTTCGACGTCGGTCAGGCGCAGGGACTTCATGCGCAGGATGACGGCGGCCAGCGAAGAGCGCAGGATTTCCGGCTCGGTGAACTTGGGCCGCAGCAGGAAATCCTGCTCTTCATAAAGGCGGATGCATACGCCTGCCGCCACGCGGCCGCAACGGCCGGCGCGCTGGTTGGCGGCCGATTGCGCAATCGGCTCGATCTGCAGTTGCTCGACCTTGTTGCGGTAGCTGTAGCGCTTGACGCGCGCCGTGCCGGCATCGACCACGTAGCGGATGCCGGGCACGGTCAGCGAGGTCTCGGCCACGTTGGTGGCCAGCACGATGCGCCGCGCATTCGAGGTCTTGAACACGCGCTCCTGCTCCTGCACCGAGAGGCGGGCGAACAGAGGCAGGATTTCCACGTGCGGCGGATGGTGCTTCCTCAGCGTCTCGGCCGCATCGCGGATTTCGCGCTCGCCGGGCAAAAACACCAGCACGTCGCCCGAACCGATGCGGCAGGCCTCATCGACCGCGTCGGCCACGGCATCCATCAAGTCGCGCTGGCCGCGCTCCCTTTGCGCCTGCGAGGGCGTGGCGCCGGGCGCGAGCTTGTCGCTGGGCTCGACCGGGCGGTAGCGGATCTCGACCGGATACAGCCTGCCCGAGACTTCGATGATGGGCGCGGGCTGGTCCGCGCTGCCGAAGTGGCGCGCAAAGCGCTCGGCGTCGATGGTGGCCGAGGTGATGATGATTTTCAGGTCCGGCCGGCGCGGCAATATCTGCTTCAGGTAGCCGAGCAGGAAGTCGATGTTGAGGCTGCGTTCGTGCGCCTCGTCGATGATGATGGTGTCGTATTGCTTCAGCAGCGGATCGGTCTGCGTCTCGGCCAGCAGGATGCCGTCGGTCATGAGCTTGATCCAGGCGCCTTCCGACAGGGTGTCGGTGAAACGCACCTTGAAGCCGACGTGCTCGCCCAGCGGCGAATTGAGTTCGACCGCGATGCGCTTGGCCGTGCTGGACGCGGCGATACGGCGCGGCTGGGTATGGCCGATCAGGCCGCGGGCGCCGCGCCCGAGTTCAAGGCAGATCTTGGGCAATTGCGTGGTCTTGCCCGAGCCGGTTTCGCCGCACACGATGACGACCTGGTTTGCCACGAGGGCGGCGGCAATGTCGGCGCGCTTGCCCGAGACGGGCAGCTCTTCCGGGAAGGTAACGGGCGGCAAAGGGTTGCGCACGGGCTCGCGCGCGGGCGCGGCTTCACGTCTCTGCTGCTGGCGCGGGCGTTCCTGGCGCGGCTGTCCCTGCGGCTTGGCTGCGGGTTGTGGTTTTCCGGAGGCGCGTTCCTGGCGGGAGGCTTGCTGCGGCTTGTTTTTTTGGGGCGTTTCAGGCGAAGACATGGCGGAGCGAATTATAATCCTAGAAACCGCAGTTGACCGCTCACCGACGTCGGAAAAGGCGCATGAACACAGGCTTTCACTTGCATTTGAACATTCATCGGCTCGCCAAGAGCGCTACAAGCGCGATTGCGCACCTGCACGGCCCCCTGGGTGTGTTGCTTCTCCTAGCGGACATTGAGTCCGCGTCGTCGTCGCGCCTACCCAGAGGACCGCGCAGGCACACACTCGCGCCTGTCCAACCGCGGTTTCCAGGATAGTTCCCCTTTATGGAAAATTCCGAACAGTTCGTCGATTGGCTGCGCTCGGTTGCGCCCTATATCCACGCCTTCCGCGGCAAAACCTTCGTCGTGGCCTTCCCGGGCGAGCTGGTGGCGGCGGGTGCCCTGCCCGTGCTGGCGCAAGACTTGTCGCTGTTGCATGCCATGGGCATCAAGGTGGTGCTGGTATACGGTTCCCGCCCCCAGGTGGCCGAACAGCTGGCGCTACGCAACGTCGAAGCGCGTTTCCATAACGGCGTGCGCATCACCGATGCCGCCGCACTCGAATGCGCCAAGGAAGCCGCCGGCGAATTGCGCCTTGATATCGAAGCCGCCTTCAGCCAGGGCTTGCCCAACACACCCATGGCCCACGCGGCGATCCGCATCATCTCGGGCAACTTCGTCACGGCGCGCCCCCTGGGCGTGATCGACGGGGTGGACTTGGAGTTGACAGGCGTCACGCGCAAGGTAGCGTTCGAAACCATCCACCCCATCCTGAACGCCGGCGGCCTGGTGCTGCTCTCGCCCCTGGGCTTTTCGCCCACCGGCGAAGCCTTCAACCTGACCATGGAAGACGTGGCCACCTCGGCCGCCATCGCGCTGCGCGCCGACAAGCTGATTTTCATGACCGAAACGCCGATGATGCGCGATCAGTACAACCGCGAGGTGCATGAACTCTCGTCGGCCCAGGTCGATGCCATGCTGAGGGCGGGCAACCAGCCCAGCGACATCGCCTTCTACCTGCAGTACTGCCTCAAGGCCTCGCGCTCGGGCGTGCCGCGCGTACACATGGTGCCTTATGACATGGACGGCTCGGTGCTGCTCGAAGTGTTCACCCACGACGGCGTAGGCACCATGATCAGCTATGAAAACCTCGAAAGCCTGCGCGAAGCCACCATCGAAGACGTGGGCGGCATCCTGAAGCTGATCGAGCCGCTCGAAGCCGACGGCACCCTGGTCAAGCGCGGCCGCGAATTGATCGAGCGCGAGATCGACTATTTCTCCGTCATCGAGCATGACGGCGTCATCTTCGGCTGCGCCGCGCTCTACCCCTTCCCCAAGGACGGCATGGCCGAAATGGCATGCCTGACCGTGAACCCGGAAGTGCAGGCCCAGGGCGACGGCGAGCGTATCCTCAAGCACATGGAAAACCGCGCACGCGCCGCCGGCTTCAAAAAACTGTTCGTGCTGACCACGCGCACGGCGCACTGGTTCCTGAAGCGCGGCTTCGTCGGCGCCACGGTGGACGACCTGCCCCGGGACAGGCAATCGATGTACAACTGGCAGCGCCGCTCGCTGGTCTTGATCAAGACCTTGTAAAATATCGGTCTGTCTATCCGAATAAAGCTGGAGAAAGTTATGGCCCGCATGGTCCACTGCGTCAAACTGAACAAGGAAGCCGAAGGACTCGATTTCCCGCCCTACCCCGGCGACCTGGGCAAGCGTTGCTGGGAAAGCATCTCGAAGGAAGCCTGGGCCGGCTGGCTCAAGCATCAAACGATGCTGATCAATGAAAACCGCCTCAACGGCGCCGATGCGCGCGCGCGCAAATACCTGATGGCGCAGGCTGAAAAATACCTGTTCGGCGACGGTGCCGACGTGGCTGAGGGTTACGTGCCGCCTACGGCTTGATTTTTCCGGCTTGCCCTCATGCAAAACGGGGCGCAAACAGGTTCTGATGTCGCTGTAGGTTGCACCTCCAGGCACATCAGCCCGCCCTCGCAGGACGCACCCGCCCACGTATGGGGGCTGTGCCGCAGGCATGTGGCATGCTGCGCGAAATCCCTACCACGCCTTTCGCATGGACGACGGCAATGATCGGTGCAGGGCAAAATTGTCATGCACTGCATATGGCAAGCGTAATAGTTCCTTCCCTTCCTGCGACTGCGAAGTTGCCGGGTCGTCTTGCGCGCTGGAGCAGGAACACCTCAAACCCGCTTCATTCCAACCCTGCCAGGAACCGCCGATAGGCAGATTTCGCAACGTCATACTTGACCGCATCGCCATGATGCGCTCCCTCGACGACTATCAGCGTCTTGCGCGTGCCGGGCGCAGCGTCATATAGAGCCTGGGAAAAGCGCAGCGGAGTCGTTTCATCCTTATCTCCAACCAGGAACAGCACCGGCTTGTCCGAGGCCGCAATCGCCGGCAGGTTCGTGGTATGCGCCAGCGTGTCGTCCAGCTTTACGCGCACGAAGGGTTTCCAGTAGAAAGGGATGAGCTGCCCGACCAGTTCTGGCGCGCTGCTGATCGCTCCATCGAGCACGACACCGGCCACGCGAGTATCCTGCCTCAACTTGGCCGCCACAAGGCTGCCCATGGAGGTTCCATGAACCACGATGGGCATGTGGAGCGTGGCGGCATAATCGATGACGTCGCTCGCATCCGCATAGAGCGCCGGCACAGTGGGCTCGCCTCCGCTCGCGCCCTGGCCGCGATAATCGACCCACAGCACGTCGGCGCCTACCTGGGCAAGATTGCGCAAGATCATGGGACCGGCTTCGCGGATCTTGAAACCATTACCGCCGAAATAGACGATAAGAAATTTCGCGCCCTGCACATGCATGTACACGCCCTGCCCTTTGGCGCCATCGCCGTGCCGGATTTCCACCGGCCTGATTGAAACCTGCGCGCGCTCGATCCAGCCGTCCTGGTCGAGCGCACGTATATCGATAGCCTGTATTTGCGCATCGCGCACCAGAAAATCCTGCGCCGTATAGTTGACGGCGCATCCGGACAACATGGCGGCAAACAGGGCCGCGCCCGCTTTCTTCATCATTTTCGCTTCCTCCGCATTTCGCAAGACAACACTGCGCCGTGGCATGCGGTAGGGCCGCATGCCGTCAGGTTGATCGATTGATCGGCACCAGGCTCAGCCGTCGTCAGCCTCGCCATCCTCGACGCCGGGTTCATAGCGCAGGATGTCGCCGGGCTGGCATTCCAGCACGCGGCAGATTGCCGCAAGGGTGGCGAAGCGGACCGCCCTCGCCTTGCCGGTCTTGAGTATGGAAAGATTGACCGGCGTGATACCGATCGCATCCGCCAATTCCTTGGAATTCATTTTGCGCTGAGCCAGCAACACGTCGAGTTCGATGCGGATGGGCATGGTCAGACCGTCAGATCGGCATCTTCCTGCAAGCGCCGCGCCTGATCCATGACGTGGGCCATGACGAGCACAATGGCCCCGGTGATCGCCATCGCGGCATCGCCCGCATCGGTGGCAAAGCACAGCCGCGTTCCGGGGCCTGGGTGCCAAAGCAATATCATGCAGCAAAGCGCCGAATAGATCGGCGCAAACAACGCCATCGCCATCAGCAGCCAGCCGATGCGCCGGATCGCGGCAACCACGGCAGCACTGAAGAACTCGCCCGCCTCATACAAACCAAACAGCCGAGCCAGCATGATCAGAAGAAAAATTGAAAGCGCGGTTGGCAAGGCACTGGCGCCGGCTGCCGCCACATGCTGCCAAAACGTGAGCAAGCCCGGCACCGGGTGCGATGCGTCCAATGGATCCTGCCCCAGCACCAGTTGCGCGAACAAACCATTCCAATTCACTTGCAGGCCAGGGCCAAACTCGAGCCAGGTATGGGGTAGCGCCGGCTCATAATTCATCCAGCCAATAGCACGCGCCAATGGAATGGCAAACGCAAGAAAAAGAAACAGCCGGCGCATGCGCCGGCTGACCTTGACGACATCATTCATCGCACAGCTATCCCTTTGCATTGATGAATATTATCGTAACACGATAATTTATTAATGCAAAACGATATTTTTCAAGCGAACCGCCCCCGGGCACCACGGCCCAGGAACAATTAGTATTTGACCGTCTTCACGCCCTCAGGCGTGCCCAGCAGGCAAACATTCGCCCCGCGCCGGGCAAACAGGCCGTTGGTCACCACACCGACGATATTGTTGATCTGTTGCTCCATCTCTACCGGATTGGCAATTTGCAAACCCACGACATCGATGATGTTGCAACCGTTGTCCGTCACGACCGGCCGGCCGTCCTTGACCCGCAGGCGCGGTTCGCCGCCCAGCGCGGCCAGCTTGCGCGCCGCGACGGCACGCGCCATGGGGATCACTTCGACCGGCAGCGGGAACTTGCCCAGCACGTCGACCAGCTTGGAGCCGTCGGCGATGCAGATGAATTTTTCCGCCACCGAGGCCACGATCTTTTCGCGCGTCAGGGCCGCGCCGCCGCCCTTGATCATGGCGCCGGCGCCGTTGATCTCGTCGGCGCCGTCGATGTAGACCGGCATCGTTTCCACGTCGTTCAAGTCGAACACTTCGATGCCGTGCGACTTGAGGCGGGCGGCCGTCGCTTCGGACGAAGCCACCGCGCCGGCGATCTTGTCGCGGATCTTGCCCAGTTCGTCGATGAAGAAGTTGGCGGTGGAGCCGGTGCCGACGCCGACAATGCGGCCCTCGACCACGTATTCGATGGCGGCGCGCGCCACGGCTTGTTTCAGTTCGTCCTGGGTCATGATGGTGGCAGTGGTAAAAATGGTTGGATGCGACATTTTACCGGAAAGATTTTGCCCATTCGCGCAAAGGCGGGGGTAAGATAGGGTTACCCATTGCAAACGTGGTGACGCTTCATCTCCACTCTCCATCCGCTTTTGGAAACCGATATGAGCGATAGCAAAATCATCCTGGTGGTCGACGACAGCCGCGTTTCGCGCATGCTCTCGCGCCAGTTCATCCTGTACAGCCACCCCTCCTACGTCGTCGAAGAAGCCGCCAGCGGCGAAGAAGCGATCGCCAAGCTGGCCACGATCAAACCCGACATGATCCTGCTGGACGTCAACATGCCCGGCATGGGCGGCCTGGCGGCGATAGGCAAGCTGCGCGAAATCCTGCCCGGCATACCGATCTGCCTCATGACGGCCAACGTGCAGGAAGCCACGCGCGAAAAAGCGCACAGCCTGCACGTGGAATTCGCCGAAAAGCCGATTACGCAAGCGCGTATCGATTCCGTCATTGCCACGCTGGTCAACCTGGGAAGCGCCTGATGTTCCAACTAACCGAACTGCAGCACGACGCCCTGGTTGAACTGTTCAACCAGGGCGTGGGGCACGCGGCCTCGGCGATGAGCCAGATCGTGCGCGAGGAAGTCACGATGTCGGTGCCGCTGATCAGCTTCCAGTCGCGCGCCGAAGTGGCCAAGACCCTGGGCAGCGACGAGGCGCGCCGCATCTGCGCCGTCACCCAGCACTACCAGGGCGCCTTCAACACCGAAGCCATCCTCATGTTCCCGGAAGAGAAGAGCCTGGAAATCGTGCGCCTGATGGTGGGCCAGTCGGTCACGATGGAAGAGCTCTCCGAGATGGAACAGGAAGCGATGAGCGAGATCGGCAACATCATCCTCAATTCCTGCATGAGCACCCTGGCCGACATCACAGGCAAGGAATTGCACGGCTCGCTGCCGGTATACCGCATCGGCACCGGCGACCACATCCTGGGCACCTCGGGCAACCCATGGAACGGCCTGGTCTTGACGCTGAAAATCGATTTCAACATCGAAAAACACCATATCAACGGCTATGTCGCCTTCCTGCTCGACGTGGGCGCCTTGAACGACCTGCAAGCCTACCTCGACCATTACCTCTCCGGAATCAAGCCGTGATTGCCGATAGCGAAGCCGCAGCCGGCAGTGCCGGCGCGCCGGCACTGCTCGACAGCGTGCTGCACGCCCTGCGCGTGGGCATGATCGTGCTGGACGACAGCGAGCGCGTGGTGCTGTGGAACCGCTGGATGGAAGAGCATTCGTCCTTCCCCGAGGCCAGCGTGCTGGGCAAGACCTTCGTCGAACTCTTCCCCGACCTGGATAACGGCCGGGCGCACGGCGCCATCAAGGGCGCCCTGCAAAACAAGCTCGCTTCGCTGATTTCGCAAACGCTCAACAAGGCCCCCTTCCCGCTCTATGCCTGCGCCGAAGACCGCCTGGCCGGCGTGCGCATCCAGCAGGCGGTGCAGGTCGTGCCGCTGAACCAGCCGGGGCGGCCGCACTGCCTGGTGCAGATCACGGACGTGAGCATGGCCGTGGCGCGCGAAAAGCAGTTGCGCGAACTGGCCATGGAATTGCAGGGCCAGATCTATATCGACGGCCTGACCGGCATCCCGAACCGGCGCCGCTTCGACGAGCACGTCGAAAACGAATTCCGCCGCGCCAAGCGTTCCGGCTCGCCGCTATCGATGGCGATGATAGACGTGGACGCCTTCAAGGATTACAACGACAATTACGGCCATCAAAAAGGCGACGATTGCCTGATCCTGATCGCCGCCGCGCTCACGCGCATCCTGGGCCGCCCGTGCGACCTGGTGGCGCGCTACGGCGGCGAGGAGTTCGTGGCGCTCATGCCCGACACCAATGCCGACGGCGCCTATGCGCTGGCCGAAGCGATGCGCCGCGAAGTCGAATCGCTCGCCATCGAACACGCCTATTCCGGCGTGGCGTCGCACGTCACCATCAGCGTGGGCCTGCTGACCCAGGTGCCGACGCTGCACACCGCGATCTCCCACATGATCGGCGCGGCCGACCGCGCACTCTATCAAGCCAAGCGCAACGGGCGCAATTGCGTGGTGGTGCACGGGGCTTGAATCCGGCGGCGGCAATGAAAAAAGCGCCCTGAACGGGCGCTTCCCTATTGCAGCCAGCGCTACGGCCCGACCGCGATGATTTCGAGCATCGGATCGCCGCTGATCCCCGCCATCACGAAACCGTCTGGAGAGATGGCAATGCCTTGCGGCGCCAAGCCCAGGTTGTATCCCTGAAGGTTGCTCCACTTGTAGCCGTGGAGGAACGCGCCGGTGGGCGAATAGAGCTGCACATCGTAGGTCATCCCCTCCATCATGCCGCAATAGATCCGTCCGTTGATGTCGACCTTCACCGTATTGGGATACGCTTCAGGATTGGGTAGGTAGCCGATCAGCGACAGTTGGTTGTTGGCCGTACTGTATTGCCGGCACGCATAGCCGCTCGGCACATCGGCCAGATAGGCGCGCGATCCGTCCGGGCTTAAGGCAATCGGGTCCACCGTCATGCCGACCATGTCGAAGGTTCTGACGTTGGCAGTCGATATCGCCGTGCCGTTGATGAACAGCTGGCCGCCCGAGACAGCCGAATAGTCGAGCGAGCCGAACAGTCCTTCCGACATCAGCACCTTGCCGTCCGAGGATGCCGCCAGATTGCCGTAGAACAGCGTCCCGCCGAGGAAGACGCCGTCGGCGGTATAGGCGGTGCCGTCGCCCACCAGCACAACTTCGACGCCGTTGGGGTGCGCGCTGATGATATGCATGCCGTCGCCGCTGATCGCCGCATAAAGCGGCCAGGTTTCGAGCACAGCCTGGTTCACGAGGTCGACCACGACCACGTTCTTGGCGACGGTATCGAGCACGTACAGGCGATCTCCGTTTCCGGAAACGCTCATTTCGCCCAGGGCATTGCCCACGCCGCTGAAGGTCGCAATCTTCTGCCCGGTGTAGAGATTGTAGGCATCGATCGACGTGGTGCCGTTATTGACGTAGACGTAGGGCCGGATTGTGTCGGCCACGATCTTCGTGTATGCGGTGGCGATGCCCGTCGTGGCCGCAGGCGCACCGCTGCCGACCCACACGCCGACCTTGACCGTCACCGCCTGCATATTGGCAGTGGCCGGCGTAAACGTCACGGTCGCATAACTGACCGCGTTCTGCGTCAGCGTGCTCGGATCGGCGGTCAGCGTCACTGTGCTGCCGGAAGCGCCGGTCGTTCCGCTGGCCGTCACCGTGAGCCACGGCTGGTTCGACTGCGCAGTCCACGCGGTCGTCATACCGAAGTTGTCGGACAGCGTGATGTTGTGCGTCAGCCGCGACCAATTCGGTGTGGAGCTGAAGCCGACGCCTGATTCGGAAACGGTCAGCTTATGTTGGTCGGCGTTGGCCGCGACGCTGATTGGAATGCTCAGGGAATCGCCATTGACCTGGGCCTTGAGCGTCATGACCGCGGTGCTCCCTCCCGCCGCCGCAGGCTGGCCGGAAACCGTCAAATTTACGCCGGATCCGCCGACCGTGCCGCTGGTACTGCTGACGCTAATGCCACTAGGCACGTTGCTCAGGGTCCAGGGCCAGGAATTGCTGCCGGTGTTCAGGCTGATCGCGAGCGGCAGACTGGAAAAGCTGCGGCCGAGCGTGCCGCCCATCGTCACGGAAGACGGTGTGGCACTCAAGGTGGCCTTGACCAGATTCAGCGTTACCGGAATGTCCAGGTTCGACACCTGTGGCGAAGACACGATGGCGTTGCCGCTATATGTTCCGGCGGCCAGCGGCCCCTTGGTCGGATCGATCCCGATGTTCAGTACGGCAGGCGTCGTTCCCGATGCCGGGGTGACCAGCAGCCAGGAACTGTCGCCGGTGGCAGTCCAGGAGTCCACCGCATTGTTGCTGGCCGAGAAATCGATAGGCTGGGTCGGGATGGGCGCACCGTTGACCGCCGTAAACGCGGCCGTTCCGCCGGTAATCTGGAAAGAGCTGGCCAGCACCTGCAAAGTGATCGGGACGACCACGGCTTGGCCGTCTGACGAACGCACGGTGACATTACCGCTGTAACTACCCGCGCTCAGGGCCGAAGCCGCGAAGGTAATCATGAAACCGCCGTTGCCGGAACCCGTGCTCACGCTCGGCTGCATCCACGCGACGTTGGTGCCGACCGTCCAGTCGAGACCCTGCCCCTGGACAGTGAAGCCGATGTTCGCCGGCTCGGCGCCACCCGCGTTCATGCTGGCGGCCGTCGATTGATTCGGGCTGGCGCCCAATGGCGACGCGGCGACCTGCACATTATAGGGAATCGTCCACGGCGAACCGGTAAAGGGCGAGGCGCAGGCAGAATCCGCGCAGAGCGACAATTTCAAATTACCCTGGTGCGCGCCCGCCGCCGCCGATGCGGAGGGGTAGAGTGTGATCGCGTAGGAATTGCTGCTGGTCTCCACCGCCCTCGGATTCACGGTAAATATGCCGTTCGCATCGGATAGCGAGACGTAGACGATGCCGGGCGAGCCGGGGAACTCGTTCGTGCCCTGCGCCGTTGCCGTCAATACGACCGGCGTGGTCGAGCCGCTGGCGAAGTTGAAACTCAGAGATGCCGGCGAGAAGCCAACCGTCTTGGCCGTGCCGCCCATGTTATCCACGTACATGATCACGGTGCTTTCGTAACCCGTGGTATCCGTAGTGGCGACGACCGCCGCGAGCATGGTGCGGGCGTTGCCGGCGGCGATGGAGCCGGCATACTCGGCCACCGCACCCTGGTTCACCACTTGCGCCGAGAAATAGGCGGCGACCGTCAGGCGATTGTTGATCAATTGCTGGTCAATCTGGCCTTGCGTCGAATTGTTGGCGAATGCTCCGGCCATGATGGACAGTGCGGCATTGCCGGCGGTCAGGGCGCCGCTGTCGATGGCCTGCACCCAGAACGATTGTCCAGACGGCTGCGGCGTACGATTGAGCACGTTCCTGAAGATCGCGTTAACGAAGGCGGAGGTCGAGCCGGAACCGTAGAGCGCGTTCGATTCGGCGCTGACGCCGAAGGCATCGATCAGGGTGCGGACACTGGCATTGGTTTTATAGGCATTCGCCAAACCACCGATATCGGCCGGCGCGCCGGCCGCGAGCAAGGCGTTTTCAAAATTGGTCAGGCCCGCAGGATCGGCCGGGCGGCCAAAATACGACACGTACAGCGCCTGCACCGCGACCTCATAATCCGCCGCCGATGCACCCGCCTTGGTGAAGCGAGTCTGTTGCTTGGCATTCGCAGTTGCCGGTTCCTGGCCTCCGCCCGATCCGCAACCGGACAACACCATGAGGCAAATCAAGCCCCCCCCATACCCAAGCACTAAGCTTTTGCATTCCATCCCCTGATTGATCGTTTTTCATAACTTGCGGCGCGGCCCGCCGCCACATCGTTGCAACATCAATGCCGAACAAGGGCAAAGCATGGGCCGCCCGAGGTTCGGCAAATAATCTTAGATCGGTGATTGTCGAGTGGAGCAAATCCGGGGTACCCGGCTGACCCGCCAGGGCTCTTTATATATTGCCAATTCGGATTTGTTATAAGGCTGCGCGCGGTATTTTATCTCAGGATCTATCTGAATAAACTTTATCTCCCACAAAATTATAATTATAAAAAACATAATTTCTATGCGAAGGTACCGATCTTCGCCTCGACGGCTTTCCTGATCGAGCCCGTTGTGATGAAAGATTGCGCCGCCACGATATCGTCGTGGAACCAGCGGTCGCCATCGAGGCAGGCGGGAATCTGGCGCCGTACCGCGTCGTAGGCCGCCTGGGTACCCTCACCCAGCACGAAGCCGGGCAGGAGCGCTTCCGTCATCGTCAGGCCCTGCGCCGCCAGCAGCATTTCCACGCCGACGATGTATTGCGTATTGGCCACCACGGTGGCGGCCTTGCGCGCGCACCAGGTCGAGTTCGAGACGTGGTCTTCGCTGTTGCCCTTGGCCGGAATGCTGTCCACCGAGCCCGGCATGCACAGCGTACGGTTTTCCATCACCAGGGACGACAGCGAGCATTGCACCACGGGGTACCCCGTGTTGACGCCGCGCACGCCCGTCATCAGGTTGCGCGGCAAGCCCCAGGACAGCGTGGGGTCGATCAACCGCGCCACGCGGCGCTCGCAGATGCTGCCCAGGTCGGCCACGGCCATGGCCAGCAAATCCATCGCCTGCGCCAGGTATTGGCCGTGGAAATTGCCGCCCGAGATGATCTCGAAACCGCCGCCGTCCTTGGAAAAAATCAGCGGGTTGTCGGTGGCGGAATTGATTTCCTTGTCCACGATGGTGTCGATGTAATCGAGCGCGTCGAACACCGGGCCGTACACTTGCGGCGCGCAGCGCAACGAATACACGTCCTGGATGCGGTTGGTGTAGGGAATATCGGTGCGGCGCAGCTCTTCCGGGAATTGCACGGCGCGCGCCTCGTGCGTGGCGCGCGTGGAGCCCTGCATCAGCTTGCGGATTGCGGCGGCGGTCTTGATCTGGCCGGCGTGCGGGCGCGCCTGGTGGATGCGCGGATCGAAGGCCGACATCTCGGCGCGCATTGCTTCCAACGTCAAGCCGAGCGAGATGCAGGCATCGCTCAAGAGGTTGCGCGCATCATGCGCCGCCAGCACGGCCACGGCCAGCGACACCGTGCAGCCGTTGATCAGGGCCGACGCATCCTTGGCCTTCAGATCGAACTCGACCGGGTCTAGCTTGGCGAGCCCAATTGCCTCGGGCGCGGACATGCGCTTGCCCTGATACATCACTTCCGCTTGCGGGAAGCCGGCCACTGCGGCGGCGAGATAGGACAAAGGCGCGAGATCGCCCGATGCGCCCACCGAACCCTTTTGCGGCATGATGGGATGGATGCCGGCGTTGAGGAAAGCCAGCAGGCGGTCCACCAATTCGACGCGCGGCGCGGAATAATTGCTGGCAAAGGCATTGGCGCGCAACAGCATGGTGGCGCGGCTCACCTCTTCCGAAAACGGTTCGCCCATGCCGGCCGCATGCGCCTTGATCAACTGCGTCTGGAACATCTCGATATCCGCAACCTTGATGCGCGTATCCTTCAGCAAGCCGACGCCGGTATTGAAGCTGTACATCATCGGCGCTTCATCGTGCATCCAGGTGTTTTCGATATAGTCGCGGCTTTCCTTCAGGGCGGCACGCGAGGATTCGGCCAGCCCGACCCTGACTGAGGTGTCGCGCGCGGCGGCGATGACTTGGGCTCCGCTGAGAGTAAAACCGTCGATGGTGAAATTTGTCATGATCTGCGTTCCTCGTTCGAATTATTTGGCGCCGGACTCGTACCACGCGGCTATCGCCGCCCGCTCTTCATCGGTAATGTGGGTCAGGTTGCCCAAAGGCATGGCCTTCAATTGCACCGCCTGCTGATACACCTTGGCGGCATATTGGTGCACCAGGGACGGCGTCTGCAGCATGACGCCGGCAGGCGCGGCGGCAAATCCGGGCTGTGTCGGATGGTCTGAATGGCATGCCGTGCAGCGCGCATTGATGATGGTTTGCACGCGGGCAAACTGTTCTTCCGGCGTGCCGGCGGAAGCCGCGGGCTGCACCGGGTGCGGCGCAATCGCCACCGCCACGCCGAACAGAATCGCCACACCGGCTGCCGGGAAACCCCAGGCGATGCGCCCCTTGTGCTTCAAGTTGAAGAAGTGGCGGATCAACACCCCGGCCGCCATGATGGCAGCCAGCACCAGCCAGTTGTAGGCATGGCTGTACGTCATCGCATAATGGTTGCTGATCATCACGAACAGCACCGGCAGCGTGAAATAATTGTTGTGCACGCTGCGCTGCTTGGCGCGGATGCCGTAGATCGCTTCGGGCGCCTCGCCGCGCATCATCGCCGCCACCAGCTTGCGCTGTCCCGGAATGATCACCATCAGCACGTTGCCCACCATGATGGTGCCTATCATCGCACCGACGTGGATGTAAGCCGCGCGGCCCGAGAGAAAATGCGACAGCACATAAGCCGCCAGCACGATCAAGCCATACATGACCAGGCCGAGCAAGCCTTCGCGCTTGCCCAGGGGCGAGCGGCACAGCAAGTCATACACCGTCCAGCCCACCGCCAGGGTGCCTAGGCCGATAGCAATCGCCTGCCACGGCGCCAGATCGGCCACGGATTTGTCTATCATCATCGCCGAGGCGTTGAAGTAATAGACGATGAACAGCATCGAAAACCCCGAAAGCCAGGTGGCATAGGCTTCCCACTTGAACCAATGGAGTTCGGCCGGCAACTCGGGCGGCGCCACCAGGTATTTTTGCGGATTATAAAAGCCGCCGCCGTGCACGGCCCAGAGTTCGCCCGACACGCCGCGCCTGGCCAGGTCCGAACCGGGCTTGGGCGGCTTGATCGAATTATCGAGCCAGACGAAATAAAACGAAGCGCCGATCCAGGCGATGCCCGTGATCAAATGCAGCCAGCGCACCAGCAGGTTGAGCCAATCGATACCGTATGACAGCCAAAACGCGTCCATGCCTTCCTCTTGTCATGTCGTCTGCCTCTGCGGGCGCTTCAGACGATGGAATGGTTGGTCGCGAACTGTCGAAAGCTCCGCTGCGACCGCTGTCCCTTATCACTTAATCCATCTTTTGCATGCCTGTTGCATGAACAGGATTATGTGCAATTTCGTATCAGCAAGATAGCCTTTTTCATAGCTTGGGTCATGCCAGGAGGAGTATATTGGACATCACAACATTGATATATAGGGAGACATCCCATGGCCGGCCTGCCCGATCACCTCGACGTGCACCTGATCCGCATCCTCTACATGCTATTGTCGGAGAAAAACGTCTCGCGCGTGGCGCTGAAGCTCAACCAGCCGCAACCCTCGATCTCGGCCTCGCTGCGCAAGCTGCGCGAACTGACGGGCGACCCGCTGCTGGTGCGCGGCGCACGCGGCATGGTGCCGACCCAGCACGGCGAAAGCCTGCTCAAGCCGGCCAAGCGCATCCTGGACGATACCGAGCGGCTATTCGTGCGCAAAGTGCCCTTCGTCGCACAGGAGGAAAGCCGCACCTTCCACATCGCCGCGCCGGACTACCTCGACAGCCAGTTCCTCCCCAATATCGTCGCCGCGCTGCGCCGCGAATCGCCCAAGAGCCGCATCGTCATCCACGGCCTGGGGCCGGAAATCGACTACGTCAAGCTATTGTCCGACGGCGACCTCGACCTGGTGATTGCCAACTGGGACGAACCGCCCGAACACCTGCACCTGTCCAAGCTGTTCGAAGACCCCATCCTGTGCGCCATGCGCGCCGATTGCGCCTACGCCAAGCGCACGGCATCGGACAAGATGACCGTGGAAGACTACCTGAGCCTGCCCCACGTCGCCCCTTCGCAAATGCTGCCCGGCTATTACGGCGTGATCGAATCCTTCCTGGCAAAGCAAAACATGCAGCGCAACGTGGCGGTGGAATCGGCCTACTTCGGCCTGATCCCCTACATGCTGACGCAGACCGACCTGGTGCTGACCACGGGCAAGCAATTCCTGCGGCACTATGAAAAGATTTTGCCGCTCAAGACATACACGACGCCGATCAAGTTTCCGCCTATGCGGTTTTACCAGCTTTGGCACGAGCGCGTGCATCAGGCCAGCGAGCATAAGTGGTTGCGGGATTTGATTACGGTTACTGCTAAGTCGTTGGTGGTGAAGTAGGCGAGTGAGGAGTCAAGGCAAGGGTAAAGGTACATCTTACTTGTCGCTCCGGCGAAAGCGGGAGCCCCGAGGAGCAATCCGCATTCTGGCCACTTTTGAAGGAATGTTCACCGATAGCCGTCCACGCATTCCTGGACTGACTGGGCCTATCATCCGGCCCAGATCTCAAAACCTCTATCTGTACTAACTCAGACTTGACCTGACAATACGTGTCAGGCAACCGGCAGCTTCCGCCCCAAAGCGGACTGTGTACGTGCATCGCCGCCACTACAAATTTCCTTCCCTCACTTGTTCAATAATTACTGGCCACCAATACTCGACAGTAGAAAAAGCTCCCTCATCAATAGCGCGCATCTCTGCTTCAATGGCGTCAATTAACGACATTGCGCTGTCATCATCCAAACCTTGGACCAGCCGTCTGTATTTTTTGTAGAGCGTAAGGAAATCAGAAAATTTCACGACGTTGGAATTTATTGGCCGGACCTTGCCGCCATTTTCAACGGCAACTACGCTACCGTTATCCCGTTCATCGATGCAGATTTCTGAGCCATTATCATATCCAATTATGCGAAGGCCATCCAGAGAGGCGCGCTCCAACGGGATTGAGCCTACAGGTGAGAATTCTAGACTCCAATCTACGTCAATCGGACACCCTGTATGAATTAGAAAGTCTTTGTCAGGCAAGGAAATGTCGACATCCGATAGATTACTCGTGACCCATCGATGATATTCGCAACCTTCGGTTTCCTTGAAATCGCTCTTCATTGCTTGTCATTACCTTGCTACGCTAATCTCAGTTTATTGTTCATAGACAGGTGTGCCCCCCAACTCAAGTGCCTTTACAACGGGCTGCTTCTGGCCGCGAACCGTCTTTTACTTATCCTTTATACGGCATACAGCACTGAGCTATCGAAATCATGCCCGCCTCTCTGAGGGCGATAGATGTTGAGAGGCAGAAATTGTCGGGGATTGTCTCGACACCTGCGTGAAACCGCTAGAACGGAAAGAAATGAAGCTCTTCCCAGGCCAGTTCATTTCAATTTTCCAATTGAACGTGGTGAAGCCGTTAGGGTACGAAAATACCTCTCGGTAGACTTCTTGAATCGTCATTGGTTGAATAGACGCCGTGCTAGGGAAACGCTGATTTATTCACCGGCCCCTCGATTGGGCGCAGCATAGCTGGCACAATAGCACGTCCCCTTTGCCGATACCGATAAAAATGAAGCAATCAAGTTTTTCCGAAGCAGAGTTCGCTGGCAAGAAGAAGCAGACACGGCGCGAACGTTTCCTCGCTGAAATCGAAGCCATCACGCCGTGGGCGGCACTGGTGGCTGCACTGTTACCTTACTATCCCAAGGGTGACGGCAGAGGGCGTCCGCCGATCGGACTGGAGCGCATGCTGCGCATGTATATCGTCCAACAATGCCTTGGTCTGTCGGATGAA
>DASVLJ010000057.1:0-17476 GCA_036384915.1 Burkholderiaceae bacterium
CGACAACCGCCTTGCTGCCGCAGGCTATTTCACCGGCGCCGCCTCGCCCGCCACCTATCGCGGCACTGCGGCGGCAGCCAATGCGCGCGCCATGCTCGCCACCGTCAATGCGTCTACCGCCGCGAGTGCGCTGCAAGGCATCGCCGAGACCGATGCCCAGGCATACAACAACCGGACACTGTTCGAGAGCATCGCGCTGCATGGCGGCGAATGGTATGTCTACGACAACATCCCCTATGGCGGCGGCGTGCTGGTGCCGGGCAAGAACTACATATACAGCCAGGTGATCGACGACATCGCCAATTCTCCCGCCACCGGCGCGCAACTCGCGACGACGCGCTTTACCACGCTCGATAGCGCGCTCTCCCCGCCCGCGTCCTCTTCGTCGCGCGTGCTGGTCAACGGCCAGGTATTGCTGCGCCCCGCCGCGGGGCTGCGTTCGGTCAGCTACGTCGGCAACGGCATCCAGGTGCAGTACTACGACTCGACCGGCCAGACCGTGGTTTCGACCTCGCACTTCGACAATTACAAATCGGCGCCCTTGAGCGGACAGATGGCGCAGTCCGGAGAAATCCTGCAGGCCAGCATTCCGCTCAACCTGTGGGTCGGTTACCAGAATTTTTCCGCTTCGGCGAGCTGGCAAGCCGGCTCCGCCTATGTTTCGCACTCGGCACACGGCGTGGGCGACCTGTACGCCCTGTTCGATTGCACCAACGTGGCAAGCCCGACCTATACCACGGGCACCGCGCCCACGCCTTGCCTGAGCAATACGGCACTGACGGCGGCCGTGTTCCCGCTTGCCCTGTACTCGGGCGACATCCAAAAGCCCTACGAGATCGACAATGCCGGCGACGGCAGCTTCGTCACCGTGCAAGGCTTGCCGATGTGGATCGCCAACAATCCGCGCCCCCTGGAAGAGGCCGGCTCCCCCCTCTACCGTTTCTATGTCCAGATGAACGGCAGCATCTACATGGGAAGCCTGAGCAAGGACGGCAGCGCCATCTACACGCGCCAGGCCGACGGCACCTTCGTCGACTACACCCTGGCCCTGAACCAGGCGGCGGCCAGCAGCATTTCCCAAGGCTTGATCACGGGCTCGAGCCAGGGCTCCAAGGCGGGCAGCGGCGTCGCCGTTTCCGATACGGCCGACATGTTCGGCATCGGCGGCACCGGCATCAACGGCGCGCTTTCGCCGAACGATATACGCGCGCACTACAACGTGCCCGCCACACTCACCGGTGCCGGGCAGACGGTAGCCATCGTCGACGCTCCCGGCGGCGGCGACGTGGAAGCGGACCTGGCAGCCTACAGCGCCTACTACAACCTGCCGCCCTGCACCACGGCCAACGGCTGCCTCACGCAACATACCTTTGCGCCCGCCGCCGGCTACACCGGCAGCTGGGGTGCGGAACCCGATCTCGACGTGCAAATGGTCCACGCCGTTGCGCCGGGCGCCAAAATCCTGCTGGTGACGGCGGCGTCGAACAGCGCGGCGGACCTGTCCGCCGCGGTGGACTATGCCTTCAGCCAGCCTGGCGTCACGGCCGTATCGATGAGCTTTGGCGGCGGCCTCAATTCGCAGGCAACCGGCGATTTCTTCAATGCCGCAACCGGCGGCGGCGCGGTGGCTTTCGCCAGCAGCGGCGACGACGGATACGCGGTCGCGCCCTCGCTCCCGGCTGCGGATCCCTGGGTCGTCGCCGTGGGCGGCACGCGCGTCAACGCCGTAAAGCCGGGTACGGGCGATTGGGGCTGGCAATTCTCGGGCGGCGGCACCTACATCTATTTCCAGGCCAATTCCTGGATGGCGGCCATACAACCGCAAACCGTCACGGGCGGCAAGCGCGGCGTACCCGACGTCTCCGCCGTGGCCGACTTCCAGAACAGCGCCGTATCGGTCTACTATGCCGACCGCTGGGTGCTTGAAGGCGGGACCAGCGCATCCTCCCCCATCTGGGCCGGGTTCGCCGCCTTGTTCGGGGAATCGGTCGGCGCCAATAAGCAAACCCTGCTCTCCAAGCTGGGCACGCCGCCGGGCGGTTTCAGCCAGATCCTGTACCAGATGGCCGCCTCCACAAACGCCGCCAGCCTGTTCCATCAAACGACGGCAGGATCGAACGACGCGATCGGCGCCTACTGTCAGTTGTGCACGGCCACCGGCACATATAACGAAGTGACAGGCTTGGGTTCCCCCGATGTGGCCAACATGATGACTTATCTGGGCGGCAAGGCGCCCGCCGTGGCGGCGGTTTCCTCAGTCGATTCGCAACGCCTGGGGCAGCCGGCCTACAAGATGACGCGGACCATGCTGCGCACCAGGCAGGAAGCCTGGCGCGCAAAACAAGCCTTGAAACAGGGGCATTGACCCATCGGTGTTTTACACTGAGCAATCCTGAAGCCGGGCATCCGCCCGGCTTTTTTCATCGCTCTTCCTGCGGCGCCAGCGACGCAAATCCCGACCGCACGCATCCTGCTCCCAGCTTTTTGCATTCTGTCGCAATCGGCTGGAGGCCCGCCTCGGCACGCCCTACTCTACCCTCACAGCAACACAATCAAAGGAGAATCATCATGAAAGACATCTTCACCTACACGCTCAGCGCTCTCGGCCTGGCCATTCTTGCCGTCATCGCCACACCGGTTGCCGTTGCGCTCGGCATCGTCCTGCTGATCGCGGCATGCTTTGGCGCCGGCATCGGCATCGCGGGACTCGGCGCGCTGCTCATCGTCGCAGCGGTGGTCTGCTGCGTTGCCCTGCACTTGATCGTGCCGTTGCTCATCCCGGTCCTGCTCGTGCTCGGCATCGTCTACCTGGTCAAGGCTTGCACGCGCAAGACCGCCTGATAGCAAGCGAAAGGAAGCCCAAACATGGACGCACCGGCAAGCCTGCTGCAACTGGAAAACCTGGGCTTTCGCTACCCCAACGGCCATGTTGCGGTTTCGGATTTCTCGCTCGAACTCGGACCCGGCATACTCGGCCTGCTGGGTCCGAACGGCGCCGGCAAATCGAGCCTGATGCGCGTGCTTGCCACGCTCAACAAAGCCAGCACGGGCCGCGTATTGTGGAAAGGACAGGACATCGCCCGCGAACCCGATGCCTTGCGCACCGAACTCGGTTACCTGCCGCAGGATTTCGGTACCTACCCCGCGCTGTCGGCACGCGAATTCCTCGGTTTCCTGGCCGCGGTCAAGGGCTTGCCGCGCCGCACTTCGAAGGAACGCGTGCAATGGTGTCTGACGCAGGTCGGCTTGGGCGAGGCGGCGGACAAGCCCCTCGGTTCCTATTCCGGCGGCATGCGCCAGCGCGTCGGTATTGCGCAAGCCTTGTTGAACGACCCCAGGCTCTTGATCGTCGATGAACCCACGGTCGGCCTCGACCCCGAAGAGCGCTTGCGCTTCCGCCATCTGCTCACCGATCTGGCCGACCATCGCCTCGTCATTCTCTCGACCCATATCGTGTCCGACATCGAAGCCAGTGCGGGCAAGATCGCCGTCATGGGCCAGGGCAGGCTGCGCTTTTTCGGCGCGCCGCAGGAAATGCTCGACGCGGCCGTGGGCAAGATCTGGGAACTGACGATCGCACCGGAACAATTGGCCGCGATGAAGCAGCACCTGCGTATTTGCCACTCCATACGCAAGCCCGCCGGCGTGCTGATCCGCGTGGTGGCCGCCGCCGCCCCGCGCGCCGACGCACAAGCGGTCGCGCCGACACTGGAAGACGCCTACATGGCGCTGTACGACCACGAAGCGGCACAGTCATGAACACCTTGTCTGCGCGCCTGCATTGCACGCTGGCGATCGCCAGGGCCGACCTCGTCATACGGCTGCGCTCGCCGCGCTTCTGGATCGTGCTGGGCTTGCTTGTCCTTGCCACCCGGGCCGGCTTCCCCGGACCGGACGGCTTGTTCACCACGGCGGAGGTCAACGGCCATTACCGAGCCTGGTACAGCAGCGCCTGGGTCGGCATGCTGATCGGCCTGCTCGATGCGCTACTGCTTTCGCTGGCCGGCTTTTACGTGATACGCGGCACCGTGGTACGCGACATCGATACGCGCGTCTGGCAACTGCTGGTCGCCACCACCATGACGCGGCGCGGCTATCTGTTCGCCAAATGGTGCAGCCACATGGCGGTATTGCTCCTGATGGCGCTCGTGTCACTCGCCGTCGGCTTGGCCATGCAATGGCTGCGTGCCGAAGACCGGCAGTTCGACCTCGTCGAAGCACTCAAGCCCATCGTGCTGCTCGCCCTGCCGGCGCTGGCGCTGACGGCCGCCGCCGCGATCTGGTTCGACTTGCTGCCGCCCTTGCGCCGCACCGCCGGCAGCGTGCTGTTCTTCTTCGCCTGGGTCGCCACTCTGGCCATCGGCACTACCGACAAGGCCGTGTGGGAAAACCCCAGGGGCGTCCGCGCATTCATCAACGACCCTGCGGGCATGGTGGTATTCCTGCGCGGCCTGACCCGCGACGCGGCGCCGCAACTGGCCGAAAAGAAAATCGACAGCTTTTGCCTCGGCTGCGGCGAAAAGGCCGGCGAGGACACGGACCGCTTCGTCTGGAAACGCTGGGACCCGCGCCCGCAGGACGTCGTCGGACGCGCCTTCTGGCTGGCCGTTGCGCTCGCTGCCGTGGCTGCCGCCTCGCCCGTGCTCGATTGGGCTGGAGCACGCGCCGGTTCGCCGATGGAAGCGAGCGGCAAGAAGATTCCGCGCAACCGGCCGTTGCGCCTGCTCACGCGCGCCCTGGAACCGCTGCAAGCAAGCCTGTTGGGCCGCATGGTGTCGGCCGAGCTGCTTCTGATCCTGCGTCAGCGCCGCATCCTGTGGTGGCTGGCCCTGATCGTGCTCTCCGTGCTGCAAGCCGCAGCTCCCGCGGACGTCGCCGCGATCGCCGTCTGCCTGGCCTGGACGCTCTCGCTCGACGTGCTGGGCCATGCGGCATTGCGCGACCGGGAAAACGGCACGCGGGAACTGGTATTCAGCGCCGCGGGCGCCACCTGGCGCATCTTCTCGGCGCGCGTCATCGTGCTTTTCGCCATGGCCCTGTCCGCCTCGCTGCCGGCACTGCTGCGCTTTGCCGCCGACATGCCGGCGGCGGCTCTGGCCATCCTGGTCGTATCGGCCTCGCTGACAGTTTGGGGCATTGCCTTCGGCGCCTTGTTCGGCAATGCCCGCGCCTTTGAGATCGTGTTTTGCGTACTGCTCTATCATGGGTTGAATCAAGGCGCAACCCTGAACGTGATCGCAGACCCGCTCGGCACCAGCATCTGGCACGCCGTCTTGCTAGCGCCAGCCATTGCCCTTTCCTTGTGGCGCTGGCCGCGCATAATACGGGCTTGAATCAAAATTCACATTTGTTTGCGTTTCCTGCAAGCAGTTATGTTAATTCTTGTTGCTTTTTATCCCCTACCGATTGCATAAGCCGCCGATAAGCGCGAAAGTGTGCGTGTTTACTTTTGCGCGAGGCGGCAAGGATGAAATCCGTACAACAAGAAGTCGATGACCGCACCAACCTTACCAGTTCCAACAAATTTGAATTGCTGCTGTTCCGCCTGGGCGGCGACGAAAACGGCGAGCATTCGGAACTGTACGGCATCAACGTATTCAAAATCCGCGAAATCGTCGCCATGCCGCCGATCACCTCGGTCGCCGGCTCCGGCCCGCACATGATGGGCGTGGTCAATCTGCGCGGCGCCATCATCCCCGTCATCGACTTGTGCGGCGTGGTCGGCTGCACGCCCAAGACCGGACGCAACATCATCCTGGTCACCGAATTTGCCCGCACCACGCAAGCCTTCGCCGTCGAATCGGTCGAAGAGATCGTGATGCTGGACTGGAACCAGGTCTTGTCGGCCGACAAGAGCACCGGAGGCGGCCTGGTCACCTCCATTGCGCGCGTGGATGGCAATGTCGACAACACGCGCCTGGCACAAGTGCTGGACGTGGAACAGATCCTGCGCCAGATCACCCCGCCGTCCCAGCCGGACATCGATGAAAATACCATCGGCCCGAAGATCAAGCTGGCGCCGGGCGCCATCATCCTGGCCGCCGACGATTCCGGCACGGCGCGTCTCTTGATCGAAGGCGGCTTGAACGCCATGGGCGCATCCTACTTCATGGCCAAAACCGGCAAGGAAGCCTGGGAGAAACTGCAGCACCTCGCCGAGGCGGCCAAGAAGGAAGGTAAAACCGTCAGAGAAAAAGTGGCGCTGGTATTGACCGACCTGGAAATGCCGGAAATGGACGGCTTCACCCTGACGCGCAAGATCAAGCAGGATCCGGCCTATGCCGGAATACCCGTGGTGATCCACTCGTCACTATCCGGCTCCACCAATGAGGATCACGTCAAGAGTGTGGGTGCGGACGCCTATGTAGCCAAGTTTGACGCCGAGGAGTTGGCAGAGACTATTAGGAAAGCACTACGCTGAGGCGACTGCATCATCGCCATCCGTAGGGTAACCTACCCTACGGTTCTTTCTCACCATCAAGCCGAAAACAGGCGCACCACTTCCGCGGCCGTATTCGCAGCCCGCAACTCGTCGCGAAACCCCGTGCCCGACATCTTCCCCGCCACCTCGGCCAGGATTTCCAGGTGAACCTGGGTTGCATGGGAAGGAACGGTCAGCACGAAGAAGTCGCCCACCGCTTCCGCATCGGGCGCACCGAAGTCGATTGCACTCTTGAGCCGCACGAACGCCGCCAGCGGCTTGTCCAGCCCCTTGACGCGCGCATGCGGAATCGCCAAGCCGTGGCCAAGGCCGGTCGAGCCCAGCTCTTCACGCATTTCCAGGCCGGCAATCACCTCGGACTCGTCCAAACCATGGTTCCGGTGCCAGCGCTCCGCCACGGCACGAAAAATTTCGCCACGGTCATGCGCATTCAGGTCGAGCAATACGTTGTCGACCATCAACATCGAGCCCAGCAAATTGGCTTGGCTTTCCATGATTTCACCTCGATTGCGCAACGCAGCAAACCTCATTCTAGCCTATTCCTTGAACCAGTCATCACGTGTTTGATCAAGTACCTTGCGTGCCTGTTCCTCGACATAAGGCAAGCGCCGGGAGAACAGCAAAATCAAGATCGGCAGCACGATCAGGATCAAGACCGGTGCCAGCAAGATGCCGCCCACCACGACCAGCGCCAAAGGGCGCTGCACCTGCGAACCGATGCCGGTCGAAAATGCCGCCGGCAGCAAGCCCACGCAAGCCACGATGCAAGTCATCATCACCGGCCGCATCTGCGTGCGGCAGGTTTGCACGATGGCCGCCACGCGGTCGAGCCCGTCGCCGATCAATTGGTTGTAGTAGGACAGCACCAGGATGCCGTCCATCGCCGCAATGCCGAACAGGGCGACGAAGCCGATCGCCGCGGACACCGAAAACGGCGTGCCCGTGATGACGAGCGCGAAGATGCCCCCGATCAGCGCCATCGGGATCACCGATGCCGCCAGCAGCATGTCCGTGGCCGAACCGAAATTGGTATAGAGCAGCACGCAGATCAGGAGTATCGACAACGGTACGGCGATCGCCAGGCGCTGCAGGGCTTCCTGCAGGTTGCCGAATTCGCCCACCCATTCCAGGTGGTAGCCGCCGGGCAGCTTCACCTGTTCTTCGACCTTGTGCTGCGCTTCGAGCACGGCCGAGC
Organism: Burkholderiaceae bacterium; assembly: GCA_036384915.1. Classification (GTDB taxonomy): domain Bacteria; phylum Pseudomonadota; class Gammaproteobacteria; order Burkholderiales; family Burkholderiaceae_D; genus PKWO01. The sequence continues at coordinate 7,638 of DASVLJ010000057.1, forward strand.
CGAGGTCGCGCCCGCGCACGCTGAACTTCAAGGGGATGTAACGCTGCTGCTGTTCGCGATAGATGAAGGAAGCGCCCGACACCAGGCTGATATGCGCCAAGTCCTTCAAGGGCACCTGCATGATGCCGTTCCCGCTCGGATTTTGCGCGCCGACGGTGATACGGCCGATGGCATCGAGACTCTTGCGGTACTCGGGCGCCAGCCGTACGACCATGGGGAAATTACGGTCGCTGCCTGGCTCGTAGAGGTTGCCGGCCGGCTGCCCGCCGATGGCCGCCTGCACCACGGTATTGATGTCACCCGTAGCGAGGCCGTAGCGCGCCGCCGCGTCGCGGTCGATATCGATCCTCACCGTGGGCTGGCCCAGCGAGGTGAACACCGACAGGTCGGTCACGCCCGGAATGGTTTGCATGACGCGCTTGATCGCATCGGCAGTCTTTTCAAGCGTGACCAGGTCGTTGCCGAAGATCTTGATCGAATTCTCGCCCTTCACGCCGGAGGCGGCTTCCTCGACGTTGTCTTCGATGTATTGCGAGAAGTTGAATTCCACTCCGGGGAATTTCTCGCTCAACTGTTTCGTCATCTGGTCGGTCAAGGCTTCCTTGTCCACCCCCTTGGGCCAGGTATCGAAAGGCTTCAGGGGAACGAAGAATTCCGCGTTGAAAAACCCCGAGGTATCAGTACCGTCGTCGGGCCGCCCATGCTGCGAGACGGCGAGGTCGACCTCGGGATAGGACTGGATGATTTTGCGCATCTCGTTGACGTAGCCGTTGCTTTCCTCAAGCGAGACCGAGGCCGGCATGGTGGCGCGGATCCAGAGGTTGCCCTCCTCCAGCTTGGGCAGGAATTCGAGCCCGAGCGACCCGACCGCGATCGCTGCAAGCAGCAGCAACCCGCCCATCCCTGCCAAGGTCGCTTTCCTGTTTGCAAGCGCCCATTCGATTGTCGGCGTATACACCTTGCGCAACCCGCGCACGACTATGGTTTCGACTTCCTCCAGATGCTCGTGAAGGAAGATGGCGGACAGTGCCGGCGAGACGGTGAAGGTGGCTATCAAGCCGCCTAAAATCGCATACGCATAGGTCTTGGCCATCGGGCCGAAGATGTGCCCCTCGATGCCGCTCATGGTAAACAGCGGCACGAAGCCGGCAATGATGATGGCGGCCGAAAAGAAAATGCCGCGGTTGACTTCAATGGCCGAATTGGCGATCACGGCGAACTTGCCGCGCAAACCGATGGTGGAACGCACCTTGTGCAGGATCAGCCCGCCGGTGCGCCTGGCTTCGGAGCTTTCGGCCAGATGGCGGAAGATGTTTTCTACCATGATGACGGACGCATCAACCACCAGGCCGAAGTCGATCGCGCCGACCGAAAGCAGGTTGGCCGATTCGCCACGCAGCACGAGCAGGGCAATCGCGAACGACAGCGCAAACGGAATCGTCAAGGCCACGATCACGGCGGAACGCAGGTTGCCCAGGAAGGCCCATTGCAAGAGGAAGATCAGCAAAATCCCCTCCAGCATGTTGTGCAGCACGGTATGCGTGGTGACGTCGATCAAGTCGCTTCGGTCGTACACTTGCTCGATATGGACGCCGGGCGGCAACAGATTGCTGTGATTGATCTTGTCGACTTCCGCCTCGACGCGCTTGATGGTCGGCAGGCTCTCCCCGCCGCGCCGCATCAGCACGATGCCTTCGACGATGTCGTTCTCGCCGTTGTAGCCGGCAATGCCCAGGCGCGGCTGATGCCCGACACTGATCTTCGCCACGTCGCCCAGCAAGACCGGCACGCCGTGATTGGAGGCAAGCACCATCTTGCGAATGTCGTCCATCGATTGCACCAGGCCGATGCCGCGCACCACGGCCGATTGCGGCCCGATATTGACGGTCTGGCCGCCGACATTGGTATTGCTGTTGTTGACCGTCTGCAGCAGTTGGGCCAGCGTCAGGCCGTAGCTGGTCAGCTTGTTCTGGTCGACTTCGATGTCATAGGTCTTGGTCTTGCCGCCCCAGCCGGTCACGTCGATCACGCCGGGCACCGCCTTGAAGCGGCGCTCGAGCATCCAGTCTTCGATGGTCTTCAAGTCCGTCACCGAATAGCCGGGGGGGCCGACTACGCGGTAGCGGTAGATCTCGCCGGTCGGTGAAGTCGGCGAAATCTGCGGTTGCGCGCCATTGGGCAAGGGCGGCAATTGCGCCAGGCGGTTGATCACCCATTGCTGCGCCTCATCGTACGTCATATCGTAGGTGAATTGCACCTTGACGTCGGACAGGCCGAACATCGAAATGGTGCGCACCACCTGCACGTGCGGTATCCCCGACATGCCGATCTCGATCGGGATCGTGATGTAGCGTTCGATTTCCTCGCTCGACTGGCCCGAGCTTTGCGTCACGATATCGATCAGCGGCGGCACCGGGTCGGGGTAGGCCTCGATATTGAGTTTCCAGAAGCTGAAGCCGCCGATGGCGAACATCAGCAGCAAAAGGACCAGCATCAGATAGCGCTGCCTGAGCGCCAGTTCCACGATGCGATTCATGTTTTTCCCTGATTAATTTGCCGGCGAGCCTGTTCCGGCCCGGCTTTGTTGTGAGTTCTCTTCGCGGTTCCACCAGCCGCCGCCCAGCGCCTGGAACAGCGCGGCGGTATCGGCATAGCGGTTGGCCTGCGCCTGCGCCAGGTTCAAGGCCGCCTGCTGATAAGCCTGCTCGCTGCCCAAGAGCGTGACGTAGGCGATATCGCCCAACTCGACCTGGCGCCTGGCGATGGCTAGACTGTCGGCCGCCGCACGCTCGGCCACGGCGGCGGCCTGCAATGCATCGGCATCCGCATGCAGGGCATGCAGGCTGTCGGCCACGTTCTGGAAGGCTGCAATCACGGTGGCGCGATATTGCGCCACTGCCGCATCGTAAGCCGCTTCCGCGGCACGCTTCCTGTGCAGCAAGGTGCCGCCCTGGAACAGCGGTTGCGTCACGCCGCCGGCGATATTCCAGAAACCCGTGCCGGACTTGAGCAAGTCGGACAACTGCGTCGCCACGCTGCCGCCGCCGGCCGTCAGGGAAAATTGCGGCAGCATATTGGCTTCGGCCACGCCGATTCCGGCACTGGCGGCATGCAGGTTTTCCTCCGCCGCGCGCACGTCGGGCCGCTGGCGTACCAGTTGCGAAGGCAGCGAGAGCGGCAGCTCGGTCGGCAATTGCAGCGCCGAGAGTTCGAACGTTTGCTGCGGCATGTCCGCCGGCAGGCGCCCAGCCAAGGCCGCAATCAAGTCGCGCTGCTGCGCCAATTGCTTTTGCAGCGGCGGCAATTGCGCCTGGGTCTGGGCCAGTGCAGCAATCTGCGCGGCCACGGCGGCTTCCGGTACGGCGCCGAGTTCGCTCTGGCGCCTGGTCAAGTCGAGCGTTTCCTGCCCCAGCTTGACCATTTTCTCGGTCGCCGCGATTTGCGCGCGCAGCGACGCTTCCTGCAGCGCCGCCGCGACCACGTTCGAAGTCAGGCTCAGGTAAGCCGCTTCGCGCTCGAAGCGCTGCATATCGCTTTGCGCCTGCAGACTCTCCACCTGGCGCCGGTTGCCGCCGAACACGTCGGGCACGTAGGAAATATTGAGCTGCACCGTATGCAGGTTGTACACACCGGCGCCGGAGGCCGCGTTCGATGTCACGGTACCAAGGGCATCCTTTTGCCGGGAAGGCGTGAAGTTGGCCGACACGCCGGGATAATACGCCCCCTGTTGCGCATAGACGTTTTCCCGGGCCGCGCGCAAGGCCGCTTCCGCCTGCTGCAGGTTGGGATTGTTCTTCAGCGCCTCTTCGATCAGGCTGTTCAAGGCCGGCGAGTGGAACAGCGTCCACCATTGCGCCGGAATATCGCGCCCGTCGACGAAACGTTGCGGCTCGCCGCCCGCCGCCTGGGCGGTCGCGGCAGTATCCGGCAAGGGTTCGGCGGTATAACGCTCGGCCTTCGGTGCGTCGGGCGTCTTGAAGTCGGGCCCGACGGCGCAAGCCGAAAGCACCAGGACGGGCAACACGGAAATCCAGCGCATCTCAGTTGCCTTCCACGGCGCGGTCGATGAACAGGGCGCCGGAAGTCACCACCTTCTCTCCGGCCTTCAAGCCGCTGGCCGCTTCGACCATGTCGCCGCTGGTGCGGCCTGTCACGATCTTGCGCAGCGCGATCGTCCCGTCGCCGTTCAACACGAAGACGCGGGCTTCGTCGCCCTCATGCACGATGGCCGATTCCGGCACGCCCGGGGCATTCGACGTTTCGCCCGTGGCGATGCGGAAGCTGGCGAACATCGAAGGCTTCAAGGCGCCGTCGCGATTGTCGATCTCGGCGCGCACGGACAAGCGGTGCGTGTTCGGGTCCACCGTCGGGCCGACCCAGGTCAGCTTGGCCTTGAACACCCGGCCGGGCCAGGCCGACACCGTCACCTCGACCGGCGCCCCCACCTTCATCAAGGGTGCATCGGCTTCGCGCACATTGGCCAGGAGCCAGATGGTCGACAGATTAGCGATGGTATAGACCGGATTGGAGGCGCCGGCCGCCGCGCTTTCTATGTTCTGCCCCAAGCCGACCTGGCGCGCAATCACGGTGCCGGCGATGGGCGCGCGCACCACGGCTTCCGGGCTCATCCTTTGCGCGGGGCCGGCGGCTTCCAGCGCCGCGATTTCCTCGTCGCTCCTGCCCAGGATACGCAAGCGGTTGCGCGCCGCCGCGAGCGCAACCTCGGCGCTGTGCAGGCTGCCCTGCGCGGCCGCCAGATCGGCCTGGCTTTGCAGCCAATCCTTCATGGCCCCGCCCTTAGCCATATAGAGTTCGTGTTGGCGCTTCTCGGCCGCCTCGGCCACCTTGGCCTGGGTTTGCGCCGCCGACAAGGTTCCGGCCGCCGCGATCACGTCGTTCTGGCCCTGGACGAATTCCGAGGCATCGAGCGCCATCAGCGGCGCTCCCTTCTCCAGCTTGTCGCCGATCTTGGCATAGAGCTTGGTCACGTGCCCCGAATAAGGCGAAAACACCGGCGTGGTCGCGTCGTCGTTCGCAGCGATGGTCCCGTCGGTAACCTGTTCGCCGTGGAAGGCCAGGCTTTCTACAGTACGGATCTTCAAGCTGTCGAGCTGGCTCCTGGTCGGGCGAAATCCGGTCGCCGCCGCTTGCGCCGGCTCCGGCGTTTTATCGCGGGACTTGCCGCCAAGAAAGTGATATCCAGTCAGGGCCAGGACGAGGACGGCTGCCGCAACGGCAATCGGCTTTACCGGGAAACGCGGCGTGCTGCTGGGGCTTGGTGCATTCATGTTCTGAATTTTTGGAATTGAGTGTGGCGGGCAGAAATTTTAAGGTATGGGCCGCCTGCCTCGGCCTCTCGATGGCTACGAATACATTTTGTTACAAATAAGGTGGCGATTTCCCCGTACAGCCCTATCGCCACCGCGTCGAAATTATTTCGACTGTGCCGGGGCCGAGCTGGCGGCGTCCGCCTTGGCGGCTTCAAGCCGCTTGCGCTTGACGGCAGGCGTCACTTGCGCATGCGGACCATGGTCTAGTGCCAGTTGCGACTGGGTGAGCTTGGGTTTCTTTTGCTCGCTTGCTTGATCGTCCGCGCGGGCAGCGGCGCTCGCGATCAGGACCGGCAGCAACAAGGTATAACTGAAATTCTTCATGACAAATCTCCTTACGCGCCGGGCGATTGCCCGCCCGGCGCCATCAATGTTCAAGTGGTGCGTCTTACCAGTGGAAAATCACGTCGCCGGAGATGATCGTCGCCGTGCTATGGTTGGGCGCGATACCCAGGTTGGCGTTGCCGTTGAACGCGGGCGAGTCCGCGTGGTAGTAGGCGATTTCGGGACGAACCTCGATCTGCGGCGAGAACCAGTGCTGCCAGCCGAGTGCGAGGTTCTTGTAAGTCGTCGGTGTACCCGTGCGCTGACCTTGCGGGTCGCGGTAGATTTCCGGACGGATCGAGAAATTGTCCAGCGCATTCGGCGAATAGTTAAGATACGCCACCATGCCTGTCGCCGAGGCGCGGCAAGTCAGGTTGGCCGATGCCGTAGACCTTTCGTTGCCGGCGCAATACGCCATGCCGGGAGCGTTATAGGGCATGACATTGGGCGAGAACGGCGTGCCGGCACCGGTGGCCACGATATTGGTCTGCACGTAGGCGTTGTTCAGGTTGGGAACATTGTTCTGATGTTCCTGGTACAGTTCGTAAGCGATATGCCAATGCTCATTGAAGGAATGGTAGACCGTGAAACCGTACCATTGCAGGTTGTTGTAGCCCCACTCGCCATTGTTCAAGCCGTTGCCGCAGACGTTCACGTCGGTCTTGCCGTCGTCCGAGTCGTAGCGCAAACAGAGCGTGCCTGACGCCTTTGCTCCCGGGTCGCGTTTGAACGTGCTATCGGGATACAGAGCGTTCGGATTGGTGTTCGGTATCTTCTGGTACAGGTGATTGAATGTCGCTTCCGTGCCTGCGGTCACGCCGGCCTGCACGATCCAGTTCTTGTTCGCCTGCAGCGACGCAACGATGCCTTCATTCGTATAGTTGTCGAAGGTGTAGCTCATCGAGTGCGAATACATGTAATTGTTGGGCGCGAGCTGCGCCTCGATGTCGGGCAGCGAGATATAGCGCCCGACCCGCACGTTCAAACCCTCGCCGACGAAGGGCGTAAACCAATCGACGTAGAGCATGGGCATATCCCAGCCGTTGGCATTGTTGCGGCCGAGCAGCTGATGGCTGCCTAGGCCGTAGGACGTGGTGTAGCGATAGTCCGAACCATAGATCGCCGAAAAGCGGAAACCCCAATCGTTATGGTCTTTCTGCACCATGTCGGGCACACGCTCGATGTATTCGACGATCTGGTTCAAATCGAGCGCGTTTGGATTGTAGTCGTAGGCCGCCGGCGCATTGCCGCCGCGCACATGATTCGTGCTCAGGTTGGCGCCCACGTCGATCCAGCCATAGGTTTGAATGCCGTTGTCCGCCATCCATTTACCCAGCGCGGTATTGGCCATCGCCACCATCAGCGGGCTGTCGGTTGCATTGGGCGTGGAAGCGCCCAGCGGCGACGTGCCGCCATAGGGCCATTCGGTGAAAGGCATGGGTGGAATGGTTTGCGCCGCCGGCGGAATATCGTCGCGCCGCGAAGGCGGCGCCTTCGGGTCGGCCGGCGCAGCCGCCTGGCCGTCTTCGAGCTTGTAGTAATTGCCGAGACGTTCCCAGACTCCCGTGCCGAGGTAACTGTCGAGGCAGGAATAGTCCTTGTAGGGATCGCAGGCTGCAGGCTTGGCGGCATCGTCCGCCTGGGCATACTGCGCCGCCAATGTACCGGCGATCGCCAATGCAAGAACACGGCCGGTGCGCGACCGGCTCTTCAACGTCATCATTTGCATGGACATAAAACTTCCCCTTTCATGGAATCAAATCATTTCTAAAGACTGTTGAGTCGTCGACTGCTTTGCGCTGTTTTTCTTCTGCTGCGCATGCGGGTGCGGGTGCTCGCCGGATGATTTCCGATTACCGGCTTGATCGGGCGGTTCGACTCCAGGCCATGGTTTCATTCCGGTTACTGAACATTTGGCAAAATCCAGGCCGAGCGAAAACAGCATACCGGTTCAAAACTGCGTCGTTGCTATGCCACACTTATCCAATTCGGCGGCCTCGCATCGTGTCCCCAATAACATCCACACTTCCGCAATGCGCGCAAGAAAACCAAGCCGCAGGATTCTTCAAGCCCAAGCAGAAAACTCACCGTGCCAGATTAGCGAAGGCGGTATAAAGATGTCGCAAAAACCAACGGGGAAAACAATAAAGAAGATGTAAAAATCGGACTTCCCGCTCCCGGGCGCAAGGCCGGCGCAGAAACATCGCGCGCCTGAATTGGAGTGTACGGCTATCGATCAAATCGCGTGTAGACAAGCGTACCCGGTCGAACGTCGCCGCTTTTTTTGAGAAAATTTAATACGCGATCCGTATCGCGCGCAGAAAAGGCGCCGTACCGCCCAGCCCTCGTTGTGGCGCTGCCGAGGAATGCCACGGCATGGGCATGCGTACCGTGAAGCCTGCCCGGCGCGAGAACTTGCGCCGAATGAAAAAATGAAGTCAGCTTTTCCTGCGATACAGGATCAGCGTGGCAATCAACCCGCATAGCGCTGCAAAACTCATCCACCAGCCGGGCACGGCCTTATCGCCCGTGTCGTGTATCAGCCAGGTGGCGATAAACGGCGTAAAGCCGCCTACGGTAGTGGCGAGGCTGTAGGCAAGCGAAAAGCCCGTGGTCCGAACATGGACGGGCATGACCTCGGTCAGGGCCACCACCATGGCCCCGTTATAGCTGGCATAAAGAAATGACAGCCAAAGCTCCACTTCCAGCATCTTGCCGAAGTCGGGTGCGGCAACCAGCCAGGACAACGCAGGATATGCCGTCGCGATGGTCAGCGCGGTAAATGCCAGCAAAATGGATTTGCGGCCGATCCGGTCGGACAAGGCCCCCATGATCGGTAACCAAAACAGGTTCGAGATGCCGATGCAAAAAGTCACGAGCAGGCTGTCCAGCGTAGACAGGTGCAGCACGCTTTTGCCGAAGGTCGGCGTATACACCGTGATCAGGTAAAACGATACCGTGGTCATCAAGACCAGCATGACACCTGCGCCGACCAGAGCCCAGTTCTCGACGATGGATCGTATGATCTCGCGCCCGTCCGGCCGGTGAGTGCGCGACTTGAATGCTTCGGTCTCCTCCAGCGAACGGCGGATGACGAAGATGCAAGGGATGATCATGCAGCCGACAAAGAATGGAATGCGCCAGCCCCAGCTGGCAATCACCTCGGCGCCGAGCCAGGCATTCACGGCGTAGCCGATCGCCGCCGCCACGATGATGGCCACTTGTTGACTGCCAGATTGCCAGCTCACATAAAAACCGCGATGCCCGGGCGTAGCCATTTCGGAAAGATAGACCGATACGCCGCCCAGCTCCACGCCGGCGGAAAAACCTTGCAGCAGGCGGCCGATCAAGACCAGCAAGGGGGCGGCGGCTCCGATGGTCTCATGGCTGGGCACGAAGGCAATGAGCACCGTGCCGCTTGCCATGATGGACAAGGTTACGATCAAACCGCGGCGCCGGCCTATGCGGTCGATATAGGGACCGAGAACCAGTGCGCCCAGGGGCCGCATCAGGAAGCCCGCGCCATAGGTGGCGAAGGTGGACATCAGTTGCGCGAATTCGTTCGTCGACGGGAAGAATGCGCGGCCGATCTGTTCAGCGAACAAGCCGAACAGGAAGAAATCGAACATCTCGAGAAAGTTGCCGCTCGTGACACGCAAGACGGTTGCCAACTTGGAAGATGCCGGTTTCTCAATCTGCATATACGTCTCCAAAAATATTCCTGCCGCGTGGGGTCAACCCGCTCCTGTTTCGTCCGTTATAGGGGCGTGACGATCATTATCGATGCTTTTGCCGCTTGCAGGTGTAACAAGTCAAAGCATGAACAGGATGGGAGTCACATCGCTGTCCGCAGTTTGCCGCTTGCGCGGCATGCACTAGTCTGAAAGCAGGAGGCCATGATGAGCACGATGAACTATCCCACCAAGCAGCAAGTGCGCGACTGGCTTTCGCAACGCCTTGTGCAACACAAGCCGCTGCCCGACATCAAGCAGATCCGCCGCGAACTGGGTTGGGACTTGTTTAAGAACCCGTTTCAAAATGACCAGGGCTAGGAGCCTGCGCGGCAGAAGCGAGTCGGCTGCAATGGATGGAGAAAAGTCCCACTTTGCCCCCGTTTTTCCGGCTGTAGCTACGGCTACAGTCCTCAAAAGCGAGGCCAAATTGGGCTCTTTTCCCACCCATTTC
>DASVLJ010000058.1:0-37351 GCA_036384915.1 Burkholderiaceae bacterium
GAGCTTGAAGATGGCCTTGTTGCCGCCGCCCAGATCTTCTTCGCCCTTCAAGCCCCAGCGCGAGCCGGACAAGGCGCCCTGGCCGCCGTCATAGGCGCCGGTGGGAGCGTTGGAGTCGCCCAGCGAGAACACGTGGTCGCCTGCGGCGTTCTGGTGGGTCGTGTAGTTCATCGAGATGTCGAGCACGCCATACACAGTGACGTTGGTTTGCGCATAAGCGGCGGACGAAAATGCGCCCATGACGGCCAGCGCGACTAGCGATTTTTTCATTGAACAATCCTCATTTTGTTGTGATTAAACTTCCGGACTTGCATGGCGATGCTCCAGGGGGATATGGGGCATCGCACTAAATGCAGGCAAACTGCGCCAGGTAACACTGCGTCGACACGTTCTTCGCGTTTTGCGCCTTGTCGGGCGCCGGCTTTGGCGTGCCGTCCTCCAGCAGTTGGACTCTATCAGCCAATAAACGGAACAAAATTTGGAAACTCGCGGCAAGGCCAGCGAACATATGGCGGCAAAAACCTCAGCCAGAGGGCTGGTCGGGGCTAAGCTCGAGTGATGAGGCGTTGAAATAAGTTATTGATTTAATTGCGGAATTTATGATTTTTGTCGCCGCCGGACGCATCCGCGCAACAACTTTTGCAGGCCCATTTTTTCGCATTTGAAGGCCGTAATGTTAAGCAAAACAATGCCATTAATACAACAAAACTTGCTAAAAAGTTTTGTAAAAGTGCTGATTTTCTGTTGTGCCAATGAGACATTGAGGTCGAAAAGCGCCGTCCGGCATGCCGCGAACCACAACAAGCCAAAATTAATTCGGCTTGTTTTCGTCGGTTTTGGGGCTATCGTCTTTGGGCTGATCCGCAGGCGGGGGCGAAGTTGGGCGTGAATCCATCAGCGAAGGTGCCCCGGGCGGTTGAGAATTGTCGCCATCGGCATCCTTGCCATGATAGATCTTGCTCTCGCGGCGCTGCAGATAGGCGTCGCGCACGAATTCATAGCGGTCGAGCGCGGCATCTTCCAACAACGATGAGGTGTCGAGGATGTAGGCGCGCCGGTCAATCAAGCGGATTGCGGTGCCGGTATTGCGCCAGCGCACGGGATACTTGTAGCCCCACAGATCGGTTTCCAGATCGACCGGTAGCGCCACGGTATCGCGCATCGTCGACGGGCCGAGGAAGGGGAGCACCACATAGGGGCCGGACTTGACGCCCCAACGCCCCAGCGTCTGGCCGAAATCCTGGTCGTGCTTGGGCAGGCCGGTCGGCGTGGCGACGTCGAACAGGCCGGCAAGGCCGACCGTGGTGTTGAGCAGAACGCGCCCTACATCGCTTGCGCCATCGCCGGGGCGCGCCTGGAGGAAGTTGTTGAGTGCCGTAGAGACGTCGCCGATATTGCCGAAGAAATTGCCCACGCCGGTTTGCATGAATTCCGGCACGGCCTTCTTGTACACCGTGGCGACGGGCTTCAATGCCACCTGGTCGACCTTGTCGTTGAAGTTGAAGATCGTGCGATTGTAGTCTTCCATCGGGTCTTGCGGATTCTTGGTCGACGTGGCGCAGCCGGTCAACGCGAAGACTAGGAAGATGACGCAATAGCGAACGAGGGTATTCACTTGTTTTACCTGTTTCTTGCGCGGCACTGTAGGGGCGTGGCGGCGCCGATGAATCTATTTTGGGATGGTACCGATTATATCAGTTCGGGTACTTTGCATTGCGCGCCAGGCTTCGCCTGCACTGCTTCGCATGTGGCGGTGGCGCGACGAAATGGAAGGGGTGGTACTTACATTTTTTCGCCGAAGGCGTGAAATAGTTGTCCCAGCAATTGTTCGGGGGTATCCGCGATGTTGAGGCATATCGCGTTTTCGTCGGCAGCCGGCGTCTGCAGCTCGCGCAATTGGCTTTGCAAAAGTGCGGCAGGCATGAAATGACCGCTACGGGCTTGCAGGCGCGCAGCTAGCAGGCCGGCCTCGCCATGGAGATACAGGAACAGCAGGTCCGGATCGCTCTCGCGCAGGAAGTCGCGATAGCTGCGCTTCAAGGCCGAGCAGCTCAGTGCGAGCCCGCCTCCGTCCCGTCTTGCCGCGGCGATGTGCTCCCGCAGGCGTAGCAGCCAGGGCAGACGGTCGGTGTCGTCAAGGGGGATTGCGGCGCGCATCTTCTTAATGTTTTCGGGCGGGTGTTCATCGTCGCCTTCGATGAAGGGCAATGCCAGCCGTTGGGCCAAGAGGCGGCCCAGCGTGGTCTTGCCGCAGCCCGACACTCCCATCACGATGATGCGCCGGTCTCGCATCACTCTTTGTGGTGAAACGGTGCGTACCAGGTCACGATGAAGGAAGGGACCGTGGCGACCATGACGAAGATGAAGTAGTGCACGTAGCCCAGCATTTCCTGCAGATGGCCCGAGACCATGCCGGTCGTCATCATGCACAAGCCCATCAGGCCGGTGCCGAAGGCGTAGTGCGTCGTCTGGTATTTGCCGGGGGCGAGCTGCTGCATCAGGTAGATCATGAAGCCGACCGAGCCGAAGCCGAAGAAGAATTTTTCCACTACCACGCCGGCTGTGATGAGCGTGAAATCGCCCGGCTGGAAGATGCTCATCAATAGGAAGGTGACGTTGGGGATGTTGACCGCACAGCATAGGATAAAGAGCGTGGCTTTCAAGCCGCGCCTGGCGACGAAGATGCCGCCCAGGAGCGAGCCGAGCAGCACCGCTGCCAGGCCATAGGTGCCGTAGATCACGCCGAGCATTTCGTTGGTCAAGCCCAGCCCGCCTTTGGCAACGGGGTCCACCATGAAGAATGGGCCGATCTTTTCCAGCAAGCCGATCGACAGGCGGAACAGGAAGGCGAAGGCGATCATGAGCCAGACGTCGCGCTTCTGGAAAAAGGTGAGGAAGGCATCGGCCAGGATGCGCCAGGCATCGGCGAGGGATCCCGGCGTGTTTTCGGCGCGTGCGCCTTCGGGCATGGCGCGCATGTGCCACAGGGACATCAACAAGGTGACGCCGGCGACGATGAAGAAGATCACGCGCCAGGCGGCGATCCAGTCGGCGCCGAAGGTTTGATGCGTATGCAGCCAGCCGCTCAGGTAGACCAGGCCGCCGTAGCCGACGATGGGGCCGATGTTCCACGACAGGCTTTGCACGCCGCAATAGAGCGATTGGCGCCGGCTTTCGAGCGAGGTGACGTAGACACCGTCGGAGGCGATGTCTTGCGTCGCGCCGACGAAGGATAACAGCCAGAACGCGGCCAGGATCGGGAACATCGAGTCGGGCATGCCCATCAGCACGCCGACGCCGGCGAAACCGATGGCGATCATCAGCTGGGCGCACAGCACGAAAAATTTCTTGGTGCGGTACATCTCGACTATCGGGGCGAATAGCGGCTTGATCGTATAGGCCAGGATCAGCGAACTGGCGTAACCGGCCGCGGCGCCATTGCCCATGTTGAGATTCTTGAACATGATCGAGATCACGGAAGTCAGCATGACGTAGGTCAGCGCCATCGTGAAATAGCCGGTCGGCACCCACCATAGTGGAGAGCGGCCTGAATCCGGTGCAGGATCGTCCTGTGCCGACGGGGCAAGATAAGGGTTGGCGCTCATGAATGTCTCGTATCGTTATTGTGGTTCGTCGTGCTTATTGTGCCGCTTGCAAAATACCGGGCTTGTCCGGCCTCATTGTAATGCGGCGCCCGCCTTCCTCTTCGTCTCCACGCTCGAGATGATCGCGCAAGATGCGCGCCGCACCGACAAAGGCCGGGTAGGGCGCGGTGATGACGTAGGTCGGAATCGCCGCATTGAAGCCGGAAAAGCGGCCCTTGCTTTCGAAGCGCTGACGGAACGGTGATTGCGCAAAATAGCTGCCCAGGCGCGGCACCACGCCGCCGCCGATATAGATACCGCCCTTCGCCGCGAGGGTGACGGCCAGGTTGCCGGCGACCGTGCCGAGCATGGCGCAAAAGCATTCGAGCGTTTCCTGGCACAGCGGATCCCGGCCTTCCAGCGCGCGCGAGACGATGGCGGCCGCGGTCAGCTTGGCAGGCGCCGCTGTGCCGTGTTGCGCAGCGAGCGCCTCGAAGATCAGCGGAATGCCGGTGCCGGAAACCAGTCGCTCGGCCGATACGTGCTCATAGTGTTGCCAGCAATGGCGCAGCACGCCGAGCTCGCGCTCGTCGGCGGGCGAGAACGTGACGTGCCCGCCCTCGCTGGACAGCGCGAGCCAGGAACCGTCTTTCGGCACAAGGCCGGCCACGCCGAGTCCGGTGCCGGCACCGACCACGCCGACTACGCCCTCGTCGATTGCATGGCCGCCGCCGATCTGTTCCAGTTCGGACTCCGACAGTTGCGGCACGGCCATGGCCAGCGCGGCGAAGTCGTTGACCAGCAGCAGGGTTTCAAACCCGAGAGCGCGACGGCTGGCTTCGATCGAGAATTCCCAATGGTGATTGGTCATCTTGACGGTGTCGCCATTGATGGGATTGGCGATGGCGATCACGGCGTGATGTATCGTCTCGGAGGCAAAGCCATCGAGATAGGCGCGCACGGCGTGCACGAACTCGGCATGCTCGGCGCAGGAGAGCGTGGCGATGCGCTCGACGCGGCCGTCGCCGCAGTCGAGCGCGAAGCGCGCATTGGTGCCGCCGATGTCGGCCAGGAGGAGGGGCGATGTATCGCGCATAGCGGGTCCAGTCCGGGTGATTGGGTTAGCATTTACCAGCGACAGCGGCGCGAGCGGTGCCGCGCGCGGTTGGCGGAACAGTCGCGCTCGTACGCATGCGGCACAGCTCGTGCGATGGTGGCGCCGTCGGGGTCATCATGGTGCTTTCAGGCTCGCTGATGCCGGACGAAATCGCGGTACCACATGGCGCTGTCCTTGAGCGTGCGGCGCTGGGTTTCATAGTCGACGTGGACGATGCCGAAGCGCTTGGCGTAGCCCGAGTTCCATTCGAAATTGTCGAGCAGGCTCCAGAGGAAATAACCGCGCACGTCCACGCCTTGGTTCATCGCGGCCGCCAATGCTTCAAGATGGGTTTCGACATAGCGGATGCGTTCGCTGTCGGTCACGCGGCCTTCTATCAGCCGATCAGCGCGGGCCATGCCGTTTTCGGTGATGTAGATGGGTGGAAGCTCGTATTCTTTCTTCAATGCCAGTAACAGCTCGGTCAATCCTTGCGGCCAGATTTCCCAGCCCATGTCAGTGAAGCCGTGTTCGCCCTTGGGCTGGCGCGGCGGCATCTCGGCGCTGCAGAAGGCGCGGAAGTAGTAATTGACGCCGAGGAAGTCAAGCGGCTGGCGGATGTCGTTGAAATCGTTATCAAGGATGGTCGGCGCATTGGCGCCATGGGCTTTCAAGGCCAGTTCGGGATAGCGCCCCTTGAAGATCGGGTCCATGAACCATTGCACCGAGCGTGCGTATTCGTAGGCGGCCAGTGCGCGGTCGGCTTCGCTGTCGGTGGCGGGATCGGCCGTCCATTGATTGAGCACGATGCCGAGTTTTGCCGGTGTGTTTTGCGCACGCATTGCCTGCATGGCCAAGCCGTGCGACAGTAGCAGATGGTGCGAGACCTGGATCGCCGATTTGGCATCGGCCATGCCCGGTGCGAACTGGGCATTGCCGTAACCGAGATTGGCGCTGCACCAGGGCTCATTGTGCGTGGCGATGGTTTGCACGCGGTCGCCGAAACGGCGTGCGACTTCATGCGCATAGTCGGCGAAGCGCTTGCAGGTATCGCGCGAAAGCCAGCCGCCGTCGTCTTGCAGGCCTTGGGGCAAATCCCAGTGATACAGCGTCAAGTGGGCTGCCATGCCCTTGCTGGCGAGGGCGTCGAGCAGGCGGTCGTAGAAGTCGAAGCCCTTTTCATTCCATGCCCCCTTGCCCATAGGCTGCACACGCGACCAGGCCATCGAGAAGCGGTAGGCATCGACGCCCAGGCTGGCCATCAGGTTCACGTCTTCGCCGTAGCGATGATAGTGGTCGCAGGCGATGTCGCCGCTGCTGCCGTCGATGATTTTTCCAGGTTGATGCGTGAAGGTATCCCAAATCGAAGGCCCTTTGCCGTCCTTGTCGGCGGCTCCTTCAATCTGATAGGCGCTGGTGGCAACGCCCCAGGTGAATGTGGATGGAAACTTGACGGAATTATGCATGGGGCAAACTGTTGGTGTCGGGGTTGATTGGGGTGTCTTGTCAGTACAGGTTGATCGATAGCCGTCGAGTAAGCGGGCGAACAGGGGGCAAATTGAGGCCGGCGCGGCACAATACGCCTTCACTTAGCCCGGTATCGTTACCGGCCTTCATGCCGAAACATGTCTCATGAATTGCCGTCTCCATGCCCGAAGCGGCGCAATTCCAGAAGAATTTGCCGTTGTTGGGCCGTTTTGTTCGATTTTATGCTTTTGAAATCGTTTTCATAAGCCGTTGGTCCGACTTTATCTCATCAAAACTCATGGCGTCAACTATTTTTTGCCGAGGGGTTAATTGCTTCCGGTCCGGCCGAGGGGCGTAGCGCGGCGGCACATGGCTTCGACCAAGGCGCGGTGAGGCGGCAGATCCGCCAGGGCACGGTGCGAGAGCTGCCCGATAGTTCGGAATTCCTGGCGCGCTTCTTCGGTGCGAGGGAATAGCGAGCCATTACCCGGATACTTTGTCGCGTATTCCATGCCATACAGCACGTATTGCCAGCTCGCCGGCGTATACATTTCCAGATCGACGATGAAGTCGAGCCGGTGCGGCGGGCGGTAGCGCCACGTTGCCAGCTTCTCCTGCAGCGAGGCGGGAATGCTGGCCGGGTCGGCGTTGTCGATCCAGAATCGGCTGTCTTTTCGCTGGGTCAGGCAGTAATGCATCTTGATGAAATCGACGATGCGTTCATAGCGTGCGCACATCACGTCGTTGAAGTGTTTTGCCGCCGGGGCCAGGTTGCCGTCGCGCGGGAATAAATAAGCGATCAGATAGGCCGCGCTTTCGATCAAACCGATGCCGGAGGACTCCAGCGGTTCGAGGAAACCGCCTGACAGCCCGACCGCGACGCAATTCTTGATCCATTGCAGCTTGCGGTAGCCGATCTTGAGTTTGAGCAGGCGCGGATTGAGCCCGTTCGCCGCCGGGCCGATGTAGGTACGCAGGATTTCTTCCGCGCGCGCATCGTCGGTATGGCGGCTGGAGTAGACGTAGCCGACGCCATGCCGCTGGTGCAGTCCGATGTCCCAGGTCCAGCCGGCTTCATGGGCGGTCGAGATGGTATAGGAAGGGATGGGGGCATCGGGCCTGTCATAGGGCACCTGGACGGCGAGCGCGCGGTCGACGAACAATTGATCGGCCAGGCTGGTAAACGGGGAGCCGAGCGCTTCGCCGATCAGGCCGGCGCGAAAGCCGGTGCAATCGATGTACAAGTCGGCTTGCAGCGTGCTGCGTTTGTGCGCATCGCCTGAAATACTGAGCGAGGCGATGGCACCGTTTTCGTCGAGATTGGTGCGCTCTACCGTGGCAACGACATGCTTCACGCCGAGCGACCTCGCCTGCTCGCAGAGCAGCGAAGCGAAACGGCCGGCGTCGAAATGGTAGGCATAGTTCATCGGGCCCATGAAGTCGCCATCGGAAAAGCGCTTGGGCCCATGCGAGGCATCGGCCACGCGCTTTTGCATCGTGACCGCTTCGGCGAACGATATGCCGGCGCCGGCTGCGCCGCGCAGCCAGTAAGGCAGCAGCTCGGGACCGCCCGGCTTTTGGCTGGGAACGGAAAACGGATGAAAGTAGTCGCGCGTGCCGCCGGTTCCCGGCGCGCGTACCCAGTCCACGAACTTCACACCCTGCTTGAAGGTGGCATGACAGTCGCGGATGAAGCGTGCTTCGTCTATGCCGATGGCGGCGAGCGTGCCGCGTATCGATGGGAAGGTTCCTTCTCCCACGCCTATCGTGGGGATATCCGAAGATTCGACGACGGTAATGGAAATGCCGTCGTCGTTGGCGACATCGAGCGTGCGCGCCAGGAAGGCTGCGGTCAGCCATCCGGCGGTGCCGCCGCCCACGATCAGGACTTGTTTTAAAGGATTCATTTATCGAGATGGGAAAGCCATGAAAACGATATCAAAAATATCGCGATGGTTTGCGGAGGGTTGTTGTGAGGTCACAACAATTGGCCATGGTACGCCCAAAAAACTCTTGTCGCCAACATTTTTCTTGGTGTTTTTCGTCAAATTATGTAATATGAAATCGATTTCATGAGTTTTGAAAACGACTTCATATTTTTTGAAAACGTTTTCACATAAGCGTGAACTCGAATTCGAAGCAAGAACAATATCAAGGGAAAAATCATCGACCCCCATCAACGTCGATGAACCAAACGACAATAGGAGACACATGAAGAACCACATGACATCCCCATCTCTATTGGGATCCCCGATTCGATTGGCCGTGTTGGCCTTGCTGGCCGGTGCCGGCGCCGTTCAGGCGCAACAAGCCCCCACCGCGCCAGCGCAACAACAGACCGGCAACACTGCCTCAGCCGCTCCGGCCGACAATGGCGCCGTGCCGGAAATCGTCGTAACCGCAACCAAGCGCGCCACCTCGCTGCAGAAAACAGCGGTGGCCATTACGGCTTTGTCGGCCGCTTCGCTGCAAGACAATCACGTGCAAAATGTCGAAGACATTGCTACCCTGGTGCCCGGCTTCCAGGCCACGACGCAGGGCGACCACGGCGTCATCACCATGACCTTGCGCGGCATCGGCAACGACCAGGCGAAGACCGAGCAGGCCGACCCGGAAGTCGCGATTTTCGTCGATGGCGTGTATGCGCCGCGTGCCGAAGGCGCGACAGCCTTGCTGTTCGACCTGGAGGGTATGGAAGTGCTGCGCGGCCCCCAAGGCACGCTGTGGGGCCGCAATTCCACCGTCGGCGCGGTCAACATGCAAACCGCCAAGCCTGTCCTCGGCGACAACGAATACAGCTTCGAAACCGGCGTGGGCAGCTATAACGCCGTCGGCGCCAAGGGTGCGTTCAACATCCCCTTGAGCGACACCATGGCCATGCGCGTGGCCTTCGACCACGAGCAGCACGACGGCTACGTGGATTATCAGACACCGCCGAATATTTCGATCGCCAGCCAGCAAGCTGCCTATTTCGCGGCCAACCCGACCGCCAGTCCCGCCTCGTTCCAGCCGATCAATTCCAACGATTTCGTGACGCGCGGCCAGAAATACAATGCGCAAGACCAGACGGCCGTGCGCTTGAGCTATTTGTGGCAACCGAGCACGAGCCTGAAATGGAATATCTCGCTCGAAGCCTTCCGCGACCGCGGCACACCAAATGAAAACCTGATGCAAGACCCGCGTCCGGGGCAGAGCCTGTGGTCCGCGCTGATCATGCAGGCACCGTCGCTCGACCGCGATTCCAAGAATGTGCGCAGCCGCGTGGACTGGGCCGTCAACGATTCCATGGCGTTCAATTACACCTTCGGCTACGGCATCTATGACGGCGCCTCGACCTTCGACCAGAATGCCGGTGCCAACGTGCCGACCAGCTTCGCCACCGGCGGCAATACGCAGTTCGACAATACCGACAATTCGCACTACGAAAACTACAGCCACGAAGTGCAGTTGCAGTCGACCGGCAAGCGCGAGCTCGACTGGTTGCTCGGCGCGTATTACGGCCATGAAAACAACAGCATCCGCTTCGACATTCCGCAACAGGTAGGAACGACCCAGGGGCCGATCAACTGGATGGGCGTGTTCATCCAGCCCGACGAGACCGTGACTTCCAAGGCCGTGTTCACGCAGGAAACCTGGAACGTCAACGACAACGTGCACCTGACCGCCGGCGTGCGTTTCACCAAAGACGACAAGGCCAATAACGGCGGCAACGACTACGCCTGGACATACGACCCGACCCTGCCCAACCTGCCGGTGCAGCCCAGCGGCAACATCAACGTCAATCTCAACAATGGCGTGCCGATCGGCCAGCCCGGTTCGGGCCTCAAGTCCTACGACTTGAACACCGGCACCTATAACGACAGCAAGGCGACCTGGCTGCTCAAGGCGGCGTTCGACCTGAATCCGGACAACATGGTCTATGCCAGCATTTCCACCGGCTTCAAGTCGGGCGGCTTGCAGGATGGCGGCGCTTCGGCCGGCGCGGCCGGCGTGTTCGCGCCGGAAACCATCACGAGCTATGAAATCGGCAGCAAGAGCTCCTTCCTCGGCGGGACGGTGAAGTGGAATAACGCGATCTATGATGAAGACTTCAAGGATTACCAGTTCGCCAGCGCCGTGACCCTGCCCGGCGGCGGGCATACCTTGAATCTGTACAACGTCTCCGGCACGACGCGCATCATCGGCTTGGAATCCGAACTGGCCGCACGCCTGACGCGCGACGACAAGCTGCAACTGACCGCGAGCTATATTCCCACTGCCACGCTCGGCTCCATGGTCGCGGGCAGCAACGACTATAGCCAGATCATGCCGCCCAATCCTGCAACGGGCGTCAATTCCGAAAGCGTGACCGGCAACCGCATGCCGCATACGCCGAAGTTCAGCGGGACGCTGCAGTACCAGCACATCTTCCATTACGGCGATGCGACCCTGGTGCCGCGCATCAACCTGCACTATGAAACGGCGAGCTGGTTGTCCGTGTTCGACGGCGGCGTGGCGACGGCGAACAATGTCGCCAATAATACGCATGACGAGCAAAAGGCCTATACCCGTACCGACCTCGGCCTGCGTTATAACTCGGGCAAGGCCTGGTACCTGGACGCATATATCCGCAACCTGGAAAACGCCAACATCAAGACAGCGGCCTTGGCGCAACAGTCTTCCAACGGCGTCGTGGTGTGGCAGGCGCAATACCTGCCGCCGCTTACCGCGGGAATCAACTTCGGCGTGAGGTATTAAGCCGGGTTGGTGCAAAAACCGATAGAAGCCTCGGCAGAACGCGCTCTTCCAATGAATTGGGAGGGCGCGTTTTTTTGCTTTTGTGATACGATCAACCTGAAAAGGATTTCACATTGGCGACATCAGTCCCGCAAATCAACCGCGCAGGCATTAGACGGAAACCGAATTGACTCTGGAAGACAACGACGGCTCGCCATCCACGCTGATCGACGTAGCTCGTGAGGCCGGCGTTTCGCCCTCCACCGTATCGCGTATCCTCAACGGCACCGCGCGCGTCTCCGATGCGAAGCGCGATGCCGTGTTGGCGGCCATCAAGCGCACCAACTTTGCGCCCAACCTGATGGCGCAAGGCTTGAAGAAGGGCCGCTCGATGACCATCGGCATCGTGGTGCAGGATATTTCCAGCCCCTTCTTCGATGAAACATTGCGCGGCGTGGACGACGGTTTGAAGGATACGGGCTTCACCTCGGTGATCGTGAGCGGCCACTGGAATGCACAGGAAGAATCGGACCGCATCCGCCTGCTGCTGGCGCGCAAGGTCGACGGCATCATTTTGCTGTCGGGCCGCATTCCGGACGAGACCGTCCTGCAATTCGCCAACAACCGGCCCATCGTTTCGACAGGCCGAAGGCTCAATACCAGGAACGCCATCGGGTTCAAGATCGACAACGAATATGGCGCCCATCTTGCCGTGCGCCATCTGATCGAGCTGGGTCACAGGCGCATCGCCTTCGTTTCGGGGCCGGCCAACCATACTGACGCGATCGAGCGTCTGGCAGGCTATCGACGCGCGCTGGCCGAGGCGGATATCCCGTACGAGCCCAACCTCGTCGCCGAAGGCAATTTCCATGAAGCGAGCGGCTTGATGGCGGTCAACCGCCTGTTCGAGACGCAGCAGCAATTCACTGCCGTGTTCGCCGCCAACGACTTGAGCGCCTATGGCGTGCGGCTCGGCCTGTACCGCAAGGGCGTGCGCGTGCCGGACGATATCTCGCTGGTCGGCTTCGACGACCTGCCCGGCTCGGCCTATACCGCACCGCCCCTGACCACGGTACATCAGCCGATCTACGACCTCGGCCGCACCGCCACCACGGCCTTGCTGGCGCTGATCAACGGCGAGCCGGCTTCCGGCGACGTGGCGCCGGTCGAGCTCGTGGTGCGCGAGACGACGCGGCGCCTGCGGTAGTGCGAGGGTTGGCGCATTAATTTGCGCTGATTTGCCTTGGTTTTCCTTATGCCGCTGCCTGCTTCCGCATGGCTTCGACCAGCGCGCGTGCCGACTCTTCCCAATGTATGCCGTCGAACATTCCGACCTCGAGCGCGCCCAGGTCGAGCTCGTCCACGCAGCGCAGATTCACTACCCAGAGTGACGGATCGATGCGCGGATGCGCGAAGGGTTGCACGCCGCAATGTCTGCAAAAGTAATGCTTCGCCGTTTTGGTGCCGAACTGGTATAGCGTCAAATCGGCTTCGCCCTCGACGATGCGCAATTCGGCATTGCTTGCGCCAGCCCAGATAGCGCCCTGGCGGCGGCAGATCGAGCAATTGCATTCCATGACGCGTTCGAGATTCGAGGTCAGTTCGAACTTCACGCGGCCGCAATGGCACGAACCGTGGTGGGTGGTGGTCATGATGTCGCCTCCTGTAAAAATTCCGGAAAATTTACTTCGATGTTTGCTGCTGCAGATGGCGGTATCTCGCGTGCCTGGCGAATTCGTCGAGCCGCCATATTTTGTCGCCGACGCCCCAGAACCCGTCGGGCACTTCGCTGAACACGGTCGAGATCACGATGCGGCGCGGTTCATCCGAAAAGACGGATTTGACCGCAGAGGAGATAGCGGCGGCGTAGGCTTCCCGTCCGGGATCGTCGATGACGCCGGCTGGGACGTGGATTTGCAGCATGACGGGCAGCAGCTTTGTGGTCATGTCGACGCCGCCGCAGGTCCAGCAGCCCGGCGCTATGCCTTCGATCAAGACCCAGCGCAGGCTGCGGCACAACGGGTCGGCGGGAATCTGCTCGGCTTCAGTCGCGGCATCGGCGATGCGCGCCGCGAGTTGCGCCTTGGTTTCTTCATTCAGGCTGCCTTGCGGCAGGCGAACCAGGATGTTGGGCATGGCACGTCGGTCTGGTTGGGGAGATGCCAGTGTGCCGGAGGCAGCCTTGGCTGCCCATATCCACTTTTGACATTTTTCATGCCAAAATGGACAAATGAAAACCATTCTGATCGTGGTGCTCGACGGCGTCATGGATTCCAGCCTCGCCATCACGGTCGATACCTTGCGTGCCGTGCGTCATCTCGCACCCGGCGCCAGGGCGGCCAGGCTGCGGGTGTTGCTTGCCAGCCAGCGCAAGACGGTGAAGACCGGCGCCGGCATGCGGATCGATCCGGATATCTCGTTTGCCGAAGCGGGTAGCGGGCGAATCAAGCCGGACTGGATCATCATCCCCGGCCTGGGTTTGACCAGCGACGAGGCGATATCGAAACGCTTCGCCCAGGCCGATGCGCAAGCGGCGCTCAAGCTGTTGCGCCAGGCGCCGCCATCCACATGCATAGGCGCATCGTGTTCCGCCGTATTCCTGCTGGCGCACAGCGGCTTGCTCGACGGACGCCAAGCCACCATGACCTGGTGGCTGGCCCACCTGTTCCGCGCGCGCCACCCCGAGGTGAAACTCGACGAATCGCGCATGCTGGTGCGCGATGGCCGCATGCTGACTGCCGGTTCCGCCTTCGCCCAGCTCGACTTGATGCTGGCCGTGATCGCCGACGCGGTGGGCAACGAGGCTGCCGGGATTTGCGCGCGCTATCTGCTGATCGATGAGCGCCCTTCGCAGGCGCGCTACATGGCGCTGTCCCACGTGCAGCATGTGGACCCGACCGTGATCGCGGCCGAGCGCTGGATCGATGCGCATCTGGCCGAGGCCATCAGTGTGACCGGGCTGGCCGATGCGCTAGGGATGAGCTCCAAGACGCTGGCGCGCCGCATCGACGCGGCCATGGGGCTGACGCCCCTCAAGTTCGTACAGCGCCGGCGCCTGATGCGCGCGGCGCATTTGATCGAAA
This sequence comes from Burkholderiaceae bacterium, assembly GCA_036384915.1. Lineage (GTDB taxonomy): Bacteria > Pseudomonadota > Gammaproteobacteria > Burkholderiales > Burkholderiaceae_D > PKWO01. The sequence goes on from DASVLJ010000058.1 coordinate 13,947, forward strand.
CGACGGGCTTGTCGATCGAAGCCGTGGCCGAGCGCGTCGGGTATCAGGATGGGACGGCTCTGCGCAAGTTGATCAAACGGGAGTTTGGTGTGACGCCCGGTGCAATGCGCGATTAGGCGCCTTGAATACTCCCGGCATCCTTTGCCTGGTATCGATCGGGCGCGCCTCTTGACATCGCTCCGATTGTCTAGCGCGAGAAAAGCCATCGTCGAGACGACCTTCAAAACAGCGGACGCGCGGAGTTTGCCAATCTACTATTCCACCATCCTTTTCAACCCATCTTCATAACCGGGCCCTGCACCTGCGGAGGAGCGGGCTGATTTTGCGCCGGCTGCTTTACCAGCTCAGTCTGTGCCACTGTCTGGCGGGCCTCCTGGAGGTTTTGTTGCGAAACATGGGTGTTGAGGCCTGCGCTTATCCCGGCATGCATGACGGCCGGGTCGTCCGACAGAAGCGCGGCAAGCAGATGATCGGTCGTCTCTTTTCGGCCGGCATTGGCGGGGAGTGCCGATGCGCTTTCCAACGTCAGTGCACCGGTTTTTGCCCGGTCTTGAGCGTGAGGCGGGGCAGTATCGGCATGCCGTGTTCCCTCGTGCGGGGCGTTGCCATGATGGGGCTTGTGATGGCCGGATGGGTGTTCGTTGTGATGCTTGCCATGATCATCGTGATGCTTGGCGTGATCGGCGTGATGCTTGGCGTGATCGGCGTGATGCTTCGTATGATCGGTGTGATGCTTGGCATGAGCGTCGTGATGCTGGGCATGACTCGGGTGCTGCCGCGCCGGGTGGATGGCATTCAGCGCTGCATTGATGTCCGGGTCGTTGGCCGATTTGGATGGGTCGAAATGTTCATTGCTCACCTTAGCCTGGGCACGCTCAAGGGCGGCGGCTTTTTCCGGGTCCAGTGCGGCATTCTTGTACATCCCGGCGATCGTGGCGGCTTTCAGGCCGTCGTAGGCTTGGTGCGTTGCCTTGATTTCCTCGGCCTTTGCATGCACAGCGTCGTAGTCGCCGCCATGTTTGAGAACCTCTTCGAACTTCTTCATGTCCCCGGGCCGCTGGTTGGCCGTCTTGGCCAGAATAGCGATGGTTTCCAGCCGGTGATCTTCCGAAATGTTCTGGCCGTATTTGTCCAGCATGTCCATGGCGGACTGCGTGGCATTCCTGATTTGCGGAAAGTCGATGTTTTTATGTATCCACTGCTGCCCCTCCGACGAGGAGGCCCAGGCATCGATGCTGTTCCGCGTGTCCTGGTCGATGAACTGCAACGGCGTGCCTTCCACCGCATGCCGGTGTTTGCCCGTGCCGCTAAACTGCTGCTGGTGTCCATGACTCAACAAATCGGCGCGGAGTTTTTCCCGGTCTTCCGTAAATTTGAGCCCGTGTTCTTTCGCATACTTTGCCGCCTGATCGATCACCCCGTCGACATACGTGGTTTCGCCGGGTTTGAGGCGGGCATCCGCGACTGCGCCGAGCGGCCATGTTCCGCGCTGGCCCAAATCGACCTGGATGGTGCCCAGCGAGTATCCGCTATTGTCCCTTACCGAATCGACGTTGCCCCAAGTGGGATGCGCACCGCGTTCCGTCACGCCGGCGATGGACAGGTGGTAGGAAGCGGAGCCACCCTCGGTGCCGCGCCCCACGACGAAATATACCGCTCCGGCAACTGCATCAAGGTTGTGAGTGTCTAAAGAACCGGCCATATTTTTTCTCCTGGTAGTGCGTGACGATCAGTCGTTTGCAAGGGATAGATACGTGTCTAAAGTGTTGGCGCGCTCGCACAGGCGAAATATCACCTGTAAATCGATTTCGAATCCCGATTCGGATCTCGATACGGTATCGGAATCTCCGCCATACAGCGAGAATTCGATGCCCTCGCTTTTTCGATGAAATTCCAACCAGGCGCGCTGGGCGCTAATCAAATCCTCTTTCTTCTTGCCGCTGAGCTTGCCGAGCACGGATTTGTAAACAGCGTTCAATCGGTTGTCTTGAACTTTCTTTTCCGCGGTTTCGCATGCGCCAAGAGCGGCATGATCTGCATTTGAATCCGCTTTGTCGATGCACGCATAAAACGCACTCGTGATGCCTTTGGGGGCCTGACTCTTGATGACTTGTGCCGTGCTGGCGGCGCTGGCTTGTCCATAAGCCTCAAAGCATATCAGCCCCAAAACAACTGCTACAGCAAACGAATGAATGCGTTTCATATGGTGATTCCTTATTCGGCCCGACAAGTTGAGTTATAAATTTTGCCATAAATTGAGCGGCTTCCGTTGTTTTATTTGTATATTTTGATGCTTGTCGAAGTGGCATCTTGAGCTCCGAAAAATACGCTCTGCGATACGCTCTGCGCCTGGAGTAAGCCCATTGGGGGTGGAGCAAATCGGGCAGTTTTACGAAGCATGCGATGGCACCGTAAGCACAATTTTTTCCCGTGGCGATTGGTGTGGTATGCAAAATGCAGGTGCGGAACTGGGGAGGCGCGGCAACGGAGGTTTTGTATGGAAACAGAGGTGCCGGAAATAGCCCGGACGGAAGGACCGCAAACTCACAAAATAAAAAATGCCAACATATAGTGCACGACGGCGCAAGGCATATGTCTATTTGGCAGGATTGTATGTCCCGCTCCCGTGGCATGCCATATCCCCATAATTACACGTTCTCGCCATCGAAGTAGTCTGAGTCAATTCGCTTTATTTCGAACGTGCTGACCGGCGATACTCCGACGTTGTGGTCGACCATATAGGAGGTAAGTTGCTCCCCATCGATTAGGATAATCTTCGCAGAGATGACGTTTGTGTACTCAATTGCCTCGCGAGTAAAGGTGGAGGTAGTGATGAAGATGCCTTTGTTTGCTCGTTGCCCTTGCAAAGCGCCAGCGAATTTTTGTATCTCTGGACGGCCGACTGTTCCCCCCCAGCGTTTGGCTTGCACATAAATCACATCCAAACCCAGCTTGTCCTCCTTAATCATTCCATCGATGCCGCCGTCACCGCTTTTTCCTATTGCACGTCCCGCGTCTCTGCGAGAACCTCCGTACCCCATGGCGACAAGGAGATCGATCACCAACCGTTCGAAAAACGCTGGGGTTGACGTCTTGATTTGTTCTAACAGCTCGGCCTCTAAGTTGCCGCGCAGGCGTTGATAAGCTTGGGAGAAGAGTTCTTCTGGGGTCGAGTCCGGTTGATCCTCAGGCAACTCAACGTCCGGGACTTGAAGACTGACTTCGTTAGCCTTTGGGGTCGTTCGCTGTTCACCACGTCGCAATTTGAAATCTAAATACTCCGGATATTGTTCCAAGGTGGAGTTGTCGATCCTGGAAATCTGCTTTGCAAGAAGCTCCAACCCCCTTTGTGTTATTTGGAAAAAGCCGCGTTTCCTAGATTCTAATAGTGCTGCCTGTTTGAGATATGTACGTGCCCATCCGACTCGGTTATCAAATAGTGGCGCAGTGCCGCTAGGCAACATAACGTTGCGCTCTTCATCCGTGACAGAGAATTCCGTAGCGAGTGCCTCCACCGCATCCCTGAAGCGATGCTCCAACCCATCCCCAGCGATTCGAAGGAAGGGAAGCATTAAAGTCTGATAGTCTGGAATTGCCATATGAGAATTTGTCGTTTGAATAATTATCTTGCGTCAAGCATAGCACTTTGAAGATTGAGGAATCTAGCGATCAGTAGAGATAATAAAGTTGTCCCAGGATGATTGGGCGATTTGGTTGGACGGAGCGCGAAACCGGAAGTAGAACGGGAAATCGAAAATTTTGCGCCCAAAACAAAAACGCCAACCCGCATGGGTTGGCGTTTTGTAAGGGATATCCTTGGTGGCCTGGGGCGGAATCGAACCACCGACACAAGGATTTTCAATCCTCTGCTCTACCGACTGAGCTACCGGGCCAAGACGCGAGATTATAGCAGGGTTGGTGCGAATTGCAAGTCAATGCGCGAATTATTATTTCGCCGGGGCTATAATGGCCATTCCGGCCTCATCGGCTTTATTTCGGCTTTACTTCCTTATCTTTCATGCATCAAACCAGCGATATCTGCGTAGTGGGTAATGGCGCCGTCGGCAAGGCGATGGCTTTGGGTTTTGCCCAGGCAGGCAAGTCGGTGACCTTGCTGAGCCCTGCGCTGGCACCTGCCTGCAATGTGCAGGAAAGCTGGGATGTGCGTGTCTATGCCTTGAACCATGTGGCGCAGGCGCTGTTGTCGCGGCTGATGGTGTGGGATGCGCTCGATGCGGCGCGGGTTGCACCGGTTGAGGCGATGGCGATCGAGGGCGATGGCGGCAGTAGTGCCGGCAAGCTTGGTTTCGATGCCTATGGCGCGCGCGTCGGCGCGCTGGCGTGGATCGTGGAAGACCGTAACCTGAATCAGGCGCTTGATGCGGCCTTGCGGTTTGCGCCCAAGGTGAAGCAGGTGGCGGGACGTGCCGTGGCGTTGAACCAGGGCGATGTTGCCGCGCTGACCTTGGATAATGGTGATACGCTCGAGGCTCAACTTGTGGTTGGCGCCGACGGGGCGCAATCCTGGCTGCGCGGCCACTGCGATATCGGTTATGGCTATCGCTCGTATGGACAGCGCGGGGTGGTGACCAATTTCGAATGCGAAAAGCCGCATCATGGCACGGCGTTCCAGTGGTTTTGCGGTGCGCAGGGCATTATTGCCTTGCTGCCGCTGCCGGGCAATCGCGTTTCGCTGGTCTGGTCGGCGCCCGATGCGCTGGCTGAACAATTATTGCGTGAGCCGGCCATCAAGCTGGCTGAGCGCCTGGCGCCTTGGGCTGCGGAGAAGCTGGGGGGCTTGACGCCGGTGCAGCCGGAATCGATCAAGGCATTTCCGCTCTCATTGCTGCGTCCGCATGCCATGACGGCGGTGCGCGTGGCCCTGGTCGGCGATGCGGCCCACGTGGTCCATCCCTTGGCCGGGCATGGCATGAACCTCGGCTTCGGCGACGTGGAGGCGCTGCTCAAGGTGACCGATGGCGTGTCCGATTGTGGCAATGCACGCCTGCTGCGCCGCTACGAGCGGGCGCGAAAGGAAGACGTGCTATTGATGCAAGTGGCGACCGATGGCCTGGCGCGTTTGTTTGCCAGCGAAGCCGAGCCTTTGCGTTTCCTGCGCAATGCCGGCATGAACTTGTTGAACGGCTTGCCGGTCTTAAAGAGGCGGCTGATAGCACAGGCTTTGGGCCGGCCCTTGTCGGCATGACCACGCGCGCGCACGTGGCCGCCATGGATGAACGGCGCGAAAGCGTCGTCCGAACGGACTGAGGATTTTCCCGGAACGCGCTACAATTCCTGAAACGCTTTAACTTTGGATACCATGAATATTGTGAAGATCGCATTGTCCGCTTTGCTGGTTGCTGTCGCTGCTGTTGCTTATGCCGATAATTCCCCGGCAGCCAAGGGGGCGCCGGCCATGACACCTGAGGAGGCTAATATCAAGCAATTGGTCGAGCAGCGCCTCGGCCAAGGCGCGAAGGTGGATGCGGTACGCAAGACCGATTTCTCCGGCCTGCCGCTGTATGAAATTCATGCCGACGGCGAGGTGATGTACACCGATGCCACGGCCAAGTATCTGGTGGTCGGCCACGTCGTCGATCTTGTTTCGCACAAGGATTACACCAACGCCAGCCTTGCCGAGCTGAACAAGATCAATTTCAACGATCTGCCGCTGGATTCCGCGATCAAGATGGTCAAGGGCAACGGCAAGCGCGTGATCGCGGTGTTCGAAGATCCGAACTGCGGCTATTGCAAGAAGCTGCGCCACGAACTGGCCGATATGGATAACGTGACGGTGTACACCTTCATGTACAACATCCTGGCAGCCGATTCCTCGACCAAGTCGAAAAACGTCTGGTGCACATCGAACCGTCTGAAGACCTGGGACGACTGGATGGTGAATGGCAAGTTGCCGCCCAATGCGCCGGCCTCCTGCACTTCCACGCCGAACGATCAAATCTATGCACTGGGCCAGAAGCTGCATATCACGGGCACGCCGACGATTTTCTTCGCCGACGGCACCCGTTCGCCGGGTTTCATGGAGCGCGCGGGGCTGGAACAGAAGTGGTCCAGCTTGCAGTAGTCTTTGGCGTGCGCACCTGAGGTGCGCCGGTATCGAAACGGCATGGGTTCGCGCTCATGCCGTTTTGTTTTCTACTCAGCGTTTTCCGAAATCGCCTATCTCTTGCACTACATAATCGACGAAGGCGGCGACGCGCGCCGACTGGCGCCGATGGGGCAGCACGGCATGGATTGCCAGCGGCGGCGGTTCCCAGGCGGTCAGCAAGCGCACGACGCGGCCGGCTTCCAGGTCTTCGTCGAATTGCCACAGCGGTGAAAGGGAGATACCCAGGCCGGACAGCACCATGGCGCGCACCGCTTCCGAACTGTTGCTCGTGGCATTGCCATGTACTGCCACGGTGGTTTCCCTATCTTTGCGCGTGAAGCTCCAGGCATTGACGTTGGGCAGCAGCGTAAATACCAGGCAGTTGTGCTGCAGCAGTTCGTCCGGCGTCTTGGGCGTGCCGTGGCGCGCCAAGTATGCAGGCGCGGCGAACACGCCGCGGCGCATGTTGCCTATGGTGCGGGAAACGAGATTGCTGTCGCGCTGTGCGCCGAAGCGCAACGCCACGTCCGTGCCTTCGCCCACCATGTCTTCATTGCGGTCGCTCAATTGCAGATGGATGCGGATCGCGGGATGCTGCGCCAGGAATCCTGCGATGCGTGGAGCCAGCCAACTGCGGCCGAAGCTGACCGAGGAAGCGACGCGCAATGAGCCGGCAATCTCTTCGCGGCCGGTTTTGAAGCTGCGCTCGGCGGTGTCGACGGCCGCCAGGATTTGCCGGCATTCGGCGTAGTAGCGCTCGCCCTCGTCGGTCAGCGCCAGCTTGCGCGTGCTGCGCACGAACAGGCGTCCGCCCAAGGCGGTTTCGAGCGCATTGATTTGCTTGCTGATATTCGGTTGGCTGCTTTGCAGCTCGCGAGCTACGGCCGAGAAGCTGCCGCGCTCCACGGCGCGCACGAACACTGCCATGGCTTCGAGCTTGTCCATGTTATTCATTCTAATTTGGAATGAATGTTATAGCAATACAGTGACTTATAGGAATGGCTGTGCCGGCGCAGAATGTCCCCATCAACTCACCTCTGATTGGAGAGCATCATGTCCCACTTCGCCACCATGCGCGCCATGGTCTTGCAGCAAGCCGACGGCGCATTCATCCCCACCGATCTGCCCAAGCCCGTGCCGCAAGCGGGCCAGGTGCTGGTGCGCATCCACGCGGGTAGCATCAACCCGCTCGATATCAAGATCCGCGCCGGCTTGGCTGCACATGCGCGCCAGCCCTTGCCGGCCGTGCTCGGCATCGATCTGGCCGGCGTGGTGGAAGACGTCGGGGCAGGGGTGACGCGCTTTGCGCCCGGCGACGAAGTCTATGGCATGGCCGGCGGCGTTGGCGGCTTGCAGGGTACGGCCGCGCAATATGCGGCTGTCGATGCCGATCTGCTGGCGCATAAGCCGGCCAGGCTGAGCATGCGCGAAGCCGCGGCCATGCCTTTGGTGGCGATTACGGCGTGGGAAGGCCTGGTCGATCGCGCCCGTGTGCAGGCCGGACACAAGGTGCTGGTGCATGGCGGCGCCGGCGGAGTGGGGCATGTGGTGGTGCAAATGGCGTTGGCGCATGGTGCGCAAGTCCATGCCACCGGTTCGGCGGCGGACCGCGAGGTGATCGAGGCGCTCGGTGCCGTCTTCATCGACTATCGCGGCAGCACGGTAGCCGATTACGTGGCGGCGCATACCGGTGGCGAAGGTTTCGACGTGATCTATGACACGGTGGGCGGCGCCACGCTTGATGCCTCGTTCGCCGCCGTGCGCGAATATACGGGCCATGTCGTCAGCGCGCTCGGCTGGGGCGAACACAAGCTGGCGCCCCTGTCGTTCCGTGGTGCAACCTATTCCGGGGTGTTTACCTTGATGGCCTTGCTGAGCGGGCGCCACCGCGCCCATCACGGCCATATCCTGGCTGAAACAGCGAGGCTGGCTGACGCGGGAAAACTGCGGGTGCGGCTTGATGAGCGGCGCTTTGCGTTGGAGCAGATCGAAGCTGCGCATGTCTTGTTCTCCGCCGGCCAGGCGAGGGGCAAGTTGGTGCTCGACATCGTTTGAGCGGCGCCATACGCGTATTTCGCGCCGGGTCTATAATCGTTCGCGGCAGTTTTTCTCGAACGAACATTCCGGGAGCGAGGCATGGTTACACTGAACATCAATGGACGCGACACCGAGGTGGATGCCGATCCGGCTACGCCCATTCTCTGGGCCCTGCGCGACAATCTGAACATGACCGGCACCAAGTTCGGCTGCGGCATGGCGCTGTGCGGCGCCTGCACGGTGCATTTGGACGGCCAGGCGATCCGTTCCTGCGTCACGCCGATCTCGGCTGCAGCAGGGCGCAAGATTACGACCATCGAAGCGATGGAGGCCGACAATATCGGCAAGGCGGTGCAAGACGCCTGGGTCAAGCATGATGTGCCGCAATGCGGCTACTGCCAGAGCGGCCAGGTGATGAGCGCGACGGCGCTGCTGTCGACCAACAAGAATCCGACTGACGCCGACATCGATGCGGCCATGAGCGGCAACATCTGCCGCTGCGGCACCTATCAGCGCATCAAGGCGGCGATCAAGGACGCTTCCAAGGCTTTGGCATAAGGAGACCCATCATGCGCACTGAATGGATGAATAAGGGTGCAGGCGGCGAGTCTGCACATGCTGCCCAGGGCGGGATGTCGCGCCGGAGCTTTCTCAAGACAGCGGCAGTCGCGGGCGGGGGCTTGGTGCTCGGTTTTTACGTTTCGGGCGGCAACCGCTTCGCCATGGCGCAGCAGGCCAAGGCCGTGTCGCAGCCCAACGCCTTCCTGCATATTGCGCCGGACGATAGTGTCACCATCATGGTGAACCGGCTTGAATTCGGCCAGGGCGTGCAAACGGCGCTGCCCATGCTGATTGCCGAAGAGCTCGATGCTGACTGGAGCAAGGTCAAGGGCGAGTTGGCACCGGCCGGCGATGCTTATAAGGACCCCTTGTTCGGCATCCAGATGACGGGCGGCTCCGGTTCGGTGGCGCACTCGTTCATGCAATACCGTGAGATTGGCGCCCGGGCGCGGGCCATGCTGGTGGCTGCCGCTGCCGCGCAATGGAAGGTGGTGCCGGACCAGATCAAGGTGAGCAAAGGCATGGTTTATGGCCCGGCCGGACAGCAGGCGAGTTTCGGCGCGCTGGCCGATGCCGCGATGGCGCAGCCTGTGCCGGAAAAAGTGACGCTGAAAGACCCCAAGAATTTCACCATCATCGGCAAGCCGACGCCGCGTTTGGATGCGCGCGCCAAGGTCAGCGGCCGCCAGCAATTCGGCATCGACAATCATTTCCCCGGCATGAAGGTGGCGGTGATTGCGCACCCGCCCGTGTTCGGCGCGAAGGTTGCGAAGTTCGACGCGGGCAAGGCCAAGGCGATCAAGGGCGTGCTCGATGCGTTCGAAGTGCCGACCGATCGCGGCGGCAGCGGTGTGGCCGTGGTGGCCGAGGGCTATTGGCCGGCCAAGCAGGGACGCGATGCGCTCGAGATCGAATGGAACACCGAGGGCAAGGAAAAGGTGAGCAGCGAGGCGCAGATCGCCGCATACAAGAAGCTTGCGACCCAGCCTGGCACGGTGGCCAAGGAGGCCGATGTCTCCAAGCTGGCCCACGCGGCGAAGAAAATCACGGCGGTCTATGAATTCCCGTATCTGGCCCACGCGCCGATGGAGCCGCTCAATTGCGTGGTCGATTTGAAGGCGGACTCCTGCACGGTCTGGGCCGGCACGCAGTTCCAGACCATCGACCAGGGCGCGATCGCGCGCACGGCGGGCATGAAGGTGGAGCAAGTCACGCTCAACACCATGATGGCCGGCGGCGGCTTCGGCCGGCGCGCCGTGCCGACTTCGGATTACCTTGTCGAAGCGGTCAACGTGGCCAAAATATGGAGCGCATCGGGGCATGCGGCGAGCAAGAGCGGTCCGCTCAAGGTGATGTGGAGCCGCGAAGACGACATCAAGGGCGGCTATTACCGGCCCTCGCACGTGCATCATGCCGAGATCGGGCTCGACGCCAAGGGTAAGATCGTGGCCTGGAACCATACGGTGGTCGGGCAATCGATCTTGTCCGGCACGCCGTTCGAATCGATGATGGTGAAGAACGGTGTCGATGCCACGATGATCGAAGGCCTGGGCGAGCCTTACGACATGCCGTTCCGCCTGTCGGTGCACAATGCGCAAGCCAATGTGCCGGTGCTGTGGTGGCGCTCGGTCGGTTCTACGCATACGGCCTTCGTGATGGAGACCTTGATCGATGAAGCGGCGCATGCCGCGGGCAAGGACCCCGTGGCCTACCGCAAGGAATTGATCGGCAATAATCATCCGCGCCACCTCGCGGCGCTCGAGCTCGCCGTGGAGAAGTCCGGCTACGGCAAGAAGACGCTGCCGCATGGCCATGCTTTCGGCGTGGCGGTGCATGAGTCGTTCAATACCGTGGCGGCTTACGTGGTGGAGGCGTCCGTGCAAAAGGGCAAGCCGGTGCTGCATCACGTCACCGGCGCGATCCATTGCAACCGCGCCGTCAATCCGATGACGGTGGAAGCGCAGGCGCAGGGCGCCATCGTAATGGGGTTGGGCACCACGCTGCCCGGTGCGGCGATCACGCTCAAGGACGGCAAGGTGGAGCAGCAGAACTTCCACCAATATACCGTGGCTCGCATGTCCGATGCGCCGACGATAGATATCCATATCGTGCCCTCGGAAGACCCGCCCACGGGCATGGGCGAGCCGGGCTTGCCGCCGCTGGCGCCGGCTTTTGCCAATGCGATTGCCAAGCTGACGGGCAAGCGCTTGCGCAAGCTGCCGTTCGACCTGGCTTGACGGCTTTTCGTCATGCACGTCGTCGGCATTCTGCTCGCCGCCGGACGGGGCAAGCGCTTCGATCCCACGGGCGGGCAGGATAAGCTGATGCAAACGCTGCCTGGCGGCGAGCATATCGCCGCCGCCTCGGCGCGGCATATGTTGCAAGTGTTGCCCACGGTGCACGCCGTGGTGCGGCCCGGTGCCGGCCCTTTGCGCGAAATTCTAGGCGGCCTAGGTTGCCGCGTCGGGATATGCGAACACGCCGATAGCGGCATGGCGGCTTCGCTGGTTGCGGGGTTGAGGCAGGCAAGCGGGGCCGATGCCTGGCTCATTGCCCTGGCCGACATGCCCTATGTCAGGCAAGACACGCTCGATGCGCTGGTGCGTGCTTTGCGCGCCGGCGCCGACATCGTGCAACCCTGGTGCCGGGGGCATGGCGGGAATCCGGTCGGCTTTGCGCGGCGCCACCTGGCGCAATTGCTCGAACTGGAGGGGGATCAGGGGGCGCGCGCTTTGCTGCGTGAACATCCGGTGACCAAGGTCGAGGTGGACGACGCCGGCATTTTCCGCGATGTCGATACCGTGGAAGACTTGCATAAATAATCATGCAGTTGTCGCATCCGTGCATCGAAACCGGGGCGGGCGCACGTCTTTGCTGCGATTTGCCGCTGCAATCCCGGTAAACTAGGCGCTTTCGCCCATCCCCTCAACACCTTACATGAACAAGCATTTCCTGAACAAGCGCCTGGCACACCAGATCGGTATCGCAGGGCTGGTTCCCTTTTGTCTGCTCGCCATTGCGTGCTGGCTGGTCAATGTCGAATGGATCGACGCTTTCCTGACGGGCCAGATGGTGTATTCGGTCATTACGCTGTCTTTTTTGGGCGGCATACATTGGGGCGCGACCATGGTCTCGGCCGACTTATCGGCACGCCAGACCAAGCGGGCCTTGCTGTGGAGCGTGACGCCGACGCTGATCGCCTTCTTTTCGACCATGGTGCACAATTACCACCTGGCTTTGATCGCTGCCGGCTTCATCATCACCTACCACGTCGACAAGCATGTGTACCAGTGGTACAAGCTGCCTGACTGGTTCATTCGCCTGCGCCTGGTGCTGACCTGCGTGGTCGTGGCCGCGCTCGTATTGACCTTGTTCGGCGCAAACCTGAGGGCTCCCAATTGAAGCATTCCATTTCCTATGCCATCGCACCGAAAGACCTTGCCGGACATCTGTTCGAAGTCAGCCTGACCGTCGCTGCGCCTGCGGCGGAAGGGCAAGTGTTTTCGCTGCCGGCCTGGATTCCGGGCAGCTACATGATCCGCGAATTCTCGCGCAATATCGTGCAGATTCGCGCAAGTAGCAACGGTAAGAAGGTAGCCCTGAAAAAGCTCGACAAGCACACCTGGCAAGCCGCGCCATGCCACGGCGCCTTGACGCTGCAATACGAAGTCTATGCTTGGGACTTGTCGGTGCGTGCCGCCCACCTCGACCAGACGCATGGCTTTTTCAACGGGACCAGCATGTTCCTGCAGGCGCATGGGCACGAGCATGTGCCGCACGTGGTCGATATCCAGCCGCCCTCCGGCTTGAAGTGGCGCGTGGCGACCACCTTGCCCGAGTTGAAAGCGAAGCGCTACGGCTTCGGCACCTACATCGCGGCCGATTACGACGAGCTGATTGATCACCCGGTCGAAATGGGCACCTTCGAACTCGGCAGCTTCAAGGCGCATGGCGTGCAGCATGACGTGGTATTCACCGGGCGCGTGCCCAACCTCGATATGGCGCGCGTGACGGCCGACCTGCAAAAGATATGCGAGGCGCAGATCGCGCTGTTCGAGCCTCGGGCCAAGCGCGCGCCGATGGGCCGCTACGTGTTCATGACCATGGTGACGGCCGACGGCTACGGCGGCCTGGAGCATCGTGCCTCTACCGCGCTGATGTGCGCGCGCGAAGACTTGCCGGTCAAGGGCAAGCCGGCCGATAGCGACGGCTACCGCAACTTTCTCGGCCTGTGCAGCCATGAATACTTCCACACCTGGAACGTCAAGCGCATCAAGCCGGCCGTGTTCGCGCCTTACGACCTGCGCCAAGAAACGCATACGCCGCTGTTGTGGGTGTTCGAGGGCTTCACCAGTTATTACGACGATTTGATGCTGGTGCGTTCCGGTGTGATCGATGAGGCGGCATACCTGAAGGCCGTGGCCAAGACCGTCAACATGGTGTGGCGCGGCGCCGGGCGGCACAAGCAAAGCATTGCCGATTCGAGCTTCGACGCCTGGACCAAGTATTACCGCCAGGACGAGAATTCGCCCAATGCCATCGTCAGCTATTACACCAAGGGCTCGCTGGTGGCGCTGGCGCTGGACTTGACTATCCGTAGCGAGACCAAGGGCAGGAAGTCGCTCGACGACGTGATGCGCACCTTGTGGCAGCGTTATGGCCGCGACTTTTATTCTCCGAGGGGCGGGCGCGGCGTGAGTGAGGCCGAGCTGGAAGCACTGATCGAGGAAGTCAGCGGCTTGAAATTGAAGAGCCGGCTCGATCGCTGGGTGCGCGGTACGGCGGACCTGCCGCTGGCTGAGCTGCTTGCGCCTTTTGGGATCGACCTCGTTGTGCCGGGCAAGGAAGCCAAGCCCGGCCTTGGCGTGCGCACGGCGCGCGAAGGCAACGATTGCAAGCTGGCCACCGTTTATGAAGGCCAGGCGGCGCACAAGGCCGGCCTGTCCGGCGGCGATTTGCTCGTGGCGCTCGATGGTTTGCGTGTGACCGCTGCCAACCTCGACAAGCTGCTCGAGCGGTATCGCATCGGCGATACGGTGACCTTGCATGCATTCCGGCGCGACGAGTTGATGAGCTTTAGTGTCAAGCTGATGGCGGACGACGTGCCGAAACGGGAAATGAAAGTGGCCGGTAAGCAGGCGCCGACGGTGCGGGCGCGCAAGGCCTGGCTGGGCTGATCAGCAGGCTGCCTGCGCCGGACTTGTACTCGCTGATGATCGCTGCATGCAGGCGGATTGCCAGGCATAGGTACCCAGCCTTTCGACTCGCGCTGGCGTGCCTGTGTTTGCTGGCAACGGCGGCGCATGCCGCCTGCTCGCGCACGATGCGTGTCGGCTGGAACGAATTCCCACCCTTCATGCAGGCAGGCCCAGGTGCCGAACCCGCCGGGCTTGACGCCGATATGATGCGTGCCATCTTCGCTCGGGCCGGATGCACGCTCGAATTTATCCCCGACATGCCGAACAAGCGTCAAACTTTCTACGTGCAGTCGGGCGCGATCGACATGCAGTTTAATGCCTCTGAAGTCAAGGAAAGGCATGCCTATGCCTGGTATAGCCTGCCTTATCGTCGCGAAATCATCTCGCTGTTTGCGCGTAAGGGGGAGGCGCAACGTTTTCCCGTCAAACGCTTAAGCGATCTGGCCGGGCATGGCTGGCCGGTGCTTGTGCCCTACCATGGTTTCTACGGCCAAGCCTTGGAAGATGCCTTGCCGCAGATGCGTCAGCATAAACTGGCTTATCCCTATGTCGGCATCAACCAGGGTGTGGAAATGCTGTACCACAAGCGCGCCGATCTTTTGCTGGGTGATTATTATTCATTGCGCTACGCGGCGAAGCAGGCGGGCTTGCCGGAACCCGATATCCTACCGGTGCCGGTCAACGACAATGCCGTGCACCTGATTTTCAGCAAACGCACGGTGACGCAGGCCGACGTGGCAACCATCAATGCGGCGATCCGGAAGGTGGAGGCGGAAGGGGTATTGCGACGGATTGTGGAACGCTATGCGCTCAAGGGCGAAGCGGTGGGGAGATAAGGTGGGTTGTATCGGGCGTCGCACGCTCAGCGCATGACGCCCGGCACAACCCGCAATTCCTGATTAGTCGAACAATCGCTTCAGCTCTACGCCCGGCTCAGGCGCGCGCATAAATGCCTCGCCAACCAGGAAAGCGTGTACGTCGGCATCGCGCATGCGCTTCACGTCGTCCGGCGCCAGGATGCCCGACTCGGTCACCACCAGCTTGTCCGGGGTGATGCGCGGCAGGAGATTCAGCGTCGTTTGCAGTGAGGTTTCGAAGGTGCGCAGGTTGCGGTTGTTGATGCCCAGCAGCGCCGTGTTGAGCTTCATCGCTGCCGTCAATTCTTCGCCGTCGTGCACTTCGACCAGCACGCTCATGCCCAGCTCATGGGCGCAGGCTTCAAGGTCGCGCATCAAACCGTGGTCCAAGGCGGCCACGATCAGGAGGATACAATCGGCGCCCCAGGCGCGGGCCTGGTAGACTTGGTACAGGTCGATCATGAAGTCCTTGCGCAGGACCGGCAAGGCACAGGCATTGCGCGCCTGTTGCAGATATTCCGGCGCGCCCTGGAAGAAATTCACGTCGGTCAGCACCGAGAGGCAGGCCGCGCCATGCGCGGCATAGCTGGCGGCGATCTCGGCGGGGCGGAAGTCGGGACGCAGCACGCCTTTGGACGGCGAGGCTTTTTTCACTTCCGCGATCACGCCGGCTTGGCCCGCGGCGATCTTGGCGCGCAGGCCGGACTCGAAATTGCGAATGGCGCGTCTGGCTTCCGTGTCGCTTTCGACTTCGCGGCGCAGGCTGGCCAGATCGCGGTATTTCTTCGCCGCGGCGATTTCGTCCGCCTTGACGCCGAGAATCTTGTTGAGGATGTCGCTCATATTAGTGCTTGCCCAGTTGCTGTGTCACGTCGACGAATTGCTGCAGCTTGCGCAGCGCGGCGCCCGAGGCGATGGTTTCGCGCGCTTTTTGCAAGCCTTCCTGGATCGAGCCCGCTACACCGGCCGCATAGAGCGCGGTACCGGCGTTCAAGGCCACGATTTCGCAAGCCGGGCCGGGGGCGTTGTTCAAGGCTTCAAGCAGCTTGTCTTTCGATTCGGCGGCGCCGCTCACCTTGAGGTTGCGGCTCGCGATCATTTGCAGGCCGAAATCTTCGGGGTGGATTTCGTATTCGCGAATCTCACCGTTGACCAGCTCGCCCACCATGGTGGCGGCGCCGAGCGAAACCTCATCCATGTTGTCGCGGCCCCAGACCACGAGGGCGTGCTGTGCCCCCAGGCGTTGCAGTACGCGCACCTGGATGCCCACGAGGTCGGGGTGGAATACGCCCATCAGGATATTCGGCGCGCCGGCGGGGTTGGTCAAGGGGCCAAGGATGTTGAAGATGGTCTTGACGCCGAGTTCCTTGCGCACCGGCGCGGCATGTTTCATCGCCGCGTGGTGGTTCGGGGCGAACATGAAGCCGATGCCGGTTTGCGCGATCGATTGCGCAACCTGCTCAGGCTTCAAATTGATGTTGGCGCCCAGCGATTCGAGCACATCGGCGCTGCCCGAGGAAGACGACACGCCGCGCCCGCCGTGTTTGGCTACGCGAGCGCCGGCGGCGGCCGCGACGAACATCGAAGCGGTCGAGATATTGAAGGTGTTGGCGCCGTCGCCGCCCGTGCCGACGATGTCGAGCAGGTTGGTGGTGTCGGCCATCGGCACCTTGGTGGAAAACTCGCGCATCACTTGCGCGGCGGCGGTGATTTCGCCTATGGTTTCCTTCTTTACGCGCAAGCCCATGGTCAGGGCGGCGATCATGACGGGCGACATTTCGCCGCTCATGATCTTGCGGAACAGCGACAGCATTTCGTCGTGGAAGATTTCGCGGTGCTCGATGCAGCGCATCAGCGCTTCTTGGTTCGTGATAGTCATGGTTACCTCGTATCTGGAATGGAGTGGTCGACTGAATTTCCGGGACTCAGGTCTCGAGGAAATTCTTCAGCAAGGCATGGCCGTGTTCGGACAGGATGGACTCGGGGTGGAATTGCACTCCCTCGAGCTTGAATTCCTTGTGCCGTACCGCCATGATTTCGCCGTCGTCCGTCCATGCCGTCACGTCGAGGCAATCGGGTAGCGAGGCGCGCTCTATCGCCAGCGAGTGGTAGCGCGTGACTGTGTAGGGGCTCGGTAAGCCTTTGAATACGCCGACGCCGGTGTGGGCGATCAGCGAGGTTTTTCCGTGCATGACTTCTTTAGCGCGCACCACCTTGCCGCCGAAGGCCGCGCCGATGGCCTGGTGGCCGAGGCAGACGCCGAGGATGGGCAGCTTGCCGGCAAATTGCTGCAGCAAGGGGATGCAGATGCCCGCTTCGGCCGGCGTGCAAGGGCCGGGCGAAAGGCAGATGCGTTCGGGCTTCAGCGCCGCGACCTGCTCGAGCGTGATTTCGTCGTTGCGGAAGGTCTTGACTTCGACACCGAGTTCGCCGAAATACTGGACGATGTTGTAGGTGAAGGAGTCGTAGTTATCAATCATCAGCAACATGTCAGATCTCCCCATCCAAACCGTCTTGCACTTGTTCCGCTGCGCGCAGCACTGCGCGCGCCTTGTTCTCGGTTTCCTGCCATTCCATCTCGGGCACCGAATCGGCCACGATGCCGGCCGCGGCTTGCACGTAGAGCGTGCCGTCCTTGATCACGCCGGTGCGGATGGCGATGGCCAGATCCATTTCGCCGCCGAAGGAGAGGTAACCGCAGGCGCCGCCATAGATGCCGCGCTTGACGATTTCGAGCTCGTCGATCAGTTCCATGGCCCTGACTTTTGGCGCGCCCGACAGGGTGCCGGCGGGGAAGGTGGCTTTCAAGACGTCGAGGTTGGACATGCCGTTTTGCAGGGCGCCTTCGACGTTCGAGACGATGTGCTGCACGTGCGAATATTTTTCCACCACGAAGCGGTCGGTCACCTTGACGCTGCCGGTTTCGGCGATACGGCCGATGTCGTTGCGTGCCAGGTCGATCAGCATCACGTGTTCGGCGATTTCCTTGGGGTCGGCCAGCAGTTCCGTCGCCAGTGCGGCATCGCTCTCCGGCGTCGAACCGCGCGGGCGTGTGCCGGCCAGCGGACGGATCGTCACTTTCTTGCCGGTGTTTGTGGTTTCGTTGCGCACCAGGATTTCGGGTGAGGCGCCGACAATCTGCATGTCGCCGAAATTGTAGAAGTACATGTAGGGCGAGGGATTCAGCGAGCGTAGCGCACGGTAAAGCGACAGCGGCGCATCGACATAGCCTTTCTTGATGCGCTGGCCGATCTGTACCTGCATCAAGTCACCCGCCATGATGTATTCCTTGGCCTTTACGACCGCAGCCAGGTAGGCATCGCGCGAGAATTCGCGCACGCTCTCGGTGCGCACCGAGCTTGAGGTCACGGGGACGTCCACGGTCCGGCGCAGCATGGCGCGCAAATCCTTCAGGCGCGCTTTCGCCTTGGAATAGGCTTCCGGCGCGTTCGGGTCGGCATAGACGATCAAATAGAGCTTGCCCGATAGATTGTCGATCACGGCCAGTTCTTCGGTGACCAGCAGTTGAATCTCGGGCAGCTTCAAGTCGTCCGGCGGGCAGCTGTGCGCCAGGCGAGGCTCGATGTGGCGCACCGTGTCGTAGGCGAAGTAGCCGGCCAGGCCGCCGCAGAAGCGGGGCATGCCGGGGCGCAGCGCAACCTTGTAGCGCTCCTGGAGCTTGGCGATGAAGTCGAGCGGATTGCCTTCGTGGGTTTCCACCACTTCGTCGTTTTTGACGATTTCGACCTTGTTGCCGCTGGCGCGCAACAGCGTCGACGCGGGCAGGCCGATGAAGGAATAGCGGCCGAAGCGTTCGCCGCCGACCACGGATTCGAGCAGGAAGGTGTTTTTCCCGCCGCGCTGGGTCTGGGCCAGCTTCAAATACAGCGTGAGCGGGGTTTCGAGATCGGCGAAGGCTTCGGCGATCAGCGGAATGCGGTTGTAGCCTTGCGAGGCCAGGGATTTGAATTCGAGTTCGGTCATGTTTCTCTCCAGCGCAAACCGGTCGCTCGGTTGCTGCAATGGGGCAGCCAAGGCGGTAGCGTTTTGGGAAGGTCAAAAAACAATGCTGGTCGCAGAAACGATCAGCAGGCTATCGGGAGCTTGTCGGCTCAGGATTGCCAGCGTCGCCATAGCCAGGCCTCATGGGTGCCTGGAATGGGAAAGCTACGTTTTTGAATAAGAAACATCGTAGTGTTGTCGTCTTGTTCAGCTATGGATGAGCTGTGCTGCGTGCATAAGCGAGGCAACTATACCATCGCTTTCGACATTTTGTACAGATTCGCCATGATTATAACCGTAGGGCAAGAGCAAGGCCGGGCAGCCGGCCGCTCTGGCGGCCTGGGCGTCATTGCTGGAATCTCCTATGGCGACGACTTGCCCCGGCGTCAGATCGAAGTCCGAGCAGACTTGCAGCAGCGGCATGGGATCGGGCTTCTTTTTGGCGAAAGAATCGCCGCCGTAGACGATTTCAAAGAAACCATGCAAACCCATCTTTTCTAGCAAGGGCACGGCAAAGCCAACCGGCTTGTTGGTTACGCAGGCCAGGCGCAAGCCCTTGCGCTTCAGCTCTTGCAAGCCTTCTGCTACGTCAGGGTAGGGCGCGCTGTGCTCGCCGTTGACGCGTTCATAGTGACGCTGGTAGCAATCGAGCGCGGCGGCGAACTTCTGTTCCGTCTCGTCCGCCGGGTAGTCGTGCGCCAACACGCGCCGCACCAGGTTTTCCGAACCCCTGCCGACGAAGCCGAGAATCACGTCCAGCGCCAGCGGCGCCAAGCCGAATTCTTCGCGCATGGCATTGATCGCCACGCGGAAGTCGTGCGCCGTATCGATCAGCGTGCCGTCGAGGTCGATAATCGCGGCACGGATACCCTTCAGTTTTTCCATCAAATCTTGGCCAGTTCGCTTCGCATGGCGTCGATTACCGCCTTGTAATCGGGTTTGCCGAAGATGGCCGAACCGGCGACGAAGGTGTCGGCGCCGGCCTTGGCGATTTCGGCGATATTGTCGACCTTTACGCCGCCATCGACTTCGAGCATGATGTCGCGGCCCGATTCGTCGATCATCTTGCGCACGGCGGCGATCTTTTTCAGCGCTTCGCGGATGAAGGATTGCCCGCCGAAGCCGGGGTTGACCGACATGATAAGGATGATGTCGAGCTTGTCCATCACGTGATCGAGATAATGCAGCGGGGTGGCCGGGTTGAACACCAGGCCGGCCTTGCAGCCGTTGTCGCGGATCAGTTGCAGGCTGCGGTCGATATGTTCCGAGCCTTCCGGGTGGAAGGTGATGATGTTGGCGCCGGCCTTGGCGAAATCGGGAATGATGCGGTCCACCGGCTTGACCATCAGGTGCACGTCGATCGGCACTTGCACGTGCGGGCGGATCGCTTCGCATACCAGCGGGCCGATGGTCAGGTTGGGAACGTAGTGGTTATCCATGACGTCGAAGTGGATGATGTCGGCGCCATCGGCGACGACGTTGCGCACTTCTTCACCGAGCCGGGCGAAATCGGCGGAAAGGATGCTGGGGGCGATCTTGTACTGAGGTTTGCTCATGATAGGTATGGGGACGCAGAAGGATGCGCTATTTTACCGTGGAGCACGGTTGGGTCTTGCATCAAGGAACAAGATCTTGTGCAATGCACGTGTACAATGCAGAAGTGCAATTGACTATTTGGAAAGCTTCCAGGATGGCCGACTACGAATTCACCGTGTCTGTGCGGACGCAATATTTGCCGGATCAATCCGATCCCGACCATTCCAACTACGTATTCGCCTATGCCATTACGATCAAGAATACCGGCACGGTGGCGGCCCAACTGATATCGCGCCACTGGGTCATCATCGACGCCAACAACCGCGTCGAGGAAGTGCGCGGTTTGGGGGTGGTCGGGCACCAGCCTCTGCTGCAACCGGGCGAGCAATTCGAGTACACCAGCGGTACCGCCATCGCCACGCCCCAGGGAACGATGCATGGCGAATACTTTTGCGTCGCCGAGGACGGCGAGCGCTTCGAGGCAAAAATCGAGGAATTCATGCTGTCGCTGCCTCGTACTTTGCACTGATTCAGGGGCGCTCGAGGCTGCGGCGAACCTAAGCCGTCTTACCTGGTCTTATCGTCGTCTGCATGGGGCTCGGGCGGCGGTTCTTCGTTTCTGCCGGAAAACATGGTCCACCAGACGATGAAAAGGAACAGCACCAGGGCTGCGCCGGCTTCGAGGAAAATAACCCACATACCTTATCGATCTCCCATGTTTTTCAATTCTGTTACCACACGCGCCAGTGTACTCGCATCGATCTTGTTTGGCGCATGGATTCTGGCATCGTGTACCACGCAACCGGTCACCCATCCGCAGCCGGTGACGCCGGTAACCCCGCTCTTGCCACCCAATCCCACGGTTCCGCCATCGCCGGCGGAAACGCTGCATCCGAGCACCTTCCTTGCCGTGCCCGGCTGGGATCGGGACGACTTGCGCGAAGCCTGGCAGCCTTTTATGTCGTCCTGCGTCGTGTTGATCAAGAAGCCGGACTGGAAAGAGCCCTGCGCCGTGGCCCAGATGGTTAATGGGCAGGATGCCAAGGCTGTGCGCGAATTCTTCGAAGCCTTCCTGCAGCCCTATCAAGTGTTCAATGCCGACGGTTCCGACCAGGGCCTGATCACGGGCTACTATGAACCGCTCTTGCACGGGGCGCGCAAGCGCGGTGGCGCCTATCAGACGCCCTTGTACCGCACCCCGGACGATTTATTGACGATCGACCTGTCTTCTGTCTATCCCGAGTTGAAAAATATGCGGTTGCGCGGGAAGCTGGTCGGCAACAAGGTCGTGCCTTATGGTTCCCGTGCCGACTTGACGACCGGCGACGCGCTGGCCGGCAAGGAATTGCTGTGGGTAGACGATCCGATCGAGGCCTTCTTCCTGCAAGTGCAGGGTTCGGGCCGTGTGCAAATGAGCGATACGCATGAGATGGTGCGCGTGGCCTATGCCGACCAGAACGGTTATCCCTACAAGTCGATCGGGCGCTACCTGGTCGACCGGGGGGAGATGACGCTGGACCAGGCTTCGGCGCAGAGCATCAAGACCTGGGCCGCAGCGCATAGCGATCGCTTGGCCGAGCTATTGGATGCCAACCCAAGCTATGTGTTCTTCAAAGAAGAGAAGGTGACGAACCCGAATAGCGGCCCCAAGGGTTCGATCGGCGTGCCGTTGACGCCGCAGCGATCGATCGCGGTGGATAATCAATTCATTCCGGCCGGCGTGCCGGTCTTCCTCGCCACGACGCAGCCGTCTTCCGATACCGAGTTGCAGCGCTTGATGATGGCGCAAGACACCGGTGGCGCCATCCGCGGCGCGGTGCGGGCCGACTTCTTCTGGGGCTTCGGCAGTGAGGCGGGTGAAAAAGCGGGCAAGATGAAGCAAAAGGGCGCGATGTGGGTTTTGCTGCCCAAGCCGGTGCCTCCGGCGGGCTGAGGCTCGCTGGTAAAATGCGGGCTTACCCTTTTATCCCTGGAGGCCCCCATGCAGTATGAAAACATCCTCGTCGAGCAACAAGGCAAGGTCGGCCTGATCCGCCTGAACCGTCCCAAGGCGCTGAACGCCCTGAACGATCAATTGATGGATGAGCTCGGCCATGCCTTGCTGGCTTTCGACGCCGACGAAGGCGTCGGCTGCATCGTCATCACCGGCAGCGAAAAAGCCTTCGCGGCCGGCGCCGACATTGCCGCCATGGCCGGCTACACCTTCATGGACGTCTACAAGAGCGGCTATATCACGCGCAACTGGGAACAGATCCGCAGCGTGCGCAAGCCCGTCATCGCCGCCGTCGCCGGCTACGCCCTGGGCGGCGGCTGCGAACTGGCCATGATGTGCGACTTCATCATCGCCGCCGAAAACGCCAAGTTCGGCCAGCCCGAAATCAAGATCGGCACCATCCCCGGCGCCGGCGGCACGCAACGCTTGCCGCGCGCCATCTCCAAGGCCAAGGCCATGGACATGTGCCTGACCGGACGCATGATGGATGCGGTGGAGGCGGAGCGCGCCGGTTTGGTGTCGCGCATCGTGCCCGATGCCAAGCTGCTTGAAGAGGCGATGGCCGCTGCGACCGTCATCGCGGGCATGTCGCTTCCTGCTGTGATGATGGCCAAGGAATCGGTCAACCGCGCCTATGAGAGCACGCTGGCCGAAGGCATCCAGTACGAGCGCCGCATGTTCCACGCCACCTTCGGCACGGAAGACCAGAAGGAGGGCATGAAGGCTTTCCTCGAGAAGCGTCCGCCGCAATTCAATAACCGTTGATTCGTTTGCCCGGGTATTCGATGCAAAACCAAAGGCCGCGCCAGCGGCCTTTGGTTTTTTGCGGGAGTATTTTTCGGCAATGCTGAAACGATCAATAAAATTATTTTGCGAAAGTGCTTGCCAAGACCGATTAATGCTTGCTATAGTTCGCCTCCCGTTTGACGACGCAGCAAAAAACGCAGCGAGTTAAGCGGGGGAAGTGAAGCGGTACAGGTAGTGAAGCATGTTGATTACGGCATGCAGGTTTTTGTAAGTAGCGTTCTGCAGGTAAGTAAAGCGAAACGCGGCAAACAAAAAATTCTGCAAAAAGTAGTTGACGAACGAAAAAAGATGCTTCATAATCTCGTTTC
>DASVLJ010000059.1:0-34252 GCA_036384915.1 Burkholderiaceae bacterium
CATGGCGGCCCGTGCCGCAGCCGCCGGCGATGCCGGTGCAGGCGCGGAAACGGGGCGTGCCGGCGCGGCCGGCGGTGCGGCAAGGTCGGCGCCGCCCATGCCGGGGCGGAATGCCAGCATGCGCAACAGCGTCATGGTAAAGCCGGCGTATTCGTCGGGCGCGAGGCCCAATTCGTTGCGGCCATGCACGGCAATCTGGTAAAACAATTGAATCTCTTCGGCATCGAACAAGCCGGCCAGACGCACGATCTCGGCGCGTTCGGGCAAGTCTTCCGCCAGTGCCGCGGGCACCGTCTGCGCCAATGCCACGCGGTGCAGCAAGGCACCAAGGTCTTGCAGCGCGGCATTGTAGGACAGGCTGCGCGCGGCCATGTCGTCGGCCACGGCCAGCATGGCCGCACCGTCCCGCGCCGCCAGAGCGTCGAGCACGCGGATCAGGTAAGACTGGTCGAGGGCACCGAGCATGCTTTGCACCGCATCGAGCGTCACGGCGCCGGCGGCATAGGCGATGGCCTGGTCGGTCAGGGACAGTGCATCGCGCATCGAGCCGTGCGCGCCCTGGGCCAGCAGGCGCAAGGCCGGTGCTTCGAAGCTGATGCCTTCCTGGCCGAGGATGTTGTCGAGATGGCCGACGATATGGCCCGGCGGCATCTGCTTCAAATTGAATTGCAGGCAGCGCGACAGCACCGTCACGGGGATCTTTTGCGGGTCGGTGGTCGCCAGGATGAACTTGATGTGCTCGGGCGGCTCTTCCAGCGTCTTCAGCATGGCATTGAAGGCGTGGTTGGTCAGCATGTGGACTTCGTCGATCATGTAGACCTTGAAGCGCGCATTCGAGGGAGCATAGATTGCCTGCTCGAGCAGCTGCGCCATCTCGTCCACGCCGCGGTTCGAGGCCGCGTCCATTTCGATGTAATCGACGAAGCGCCCCGCATCGATGGCGGTGCAGGCCTCGCACTCGCCGCAAGGCTTGGCCGTGATGCCCTTGACGCAATTGAAGGACTTGGCCAGGATGCGCGACAGCGTGGTCTTGCCGACACCGCGCGTGCCCGTGAACAGATAGGCATGATGCAGGCGCTGCTGTTCGAGCGCATGCGTCAGCGCGCGCACGACGTGCTCCTGCCCCACCAAGGTTTCGAAGCTCTTGGGGCGGTATTTGCGGGCCAGTACCTGATAGGACATGAGTGGGCTATTCCGTAATCAAGGGAGCATTTTACCCGACTGGCCCGGCTTTTGGCCTTTCGCCGCAGCACGGGCCAAGGTGCCGAGTTGCTGCCGGAACAAGGGGGTGGCGACGGCTTCCGGGCGACACATCAGGGTCTGATAGAGATAACCATACACCGCGGCATGGACCACATAGGCGGCGTCGCCGTTTGCGCTTCCCGACGCGAGCAAGGCACGGCGCCAAATGTCGACGAAATACTCGTACAGCGTGCGCCAGACGGCCTCGTCGGACACCTGGCGCTCCAGGAAAATCAGTGCGTTCCATTCCTCGGGCCTGACGCTATGCAGCGCAACGAACAGATCGAGCAAGGCATCGATCATCACCGACACCGGCTTGCCGGCATGCGCAGCCATCACGCGCTCCGCCTCCGCCGCCACCCCCTTGAAGCGCTGGCGGATGCAATTGGCCGCAATCGCCTTCTTGCCCGGAAAATGCTCGTACACCGTACCCAGCCCCACCCCGGCCAGGTTGGCGATATCGCGCATGGTGAGCCTGCCGTAGCCCTTCTCCAGCAAAAGCCGAACAAAGGCATCCAGAATGGCTTGCTGGGTCAGCCGGGCACGCTCCTGTTTCGGCTTGCGCCTGGGCTGCAAAGGCTTGGCGGCGGACAAATTTTGCTTTCCTGAAAAGACGAACACCCGTTACCCGCAGGCGCTATACACTAATACTAGGATGCATAAGGAGACAGCGTCATGCAATGGCCTACCCATGAAGTAACGAACCAGGTCCCCGTACTCGAAGATTACAATATTTTCAGCGCCGACCTCGCTCTCGCCGAAGGCGTGGCGCGCGGCGGCGCGGCCTGGCATACGGAACACCTGGAAGCCCTGGGCGCGGAACTGGGCAGCGCGGAAATCCAGCCCCTGGGGGAACTGGCCAACCGCCATGCGCCGGAACTGGTCACGCACGACCGCAACGGCAACCGCATCGACCGGGTCGAGTTTCATCCAAGCTGGCACAAACTGCTCGACATCGTGCGGCGCGAGGGCTTGCAGGGCTCGCCCTGGGCGTGGCCGCGCCCCGGTGCGCAAGTGGCGCGGGCGGCCGCCTACTTTCTGCAGACCCAGGTCGAATCGGGCACGCTGTGCCCGGTGACGATGACGTTCTCCTCCATCCCCGTGCTGCAGAACGAGCCGGCCTTGTTCGCACAATTGAGAGACAAGCTCTATGCGCGCACCCACGACCCGCGCGACCTGCCCATCTCGCAAAAGCATTCGATCATGGTCGGCATGGGCATGACCGAGAAACAGGGCGGCTCTGACGTGCGCAGCAACACTACGCGCGCCGTGCCGCTAAGCGGCGAAGGCAGGGGCGCGGCCTACGCGCTCACCGGCCACAAATGGTTTTTCTCCGCCCCCATGTGCGACGCCCACCTCGTGCTGGCGCGCACCGAAACGGGCGGCGGTTCCGGCCTCTCCTGCTTCTTCGTGCCGCGCTGGCGCCCCGACGGCACGAAAAACGCCGTGCTGGTCCAGCGCCTCAAGGACAAGCTGGGCAACCGCTCCAATTCGAGCAGCGAAGTCGAATTCCAGGATGCCTATGGCGTGATGGTAGGCGAAGAAGGCCGCGGCATTCCCACCATCATCGACATGGCGACGCATACGCGGCTGGACTGCGTGATCGGCAGCAGCGCCCTGATGCGCCAGGCGTTTTCGCATGCGGCGCACCACGCCGCGCATCGCAGCGCCTTCGGCAAGAAGCTGGCCGAGCAGCCGCTGATGCAAAACGTGCTGGCCGACCTGGCACTCGAAAGCGAAGCCGCCACCCACCTGATGCTGCGCCTGGCGCGCGCCTTCGAGCACCCCGACGACCCGCTCGAAACCGCCTGGCGCCGCATCGTCACGCCGGCAGCCAAGTTCTGGATATGCAAGCGCGCGCTCGAATTCGCCGGCGAATGCATGGAAGTCTGGGGCGGCAACGGCTATGTCGAAACCGGGCCGATGGCGCGCATCTACCGCGAGATGCCGGTCAATTCGATCTGGGAAGGGTCGGGCAACATCATGTGCCTGGACGTCTTGCGCGCCATCGAGCGCAACCCGGTCGGCATCCATCTCTTGCTCGAGGACACCGAGCGCCATGCCGCCGCGCATTCTGGCTTGCGCGCGATGATTGCGCAATTGAGAGACGAATTGCACACCCCGCCCGAAAAACGCGAACTGCTGGCCCGCCGCCTGGCGCAAAAGCTGGTGCTGACGCTGCAGTCGACCCTGATGCTGCACCATGCGCCCGGCGCATCGGCCGAAGCCTTCATCGCCAGTCGCGTCGATGCGGAAAATGGGCGGGTATATGGGAGCTTGAAGGCATCGGCGGAAATTCAGCGCGGCATCTTGCGGCGCGCGTGGCCGCATTGATCGACTCAATGACCGATATTGGTATCGAGGAATTTTTCCACGCGGGTCCAGAAGTCGACGTTGTTTTTCAGCAAACGCCAGCCATGCCCTTCTTCAGGATATTCAATCCACTCGACCTTGTTATTGGTCTGGGAGACCGCGTTGTAGAACTCCCTGCCGTGTTCAATCGGTACGCGGCGGTCCGAGCCGCCATAGGCCATCAATAGCGGCTGATGCATTCGCCCGGCAAGATTTACCGGCGAAGTGTTGCGCAACTGTTCGGCATCCTTGACCGGGTCGCCGATCAGAACGGGCATGCCGAAGTGCTGCCATTCCGGCGGCAAGTCGTTGGCCCACTCGACCTTGTACATCAGGTTGATATTGGAGACCCCGACCCAATCGACGCCGCAGCGGAACAAATCGGGATCGTTGATTAGCCCCATCAACGTCGCATAGCCGCCATAGCTGGCGCCGGCGATGCAGATACGCTTGGGATCGGCAATGCCCTGCGCGATGGCCCACTTCGCACCATCGGCCACATCGTTTTGCATCGCCAGCCCCCATTGCTTCCACCCCGCCTTGGCGAATTTTTCGCCGAAACCCAGGCTGCCGCGAAACTCAGGTTCCAGCACAGCGTAACCGCGAGAAGCAAGAAATTGCGTTATCGGGTTCCACCCCCAGGAATTGCCGCGCACATAGGGCCCGCCGTGCACCAACACCACCACGGGTAGATTCTTCTTCGGCGCGCCGCGCGGCAGGGTCAGATATGCCGGAATCTGCAAGCCGTCACGCGCGGCGTAGTGCACCATGGTCTGGTGCGACATCTGTTTCGGGTCGATTTGCGGGCGCGTCTTGCCCAGTTCCGTCAATTTTCCCGCATTGACGTCATATAAAAGGAGTACCTCGGGCTGGATGTCGGACGACGCGCTGACCAGGACGGTATCCATCTGGCCGTTTCGCGCGAACTGCAGGATATTGGTCGTCGACGGCAGCTGCGCATCGACCGCTTGCTGGATCTTGCGATGCGCTTCGTCCAGCCAGGCTGTCGCCCAGGCATCCGACAGGTAGCGCACGCCCAGCAGCTTCTTGTGCTCGCCATCGACAACCAGTTCGCCCTCGAAATCGTAACCCTGGATCGACACCAGAGGCTTGTCGTCGAGCTTGTTCTCCGACAGATCGTAGCGATACAGGGAGCTGGTGTCCCGCGACCTGTTTGCCACCACATAGAGACCGCCACCGCCGTCAAAACCCAAGGGAGAGAATCCCGCGCCGGAGTAGGTGTCGAACTCGGTGAGTTTGTTCCATTTTTCGTCGGTCGGGGAAAGGTAAAACACCGCCGTCTTCCCTTGGTTTCGCGTCATGGTCAGACGCGGCACGCCACGCTCGTCGAACAGCCAATCGATGCTGTCGCCCGGCCGGACAACATCCGTTTCCTTGCCGGAAATCGTGTCGACCTTGACCAGATTCAAGGCCTTCAGGTCTCCTAGGCTGGTATGCACCGGGCGCAATGCGTAGATTGCGTTTGAACCTGGCGTGCGATCGACCGCGGCAAAATGCAAGTCGGAGTGCAGCGCCCGAGCGCGGCTCGCTTCTACCGCGGTGGAAAGCAAGGTCGTCATCCGCGATCCGTCGCGGTTGACGGCAAACAAACCAGGCCACCTGTCGATGTTGCCGTCCCCAACCTCATGCTCGCTGGTGCTGAAGACCAGCCTCTGGTCGTTGACCCAGTGAACGTTGGCAATGTCAAAGCTCTTCGAGGACGCGACAATCCGGGGCGTCAGATCCGCCACACTGAGAACCACCAGGCTGCGTCGCTGGTCGCGGCCGCGCGAGAGCATGGCAACGTAATCGCCATCGGGCGAAATCCGCGCGCCGGCAATTGCCGGCGGCGTGAACATCGACTCGACGCTGGGCTTGTCCTCTGCCCCTGTCGCCAAGCCCGCCAGCAGGCACGAGGCCGCTATTGCGAAGCCGCGAACGAACACGTGAAATGAAAACACCGCGCGCAATACCATGGCAGCATCCTTTGTCGAGCTTTTGCGGGTAGGGAATTTGGATTGGGATCGGAGATCCCAAGATAGTAATGAGAGGCGAGCCTTGTCTGCGGCACTTGCGGTAAATGGCTGTGGCTGCTTCGTTCCCGACCTGACCAGATTCACCACGCCGCAATGCGCAGGGGCCCGCCGAGACGAATTCTAGCAGCATTGGGAATGTGCCGTACGATTTGAGGCATCGAAGGCCGCCGCAGGATCGGGCGGCGGCCGCTTCGGCAAGGTCAAATCCTCAACTTCTGCCAAAGACCATCGATCCTGGTCTTGACTTCCTTGTCCATGACGATGGTCCGCCCCCACTCGCGGCTGGTTTCACCCGGCCATTTGTTGGTGGCGTCGATTCCCATCTTGCTGCCCAGGCCGCTGACCGGCGAGGCGAAGTCAAGGTAATCGATCGGCGTGTTGTCGGCCAGCACCGTATCGCGCAGCGGGTCCACGCGCGTGGTGATGGCCCAGATCACTTCCTTCCAGTCGCGGATGTCGACGTCTTCATCGACCACCACGATGAACTTGGTATACATGAACTGGCGCAGGAAGCTCCACACGCCGAACATCACGCGCTTGGCATGGCCGGCATAGGATTTCTTCATCTGCACCACGGCCATGCGATAGCTGCAGCCTTCGGGCGGCAGGTAGAAATCGGTGATTTCGGCGAATTGCTTTTGCAGCAAGGGCACGAAGACTTCGTTCAATGCCACCCCGAGCACGGCCGGCTCGTCCGGCGGCTTGCCGGTATAGGTCGAGTGATAGATCGGGTCGCGCCGCATGGTGATGCGGTCTATCGTGAAGACGGGGAAATAATCCTGCTCGTTGTAATAGCCGGTATGGTCGCCATAGGGCCCCTCGAGCGCATGTTCGTAGCCGCTCGGATGATTCGCATCCGGGTAGATATGGCCTTCGAGCACGATCTCGGCCGAAGCCGGCACGCGCAATTCGCTGCCGATGGCCTTGACCAGTTCCGTGCGGCTGCCCCGCAAGAGGCCGGCGAATTGGTATTCCGACAAACTGTCCGGCACCGGCGTCACAGCACCGAGAATGGTGGCCGGGTCGGCGCCCAGCGCCACCGCGATGGGGTAAGGCTGGCCGGGATTGGCGATGCCGTGCTCGCGGAAATCGAGCGCGCCGCCGCGGTGCGCCAGCCAGCGCATGACGACCTTGTTCGGCCCCAGAACCTGCTGTCTATATATACCAAGGTTCTGCCGCTTCTTATAGGGGCCCTTGGTGATGACCAGGCCCCAGGTGATCAGCGGGGCGACGTCCCCGGGCCAACAGTGCTGGATCGGCAGCTTCGACAGGTCCACGTCTTGCCCTTCCCAGACGATCTCCTGGCATGGCGCGCTCTTGTGCTCCTTGGGCGCCATGTCCCACAGCGATTTCAGCAAGCCGCCCAACCCCAGCACGTCCTTGAAGCCGGCCGGCGGCGGCGGCTCTTTCAGCGTGGCGAGCACGTGGCCGATGCGGCGCAACTCGCCCACGTCCTCGGCGCCCATCCCCAGCGCGACGCGGCGCGGCGTGCCGAACAAATTGCCCAGCACAGGGATGGAATGGCCGCTCGGCTTCTCGAATAACAGCGCCGGGCCACCGGCGCGCAGGGTGCGGTCGCACACCTCGGTCATCTCCAAATGCGGTGAAATTGGCAAAGAAACACGTTTTAATTCGCCCAATTGTTGTAATTGGGAAATAAAGTCACGCAAATCGGAATATTTCATATATTTTTCAAGTTTTTCGACTCCGGACTCTATGGCTTAACTCGCTCGTCCAAGTAGTTGATTTGATTGAATTTTGTTGCGACGCAGCGAAAAATATCAGATCAAAAAGTAATAAAAAACGATTTTCATAGTATTGACTCGATATAAACCGCCTCCTACAATGCGACCAGCTTGATCGAAACGGAACTTTGATGGTCGAAAGACTCACTAAGGAGTTTGTGATCATTTCACGGGGTCGGGGCCCCATATGACATTTTAAGGAGTGTTTTCAAAAGGCGTCAGCCTTCTCCCCGAAAATTTGTTTGCCGCTTTTGATGCGCCATTGCCGCACAAAGCGAAAAGGGAAAAAAACCGAAGCAAACAATCCGACGACTGCAATTCGCCCACGGCGGAATGCAGCCGGTGTTTCTGATTATCGGCATGCAAAATCTCAAGCAGAACCCTGCAGGGGCTTTTTTTTGCCGCGACTATTCAGAGGAGTTTGAATGCTAAGTCGATTCGCCGGGGTGAGCCTTTATTTCACCCAGCTGCGCCAGCAGCCTGCCGCCATGGCAGCACTAATTAAGAAGGGCGGCAAGATCGTGATCAATACCGCCCATGGCACCCTGCTCATCCTGGGTACCACCGCCATCACTGCCCTGTGCATGATGTTTTTCGACCCCAAACTGGCTGACGGCTTGAAGGCCCTGTCGCCGTTTGCCGAGCCGCAACCGAAGCCGCAACCCGTGGCCCTGGTTACGCCGCCGCTGTCGGACTTGATGGACGCGCCGGCGCCGCCGCCCGCTCCTGCAGCTTCGTCAGCCTCGGCCACAATCAAGCAGCTGGCACAAGCTCAGAAGGCCGATGCCCTGCTATCCGATGCGGACCTGGCGCATCTGGGCAACACGCAAGAGCAGCAATGGGTGACCAACTGGCTGTCCAAGCGCTACCACGTCGCCGGCGATGCGGCCAATATGCTGGTTTCCGCTTCTTATATGACGGCGCGCGAAACCAAGCTCGATCCGCTGTTGATCCTGGCGGTGATGTGCATCGAATCGGGCCTGAACCCGTTTGCCGAAAGCGCGGTCGGCGCGCAAGGCTTGATGCAGGTGATGTCCAAGATCCATCGGGCGCGCTTCGAGCAACTGGGCGGCGTCAAGGCAGCACTGAACCCGGTGGCCAATATCCGCGTCGGCGCCATGATCCTGCGCGACTTCATCGAGCGCGGCGGCTCCGTCGAAGCCGGTCTGAAGCTTTACGTCGGCGCTGCGGCCTTCGAAAATGACGCCGGCTACGGCGCCAAGGTGATGGCCGAATATCACCGGCTGCAACAAGTAGCCGCCGGCAAGAGCGTGCCGACCACCTTCACAGCGCCCGTCATGACGACAGCCTTGAAGCACGCCGACGGCGATGCCGCCAAGGAAGCGCAGCCGGAAAAGGCCGAACCGGCTTCGGCTGGGATTGAAGGCAAGGAAAGCAAGACGATCGCTTCGCTGTAAGCGACAGCTCGCGAAAAGAAAAGGCCGCTGCAAGCGGCCTTTTCTTTTTGTAGCTTGCGCCGGCCTTCGCACGGTGAGTGCAGTGAAGCCGAACAATCCTACTTTTCCATTTTCAGCGAACGTATTCGTGCAATCGGCCGATGTTGGGCTTCGCTGCGCTCAGCACCAACCTACCGGTCATGCCGACTTGCGGGCGTCGAAGAACTGTTTCATCCGCGCCACCGCTTCCTGCAGGTTCTCAATCGACGTTGCGTACGACAGGCGGATGTAGTTGTGTTCCGTATGCGGCCCGAAATCCAGCCCCGGCACCAGTACCACACCGGCCTGCTCCAGCAAATCGATCGTCAATTGATCGGCGTTGTCGGACAGCGCCGAGCAATCGGCGTAGACGTAGAACGCGCCGTCGGGCATGACCGGCACCTTGAAGCCGAGTTCCTCCAGGGCCGGCACGATATAGTCGCGGCGGCGCTTGAATTCGGCCTTGCGCTGTTCGTAGATGGCCAGCGATTCCGGCTCGAAGCAGGCCAGCGCGGCATACTGGGCGATCGAGGACGGGCAGATGAACAGGTTCTGCGCCAGTTTTTCCACTTCGCGCACCATATTTTCCGGCACCACCAGCCAGCCCAGGCGCCAGCCCGTCATGTTGAAATACTTGGAGAAGCTGTTGATGACGACGATATCGTCGCCGAGCGACAGCGCCGAGAACGATTCGCCTTCGTAGCTCAAGCCCTGGTAGATTTCGTCGACGATGGTGAAGCCGTTGCGTGCGCGCACGGTCTTGACGATGGCCGCGAGTTCCGAATGCGCAATCGAGGTGCCGGTCGGGTTCGAGGGCGAGGCCAGCAGCACGCCGCGCGTGTTGGCGCTCCAGTTTTCCCGCACCATGGCGTCGGACAACTGGAAACGCTGTTCCGGGCCGCTGGCCACCATCCTGGCCTTGCCGTCGAAGGCGGCGACGAAATGGCGGTTGCACGGGTAGGAAGGATCGGGCATCAGCACTTCAGTGCCGGGGTCGACCAGGGTGGCGCAAGCCAGCAGCAGCGCGGCGGAAGCGCCGGCCGTGACGACGATGCGCGAGGCCGGGATGTCCAGGCCGTAGACGCGGCGATAATGCGCGCTGATCGCTTCGCGCAGCGCCGGAATTCCGGTCGAATTGGTGTATTGCAGGCGGCCGTCGCTCATGGCGCGCGTTGCCGCAGCCACCACCGGCGCTGGCGCCGTGAAGTCGGGCTCGCCTATGCCCATGTGGATGATGTGCCGGCCCTGCTGCTCCAGCGCGGCGGCTTTCTTGACCAGTTCCATGACGTGGAACGGCGCAATATTTCCCAGACGGCCGGCCAATTGCGCCGCCTTGTGTTCCGCCCGATGTGACTCTGCCATGGCTCCCGCCCGAATTGCCGTCAAGCGCTGCGCTATTGGCCGGCAGCCGTCACTTCGACGCTGCGCACCTTGGCCGCGAGCTTGTCGAGCACGCCATTGACGTATTTGTGGCCGTCGATGCCGCCGAAGGATTTGGTCAACTCGACGGCTTCGTTGATCACGACCTTGTAGGGGATTTCAAGATGGTTCTTCAGCTCGTAGGCGCCGATCAGCAGCGCCGCATGCTCGACCGGCGACAGCAGGTCCATGGGGCGGTCGATCAAAGGGGCGAGGTCGGTGCGCAACTGCGCGACATCCTTCAGCGCGCCATGCAGGAGCGAATCGAAATGCTCGGCATCGGCCTTGTCGAAGCCGTGCGCTTCGCGGATATGCGCCTCGATGGCGCCCGCATCTTCCTTGTTCAGCAGCCACTCGTAGATGCCCTGCAGGGCGAATTCGCGGGCGCGGTGGCGCGGGGTGCGGTTCTTGTTGGGGTTCGCGTGTACGGATTTCTGGGTCATGGGTTCTTTGCCCGGATCGTACCGGGCAGCGTTATTACTGCTTCTTCTTACTCTTCTTCGGTCGCGTCGGCAAGCTCTTCAAGCGCCATGGCCAGGTTCGCCATCTCGACGGCGACGCGCGCCGCATCGGCGCCCTTCTCTTCCATACGCGCTTCGGCTTGCTCATCGGTATCGGTGGTGAGCACGGCGTTGGCGATCGGGATGCCGAAATCGAGCCCCACGCGCGTGATGCCGGCGCCGGATTCGTTCGATACCAGTTCGAAGTGATAGGTCTCGCCGCGGATCACCGCGCCGATGGCGATCAGCGCATCGAACTGCATGGTCTCGGCCATCTTTTGCAGCGCCAGCGGAATTTCCAGCGCGCCCGGCACGGTCACCTGCAGCACGTCTTCATCGGCCACGCCAAGGTGCTTCAGCTCGGCCAGGCAGGAAGCCAGCAAGCCGTGGCACACGTCTTCATTGAAGCGCGCCTGGACGATGCCGATACGCAGGCTTTCGCCATTGAGATTGGTTTCGTAAAATCCTGTGGTCATGCTGTTCTCCCTCAATTACAGTCTGGCGTGGCTTCGTAACCGACCACCTCGAGATCGAAACCGGTCATCGAGGGCATCTTGCGCGGGCTGGCGAGGAGCTTCATCTTGCACACGCCGATGTCCTTCAGTATCTGCGCGCCGATGCCGTAGGTGCGCAAATCCATGCGCGTGGCGCGCGGTTGCGGGCGCTTTTCCGGATCGTTCAAGGCGGAAAACTGGGCGAACATCTGTTCGGCCGATTCCTCGCAATTCAACAGCACCAGCACGCCGCGCTCGGACTCCTTGATCGCCGCCATGGCGGCCGACAGGTTCCAGGAGTGCGTCGTGTCCCTAG
The DNA here is from genome assembly GCA_036384915.1 of Burkholderiaceae bacterium. Taxonomy (GTDB): domain Bacteria; phylum Pseudomonadota; class Gammaproteobacteria; order Burkholderiales; family Burkholderiaceae_D; genus PKWO01. The sequence goes on from DASVLJ010000059.1 coordinate 11,541, forward strand.
TTTCGAGCATATCAAGGATCGAGACCGGCTGGTGCACCCGCACCAAAGTTTCGCTCTGGGGAACAACAGTGCCGTGCACCAGGGCCAGGTGGGCGCCGCCGCTGGGCTTGTCGCGGAAGGCGATGGCGCGGAAGGTGCCCTGCGCAGTGCGCATGTCGCGTTCGCCGATGCGCTCGACGATGCTTTCGGTCTTGCTGCGGTAATGGATGAGGTCGGCAATGGTGCCGATCTTCAAGCCGTGCTCTTCGGCGAATTCCATCAGGTCGGGCAAGCGCGCCATGGTGCCGTCGTCCTTCATGATCTCGCAGATCACGGCGGCCGGGGTCAAACCGGCCAGTTCGGCGAAGTCGCAGCCCGCTTCGGTATGGCCGGCGCGCATCAGCACCCCGCCCTTTTGCGCCTTGAGCGGGAAGATATGGCCCGGCTGGACGATATCCGCCGGCTTGGCGTTGCGCGCCACGGCCACCTGCACCGTGCGGGCGCGGTCGGCGGCGGAAATGCCGGTGGTCACGCCTTCGGCGGCTTCGATCGAGACGGTGAAATTGGTGCCGTAAGACGTGCCGTTGCGGCTGGTCATCATCGGCAGGTTCAATTGCTCGCAGCGCTCCGCCGTCAGCGTGAGGCAGATCAAGCCGCGGCCGTATTTGGCCATGAAATTGATCGCCTCGGGCGTGACGAATTCGGCCGCCAGCACCAAATCGCCTTCGTTTTCGCGGTCTTCTTCGTCGACCAGAATCACCATGCGTCCGGCACGGAGTTCGGCAACGATTTCCTGGGTAGTTGATATTGGCATCGTGAAATCCTCGTAACCCGCTATTTTAAAGGATTTGCGACACAAAGGAGATAACCGGACCGGAGGGCGGCAAGACCGGCGGTGCCGTCCCAACCTGCGGTTGCGACGCCCTTTGTCGGCGAACGGGGCAGCCCATCAATCGCCCAGACTTTTCCGTGCGACAACACGTAGAAAAAAGGGAAATAGTTTTATTTATACAATAAAAATGGCAGCCATACTACGGTCAATTTGTTACACCCCCATGACCACTTGCACGAAACGTTGCGTCTACGCGAATTTGCCATTTTTCCCACAAAATTCCTTGACCGTATTTTCCCGCCCATCGTTTAATGCGCGTCGGTTGCAAGAACGGACAGCTTGCAATCGTTACATTGGGGCAATTTCCATCACCCCGAAAAAGAATAGTCCGACCCAGGCTCTTTTTGACTAATACCAGGCAAGCCCGTGCGCCCATCCCCCACAGGGGATGCATGGCGCACCGCTGGACCCTTACCCAGGAGAATTCATGCAGTCCGCTTTCAAACCCCGATCCAAGTTCGGCCTGAATCCGATCACGCTGGCTTGCCAGCTGATGCTGTTGGGCGCCGCTTCCAACGCCTTCGCGCAGAGCGAACCGGTGGCCACCTCGCAAGACGACGCCAACCACGTCACCATCACGGCACAGAAGGCCGGCATGGGCTTGATGGTGCGCGAAGACGCACCCAAGGCGCGCAGCACCATTACCAAGGAAGAACTCCAGAAGCTGCGCGGCACCGACAATGCCTATCAATCGATGTCGCTACTGCCTTCGGTCAATAGCTACAACTACGACGGCACGGGCCTGTTCGGCGGCGGCTTGACCATGCGCGGCTTCAACAGCGACCAGATCGGCGCCACCATCAACGGCGTGCCGATCAACGACTCGGGCAACTTCGCGATCTACCCGACCGAATTCGTCGACCAGGAAAACGTCTGCAAGGAATTCGTCACCCAAGGTTCGACCGACGTGGATTCGCCGCACGTGGGCGCCACCGGCGGCAATATCGGCATCGTCACTTGCGATCCGGAGGACAAGCAGCGTTTCCGCATCGCCCAGACGCTGGGCGGCTTGAACCTGACCAAGACTTATCTGCGCTACGATACCGGCCGCTTCGCCGACGATCGCGCCAAGGTCTTCATCTCCTATTCCTACGCGCAAGCCGACAAGTGGAAGGGCGAAGGCAAAGCCACGCGCGACCACGTCGATATGGGTTTCCGCTTCGACTTCGACCGCTTCAACTACATCACGGGCGCGGTGCTGGTCAACCGCATGTTGAACAACAACATCTACGACCCCAGCCTGGCCGAATTGAATGCCCATGGCTATTACTACGACTACGCCTCGGCCTTCTCCGGCCACGTTAACGGCGTCAAGGGTACTGCGCAAAGCGATGTCAGCCAAAGCCCGGCCTACTACAAGCTGTCGCTCAACCCGTTCGAGAACGTCATCGCTTCGGCCACCGGCCACTTCCGCCTGAACGACAGCACCGAGCTGAAAGTCATGCCCTATCTGTGGTTCGGCTACGGCACGGGCGGTTCGCAGGAAAAGCTGATGGCCGAAAGCGGCTTCCTCAATCCCGCCACCGGCAAGCTGCAAGGCGTCGATCTGAACGGCGACGGCGACACGCTGGACAAGGTGCTTGTCGCCACGTCTTCCATCACCAAGACCGACCGTCCCGGCATCACGACCTCGATCGTCGAGACGCTGGCCAACCACACCATTCTCGGCGGTTTCTGGTACGAACAGGCGCACCACAAGCAGACCGCGCCGATGGAATTGTTGCCCGCCGACGGCAACATTGCCGATCCGTGGTTCCGCGGCAGCTACGTCGACCGCGTCGACGGCTCGCCCTACCAGGGCCGCGACTGGCTGACGATCTCGGACGCCTGGCAATTCTTCCTGCAAGACACGATCGCCCTGATGGACGACAAGCTGCGCATCAACATCGGCGTGCGCGACCCGAGCATCCGCCGCGACTTCACCAACCTGCCCAACGAAGGCAACAACTCGGCGACGTATTACGAAATCAAGCGCACCTATAACGACGTGCTGCCGCAGATCGGCGCCCGTTTCGATTTCGACGCCGAAAATCAAATGTTCGCCAGCCTGTCGAAGAACATGAAGGCGCCGCCGAACTTCGCCTTCTCGTCTTCGACCGGCGACAACGTCACCATCGTCAACGGCCTGCCCGTGCTTTCCTCCGTCGTAAAACCGGAAACCTCGTGGGATCTCGACGTCGGCTACCGCTATCAGGGCAAGGCCATGATCGCGCAAGCGACCGTCTTTGCCGTGGACTACCGCAACCGCATGGCCAATGCCTTCGATCCGGAAACCCAGGTCGGCTCCTACATCAACGCCGGCTCGGTCAAGACCCATGGCTTCGAACTCGAAGCGGGCAACACGCCGATCAACGGCTGGTCGGCCTACGGTTCGTTCGGTTATACCGACAGCGAAATCCAGGACAACATCCAGGTCAGCAAGACCGGCGTGCTGCCGACGGCCGGCAAGGAATTTCCCGTGACGCCGAAGACCAAGGTCGGCCTGTCGGTGCAATATGAAACCCCGGTCTGGTATGCACGCTTCAAGGCGCAGCACACAAGCAGCCAATGGGCTACCCTGGTCAACGACCAGGAAGCTCCCGGCTATACGCTGTGCGACTTCGACGCGGGCTATCAATTCCAGGGCAGCGCCATGTTCAAGAACCCCACGCTGCGCCTGAACGTCAGCAACGTATTCAACAAGCAATACATGAACCCGGCATCGAACAGCGTCACCAATTCGACAACGATCAACGGCGTGGCACCCGGCGGCGTGTACTACTACCTCGGCGCCCCGCGCCTGGTTTCGGCCTCGTTCCAGGTTGATTTCTGATAGGCAGTTGACAACAAGGCATGGCTACGGCCATGTCTTGGGCTAACAGTCCAGTCCTAAATGTAAGATTGGGTAACAAAGGGGGAAGCTTGAACCGGCCCACGCTATAGTAAAGCGGTCTATCCCCCCCATACCCAATGGGTTAAGTCCGTAGCCGGCATGGCTGCGGACTTTTTTTATGGGCGGACGGTTTCCGGGTCCACGCAAAGCACGCATGCTTGGACTTGCCCCGGCAGATATATCACGTGCAAGCTGGGACAAGTCCCAGCTTGCTTCATTGCTTCACGGACAACATGCGCTCCACATAGCGCGCGATCAGATCGACTTCGAGATTGACCTGGCGGCCGACCGACAGATGCTTGAGCGTCGTGACGGCGATGGTGTGCGGAATCAGGTTGATGGAAAACTCGCAGCCGGCCGCCGTGTCGTTCACGCGGTTGACCGTCAGCGACACGCCATTGACCACGATGGAGCCTTTATAGGCCAGAAATTTGCCGATATCCTTGGGGGCTTCGATCACAAGCTCGTGCGACTCGCCCACCGCTTCGAAACGCTTGACCGTCCCGAGGCCGTCGACGTGGCCCGATACGAGGTGGCCGCCGAGACGGTCGGCCAGGGTCAATGCCTTCTCCAGGTTCACTTCGGAGAGGCTGTCCAGGCCCACCGTCTTGGACAGGCTCTCGCGCGAGACGTCGACCGTGAAACCCGCGCCGGTCTTTTCCACCACCGTCATGCAGGCGCCGTTCAGGGCGATCGAATCGCCCAGGGCCACGTCGGCCATGGGCAGGCTGCCTGCGTCGATGGCCAGACGCACGCCGGCATCCGGTCCGGCGCCCAGCGGCGTGATGGAAGTAATTTTGCCGACTGCGGCGACGATACCGGTAAACATGGGAATTCCTTAGATAAAACGCGCCAGGATGCGCAAATCCGGGCCTACCATTTTGGCCTCGCGGAAAGCCAGATGGCGGCGCTCGGCCAAATCTTCAATGGCCGGCAACTCGAACATGCCTTGCGCGGCACCGAGCAGATTCGGGGCGAGATAAAGCAGCAGCTCGTCAACGCAGCCTTCGCGGATCAGCGAACCGTTCAGCTTGTAGCCCGATTCCAGGTGCAGCTCATTGATCTGGCGCCGGCCCAGCTCCAGCATCAGGGCCGGCAAATCGACCTTGCCCTGCGGGTTGGGCAGCACGACGATTTCGGCGCCCCTGTCGCGCAGGGCAGCTTCCTTTTCCGGGTCGCGCCGCGCCGCGATCACCAGCGTGCCGCCGCCTTCGAGCACTTGCGCGCCGGGGTCCAATTCCAGGGCGCGGTCGACCACGATGCGGATCGGCTGGCGCGGCAACGTAATGCCCAACTCCTTGACGCCGCGCACGTTCAGTTGCGGATTGTCGGCACGCACCGTGCCGATGCCGGAGAGGATGGCGCAGGCGCGCGCACGCCAGAGGTGGCCGTCGGCGCGTGCCTCGGGCGAAGTAATCCATTGGCTCTTGCCGTTATAGAGCGCGGTCTTGCCGTCCAGGCTGGCCGCGGTCTTCATGCGCACCCAGGGTTTGCCGCGCCGCATGCGCGAGAAAAAACCGATATTGATTTCGTGCGCCTCGTCTTCCAGCACGCCGCATGCGGTCGCGATGCCCGCCGCCTGCAGCCTGGCAAAGCCCTGCCCCGCCACCAGCGGATTGGGGTCGCCGATGGCCGCCACCACGCGCGCCACGCCGGCCTTGACGAGCGCATCGGCGCAGGGCGGCGTGCGGCCGTGATGGCTGCAGGGCTCGAGCGTGACGTAGACCGTGGCGCCCTTCACGTCTTTACCGTGCGCCTCGGCATCGCGCAGCGCCTGGATTTCGGCATGCGCCTGGCCCGGCGGCTGGGTGTGGCCCGCGCCGATCACTTCGCCATCCTTGACGATGACACAGCCCACGCGCGGATTGGGTGCGGTGATATACATGCCCTTGGCCGCCCATTCCAGGGCCAGGCGCATGGCATCTTGATCGGACAGGATCATTGCATTGTTATGAACGGGATTTGCGCTCGCGCCCCACTTCGGCAATCGCGTCCTGGAATTCGGCGACGTCTTCGAAGCTCTTGTAGACCGAGGCAAAGCGGATATAGGCGATTTTATCGAGCCGCTTCAATTCGCGCATGACGAGCTCGCCGATGTGGCCGGATTGCACTTCGCGTTGCCCCATCGAGAGCAGCTTCTCTTCTATCTTGTGGATCGCCGCATCGACCGCTTCGGCCGGCACCGGGCGCTTGCGCAAGGCCAGGGAGAGGCTGGCGCGCAGCTTGGAAGCATCGTACTCGCTGCGGCTGCCGTTTTTCTTGACCACCGCCGGCATGGCCAGTTCGACGCGCTCATAGGTGGTGAAGCGCTTGTCGCAGGCGGCGCAGCGGCGGCGGCGGCGTATCGAATCCCCTTCCTCGGATACGCGGGTATCGAGGACTTGTGTCTCTTCATGCTGACAGAAAGGGCAACGCATACGCCTCCGCCAAGCTTAACGCGTTCAGCCGTAGACCGGATACGCGTCGGTCAGCGTCTTGACTTCCGCCTTGACGCGCTCGATCGTGGCCGCGTCGTTCGGGTTGTCCAGTACGTCGGCGATCAGCTCGCCGACCTTGGCCGATTCGGCTTCCTTGAAGCCGCGCGTGGTCATGGCCGGGCTGCCCAGGCGGATGCCCGAGGTGACGAACGGCGTTTCCGGATCATTCGGGATGGCGTTCTTGTTGCAGGTGATGTGCGCCGAGCCGAGAATGGCTTCGGCGGCCTTGCCCGTGATCTTCTTGGGGCGCAGATCGACCAGCATCACGTGCGATTCAGTGCCGCCGGAGACAATGCGCAAGCCGCGCGCGATCAGGGTCTTGGCCAGCACGTCGGCATTCTTGACCACCTGTTCCTGGTAGGTCTTGAATTCGGGCTGCAGCGCTTCCTGGAAGGCCACGGCCTTGCCGGCGATGACGTGCATCAGCGGGCCGCCTTGCAAGCCGGGGAAAATCGCCGAATTGATCTGCTTGGCGAACTGCTCCTTCATCAGGATGATGCCGCCGCGCGGGCCGCGCAGCGACTTGTGCGTGGTCGAGGTGACGAAGTCGGCATGCGGCACCGGGTTCGGGTAGACGCCCGCGGCGATCAGGCCGGCGTAGTGCGCCATGTCGACCATGAAATAGGCGCCGACATCCTTGGCCACGCGCGCAAAGCGCTCGAAATCGATGCGCAACGAATAGGCCGAAGCGCCGGCGATGATCAGCTTGGGCTTCTTCTCGTGGGCCAGGCGTTCCATCGCGTCGTAATCGATCGCTTCCTTCTCGTTCAAGCCGTAGGAGACGACGTTGAACCACTTGCCCGACATGTTCAGCGCCATGCCGTGCGTCAGGTGGCCGCCTTCAGCCAGCGACATGCCCATGATGGTGTCGCCCGGCTTGAGCATGGCGAAAAACACGCCCTGGTTGGCTTGCGAACCGGAATTGGGCTGCACGTTGGCCGCTTCGGCGCCGAACAGCTTCTTGATGCGCTCGATGGCCAGCGATTCGGCGATGTCCACGAATTCGCAGCCGCCGTAGTAGCGCTTGCCGGGATAGCCTTCGGCGTACTTGTTGGTCAACTGCGACCCCTGCGCTTCCATCACGGCCGGCGAGGTGTAGTTTTCCGAAGCGATCAGCTCGATATGGTCTTGCTGGCGCTGGTTTTCTTTCTGGATGGCGCCCCACAGTTCGGGGTCGACTTTGGCAAGGGTCTGGTCTTTGCTGAACATGAAATAACTCCAATCGATCAAGGTATGCAGTGAGAGCTCAATCGAATGAGGGCCAAAAAGTATCGGGATGCGATATCGGAATTTGGCAGCCTCAAACGGTCGGTCCTACCATCTTGGCTACCCAGGCGCACGGCTACAGTGAAATCTCACGCTCCCCGGTGGATGCCCACCTTATTGCCAAAAAGAAACATTTGGCATGCTCGCCAGTCACGTGAGACGAAATGGTGCTGCAATTGTAATTTATGCGGGGAATTTCGGCAACTTGGCGTGGGTAAGCAGCGGCAAAGCCTGCTTCTCGCCCCGTCGCCCCGTCACCGCATGCGGCGCAATGCGGCGCCCCACCGCACTCTCGATGCGGTCCAAGGCATCCGCTTTGCCGACTTGGATTTGCCAAGGAAGGCTGAAGGAAATCCTAAGGTAAAGTGGTGGTCCCGGGGAAACGATGGACGACATCGACATCGAGGGCGCGTATCGTGACATCCACATCGGGCGACTTTGCGGCGAGCTTTTTCGGATAGGGCTGCGCGGCCACAATGCCAAGCCGTACCGCTTCGTCAAATCCGGGGTTGCCGGACGACTTGGTCACCTGCAAATCGGCAATGCTGCCGTCCGGCCTCAGGCTCAAGGCAAATTCAACCGCCACCTTGGTCTCGCGCTGCAACGCCGTAACGGCGAATTCCGTGTTCATCGCAATGCGAACGCGAATGTCGCTTGCGGCGCCGTCTTCCGCTTCATTGTCGCTATCGCCATCTTGCGGATTGGCATCCGCCTGCTTCTCGACGTCGCCCGCAGCGGCCTCGACCGGCGCGGCTTGCTGCTTGGGTGGCGCGGCAGGCTTTGCGCCGCTGTCGGCGGCGTCTTGCATGCCGCTGCCGCCAAGGTTGATATCGGGGGTCTTGGTCGGGGGAGCCTCGGGCGCGGCATTCTCGGCATCCGGCTTTATCTCCTGCACCGGCACGTCGGCCGGCACGATCCACATCACGCCCTCGTCGAGCGGCGGCAAGGCGCGCTTCCAATGCAAGCCCACGAACAGCAAACCGAAAAACGCGAGATGCACCAGAAGCGTGAGCGCGGCCGGGCGCCAACCGCCGGCCGGCAGTTCAGCGTCCGGAGGCGGCGCCCATAGTTCCATATCCAAGCTCAGTATCGGCGCGCGGCTTTTTCCGCTGCCCCTCCGTCTTGCAGCGGCTTGGCGGAAAAAGGGCGGCGCATGCTATCGGTCAGTTCACCTCATGCCAGCCCACGCGGCGGGCCGTTCCACCCGCCGGCGGCAACTGAACGGTCGAGGTCGAGCATGTACCGTTGGAGAAACAGTTGATCGCGCCCACGGTGCCATTGGGCAATTGGAACACGGTGGCGCCGGACGTGGTGTTGCTGCCGAGGCTCACGCCGGCAACGTTCGTTGCCGTCGAGATGGGGCCGCCGTTGAGGGCACTGAAGTTATAGGAGACACTCGATCCGCCGGTCGTGCAAGCCGAACTCGAAGGGGTGTTGCTCGACACAACCACCGTGCCCAGCACCAGGGTGGCATCGGTATTGTCGCGCTCGCCGCTTGTCGGGAAATTGACGTACCAACCGTTGTTGGTCGCAAAGGAGACCGTGTTGTTGCTGCTCGTCTCGACAACCTGGCCGGGCGAGCAAACCGAGGCCGAAGCGCTGGCCGGACAAGTGGTGGTGGTAAGCGTCTGTTGGATGAAGTTGCTGCCCGACGCTTGCGGCGAGGTGGTATACACTGCGCCGCTTGTCGTGGTCGACAGAGGGTCCTTGATCGCATAGAAGCTTTGCTGGCTGGTATTGCTCAAGTCGGACACGCCCAGGTACTGGCCCGTCCCGATATAGATGACGTCCGCGCTTGAACTGCTATCGACGCCCAATTCGGGCTGGGTCGTGATCGGCTGCGTGTTGCCGCTCGCATCCTTCAAGGTCACCAAAAGCTGCGGGCTGGTTCCGTTATTGATGTCGAAGCGCCACAGATTGCCCAGCAAGTCGCCGCCATAGGCGCGCAACGAGGTATTGTCGGTCAGGCGCGAGGCTGCGAAAGCGGAAATCTTTGCAAGGCCGGAGGGCGAGGTCGTGCTGCCGACGGACGTTGCCGTGGAATTGGGGTTGAGGATCGCGCCGGTCTGCGCGTTGAGCACGAACAGGTGCCCCTTGCCGTCGCCCCCTCCAGAGTTATTGTTGTAGCCCGAACTCAGCAAGACTACCCACGTGCCGTTCGACAGCTTGGTGATCACCGGGTTGCCGTAGCTATAGCCGAGATTGGGATTGGTGAACTCCCACAGCAGGCTGGGATTGGCCGGATCGGTGACGTCGAGCGCGTAATATTCCATTCCGCCGTCATTCAAGCCGCCTACCAGGATGGTATGCCAGACGCCGCCGAAACTGACGTCTCCCGTCACCGGCGCGCCGTCGACGAAATACTGGTGCAGATTGGCGTAATTCTTGTCGCCCAGGATATACATGTTCTGCATCACGGACGTGGGCACGAAAGCCCACAATTCGGCACCTGTACCCGCATTGGTTGCGCTATTGCCCGCATTGAAAGCGTGCAGCATGCCGTCGTTGGCGCCGACGTAGACGGCGCCCGCTCGCGTGGAGTTGGTGGTGATGAAGTCCGAATAGCCGGCATCGGTATATTGGAACAGCGAAGCGCCGACATAGGCCGCTTGCGAATCGACGATGTCGCCCAGAACGTGCGTCCGGACCCGGAAATATGCCGAGGTGTCGGCGCTTTCGTTGGAGCGGTCGCCGATCACGAAATTGAACATGGGCTGCCCCGATGCAGCCGCTTGCTGGGCGGCGGTCAGGCAGGACGTCCCGACGCTGCAGAATTGCGACAGGGTCGAAATGTGCGGAGTCTGGAAATAGGCTTGCTGCGCGGAAGTCAAGTTATCCCAAGTAAACGCTTTCAGCGTGCCGCCGCTATTGAAGAAAATCTTGCGCGTCGCATAGGGCACGCTGTCGAGCTGGGCGGCGGCCGTCCAGGCCGGCGCGGCGCTCAGTGCGCCGGTCGTCAGATCGATCGTATATTCGCTCAATTCGCCGACCCACAGCGCGGAAGTATAGGTCGAGGTGAAAACGAAGTCGGAAGACGACGTCACGTTCGGGCTACTGGTCGTTGCCGCCGCAGAATTGCTGAGCAATTGCTTGACCGCAGCCAGCGCGGTGTTCAGGCCGGCCGCCAATGCCGCAGCGTCGGTCGCGCTGTAGTAGCTGCCATGGCCGTTGACGGCGGCATGCCACAGGTCGTCGATGTTGGAGGGGTAGCCGTTCGCATCCGCAATCGGCCAATTGCAGGCCTGGCCGGAAGTATACGAGGTCTGGTCGTAGTAACCGGCCGCCGTGCCTCCCGTATTCCACGGGCAGTGGCAGGCGGAGCCGGAACATGCGCCCCCCGACGGCGTGCCGTTTTTCACGTCGTAATAGTCGTGAATCGTGCTGGTCGCCGTCTCGTTGGCATAGTTCGGATCGAACAGCATGTAGCCGGGGGCGCCGAGGCCGATGGTAAACAGCGTCATGTGATGCCAGGACGCCGGATCGGCCGTCGTCGTCGGCACGTTGTCGGTACAGACGTTGTTGCCGGTCGACCCGCTGGTGCAGTTGTGGAGCGTCGAGTTGCGGATGTCGTTCATGTAGTAATACATGGCGACGTCGGCCAGGGTGTTGGAAGAACCGGATCCGCTGTTGCTGTTGCCGGAGCAGCCGGAATTACCGTCGCAATATGGCCGGGCCGCAGCGATCGACGTCGGTGCGCCGGCAAGGCTGGACACATAGGAAATTGACGTGCTGCCGCCGTCCTGGTTGCCCACGGCCCCTCCGGTGAGGGACGCCGTGGAGGAAGCCACATTCCAATAGCCGTCGGTCGACACGATGGCGAAATTCTGCTGGCAGGAATAGCCGACCGGATCGGTCGTCCGGACGTTGTTGATCCAGGAGAGCTTATTCGCATAATACTTGCCGACCCTCGCCAGTGCATCGACCAGCCCGGTGCCGCCGCCGGGTTGCGTTTGATAAACCGTGCTATACCATGCGGCCTTTTGCGTCGCATTGAACGGGGCCGTGTTGACCATGTCGTAGCCGCCGTTGTTGTTCATCGTCGCGAAGCCGACCTGATAGGTCGCGCCCAGCGACGAGAACGCGACGCCGAGGCCGGATTTCATCGTATTGATCCGGGTCCGGTAGTAACTCCACCAATTGGCGAAGTTTTGCATCTCGTTGGTCCCCCCGGGGCCGGAAGTCGAGGACACCACCACCTTGGTGAAGACATTGCTGCCGCCGAAAGCCGTTGGGCCGTAACTGATCCGCAAATCGGTGCCGTTGTCCAAGGTGATCACGGGCGTTATCGTGCCGCCGGCGACACTGGCGGGGCCGGTGATGATGACCGTGGCGGTGGACGTGCTCGTGCTCGACGATTTGCAGGCAACCCCGCTGACATTGCAAGTCGCGGAATAGCCGTTGCCGTAAGCATTGACGGCGGCAACGACGGAAGCCCCCAGAGCCTGGGGATATTTCGACGCCGCCACGCTCGACGCGATGGCCGTGCCGTTCACGGTGATCGAGGCGATACCGGTCGCATTGCTGCCCCGTTGCGTCGATATTTTGAACGTCGACGTGACGCCGGACACCGGTGTATTGCATTCCGTGGAAAACTTGCTGCTCGTGTTGATGAAACTCTTTTGGTAAGCGCTGGTTTGCGTACCGGAATATAGATAGTAGTATGCCGGCCCTGCCGCCGGCGCGGTTCCGCGGGAAAAACCGGAGTCCGAACTGTTGTCCTGGTAGATGCCGAGCGTGAAGCCGGTACTGAGGTCGGTGGTTCCCGAATAGATGCCGTAGCCGTCGTTTGCGGCTGCAGTAAACGGTTGATTGGGGTATTGCGTACCGTCCGCGTTGAAGGGCAGCGTGTAGTTGATGTTCGGATTATAGAACACCCCGTTGCACTGCGAACTCGCATAGCCGTAGGACGTAATGGGGTAGTAGGCGTAGTCCTGGTTATCCGGCAGGAAGTCCCAGTTCATGCTGCCCGAATCGTCCATCATCACGAACACGTTCGGATAGACCGACGAGCTCGACGACGTCACCAGCGGCGAACTCGCCAGATCCGTGTTGCCCGCCTGGGCCGGCAGCGAAACTGCCGCCGCCAGCATGATCGAGCAGGCCCATCCCTTTGCAGCCACTTGCCTGGAGCGAATAGTCGTTATCATGATAGTTCCCAATCGTTTGAATCCCCGCTACATCGCGACCTGGGTCTGGACGTAGCTGACGGTATTGTGCGGCCCCTCGATGCGCGCGGTGATGCGATAGTAAGAGGCGCCGGTCAACTGAAAATTCTGCGGGTTGCCGGCCTTGTAGCTGTTCCCCCCGGAGTACGTGGAGACGGGCGAGTAGATACAGCCGTTGCTGGTGGAAGCGGTCGGACACATGCGGTGGATCACATACGACACGGTATACCCGTTGCTGGTGGTCGCCAACGTATAGACGTTCCCGCTATGGGTGGCGGTCGAGACGGGGCGCGAAATCGGGTTCGGATCCAGGACGCTCCAATAGGAATCCCAGGTCTGCCCCGCCGCCGGGCTGTTGACGCCTGGGCTTACCGTCGCGTAGTAGCCCTGCGCGGTATTATTGGTCTCCAGGGTGGTGGTGTTGAGCGCGTATTGCGACTGGAGCCACACGATTGCGGCTTCCACGCCGAAATCGCCCTGGTGCGTCGCGCCCTGGCGAAACGCCATGTTGCCGGCGATCAGGTTGGCCGTATCGACCGAACGCATCATGGCGACGCCGGCAAACATCATGGCTACCAGCACGATCATCACCATGATCAGCACCATGCCGCGCTCGCCGGCGCGCGCCCATACCGTTTTCCCGGCGATTTTCTTCGCGGTCAGCATCCCGACACCTTTCCCATCGCTGTGATATTGCGCAGCGGCACCACCGTCGAATACAGGCGGTAGCGGTAGTTTTGCCACGTATAGCCGCTGGATGCTGGAATACCGACGTTGGACGAGAGGTCCATCGGGATATTCGTCGCCGTGGTACCGCCCCAGGTCAACGAGCCTGTGCTCCAGACCGCCTCCCGCCAGACGGGCGCCGTGGTGGTGACGTTGCTGCTTGCCGCGACGGTGCCGTTGTTCGAATTGATCGCGCCGGAATTGACCGCCGTGGTATTGCGTGCTACCAGCCCGATGGCGACGGCCGCGGTATCCGCCCAGGAGCAGGTCGTGTTCGTGCCCGAGGGCGTGGTTTGATCCCAGGTCGACGCGCTCATGCCGGAGGAGCCATGGTTATGGCCATAGACCGCACGCATGCTGACGATATTGCTGGACACTTCGGTCCAGTTGTCGGTATTGGAGCAATCGGCCGCGATGTAATTGCACGACGTCAGTGCCGCATTGCGGACGGCATAGCCGACGATGACAGGCGACTGCCCCAGATCGTACAGGGTGTACGTACTGGCGGCGAGGCCGGCCACGCCGGTACCGACGGTCACGGTGGAACTGGTGCCGGTTGGGATGGCGGTGATCTTGTCGAGGATGGAGACCGTCGTGCACAGGGGCGTCAAATTCGCGGTTTGCGGCGGAACATGGACCACGGTCACATAGTCGTTCACGGCCCATCCCGTCGGGGATTGCATGACGTATTTGTTCGTTGCCGCCTGCGAGGTGATCATATCGCCTTCGGCGGCGCCGGTGGAATTGCCGTACATGATCAGCAAGGTATCGGTATTGGCGTCGCCGGCCGGAATCAGGCTCGTCGGCGGATTGATCATCACGGGCGCCACGGTCAAGGTCTTGTTGCCGCCGGTCGAATTCAGCTTCAACTGGCACCCGAGTATGCCGGTCGAGCTGATGCCGTAGCCGGCCTGGGCCATGTCGCGCTCCAGATCGAACAGGCTCAAGGCGCCCGCCACCTGCGCATCGTCTCCGCCGGTGGTGGTACGCTTGGTGGATTCGGAAGCGCTGAAGGTTTGCAGCACCACCGCCATGCTGATGATGCCGATGACCAGCGCCACCAGGATTTCGACCATCGTGAAGCCGCGCGAACGCGGACCATGCATTGTGCCGGAAATCACGCGACCCTCTCTCGATATCTGCATGTTGCGTCAGTAAAGGTTGACCTGCGCGTTGAGCACATAGCTGTGCACCGTGCCGGTGGAAACGTCCTTCGGATCCTGCCAATTCACCGTGACCGTGACGGTCTCCGTGCAAGTGCCCTTGGTCGCGCAATTCGCGGAGGGGCCGCCGATGCTGACCGTCGGCAAATTGGCCGTCGCGGTCACACCGGGCAGCGTGCCCATCACGGTGCCCGGCTTCGAGGCATCGCCGAGCCAGGCCGTATATACCGTGCCGCCGCTGACGAATAAGGGGTTGAATACCGTGGCATAGGTCGTGTAGGTGCGGTCGCTGACCCACATCTGGTTGACCAGCTTATCGGCCAGCTCGGCTGCGGCGGTGCGGTATTTCGCGTCGCTGGATTGGTTGATCGTGCTCGCCTGCAAGCCGATCAGCCCCAGCACGCCGAACGAGAAGATCAGGATCGCGCACAACGCCTCGATCAGCAGCACGCCTTTCTGTACAGCGCCGGCGCCCGGCTGGCGGGAAACGTGGGCACGGCGAAAACGGGAGGCACGTGAGAGCAATGTCATATCAGCACCCTTGCGGCGAACCGGACGGCAAAATGGGGTTGCACATGCGCATGCGCCCATTGGTGGAAATCAGGACATTCATGCACACCACGCCGTCCGCGCTGCTGGTGGCGCACGCG
The DNA here is from genome assembly GCA_036384915.1 of Burkholderiaceae bacterium. Classification (GTDB taxonomy): domain Bacteria; phylum Pseudomonadota; class Gammaproteobacteria; order Burkholderiales; family Burkholderiaceae_D; genus PKWO01. Next base: position 26,731 of record DASVLJ010000059.1, read on the forward strand.
CCGGCACTGGGGTAGGAAAAGACCCATTGCGTATCGACGGTGGGATATTGAACCTTGCCGAACTGATCGAACACGACGAGCATGTTGCCCACCGTGCCGGTGGACGCAACGTTGACGTTGCCCGCGCCGGTGGCGGCATAGACCTTCAGCAGATAGGGCGAATATGTGGCGGCGCTGCTATTTTGCGTAATACCGGGGGTGATCGTCTTGCCGCATTCGCTGGAAGGGTCGTTGGTCAAGCTCGTGCCCAGATTGACCACCCAATTAGTCTGCCCCGTCGACACCGCGCAGTTGTTGTCGGCCGTCGTCATCAGCGTGAAGCGCACCGTGGTATTCCGTTTGAGCGCCTCGGCGCGCGCATATTGCAGGCCGTTCAAGGTCGCCTCGGCGGAAGCGCGGACCTGCATGTTTTGCGACCAGCTTTTCAGCAGGGGCAGACCGGCCATCAGCGTGATGCCGACGATAGCCATCGCTATCATCAGCTCGATCAGCGTGAAGGCGCGCGAATGCGCCCTGCTTAACATTTGCCCCCCGGACCGATGACCCAGCAGCCGTTTCCGCTTGGCACGCTCCAGCCCGAAGGCGCCGAACTGGACAGCGTGGTGCTCTTGACGCCGCTCTGGTCGAGCGTATAGGTGAACGCGGCCATCTGCCCCACTCCCTGTGCCGTCAAGGTATAAGTCGTTGCCGTCAGGTTCGCGGCCGGCGCGCAGGAGAACGTGAAATACTGGTTCGACGTGGTGTTGTTGGCGCTGCCGCAAGGCGTGCCGGAACCGGTCGCGTTATAGGCCTGGTGATCCTGGAAAAACTGTTCCATCGCCACCGCTTCCGCTTGCAGGCCTGCGGTTGCGATGGGGATCTTGCCCGAGATCACATGGTTTTTATAGATGGGAAGAGCGATGGCTGTCAAAATGCCAAGAATCACGATCGCGACCATCAATTCGATCAACGTGAAACCGGCCTGGACCTGACGGCCTGAAGCGGGGCTTGCAGCAGATAGGACGTGTCTGTTCATTACGGATTCCCTTTGATTAACGTTACTCTAGCGCAAAATATTCGTCGCATCGGACGCTTCCGACAAACGGTGGAAATGCCCGAACGAGCGGCATCCGGGCAGGACAAGGGCGAGCAAGAGCCTCCTCGCCTGTTATCAAATAGCATAGAGAGTAGCACTACGAGCGTGCCGCGAATGGCGCTACGAATGGCGCTACGAATGGCGCTACGTAGAGCGTCGCGGATCGCGTTACGAGCAGTGCCGCGGGCGCGATGCGGCGCCAACTTGTAAATATAACGCCAGTACTTTCCGCTACAATGGCAGCCGAAACCACCTACAGGAAATTGCCATGATCGTACTCGTTACCGGCGCCAGTTCGGGCTTTGGCTTGGCCATGGCCGGCAAATTCGTGCGCAACGGCCATCGCGTCATCGCCGCGGCGCGCCGCATCGACCGCCTGCGGGCGCTGGCTGCGGAACTCGGCCCCAACCTCTTGCCGCTCGAAATGGACGTCACCAGCCGGGCCTCGATCGAAGGCGCGCTGGCATCCCTGCCGGCCGAATGGCGCCAGATCGAGGTGCTGATCAACAACGCCGGCCTGGCACTCGGCACCGAGCCGGCCCAGCAAGCCTCGCTCGACGAATGGAAAACCATGATCGAGACCAATTGCCTCGGCCTCGTGACCATGACCCATCTCTTGCTGCCGGCCATGGTGGAGCGCGGCTCGGGCACCGTCATCAATATCGGCTCGACGGCCGGCGCCTATCCCTATCCCGGCGGTAACGTCTATGGCGCGACCAAGGCGTTTGTCGACCAGTTCACGCTCAACCTGCGTGCCGACCTGGTCGGCACCGGGGTGCGCGCCACGACCATTGCCCCCGGCCTGTGCGGCGGCACGGAATTCTCCAACGTGCGCATGCGCGGCAACGATGCCGCCGCCGCCAAGGTCTACGAAGGCACGGTGCCGCTGACGGCCGACGACATCGCTGAAAGCGCCTACTGGATCGCCACCCTGCCGCCCCACGTGAATATCAATTACATTGAGATGATGCCGACTTGCCAAGGCTTTTCGCCATTCACGATCAAGCGAAATTAATAATAAAGCAATATGCTTGACCAATTCAGCTGGAACATCCGGGTATACTATGAAGACACCGATGCCGGCGGCATTGTCTTCTATGCCAATTACCTGAAGTTTTTCGAGCGGGCGCGTACCGAATGGCTGCGCGCCGCGGGCGTCAATCAACATGTGTTATCGGAAGAGCATGGCGTAATTTTCGTCGTCAAGAACGCCGCAGTCGATTATCATGCTCCCGCGCAACTTGATGATGAACTAAACGTAACAGTACTTGTCCGACGCTTGGGACGGGCTTCGGTCGAATTCAGGCAGGAAGCCTGGCGCATCGGCCAGACCGGAGAGCGCAAACTGCTGGCGACGGGCGACATCAAGGTCGGCTGTGTCGATGTCGAATCGCTGCGGCCCAGCCCCATCCCGGATGAAGTTAGCAAGAAAATAAGAGCGGAATAAGACGGATCACAATAACAGATTTACAACGCCTGGCACGCATGAATTCACACGGCAAATTCCGGCCGGCGTCACCGCGGTGAGGGTAAGCCGCATCAATCGCATCAGAGCCTATAGCCCATCCAATCATAAAAGAAGAGCCACTCCATCCATGAACGTCACGACCGACCTCTCCTTTGTCACCCTGATCACCGAAGCATCGCTGCTGGTTCAACTGGTTCTCGGCCTCTTGGTCGGGGTGTCGGTGACGAGCTGGATGTATATCTTCCGCAAGATGTTCGCCATCCGCAGCGCGCGCAGCCAGACCGAGGAATTCGAGCGCAGCTTCTGGGCCGGCGGCAATTTGAACGCGCTGTACCAGGATGCCTCGTCCAACCGGCGCCACAGCGATGCCAGGATAGGCGCGCTGGAACGCATTTTCGAAGCCGGCATGAGCGAATTCCACAAGACCAAGGCCACCCTGGCGAGCCGCGGCGCAAGCGGTAACGACGCCGGGCTGGCCGTGGACGGGGCGCGCCGCGCCATGCGCGCGGCTTACCAGCGCGAGATGGATGCGCTGGAATCGCACTTGGCTTTCCTCGCCTCGGTCGGTTCGGTTTCCCCTTACGTCGGCTTGTTCGGCACGGTATGGGGCATCATGAACGCCTTCCGCGGCCTGTCCAACGTGCAGCAGGCCACGCTGGCCGCCGTGGCGCCCGGCATCGCCGAAGCGCTGATCGCCACCGCCATCGGCCTGTTCGCCGCGATTCCCGCCGTCGTGGCCTATAACCGCTACACGCACGATATCGACCGGCTCGCCATCCGCTTCGAGAGCTTCATCGAAGAATTCACCAACATCCTGCAGCGTCAATCGAGATAAGCCATGGCAAGAACCTCGAGCTTGCGCGGCGGACGCCAGCGCTCTCTCAAATCCGAAATCAACGTCGTGCCCTATATCGACGTGATGCTGGTCTTGCTGATCATCTTCATGGTGTCGGCCCCCTTGAACGACCCGGGCGTGATCAACCTGCCCAAGGCCGGCAAGACGGCTTCGCCGCCGCCCGAATATGCCGAAATCACGCTCAAGCTGGATGGCAGCAACACCATCACGATCAAGGGCAAGGGCCATGGATCGGGCGAGACGGTGCGCTTGGCCTCGCGTGAAGACCTGATTGCGCAACTGCGCCAACTGCACGGCCAGGACACGGAAATGCCGGTCATGATCGCGGCTGAAAAAGACGTCAAGTATGACGACGTGGCGCAAGTGTTTTCCGCGGCGCGCAAGATGGGCGTGCCCAAGGTCGGTTTGGTGGTGATCAAGGAATGACGAACGATTCGGCGCATTACACTATTCCGCGCGAACCAGGGCGGATCGAGGCCGTCGTACTCGCGGTGTTGATGCATGCCTTGCTGTTCACCTTCCTGTGGATCGGCATCAACTGGGTCAGCCAGACGCCGCAAAGCATCGACCCGGACTACGTGGTCACGCAGCAGGAACTCGATGTGCAGCAACCACAGCCTGAACCCGTGCCGGTGCCCACGCCCAAGGTGGAAGACCGGACGCCGCCGGTGCCCGATGCCGATATCGCCACCGCGCAGGAAAAGAAACGGCTGAAGCAGGAGAAGGAAGAGCAGGAAAAAATCGCCCAGCAGAAGAAGCTGGACGAGCAGCGCAAGCAGGAAGAACTGGACAAGCAAAAGGCAAAAGAGGAAGCCGACAAGAAGCGCGAAGAAGAGAAAGAAAAAGAGAAAGAGAAAAAGCTCGCCGAGAAGAAAGAGCAGCAGGAAGAACAGAAGAAGATGCAAAAGCTGCGCGACGAGGAAAGAGCGCGCATCACGCGCGAAGCCGGCGGCAACCCCGGCACCGGCAGCCCGAGCGCGCCGGGCAAGCCGGGCGGCAATGGCGCCTGGATCGGCAAGGTGCAAGCCAAGATCAAGAGCTTGATCGTCTTCAATGCGCCGCCGGGCGCCGACCAGAATGCGACGGCGCAATTCGCGGTTTCCCTGCTGCCGGACGGCTCGGTGGCCTCGGTCAAATTGACCAGCTCTTCCGGGAATCCGGCCTGGGACGATGCGGTCAAACGTGCCATTGAAAACGCCGCGCCCTACCCGTTCGACAGCGCCACGGGTTCGGTGCCGCGCCAATTTACCAGTTCGAACCGCCTGGGCGACCAGAAGTGACCGGGCGCGTCACACCATTCATTTGAAAGACCAGCGAACATGATGAAATCCCTGTTACGATTCGCCGCCCTGCTCCTGCTGGCCAGCGCCCCGCTGCTGGCCCAGGCGCAGCTGCACATCACCACCGAAGGCGTAGGCAGCAAGCGCATCCCGATTGCCATCGCCGAATTCGCCGACGAAGGCACCGCACCGGAGCAGATGAGCGTCATCATCAAGGCCGACCTGGCGCGCAGCGGCTACTTCACCATCATCGACACGCCTTCCCCGATGTCGGAAACCACCAACGTCAACTATAACGACTGGAAGACGCGCGGCGCGTTTGCCCTGTCGGTGGGCAGCGTGCAAAAGCTGGCCGACGGCCGCTTCGTGATCCGCTACCGCCTGTTCGATATCGGCAAGGGTGCGCAGATTTCCGGCTTCGCCGAAACCGTCTACGCCGACCGCCTGCGCCTGGCGGCGCACAAGATCGCCGACGACATTTATGAAAAGCTGACCGGCATCCCGGGCGACTTTTCCACCCGCATCGCCTACGTCACCAAGGAAGGGCGTACCTACAAGCTGGTCGTGGCCGATGCCGACGGCAAGGGTGAAGTCGATGCCATGCGCTCGTCCGAACCGATCATTTCCCCGGTCTGGTCGCCCGACGGCACGCACCTCGCCGTTGTGTCGTTTGAAAAGCGCAAGCCCATCGTCTACGTGGTCGATCTGGTGCACGGCGAGCACCATGAAGTGGCCAACTTCAAGGGCAACAACTCGGCCCCGGCCTGGTCTCCGGACGGCAGCAAGCTCGCCGTGGCGCTGACGCTCTCGGGCAATACCCAGATCTACCTGATCAATTCGTCGGGCGGCGGCACGCCGGTCAGACTGACCACCAGCGCCGACATCGACACCGAACCGCGCTTCTCGCCCGACGGCCAAAGCATCTATTTCACCAGCAACCGCGGCGGCGGCCCCCAAATCTACCGGGTCGGCGTGGGCGGCGGCCAGGCCCAGCGCGTGACCTTCCACGGCGACTTCAATACCAGCCCGCGCATCTCGCCCGACGGCAAGACCCTGGCCTACGTATCGCGCCGCGAAGGCCAGTTCAATCTTTATGTACTGGACTTGGCAACTAATCAAGAGTTGCGCCTGTCCAACGGCAGCATGGATGAAGCCCCGAGCTTTTCGCCCAACGGCCGCTACATCATGTATTCCACCGACATCGGGCACCGCAAGTCGCTCGCCGTCGTTTCGGTGGACGGCAGTGTGAAGCAAGCCTTGATGAACCAGGCGCTCGACATCAGCGAGCCCACCTGGGGTCCGTTTATGAAATAATGTTGTTTTACTTAATTGGAACCCGTTCCAAAATGGGCAGGAATCGATATCATGGCCGTTTTGAAAAGGGTTCCCATACCAACAAGGAGAAGAAGATGCGCCAATATTCCGCTATCGCCCTCGCAGTCTCGGCTGCCCTGATGTTCGCCGGCTGCTCGTCGACCAAGCTCGACGAAAAACCGAAGATCGAAGACAAGCCGATGCAAACGGAAACGCCGAAGACCTCGGATACCCGTGCCGTGACCCCGATCACCACCACCGAACTGCCGGCCCCGACGGATGCCAACCGCAGCGTGTATTTCGATTTCGACAGCTATGTCGTCAAGGACGAATTCGCGCCCGTAATCCAGGCCAACAGCAAGTACCTGGCCAGCAAGAAGGACCGCAAGGCGACCATCCAGGGCAACACCGACGAGCGCGGCACCGCCGAATACAACCTCGCGCTGGGCCAGAAGCGCGCCGAAGCCGTGCGCAAGTCGCTTGCGGCCATGGGCGTCGCCGATTCGCAGATGGAAGCAGTGTCTTTCGGCAAGGAAAAGCCGAAGGCCCAAGGCCACGACGAAGCTGCCTGGTCGCAGAACCGCCGCGCCGACATCGTCTATTGATCCCACTGCCGATCGCCTGAACTGAGACCATGTCCAAGACCGCAATAGCCGCGGCCCTGTCGGCCGTATTCACGTTTGCCATGCTGCCGGCGCACGCCGGAATTTTCGACGACGACGAGGCGCGCAAAGCCATCATGGACTTGCGCACCAAGGTCGGCGACCTGCAGCAGGAAATCGACTCCAAGATGGCAGACAAGGCCGACAAGAGCGGCATGCTCGATCTGCTGAACCAGAACGAGCAATTGCGGCAGGAAGTCGCCCGCCTGCGCGGCCAGATCGAAGTCTTGACCAACGATCTGGCCGAAACGCAAAAGCGGCAAAAAGACTTCTACACCGACCTCGATGCCCGCCTGCGGAAGGTCGAGCCCGTGGCGGTCGACGTGAACGGCCAGGAAAAACAGGTCGATGCCAGTGAGCAGCGCGCCTATGAAAATGCCCAGGGCTTGTTTAAGGGCGGCGACTACAAGGGTGCGGCAACGGCCCTGCAGGATTTCCAGCGCCGCTACCCCGGCTCCGCCTATGGCGCCGATGCGCAATACATGCTCGGCAACAGCCTCTACCTGCAAAACGACTACAAGGGCGCGCTGGCGGCCCAGCAAGTGGTGGTCCGCACCTATCCCGACAGCGACAAGGCGCCCGAAGCCCTGCTGTCGATTGCCACCTGCTATGTCGAATTGAAGGACAAGGCCGGCGCCAAGCGCGCGCTCAATATGCTGGTCGACAAATACGGCAGCTCGCCGCAGGCGGCGACGGCCAAGGAACGCTTGCGTGCGTTGAAATAATGCCAGGGCAATCGCATGAAGCCTTAACAGGTGAGCCCAAGTAATTTGGCGAGATAGTCTACATTCCAGCCCGCTTTGAGTCGCTTGTTGGCGACGCCGAGCTTGGTGGTCTTGTCATTTTTCAACAAATTCAGGGCGATAC
>DASVLJ010000060.1:0-102809 GCA_036384915.1 Burkholderiaceae bacterium
GCAACAACAAGTTATGCCTGATGACCATAGCGAATTGGTACCACCCCTTCCCATCCCGAACAGGACCGTGAAACGATTTCGCGCCGATGATAGTGCTGCAACCAGTGTGAAAGTAGGTTATTGTCAGGCTTTTATTCCGCAAAACCCCAGTCAGCCATGCTGACTGGGGTTTTGCTTTTGTGAATTTCCTTTTGGAAGCTATCGCCGGTCCCCACATCTTGCCGAAAAAATAATCGGACCGCGTCATGTTCCTCTCATCGCTGCGTCGTATCATGATTGTCCGCGAGCGTCGTGCCGGACGTTCCCACTACACATATGCGAAGGAGATGAGACTATGTCAGTCAAACCTATTCCCGAAGGCATGCATACGATTACCCCGCACTTGGTTTGCGAAGGCGCAGCGGAGGCCATCGAGTTCTACAAGAAAGCATTCGGCGCCATCGAAAACGGCCGCATGCTTACCCCGGACGGCAAGATCATGCATGCACAGATGCGTATCGGCGATTCGGTCTTGATGCTGGTCGATGCCTTTCCCGACATGGGCGCACTCGGCCCCAGGGCCCTGAAAGGCTCGCCGGTCACAATCCATCTCTACGTGGAAGATTGCGACAAGATTTTCAACCAGGCTGTCGCAGCCGGTGCCACGGCGCGCATGCCAATGGCCGATATGTTTTGGGGCGACCGCTACGGCCAGGTCATCGACCCGTTCGGCCACATTTGGTCGATCGCCACGCACAAGCACGATTACACGCCCGAGCAGATGAAAGCCAATATGGCCAACATGCCGGAAAACTGCGGCTGATCCGATCCTCCTCCGGCTGACGTGGCTCTGTTGCTCAGCTGAAAACGGGCAATGGAGCCATTTCTTTTCCATCCTGCATGACGAACTGGACGAGTGTTACACTCGAGCGCTGTCACGCAAGTAAGCAAATCCTGCCCGGCTGCGGCAAACGGCAAAAAATTTTCCAGCCGGTGTCGAAATCGATGGCGCCGGTTCGTCGTATTGGCAAGCGCGTAAACATTCGCGCCCGAAGACAATCGACACCCTCAGGAGAATGTCATGCCAAATATAAATCCATCAAAGCGCAGGAGAAATCGCATGCTGACTATCGTGTACATCATCGCCGCCCTAATCGCAGTTGTTCTCATCCTGGCTGCCATGCGGCCGGATACTTTCCGTATCGAACGCAAGATCACCATCAAGGCCGCACCGGAAAAGGTGTATGCCCTGATCGACGATTTCCACAACTGGCCTGCCTGGTCGCCCTGGGAAAAGCTTGATCCCGTGATGAGCCGGAGCTTCAGCGGTGCAGCCAGCGGCAAAGGGGCGGGCTACGCCTGGCAGGGCAACAAAAAGGTCGGCAAGGGGGCGATGGAAATTCTCGAGGCCCAACAGCCGGACAAGATCGTCATCAAGCTGGACTTCTTCGAACCCTTCGAAGCGCACAACACGGCGCAATTCGATCTGAGTTCTGCCGGCGGGGAAACCACCGTCACCTGGGCCATGTACGGCCCGAGCCCCTATATGATGAAGCTCATGCATATGTTCATGAACATGGACAAGATGGTGGGCAAGGATTTCGAGGAAGGCTTGAACAACTTGAAGGCGAACGCGGAAAAATAGGCCGGATAGGCGGGCTGCTTTGTCGAAATCCTCCCATCCCATTCGTCGTAGGGGTAAGCGCGGCAAGGTGAACATCACCGCTGCGCTTGACCTCTTCACTACAGAAGGAGAAATGCAATGCGATTCATGATGCTGGTAATTCCCAAGGGCTACGAAACCGCAGAACCGGGTACGATGCCTGACCCCGAACACGTGGCCGAAATGATGAAATACAACGAGGCGTTGCAAAAAGCGGGCGTGCTGCTGGCGCTCGACGGTTTGCATCCGCCATCCGCCGGTTTTCGCGTCACCTACAAGGACCGCAAGCCGACCGTGACCGACGGCCCGTTTGCCGAGGCCAAGGAGTGCCTGGGGGGCTACTGGATGATTCAGGTCAAGTCGCGCGAGGAGGCCGTCGAATGGGCCAGGCGCGCGCCGATGAATGACGGGGAAATCATCGAGGTTCGCCAAGTGCATGAATTTGAAGACTACACACCCGAGGTGCAGCAGGCGGCCGAAGGCTTCAAGGAGATGCACGAGGCCGCACAGCAAAAGAAGTAAGCATGGGCGAACGCGACATCCGTCGCGCCACGCATCGTGCGATAGACGCGGTTTGGCGGATCGAATCCGCCAAAATCATCGCCACGGTGGCGCGCATGGTGCGCGAAGTCGGCCTGGCCGAGGAGCTGGCGCAGGATGCCCTGGTTGCGGCGCTGGAGCGCTGGCCGCAATCAGGCATTCCGGCCAATCCCGGTGCCTGGCTCACCACGGTGGCAAAGCACAGCGCGATAGATCATCTGCGCCGGCGCAAGATGCTTGAGCGCAAGCATGAAGAAATCGGCCGCGAGCTCGAAGCCGAGCTTGAAACGGCCGCCTCGTTCGCCGATGCAATGAACGAGGAAGACGACATCGATGACGATCTGCTGCGCCTGCTGTTCGTCGCTTGCCATCCGGTACTCTCGCCCGAAGCGCGCATCGCGCTCACCTTGCGCCTGTTGGGTGGCTTGACGACAGCCGAAATCGCTCGTGCTTTCCTTGCACCCGAACCCACTATCGCGCAACGCATTGTGCGTGCCAAGCGCACGCTTGCGGAGGCACGTGTGCCTTTCGAAGTACCGCGAGCCGAAGAGCGTGCCGAAAGGCTCGAATCCGTGTTGGCCGTGCTCTACCTGATCTTCAACGAAGGCTATGCTGCCACGGCTGGCGGCGAATGGATGCGTCCTGCCCTATGCGAAGACGCATTGCGCCTGGGCCGCGTGCTGGCCGAATTGACGCCGCAAGAACCCGAAGTGCATGGCCTGGTTGCGCTGATGGAAATCCAGGCCTCGCGCCTGCGCGCGCGCATCGGGCCAGACGGCGAACCTGTGCTTCTGCTCGATCAGGATCGCGCGCGCTGGGACCACTTGCTGATCGGCCGCGGCCTGGCAGCATTGCGGCGCGCGGAACCCCTGGTCGGCGACGGCCTGCCAGGCAGCTATGTCTTGCAAGCTGGCATTGCCGCCTGCCATGCTCAGGCGCGTACGGCGGAAGAGACCAATTGGTGGCGCATCGCCACGCTCTACGGTTTGCTGATGCAGGTGGCGCCTTCGCCCATCGTGGAAATGAACCGCGCCGTCGCAGTTGGCATGTCTGCCGGACCGCAAGCCGGATTGGAAATAGTTGACGCACTGGTGGCGCAAAAGGCGCTGGAAAAATCGCATCTGTTACCGTGTGTGCGCGGCGACCTGCTGGTGAAACTGGCGCGCTATGCCGAGGCGCAGATGGAATTCGAACACTCGGCGCGGCTGACGCAGAACGACAGCGAGCGCAAGCTCATGTTGGCCCGGGCCAAAACCTGCCTGTTGGCAGCGCATCCTTGATCTTTGGAACATAAAACGGTCATGCGTCCGGAAATCTACAAAATCCAGCAAATCGGCGCGGGCTTTCTCGCGGTGATGGCCAAGCCGGTATCGGGCGAATGGATTGCCGAGGAGTTTCGCGGCATCGCCACTCTTGGCGTGCGGCGCCTTGTCTCCTTGATGGAAATCGAGGAAATGCGCGAAGTCGGCTTGGCGCGCGAGCCCGATCTGTGCAGGGAAAACAGTATGGGCTACATCCACTTTCCAATCCGTGACCGTGGCCTGCCTGCCTCGTTGGAAAAGACAGTTTTATTGGTGAAAGACTTGCACGCGCAAATCAAATCGGGAAAGAATACGGCTATCCATTGCCGTGCCGGCATAGGCCGCAGCGGCTTGATCGCAGCCTGCGTATTGGTTCGCGAAGGGTACGCGCCAGAAGACGCATTTCGCAGCGTGAGCAAGGCCAGGAAGGCCGAGGTGCCCGATACGCTGGAGCAGCGCGAATGGCTGCTCAGGCATCGCGCGCTTTTTTCCTCTTGAAGGAGAAACGTCCAACCGCCTTACTTTAACAGGGAGATACCATGAACTATGCAAGACTCGCCATCATGACTTTGCTGGCGGCGCTGCTGGCTTGCTGCGGCAAGCCGTTACCGCAAGAGAAGGCGGCTTATGTCGGCGAATGGCAGGCGAAGAATATGTACTTGAATATTGAGGCGGAAGGCCAGGTGAATTACAAGCGCAAGGATGGCAATACCTCAACGTCGATCAATGCGCCGATCAAAGAGTTTCACGGCGACGATTTCGACGTTGGTGTCGGGCCGATGAGCACGACATTCAGGGTTTCCAGGGCGCCTTATCAGGAAGGCGGGCAGTGGAAGATGGTGGTGGATGGGGTCGAGTTAGTCAAGGCCCAGTAGTAGCAAGCGGTCAAATGCGCTTTGTGTAGCACTCGAGTTGGGGCCAGGTGTCGGGTAGACCGTTAGCCTTTCCATTCCCGTGAGCGTTCAATGCCTTTGCGCCACGATGCCAGTTTGGTCATGCGCTCGTCTTCCGACATATGTGGCGCAAACTTGCGTTCGACTTTCCACTGCGAGCTGATTTCCCGCAGCGAGTGCCAGAATCCAACGCCAAGACCCGCCAGGTAAGCGGCTCCCAATGCAGTTGTCTCGGTGACCTGCGGCCGCACGACGGATACGCCCAACACATCCGCTTGAAACTGCATCAACAAATCATTGCGTGCCGCGCCGCCGTCGACACGCAGCTCACTCAAGGCGATGCCCGAGTCCTTGTGCATCGCTTCGAGCACGTCGGCCGTCTGATAAGCGATGCTATCGAGTGCCGCACGCGCGATATGCGCCTTGGTTGTGCCGCGCGTCATGCCGAGTATGGTGCCGCGTGCGTAGGCATCCCAATACGGCGCGCCTAGTCCGGTGAAGGCGGGGACGAAGACCACGCCGCCGGTGTCGGGCACGCTGGCGGCGAGTTGTTCGACTTCGGCAGCGGTCTTGATCAGGCCGAGGCCGTCGCGCAGCCATTGCACGGTAGCGCCGCCCATAAAGACGCTGCCTTCGAGCATGTAGTCGGTTTTGTTGTTGACGTTCCAGCCTATCGTGGTCAGCAGGTTGTTGTGCGAGGCGATGGCTTTCTCGCCAGTGTTCATCAGCATGAAGCAGCCGGTGCCATAGGTGTTCTTGGCCATGCCGGGTGTGTGGCAGGCCTGGCCGAAGGTGGCGGCTTGCTGGTCGCCGGCTATGCCGGCGATCGGAATGGACGCACCTAGGGCGATGGTGTCGGCCACTTTGCCGCTGCTTGGTACGACTTCCGGCAGCAGGCTTTTCGGCACATTCAATAGCCCCAGCAGCTCGTCATCCCACTGTTGCGTGTGGATGTTGAACAGCATGGTGCGCGAGGCATTGCTGGGGTCGGTGACGTGGCGGCCGCTGAGTTTGTAGACCAGCCAGGAGTCGATGGTACCGAAGGCGAGTTCGCCGCGCTCGGCGCGTTGGCGCGCGCCTGGTACGTTATCCAGCAGCCATTGCACCTTGGTGCCGGAAAAGTAGGCGTCCAGCACCAGGCCGGTCTTCTGCTGGATGATGCCGGCCTTGTCATCCTGGCGCAGGGCATCGCAGATCGGGGCGGTGCGGCGGTCTTGCCAGACTATGGCGTTGGCGATGGGTTCGCCGGTTTTGCGGTCCCATAACACCGTGGTTTCGCGCTGGTTGGTGATGCCTATGGCGGCGATGTCCTTCGCTGTCAGGCTTTTGTCTTGCAGGGCTTTTTTTGCCACCGCCAACTGCGATTGCCAGATTTCATCGGCGTCGTGTTCTACCCAGCCAGGTTGGGGGAAGTGCTGGGTGAACTCTTGCTGCGCGATACCGGCTATGGCGCCTTGCTGATCGAAGAGGATGGCGCGCGAGCTGGTGGTGCCTTGGTCCAGGGCGAGGATGTATTTGGTCATGGTGCTGGCGTCTCCTTACCTTTCCATGCATGGCGTTTTTTTATGCGCTTGGCGGGTTGCAACCCGTCCTGCGTCCCCATCCGTGCTGCCGCTCGTTATTGCGTTGGGCCGGCTGCCGCACGGGGAGCGTAGCGAAGCACAACGTAACTGTACGAAATTGTGGTAGACGGCGTTGGGCTTCGCTGCGCTCAACCCAACCTACCGTCCTCTCATTAGCTCCGGTAGTGATGTTCGGGCAACCCTGCCACATCGATTTCCATCGTCAGCAAGCAGCCCGACATCGGGTATTGCTGCAACTCCGCTTCGGGGCGACCATTGCGCGAGGTGGTGATGTAGAGCGTGCGCAAGTCGGGGCCGCCGAAACAGAGCATGGTGGGGCAGCGGGCCGGCAGCATGATTTCGCGCAGGATTTCGCCTTCGGGCGACAGGCGCAACAGGCGGCCACCTTCCATCATGGCGCACCAATAGGCGCCTTCGCTGTCGACTGCACCGCCGTCGGGGCGGCCGATGTAGGTGCCGTCGCGCGTTTGCGAAAATTCGCGCAATACGCGGCGTGCGCCCAGCTTACCCTGTTCCAGATCGTAGTCATAGGCGAAAACGGTGTGGCTGGTGGTGTCGCTGCGGTATAGGGTGCGGTTGTCCGGGCTGAAGGCCAGGCCGTTCGAAACCGTGGCCGGTTGTTCGTGGTCGAGCAGCTTGCCGTGCGTGACGCTGTAGAGCGTGGCACCCTGGCGGTCGCGGGGCTCGAAGATGGAGCCGACCCAGAAGCGGCCGGCCGCATCGACGCGGCCGTCGTTGTAGCGCAGCTTGGCGGTGTCGTAGGGGGCGTCGGATAGTGCGGTCAATTCGCCGCTGCTCACGTCGAGCATGGACAAGCCGCTGCGTAGCGCGACCAGAATACCTTCCTTGCACAGTGCGATGGCGCCCGGTTCGGTGGCCATGGGCCAGGTGCGGAACTTGTTCGTGGCGGGATGCAGACTGTGCACGGCCTTGCCGGGGATATCGACCCAGTACAGAGTCTGCTGTTCGGCATGCCATAAGGGGCATTCTCCGAGCAGCATGGGCGTGTCGATGGCTGGGCGTATAGTATTGGTTTCCGACATGGCTGGTGGCGATATGAAGTTGGATGATTCGAAGTGCCATTATGCTATGAAAATTTGAAATCAGAGGACGGATATGACAGCGAACATGCCCAGGCTTGCCTTTCTCGGCATCGGTTTGATGGGCAAGCCCATGGCCAGCCGCCTGCTCAATGCCGGCTATGCAGTCACGGTGTGGAATCGCAGCCGCGCCAAGGCCGAGGCTTTGCAGGATCTGGGCGCCCAGGTTGCGGCCGCGCCGGCTGCGGCGGTGGCCCAAGCCGACGTCGTGATCACCATGCTTGAGGCCGGCCTCATCGTGGCCGAAGTGCTGCAGGCGGCATTGCCCGGTTTGCGGCCCGGAACCCTGGTGATCGACATGAGTTCCACTGCACAGGTCGAGGCACAAGGCTTGCATGTGAAACTGGCCGGACAAGGTGTGCAGTTTCTCGACGCGCCGGTCTCGGGCGGTGTGCTTGGTGCGGAGCAGGGAGATTTGGCAATCATGGTCGGCGGCAGCGCTGAAGATTTCCGCCGCGCCGTGCCCGTGCTTGAAGTTCTGGGCCGTCCCACCCGTGTCGGCGGGCCCGGGTGCGGGCAATTGGCCAAGCTGTGCAATCAATTGATTGTCGGCGGCACGATCAATATCGTGGCCGAAGCCTTGCTGCTGGCCCAGGCCGGCGGCGCCGATCCCGAAGCGGTGCGCACGGCCATACGCGGCGGATTTGCCGAAAGCCGCATCCTGGAGGTGCATGGCGCCCGCATGCTGGCGCGCAATTTCCTGCCCGGCGGGCAGGTCAAGAGTCAGGCCAAGGATATGCACAATATCCTGAATGCGGCATCCGCGGCCGGTGTGCAATTGGCGCTGACCGAACTGGTGGCGGCCCGTTATGACAGCATTCTGCCCACGATTCCGCATGCCGATCACTCCGCGGCCCTGATTGCGCTGGAGCAGGCGAATCCCGGCAAGCGGGTGGGCACGGAACCGGACGAGCTGCCTTAGCACGGATATTTAACCGGACCGGCCCGAAATTTGACTGCAAACCCTAACCGGCTCAGGCGTCGGCCAGGAAAGTTTCCGCCAGGCGCACCCAGTAAGTCGCGCCTATGGGCAACAACTCGTCGTTGAAGTCATAGCTCGGATTGTGCAGGTTGCACGGGCCCAAGCCATGGCCGGCCATGCGGTGTTCGCCTTCGCCATTGCCGATGAAGACGTAGCAGCCTGCCTTGGCCTGCAGCATGAAGGCAAAATCTTCAGCGCCCATCGTGGGTTCGACCTTGTCGTTGACCTTGTCTTTGCCCACCATGGCCTGCAGCACCTCGACGGCGAAACGGGTTTCCTGTTCGTGGTTGATCAGGGGCGGGTAATTGCGCTTGAATTTGAAATCGATCTCGGCATCGAAGGCTGCAGCCGTGTGTTCGGCGATTTCCTTCATGCGCGTTTCCATCATGTCGAGCACGTCGAGGCCGAAGGTGCGCACGGTGCCGACCAGCGTCGCTTCGTCGGGCACGATGTTGGTGGCGCTGCCGGAATGGATTTGCGTCACCGAGAGCACGGCCGGCAGCAGGGGATTGCGGTTGCGGCTGACGATGGTTTGCCAGGCCTGCACGATCTGCACGGCGGCCAGGATGGGGTCGATGCCCTTGTGCGGTTGCGCCGCGTGGCAACCCTTGCCGCGCACGGTGACTTCGAATTCGTTGGACGATGCCATCATCGGCCCGGCTGTGACACCGAAGGTGCCGACCGGCTGGCCCGGCCAGTTGTGCATGCCGAACACGGCTTCCATCGGGTATTTGTCGAACAAACCGTCTTCGATCATCTTGCGCGCACCGCCGCCGCCTTCTTCCGCCGGCTGGAAAATCACATAGACCGTACCATCGAAATTGCGGTGCTTGGCCAGATAGTGCGCCGCCCCGAGCAGCATCGCCGTATGGCCGTCATGGCCGCAGGCGTGCATCTTGCCTGCATGCTTCGAGGCGTGGTCGAAAGCATTGACTTCTTGCAGCGGCAGCGCGTCCATGTCGGCGCGCAAGCCGACGGCGCGTTTGCTGCTGCCGTTCTTGATGATGCCGACCACGCCCGTCACGCCCAGACCGCGTACAATGGGGATGTCCCATTCGGTCAGTTTTTTTGCCACGATATCGGCGGTGCGGTTTTCTTCGAAGCACAGTTCGGGATGCGCATGGATGTCGCGCCGGATGGCCTGGATTTCAGACTGGAACGCGACGATGGGATCGATTAATTTCATGTCAACTCCATGACCCTTTTTGAGGGACTGTTATGAGCCTGCTTAGGGCCTGTTTGGTATGCACGTTCGAGCGAAAAGGGATGCAGTGCAAGGCGCGGCGCTTGCTCAGGGTGGTTCCCTGAGCAAGCGCCGCAACACCGCAATGCGCCCTTTTCGCTCGAACCCTCCGGGCAGGCGGATCGCCGCACCGCCCGAAACCGGTCGCTTGCGTTGTTGCGGCTCCTCGCCGTAGTGCCGCTACGACTCGTCGCCGCGCCTAGCATTCGACCGGTTTCGGGTGGGCGGCAACCCGACTGCGTGCACACCAAACAGGCCCTAAGCAGGCTCTGTCATTATAGGCTGCGATGAACAGCCGAGCTTGTCACTATACCGGGAGACGGGAAATTGTGCGGTGGCAATCATGCTGCATAGCGCAATGACGGCACTCGGTATACCATATGGTCAAAAATGGGAAAGATTGCATGAGCACCACCACCATCGTTCGGGCAGCTTGCCCGCATGACTGCCCCGATACCTGCGCCTTGCTCGTGACTGTGAAGGATGGCATTGCCACCGAGGTCAAGGGCGATCCGGAGCATCCGCCGACGTCCGGCGTGCTATGCACCAAGGTGTCGCGCTATACCGAACGCACCTATCATAAGGACAGGCTGCTGTACCCGATGAAGCGCGTCGGGCCCAAGGGGGCGGGGCAGTTCGCGCGCATCAGCTGGGATGAGGCGCTCGATACCATTGCCGCGCGCCTGAAGGCGTTGAGCGATCCGCAGGCACTGCTGCCCTACAGCTATGCCGGCACGATGGGTCTGGTGCAGGGCGAGGCGATGGCGGGACGCTTTTTCAACAAGTTCGGCGCCTCGCTGTTGGACCGCACCATATGCGCCACGGCCGGCGGGGTAGGCTACGCCTATACGATAGGTGCGCGCATCGGCACCGATCTGGAGCAGTTCCAGAGCGCCAAACTGATCTTGATCTGGGGCGGCAATCCGATTGCCTCCAACCTGCATTTCTGGATGCGCGCGCAGGAAGCCAAGCGCAACGGCGCGGTGCTGGTGGCAATCGACCCTTACCGTTCGTTGACCGCAGAGAAGTGCCAGCATCACGTGGCGCTTTTGCCTGGGACCGATGCGGCCCTGGCGCTGGGTATGATGCATGTCCTGATCCGCGACGATTTGCTCGACCATGATTACATCGCGCGCCATACTCTGGGCTTCGAGGCCTTGCGCGAGCGTATGGCAGAATGGACTCCCGAACGCACCGCGCAAGTGTGCGGGATCACGGCGGAGCAGGTCGAATGGCTGGGCCGGCTGTATGGCGAAACGGCCAAGCGCGGCGAACCGGTCGCGATCCGCACCAATTACGGCTTGCAGCGCACGCATGGCGGCGGAATGGCTATCCGCAATATCACTTGCCTGCCGGCCCTGGTCGGCGCCTGGCGCCATGCGGCCGGCGGCGTGCAGCTTTCGACCTCCGACAGCTTCCCGCGCGACGCCGCGGCCTTGCAGCGGCCCGACCTGAAGCCGGCCGGCGCGGCCCCGCGCACGATCAATATGAGTACGATAGGCGACGATCTGCTGCGCGAAGCCTCGCCCGAATTCGGCCCGCGCGTGCAGGCCGTGATCGTCTACAATTCCAATCCCGTGGCGGTCGCGCCGGAGTCCGGCAAGGT
This sequence comes from Burkholderiaceae bacterium, assembly GCA_036384915.1. Taxonomy (GTDB): domain Bacteria; phylum Pseudomonadota; class Gammaproteobacteria; order Burkholderiales; family Burkholderiaceae_D; genus PKWO01. Next base: position 10,891 of record DASVLJ010000060.1, read on the forward strand.
GGCCCGGGGTTTTGCCCGCGAGGACTTGTTCACCGTGGTGCTGGAACACTTCCAGACCGATACGGCCGACTATGCCGACATCGTGCTGCCGGCCACCACCCAGCTCGAACACACCGACGTGCATTCGACCTACGGCCATACCTATATGATGGCCAATAATCCCGCGATCGCACCCTTGGGCGAGGCCAAGCCGAACACGGAGATATTCCGCCTGCTGGCGGCGCGCATGGGGTATGAAGATGCCTGTTTCCGCGACAGCGATGACGAGATCGCCGCTGTGGCGTTCAACAACAAGGATCAGCGCGCCATCCATTTCGATTGGGAATCGTTGAAGCGCAAGGGGTGGCAAAAACTGAACCTGCCCGAGGCGCCGTTCGCCGAGGGCGACTTCCGCACGCCCTCGGGCAAGTGCGAGTTTTACAGCGAGCGTATGAAGGCCGATGGGTTCGACCCTTTGCCCACCTATATCGCACCCTACGAATCGCTTGCGAGTGCGCCGGAGTTGGCGGCCAGGTATCCGCTGGCGATGATTTCGCCGCCGGCGCGCAACTTCCTCAATTCGAGTTTCGTCAATGTGCAAAGCTTGCGCAATACCGAGGGCGAGCCGCATCTCGACATCCACCCCGGGGATGCCGCCGTGCGCGGCATTGCGCAGGACGACATCGTGCGCATCTTCAATGACCGGGGCTCGTTCACGGCAAAGGCGCGTGTCACCGACAAGGCCAGGCCGGGCCTGGTGGTGGGCCTGTCGATCTGGTGGAAGAAGCTGGCGCAAGACGGCAAGAATGCCAACGAGGTGACGAGCCAGCGCCTGACCGACATGGGGCGCGGACCGACCTTCTACGATCTGCTGGTGCAGGTCGAGAAAGCCGGCTCGATTTGAGCCTGTTGCGCGCGGCGTTTCTTTTCATCTTGGCGGCGGCCCTGGGCGGGTGCGCCGAGATCCGCTATTACGCACAAGCCGTCCACGGCGAATTATCGGTGCTGGGTTCGGCCAGGCCCATATCCGAAGTGCTCGCCGATCCGCAAACCGACGGCAAGCTGAGGGAACGCCTGCAAAAGGTGCAGCAAATCCGCGCCTTTGCCGTCAGCGAATTGGATTTGCCCGATAACGGCAGCTATCAATCCTATGCCGACTTGAAGCGCCGCTATGTACTGTGGAATGTGGTTGCCACGCCCGAGCTGTCCTTGAAGGCCCGGCAGTGGTGCTTCCCCATTGCGGGATGCGTGTCTTACCGCGGTTATTACCGCGAATCCGATGCCGATGCCTTCGCGGAAAATTTACGCCGTGAAGGCGACGACGTCATGGTGGGCGGCGTGCCGGCCTATTCTACGCTGGGCTGGTTCAGCGACCCGGTGCTGTCGACCTTCGTCAACGATTCCGACGCCGAACTGGCACGCATGATCTTCCATGAATTGGCACACCAGACCGTGTATGCCAGGGGCGATTCGCAATTCAACGAAGCCTTTGCCACGGCGGTGGAAGAGGCCGGCGTTACGCTATGGCTGGAACAGCACGGCGACGACAAGTTGCGTCGGTCATACGCGGGCCGGGAAAAGCGCGAGACCGACTTTCTGGCCTTGCTGCTGGATACGCGCAAGAAATTGGAAGCCGACTATGCCAGCAATGCAAGCGACGACGACAAACGTATGCGCAAGGCGGCGATCTTTGCCGAGCTGCGCGACGAATACCAGGGCGTGAAGGCTTCGTGGGGCGGTTATACAGGGTATGACGCCTGGTTTGCGCGCCCGCTCAACAACGCCAATCTGGCCTTGCTTGCGACGTATCACGATTATGTGCCGGCCTTCCGCGCGCTGTTGCGGCAAGCAGGCAGTTTCCCGAAGTTCTACGATGCCGTGCGAGAATTGGCCGAACTGGATATCGACGAGCGGCGCGAACGTTTGAAGGCTCTGCTCCCCGTCACGCAATTGCCACCCAAGATCCAATAATGCGCTTCGACGTAGACCTGCACCGCAGCACCATCGCATTGCCGCAACGTCTGGCAGGCGGCGGTTCCATGGAAATGAGCGTGGTCGATGCCGGGCCGGATCAGGGCGACAAATATGCCGCCCCGACCATGGTTTTCATCCACGGCTTTGGCGGCCGCGCGGCGTATTGGGAATACCAGCTCGAGCAATTCCACGAGCACTATCGCGTCGTGGCGCTCGATCTGCGCGGGCACGGCTACACTGATGCGCCCACGGCGGCCGAGGGCGCGCGATACGACGTGCCCGAGCTGGTCGGTGACATCGAAGCGGCGCTGGAAATCTTGCGTGTGCCCGAGCGGTTCATCCTCGTGTGCCACTCCTTCGGCGGCGCATTGTCGTCTTATTTCGTCAAGCAGCATCCTGAACGCGTCTCGGCCCTGGTCATTATCGCCTCGGCGGTGCGCTTCCAGTTGCGCTGGGCCGGACGCATGCTGCTGCGCGTGCCCCCCGGCGTGCTGACCTGGGTGCGCGAAGTGTTGCCACTGTTCGGTTTCAATGCCGCGCGCGTCTACCCGCCGGCGCACGTGGTTTATCTGCAGAATCGCAACGGCCTGTCCAGTTGGGATGGTGCGGAATTGCTGCGCGCCCTACGTGTCCCCACCATGGTGATCCTGGGCCAGCGCGACAACCTGTTTTCCGATGCTTCATACAAGGAAGTCGCCAAGCTCGTGCCCGGCGCGGAGCAAGTGGTGATCCCGGTATCGGCGCACCAGGTGATGGTGGAACGGCCCGATGCGGTCAACCGTGCCATCGAACGCTTCCTGGCGGCGCAGCGCGATCCGATGGAATTGCTGGAAGAAAAGGCCCGGCACAAGGCGGAACGGCGCGCCGCGCGCAAGGCCCTGGAAGCGGAGCGGCCCTGGCTCAAGTTCTATGATAGCCGTACGCCGTACTGGATACGGCAGCCGAGCGTGCCGCTGACGCGTTTGCTCGAAGCGACGGCGCGGCGCTTTGCCAAGACACCGGCAATCGATTATTTCGGCCGGCGCATCAAGTGGCGGGAATTGGACAAGCTGGTGAACCGCTTTGCGCACGGCTTGCTGTCGCTCGATGTGAAACCGGGCGAGCGTGTGATGCTGGCGCTGCCCAATACGCCGCACTGGATCATTGCCTACTTTGCCGCGCAAAAGATCGGGGCGGTACCAGTCTTGTCCGACGCCGACACCTCCATCGGGATATTGATGGCGCGCATGAAAGAAACGCGCTGCGTCGTGCTGGTTGCCGCCAGTCGCAGCTACGATGGCTGGCGCGCGGCCTCGTTCGGCATCGCATGCGAAGGCTTGCGCGCTATCGTGTTCGCGTCGCAGATGGATTACCTGGGCTGGGAAGAGAAGATTCGCTTCGCCTTGCTGCGTAATGTGCAGCAGGGACACTGGCTGCCGTGGTTCCGCGGCAATCAGGAAGCGGGTGAAACAGGAAAGGGTAGGCCGCGCCTGCTGCATTTCAAGACACTGCTTTCGCGTGGTTTGACGGTTCCTCCTTTGCACGTGGCCGAAGTGGGCGACGTGGCGGCCATCGCTTATACCTATGGCACGAGTGGCACGGCGCTGCCGGTACCGTTGACGCACAGCAATCTTGCTTCCAACGCGCTGCAACTGCGCCATTGGCTTCCGGAATCTCGTCCCGGCGACGAACGCTTCCTGGCGCATCAGCCGTTTGCGTCCGCCTATGGCCTGACCGGGTTGCTGCACCTTGCCGTCTATCTTGGCGCCACGCTGATGCTTTTGCCCGACAACGACATTCCGCAACTGTTGCGCACGGTGCGGCGCACGCGCCCGACCTACTTCCCCACGACGCCGCGCATGGTGCGCCACCTGACGCATACGCAAGGTGTGCGCGGCTACGGCCTGGCTTCGATCCGCGTTTGTGCGGTCAGCGGCTCGCCCCTGCCGCAAGAGATACGCGAGGAATTCGAAAAGATCACGCGTGGCCGCCTCATTGAAGCTTATGGCCTGACCGAGGCTGCGCCGGCTGCTCTGGCCATGCCCTTGGCGGCGCGGCGCCAGATCGGCTCGGTCGGGCTGCCCTTGCCCGATACGCAGGCCAGGATCGTCGATCTCGACCATGGCGACGAGGCTGGAGTGGATACCTGGGGAGAGTTGTGGATCCGTGGTCCGCAAGTGTTTGCCGGCTACGACGATTTGGACGGCAAGCGCGCCGGCTTGAACGCGGTGCGGCTGCATGGCGGCTGGCTCGCCACGGGCGATATCGCATCCATGGACGAGGATGGCTTTTTCACCGTGATCGACCGCAAGGACAATATGCTGCTGCGCAATGGGCAGCGGGTGTTCCCGCGCCAAGTCGAGGAAGTACTGTTCGAACACCCCGCCATTGCCTTGGCCCAGGTGCGGCGTGAGCAGGACGAGGAGGGCGCGACCCATTTGCGTGCACGCGTTATATTGCATCGCAACATGCGTATCCCGTTAGATGAACTGTTCGAATACTGCGCAAAACGCTTGCACGCAAGCGCGGTGCCCGATAGCATCGAGATTGAAGAGCAGAATTCCGGCGATTTTCCTTGATCGTCCGGGATTTGTTTGCCTAAAACAGATAACAACGAAACGAGACACACATGGAAAGATTTTGGCTGAAGAGTTACCCGAAGGGCGTCCCGGCGGATATCGATTACACGCAATACCGTTCCCTGGTGCATTTGCTTGAAGAGGCGTTCCGCAAGTATGCCGCCCGCGATGCCTACGCCTGCATGGGCAAGCACATCACCTATGGCGAAGTCGATGCGATGTCGGTCAAGCTCGGCGCCTGGCTGCAGTCGCGCGGCTTGCAAAAGGGCGCGCGCGTGGCCGTGATGATGCCAAACGTGCTGCAATACCCGATCACGATTGCCGCCATCTTGCGCGCCGGCTATACCGTAGTCAATGTCAACCCGCTCTATACGCCGCGCGAACTGGAACACCAGTTGAACGATTCGGGGGCCGAAGCCATCGTCATCCTGGAAAACTTCGCTGTTACGCTCGAGCATGCACTGCCCAAGACGCCCAAGATCAAGCATATCGTGGTTGCCACCTTGGGCGACCTGCTCGGCTTGAAGGGGCTGGTGGTCAATTTCGTGGCGCGCAACGTCAAGAAGCTGGTGCCGGCGTTTTCATTGCCCAATGCGGTGCCGTTCAAGCAAGCCCTTGCCGAGGGGGCGCGCATGAGCCTTAAGCCGGTTGAGCTTGGCCATGACGATGTCGCCTTCCTGCAATACACGGGGGGCACGACCGGCGTATCGAAGGGCGCCACGCTGACGCATCGCAATATCATCGCCAACGTGCTGCAATCGGAAAGCTGGCTGCAGCCGGCGCTGGACAAGGAACCCAAAGTCGAGCAATTGATCGTGGTGTGTGCCTTGCCGCTGTACCACATCTTTGCGTTGACCTCGTGCTGCCTGCTCGGCACGCGCGCCGGTGCAATGAATATCCTGATTCCGAACCCGCGCGCCATTCCTGAGTTCATCAAGGAGCTGGCAAAGTACAAATTCAATATGTTCCCGGCCGTGAATACCTTGTTCAACGGCTTGCTGAATAATCCCGACTTTGCCAAGTTGGACTTCTCCGGCCTCAAGGTATCGAATGGCGGCGGCATGGCCGTGCAGCGGCCCGTCGCCGAGCGCTGGTTCCAGGTTACCGGCTGCCCGATCGCGGAAGGTTACGGCTTGTCCGAAACTTCGCCGCTGGCGACTTGCAACCCGGCCGATGCGACCGAGTACAGCGGCACTATCGGCCTGCCGGCGCCATCGACCGAGATTGCCATTCTTGACGACGACGGCAAGCCCGTGCCGCTGGGCGAACGCGGCGAAATCGCCATCCGCGGCCCCCAGGTGATGGCGGGCTACTGGAACCGACCCGAAGAGACGGCCAAGGTCATGACGGCCGACGGCTTCTTCAAGTCGGGCGATGTGGGCATCATGGACGAGCGCGGCTACACGCGCATCGTCGACCGCAAGAAGGACATGATCCTGGTCTCGGGTTTCAACGTGTACCCGACCGAGATCGAGGAAGTCGTGGCGGGCCATCCCGGCGTGCTCGAGTGCGCCTGCATCGGTGTGCCCGACGCCAATACCGGCGAAGCGGTCAAGCTGTTCGTGGTGCGCAAGGACCCGAATCTGACGGTGGAGCAAATGACCGAATATTGCAAGGAACAGCTCACCGCCTACAAGAAGCCCAAGTACATCGAATTCCGCACCGAGCTGCCGAAGTCGAACGTGGGCAAGATATTGCGCCGCGAGTTGCGCGACGAGAAGAAGGCCGCCTGACCGGCTTTTGCCGCAATTGAAAAGCCGCGCTTCCGAGCGCGGCTTTTTTCCGCCTGTTGTTTAACCGGATCAATCGCCCGCGGTAATGTTGCCGAAGCCCGATGCCGTCTTGTTCACCACGCGAGGCTTGCCGTAGTAAGTCAAATCGCCCATGCCGTTGACCAGAAGATCGAGCCGGTGGCTGGCATAAATCTTCACGTCGCCCACACCTTCAAAGTCTACATTGGCGTCTTGCGCAATGAGGCCCTTGGCATCGACTTCGCCCACGCCGCGCGCTTCCAGTCGCAAGTCTTGTACCCTGCCGCTGGCGGCGAGCCGGCCGGCGCCCTTGTAATTGATGTCGAGCCGCTTGCTGTCGATGTCGGTCAGCACGGTCTGGCCCGCGCCTTCTTCCGTCAAATTGCGTAGTGTCGGCAGGGTGAGGCGGATGTGCGGCAAATCCTTGATCCCGACATTCTTGTTTTCCGTCTTGAACGTGATGTTCAGGCGGCCATCGACCACGTCGGTCTTGATGCGGTCGAAAAGGCGCGGGTCGCCGCTGAGTTTGAGCGAGTGATCCTTGCCGGCCACAATTTCGAGGTCGAACGGGCCGCGCACGTTGATGGAATCGTAAGCCGGCGTGCTGCGGACTTGTTCTTCGGCATGGGCGAACAAGGGTAATGAGCACAGGGCTAGCAGGATGAGGTGGCGCATGAGCATCTCCCGGGAGTGAATGAGGCAATTCTAGATGGGCCTGGACGATTGCCTTGCCTGTTTCCGACGAACTGCATCGCCCCCGGCAGGAAAGATGGCGGCAAAAAACGGGGTTTTCATAGGGGGAAAGCAGCGTGGCAAATGGTGTCGACAAAGCGAAATTTTGCGATATTCGGAGTCGCAAGGCCGGCAATGCGAGCCGCTTGCAAAAAAATAGGGCAATGCATATACTGTATAAGCATACAGTATCGTGCTGTAAGGGAGATTCGCATGCTGACGCCGCAACGCCCGCCATCCGATGTCATTGTTCCACCCCTGGCCGTTATCAAAGGCAGAGGCAGCCTGACCAATGAGCGCAGCCGCTTCGAGGCCTGGCGGCGCGAGCAGGTTTATGACGACCTCGGCAGCGATGAAGAGGGCATGGCCGAACAAGCGTCCAAGCCCAGGACCACCGTCTGGATACAGCAAGCCAAGAGCATCATCTCCACCAACCAGTCGCCCGACCTGCCGTTCGACAACTCGATCAACCCCTACCAGGGCTGCGAGCACGGCTGTATCTATTGCTACGCCCGGCCTTCGCATGCCTATCTCGGCCTTTCGCCCGGGCTGGACTTCGAGACGCGGCTGTTTGCCAAGAAAAATGCCGTCGAACTGCTGGAAAAGGAATTGGGCCAGAAGAGTTATGTGCCCAAAACCATCAACCTCGGCGCCAACACCGACCCTTATCAGCCTATCGAGCGCGAATACAAGATCACGCGCGGCATCCTCGAAGTGCTGGAGCGCTGCCAGCATCCGGTCACCATCGTCACCAAGTCGGGGGTAGTCGCGCGCGATATCGACATCCTGGAGCGCATGGCGAGCAAGAAGCTGGCGCGCGTGTTCGTCTCGATCACGAGTTTGAAGAGCGAAATCACCAGGACGCTGGAACCGCGTGCCAGCAGCCCGGCGCGGCGGCTTGCCACCGTCCGGCAACTGGCCGAGGCCGGCATACCGGTCGGTGTCTTGATGTCCCCTATCATTCCCACGATCACCGACGTGGAAATCGAGGACGTGGTGGCGGCTGCGGCCGAGGCGGGGGCGACGCATTGCAGCTACATCCTGTTGCGCCTGCCGCGCGAGATCAAGGAATTGTTCGGCGAATGGCTGCAGGCGCATTATCCTTTGCGCGCCAAGCACATCGAATCGTTGCTGATGCAAATGCGCGGCGGCAAGGTATACGATGCGGCTTTCGGCAAGCGCATGAAGGGGGAGGGCGTGTTCGCTGAGTTGCTGGCCAACCGCTTCAAGCTGGCTTGCCGCAAGAACGGCATTTCCAACGAGCGGGTCGAGTTGCGTACCGACTTGTTCGTGCGACCCGTGAAGACGCCGCAGCTTGCGCTGTTCTAACTCGCGTTTGCGGTGACGGCTTGTGTTGCCCGTTGCCGCAAATTGCTCCGTGTGGCGCTTGAGCCGGCCTGGGAGCCGGCTTCGGCTGCCATGTGCGCCTGCTGGCCGTGTAAGTCCGTGACGTGGGGCGATGCAAGGCGCAGGGCGTGGTTCTAGCCAATGCGGCCATCACCGCGAATTCGAGATCGGTCATGCTGAGTTTGTCTTTAATGGAGTCCAGCCGCACCGTCTATCGATGCGGCCACGTGCATCAACGAGCGCTGAATAAATCGCTCCAGTGGCGCAGATGATGGCCCCGGACGGCATAGAAGAAGATCAGCGCATAGCAGGGGAACAGGATGGCGTAGGCCATCTGCACATTGCCGGTATCGGACAGGCGCCCGTACAGCATGGGCAGCAAGGCGCCGCCGGCGATTCCCATCACCAGCAGGGCGGAGCCGCTGGCCGTGTATTTGCCCAAGCCCTCCAAAGCGAGCGGCCAGATGGCCGGCCACACCAGCGCGTTGGCCAGGCCCAGCATGGCGAGGAACATCACCGTGTTCGGTACTGAGGGTACGCCGGCCCAGCCGAGCAATGCGGCGGAAATGCCGGTGCTGGTCGGCGAACCGAGCACTACGCCCAGGGTGCACAAGACACCGCAGGTGCCGGAAAACACCAGCGCGGTTTGTTGCGACGCGTATTTCGGGATCAGGAATACCCCCAGGCTGTAACCAAGCACCATGAAGCCCATGGTGTAGGAAGTCAGCACGGCAAAGTTTTGCACGCCAAGGTGACGGCCATACAAGCCGATGGTATCGCCGGCGATCACTTCCACGCCGACATAGGCAAACAGCGCCAAGACGCCCAGGATCAATTGCGGGAATTGCAGCAGCCCCCACTTTTGCCCAGCCGGCTGTTCCTGCTCGTCTTCCATGGGCAAATCCGGCAGCGACGAGAAGTGGACAACAACCATGATCAGCAACAGCCCGCCCGCCATGGCGAGGTAGGGAAAGATCAGGCGGCTGGCGAGTTCGGCGCGCACCATATTCCGGCCGGCCTGGTCCAGCGCAGCAAAAGCCTTGTCGGAATAGCCGCTGACGCCGGAGAGGATCAGCGCTGAAAAGATCAGCGGCGTAACGATGCCGGCGCCCTTGTTGAACAAGCCCATGATGGAAATGCGCATGGCGGCGCTTTCGCGCGAGCCGATACAAACAATGAAGGGATTGATCGCCGTCTGCATCAAGGTCATGCCGGTGGCCAGCGTGAACAGCGCCAGCAGGAACAAGCCGTAAAGACTGGTCTGCGCCGCGGGAATGAACAGCAGCGCGCCGACGGACATGATGCCCAGGCTCATGGTCATGCCGTTCTTGTAGCCGACCCGGCCCAGAATCGCCGCCGAAGGCAATGCCATCACGGTATAGGTGATGTAGAAGGCGAAGGTAACCCAGAAGGCCTGGAAATTCGTCAGGTCGCAGACGATCTTGAGGAAGGGAATCAGCGAACCGTTCAACCAGGTGACGAAGCCCAGAATGAAAAACAGCAGGGCGACGAAGCACATGGCGATTACGACATTCTTGGTGGATCCTGCGGATTGATCAATCATTGCGCGATACGAATAAGGAAAAAAATTCACGCAGGGGCGCGAATGGGAATGGTGCCGGAGGCAGAGATCGCAGGCTGCCGTCTTGGGACTGCCATCCCCGCGCAAGCGGGGATACAGTATGGAACCCGCAGTCCGTCATGCCACCGGAGCCCCGCTTGCGCGGGGACGACAGGCAGGTGGCGCGAATCAGAACTTCCCGCGCAAGCCGATACTATAACGCGCGCCGTTTTCATACTGGCCGACCGGGATGCCGGCAGTAGTATTGGTGCGCACCAGTTCGTCGTTGATGTTGACGGCGGTCAGGAACACGCTCAGATTCTTATTGATGTCGTAACTGGCGTTGGCGTCCCATTGGCCATAGGGGCTGGTAATGTCCTGGCCGCCTTCGTCGAATGCACCGTAGGTCTTGGAGCGGTAGTTGTACGATATGCGTGCGCTGAAGCCTGCGCGCTCGTAGTAGGTCGAGAAGTTGAAGTAGGTGCGCGAATTGCCCACCACTTCAGCCGGCTGACCCAGTTGCGTGGCGTTCGACTTGGCATCGGTCAAGGTCAGGTTGGTGACCACGCCGAAGCCGCCGCCGATCGGCTGCTGCCACTGCGCTTCGAGACCGTTGATCGAGGCACCCGAGTTGGCATTCAGCGAATGCGTCACGGTCGACAGCACGCCGTTGACCATTTCCAGGTCCGATGCGGTATAGATGAAGGTGTCGAGGCGCTTGACGAAGGCCGTCAAGGACAGCATGGCTGAATCGGCGTAATACCATTCGAAGCCGATTTCCGCCTGGTTCGAATGGTAGGGCTTCAAGAGCGGGTTGCCGCCCGAGTAATTGTTGGTGATGGTGCCGTTCGGCGTCAAGGCCGGGCTCAACTGTGACCAGTCCGGGCGGGCCATGGCGCGCGAGGCGGCGGCACGCAGGATCAAGTCGTTGCGCAGGTCATAGACAAGATTCAGGCTGGGCAGTACGTCGTTATACGTATGGTCGACCGTGACGGGCGAGAAGGCGGTGGCGCCTTCGAGTTGCTGATAGCCCGTCGCGCTGTCGGAAGTGCGGATGAAGCGCAGGCCGAAGTTGCCGCGCAGCCTGTCCCATTCGATGTCGGACATGGCGTAGGCCGCGGTGATCTTTTCGTCGATGCTGTAGTCGGAAGCCCAGTCCTGGATATAGACCATGCCTTTGGCATACATCGGCGCAACCACGTTCCAGAACGAAGCGGGATTGACCATGGCAAAGGATTGCAGGGCGCCGGGTTCGTTGTTCAGCGAACCGGTCGAGCCGCTTGAGACTTGGGCCAGCGAAAACGATTGCCAGCCGGTGTTGCCCGGCCCGTCGGTGCCGGCCATGCGCGTGTTCGAATTGGTGCTGCTGCTGAACTTGGCGCCGACCTTGACGTCTTTCAAGAAGGCGTTGTTGAGGTCGAATGTGAGGTCGGCCTGGCCGTAGTTCTCCGTGGTCTTCATGCGGCGCGGATTGTCATGCGCGCTTTGCAGGTTCAGGACGCTCGGATCGTTCGGATTGATCGAGTTATAGGTGACACCATAGTGGTCGTTGCTGGTGTCGGTCGTGATCGACGACGGGGCGCCGAACCACATGTCGTAGTCGTGGTCGCTGCCGCCGCGCGCATTGGTCGCGCCGGCCTGGCCATGGAAGTTCCAGCCGTCGCCGCGATAGGTTCCATCGACATCATAGACTTGCGAATCGACAAAGGCCTTGCGGAAGATCGGCTCGAAGGCCAGATTGCCGCCGATCGGATAGCCGTTGACCGTTGCACCCGTGCCGGCGGTATTGACCGTGCCGCCGATCAGGGCCGGGCCGGTGGGTGTCTGGATAATGTTGGGATTAGTCACCGTCAGCGTACCGTTGTTGACACCATTGGGCGAGGCCACACCACCCCACAACCACAGATAGTTCTGGTTGCTGTTGTCGAGGTTCATATTGGTGTTCAACAGGCTGGCCGAAATATCGGTGCGGTTGTTGGGCTTGATTTCGAACACCAGGTTTTCCGTGGTGCGCTTGCGGTCTTGCTGGAAGATCGGCGTGCCGCCACCCCAGGCGGCCATCACGTTGTCGGTGACCGCACCGGTGCCGGCGTTGACGATGTTGTATTGTGAAGCGCCATCGGTGAAGTTTTCCAGGCCGTTGCGCTGCAGGTGCTGCCTTTGATCGTTGATGCCGATCAAGACGCCGAAGGTCTTTTCATCATTTTTCCAGTTGACCATGCCCGAGAGTTGCGGGTCGGACTTCTTGGGTAATTCGCTGTACACGTCTTCGAGCGAGAATTGCGCCGTGATCTGGTCCTTGAACTGCAGCGGCTTGCGCGTCTTGATGTTGATCAAGCCGCCGATGCTGCCTTCGCTCTGGTCGGCGGACGGACTCTTGTAGACGTCCATGCTGGCGATGATTTCGGAGGGCAGGATGTCGAAAGAAAAGCCGCGCGATTGCTTGTCGTTGGCCCACCAATAGGCCGAAGCGACGTCCTGGCCGTTCAACAAGGCCATGTTCAAGTCCTTGTTGGTGCCGCGGATGAACACGTCGCGATTGACGCCGAGCACGTTTTCCACCGATACGCCAGGCACGCGCTCGAGCGCATCGCCCACGTTCTTGTCCGGGAATTTGCCGATATCTTCGGCCGATACCGAATCCATCACATTGGTGTTGTCGCGCTTGGTGGCCAGGTTTTTCTTCAGCGTGTCGCGGATGCCGGTCACTTCGACGACGGTCGTTTGCGCCTCATTCGCCTGCGATTGCGCCGCCGGCGGTTGCTGCGCGTCGGCCGCGCAGGCCGTCTGGAATGCGGCGCCGCCTGCCAGGATGGCAATCACGCCGGGCAACAGCTTTATCTTGAAAACGGGCTTGGTCATGCGATCTTCTCCCTCGGATTGGTTTGGTGATATCTATGAATAAAAACCACAAACTTCGATGCAACTTGCGCTTCACGCGTCGCGCATGGCCAGCGGGCATTGTCTCCTCCCCCGACGGCCTGCCCGATTCACGTACCGGCATTTCGAAACCTCGCCTGCTCCCCGAATCCGAAAAAATCCGGCGTCCCGAAAGACGCCGGGAAGACTTCAGGGGGCAAAACTCCTATTTGCGCCTGGCCTGCAGCCGCGACGCAAATCCTTCCTGAATCTGTCGTGCCGCTTCCGCGCCCGACAGGTTCCCATTCAATACATTGGCATTGACTTCCCACAATTCGCGTTCCCAATCCGCATGGCCGCGGTTGAGCACCTGCGCATCGATGCGTATCGTGGACTTGCAAGCGGTCCGCCACGAAGCCATCTGCCTGGCGATGGGGTCGCGCACGGCGATCAGATGGTTGGACAGCGAAAAGAATCCGGTTGCGCGATTGCTGTACAGGTCGGCAAACTCTTGCGAGCCGACCCATTCCAGGAAGCGGTGGGCGTCTTCCTTGTTGCGCGACTTGCGGTTGATGCCGATGCCGATATCCATGTGATCGAGGATGTAGCATTGCTCGCCCAGATTGCGTACCGGCGGCGGGAATGCGCCGAATTCGAGGCCAGGTACCTTGTTGAAGTAGGAAAGGTCCCATGAGCCTGCGGGATAGACCGCCGCCAAACCGGAGGCAAACTGGCGCTGGCTATCGCCGTAAGTCTGGGTGCTCGCCTTGGGCGGCAGATAGCGCGCGAGGCTGGCTTCGAAGTCTAGTGCCGCGACATAGGGTACATCGGTGAACCTGGCCCGGCCGCGCGCAAGCGCCCTGCGGCCGTCTTCGCCGTGCCAGAAGTTGGGCCCGATGTTGGCAAACAGGGTTTGGGTCGCTTCCCATCGGTCTTCCGTACCCAAGGCCAGGGGCACGTAGGCGCCATTGCGCTTGACCGCATCGAGGACGCCGATGAATTCGGCTTCGGTGCGCGGTACCTGCAGGTTGAGTTTCCTGAAGATCTTTTTGTTGTACAGAAAGCCGTGGATTACCGAAGCGACCGGCAGGCAATATGTCGTCGAACCGTCTTCGCTCTGCCAGGCCGCCAGGGCGGGCGCGGGAAAGTTTTCCATGCCAGGCATGCCGTCGAGCTTTTCCAAATAGCGTTTGCGATACAGTGCTTGCGACACGTCGAAAGGGCGGCAGGCGATCAAGTCGCCGGCGCTTCCGTCGGCCAGACGCTGTTGCAAAGCGGTGTCGTATTCGGTTGGTGCCGTCGGTTGGTAGCGGACCTCGATGCCGGGATATTTTTTTTGGAAAGCAGGGATCAGTACGGTGTCCCATAACTCCTTGTCGTCCGCGCGCCAGCTTTCGACCGTCAGCGTGCCGGCAGCGGCGGCACGCAAGACGCCGAACAAAACAAGCAGGGCCAGGGTTCGCAGTTTCAAGGCAGTCTTTCCAAAGGTCGCGGTTCGGGTACGGCATGCAATTGGTTGAGTGGATGCTAGCACCGCGGCTTATGTAAATTGCCACGGCGACGGCGTAGCGCGGTTCGATCGCAAGCCTTTGAATTTGCTGGGAATCTTTGATGGAGGGCGGGGCGCGGCTTACACTTCCTTACCGCGAGATCGTGAAGCCGCGGAGAGCAGCGGGGAGGCAGGGTAGGCAGCGTAAAGAATCTTGTAGATTTGAAAGATATCTTCACCAGACATTACAAAACTTTACAAAACTCAGAGGCGAGTTGTTGCGTAAATGCCGCGGTAGTGCTGGAGGTGGATGAGAACTGTCGTCAGCCCGGCAGCGTAATGATGGCGTTGAGCCCGCCTTTCGGATGGTTTTCCAGCACCAGCGTGCCGCCGTGCGCCTCGATCATGCTGCGTGCAATGCCGAGGCCCAGGCCCATGCCGCCTTCGTTTTGTTCACGCCCATTGGCGAGCCGCACGTAGGGATCGAACAGGCTCGGCAGCGCTTCCTCGGGTACGCCCGGGCCGTGGTCGCGAATGGAAATGACGACTGACTGCTCGGCGCGGCGCACCGAAATTTCCGCACGTTCGCCATAGAACAAGGCATTGTCGAGCAGGTTGCCGATGGCGCGTTTCAGTGCCAGCGGCTTGCCGTGCACCGAGATGCCGCTCTCGTGGAATACGACATCGTGCTTGGCCAGATGGGCGCTGCGCGCCAGGCGCCGTATGATGGGATCGAGCCGCACCGTAGTGGGATTTTCATGGATCTCGGTATCCTTCACGCATTGCAAGGCGCCCTTGACCATCATGTCGAGCTCGTCGAGGTCTTCTTCGAATTCGCCGCGCAACGTGTCGTCGTCGAGCAGTTCCGAACGCAGCTTCAGCCGCGTGATCGGCGTGCGCAAGTCGTGCGAAATCGAAATGAACAGGCGCTCGCGGTCTTCCAGGTAGCGTTGGATGCGCATGCGCATCTGGGAAAAGGCGCGTGCCGTGTTGACGAATTCGCGGCTGCCCGATTCGGGCAACTGCGTCACATGCTCACCCCGGCCGATCGCTTCGGCGGCGTCGGACAGGGCCGCCAGCGGGCGCGTGATCCAGCGCACCACCAGGAAAGACAACAGCAGCACCGCCGCCAGCGACAAGCCTTGCAGGGCCAGCCGGTCTTTCGACAGCGGATCGTTGGCTTTCAAAAAATACGGGTTCGGCATCAGCGTGGCGAGGTAAAGCCAATTGCCCGGCTCCAGCTCGGTCTGGATCACCAGGATGGGGGCCGGGTCGGGTTTGATCAGCAGGATATGCTGCACCCAGCTCTCGGGCAGATCGAGGATGCGCGTGCCTTCGACCGACGTGGTCAACTGATCCGGCCATGCGAAGGCCGCGTGGAATTCGCCGTAGTTGGGCAAATCGGCCTTAAGTGTCCCGGCGACTTTTTGCAGCGCCACGGTCGAAAGCGTTTGCGTTTCGATGGGCGCGACAGGCACCAGCGCGCTATTGCTTTGCACGAAGAAGCGCGTGCCGCCCATTTCGCGGAACTGACGTATCGTTACCGTACGGTAGCTGGGTGGCAGACTGCGAAAAAACTGGATCGTGCTCGATGCACCGTGTGCCAGATATTGCGCCGCCTCGGCGGTTTCGGCCCTGGCCTTGGCGCCTTGCTGCATGGACCAGATCGTGTTGCCTACCGATTGCGTCAGCAACACGCCGAACACCATCACCAGCGATAAACGGCCCAGCAGAGATTGCGGCAGCCGGCGCAACATCCTGGCCCGATTCCACGGCCGCGGCTGGCTGTCAGGCAACGGAAACGCTCACGTCGGCGGAAAACACGTAGCCGGCGCCGCGCACGGTCTTGATCAGGGCCGCTTGCTTGCTGTCGTCCTTGAGCATCTGGCGCAAGCGGCTGATCTGCACATCGAGCGAACGGTCGAACGGGCCGGAATCGCGTCCGCGTGTTTCCTCGGCCAGCACGCTGCGGTCGAGCACGTCGCCCGGGTGTTCCAGGAAGTATTTGAGCAATTGGAAATCCAGCCCGGTCAGCGGCAATACTTCACCCTCGGCATCGAGCACCTTGCGCTCCACCAGGTCGAAGGTGAAGCCGGAGAATCGGTAGAAGCGCGGCGCCGCCGGCGCGTCGGCCGCGGCACGGCGCAGGATAGCCTTGATGCGCGCCAGCAATTCGCGCGGGCTGTAGGGCTTGGCGATATAGTCGTCGGCGCCGAGTTCCAGCCCGACGATGCGGTCGGTCTCGTCCGAGCTGGCCGTGAGCATGATGATGGGTACGTTGGAGCGCTGGCGCACGATTTTGCACAGGGCAAAACCATCGGTGTCGGGCAGCATCACGTCCAGAATCACCATCGAGAGGTGGGGGAGGTTGCTGTTGAATTCAGCCGTGAAACTCTCGCCATTGAAGGCCAGAATGACTTCATACTGGTTCTTTTCCAGATACGCTTTCAACAGCAGGCGTGTCTTCTGGTCGTCATCGACGATGAGGATTTTACGCGACATATTATTTCCCGGTTCCCTGCCCTGTATTGCCGCCGCTGCTTGCATTTTGGTTTCGGCGGCGCGATTTTGGGCATTATGCTACCGGGAGGCGCCGGAATTCAAGGTCCGGAAAATTGCCGTCAGGCGCCGTTGCGCCTCGGCCGGGGCCATGGCATCGTCGACGAAGAAGCGATGAATCACGGCAATGATGGCATCCTTGCTCGATTCGTCGGTCGCCATTCTGTGCACCAGGCTGGGTGCCTGCACCGCGCTGCCTTCGCCGAACACGGTCCAGGAGGCACGTGCGCAACTGTCCATTTTTGCAGGGTCGGCATCGCGGCGTACCGAAACCGAACCCTTGACGCCGTTGTATTCGGTTTGCACTGCCGGCGTGACGATCAGTTGCGCCAGCTTCTCCTGCGCCGCCACATGCGAATAATCGTTGGCGAACATGGAAAGCGTATCGACGCTGTACAAGTGGTATTTCCCCGTCCCCGGCATGGGGATGCAGGAGAACTCGTCGTCGGTCGCATAACCCCAGTCGTTCAATTCGCCCTTGATCCAGTCGCCGCCGATGATCATCGCTGCCTCATGATTGGCGAATTGGCGCGCGACGGCCGGCCAGGGCCGTTCTTTCACGCTCTCGCCCATCCAGCTCTTCATCTGGCGCAGGCGCGCCAGCGCATCGGTGAAGCGCGGGTCCATCAAGGCTTGCGGATTGAGCCGGACGAACAGCTCGGCATGGAAGGCCGGCCCGCTTTCAGCCAGCACCAGGTTTTCAAACAAGGTGGCGACTTGCCAGGGCTCGCTGCTCTGCGCCAGCGGTGTGACGCCAGTCTCCTTCAGCCTGGACGAGACGGCCACCATGTCGTTCCAGCTTTCCGGAGGTGTCAGATTGAGGCGCGCAAACAGGCTGCGGTTGTAGAACAGGGTATTGATGCGGTGTATGCCCAATGGCGCGGCCATCACGTGCTTGCGGTGCTGGATCAGGCTTTGTATCGTGGGGAACAGGCTGGCATTCCACTTGTTTTGCGCCGCCACCTTATCGAGCTCGAGCAGGAAGCCGAGGTCGGCCCATTCCTTGATCGAGGCGCCGATGATTTGGGTAACTTCGGGCGCATCGCTGGCCAGCACGCGCGTCTTGAGCACCTTGCCCGCGCCTATGCCCGCACCACCGGGAATGCCCGCGTCGCGCCATACCACGCCTTCTTCGGCGAGATGGTCTGATAGTACGGTAGCGGCTTTGCGTTCGCTGTCCGAGGTCCACCAGTGCAGGACTTGCAGGGTTGAATCCGGCGGGGGGGAGGCACAATGAGCGGGAGTTGCGATCAAGCCCAGGGCCAGGAGCAAGGGCAATTGCAAGAAGTGCAGACGCAATGTCAGGGGTATCCTTGCATCTGCAATCAGAACGCGGCTACTCATTGACATCAATGGGTTTGACTTTGCCGGGAGCAATGTGCGAATAAATCTCCTGTAGCGAGTTCATGAATACGCCTTCTCGCTGTTGAACTGCCAACGGGTGATCGGTCGGTTCCAGCTCAATTGTGGGGCGGATATCGGGGCCTCTGAAGTGAACTTCGGTCTTGAGGTCGAGAGTTTCCGGATATCCCTTGATCGACGTGCACAGCAGTCCAAGCAGTGGCGCTTCATCTTGCCACTTGTCTGTACGCTTCACTTGCAAGTATTGATCAAAGCTGGCTTTGGTGACACACACCCAAGCCCCGAATATCAACGATTCCGAGGCGTCAATAACTGGAATTTCCAGTGTTCCACGCAAATAGAAATATTGTTGGTCTATGACACAGGTATCATCGGTCAACTCCACCCTGTCTGCGCGTTCTGCTTCCGGAATCTCGGAATAGTCGGCCGGGCAGCTCCAGCCATAGCCGGGAATGCCTTGGTGTATTTCGGAGCAGGAATCGCAGAGAAATTTGAAATGACGATCACAGTTTCTGCTTTTCGCATCGTCGTAGCAGCAACTACACAGAAGCATTATGCCGGCAAACGCCTCCGATTCGTCATTCCATTCCCCCACTCTCGCGAGAACGGCGTCGCATTCGCGGCACCAAGCGTTAGGACGTGGATTTCCGGGATCGTGGGCAAAATAAAAACCGAGTTCGCGCCCACGGGCCAGGTGCTGACAGACGAACGTTGCCTTTGACTGGCCATGCCTGTTGCAATGCACGGTTCCTTCGCTCAAAGAAGCCCCCCGGTAAGCGGTTATGTTCGGGGATTATATCGCTGGTATCTGCCGAGGCTTACGGCTCTCATCGGTCGCCACATAGGTCAAGGTAGCCTCGGTGACCTTCACCGTCTCGGCTTGCAAACGGTTGCGCTCGGCGAACACTTCCACATAGACCGTGATCGAGGTATTGCCGACCTTGACGATGTCGGCATAGAAGGACAGCAGGTCGCCGACGAACACCGGTTGCTTGAACAGGAAAGAGTTCACGGCAATGGTGGCGACGCGTCCGTTGGAGCGGCGCACGGCGGGCAGGGAGCCGGCAATGTCGACCTGGGCCATGATCCAGCCGCCGAACACGTCGCCGTGGACGTTGGCATCGGACGGCATGGGCATGACGCGCAGCGTCGGGGTCTTGCCTTCGGGGAGATTGGTGGGGACGACTGGAGGCACGGTTTCTTCCTTCTTGAATTTTCGGGGTGAGGCCTATACTGTAGGTTATTGCTCAGGATAACCGAATTTTCAGCATTTATGCGCCGCCAGACCGTCTCTTCGCCCCAGCCGCCTGCCAACCAGGGCACGCGCAACGACTGGGCTACCCTGAAAACGCTGATTCCCTACCTCTGGGCCTACAAGTGGCGCGTTTCGCTGGCACTGGTATTCCTGGTCGGCGCCAAGGTGGCCAATGTGACCGTGCCGCTGGTGCTGAAGAAATTGATTGACGGCTTGACCATCAAACCGGGCGACCCGCAAGCCTTGCTTGTGCTGCCCCTGGGCTTGCTGGTCGCCTATGGCGCCTTGCGGCTGTCAACCACGCTGTTTACCGAATTGCGCGAATTCGTCTTTGCCCGCGTGACGCAGCGCGCGGTGCGCACGATCGCACTGAAAGTGTTTCGCCATCTGCATGCGCTGTCGCTACGCTTCCATTTGACGCGCCAGACCGGCGGCATGACGCGCGATATCGAGCGCGGCACGCGCGGCATTTCTTCGCTGGTGTCGTATACCTTGTTTTCCATCTTGCCGACGCTGGTCGAAATCGCGCTGGTGCTCGGTTATCTCATCACGCATTACAACGGCACCTTTGCTGCGATCACGGGGGCGGCGTTGTTGTTCTACATCGGCTTCACGGTCTCGGTCACCGAATGGCGCACGCAATTCCGCCGCACCATGAACGATCTCGATTCGAAAGCCAATACCAAGGCCATCGATTCGCTGTTGAACTACGAGACGGTCAAGTATTTCGGCAACGAGGAATACGAGGCCGCGCGTTACGACGAGGGCTTGAAGCGCTACGAGTCGGCCGCGGTCAAGTCGCAGACTTCGCTGTCGCTGTTGAACACCGGGCAGTCCGCCATCATCGCGATTGCCGTCACGCTGATCCTGTGGCGTGCCACCCAGGGTGTGATCGACCGCACGATGACGCTGGGCGACCTGGTGCTGGTCAATTCCTTCATGATCCAGCTCTACATTCCCCTGAATTTCCTCGGCGTGCTGTACCGCGAGATCAAGCAAAGCCTGGCCGACATGGAACGGCTGTTTTCCCTGCTTGACCAGAACCGTGAAATTGCCGATGCGCCCGATGCAAAAGCGCTGCAACCGGCCGGAGCGGAAGTGCGCTTCTCGCACGTCGATTTTTCCTACGAGAGCAAGCGCCAGATTTTGTTCGACGTCGATTTCACCATCCCCGCCGGCACCACCACGGCCGTGGTCGGCCACAGCGGCGGCGGCAAATCGACCCTGTCGCGCCTCCTGTTCCGCTTCTATGACGTCAACGGCGGCGGTATCAGCATAGACGGACAGGATTTGCGCGACGTGACGCAAGCCTCGCTGCGCAATGCGATCGGCATCGTGCCGCAGGATACCGTGCTGTTCAACGACACGATCGAATACAACATCCGCTACGGCAAGCCCGGCGCGACGCAGGAAGAGGTGGTTGCGGCGGCCAAGGCGGCCTATATCCACGACTTCATCGAAAGCCTGCCGGACGGTTATGCCACCATGGTCGGCGAGCGCGGCTTGAAGCTCTCGGGCGGGGAGAAGCAGCGCGTCGCCATCGCGCGCACGGTGCTGAAGAACCCCGCCATCCTGATCTTCGACGAAGCCACCTCGGCGCTCGACTCGAAGGCCGAGCAGGCAATCCAGGCGCAACTGAAGGAAATCGCCAAGGACCGCACCACGCTGGTGATCGCGCACCGGCTCTCGACGATTGCCGATGCGGCGCAAATCCTGGTGCTGGAACACGGCCGCATCCTCGAGCGCGGCACGCACGGCCAGCTGCTGGCGGCCAATGGCGTCTATGCGCAGATGTGGGAAAGGCAGCAGGCGCGCCCCGACGAAGTGGAAGCGTCGCCGGTTGAAGACGTGGCGTAGGCGTTTGCCGGATTCCTTTCGCCGAGGGGCAAAGCAAGTTTCTCCGGGCCGCACGGAATCCGCCCGAATGCCCTCAAAACAACATGTCGGTCATTTGCAACCCGGATCTGCGCTAACATAGCCGCATGGAAACCAAGTGGCTGGAAGACTTTATCTCTCTCGCTGAAACGCGCAGTTTCAGCCGTTCGGCGGAATTGCGCCACGTGACGCAACCGGCGTTTTCGCGCCGCATTCAGTCGCTCGAGGCCTGGCTCGGCGCCGACCTGATCGACCGCACTTCCTACCCCACCAGCCTGACGCCTTCGGGCGAAGTGTTCTACGAACAAGCCTTGGAAATGCTCGAGCAGGTCAATAATGCGCGCGCCATGTTGCGCGGCAAACGGCCCACGGCGCAAACCACGGTCGATTTCGCCATGCCGCATACGCTTTCGCTGACCTATATGCCGAAATGGCTGACGCGGCTCGAAGCCGGTTTCGGCAGCTTGAATACGCGGCTGATCGCATTGAATGTTCACGATGCCGCCATGGCGCTGGTCGAAGGCGGCTGCGACCTGCTGTTGTGCTATCACCATCCGCGCCAGCCGGTGCAGCTCGACGCCAGCCGCTACGACATGCTCTTGCTCGGCAGCGAAGCCCTGCGTCCCTATTCGCGCTGCGACAAGAGCGGCACGCCGGAATACGTGCTGCCCGGCACTGCGCAGGAGCCCTTGCCGTTCCTGTCCTACACCAGCAATGCCTATCTCGGCCGCATGGTGGAGATGATCCTGGCCGATGAAAAGAAGCCGCTCCATCTGGAAAAGCGTTATGAGACCGACATGGCGGAGGGCTTGAAGATGATGGCACTCGAAGGCCATGGCATCGCCTTCCTGCCGGAATCCGCCGTGCCGCGCGAAGTCAAAAGCAAGCTGCTCGCGCGCGCCGACAGCAACCTGCCTGGCTGGGAAGTCGAGATGGATATCCGGCTCTATCGCGAACGTCCCAGCGGCAGCCGGCCCGGCAAGCCTGTCGTCGCACGCCTGTGGAATTATCTGGCGGAACAGGCCGAGCCCAGGAACTCCGGCAAGCGCAAATCCGGTGCCAGGTCCGGCGCCAAGTCCCGCGGCAAGTAAGTCTTGCCTGTTTTGTTACCACTTTCTAATTTATGCATTCCATGCATAGATAAATGCGCATAAGGCATTGGCCGAAAAAGGCCTCGCTCACGTACGATGCGACCCCATGAAGACGCGCGCCCTTTTGCCGCAGCGTCACACCAAACATGGAGGTTGTGAAGATGTCAAAGCAGCACGAAGTCCCGTCCTACCTGACCCCGAGCGAAATCGGCCCATGGGGCGTCTATCTCGAACAAGTCGACCGCGTTACGCCCTACCTCGGTTCGCTGGCGCGCTGGGTCGAGACCCTGAAGCGGCCCAAGCGCATCCTCGTGGTCGACGTGCCGATCGAGCGCGACGATGGGACCATTGCCCACTTCGAAGGCTATCGCGTGCAGCACAATACCTCGCGCGGCCCGGGCAAGGGCGGTGTGCGTTTCCACCAGGACGTGACGCTGTCGGAAGTGATGGCATTGTCGGCGTGGATGACAGTCAAGAACGCCGCGGTCAACGTACCCTACGGCGGCGCCAAGGGCGGCATCCGCGTCGACCCCAAGACGCTCTCGCAAGGCGAACTGCAGCGCATGACCCGCCGCTATACCAGCGAAATCAATATCATCATCGGCCCGAACAAGGATATCCCCGCGCCCGACGTCAATACCAACGACCAGATCATGGCGTGGATGATGGACACCTATTCCATGAACCAGGGCAGCACGGCCACCGGCGTGGTCACGGGCAAGCCGATTTCGCTGGGCGGCAGCCTGGGCCGGCATGACGCCACCGGGCGCGGCGTATTCGTCGTGGGTTGCGAAGCGGCGGAAAAGCTCGGCATGAACATCCACGGCGCCCGCATCGCGGTGCAGGGTTTCGGCAATGTCGGCGGCGTGGCGGCACGCTTGTTCGCCGAAGCCGGCGCCAAGATCGTCGCGGTGCAAGACCATAGCGGTTCCATCGTTTGCGAAACCGGGCTCGACGTGGCCAAGCTGCAGGCGCACGTGGCGCACAACGGCGGCGTGGCTGGATTCCCCGGCGCGGAACAGATCAAGGACAAGGCCAGATTCTGGGAAGTCGAGTGCGACATCCTGATTCCGGCCGCGCTGGAACAGCAGATCACTGAAGCCAATGCCGACAAGATCCGCGCCAAGCTGATCCTCGAAGGCGCCAATGGCCCGACCACGCCGGCAGCCGACGACATCCTGCACGACCGCGGCGTGCTCGTCGTGCCCGACGTGATCGCCAATGCCGGCGGCGTGACGGTGTCTTACTTCGAATGGGTGCAGGATTTCTCCAGCTTCTTCTGGACGGAAGAAGAAATCAACCAGCGCCTGACGCGCATCATGCGCGATGCGTTCACGGCGGTGTGGCAGATTGCGCAGGACAAGAAGGTATCGCTGCGGACCGCGGCGTTTATCGTGGCTTGCACGCGCGTGCTGCAGGCGCGCGAGGTGCGCGGTTTGTATCCGTAAGACAGCGCAGCCCGGCTGACGCAGGCCTCACACCGACGTCGGTAGATTTACCGATTGTGCCTGGAAAGGCACCTTGCTAGCCTCCTTGCAAGTACCATTTGCAAGGAGGCAAAGTGAAACGATCCATCCTGGCAGCAGCGCTGGCCCTGGCGGCCGGTGCGGCAGCGGCCAATCCGCTGGTGCTGGCCTACTATTCGGGCTACAGCAACAACTACAATTCGCTCGCCAAATACGCGGGCATGTACACTGCCGTCTCGCTGGACTATTACAACATTACGGCGGCAGGCGTCGTGACCGGCAACGGCGACCCGGCGCCATCCAACGCCCTTGCGTTTCTGCACTCGAAGAAGGTCCCGGTGTATGCCTGCATTTCCAATGTGGACACCGACTGGAGCCCGGCGATTGCGCATAGTGTGATGACGGGCTATTCCTCGAAGGCGATTGCCAACCTGGTTGCGTTCGCGCGCAACAACCGGTTCGCCGGCATTAACATCGATTTCGAAGCGGTCAACCAGGGCGACCGCAGCAATTTCGATACCTTTGCCAAAGCGCTCGCCGGCGCCTTGCATGCCAAGGGCCTGAAGCTCATCATCAGCGTGCCGGCATTTTCCG
Organism: Burkholderiaceae bacterium; assembly: GCA_036384915.1. Classification (GTDB taxonomy): domain Bacteria; phylum Pseudomonadota; class Gammaproteobacteria; order Burkholderiales; family Burkholderiaceae_D; genus PKWO01. The sequence goes on from DASVLJ010000060.1 coordinate 35,343, forward strand.
CCACCGACGAAGCCAATCCTTACAACTACGCCTACGATTACCGCTCACTGGGCGCATCGGCGGACTATTTGCAGTTGATGACCTATGACGAGAATATTCCGGGCTGGGATCCCGGTCCGGTCGCCGGCTCGGACTGGATGGAAAACGACCTCGACTACGCAACCTCGCTGGTGCCGCCGGCCAAGATATTGAACGGGATTCCCTCCTACGGCTACGACTGGCAGAGCGACGACAGCGGCAGTCAGCTGTTTTGGGCGAATACGCCGGCCTTGCTTGCCAAATACGGGATCAAACCGGGCTACGACGGCAACAGCAATAGCGAAACCTTCCAATACAAGGCGGGCGGCGGCAGCGGCTTGCATACGGTGTGGACCGAGAATGCCAAGAGCGTGGCCTTGAAGGCCGGACTGGTGAACGCCTATGGCTTGGGCGGGACCTCGATGTATGCGCTAGGGATGGAAGATGCGAATTTCTGGGCGGCGCTCAAGGCGGGGCTGGCGCAGTAGCGGGCGGGGCTGGGCCGGGGTTGAGCGGTATAATGGCGAATAATCGCATAAGACCGGCAGACCGTAGTTTCAAGTCGTTCCCGCGGGGCGGCCGCCTGCCTGCATGGAAATGACAGAAAGCCGATTGCAGCAGTCCGGTCTTGGCGCGCACGAATTCATAATCCGCCGGAATCGCCATGACCCAATCCCTCACCATCATCCGCCCCGACGACTGGCACCTGCACCTGCGCGACGGCACCGCGCTCGCCGCCGTGCTGCCGCACACCGCGCGCCAATTCGCGCGCGCCATCGTCATGCCCAACCTGAAGCCGCCCGTCACCACGACCGGGCAGGCGCTGGCCTACCGCGAACGCATCCTGGCCGCGCTGCCCGAAGGCATGAGCTTCGAACCCTTGATGACCTTGTATCTGACCGATAACACGCAGCCTGACGAAATCCGCCGTGCCAAGGATAGCGGCATGATCCATGCCGTCAAGCTGTACCCGGCCGGCGCCACGACGAACTCCGACGCCGGCGTGACCGATCTGGCCAAATGCACCAAGGTGCTTGAGACCATGCAGGAAGTCGGCATGCCCTTCCTGGTGCATGGCGAAGTGACCGATTCCGACATCGACCTGTTCGACCGCGAAGCCGTGTTCATCGAGCGCGTGATGCAGCCGCTCAAGCGCAACATGCCGGCCCTGCGCGTGGTGTTCGAGCACATTACGACCAAGGAAGCCGCGCAATACGTGATGGATGCCGACGACACCGTGGGGGCCACCATCACGGCGCATCACTTGCTGTACAACCGCAATGAAATCTTCAAAGGCGGCATCCGCCCGCATTACTACTGCCTGCCCGTCCTGAAGCGCGAGACGCACCGGCGCGCCTTGGTGGCGGCGGCGACCTCGGGCAGCCCCAAGTTTTTCCTGGGCACCGATTCGGCGCCGCATGCCAAGGGTTTGAAGGAGCATGCCTGCGGCTGTGCCGGGTGCTATACGGCCCTGCACGCAATGGAGTTGTATGCGCAAGCGTTCGACCAGGCCGGCGCGCTCGACAAGCTCGAAGGCTTTGCCAGCCTGCACGGCCCGGCGTTCTACCGTTTGCCGCCCAACGGCAGCAGCGTCACGCTGGAGCGCAAGGGCTGGACCATTCCCGCCGAACTGCCTTTCGGCGACACCACCATCGTCCCCCTGAACGGCGGCGAGGCCATGGCGTGGAAGCTGGCCTGACGGAACAGCCCGAATTCGGCACGATAGCCTGGTCCGCACCCTGGCTCGAAGATTGGCGGAGCTGGGCGCCGGATTGCGCCGGCAACGGATGGCGCGATGCCTTGAATGCCATGGCGCGTGCGATGGACTTGCGCAACGCTGGCGGCCTGCCGCTGCGTTTCGTCGAGCAAAGCGCATTGCCCGAAAGCGCGGCCTACGAAGCCTTCATCCACGATAACGGCGATGTGCCTACGCGCGCCAACCTGCATGACTTCTTCAACGCCTTGATCTGGCTCAGCTATCCCAGGATCAAGCGCGGCTTGAACGCAATCCAGGCGCGCGAGCTGGCCGCCGCCGGCGTCGGCAAGACGCGCGGCAGCGTGCGTGATGCGGCGACGCTTTTCGACGAAAATGCGGCCTTGTTTGCCTGCGCCGATCCGGCGATTGTTGCCGCCTTGCGCGCACATGAATGGGAGAACCTGTTCATCGAACGGCGCGCGGCGTTTGGCATGCAATGCGCGGCGTTTCCCTTCGGCCACGCCTTGCTGGAAAAATTGACGGCCCCGTTCAAGGCCATCACGGCGCACGCCTGGGTAGTTGAAACCGACGCGGCGTTTTTCCGGTTAAGCCGGGAGGAGCAGCGCAGGCGTCTTGATCGCATCGTGGCGGATCAATTGGAGGCCGGCTTGCCCGGGGCCGGCTTCACCCCCTTGCCCGTGCTCGGCATACCCGGCTGGGCAACGGGGCAGGATGCGGAGTATTATCGCGATCGGAGCGTCTTCCGTCCAAAAAGAAGCAGAACCAACCTGGAGCACTGATGTTTGCCATCGACGATTTGATCAACGGTTTCGACAAGAGCCTGCGCGTGCTGTCGGGCGTGACTGCTGCCGGCCGCCCGAACCCGGCCGCGCATACGCTCGATGCCAAGCTCGACGATGCCGAACGGCGCCATAGCGCAGGCCTGATGCGCGTCAACCACGTCGGCGAAATCTGTGCCCAGGCCCTGTATGAGGCGCAGGGCAAGTTTTCGCGCAACCCGGCTCTGCGCACGCAATTCGCGCAAGCGGGACGAGAAGAGGAAGACCACCTGGCCTGGACCGCCGAGCGTCTGCGAGAACTGGGTTCGCACACCAGCGTCTTGAATCCGTTCTGGTATGCCGGCGCGTTTGCGCTCGGCGTCGTGGCCGCGCACAGCGGCGATGCGCAAAGCCTCGGCTTCGTCGTCGAAACCGAGCGCCAGGTCAAGGAGCATCTGGAAGGCCATCTCGGCAAGCTGCCGCAACAGGATGCCAAGTCGCGCGCCATCGTGGAACAGATGCGCGACGACGAAGTCGCGCATGGTAATGCCGCAGCGGCGCTGGGCGCCAGCGAATTGCCGCTGCCCGTGCGCGGCGCGATGCGCGCGATGGCGAAGGTGATGACTGCTACGGCTTACTATCTGTAAGCGCCGCGCCGTTGGACAAATCGCCCCGTCCGCCATAATATGGTGTGCATAGCGACGCCCAGCCCGTCCCAAATAGGCGGCAAATTTCGCAATGACCAAGCTGCCCCTGTATCTCGCCTTGACGCTCTTGCCATGTCTGCATGCGGCGGCGGGCGGCATCACCCTGCGCACCGAAATGGAGGCCGACGCGGCAATGAAATGGGCTGCAGGCGGCGGGAGCGGCATCTGCCCCGAAGTGCTGCGTGCCATATCGCGCAAGGACCCGGGCATCGAATTCGCCTGGGGCGCGGACCCCGTGCCGCAAAAGCGCGTGGTGGCCGAAGCGGAAGCAGGGCGGATCGACGTCGTATGCGGCCTGGGCCGCACGCCTGAACGGGAACAGCAACTCGTCATTCCCGCCGTCGTATTGTATGACGACACGCTCGTCGCCGCCGTGCGTGCAGGCGATTCGCTGCGCGTAAGCGAACTGGCTGAACTGAAGAAATTGCCGCCGTCGGACACCATCCTGCTGACCCACGGCGCGCGCCTGGTCGGACGCCTGGCCGAACTGGGCGTGCGCCAGGTCGACGAAGGCGCCAAGTCGCCCGCCGACAACCTGGAAAAACTGGTGCGCGGGCGCGGGCGGGTGTTTTTATTCCATGAACCCGGCCTGACCTGGGAAATCCGGCAGGCGCACCTGGAAGACAAGGTGGAAGTGCTGCCGGCGGTCTTGAGTGTCGATCAGCACTATTTGATGCTGTCGCGCCGTGTGCCGGCCGAGCAGGTCAAGCGCATTACCGCCGCGCTGATCGAGCTGAAAAACGACGGCACCCTGCACGAAATCGCGGCGCGCTGGTCGCCGGGATTACGCAGACGCCATGGCGCTTCGCAGGAACGGGAGGCCTCCGCAACCATGGCCGAGTCGCGTTAGCCGGGCAATCGCGGCTATTCCGCAGCTTGCGGCAGGATCTCGACGATTTCGAATGAGTGCGTGATCTCCGCCGTCTTGGCCATCATGATCGTGGCCGAGCAGTATTTTTCATGCGACAGCTTGATCGCGCGCTCCACCGCATTGGCCTTCAGCTTGTGCCCCGTCACCGTGAAATGGAAATTGATCCTGGTGAACACCTTGGGATCGGTTTCGGCGCGTTCGGCGGTGAGCTTCACGTCGCAGCCGTGCACGTCTTCGCGGCCGCGCTTCAGCATCAAGACCACGTCATAGGCGGTGCAGCCGCCCGTGCCGGCCAAGACCATTTCCATCGGACGCGGCGCCAGGTTGCGCCCGCCGCCATCGGGCGCGCCATCCATGGCGGCGATATGGCCCGAGCCGGTTTCGGCGACGAAGGTCATGCCGGACTTGCCGGCCCAGCGTACGGTGCATTCCATGTTTGATTCCCCAGCAGATTGACGAATCGGTCATTCTACCGTGAATGGCCGACTCGACCGGTCACAGCCTGAAACGGGAGAGCGCCTCGCTCAGGCGTGCAGCCTGGTCGCGCAGGCTTTCCGCCGCTGCCGCGCTTTGCTCGACCAGGGCGGCGTTTTGCTGCGTGCTATCGTCCAGCCGCGCAACGGCCTCGCTCACGTCGGCCATGCCGGACAGTTGCGACTGCGCCGTGCTTTCGCATTCGCCGACCAGGCCCGCCACTTCCTCGATCGAGGCCACCACGGCATGCATGCTGTCGCCGGTATCGTTGACCAGCTTGGCTCCCACGTCGACCTGGTTCACCGATTCGGTGATCAAGTCCTTGATTTCCTTGGCTGCCGAAGCGCTGCGCTGGGCCAGGTTGCGCACTTCCGTCGCCACCACGGCAAAGCCGCGCCCCTGTTCGCCGGCGCGCGCGGCTTCCACGGCGGCGTTCAAGGCAAGGATATTGGTCTGGAATGCGATGCCGTCGATCACGCCGATGATGTCGGCGATCTTTTTCGAGGACTTGCTGACTTCTTCCATTGCCGCCACGGTCTGGCTTACCAGGCTGCCGCTGCCGTGAGCGCGCTGCGTGGCTTCCTCGGCCAGGCGCCGCACGCGTTGCAAGGCATCGCCGATACGCGCACTTTCGCTCATCTCGCGCAAGGCGCTGCTGGCGCGCTGCAATTCGATGCCGGACTGTTCGGTGCGCACGCTCAAGTCCTGGTTGCCGGAGGCAATCTCGGATGCCGCCGTGGCAACCTGCTGGGCGCCCTCGTTGACCGTGGCCAGGAGCGCGCGCAAGGCTTGTTGCAGGCTGGCGAAAGCGCCCAGCGCGGTGCGCGCGGCGTCGTTGCCTTCGACGGGAACCGGTGTCGAGAGATCGCCGGCGGCCATGGTCGCCGCGCTTGTCACCATGCTGGCGACGAACCCCTTGACCGCGGTGGCGCCGCTCAAATAGATCAGGAACCCGAGAACGACGAAGACGGTGCTGGAACCGAGCGTGGCGCCGGGCGACCAGCCGCGGTACACCCCAAGCCCGACGCAGACTTGCGCCGTGACCAGGAAGCCGGTGAACAGGATGAAGCGTTGGGCAAGGGACAGATTGAACATGGAGCTGCGCTCTCGGTGTGCATTGGGAAATTCATGTTTGCACAAAAGCGGTGCGCTCGCAATGAAAGTACGCCACAAGTTGCGCGCTTAGGGTAAGCTAAGCGACGTTTTTTACAATCGTTATCAATTCAAATAGAGTAATCCACGCCATGCTTGCCTCGCTTGCATCCTCCGGATTGGCCGTACGGCCTGCCACGTCCGGCGACCAGCCTTTTCTCGAGACGCTGTTCCGCAGCGCGCGGCCCGATCTGCAATTCATCGACGCCGACCGCGACTTCGTCGAAGCCGTGATCGAGCAGCAGCACCAAGTACAGCAGCAGGGCGCGGGCGAGAACTTTCCCGACGCGATGCACTTCGTGATCGAAAAGACACAGCACAACATTGGCGCACTGGTGGTCGATTTCGGCCCCAGCGAGGTGCGCGTGCTCTACATTGCCTTTGTTCCCACAGCGCGCGGCCTGGGTTATGGCAAGACCATCCTGCAGGGCGTGCAACAGGCCGCCACGCAAAACCGCTGCCCGGTGGCCGTCACGGTCTGGCGCAGCAATCCCGGCGCGAAGAAAATCTACCTTGAACTTGGATTCAAGGTGGAGGAAAGCCACGCGACCGCCGAGCGCATGGTGTGGTATCCCGGCGCTTCGCTGGTGCAGGCTTGAGGGAGCGTTCTTCCCCCGTTAATTGAATATCACTTCGTAATACGCCTTGGAAGGATCGCGACCGGCCGGCGCCACGCGGGAAACGTAGGCATTCTCGAGCAGGGCCCGATCCTGGTGCCGAAGATGGCAAGGGCCGGCGACAAATTCATTGGCTTCGGCAACCAATCCCAGCGTGAAAGGTGTGCGTGGCGATGCCGCATGCGGATTGCGTGCCTTGGGCGAGAGCCAGGTTCCCTCGATTTGCACAGTCAGCGAGCTGCCGTCGGGCAGGGACATCGTGCAGGCTTGCCCGGTCAAAGGCGAAAATTGTTCGGCATCGGCTTGGTCGAGCATGGTCCGGTCTTGGTGAAGATAGCAATAGGCAATGATACAGAGAAGGGCGCCGCATTGGCAAAATGCGGCGCCCTTCAGGCGCTTGATTTTCCGGAAGCTTAGTTACGCGACGGGAAAATACCGTTCATGGCAATGCAGAAGTTCAGCGCCAGGTAGGGGTTCATCAGGTTGATCGGCAGACTGCTGCCGGTCATGCCGACCGCCACAGTGCCGCCGCCGCCGGAGCTGGTGGCGGTGACGCCGTTGAGCGGGATGTCAGGGGTCGAGCTCGAAGGGGCCCAGATTTGCGCCGCAAATCCCGTGCCCGCCGGCGATGCGGCGAGCGTATTGTTACTCGTGCTCGGCGCAGTGCTGTACGGCGTCGTGCTGGGAGGCGTGGACAGTGCCTTGACGCTGACGGAAACACTGCCGCCGCCGGAAGGTGTGAACGTGGCCGGATGGTTATGCTGCGGCAGGTTTTGCAGCGTCAACGATTCCTGGTAGGCACCGCCGTTTTCGCCGATCACGTAAGTCGGCAGCCCTAGGCCTTGGCCCATGCTGATCGGCACGCGGCCGCGCAGGTCCGGCAGCTGGAAATTCGACGTGCCGTTGCCGCCGTAGAAGGTGCCGATCAAGGCAAACACGGCTTGGTATTGCGAGATCGCGACGGTCTGGCCGGCGCACATTTGCCAGCCGCTGGGCGCGAAATTGAAACCGAAGGGGATGATGCTGGCGATGTAGACTTCCATGTCTTGCTCCTTAGTGTGATGTGATTGGGCAAAGAAGGCCGCCCCTGATAATTCTCCCCGGCAATTTTTCGCGCAGAATGCCGGTGTCTCAAGATTGCGGGAGATTTCAGGGTGCGATTGAAGCGCGACACTTTTAACACAAGGAAAGTAACGAAGCTACCTGTCAACTTTGATAGGAGGCAAAACAGCGGATTTCGGGTATAGTGTCCGATCGTCATTTTGATGTGCTTCCGAAGCGAAAAAAATGATACTTTCGGGAGGTCAATTACGGGTGACTTCGTGTAATATTGCTGCAAAAACAATAATTAAAACCGGCAAGCAACACGAGTAAACGGGGGAGTCAGGTTGGAAAGTCGCAAATTTCATTTCATCACCGGTCTGCCGCGTTCCGGTTCGACGTTGTTGTCGGCCCTGCTCCTGCAAAACCCCGCCTTTCACGCCGGCATGACCAGCCCGGTGGGGACGCTGTTTTCCACCATGCTCGGCCAGTTTTCGGCCGGCAGCGAATTCGGCCCTGTCATCACGCATGAACAGCGCCGGCGCCTGCTCGGCGGGCTGTTCGAGAATTATTACGCCGACCATCAAGGCAAGCGGGTGATCTTCGACACCAACCGCATGTGGGCGGCCAAATTACCGGCCGTGCTCGACCTGTTCCCGAATGCCAAAATCGTTGCTTGCGTGCGCAACGTTGCCTGGGTGATGGACAGCATAGAACGGCTGTACCGCGCCAATCCCTATGAAAACACCAAGCTCTTCGTCGACGACGTGGAGCGCAACACCGTCTACAGCCGCGTCGATACGCTGGCCCAACGCAACCGCCTGGTCGGTTTTCCCTGGGCTGCGCTGAAGGAGGCGTATTACGGCGAACATGCCAAATCCATGCTGGTGGTGGATTACGACCTGCTGACGCAGGCGCCGGAAAAGGTGCTGCGCCTGATCTACGAATTCCTCGGCGAGCCATGGTACGGGCACGATTTCGACAACGTGGAATACGACGCGCCCGAATTCGACCAGGCGCTGGGCTTGTCGGGCCTGCATCGCGTCAGGCGCAAGGTGGGCGTGGAAGCGCGCCGCACCATTTTGCCGCCGGACCTGTTTGAACAATACGCCAAGCTGTCGTTCTGGAACGACGGTGCGGGAAGCGAAGCCCAGGTGATTCGCGCCAAGGCAAACTGAACGCAAGACCAAGCTGCTGCACGAAGTACCGACCAGGGAAGGAAAGAATCATGTGGTGGAACAAGACTTCTGACAAATCCTCCGGCAAGCAAGCCGCAAAAAAGACCGTGCAGACCGTGCAGCAGATGCCGCGCCGCAAAGCCTTGATGATGGCGCTCGAGCCGCGCTACATGTTCGACGGCGCGGTCGCTGCGACGCATGCCGAAGCTGCGCATCAGCTGCATGCCGAGGCGGAGCATGGTTTCGCCCTCGACCACGTGCGCACGGTCGCCGCAGCGCAGACACAGATTGCGCAAGTTGCAGCGTCAGGCCCTGCGGTAGTCTTCGTCGACTCGCGCGTCACCGATGCCGCCAGCCTGTTGAAGGGCGTGGCTCCCGGCACCGAGGTCGTCACCCTGAACGCCAATCAGGATGGCTTGCAACAGATCGCCAGCTATCTCGCGGCACACCGCGAAGTCGGCTCGGTCGAAATCATTGCGCACGGCAGCGACGGCGAGTTGCTGCTGGGCGACACCAACTTGACTGTGGCCAATGTCAATTCCTACGCCCAGGAGTTGGGGGCCATTGGCGGCAACCTGAAGCAAGGCGCGGACATCCTGGTCTATGCCTGCGACACCGCCGCCGATGCGACGGGCAAGGACTTCGTCGGCAGCCTGGCCCAGCTGACCGGGCATGCCGTGGCTGCGTCCACCGCGACAGTCGGGCGCGACGGCTCTTGGGAACTCGGATTCGAAACAGGCGACATCTCCGCCGTTCCCGTGCTTTCGGCGACAGCGGAGGCCGCGTACGGCTACGATCTGGGCACGATCGTCGTTACCAGCGGTAACGATAGCGGCGCAGGAACCCTGCGTGCGGCGATTGCCACGGCCAACAGCCAAAGCGGCGACATTATTTATTTTAGTGGCGTATCGACCGTCACGCTGTCCAGCGGCGTATTGAACATTACGTCCAGCATGACGATCGAATCGGACCTTGCCGCCGATGGTAGCAGCCCGGTGACCATCAACGCCAATCACAGCAGCGGCGTACTCAATATTACGGGCGGGTCCGTCACCCTGATAGGCTTGGAAATTGAGAACGGCTTGATCTCCGGTAAAGGGGGCGGCTTCGGTGTCACGGCCGGCGGCAATGCTTATGGTGCCGGTATTGCCGTTACCGGCGGTAGCACGGTAGTCACGATGAACCATGATTACCTGCTGGGTAATGCGGCGACGGGTGGCGGCGGTGCGGGTAGTCCGGCCGCGCCGGGCGGTTTTTATGCCGGCGGCGGCGGGAGCGGCATCAGTGGCGTTGGCGGGGCTCCCGGCGGGTCTTACGCTGCAACTGGCGGGGTTGCAGCTGGCTCTGGGGGAAGCGGGCATGGTGGTAACGGCGGATTCGGAGCGCTGACGGGATATAACGGCCAAGGGGGCTTCACTACTGGTGGCGCGGGCGGCGGCGCTAGCTCAACTTATACCGCTGGCGGCGCCGGCGGAACTGCGGGCATCGTGGGCGGCGGGGGCGGCGGATCAGGGGCCAATAACGGGACGGCGACGACGCCAGGCTCCATTGGCGGCAGCGCTGTAGGTGGCCTTTTCGTCGGCAGCGGGTCCAAGGTCTACATGGCCAATACCCAATTTACCAACAACTATGGTGCGGGCGGCGGCGGCGGCGGCAGCTATACAGGTGTCGCCGGTAACGGCGGCAAGGGCGCCGGCGCCGTCATGGTCGCTTCTACCGGGATCTTGGAATACCAAAATAGCACAGTGAATTTCACTAATAACGTCGGCACCGGCGGTAGCGGCGGAACCAGCAAAACCGGCGGGGATAATGGCACCGCAGGCGTAAGTTCAGGAACAACCGGGATTGAAAACCCGGGCGGAGCGGGTACCGTGTCAAGCACCTATTCGCCGCCGACTACGGTCACTTCCGTCGCGGTGCCGAGCAACGGCACTTATCACGACGGCCAGACCTTGAGCTTTACCGTGAATTTTACCGGTAACGTGACCGTGACCGGCACGCCGGAATTGGCAATCACGCTCGACACCGGAGGGACAGTCCAGGCGACCTATCAAAGCGGTTCCGGCGGTTCGGCCTTGGTGTTTTCCTATACCGTTACAGCCGGCGAACAGGATGCCACGGGTATTACGGTCGGCGCGTTGACGCTCAACAGCGGCACCATCAACGACAGCAACAGTAATGCCGCCGTATTGACATTGAATAACGTGGCCAGCACCTCCAGCGTCGACGTCCAGGCCATCCTTCCGACGGTATCGAGCATCAACATCGCCGGAAGCTCTCCGACCAACGGTACAAGCGAAAGCTTCACGGTGACGTATTCGGAAGCGATGAATCCCGCTACCGTGCTCAATACCGACTTTACGGCCACGCAGGTTTCCGGTTCGATCACCGATACCGGCATCACGGTCAGTGAAGTCAGCGCGAGCGTCTATACTGTCACCGTCAATGGCGTCAGCGGCAATGGCGTCCTGCGCCTGGACATGAATTCCGGCACCAGCGAGCAGGACAGCTACGGCAATACCATCAGTGGCGGCCACACGGGCGATCAGACCTATACCGTGGACCAGACCCCGCCGACGGTATCGTCTATCGTGCCCGCCGGCGCCAATCCAGGCAAGGGCGGCAGCGAAACCTTCACCGTGACCTTCTCAGAAGCGGTGAGCGGCGTCGATGCCAGCGATTTCACTGCGGTGACCAGCGGCACTACGGACACCGGCATCTCGAGCGTCACGACTGCCGACAACATCCACTATACGGTGACGGTGGGCGGCGTGGGCGGCAACGGCACGCTGGGCTTGAACCTCAACAGTTCCGGCACGGGTATTACCGACACAGCCGGTAATGCGATCTCGGGCGGCCTCACCGGCAGTACTTATACCATCGACACGACGCCGCCCACAGTGTCTTCGATCACGGCGCTGGGCAGCCTGACCAACAACGCCAGCAGCGACGCGTTCACCGTCACCTTCTCCGAAGCGGTGACCGGCGTGACGGCATCCGACTTCACGCTGACAACGACCAATACCCCGGGCGGCACCGCGCTCTCCACGGGCGGCATCACCTCGATCACCACGACGGACAATATCCACTACACCGTGACGGTGGGTTCCGTCACCGGCGACGGCACGCTGCGCCTGGATTTGAAATCGAACAGCACTGGCATTACGGATGCTGCGGGCAACGGCGCCACGGCGGCCTTCACCAGCGGCGACACCTATACCATCGAACACACGCCGCCCACGGTGAGTTCCAGCACTGCCAACGGCACGTTGACCAACAATGCCGGCAGCGAAGTCTTCACCGTCACGTTCACCGAAAACGTCAGCGGCGTCAACAGCGGCGACTTCAACGTCAACCTGACGGGCACTGCCGCCTACACCGGCATCGTCGTGACGCCGCTCTCGGGCAGCCAGTACCAGGTCACGGTGCAGGGAGTGACGGGCGACGGTACGCTGCAATTGACCTACAACGGTTCCGTGCATGACGTGACCGATGCGGCCGGCAACATCGCCTCGGCCAATTTCACGTCGGGCGACACTTATACGGTCGACCATACCGCGCCGACGGTGAGTTCGGTCAGCGTACCAGCCAACGCTACCTATATCGCCGGGCAGAACCTCGACTTCACCGTCAACTTCAGCGAAGCTGTGACCGTGACCGGCACGCCCGAGATCGCCATCACGCTCGATACCGGCGGGATAGTCTATGCGCAATACCTGAGCGGTTCCGGCACGTCCGCCTTGACTTTCCGCTACACCGTGGTGGGCAACGAAAGCGACACCAACGGCATCGGCGTCGACAGCAGCATCACGCTCAACGGCGGCACGATCCAGGATGCCGCGACCAACGATGCGGTGCTGACCCTGAACAGCGTGGGCAGCACGACCGGTGTGTTGGTCGACTCGATACCGCCGGCGGTCAGTTCAGTCGGCGTGCCGACCGACGGCACTTATGGCGCAGGCCAGATGCTGACCTTCACCGTCAATTTCAGCGAAAACGTGCTGGTGACCACGGGTGGAGGCACGCCCTCTATCCCCATCACGCTCGACACCGGCGGCACGGTGCAAGCCGCTTATGTCGGCGGCTCGGGCACGAGCGCCTTGACCTTCGCTTACACCGTCACCAGCGGCGAGGCCGACTTGAACGGCATCAGCGTGGGCTCGGCCATCAGCCTTAACGGCGGCACCATCAAGGATGCGGCAACCAACGTGGCTTTGCTGGCCCTCAACAGCGTAGCCTCGACGGCCAACGTGCTGGTCGATGCTGTGCCGCCGACGGTGAGTTCGATCGACATCGCCGGCACGGCCACCAACAACGGCAGCGCCGAGACGTTCACCGTGACCTTCAGCGTGCCGGTCTCCGGCGTCGATGCAAGCGATTTTGTTTTGAACGAAACCAACACGGTCGGCGCTTCCGCGCTGGTCAACGCCGATGTCGTGGCGGTGTCGCCGGTTAACGGACGTAGCGCCACCTGGACTGTCACAGTCCAGAACGTCACCGGCGACGGCAATTTGCGGCTCGACCTCAATGCCGCAGGGGAAGACCAGGCAATCACCGACCAGTTCAGCAACCAGCTCGACCCGGCCACCTCTCATACAGGCGATCAATCCTATACGATAGACCACACCGCGCCGACGATCACCAGCGTGACGCCGCCTGCCACCGGCACCTACACCACCGCCGCCGGCAACAACGACATCACCTTCAGCGTCAACTATAGCGAACCGGTAACCGTCGATACCACGGGCGGCACGCCGCGCATCCCCGTCACCCTGACCACCGGCGGCACGGTCTATGCGAACTACGTCTCCGGCAGCGGCAGTTCCACCCTGGTATTCACGCTGGCTGTCGCATCGGGCGAGCAGGAGCTCTCCGGCATCGGCGTCGCCGGCAGCGTGGACACCAACGGCGGCACGATACGCGATGCAGCCGCCAACAATGCGGTCGAGACCCTGACCGGCTTGTCCTCTCCTCTGACCGGCGTCGATGTCGACGCGATCATCCCGTCCGTCACCGCGGTCGGCGTCCCCACCTCCGGCACCTACGGCGTCGGCGGCGACCTCGACTTTACGCTCAGCTTCAGCAAGGCGGTCACGGTGGATACCTCCGGCGGCACGCCTTACATCCAGATCACGCTCGACACGGGCGGTACGGTCGATGCGGTGTACTTGTCCGGTTCCGGAACCTCGCAGCTTACGTTCCGCTACATCGTCGCCAGCGGCGAACTCGATAGCAACGGCATCACGGTCGGGACCACGCTGTTTACCGGCGGCGGCACGATCAAGGACAGCGCCGGCAACAGCAGCGACACGACCTTGCACGGCATTGCCGGCACCAGCGGCGTGCTGGTCGATTCCGTACCGCCCACGGCCACCACGATCGACATCGCCGGCACCAGCCCGAACAACGCCTCCTCGGAAACCTTTACCGTCACGTTCGACAAGCCGGTCAACGGCGTGGACGCTACCGACTTTACCGTGGTCGGCAGCGGCACGGCTTCCGGCGCCGTCAGCACGGTATCGGGCAGCGGCACGACCTGGACCGTCACGGTCGGCAGCGTGGTCGGCGACGGCACCTTGCGCCTGGATTTGAACAACACGGGCGACGCGATCACAGACAATTACGGCAACGCGCTTGCGGCCGCGCATACGGGCGACCAGACCTATACCGTGCAGCACACGCCGCCGGCGGCCACCTCGATGACGGTGCCGGCCGACGGCACCTACGGCGCCGGCCAGAATATGGACTTCACCGTCACGTATAGCGAAATCGTGAATGTCGATACCACGGGCGGCACGCCGCGCATCGCCATTTCGCTCGATACGGGCGGAACGCAGTATGCGAACTATGTCTCCGGCAGCGGAACCAATACCCTGACCTTCCGTTTCGCCCCGGTCAGCGGGCAGCAGGACCTGACCGGCATCCTGACCGGGACCGCAGTCGACACCAACGGCGGCACGATACGCGATGCGGCAGGCAACAATGCCAATCTGGCCATCAATTCGGTCGAACCGTCCACGGCCAACGTGGACGTGGACGCCATCATCCCCGTGGTCAACAGCGTGAGCGTGCCTGCCAGCGCCACCTACATCGCAGGCCAGGCGCTCGACTTCACCGTCAACTTCAATAAGCCGATGACGGTGGCCGGCTCGCCCTACGTGACCTTGACGCTGGCCACGGGCGGCACGGTCGACGCGGCCTACGTTTCCGGTTCGGGAACCAGCAGCCTCGTGTTCGAGTATGTGGTTGCTCCGAACGAAGGCGCGCCGTCCGGCGTGGTGCTGGGTTCGGCCATCGTCTTGAACGGCGGCTCGATCGACGATGCGCACGGCAACCCGGTCAACCCGGCACTGAACAGCATCGGTTCCACCTCGGGCGTGCTGGTCGATTCGATTCCTCCGGTCGTCAGCTCCATTGTCGCCGGCGGCCCCGGCGTGACCAATGCCACCAGCGAAACCTTCACCGTTACCTTCAGCGAGCCGGTCACCGGAGTGGTGGCAAGCGATTTCACGCTGACTGAGACCGGTTCCACTACCGGCGCTATTTCTTCCATCAGCGGCAGCGGCGCGACGTACACCGTTACCGTCACTGGCATTTCGGGCAACGGCTCCATGCGGCTCGATTTGAACGGCAGCGGGACCGGCATTGCCGACCTGGCGACCAATGCGATCAAGACCGGCTTCACGGCCGGCTCGGTAGTCAATTTCGATTACAGCTCCGCGATCATCGATTCCGTGGGCGTGCCGGCGGCGGGCACGTACACGACGGGGCAGACGCTCGATTTCACCGTCACGTATGACAATGCCGTGGCGGTAGTCGGCACGCCGCGCCTGTCGTTTACGCTGGACAATGGACAGACCGTTTACGCCGATTACGTGTCGGGCAGCGGCACGACGACGCTGACGTTCGCTTATACCGTGGCGCAGGGCGCCATCGAGACCACCGGCCTCAAGCTCGGTGGCAGCATCGACAACAATGGCGGTTCGATCAGCGACACCGGCGTCGGCAATCCGGCCGACCCCAGCCTGTCCTCCGTCGGCGACAGCAGCCATGTCTACATCGACGGTACCTCGCCTGCCGTTTCGTCCATTGCGACCGTCGGAAGCAGCACCACCAATGCCGCCAGCGTCAGCTATACCGTCACGTTCAACGAAGCCGTCACAGGCGTCAATGCCGGCGACTTCAAGCTGACGGCGAGCGGCAGCGCCGCCGGGACCGTCGCCTCGGTCACGCCGGTCGGCAGCGACGGCACGACCTACACCGTCACGGTGAACGACATCAGCGGCATGGGCACGCTGCGCCTCGACTTGAATGCCGGTTCCGGCGTGGCCGACAAGGCCGGCACGCCGGTGCCCGGCTTTACCGGCGGCGCGGTGTACACGGTGGACCGCGTCGATTCAACTGTCTCCAGCGTCGGCGTGCCCGCCGCCGGCGACTACAAGGCCGGCCAGACCTTGAGCTTCCGCGTCAATTTCACGCAGCCTGTCACGGTCGATACGACGGGCGGCGCGCCGGGCATCGTGCTCACGCTGCAAAACGGCGCCACGGTGCAGGCGCGTTACGTCAGCGGCAGCGGCAGCGATACGCTGGTGTTCAGCTACACGATCGCCGATGGCGACAAGGCGCCTAACGGCATCGGCGTGGGCGCCAGCATCGTGGCCAATGGCGGCAAGCTGACCGGCGCCGACGGCAATCCCGCTGTGCTGGCCCTGGCCGGCGTCGGTCCGACGGATGGCGTCGATATCAAGAACGGCAATGGTGACGGCGGTAACGGCAACGGTAACGGCAACCATAACAACAACGGCCGCGGTTTGTTGACGGGCGAAGACCAGAACCAGCAGAACCAGTCGGGCGGCAGCCTTGCCGGTTCGGGATGGCAGGATCAGGGCGGCAGCCAGCAGGGCGGCATTCAATTCGTTCCCACCACCACGCAGACCGTGTGGAGCTCGGTGCCGCTCACCAGTTCCGAGCCGGTTGGCGGCACCGTGCGCGATAGTGACACGGCAGTCGGCAGCAGCGGCTTGTCCGCGACCGTGCCGAGCCAGGGCGAGCAACTGGTCAACCCGGCGCCGGTCGAGTTGCCGGCCCTGCAAGGCAGCGATGCCAACCATTCGAACCTGCTCAACTGGAAGCCGCCGGGACACGTCGAGCAGCCCTCGGGCGACGATCTCGGCTCACTCGACGCGAACAGTGCGCGCGCGCTGCGCGGCCTGCCTGTGGAGGGCCGCCCGGCCGTACCGCTGTTTGCGCAGGGGCACGGCCGCGGTGTCGAGCGGCATCATGGGCAAAAGCACGCTGTGGTAGCGCATGCGGGCCCGCAGGGCAAGGCTTCGCTGAGCCAGCAGTTTGCGCGTTACGGCAAGCAGGCCTGGGAGCACGACAAGGCGGCATTGGTGGAAAACGCCCGGCAGTCCGCGCAGCGGCGTACCGGATAAGCAAGACAGAGGGGCGCCCGGCATGGACGGGCGGTACTGCACAACAGGCATAACATTCATATGGGACGAGATAGAACGACATGAAGACTACGCAAACCGCGCGGCGCCAAATCGGTATCGCCACACCCTTTGCCAAGGCCGCCATGGCCTCGGCCATCGCTCTGCTGTTTGCCGGCTGCGCCGTGCATACGACGCCGCTGACGGCGGAAGAGCAGGCCGCCCAGGTCAAGAGCGACCGCGAGGCGATGTTCGCCGGGCAAGACCCGGTGACCAAGCCCATCACCATGTCCGAAGCGATGGCGCGCGCCATCAAGTACAACCTGGACAACCGCCTGAAGCTGATGGAAGAAGCGGTGGCCCAGCGCCAGCTCGATCTCGCCAATTACGATTTGCTGCCGCGCCTCACTGTGGCCGCCGGTTACACCGACCGCAATAACGTCCTGGGCTCCTCTTCGGAAGACGTGTTCACCAACACCCAATCCCTGGTGCCGTCGACGTCGTCGGACAAGGCGCTGCGCAATGCGGACCTCGGCTTCAGCTGGAATGTGCTCGATTTCGGCGTAAGCTATTACCAGGCCCAGCAGCAGGCCGATCGCGCGCTGATCATGAAGGAGCGCCGGCGCAAGGTCGTGCACAGCCTGATGCAGCAAGTCCGGCAAGCCTACTGGCTGGCTTATGGCGCACAGGAAATCGAAGGCAAGATCAAGACCATGCAGATTGATGTCGAGGCCGCCATGGGCGATCTGGACCGGATTCAGAAGGAGAAGCTGAAGTCGCCCAAGGAAGTATTGGCCGAGCGCCGCCAGTTGCTCGACACCGAGCGACAGCTCGAAGTGATCCGCGACGAGCTGGCCCAGGCCAAGCCGCATCTGGCCGCGCTGATGGACCTCGATCCGGCCCAGCCGTTTACGCTGGCTCCGGAGGGCGATATGGCCGTTCCCAGCGTCAAGATGGGCGTGCAGGAGATGGCCGAGACCGCGCTGGCGCGGCGCCCGGAAATCGTCGAAGCGCGCTACAACGAGCGTATCGGCGTCACCGAAGTCAAGAAGGCCATGGCCAAGCTGATGCCTGGCCTGGAAATCGACTTCGGCGAGCACTACGACAGCAACAGCTTCCTGGTCAACAACCACTGGGGCGATGTCGGCCTGCACGTGAGCTGGAACATCCTCAACCTGCTCTCGGCCAAGCAGATCACCGATACAGCCCAGGCACAGGCCGACGTGGCCAAGATGCAGCGCATGGCGCTGAACATGGCGGTGCTGTCGCAGGTCTACATCGCCGAGCGCGATTATGAAGGCCGCGACCGTCAATTCAAGCTGGCCCAGCAACTGGCCGAGGTCGATCACGAGATACTGGAGCAGGCGCGCAACGAAACCAAGAGCAATGCCCAGGGCAAGATGACGCAGATCCGCGCCGGGCTGAACTCGCTGTATTCCGATTTGCGCGTGCGCCAGGACTACGGCGCATTGCAGAACGCCTACGGTAACATCATGGCGAGCATGGGGGCCGATCCGCTGCCGGAATCGGTAGCTGGACACGACCTGACCTCCCTGACCCAGGCCGTGGAGCAGGCGCAGCACGCCAGCATGTAAGAAGCACTCCGCCGGCAAGTCCGGCACTGGTTTAAGATAGACAGCCGGTATCTTGCCGGCTGTCTCTTCATTGAAGCGAACAAATTGATGAATGCAAGCAGTACCGGTAGTGCCGCCAATGCCGGCGCGGGGCTGGTGAAGACGGGTTTCATGGTGTGCCTGCTGGCTTGGGGCACGATGGCGAACGGCGCGCGGGCGGCCACGGCCGCTGCTTCGGCCGCGCCGGCGGCGGCAAAGCCGGTCGCGTCCGTACAGGCGGCGGGAGCGCTCGGCGATGGCAAGGATGGCAATATCCGCGTCCAATTCGTGCCTTACTCGCAAACCGTCCTGTCCTCCGAGCTTTCGGCCAAGATCGCCTCCATGCCCTTGCGCGAGGGCGATACCTTTCATGCCGGTCAGACGCTGATCAGCTTCGATTGCAGCCTGTTCCGTGCGC
Source organism: Burkholderiaceae bacterium (assembly GCA_036384915.1). Classification (GTDB taxonomy): domain Bacteria; phylum Pseudomonadota; class Gammaproteobacteria; order Burkholderiales; family Burkholderiaceae_D; genus PKWO01. The sequence continues at coordinate 54,339 of DASVLJ010000060.1, forward strand.
AATTGAACAAGGCCGAAGCCTCGGCAGAGGCGGCGCGCCAGACCCTGAAAACCAATCAGCGGCTGGCGCAATTGAATTCCATCGGCGCGCTCGACGTCGACCTGGCCGCGGCCAAGGTCAAGGAAACCGAGGCCGAAGCTGCCGCCATGCGCGCCACGGTCGGCAAGTGCGCGATCGCCGCCCCTTTCGCTGGCCGAGTCGCCAAGCTCGATGCGCAGGCGTATGAATTCGTTGCTCCGGGCAAGCCCATCATGGAGATCCTCGACACGCGCCATCTCGAATTGCAGATGATCGTGCCGTCGAAATGGCTGGCCTGGCTCAAGGTGGGCAGCCGTTTCACGGTCAAGGTCGACGAACTGGGGCGCGAGTTTCCCGCCCACGTGGTGCGCCTCGGTGCGCGCATCGACCCGGTCAGCCAGTCGATCTCGCTGGCCGGTGAAGCCGACGGCAACCATCCCGAGCTTCTGCCCGGCATGAGCGGCGCGGCCAGTTTTGCGGCCGAACAGCCGAAATAGCGGAGGCCGGTCGTGACACAAGCCCATCACCCTGCGGCGCCGCAAGACCCGGCGGTGCGCGAACTCGCGACGCTGCTGCAGCTAAGCCGCCGTGCCCGCGACGCCGACAATACCGAAGTGCTGGGCTTCGTCGCCGTCAATGAAACGCGCCAATTGTTCGATTACCGCCAGGCTGCGCTCGGCCGCGTCAGCGTCCTGGGCCAGGCTTTGCCGGGCGAGGTGATGGCGGTTTCGGGCTTGCCGCAGCCGGACCCGCAGGCGCCCTATGTGCAGTGGCTCGGGCAAGTGTTCCGCCACCTGGCCAAGCTCGACCTGCCCGAACCCGGTGCGGCGGTGCGCGCGTTTTCGGCGAACGACTTGCCGGAACTGCTGGCGCGCGACTGGGCCTCCTGGCTGCCCGAGCATGCCTTGCTGCTGCCGCTGCAAGGGCCGGGCGGACGTTGCCACGCCAACCTGCTGCTGGCGCGCGAGGCACCATGGGGCCAGCACGACATGCTGCTCGGCGCGGAATTGGCGAATGCCTATGGCCATGCGCTGGCGCGTTTTGTCGCCGCCGAAAATTGGCGCAACCAGTTCAAGGCATGGTTCCTGCCAGCCAGGAACCGCTGGAAGATCGCCCTGGCCGTGCTAGCGGTCTGCCTGTTCCCGGTGCGCCTGTCGGTGCTGGCGCCGGCCGAAGTCGTTCCGCTCGAGCCTTTCCCGATCCGCGCGCCGCAAGACGGGGTGGTCGATCAATTCCACGTGCGGCCGAGCCAGCCGGTGAAGGCCGGTGACCCTTTGTTCGATCTCGATACGACGGTCTTGCGTTCGCGCCTCGGCGTGGCGAAGAAGGCGGTCGACGTGGCCAGCGAAGAATACCGCCAGGCGGCCCAACTCGCCCTGAACGACGACAAGGGCAAGCTCGAAATGACGCTGAAGAAAGGCAGCCTGGACGAGAAACAGGTCGAGCTCGATTACTCGAAGGAATCGCTCGACCGCGTCCAGGTCAAGGCGCCCAGGGATGGCGTGGCCGTGTTTGCCGACGCCAACGATTGGCAGGGCAAGGCCCTGTCCGCCGGCGAACGCGTCTTGACGCTGGCCGATCCGGCCAAGGTCGAACTGGCTGTCTCGCTGCCGGTCGCCGAAGCCTTCGACCTCGAGCCGAACGCATCCGTCACGTTCTATCCGAACGGTTCGCTGCTTTCCTCGCATGACGGCCGTGTGACCAGCAGCGCCTATCGGGCCGAGCCGACGCCGGACGGCGTGCTGGCTTACCGCGTCAAGGTCGGCTTCGATCAGGGCCAGGACTTGCCGAGGCTGGGATTGATGGGCACGGCCAAGCTGCGCGGCGGCTGGGCGCCGCTAATTTATTACGTGTTGCGCAGGCCGCTGGCCGGCGCGCGCCAATGGCTGGGCTGGTAGGGCTATGCTTCCGGCGTTGCGCCAGGACCTGAGCCTGCACCCCGGTCCTGCCGATCTTGACGGTTCGCCGACCTGGGCGCTGCACGATCCCGCGGCGAACCGGTTCTATCGGCTGGGCTGGACCGCATTTGAAATCCTTTCGCGCTGGCATTTGAACAATCCGCAAGTGCTGTTGAATGCCGTCGCGCGCGAGACCACGCTGGCCGTCGACGGACAAGACCTGATGGCGGTGCTGGAATTCCTTTCCGCGCACAACCTGCTCGAAGCACTCGGCCCGAGCGATACGGCGCGCCTGGCGCGCGCGGCGGCGGCGTCGAAACCTTCGCGGCTGGAATGGCTGTTGAAGAATTACCTGTTCTTCCGCGTGCCCCTGTTCCGCCCGGCAGCATTGCTCGACCGCTGCGCGCCCTACGTGCGCTGGGCCTATGATGCGCGCTTTTGGCTGGCCATCGCCTGCACCGCCTTGTTCGGGCTCTACCTTGCCTCGCGCGAGTGGGAACAGTTCGTCCACACGTTTTCGGCCTACACGGGAGTGGCGGGCTTTCTCGGCATCGGCATTGCGCTTTCGTTCGCCAAGGTCTTGCATGAGCTGGGCCACGCGTTTACCGCGCAGCGCTTCGGCTGCCGCGTGCCGACCATGGGCGTGGCCTTCCTCGTGATGCTGCCCGTGCTCTACACCGACACCAACGAGGCCTGGAAGCTGCCGGACAAGCGCGACCGCCTGGCCATCGCCGCCGCCGGCATGCTGTCCGAGCTTGCGCTTGCCGCCGTGGCAACCGTGGTCTGGAGTTTCCTGCCGGACGGCCCGGTGCGCGCCGGCGTTTTCCTGCTCGCCACCACGACCTGGATCGTCACGCTGGGCATCAATGCCAGCCCCTTCATGCGTTTCGACGGCTACTTCCTGCTGTCCGATTTTCTCGACATGCCCAACCTGCACAGCCGCGCCTTCGCGCTCGGACGCTGGTGGATGCGGCGCCAGCTGTTCGGTTGGGACGATCCTCCGCCGGAAGCCTTCCCCGAAGGGCGCCGGCGCTTCCTGATTGCGCTGTCTTTCGTCACCTGGATTTACCGGCTTGTGGTCTTCCTCGGCATTGCCTTCCTGGTATACCGCGTGTCGTTCAAGCTGCTGGGTATCATCCTGCTGGCGATCGAATTGGGATGGTTCATTACCTTGCCGATGTGGAGCGAAGTCAAAGTGTGGTGGAAGTTGAGGGAAAAGATGCAATGGAACCATGCCACGCGCCGTACGCTGGCTGTTCTTGGCGCGATGTCGGCGCTGCTGTTCGTGCCCTGGCGCAGCGACGTGCGTGCGCCGGCCGTTCTCGGCGCCGCCGATGCGCAGGGCTTGTACGCGGTAAGCGCCGCGCGCGTGGCCAGCGAACCGCTGGCGGTCGGCGCGCAGGTGCAGGCGGGGCAGGTGCTGGTGCAGCTCGAATCGCCCGACCTGCGCTTGCATCTGGAGCAGGAACAGACGCGCGAGCGCCTGCTGCAATGGGAAGTCGAACAGCAGCCGTTCAACGAAGACTTGCAGAAGGAAGGCCCGGCCCTGCGCGAGGCATGGATGGAATCGCAAGCGGCAGTCAAGAGCTGGCAGGAGCAGGCCGACCGGCTCGTGGTGCGCGCGCCATTCGCCGGCCGCATCGCCGAAGCCGATGATGGCCTGGTCAAGGGCGCGTGGGTGGCGCACAAGGAGAAATTGTTTCAGATAGTGGGCCCCCGCGGCGCCAAGGCCGAAGCCTTCGTCGGCGAGCATGATCTGCCGGGCCTGCAACCGGGCGGCAGCGCCGTTTTCGTCGCCGACGATGCCGGCACGCCGGCTTACGCCTGCCGCATCGAATCGGTCGACCGCGTCAACGTCAATACGCTTGAATCGCTTTATCTCGCGTCCACCTACGGCGGTGCGATTCCCGTGCAGAAGGATAAGCAAGCGGTGCTCGTGCCGAACGATGCCTGGTATCGCGTGCGGCTCGATCAGTGCGGCGACGGCGCCGCACCGGTGCGCGAACTGCGCGGCGTGGCCCATTTGAAGGGGGCGTGGCACAGCATCGCGGGCGGCTATATTCGGCGCTGGATCGCGGTGGGGCAGCGGGAAATGGGGTTTTAGTCCGCCGTCTTCCCATTTGACCGGGGAGCCAGCCAAGCGCAGCCGCCCAGGCTCTCAGGGTTCAATTTGTTGGCCGAATCCGGCGAGCCACATGCGCCGTGATCTCCCATACTGCTCCCATCGACCATCACCCGGAGCAAGCAACATGCACAGCGCCATCGAACCGGCCATCCTGTATTTCGGCACCCCCGTCGTCGTCATCGGCACGCAGAACGAAGACGGTACACCCAATCTCGCCCCCATGTCCTCCGTATTCTGGCTCGGCTGGCGTTGCGTGCTCGGCCTTGGCGCCGCGAGCAAGACGGCGCACAACCTGCGCCGTACGCGCGAGTGCGTGCTGAACCTGCCTTCGGTGCGGGAAGTGGACGGCGTGAACCGGCTGGCGCTGACCACGGGTGCGGACCCGGTGCCGGAAGCGAAGGCGGCACGCGGCTATCGCCACGTGAAGGACAAATTCGCCGCCGCAGGCTGGTCCGAGGCGCCAGCCGAGACGGTGGATGCGCCGCGTGTGCAGCAGTGCCCGGTGCAGCTCGAAGCCTCGGTCGAGGCGATCCATCACATCGCCGCTGACGACGACGCCTTGCGCGGACGCTTGCTGAGCTTTGAAGTGCGTATCAAGCGCGTACACGTGGAACAGGGCTTGCTGATGGAGGGGGCGGAAAACCGCATCGACCCCGACAAGTGGCGTCCCTTGATCATGAGCTTCCAGAAGTTTTACGGGCTGGAGGAAGGGCAGTTGCATGCGTCCACCCTCTCGCGCATACCGGAGGCAATGTACCGCAGCCCGGAAGTTGACCGCGCACGGCGCGAGTGGTCGGAAAGGCAAGAATTGCGCCGCGCCTGAGGCAATTGGCATGGCAGGGGCGGGAAATTGTTGAACTTGTTTGGGCAAGAGCCTTGAAGCGCGGCACTTGCACCCACATAAAGGCTTGTGGCAAATTCATAAATTTAGTTGAACGAGTTTGTAACAATTCACTTTCCATCACGATAGAACACCATGCCTTCGCGCGTTTTCATTGCCATTGCCGTCAGCCTCATCGGTCTGCTGCACCTCTACATCGGCTGGCAGGTCCTGCCCGATCTGCCGGGTCCGTTTTTCCTTAAAATTCTGGGCGGCATCTGGCTCGCCGCTTCGTTCGTGCTGGTTCCCGCCGGTTTGTTGGCACGCGTGATCCGCACCCAGCCGCTGGCGGATCGCCTGGCCTGGAGCGGCATGCTGGCGATGGGCTTCTTTTCTTCGTTGCTGGTGTTTTCATTCGTGCGCCAACTCCTGTTGCTGGCGGTGATGATGGCCGACATGGTGCGGCCCACCCTGGTTGCCGACAGCGCCGTCGCCGTGCCGGTGCTGGCCATGGTTGTGACCGTGGTCGGCTATTTCAATGCGCGCCGCGTGGCCGCAGTGCGCAAGGTGGAAGTGCCGATCGCCGGCCTGCCCAACAAGTTGGAAGGCTTCACAATCGCGCAGATCAGCGATATCCACGTCGGCCCGACGATCAAGCGCGATTATCTGGAAGCCATCGTCGACAAGGTCAACGGCCTGGGTGCCGACATGGTGGCCGTAACGGGCGATCTGGTCGATGGCAGTGTCGAACAGCTGCGCGAGCATACGGCGCCGCTGGCCAGGCTGGCGGCACGCCACGGTGCCTTTTTCGTGACGGGCAACCACGAATACTATTCGAACGCGACGGCCTGGGTGGCCGAGGTGCGGCGGCTCGGGTTGACCGTCTTGATGAACCAGCACGTGCTGTTGCGTCACGAGGGGGCGACGCTGCTGGTGGCGGGGGTGACCGATTACACCGCGCACCAGTTCGACGAAGCCGAGCGCAGCGATCCGCATGGGGCGCTGAAGGGGGCGCCCAATGTCCCGGTCAAGCTCTTGCTGGCGCACCAGCCGCGTTCGGCCGTGGCAGCGGCCGACGCCGGGTACGACTTGCAGCTATCGGGCCATACGCATGGCGGGCAATTCTTCCCGTGGAGTTTGTTTGTGCCTTTGCAGCAACCGTTTACCGCCGGCTTGAACCGCTTGCATCAGCTATGGGTGTACACCAGCCGCGGCACCGGATATTGGGGCCCACCAAAGCGCCTGTTGGCGCCATCGGAGATTACGCATCTGACGCTGGTCGCCGCAAAATAATTCCTTTGGGAAACGGTTTTGTCATGCTGGGGTCACATGGGCGAGGCATACTGCAGTCCTCCTCGTCCATTCTGATACCTCCTGAAGAATGGAATTCGCCGCTCCCATACGGGTGAGCGGCTTTTTTTTGCCTATTTTTCTATAAAAAGCAGTTGCAACTGTAACATCTTCGAAATAAACGATTTACATTTTCGCTCTACACTGGGTCATCCGCTGCTCGACTTCGTACCGCGCATGTCTGATGAGCCAAAATCCTACGCCCTGGTGGAGCAAGCCGAACGCTTCATCGGACAGAAGCAATACCGGGAAGCCTTCCAGTGTGCGCAGGAAGCGATCAAGACCTGCGACCATAATCCGAACGCCTACTTCGCCTTCGGGGTAACGTTGCTGCACCTGGGCTACCTGCGCGAATCGATTGTCGCGTTCAAGTCGACGCTAGAAATCGAGCCCCTGAACAGCAACGCACACAACAACATCGGCACGGCGCACCGGCGCCTCGGTTTGCTGATCGAAGCGGGACATCATTACCGCCAGGCCATCCTGATCAAGCCGCATCATGCCGGTGCGCGCGTCAACCTGGCTGGCGTCTTGTGCGATTTGAAGCAATACACCGAAGCGGCGGAACAATGCCGTATCGCGATCAATATCGATGCCGCCTTGCCCGAGGCGCATCATGTCCTGGCCGAAGCCTTGCGCGGCTTGGGCAGAATGGATGCGGCGATTGCGCAATACCGCAAAACCCTGGAGTTGGCGCCCGGCCTGGAAGTGACACAACAACGCCTGGCCGATCTTGTGGCGGCCAAGCGGTAGGCTTGCCGACGTGGCCTGCCTGAGCCAGTTACTCAGGAAAGCAGGGCTTTGACGCGGCGCGAAACGAGGATGGGCAGGTAGTCTTGCACGCTGGCGCGGTCTTTCAAATGGGCCAGGATGTCTTCGTAGAGCGGCTCGACTTCAGCGACGGAACGGCTGGTTTCATTGGCGAGCATGCCGATGATGCGCTCGTGCTGGCTTTTTTCTTCGGGGTTGGAATACGGTGAAGCGGGTATGGCAGGGTTGGGCATTACAACGTGCTGTTTGCGCAAGTCCATGAATCGTTCCTTGCTTCAAGATTCATCAAGGTTGATCAAACATCGCCGCAGGTTGGCGGTGAGCGAGTTTTGATCCTAGTCGAATTCGCGGAAAAGTCCTTGGCAGACAGTCAAGTAGTGGAACAAGTCTCGTAGTTTATCAGAGCCGTGCCGTCCACGTACGCCGCGTACGCTCCACCCGATGCCGACGGGTATTTCCGCTATTAAATTATTGCTATCACGCTACGTTTCTCGCTAAGATGCGGTGGTCATTGTCTCCCGGATCCTAGAGATAACCATGTTGCAACGCCTGCCGCAACGACTGTCGCAGCTCGTGCGTGGCCCGGTGCGCTGGCACGCCGTGGTCGGGTGCCTGATCGCGCTCGCCATGGCCGGCGAGATGTTCGGCCTGCATGCCTTCCGGACGCTTGAGTCGCGCCTGACCGATGCCTACATGCGCCATCATGCGGCCGACTTCAAGGCCGACCCTGATGTGATCGTGGTCGATATCGACGACGCCAGCATGCGCGATATGGAAGAGATTGCCGGCTTGTGGGCCTGGCCGCGCGAGATCCATGCGGACTTGCTCGATGCACTCAATGAATTCGCTCCGCGCGCCGTGGTATTCGACATCGCGTTTTCCGAGCGCGACCGCAAGCGGCCCAAGAGCGATGCGCGCTTGTCCGAATCCTTGGCCGCCGCCGCGCCTCGTGCTTATCTTGGCGCAACGCTGCTGCCGCCGGCTACCGTGAAAGATACCGCGCTTGCACCTTTAAGCAAGGCGTTCGGCTTGGCCCAAACTTGCGATACGACCAGCGGTGCCCCATTGCTGCTGCCAAATGCTGTCGATCCCGCCGCTTGGCGGCTTGGGTTGGACAATAGTGAAATCGACCCTGATGGCGTATTGCGCCACTATCGCTTGCGCTACCGGGTGCAGGGTTGCCTCCTACCTTCGCTGCCCGCGCGTGTGGCAGCCGAACTCGGCGCGAATCTCCCAGTCAGTGATTCCATTCTCATGACGTGGCCCAAGGTGCCGCGCGCGCATTATCCCTACAGCGTCCTATATCGCAGGTTAACCGAAGAACGGTTCGGCATGAGTGACGCCGGCTTGCGCCGGATGAATAGCGACTTGCGCGGAAAGATACTTGTCGTTGGCTCTTCGGCTACCAGCGGTTATGACCACCATCTCACACCGCTCGAGGCAAGCTATCCCGGCGTCGACCTCCTGGCGACTGCTATCGACAACCTCTTGAACGGCAACGCGGCAAAACCGGTGCCGTCATGGATTGCCTATTTGTTTGGCGTGATGCTCATCGCGGCGCTGGGTTATTGCTTCTTCCGGCGCATCAACCCCGTCCATAGCGGCCTGGGCTTGCTGCTTGTGACCGTCGCGGCTCTGTGGCTGGCTGACCAGCTCATACCCCGTCTTTGGGTGTTCCAGACGGCGACGCCGCTGATTTTCGCCTGGCTCTGGTTTCTGGTCGCCGCCATCGCCGCCTACCTGCGCGAGCGGCGCGCGCGCGAGCAGGCGGTGGCCTTGTTTTCGCGCTTCCTCAATCCGGCCGTGGTCGGCAAGCTGGTGGACCAGGGGGAGACCGTGGAGAGCCTCTCCGGCCGCAGCTCGGAAATCACGGTGCTGTTTTCCGACATACGCGGCTTCACCACCTTGTCCGAGACGCATGCTCCGCAAGAGGTGGTGGCGCTGCTCAACCGCTACTTCGAACGCCAGGTCGAGGTGATTTTCCGCCATGGCGGCACACTGGACAAATTCATCGGCGATTGCATCATGGCTTTCTGGGGCGCGCCGATCGGCGACGTCGCGCATGCCAGACACGCCGTGGAGGCGGCGCTGGAGATGCAGGAAGTGCTGGAAGATTTCAAGCGCGAGCTGCAGGCGGAGGGCTCGGACCTGGTCGACTTCGACGTCGGCATCGGTGTACACTCCGGGACCGCTGTGGTAGGCTTCATCGGCGCGAAACGCAAGCTCGATTACACGGCCATCGGCGATACCGTCAACCTGGCCAGCCGTGTAGAAGGCTTGACCAAGGGCGTGGCGCGCGTGCTGGTGTCGCGCGAAACCGTGACGGCTTGTGCCGAGGTGCCGCACATCGAATTCGGGCTTTCCGGCGCGTTTTCAGTGAAAGGCCGAACGGCCAAGGTCGAGCTCTATGAGCCGAGAAGAACAGAAAGGGTGGACGCATGAAGATATTTCACATCAGGTTTGCTGCGCTATTCGCAGCACTGGCGGCAGCCGGCATGGTGGGCGCCGCGAGCGCGCCGGCCGCCGAGACGGCCAAGACGGCACATGCCACCGATCTCTATGCCGATTCGCAATCCGATGCGGCGACGCTGGCATCGTTGCCGCAGGGCGCCTCGGTCGAAGTGCTGCAGCGGCGCGGCGCCTGGACCCAGGTCAAGGCGGGCGGACAGACCGGCTGGGTGCGCATGCTCAATCTGCGTTTCGACACGCAAAGCGGTGCGGCTTCCTCCAACGGCGGCGGCAATCCCCTCGCCGCGCTGGCCAGCCTGGGACGAAAATCCAATTCCGGCACCGAAACCAATGCGGTGCGCGGCATCAATGAAGAAGACTTGAAGAATGCCCAGCCCAATCCGGCGGCGTTCCAGCAGATGACGGCGCTGGCCAGCGACAAGGCCACGGCGCAACGTTTCGGCAGCAAGTACAAGCTGGCCTCCAGGCAGGTGCCTTACCTCGCCGACAGCAATAATGCCCAGCGCTAGGAGAAGACCATGAAATCCTTATGCATCTCCACGTTGCGCATTTCCCTTGCCCAAGCGCTGGTATCCGCCGCAGCGCTGGCCTTCTGTGCCAGTGCACAGGCGCAATTCAATTTCAAGGGCTTCGATATCGGCAAGACGCTCGATACCGCCAGGAAGATGACCGGCGATATCGATGAGCCGCAGGAAATCCAGATCGGCCAGAATTACGCCACCGTTTTGCTGGGGACCAAGCCGCTCTTGGCCGACCAGCATGTGCAGCGCTACGTCAATGCGCTCGGCCATTACCTCGCCCTGCAATCGGAGCGGCCCGATTTGCCCTGGACCTTCGCCGTGCTCGATGATCCGGGCTTTAACGCCTTCGCCACGCCTGGCGGCTACATTTTCGTGACGCGCGGCCTGCTCGAACGCATGCATAACGAGGCGGAACTGGCCGGCGTGCTGGGCCATGAGATCGGCCACGTATTGCGCAAGCACTACCTGAAGGCGGTAAAGCAGGAGGCGGGAGCTTCGCTGCTCGGCGACGTGGCCGACAGGATGGGGAAGAACTCCCAGCTTACGGGGGCCGCGGTGGATTTCATCAAGCAAACCTATGCCAAGGGCCTGGACCAGGAGGATGAGTTCGAGGCCGATCGCGTCGGTGTCGTGATCGCAACGCGCGCCGGTTATGACCCCTTCGGCCTGCCTGCCGTGCTGCAGATCCTGCAGGAGCAGAGCGCCCAGGACAACAATTTCTCGCTCATCATGAAGACGCATCCGGCGCCGGCCGCGAGGCTAGACCGGCTGGACAAGTTGATGAGTGGGCGGTTCGATAACTATGTCGGCATGTCCGGGCCGCCGCTGATCGAGCGCATCAAGGATTTTTAAGCGGGATGTCACGTAGCGAAAGGCTGCTGGACCTGCTGCAAGTCTTGCGGCGCCATCGTTTTCCGGTTTCCGGCGCAGCACTCGCGCAAGAGCTCGACATCAGCTTGCGCACGCTGTATCGCGATATCGCCACGCTGCAACAGCAAGGCGCCAATATCGCCGGTGAGGCCGGCGTGGGCTACGTGCTGAGGCCCGGCTTCACGCTGCCGCCCTTGATGCTCACCGAGGAAGAGATCGAGGCGCTGGTGCTGGGCTCGCGCTGGATCTCCGAGCGCGCCGACGCGCGCTTTGCCGCCGCTGCGCGCGATGCGCTGGCCAAGATCGCCGCCGTGCTGCCGCCGGAATTGCGCGAATCGCTCGATGCTTCGACCCTCCTGATCGGTCCGGGCCGGCCGCTGGTGCGCTCCAATATCGACCTCCCGGCGCTACGCCGTGCCATCCGCAACGAGCGCAAGCTTGCCGTCACCTACCGCGACGTCAATGGCGTCGAATCGGTGCGCACGCTGTGGCCGTTTGCACTGGCTTTTTTCGACAACGTCGATATCGTCGTCGCCTGGTGCGAGATGCGGCGCGATTTCCGTCACTTCCGTGCAGACCGGATTGCTTTGCTGCAAGTGCTCGACGAGCGCTATCCGCGTCGGCGCGCCGCTTTGCTCAAGGAATGGAAGAGTACGCGAGAAGCGGACTACGAGCCTGCTGACAGAAACTGACAGCCCTGCCTTTTAGGATGGTCCCCGTTCGATCACCGAATTCGATCACTTAAACGGAGCCATCATGAAAGACATGAATATGATCTTGCTGTACGTCGACAATCCGCCGGCCAGCGCCAAGTTCTATGCCAACCTGCTCGACAAGCAGGCGCTCGATGTATCCCCCACCTTCGCGGTGTTCATGCTCGATACGGGCATCAAGTTTGGCCTGTGGTCCAAGCATACGGTCGAGCCGGGCGCGACGCCGGTGGGCGGCAGCGAACTCGGCTTTTCCGTCAGCGAGCGCGATCTGGTCGATGCGCATTATGAAGCCTGGAGCCGCATGGGCTTGAAGATCGCGCAGGAAAAGACCGAGATGGATTTCGGCTATACCTTTGTTGCGCTCGACCCGGATGGACATCGGCTGCGCGTGTTCGCGCTGAATCCGAGCTGAATCAGTTTTTCACGATACCGGCATGTATGCCGGTATCGCCATCGTTGATCAGCACTTGTTGCCTGATCGCGGCAATCTTCCATCCATCGGTTTCGCGTGCCATGCCAAAGAAATACACACAATGGGTGTTCAGCGTCTGGTGCTCTCCGCTCCTGCGAAAGATCACGCAGGATGCGATAGCTTTGGCCGAATCGCCATCGACTGTAATATCGTGGTTGCTCATCAAGTGCTGGGTCGCGAGCGGTTCCAGCGCTTTTTGGCGCAATTCGACGAAGCGCATGCTGCTGATGGTCTCCGGCGGCGTGCCGCGCAAATCGGAATAGTCGGTGTGCATCTCGGCGCACAGGCAGGCTCCCATGCCGGCCCAATCCTTGAGGTCGAAGCAATTGGCGAAGCGATTGATCAGGTCGTGGATCGCCGCCTTGTCGGCCAGCTTGTTCATGGCCGTTCGCCGTTCGTCGCTTTTCATTGGTTTTTGCCATCGCGGCTTTTCGTGCCGCTTAGACGGCGGTTCGCATCAAGTCGCTTCATCAGTTTGCCGCGCACCTTGAGCGCGGGCTTCCGTAGGACACCAGTCCGAGGTGCTCCGCCTCTTGCAGAGCTTGGCGCTTCGGCTTGTTTCCTGGTGTGATCCCACTATTGTAGTGCAGGCTGCGCGCCAGGGCTTTGCCGCTTGGTTTGTCCGGATGGCTTGAAAGCCGAACGGCGCCTACCTGTCAATCTTGACAGTTGCCGGACTGTCGCGCTTTGCCAGATGATGCAGGAAACAGGTCCGCGATATCGAAGGATCGTCGTATTTTGCGTCATGCAAATTTCACAATCAAAGGGGAGGGCAGGCGCCAGGCGTCCAGCGGCCTTATTCGAGCTTATGTCGACGGCATGCCGGCTGTATGCCCAATCGATGCCTGCGCCACCGTTCCCATCTTCCCAGTTTTGCGACACGCTTACAGGAGAACCCCATGTCTGATCCGCAATCGAAGGACGATCCCGTTCGTCCCCTGACCGAAGCCGAACGGCATTTTGTGCGCTTTATCGACGAGCACTGGAATCGCGAGCAGGCGCTGGCCGAGTTGCGCGGCGGCCTGCAGACCGCCATCGAAATCGAGCTGGCGACGATACCGATCTATCTATTCACCTATTATTCGATCAACCGCACACCGGCGGCGCAAGGTTTTCCCGCGACCGGGCTGTCGCGCTTCGCCGACCGGGCCGGCGGCGTCATCATGAGCGTGGCGGTCGAAGAGATGCTGCACATGTCGCTGTCGTCGAACATTTTGTATTCGCTGGGCGTCCAGCCGCAACTTTACCTGCGCTCGCCGTCGCCGTTCCCCACCAATTTGCCGGGACATGCAAAGCTTGGGCCCGACCATAAGCCGCTGGCGCTGCCGTTGGCCAAGTTCTCCTATGAGCAGTTGTGGAATTTCCTCGAGATCGAATATCCGGCCGCCGCGGATGCGCCGCCTGAAGGCGGCAATTGGAAGACCATAGGCCAGATCTATTCCTACCTGCGCTGCATCATCAGTTCGCGCTTCATCAGCGACGAGGACTTCCGTCAAGGCAAGGCGCCTTCGCAGATCCAGCCGACCAATTATTCGCCCAACAATATCGACACCGTCTATCCGGACAAGGGTTTCGACTCCGCCTGTCCGGTGCCGCCGTCGGCCAATGGTTCGGCCGCCCGCGCTGCCGTCTATCCGAGCCGCGGCGACAGCCACGCCGGCCGCCAGGAGTTGATTACGATCACGACGCGCTTGCAGGCTCTGCAGGCGATCGGCACCATCGATGCGCAAGGCGAAGGATTCGGGCCGCACAAGTTCGACGATGAATCGCACCGGGAACTGTCGCACTACTACAAGTTCCTCACGCTGCAGGCCCAGCTTGAAGGTTATGAAGTCGACCGCGAAAAACTGCCGCCGCACCCGCGTCCGCCCGAACCGGCGGCGCGTCGCTTCTCCAGGCAGGAACTGGCGCAGATCGTGTACAACTCCCCGGATAATCCTGTCGCAGCAGCCTACCCGCCAGGGCGGCGCGAGCTGGCCGACATCGTCAGCGGCTTGTACCAGTACATGCTCATCATGACCGAAAGCATTTTCCGCAGCGAACCGACCGAGCAGAAACGATATTTCAACCAGTCGCTGCACCGTTCGATGATCTGGATTCTCGACAAGCTGTGCCGTACCATGCAGGGCGTGCCGCTATACGGCGACGACATTAGCGGCGGCGGACCGCGCCTTGCGCCGACCTTCGAGAACGTCAATCTCGGCGCGCGCGATCAGGCCTTCGGCAATCTGTGCGCCATGGTCGCCGCGATGGACGCCCGGTATGGCAGCGAAGCCTGGTATAACAGCGAGCTGCAGTATTACGTCGACATGATTCCGACGCTGCCCGACGTCAGCGGATTGTGGCTGGCCGAGCCTTACCAACCCGTGCTTGGCAAAGCGGGCTGTGACATCCGCAAATACCAGGGGGTCCCCAAGTTTCCGAAGAACCCGCCGGCCCCGGGCGACTTGCAGCCCGGAGAAGCGCCGCATGCCTGCCTCGGACTCAATTCGTGCAAGAACCAGGGGCGCACGCGCGACAACGCGTGCGCCGGGCAGGGCTATTGCTCGACCGCGCTCGAATTCAATTACCAGGAGCCCGATTCGCCCACCGTCTCGGATCATACCTGCCACGTCAAGAACAATTGCGCCGGCCAGGGCGGCTGCGGCCTCTATGGCACGGGCGCCGAGCAGGACCGGCCCGGGGCGAACGGCTGCGCCACGCTTGGATCCTGCGCCACGCCTATCAATGCCGAACGTTTCTCCACCGACGGGCCCAATCGCGGCAAGAGCGTATGGCAACGTGCGCGCGAGGTGTTCACGACAGAGACCTGGCCCGCGTTGCGCAAAAAAAATCCCGCGCTGCCGGAACAGCCGCCCCTACCTCATTCGCCTCAGTATCCGGATCTATTCCAATACGGCCCGACCATAGAATGGATCCAGGAATACAGCGGCGAAGGCATGACTGCCTGCGGTTCCAGCGGCATGAGCGGCGCCGGCAGTTGCAGCTGAGCGTGGTGGATATGAAGGACCAATGCCGGCTGGGATTCGGCCTCGGATTGCGCAATGCGCATTTCGAGCATATCCTGGCGCGCCAGCCGCAGGTCGACTGGTTCGAAGCCATTTCGGAAAACTTCATGGATTCGGGCGGCCGGCCGCGTGCGGTCCTGCGCCGTATTGCTGAGCGCTATCCCATCGTGCTGCACGGCGTGTCGCTGTCGATCGGCAGCACCGATCCGCTCAACCTTGGCTACCTTGCGCGGCTGCGGCAACTGGCCGACGAGGTGGCGGCGCGCTGGGTCAGCGATCACTTGTGCTGGACGGGAGTGCAGGGCCTCAACAGCCATGACTTGTTGCCTCTGCCCTTGAACCAGGCCACCCTGGCGCACGTGGCCGCACGCGTGATGCAGGCGCAGGATGCGCTGGGGCGTCCGCTGATTCTGGAAAATCCCAGCACCTATTTGCGCTTTCGCGACACGGCGATGGGCGAGCCGGAATTCCTGCGCGAGCTGTGCCGGGCCACGGATTGCCGTTTGCTGCTCGACGTCAACAACGTCTACGTCAGCTGCTTCAATGCCGGCACCGACCCCTGGGATTATCTGGACCGCTTTCCCTTCGAGCACGTCGTTCAGCTGCATCTGGCCGGCCACCAGCATTGCGGCACCCACATCGTCGACACGCACGATGCGCCAGTGTGCGATGCGGTGTGGCGCCTGTTCCGCGCGGCATGGCACAGGAGCGGCGGCGCTGCCACCTTGCTCGAATGGGATGGCGAGGTGCCGCCGTTCGAGCGTGTGCATGAAGAGTTGATGCTTGCGCGGCGCGTGCTCGATGGCGATGTCCCCGGTGAGATTCCCGGCATCGAAGCGCCGCAGGTTTCCTTGGGTGAGCAGGCGCTTTCGACGCCCGTGGATTTCCTCGTGCCACGGACCATGGGCAGCAGCGTGCTGCATCCAGCTTGAATACGGACCCGGCCGGCCTGCAAACGCTGCAGCGCCGGATGCTTGACGCGCTGATCGCCCCAGACGGGGCGGAGGCG
The DNA here is from genome assembly GCA_036384915.1 of Burkholderiaceae bacterium. Taxonomy (GTDB): domain Bacteria; phylum Pseudomonadota; class Gammaproteobacteria; order Burkholderiales; family Burkholderiaceae_D; genus PKWO01. The sequence goes on from DASVLJ010000060.1 coordinate 70,383, forward strand.
GCTCTGTCCCATGTTTTGCCCGGACCGCGGCTTTCCGCTTCGGCTTGCCTGGCAATTTACCAACGCAGCTATATCCTGCGCCTGCGCAAATGCCTTGAAGAACAGTTTCCCGCGAGCTGCCACGCGCTCGGGGAGCAACTGTTCGCCGACTTTGCCGACGAATACCTGCGTGCTTGCCCGTCGGACAGCCACACGCTGTATGAGCTAGGCCGGCGCTTTCCGCAATGGCTGGCGGACAATCGACCCGACCGGGAAGAGCCGCCGGCGCGGCGCGAAAGCTGGATCGACTTCATGATCGATCTGGCCGATTACGAACGCGAGCTGTACCGCTTGTTCGATGCACCGGGTCATGAAGGGAACCCCTGGCCGGATGCCGCGGCAAACGATGCGGAGTTGATTCTCCAACCCGGCCTGTCCTTGATGCGGCACCGCTTTCCCGTCGCGTGGTACTACCACGAAGTGCGCGCCGCGCGCTCGCCGGAATTTCCCCCTTCCGCACCCTCGTATTCGGTCATCCTGCGCCGCGATTTTCTCACCCATACCTATCCCGTCACGCCGCTGCACCATCGCTTCCTGACCTTGCTGCGGCAGACGGAACATGTGCCGACGGCGCTCGAAACAATTGCAGCGGAAACCGGGCGCGACCTGGAAGACCTGCAGCGCTCCTGGCGCGAGGAGGTTCGCGGCCCCTGGCTGGAAGCGGGATTCTTTGTCGTGCGTCCGGCTTCTCCGGGCTGATCGCTTCAGACGCGCTCAGCCTCGTCCTTGGGGGCCACTTGCGTATCCTTGCCGTGCGTGACCAGCAGCAGGCGGCAGGGCCGGCTGGTGCGAGCGGTATGCCAGGCGCCGCGCGGGATCAGGAAACTGGCACCCGCTTTCAGGATGACGTTGTTCTCCTTGCCGTCTTGGCGCAACACGAGTTCGGCTTCGCCCGCGAGCAGGCAAGCCAGCTCGTCGCCGTGCGGATGCATTTCCCAGGTGGCCCAATCCTCGTTGAACTCGAAAGACGAGACCAGCAGATGGCCGAAGCGTGCATTCAACTCGTCGGGCGGCAGCGACCAGAGCGTGGAGGCATCTATCGTCTCGGCCAAGCCTTGCGGATTGAAATGGACGTGCCGTGCGTTCAGGTCGAACGCGGCGGGAGAATGGGATTGGCTCATGGCGGCGGACTCCGGGCAAATGCGTCTGGCTGGCGGCGCATTTCATTGTAGTTGATATGCGCGTTAGCAGACTTTGCGGAGCTGGCTCAACTATTCGCCCTAGTCGCTCAACTGTTGCAGCAAGTAAAGCCGCTGATAAATGCCGCCGCCGATTTCCATCAATTCCTCATGCCGTCCCTCTTCGGCGATGCGGCCATGGTTGAGCACGACGATGCGGTCGGCATCGCGTATGGTGGAAAGCCGGTGCGCAATCGCGATGATGGTGACCTTGCCGCGCAATTCGGCCAGCGCGGTTTGCACGACTTGCTCGGTTTCGCTGTCGATGTGCGAGGTTGCCTCATCGAGGAACAGGATGGCCGGCTTGCCGGCCAGGGCGCGCGCGATGGCGATCAATTGCTTTTGCCCGGTCGAGAGCCGCGCGCCGCCTTCGCCGAGCGGTGTGTCGTAGCCGTTCTCGAGCGTGCATATGAACTCGTGTGCCTTGGCCGCGCGGGCTGCGGCTTCGATGTCGGCATCGGATATGTCGCGCCCCATGGCGATGTTTTCGCGCGCGGAAGCGGCCAGGAGGAATGGGTCCTGCGGCACCAGGCCGACGCGTTCGCGGAAGGCGGTGTCTCCGATCTCGGCCAGCGGCAGGCCGTCTATCGTGATCGTGCCGCTTTGCGCATGGTAGAAGCGCAGCAGCAGCGAGAGCAGGGTCGATTTGCCGCTGCCGGTGTGGCCGACGATGCCGTAAAAGGCGCCGGCGGGAATCCTTAAGTTCAGGTCATGCAGCACCGGGTTCTCGGGCGCATAGCCGAACGAGAGATCGCGGATCGCCACCGCGCCGGCCCCGATCCGCGCTGCGCCCGCGCTTGGTTCGGGGCGGTTTTCCTTCAATAGCACATTGACGCGCGCGCTCGAAATCACCGATTGCTGCAACTGGGAAAATTGCAGCGTGATCTGGATCAACGGTTCCACCACGCGGTTGATGTAGCTGACGAAGGCGTACAGAATGCCGGCTTCCGCCGCCGTTACGCGCTCGGCGCCGAAGCTGTAGATTACGCCGGCCAGCAGCAGCACGTTCAACATGTCGAGCGCAGGGCGCAGCAGCCAGGCGTTGGCGCGCAACTCGCCCAGGCGCGATTCGTAATGGGCTTTGCCGGTGCCGGCAAAGCGGGTGTAGAAGCGGACCGTGGCATTGGTCGCCTGCAGCACGGCCATGCCGTTGATCGATTCCGCCATTTGCGCATTGATGTCGCTGCGCAGTTCGCGCGAACGCGCCACGGCCGGCGCGCTCTTCTTCTGATAGAACCATACGATCACCGCCACGACGGGGAGCAGTGCGGAGACGATCAGCATCAGGCGCCAATCGAGCATGGCCATGGCCGCCATGGCGCCAGCGATCACGATTCCGCTGTCAAGCATGACGAACAGCACCTGGATGTAGAGCGTCTTGACCGCCTCGGTATCGTTGGTCACGCGGCTGACCAGTTGGCCGGTGATGGCCTTGTCGAAAAAGGCCATCGGCAGGCGCATGACGTGGCCGTAGACCTGCTCGCGAAGGCGCCGCACCGAGCGCATCGCCAAGCCGGCCAGACGCAGCAACTGCAGGTAGCGCAGAATCGAGGCCGTGCATCCTGAAAGCAGGTAGCCGCCGATAAGCCAGACTACTTGCGGCCAGTCGAGCCGGTGCGGCAGCAGGTGATTGTCGATCAGCGACTTGCCGAGGTAGGGTCCGAGCATTTCCAGCCCGGCCGCCAGCAGCAGCCAGGCCACGCCGTGATAGAGGTGGTGGCGCTCGGGCCAGGCGGCTTCGCGCAGCAGCGAGACGGCTTGCCGGGTTTCAGAGCGCATTGAGGCTTTCTTCCAGTTGTTGGTATTGCCACTGGCTGGCATACCAGCCGTTTTGCGCCAACAGGCTTTGATGGGTGCCGGTCTCGATGACGCGGCCTTGTTTCAGGACGACGATGTGGTCGGCGTCGGCCACCGAAGAGAGGCGATGGCTGACGATGACCACGCTGCGCTTGCTCTCTTCGCTGCGCAGCGCTTGCAGATGCTCGAGAATTTGCGCCTCGGTGCCGGTGTCCACCGCCGAGAGCGCGTCGTCGAGCAGCAGCAATTGGCCGTCGGCCAGCAGGGCGCGTGCAATCGCCACACGCTGGCGCTGGCCGCCGGATAGCGTGATGCCGCGTTCTCCGACCAGCGTGTCATAGCCCTTGGGCAGGCGCATGATGTCTTCGTGCACGGCGGCGAGCTTGGCTACGCGCTCGATTTCGTCGCGGGATGCGTCGGGCTTGCCCAGGGCGATATTGTCGGCGATGCTGGCCGAAAACAGGAAGGATTCCTGGGGCACCCAGCTGATCGCCTCGCGCAGCCGCGCCAGGCGATAGTCTTCGAGCATATGGCCGCCCCAACGCAGCGTGCCTTTCGCGGCGTGGTATTGGCGCAACATCAGGCGCAACAGCGTCGATTTGCCCGAACCGGTGGCGCCGACCAGGCCGAGGGTCTTGCCGGCTTCGAGGCGCAGCGAGACTTCGTCGAGCGCCAGGCCGGACTGGCCCGGATAGCTGTAGCTGACGTCTTCCAGCTCCAGGCCGCCGGCAGGCAACTCATCCCTCGGGCCGTCGTCTTCGATGGCGAGCGGTTCATTCAATACCGGCTCCAGGCGTTTCCATGCCGCCTTGCCGCGCTCGATCAGCGACAGTACCCAGCCGGCGGCGAACATGGGCCAGATCAATTGGCCGAGATACATGGTGAAGCTGGTCAGCGCGCCTATGCTCAATTGGTTGTGCCAGACGAGGTAGCCGCCGAGGATCAGCGTCAGCGTGGAAGACATGGTGAGCGTGATGCCGACTGCGGGCTCGTAGGCCGCTTCCCAGCGCTGCGCCGTCAGGCTGGCATCGGCGGCATGTTCGGCCAGTTCGGCGAACTGGCCGGCACTGCGGGCCTCCAGGCCGAGGGCACGCAGCGTGCGCACGCCTGTCAAGGTTTCCTGCACATGGTCGTTCAGCCTGGAAAAGCGGCTGAGCGAGTCGCGCCAACCGTCGTGCACGCGGCGCGATACGACCCAGAACGCGACTGCCATCAAGGGAAACGGCAACAGCGCTACCAGGGCCAGGCGCCAATCGACACCGACTATCATGGTCGCCAGCACGATGATGAGCGTGGTGCTGCCGTCGTAGCCGGCCAGCATGGCTTCGCCGGCGGCCATTTCGATCGCGTCGATATCGTTGGTCGCGAGCGCCATCAAGTCGCCGGTGCGCTGGCGCGCGTAAAACGCCGGCCCCTGCTGCGACAAGCGCGCATAGAGAGCGGTGCGCAATTCCATGCCGAAGCGATAGGCTGCCGCAAACAGCTTGAGGCGCCAGCCCACGCGCAGGAAGTATATCGCCGCGCCCATCGCGACAGGAATCAACAATTGCAGCAGCAAGGCGTGGCCGGATACCCGGCCGGCGGCCAGTTCATCGATGATGTGGCCGATGCGGCGCGGAATCAGCACGCTCAAGATGCTGATTCCGGTCAGCATCAAGGCGGAAGCGAAATAGGCGGTCCAGTGTTTTGCGATGAAGCGGGCGATCAGGCGATACAGACTCATGCGTTCCTGTTTTTATTTTTATACGATCTCAAGCGCGTAGACGGGCGGCAAATTGGCCGACACCTGTTGCCATTCCTCGCCGCCATTGGCCGAAGCCCACAGGCTGCCCGTGGTGGAGGCCATCAGCAGCGTATCGCCATCGTCGGCCACAGCCAGGCCATGGCGATAGATCAAGTCGTAGCACTGGTCTTGCGGCAGCCCCTTGCGCAAGGCTTCGAAAGTCTTGCCGCCATCCCTGGTGCGCATGACCGATAGCGCCGTGTCGACCGGAATGCGCTTCTGGTCGGCCGAAGCCGGCACGAACCATGCGGTGTCGGGCTGGCGCGGGTGCGTCGCCACGGCGAAGCCGAAGTCGCTCGTGCCCTGGGCCGCGGGATGGCATTGCTCCCAGCGCGCGCCGCCGTCGGTCGAATGCCAGATACCGCAATGGTGCTGGCACCAGAGCACGTCGGGCGCGGCCGGGGATTGCACGACGCGGTGCGGGTCCTGGACTTGCGGATCTTCGGCGCGCTCCTCGGGCATGTACGTGGCGCGCATGCCCTTGGTCGAGGCGCCCCAGCTCGCGCCGCCGTCGCGCGTGATCCATACGCCGCCCGACGAGATGGCAACCAGCACGTGATTCGAGTCGCGCGGGTCGACGCAGATCGAATGGATGCCGGGCTCATCGTAGCCGCCGCCCTGCCATTCGGGGCGCGACGGCTGATCCCATAGCGAGCGCACCAGCTCCCAGCTCTCGCCGCGGTCCTTGGAGTGGAACAGGCCGCCCGGCAGCGTACCTGCCCATAGCACGCCGGGCTGGTCGGCGCCGCCGCACGCCATGCTCCAGATCAATTTCAGCTTCCATGCGTGTTCGTCCGTCGAGCCTTCCGGCTGCGGCGGGTAGGCCGGCACGGCGATTTCTTTCCACGCGTCGCTGCCGGCGTCGCGCCGGTGCAGCTTGACGCCGAAATGGCCGAGATTCAAGGCGGCATAGGTCGCGCCGTCGCGCGCGTCATGCAGCGTCATCGTGACCGGGTCGCCGACGAAATGCGTGCGCGCGATGCGCCAGGTGTCTTGCGAACGGGAAAGCTCGAACAATCCTTTTCGGGTGGAAAGCAGGGCGTTCAATTCAACCTCCTGACAAGGCTTGCAACACGTGGACGCGGCTGACCGGGCTTAACGCGTCGTCAAGTTTGACGCGGTCTCGCAGGCGCAAGCCATCGATGAACACGGTGACGTGCTGGCGCAAGTGGCCTTGCTCGTCCAGCACATAGCCGCGCAATTGCGGGTTGGCATCGAATGCGTCTTCGAGCGCGGCGCGCAAGGTCGTGGCCGACGTGTCGATTTCCGGCACGTCGAGAAAGCGGCGCAATTGCTGCGTGAAGACGAGGGTTGCCATGAGCTGATTATTATATCGCCATGTGTGATGGTGCGTTGCGGCAGAGAGGAGGTTTTCTGGCACAATGGAAGTCAACTTTTCACGCAGTCTTGCACCATGTTTCCAGCCAAGCCAGAACCGACCGCTGACGGCAAGCGCGCCTATGATGTTTTCAACGGCGACGCCGATGGCTTGTGCGCGCTGCATCAATTGCGCCTGGCCGAGCCGCGCGATGCGGTACTGGTTACGGGTGCCAAGCGCGATATCGCGCTGCTGCCCCGTGTGCCGCCGGAGCAGGCCGGCGAGGTGTGCGTGCTCGACATCTCGTTCGACAGCAATGCCGAAGCCTTGCGCGCCCTGCTCGATGCCGGCTGCAGGGTGCGCTATTTCGACCATCACGCCGCGCTGCAAGCCTTCGAGCACGAGAACCTGGAGATGCATTGGGATGAATCGCCCGAGGCCTGTACCAGCATCCTGGTCGACCGCTATCTGCAAGGCAAGTATCGCAGCTGGGCCATTGCGGCTGCTTTCGGCGACAATCTGGATGCCGTGGCCCAAGCCATGGCGCAGGACCTGGGCATGACGCAGCAACAGATGGACGCCTTGCAGCGCCTGGGCACGGTATTGAACTACAACGCCTATGGCGAAAACGTCGCCGATCTGCATATCGACCCCGAAGCCTTGTTTCGTGCCATGCAGCCCTATGCCGATCCTTTCGATTTCATTTCCCGGGCGGCGGAGTATCGTACGCTGGTCGATGGCTACCGCGAAGACGCGCACCGCATGGATAGCCTTGAGCCGAGCTGGAGCGCCGCTTGCGGCGACATCTACGTCTTGCCCGACGCAGCCTGGGCGCGCCGCATTTCGGGCATCTTCGCCAACAAGCTGGCCGCGGCCGGCGCGGGCAGATCGTTTGCCGTGTTGACCGGGCAAAGCGGCGGCTGCTTTGGCGTCAGCGTGCGTTCCGGCGCGCCGAACGAAGCGCCGGCGCATCGCTTCTGCGAAGGCTTCGAATCCGGCGGTGGGCGCAAACTGGCGGCAGGCGTGAACCGCCTGCCGGCGCAGGACGTCGACACCTTCCGCGACCGGTTTTTTTCTTATTTCGGCGCTGCTGCGCACTGAGAATTGCGCGGCAGGATGCGCAACGTGCCGTTCTGGCGTGGCAGCCGGAACAACCTACCTTCTCGGCTTAGCTGTTTTGTGCAGCCAGCGCCGCCTGCCGCATCGCCTCCAGGCTGGCGCCCGGTGTAAGCAGCGTGCCGTCATAGCGCAGCTCGATCAAGGCCGGCAGGCCCGTCCCGGCAATATGCGCCTGCGCGCGCCGCAATGCTGGGGCAAAGTCGGCTGTCTTGTCGACCATCTCGCCAAACGCCCCGTAGGCACGCGCCAGCGCGGCGAAATCGGGATTGTGTAATTCCGTCCCCGATACCCTGGCCGGATATGTCTTTTCCTGGTGCATCCGTATCGTGCCATACATGCTGTTGTTAAATACAACGAACAGTACGCCTGCGCGGTATTGCACGGCCGTTGCCAATTCTTGGCCATTCATCATGAAATCGCCGTCGCCGGCGAAGTTGAGCACACTTCTTGGCTTGCCCGCATGCTCGGTGGCGATACGGGCTGCCACGGCCGCCGGCACGCCGTAGCCCATTGCGCCGGAGGTCGGCGCCAACTGCGTGCGCAAGCCGCCCGACTTGTCGCCGTAGCGCCAGAAACGGTGGCCCCATGTGGCGAAGTTGCCTGCGCCGTTGGTCAGGATGGTGTCGGCCGGCAGCTCGGCTTGCAAGGTTTGTACCACTTGCCACAGGTTGAGTGCAACGTTGCCGTCCTTGAATACGGCCGGCTCCTTTTGCCAGGCCAGCAGATCGGCGCGCGCTTCTTCGAGTGCGCCGCGCCATGCGGGAGCGGCGACCGGTTCGAGCGAGGCCAGCGCCTTGGCGAACGGCGCCATGCCGCTGTTGATCATCAGGTCGGCTTGGTAGACGCGGCCGAGTTCTTCCGCGCCGCTGTGCACGTGCACCAGTTTTTGTTTGGGCCTTGGCGCGTCAAGCAAGGTATAGCCGCCGGTGGTCATTTCACCGAGGCGCGGACCGAGCGCGAGCACCAGGTCGGCTTCCTTGATGCGCGCTGCGAGCTTGGGGTTGATGCCGATGCCGACGTCGCCGACGTAGTTGCCAAGGCGGTTGTCGTACAAATCCTGAAAGCGAAAAGCGCAGCCGACAGGCAAGTGGTTGGCTTCGGCAAAACGGCGCAGGTTGTCGCAGGCTGCCATATCCCATCCGCCGCCGCCAAGCAGCACGAACGGCCGTTGCGCCGCAGCCAGCATGGCACGCAGCTCGGCCATCTGCTCGGCGGACGGGGACGCCTGTACGGCGCGGTAAGCCGCGGTATCGGCCACGGCGGCGCGGTCGGTCAGCATGTCTTCCGGCAATGCCAGCACTACCGGGCCGGGCCGGCCGCTGGTGGCGGCCTGGAAGGCGTGGGCGACATATTCGGGAATGCGGTCGGCGCGATCGATCTGCGCGACCCATTTGCACAACGGGCCGAACATGCGGCGGTAGTCGATTTCCTGGAAGGCTTCGCGCTCGACGAAGTCGTTGCCGACCTGGCCGATAAAGAGAATCATCGGCGTCGAATCCTGTTGCGCCGTATGCACGCCGATGGCGGCATTGGTGGCGCCCGGTCCGCGGGTGACGAAGCAGATGCCGGGCTTGCCTGTAAGCTTGCCGTAGGCTTCGGCCATGAAGGCCGCGCCGCCTTCATGGCGGTTGACGATGAAACGGACCGATGATTCGTAGAGCGCGTTCAGCACGTCGAGATAGCTTTCACCGGGCACGCCAAAGGCGAGGTCGACGCCATGCACTTGCAGGGCGTCGACCAGGATGCGGCCGCCGGAACGAGCGGCAGGGGTTGCTGCTGACATGCTGATTATCTCCGTATCGTTATCTGGTTGTCCCAAGGGGAGTCCCAATTGGTATTGTCCGTAACACTAGCAGAAAATGAACCGGCATCAGCGGTTTCTGTCTCATGGATGATGCGAGCGCCTTGAGAATTGCCGCACGTCACCACGATCGGTCGCGACTCTGTAATACAATGTCGCCTGAAGCAGGCCAGACAGCCGCTGGCCCATGGCGCGAGCCGTGGGCGGGAGGAAGGTCCGGACTCCATAGAGCAGGGTGACGGTTAACGGCCGTCCGCCGCGAGGCGAGGAATAGGGCCACAGAGACGAGCGTATTCAGTTACGGTGAAACGCGGTAACCTCCACCCGGAGCAATTCCAAATAGGCACGCGTTGATGTTGCTCGCGGAGCGTGCGGGTAGGAAGCTTGAGCCGTGAAGCAATTCACGGCCTAGAGGAATGGCTGTCATAGCGGGGCGACCCGCCGTAACAGAATCCGGCCTATCGGCCCGCTTCATTTATTCAACCGGCTGGCGCTCGCGCAGCGGCGCGCAGGCCAGCCGACAACAAGAAGAGAGCCAAGATATGGACATCCACATCACCTTCGGCCCGCTGTTGGCCTTGATCGCCGGCATCCTGATTCTGTTGATGCCCAAGCTGCTCAACTTCATCGTTGCGCTCTACCTGATCCTGATCGGTGTGGTCGGCATCTTCGGCTTGAGCTCCTTCCACATCCACTAGGGGATGTGATGAACCCCGGCGGAAGCGCGTTCGCGTAACAAGGAATGCAGCGCCAGCTACCGCACGCGGCGGATGGCAGCCCCATTGCAACAACGCGCGGCGTCCTTGTGCCGGGAACCCTCCAGACGGCGGCGATCCGGCTGCGTACCCTCTTGCGAAGCTCATGACAGGCTTTAACGTCTGCGGAGGGCGGCCGTGCACGTTTTTCCCCCATCGTTTTCCCCGCATTGTGATAGAGTGATTGTGAGCAACAGGTACTCGCCATGATCGTTTCGCTTATTGCGCCGCACGATCTCGAGCGGTGACTTTGTTTTGCTTCTCCTAACTCCAAGGAGTGCGCGCTGATGTTGCGTTGCGACATTTCGATGCAGCGATCGGCCGATGATGAATGTAGGCACAGCCACCAATACAAGACAGAGGATGACATGTTGCATAAACTTCAGGCACTGACGGCAGCAATCGCACTCGGCTGGGCGTTTTCCGCCCTGGCCGCCGACCCGATCAAGATCGGTGTATCCGGCCCCTACACGGGCGGCTCGGCCCCGATGGGCGTTTCCATGCGCGACGGCGTCAAGCTGGCCGCCGCCGAAATCAACGCCAAGGGCGGCGTGCTGGGCCGCCAGATCCAGCTCGTCGAGCGCGACGACGAAGCCAAGAACGAACGCGGCGTGCAAGTCGCGCAGGAATTGATCAACAAGGAAGGTGTGGTTGCCACGGTCGGCTTCATCAACACCGGCGTGGCGCTGGCTTCGCAAACCTTCTATGAAGACGCCAAGATCCCCGTGATCGACAATGTGGCCACCGGCTCCAAGGTGACCCAGCAATTCCCCGACAAGCCCGATAACTATGTGTTCCGCAATGCCGCCAACGACACGATCCAGTCGGCCATGATCGTGGAAGAGGCCATCGGCAAACACAAGTTCACCAAGGTCGCCATCCTGGCCGACTCGACCAATTACGGCCAGCTCGGCCGGGCCGACCTCGAGGCGCAACTGCAAAAGAAGGGCATCACTGCCGTTGCGGTGGAAAAATACAACCTCAAGGACGTCGATATGACGGCCCAGCTCTTGCGCGCCAAGCAGGCCGGTGCGCAATGCGTGTTGACTTATGGCATCGGCCCGGAATTGGCGCAGATTGCCAACGGCATGGAGAAGCTGGGCTGGAAAGTGCCGATGATAGGCAGCTGGACGCTCTCGATGGCTAACTTCATCGACAATGCCGGCAAGAACGGCGACGGCGCCAAGATGCCGCAAACCTTCATCCAGGACCCGAACACGCCCAAGCGCAAGGCTTTCATCGACGCTTATTTGAAGGCCTACAATCCGCCCAACGGCCGCATTCCTTCGCCGGTTTCGGCCGCTCAGGGTTACGACTCGATCTACCTGCTGGCTGCCGCGATCAAGCAGGCAGGCACCACCGACGGCCCGAAGGTGCGCGCGGCGCTGGAAAACCTCAAGGACAAGGTCGAAGGCGTAGTGACGACGTACGACAAGCCCTTCACGCATGACGACCACGAAGCGATCAAGGCGTCGATGGTGGTGTTCGGCGAAGTGTCGGGCGGCCACGTTATCCACGCGAAATAAGCGCTCGACAAGTATTCGGGCAAGAGCATGACCGGGCGGACCAGTTAAGAGCCTGTTTATGCTCTGTTTGGCATGCACGTTCGAGCACAAAGGGATGCAGTGCAAGGCGCGGCGCGCCGCTCAGGGTGGTCCCCTGAGCAAGCGCCGCAACACCGCAATGCGCCCTTTTCGCTCGAACCCTTCGGGCAACTTCGTAAACCGGTCGCCTGCGTTGTTGCAGCTCCTTGCCGTAGCCCCGCTACGTCGCGTCGCTGCGCCTAGCATTCGACCGGTTTGCGAAGCTGCGTGCATGCCAAACAGAGCATAAACAGGCTCTAACTGGCCCGCCCGATTTTTAACTGCTTGGTGCACACATGGAAACTTTCCTGCAACTGATCGTCAGCGGCGCCGTGCTCGGCATGATTTACGCCGTCGTCGCCTTCGGCTATCAACTGACCTTCGCCACGTCCGGCACGCTCAATTTCGGCCAGGGCGAGGCCTTGATGCTTGGCGCGCTGGCCGGCTTGAGCATCGCCGGCAACGTGCTGGGCGGGCCTTACATCAATTACTGGCTGATGATTCCTCTGGTGATGATATTCGGGGCGGCGCAAGGCATGCTCGTGGAATGGATCGCGGTGCGGCCCTCGATCAAGATCAAGTCCGAATTCGGCTGGATCATGTCGACCATCGCGCTAGCCATCATCTTCAAGAATGTCGCGGAAAACATCTGGGGCAAGGACGATTTGCCGTTTCCCTCGCCGCTGTCGACCGAGCCCATCACGGTCTTCGGCGTCAACGTGCAGCCGATGCAGATCCTGGTCGTAGTGGGAGCGCTTGCCATGATGGCCGCCGTGGAAGTGTTCAACCGCAAATCGATATACGGCAAGGCCGTGGTCGCCACCTCGAACGACCGCGATGCGGCCGGGCTGATGGGCATCAACACCAGCGCCGTGATCACGTTTTCCTATGCCTTGTCCTCGGCTGCCGCCGCGTTTGCCGGCGTACTGATCGCACCCTTGACCGCGACCGGTGCGACCATGGGCGCTTCGCTCGGCTTGAAGGCGTTTGCCGTGGCCATCATCGGCGGCCTGACTTCCGGCGTGGGCGCCATCGTCGGCGGCCTCATCCTGGGCATCTCGGAAAAACTGACCGGTTTCTATTTCCCCAACGGCACCGGCTATAGCGACGTGCCCGGCCTGATCCTGTTGCTGCTGGTGCTGTCGGTCAAACCGGCCGGCCTGTTCGGCAAAGTCGCCATCAAGAAAGTGTAAGCCTGGATATGTCGATCAAACTGCGCATCGTTTCCCTGCTCGGCGTGCTCGCGCTGCTGCTGATTCCCGTCGTCGAACACAATCCGTATTACGTGCACCTGGTCGAGATCGCGCTGATTTACGCGATCCTCTTGTTCGGCCTCGATATCGTGGTCGGCTATACCGGGCAAGTCTCGCTCGGCCATGCCGGCCTGTTCGGCATCGGTGCCTATACGGCCGGCGTGCTGGTGCTGAAATTCGCTTGGCCGTTCTATCTCGCGATGCCTTGCGCCATCGCCGTGACGGCATTTTTCGGCTTGGTGCTCGCCCTGCCGGCCTTGCGTGTGACCGGCCCCTACCTGGCCATGGTGACGCTGGCCTTCGGCACCATCATCCAGACCCTGATCAACGAAATGACTTTCCTGACCAATGGGCCGCTGGGCATCACGCTGCACAAACCTGTGCTGTTTGCCGACAAGATCGCCGACAGCGAATTGCTGACCAAGGTGTTCGGCGAGCGCGCCGGCGAGGTCGACTACTACTACATCGTTGTGGTCATGCTGGTGCTCTCGCTGATCGTGATCGACCGCATCGTCAAGTCGCACCTGGGCCGCGCCTTCCAGGCGCTGCGCGACAGCCCTATCGCTTCCGACTGCATGGGGGTTTCGGTCTACCGCTATAAGGTCTATGCCTTCGTCGTCAGCGCCGCATTGGCTGGGCTGGCCGGCAGCCTGTCGGCCTATTCGACCAAGTACATCTCGCCCAACACTTACGATTTCGAACTCACGGTCACCTTCCTGCTTGCCGTCATCATGGGCGGGCGCAAGACGCGCAGCGGTGCCTTGGTCGGGGCGCTGATCGTGGTCATGCTGCCGAGTTTGCTGGCCGACATCGACCTTTTCCGCGAAATCACGACAGTCTGCGCCGTGCTGGGCGTCCTGATTGCGGGCTTCCTGCTGGCAACCAGGCGCAAGACCTGGCGCGAGGTCATCGTGCCGACCGTGGCCGTGGTGGCCATGGCCGGCGTGTCGTACAAGCTGGAAAACATCATCGACTGGCACTTCACGATTTTCGGCGCCATGATCATGTTCGTCGTGTACTACCTGCAGGACGGCATCGTCGGCTTCATGCGCAACCTGTTCGGCCGTTGGCTGGTGCCGTCGAAGCACGTGCAGGCGGTCGCCGCCGGTAATGCGGGCAATGAGGCAACCAATAAGCAAGCCGGCGTGGTGCAGAGCGCGGCCGGTGCCGCATCGGGCTCCCCCATCCTGCGCGTGCAAAACGTGCTGATGCAATTCGGCGGCTTGAAGGCGCTGAACCAGGTCAACCTCGACATCATGCAGGGCAGCGTGCACGGTCTGATCGGCCCTAACGGTTCTGGCAAGAGCACGATGATGAATGTGCTGACGGGCATCTACAAGCCCACGAGCGGCTCGGTCGAATTCGGCGGCAAGGCCATCTCCGGCAATACGCCGGCGGCCATTGCGTTGGGCGGCGTGGCGCGTACTTTCCAGAACGTGCAATTGTTCGGCGAGATGACGGCCACCGAAAACGTGCTGGTCGGTTTGCACCACACCTTCAAGAGCAATATTGCCGACGTCATGCTGCACACGCCGCGCTATAAGCGCGAGGAAGCGGCGGCGCGCCAGCGTGCGGCGGCGATACTCGAATTCGTCGGCTTGTCCGACGTGGCAAACGAAGAGGCACGCAACCTGCCCTATGGCAAGCAGCGCCTGCTCGAAATCGGCCGTGCGCTCGGTTTGAACCCCAGCCTCTTGCTGCTCGATGAGCCGGCCGCCGGCTTGACCGCGCCCGACATCAAGGAGCTGGTCGCCATCATCCGCAAGATACGCGAGCACGGCATTACCATCATTCTGATCGAGCACCATATGGACGTGGTGATGTCGATTTCCGACACGGTTACTGTGCTTGATTTCGGGCAAAAGATCGCCGAAGGCAAGCCGGCCGAAGTGCAGGCCAACGAGAAGGTAATCGAAGCCTATCTCGGCGGCGCAGAACAAACCGCGGCGGAAGGAGCCTGAGATGCTGAACATTGCCAACCTCCACGCCGCCTACGGCAAGGTCGAAGTGCTGCACGGCATATCGCTCGAGGTGCCCAAGGGCAAGGTCGTCACATTGATCGGTTCCAACGGCGCCGGCAAGACCACCACCATGCGCGCCATCTCGGGCATGATCAAACCGAAGAGCGGCAGTGTGACGCTGGCCGGACGGGATGTGACGGGCCAGCCTTCGCACAAGATCGCGCGCGCCGGCCTGGCGCATTCGCCGGAAGGGCGGCGCGTGTTTTCCAGCATGAGCGTCATGGATAATTTGTTGCTCGGCGCCTTCCCGCGCTTCACGCGTGCGCGCACGCGTGGAGACGTCAAGGCCGATCTGGAAAAGGCGATGGAGTTGTTTCCGCGTCTGGCTGAGCGGCGCCATCAGTTGGCCGGCACCTTGTCCGGCGGCGAGCAGCAAATGCTGGCGATGGCACGGGCGGTGATGCTCAAGCCGGAAGTGATTCTGCTCGATGAACCTTCGATGGGTTTGGCACCCATTTTGGTCGAGGAAGTGTTTCGCATCATCGCGCGCTTGAAGGAGCAGGGCGTGACCATGCTGCTGGTCGAACAATTTGCCGCTGCGGCCTTGAACGTGGCCGACTATGGCTATGTGCTGGAGAACGGGCGCATCTCGGTGCATGGAGAGGCGGAGAAGTTGAAGAACGATCCGGCGGTGAAGGCGGCTTACCTGGGCGGGGCGCACTAGTCTTGTTTGGCAGGTTGGTGCCGAGCGTAAGCGAAGCCCAACATCCGCACGTTGAACCGGCGCACACGATAGCGCTGCGCTCCGACGTTGGGCTTCGCTTACGCTCAGCACCAACCTACTGAATCAGTTCTTATTTCAACTGGATATTGTTCTGCACCGAAACCACCCCCTCAACCGAGCTGGCATCGGCCACCGCCTGTGCAATGCTGGTCTGCAGCGTGACATAGCCGGTCAGCTTCACCACGCCTCTGTTTGTTTCAACCTGGATCTGCAAGCCCTTCAAGGCGAAATCGTCGACCAGTTTGGCCTTGACCTTGGCCGTGATCACGCTGTCGTCGATTACCTGGCCCGTGCTTTCGCGGTCGGCCGTCGCGGCGCAGCCCGCGAGCAAGACGGATGCGATAAAAAACGATAATTTGGCGGATTGCATGATGGGGCTCCATGTTGTTTTGCTTTTCGCTTCAGACCTGTGCAGATCGTCGAAGTTCCTATTCTCTTGCATCAATGCAATTCGGTTGGCCTGCACCAGTTTGGCGCGCGGTGGCGGGCTGAAGCGGCACGGATCGGCTATCCTATAGGGCAATTTTGAAGGAGAGCATCATGTTGGAAAATCTGCAGGCAACGCCCGGTGACTCGCTGATCGCCTTGATGGGCGCCTATCGTGCCGACCCGCGTCCAGAAAAGATTGACGTCGGCGTAGGCGTCTACCGTGACGAACAAGGCCGCACGCCGGTCATGAAAGCGGTCAAGGAAGCCGAGCAAATGCTGTTCAATGCGCAAGAGACCAAGGCCTATGTCGGCCTGGCCGGCGATTTGCGCTTCAATGCGGCGCTGGTCGAGATGGTGTTCGGCGCCAATGCCGCGACGTTGGGCGAACGTGTGCGCGCCGTGCAAACCACGGGCGGCTGCGGCGCCCTGCGCGCACTGCTCGACCTGGTCGCGCTGGCGCGGCCCGATGCCACGGTCTGGGTCAGCGATCCGACCTGGCTCAACCATATTCCGCTGGTCAAGTCGGCACGCCTGAAGCTCGCCACCTACCCCTACTACGACAATGCCAACAGCAAGGTACGCTTCGAGGAAATGAGCGCCTGCCTGGCACAACTGGGGCCCTCGGACGTGGTGTTGCTGCACGGTGCCTGCCACAACCCCACCGGGGCTGACCTGACCGAAGAGCAATGGGACAGCATCGCCGAGCTGGCCGAAAAGCGCGGCTTCCTGCCTTTCGTCGATCTGGCTTATCTCGGCCTGGGGCGCGGCCTGGAAGAGGATGCCTATGGCGTGCGCCGTATCGCCGAGCGCGTGCCCGAGATGCTGGTTGCCGTATCGTGCTCGAAAAACTTCGGTCTGTATCGCGAACGCACCGGTTGCGCGATGCTCTTGCACCGTCAGCCGCAGACCGCGCAACTGGCCTACGATAACCTGCTGGTGGTCTTGCGCGGCAATTACTCGATGCCGCCTGACCATGGCGCGGCCACCGTGGTCGGCGTGCTGTCCGACCCCGCCTTGCGCAAGTCCTGGGAAGACGAACTCGGTGCCATGCGCACGCGCATCGGCGAATTGCGCGCAGCCGTATCGGCCCAGTTCCGCGCCAAACTCGGCAACGGCAGGTTCGACCACGTGGCCAAGCAGTACGGCATGTTCTCGCTGCTTGGTCTCTCCGCCGATCAGGTCAAAATCCTGCGCGAGCAGCATGCCATCTACATGCCCGGCGACAGCCGCACCAACGTGGCCGGCTTGCAGCAGCAACAGATCGCGCGCTTCGTCGACGCCGTAGTATCGGTTTGCAATTAAACCCGGAGGCGGCATGAAAGTCTGCATCATCGGTGCCGGCGCCATCGGCGGTTTCATCGGTACCAGGCTGGCCTTGAAGGGGCAGTGCGAAGTCAGTGCGATTGCGCGCGGCGCCACGCTGGCCGCATTGCGGCAGCACGGCTGGCGTCTGCAACAACAGGGTGAACTGTTGAGCGCTCCGGTTCGCGCCGCCGAGTCCGCCGCCGAGCTCGGGGTGCAAGACGTGGTGGTGATCGCTGTCAAGGGCCCGGCGCTAGGCGCGGTGGCCGACAGTATTGCGCCCCTGCTCGGGCCCGGCACTATTGTGTTGCCCGCCATGAATGGCGTGACCTGGTGGTTCGGCGAAGGTTTGCATGGCTTGGGCGAGGCGCCGCTGGAAAGCGTGGACCCGGGGGGGCGTATCGCCGCACGCATTCCGCTTTCGCACGTGATCGGTTGCGTGGTGCATGCCAGCACGTTGACGTCCGAACCGGGCCTGGTGCAGCACAAGATGGGCCAGGGTTTGATCATCGGCGAACCGTCCGGCGAACCGCAGGAGCGCACGAAGAAGCTCGGCGCGCTGCTCTCCGACGCCGGATTCGACGTCAAGGTGTCGTCGAACATCCGCTACGACATCTGGTACAAACTCTGGGGCAACATGACCGCCAACCCGATCTCGGCCATCACGGGCGCCACGCTCGACCGCATCCTGGCCGATCCGCTGGTGAAGAAATTTTGTCAGGACGCCATGCGTGAAGCGGCTGAAATCGGCAAGCGCATCGGCTGCGAAGTGACCGAGACGCCGGAAGACCGCCACGTCATTACGCGCAAGCTCGGCGCGTTCAAGACGTCGATGCTGCAGGACGTGGAGGCGGGGCGTGCGATCGAGCTCGACAGTATCGTCGGTGCGGTGCAGGAGATGGGCACGCGCTTGGGGCTGGCTACGCCGAATGTGGATGCCTTGCTCGGAATCACACGGTTGTTTGGTCGCGTACACAGCTTGTATCCGGAAGCATAAGTCACCTCTCGCCGGCGGGCGCGGGGAGCCCGGTAGCCGATTCGTGGCGCGGGCATGAATTGCTCGCTCCACGAACTTTCAGAACACCCGCTTTCCACCTACCCAAGTCTGTTCTACCTTGATCTTCCAGATATCTGCCGGCTTAATATTGAATAGGTCTTGATCGATCACAATAAAGTCGGCCCACTTGCCGGCCTCCAGTGAGCCTTGCGTGTGTTCCGCATGCTGCGCATATGCCGCATCGAGCGTGAAGGCACGGAAGGCTTCCAGCAGCGTCATCTTTTGTTCGGGGTGCCAGCCCCCTGCCGGGTTGCCCTCGCGATCCATGCGCATTACGGCGGCATAAATGCCGAAGAAGGGATTGTCGGATTCGACAGGAAAGTCGGAGCCGCCGGCGATCTTGGTGCCTTGCTTTAACATGCTGCGCCAGGCATAGGCGCCTTTGAGGCGCTCGGCGCCGATGCGGTCTTCGGCCATGTTCATGTCCGAAGTGGCATGTGTCGGCTGCATCGAGGCGATGATGTTCAATTGCTTGAAACGCGGAATATCCGATAGCGCCACGACTTGCGCATGCTCGATGCGGTTGCGCAAATCTTCGCCGCCGACTTTCTTGTAAGCCGCTTCGAAGGCATCGAGAACTTGGCGGTTGGCGGCGTCGCCGATGGCGTGCACATTGACCTGGTAGCCGGCTTTCAATGCGGTTTCGATCTTGCCTTCCATCTCGGCCTCGCTCATGAAGAGCAGTCCTTTTTGATCCGTTTTGTCTGAGTAGGGGGCGAGCAGGGCCGCGCCGCGGCTGCCCAAGGCGCCGTCGGCGAACAGCTTTACGGCACGCACAGTCAGGCGGTCGTTGCCATAGCCGAGCAAGGGGCCGGCTGGTGACAGCTGCTTGAAATCGTCACCGGTGTCGCGGATCATGGCATAGACGCGCACGCTCAATTCCTTGGCGTCGGCAACGCGCTTGTAGAGCGCGATATCGGCCGCGGTATCTCCGGCGTCGCCCACGGAAGTCAGGCCGACCGAATTCATTTGGCGCAACGCCGCCGTCAAGGCTTGGTGGCGTTCCGTGTCGCTCGGCTGCGGCAAGGCCTTGTAGGCCAATTCCATTGCCTTATCGACCAGCACGCCGCTCGGATTGCCGTGCTCGTCGCGCTCGATGCGGCCGCCTTGCGGGTCCTTGGTCTCCGCCGTGATGCCGGCCGCTTGCAGCGCCTTGCTATTGAGCCAGGCTGCGTGACCGTCCACACGCCACAACATGGCGGGCCTGTCGGCGATCGCGGCGTCGAGTTCCGCCGCCGTAGGGAAGCGGCCGAGCTGCCATTTGACCTGGTTCCAGCCGCCGCCTTCGATCCAGGCGTGCTGCGGATTGGCTTGTGCATAAGCGCGGATGGCATCTTGCGCCTGGACCAGGCTGGCGGTGTCGGACAAGGCGACCTGGGTGCTTTCGAACCCGAGTTCAAGCACGTGGCCATGCGCATCGATCAACCCCGGCAGCACCGTCTTGCCTTGGCCGTCGGTGACTTGCGCGTCGGGATAGCGCTTCCTCATTGCCTTGGCGCTGCCGGTCTGTACCACCTTACCCTGGTTGAATACCATGGCATCAAAGCGTACCAGCTTGTTGCCGGACAACGTATAGCCGTGGATATTTTCGAGCAGGGTAGGGGCCGCCTGCGCTTGCATGCAGGCGCAGGCGGCAACAGCAAGGAAAAGGGGCTTCAAGGATGGCATGGGGTCTCCGTCAGTCGTTATGGGAAGTCAGTATGCCGGAGATTGTAATAGACGGCTCGTGAGCCGCCTTAGCGGACTTTGCGGAGTTGCCCCGACTCACTTCACCCCGAAACCTCATTTGGAAACGTTGAGGAAGGGGATGGGCGCGCCGGCATAGATCGCCTGTGGCAATTCGCCGTTCCACTTCTCCGCCTTCACGCGTTCGACTTCGATGCGGCGCAATTCGAGGATGTCCTTGTTCTGCGCCAGCGCGGCGCTTTGCACCTTCAAGGCATCGGCCTGCGCTTCAGCTGCCTTCACCGTGGCATAGGCTTCGCCGTCGGCGCGGGCACGCAGCGCATTGGCTTCGGCTTCGGCGATTGCAACCTTTTGCTTTTGTTCGGCTTCCACTGTCTTCAACTTGTTTTCGGCGCCGAGGCGCAATTGTTCCTGCGTCACTTTCTCGTTGATGGCGCGCATGTAGGATTCCGAAAACGAAAAGTTGCGCATGTCGATGTTGATCACCTGGGCGCCGTACATGGCCAACTTCTGCGCCAGCGCGCTATTGATGTCGCCCGATACCTTGGCCCGTTCGGCAATCAAGTCCGGCGCCGTATAGCGCGCCGTCACCGCCTTGAATACTTCCTGCGTCGCGGTAGCGACATAGGATGACAGGTCGCCGTTGTGCGAATACTTCTCATAGACTTCTGAGACCTTGTCGGTCGCGATCGAATAGCGCACCGTCATCGATACCTTGACCGGTTGCGTATCCGAGGTGCTGCCTTCGGCATTTTCGATATCGGCCTGTTCGGCCCGGATACTGAAGATGGTCAGCTTTTTCCAGGGTGGCAGGATGACCAAACCTTCTCCCTCGATGCCGGTGATCTTGCCGAAGGTAGTGACCACGCCGCGGTTGCCGGTCGGTACGCTATTGAAGGGCCAGATGATGGCCACGAGGATGATGATACCGAGGATGCCGGCGGTGTGCTTGAGCAGTTTGCCGCCTTCTATGTTGAAAGCCATGATGGTTCTCCCTTTAAAGTCTTCGTGCTTCGAATGTCAATTTAACATGGTTGCAACCGGTTTGGTACGGTAAAAATCGCGGATAATCACCAGATCAAAGCTCGGCAAATTTGCGCTTGATCTCACGCGAAAGCGCATGGAATTCCGGCGTGTCTTCGATGCCCGCATGCCAGGCCAAGCCGCGTGCGATCAAGTCGTATTTGCAGCGTATGGCTGCACCGGGCAGCGGATTGCCCTCGCCATCGAATTCGCGACCAAGCAGCCAGATCGTGTCGGCAATGGCGATCGAGGCTTCGATGTCGTGCGTCACCACGATGACGGTGTTGAGTTCGTCGAGCGTCGAAATCCTCAGGATGGTTTCGCATACCTTGGCCTTGGCGCGCGGATCCAGGCCCGAAAACGGCTCATCCATCAACAGGAAGCGGGAGCTGCACAGCAATTGCTGGGCGATCGCCACGCGCTGGCGCTGCCCGCCCGAGAGCGCCGCCGGATAGGCCAGCGCCTTGTCTGCCAGTTCGAACTCGGCCAGCAATGCCATGCAGCGCACCTGGGCGTCCTTGTCGTTGCTTATCTTGCGCCGTGCCGCCACCATCAGGTTGCCCAGCACGGTGCGATGCGGCAGCAGCGGATAATCCTGCGCCACCACGCCGACTTCGCCGGGCGCGACGGGTGTGCGTTTGCCGTTCAAATAGACGCCACCGGAATCGGGCTCCTGCAAGCCGGCGATGCAGCGGAATAGCTGCGTCTTGCCGATACCGGAAGGGCCGAGCAGGCATACCACCTGGCCTTGCGTGACGTCGTCGCGGATCAGATCGTCGATGGTTTCGCTGACCTTGGACAGCACGGGTGCGTCATGGGTCACGCAGACCTGGTCGATGGTCACCAGCCGTTCGCCGATGCGATAGGGGAATGGGGTATTCATGATGTCTTCCTCTATTCCGATTTGCCGATTGCCGCATACGGGCACAACACCAATTTCAATTTGCCCAGCAAGCTGTCCTGCAGCAAGCCGTAAGCCAGGATGGTCAACTGGATGGCGAACACGCCGGCAAGCTGGAAATAGCGGTTTTCGTTCAACAGCAGCGCGCCGATGCCTCCTTGCGAGCGCGTCAAGCCTTCCACCATTGTCAAGAGCGTCCAGCCGATGGCGGCGTTTTGCCGTACCAGGTCGAGGAACAAGTCAGCTTTGCCCAGCACCACCAATTCCCAGGTGATGCGCCAATTGCGCATGCCGAGCGTCTTGCAATGATCGACGGCGGCATGCGGAATCGCCTTCACTTCGGCCAGCATGGCCGTCACCATCATGACGGTGATGCCGAACACCAGCAGCGCGAGCTTCAACTGCCAGGCATTGGCCGTCATCAGCATGAAAAGGTAGGTGAGGCCGGCGAAACCGAGAAAGCGCAAGCTGGAAGACAGGCGCGCCAGCGGCATGAACAGCGGTGCCGTCGCCAGGGCGGCAATAACAAGGGACAACACGCCTGCCAGCGCCAGCGAAAGCAGTAATACCTTCATGCTGGACCAGAGCTCATAGAGCATCCCTTGCGTCTGGATCAGTTGCCACCAGGCCTGCAAGACTTCAGCGGGTGCCGGCAGTTTGCCGGGAAACAGCATCCAGGCGGCCAGCGCCAATACGGCTTGTGCGACCAGCAGCAGGCGTGCGTTGGCGTTGCCGAACGGCGTGTACGGGGATAAGACGGCCGCAATCTTTTTCCAGTTGCTTTTCATGATGTTATAAACGGTGTTGGGCGCCGCCCTCGCGGGCGGCGCATCCTTCTCAGTTGGTCTTCAGCAGTGCCACTTCCACGCGGCGGTTGCGGGCGCGGCCGTCGGCGCTGCCGTTGTCGGCTACCGGCTGGCTGTCACCATAGGCGCGCACACGCACGCGGCCATCGGGGAATTCCGATGCGGCATTGGCTTCGAGCCAGTCGCGCACGGCCTCGGCGCGCTTCTTCGACAATTGCAGGTTGGCTGCCGAGCTGCCGACATTGTCGGTATGGCCGCTGATCTGTATCGTCAAGCCCGAGACAGAAAGCTGGTTCAGCAAGTCTTCCAGCACCGGGCCGGCTTCGGGCTTGAAGCTGGCCTTGCCGGTCTCGAACTCGATGGCCCAGTTGCGCTTGGCGAAGGTGCCTGCCGTCGGTGCCGAGGCATTGAAGTTCGGCGTTTCGGCCTTGGCATGCGCAACGGCGCCCGGTGTCGCTGCCAGCGCCTGCAGATAGCTTGTGTTCACCACCACGTCGTACGACACCAGTTCCGGCATGTCGGCCGGATAGTATTGGTGCGCGATATTGCCGTAGACGTTGTACACGCGGCGATACAGGTTGTCGTTGCCGTTCAAGCCGAACAGGTACAAATTGTCCGACAGATTGCTGACCGTCGAACCGCCGAGACGGATGTCCAGGCCCTTGCGGTCTTTTTCCACCACGCCCTTGTAATACTTCATCCACCATTCCGGCGTTTCTTCGCCGGCTACCTTGGCTACCACGCCTGATGCCTGCAGCAAGGCGGCATCGCTCCTGCGGATTGCGTCGGCACCTTCGAACGAGGCGGCCAGCATGTTCTTGACGAACTCGGGGTTCTTCGCCATCCATTCCTTGTTGCCGATGATGGTAGCCGGCATCTGCCACATGTATTCCCTGGTCGAAGCCACAGCGGCCAGACCGCCGACTTCGCGTGCAACCTTGACGTCGCCCGGGGTCCAGGTGGCCGTGCCGTTCTGGCATACCTTGCGCGTATCGCCGGTGGGCCTGCCGTTGCGCACCACCGGGCGTTCTTCGCAGGCGCCGTTGTTGGCGGCGGCAATCAGCTTTTCATCGGCTTCTGCAAATGAACCCACGCCGACAAAATTCATCGCATCGGGATCGTATGTTTTCACGTCCGGATTGACCGGAATCTTGTTGTCGGCCGCGTACTTCATGCAGATATTCCAGTCGCCATCGCGCAGGACGGCGCCGATCAGCGAGCCGCGCGCCTTTTGCGGGTCGTTTGCGACTTCCGCCGGCAGCATGCACTTGTCCTCGCCGCGTGAATAGCCGAGCGAGCCGACCACTTCGAGATGTTGGCCGAGCTTGTCCATCGTGTCGCGTGCGGCGGCAAAGTAGCCTGGTGCGCCGTCGCCCATGATGACGACGAAGGCGGCGCCCTTGGACGGCTGGGCAATGCCGTTGGCGACCTGGCCGGCAAACACGGCTTGCTCGGCCAGCATTTGCGAATAGTCGTCCTGGCGTTCCAGCCTTAAATGCACGCCGTGCTTTTCCATCAGGCTGCCCGGAGCAGTCACGGTATCGCCGTTGGCATAGTGCAGGGCGGCTTCGGCATTCCAGGGCAAGACCAGCACGCGCGCGGAATAATTGCCTTGGGCCGGGGCGATGTTGAGCGTGTCGCCGACCGCGGCGGTTTCCCGCATCGTGTTGGCGGTGGGCACGTCGATTGCGCCTGGTGTGGCGGTCTTGCCGAACATATTACGCAGGCCGCCATGGCTGGTGGCAAAGCTGTTGATGCCGTACACGGCGCCGCCGACGGCGGCAACAATCAACAACAAACGGGGTAGGGGCTTGAGCATGATTTTCTCCTTTATTGAGTCAAGCAAATTCATTCAACAATTCAACTACATGCGGTCGAACCATTGTTTCGATCCGCTGTCCGGAACCGAAGGATTGCGTCCTTCGCCCTTGTTCGTTTCCGCGCCGGCATAGCTGCCTTCGATCATCAGGCGCTTGGCATCGGCACCCAGCAGGATCGAATCGCCGCGGCGCTCCCATTCCTCGATCATCTTCATCGCGTTGGCTTCATAGACGCCGTTCTGCAAGTCGATGGCCGAGACGAAGGTGTCCGACATGCGCACGAAGTCTTCGATTTCGCCAATCTTCATCGCATAGTCCGCCGCCAGGTATTCATTGGCCATGTCGAACATCGCACGCGCATCGGGGTCGCCGTTGATGATGCTCTTGGCCGACTTGATGGCGGACCAGGCGGCATCGGCCATCTGCTTCCGGCGCGTCTTCACGTCGATCTCGCGCTTGATGTCCTTGATCAGGAAGTTGGAAATCTCCTGGTACTTCACCAGCACGCTGTAGAGCAGTTGCATCTTCGACAGCAGGTCCTGGTAAGTCACGTTGGCTTCCTGCATACGGCCGGCCTGGCGCGACTCTTCCGCCACCACCAGCGCCTTGCCGGCTTTGCGCGCTTCGCGTGCCATCATCAGCGAGGTGTTCTTGATGCCTTCGTTCTTTTTGATCTCTTCCTGGCAGGCGCGGATCATGCCCGACAAGCGCGCAATGCGGCCATTCATGTGCACCAGTTTCCTTTCCAGCTCGGCAACATAGGTGTGCATGATGCCGATCGGATCGATCTCGACGAACACTTGCGTGATCTTGCGCATGGCGCTTTGGTAGAGATAGGAACCGAGACGCCAGAAGCGGCGGTCCGTTATCACGTACAGCATGGCGATCACGCCGACGGCCAGCATGCTTGCATACAGGGTGTTTTCCAGCAGCGTGATGACGGCCGGCAGCAGCTGGTACAACAGGTACCCGGTGCCGGCGATCAACGATACGCCGACAATCTGGCCGGTCACGCCTTCCGGGCGTTCCCAGAAGGTCTTGGGCTTGTAGTTGCCCGAAGCATTTTGGATCAAGTCGTTCATGATGTTCTCGTTCTAAAAAGTGCCACTTCGACTCATGCGAGGTAGCGTTCCACCCTGGCCTTGTCGCCCAGCAGGCGCGTCTTCACCGCGTCTGCCGCGCTATCGAAATTGCGCGTGGTCTGTGCAATGGCCTGTTTCTTTTGTTCCGCTTCGCGCCCGAGCGTGCGGGCGCGTTCCTGTTTTTGCGCCAAGTCTTCCTGCATGCGGCGGATGCGCGCTTCGCAATCGGCGCGCAAGGCCAAAATCTGCCGGTTGGCTTCTTCGGCGGCGGCATTCAAGGCCGCGATTTCCTTGGCGCGCGCGGCGATGCCGTCCTGTTCCGCCGACTCCGATTGCGCGGCAAAGCGCGTGCGTTCGGTATCGAGCAAGCCCAAATGCACGTCGATAGCCTGCAGCACCTGTTCCACTGTCCGTTGCTGGGTTTGCTTGAGCACGGCGAAGGCGGAGCGGTAGCGCATTGCGTCATCCATCGGGATTTCGGCGAGGGCGTCGATCGCTTCGCTCAGGGCCGAATACGCCGTCGGGCGGCTCAATACCACGCCGAGCAATTCTGCGGTCATGCCGCTCGGCTTGGCGGCTTGGACTGCGGCGGCCTCCGGGTTTGCGGCCGGATTGGCAGGCTTGTTCTCCTTGACAGCCGTCGGCGCTGCCGGTGCCGCGGGCTGGGCCGGGTCTTCCTGCCACACCAGGTCGCGTGCGCCATGCAACAGGCGTGCGGCGAAACTTTCGTGGCTTTCATTGATGCTCATGTCTGCTCCCTGATTGATCTTTCGACGTGTCTTGTCGTTGAAATCAGGATAGTCACGCGGGCGTAAAGAGTGCGTAACGAGTTAGGGGAGGAGAGTAAACGCGAAGTAAACACCGGCAAATGGGAGTTTGGCGGGTTGCGCGATTAGCGCAGATCAACGGTATTTATTCGGCGTTTACACCGACGCCCAAACTCGTTACGCAATATTGAGATCATTGCGGTTACACTGTTTCCATGGACGATACAGGCAGATTGCAGGAAACCGCCGCCAAAACGCGCGGCAGGCTGCGCATCTATTTCGGCGCCGGTGCCGGTGTGGGCAAGACCTATGTCATGCTGCTGGCGGCCGGCAAGGAGCGCGCGGCCGGGCGCCGGGTGTTGTTGGCGGCGATGGGCGACGGCGGCCAGGAAGAGCTGGCCGCGCTGCAGAGCGGCTTTGAAGTCTTGTGCGCGGCTGACGGCAGCGCCGCCTTCGATCTCGACGCGGCGCTGGCCTGGAAGCCTGAGGTGATCGCGCTCGACCGTCTGGCCTGCGCCAATTGCGAGTCGGCGCGCCACCCGCAACGCTGGCAGGATGTCGAGGAATTGCTCGGCGCCGGCATCGACGTCTTTACCACCTTGAACGTGCAAGACCTGGAAAGCCTGCGCGACGTGGTGGCCGACATCACCGGTGCGCGTTCGCGCGATACCGTGCCCGACGCCATGTTCGACGGCGCAGACCAGGTGATCCTGATCGACGTGCCGGTCGATGAAGTGCTGGCGCGCTACCAGACCGGCAAGGTGCGAAGCGCGGGCGGTGAGGGCGGTTTCCTGCGCAAGGGCCATTTAATGGCACTGCGCGAGCTGGCGCTGCGCCGCACGGCGCAGCGCGTGGGCGACGACGTGCTGGCCCAGCGCAGCGACGAGGACGGCGCGCCGGTGTGGAAAACCGGCGCTGGCTTGCTCGCCTGTATCGGCCCGGGCCCCGGCTCCGAAGGCCTGGTGCGCAGCGCCGCGCGTCTGGCCAAGGAGCTTGGCACAGGGTGGCGTGCCGTTTATGTCGAGACGCCGCGCCTGCAGCGGCTCTCGCCCCTGCAGCACGAACGCATCTCGCGCAGCCTCAAGCTGGCAGCCGAGCTCGGCGCGGCTACCGCCGTGCTCGGCGGGCAGGATGTGGCCGGCGCGATAGCCGACTACGCACGCAGCCTGAATGTCTCGAAGGTGGTTTGCCGCCACAGCCACCGGAACTGGCGCTTTCCCTGGAATGCCGACCTGGCCGAACGCATTGCCGATCTCGCCCCGGACATCGACATCATCGAAATCGGCAGCGAGTCGGGCGATAACTCGGCACGGGCCGCGAGCGGCCGCCGTGCCTCGGCGGCGGCCCTGGGGCCGCAAGCGCTGGTTCAGCAGCAGTGGCGCCGCCGCTATGGCTGGGCCGTGGCGGCCAGCCTCGCCACGGCGGCCGTGGCCTGGCCGCTGACGCCTTATCTCGACCTGGCCAATATCGGTTTGCTGTTTCTGCTGACTGTGGTCGCCGTCACGGTGCGCTTCGGCCGCGGCCCTTCGCTTGCGGCTGCGGTAACGGCAATTGCCGCCTTCGATTTCCTGTTCGTGCCGCCGCGCTTTTCCTTCGCCATCTACGACTGGCAATATGTCGTCACCTTCGTTGTCATGTTCCTGATCGCCGTGATGACCGGCAAGCTGACGTCCGATCTGCGCTATCAGGCTGCCATCGCATTGCAGCGCGAGGCGCGTTCGCGCGCCTTGTATGAATATGCGCGCACGCTGTCGGCCTGCCTGCAGACGGTGCAGATTTTTGAAGAGACGCGTGCCGCGATCCAGACCGTGTTTTGTGCGCGTGCCACATTGCTCCTGCCCGATGCCGCGGGACGTCTGCAATACCCGGAGGCCGGTGCGAGATTGAATGTGTTCGACATGGGAGTGGCCCAATGGGCTTATGATCATGGCGTGCCGGCCGGTCTCGGCACCGATACCTTGCCGGCCGGCGAGTTGTTTTACCTGCCGCTGGTCGCGCCGATGCGTACGCGAGGCGTGCTCGCCATCGAACCGGAAGACAGCGGCTGGTTTGCCCTGCCCGAGCAGCAGGAGCACCTCGCCGCCTTCGGCACGCTGGCCGCCATCGCGCTTGAGCGTGTGCACTACGTCGACGTGGCGCAAGATACCCTGGTGCGCATGGAATCCGAGCGCTTGCGCAATTCCCTCCTGTCGGCGCTGTCGCACGACCTGCGCACGCCGCTGACGTCGCTGGTCGGCTTGTCCGAATCGCTGACGCGCTCCAGCCCTCCCTTGAGCGAACAGCAGGGCGAGCTGGCCGAAGGCTTGCGCGACGAAGCGCTGCGCATGAATCACCTGGTTTCCAACCTGCTCGACATGGCGCGCATAGAAAGCGGCAACCTGCGCCTCAATTTGCAATGGCAGGCGCCCGAAGAAGTGATAGGCAGCGCGCTGTACGCCAGCCGCATGCTGCTGGCCGGGCGCGAGGTGCAACTCGTGGTGGCGCCGGAGCTGCCGCTGGTGCGCTACGACGCCGTGGCCATCGAGCGCGTGCTGTGCAACCTGGTGGAAAATGCCGTCAAATACACGCCGCCCGGCACGCATCTGGCCATCATGGCGGAAGCCTCGGAAGGTTTTCTCAAGATGCAGGTGGCCGATGCCGGCCCGGGCCTGCCCGCCGGGCAGGAAGAGCAATTGTTCGAAAAATTCGTGCGCGGCGAACGCGAATCGGCCAAGCCAGGCGTGGGCCTGGGCTTGTCGATCTGCCGCGCCATCGTCGAAGCGCACCGTGGTTTGATCCGCGCCTATAATCTCGCGCAGGGCGGCGCCTGCTTTGAATTCCTGCTGCCGCTAGGTACTCCTCCCGAGATTCCCGGTATGGAGGATGCTGCGGAAACGAAAGTTGCATCATGAGCGAACCCAAATTCACCGCCTTGCTGGTCGAGGATGAACCGCAGATCCGCCGTTTCGTGCGCATGTCGCTTGAGGCCGAAGGCTGGCAGGTATTCGAAGCCGAAACCATGAAGCGCGGCTTGATCGATGCCGGCACGCGCAAGCCCAACCTGATCGTGCTCGACCTCGGCTTGCCTGACGGCGACGGCGTCGATTTCATCGTCGATTTGCGCAAGTGGTCGCAGGTGCCGGTCATCGTGCTGTCCGCGCGCGGCGACGAGAGCGACAAGATCCGCGCGCTCGATGCCGGCGCCGACGATTACCTGACCAAGCCCTTTGGCGTGGGCGAGTTGCTGGCGCGCGTGCGCGTGGCCTTGCGCCGGCGCCTGCAAGCCGGCGGCCAGCCCGACCATTGCCTGGAATTCGGCGACGTCAGGATAGACATGCAGGCGCGCCTCGTGACCAAAGGCGGAGAGCCGGTGCATATGACGCCCACGGAATACCGCCTGCTTGCCGTGCTGGCGGCCAATGCCGGCCGGGTAGTGACCAATCCGCAATTGCTGCGCGAAGTGTGGGGCCCGTCGAATAGCGAAAACGGCCACTATCTGCGCATCTTCATGGGCCGGCTGCGACAAAAGCTCGAGGAGGATCCGGCCCGGCCCAAGTACCTGTTTACCGAAACGGCGGTCGGTTACCGGCTTCTGGTTTCTTAGTCTTTGTCGGATGGCTATAATGGGCATCATTTTAGAGTCGATGCGCAGGAAGCCCGCATGTCCGATGCCGTGCGTTTCGTAAGCAGAACTGAGTCCGAGTTGAAAGTGCCCGGGCAATGAGGCATCTTCTCATCCGCTTCGCGTTTGCCTTGATGGCCTGTGTGAGCGGCCTGGCCGTGGCGGGAGTGGCGGGGCCTGTCGAAATCGTCTACCCGAGTTCGGACGATGTTGCCGATACGCGTGCGAACTATTATGTCAAGCTGCTCGATCTCGCCATGAGCAAGACCGGCGTACCCTACACGCTACGCCCTTTCGTGTTCGAGACTTCGGGCTCGCGCGTGCGCCAGCTTATCGAGGACGACCAGAGCATCAACCTCACCTGGGCCTTGACGTCGAAAGAATGGGAAAACAGCCTGGCGCCGGTGCGCATTTCCCTCGACAAAGGCATACTGGGCTGGCGCTTACTCCTGATTAACAAGCGCGACGAGAAAGCCTTCGCGCAAATCCGCAAGCTGGCCCAACTGGCCCGCTACGCCGCCGGCCAACAACGCGACTGGACCGACGTCGCCATCTTGCGTGCCAACGGCTTGAAAGTGGTCGATGCCGCGATTTATCAAAGCATGTTCAAGATGCTGAGTGTCAACCGTTTCCAGTATTTCCCGCGTGGTGTGGGCGAGATCTGGGCCGAGGAAGAGCGTAATGCCGATCTCGGCCTCGAGATAGAGCCGACACTGGCGCTCCATTATCCGGTGCACACCTACTTCTTCGTCAGCCGCAAGAACCGGCGCCTGCACGATTTGCTCGATCAAGGCTTGCATGCCGCCATTCGCGACGGTTCCTTCGAGAGGCTGTTCGAGCAATACAATGGCGAGGCGCTGAGGAAGGCCAAGCTGGAAAGCCGCAGGGTGTTCGAGCTGAAAGTTCCTCAATAAAATTGGCGGCGTGGTTCGATGCCGTTGTCGGAGGACGATATCCGATTGAAGTCCGAATGAAGCCTGAATGAAACCTATGAGAGGATCCGTGTATGAGAGCCGCAGCCGCCTTGCCGGGATTGGTATTGTTTGCCGTTTTATCGAACGAGGCGGCTGTCGCCGCGCCGGCCGACGCGGAATTTTCCGCCATGCTGATGAAGCAGGGCATCGAAGCCTATTCCGAAGCGGGCGCGCGCGGCGACCAGAAAACCACCGATGCCCTGACCGACGAAGACATTCTGTTTGCCGGCGGTGACGGCAGCGTGGACCATGACGAGAAGCGCGACAAAAACGATGCCATCGCCGCGGTGCTCAAGGAGCATACCTTGGCCTTGCGCCAGGCCGAAAATGCCGGCGAGGTTGACGAGATGGCGGCCATGCGTCGCTTTGCGGCCGCCGATTTGCTGGCTATCGACGAGGACGGCAGAGTTACGGAAGGCAATCAAATCCTCCCGCCGGCCGACCTGCCCGTGCGCGGCATCCCTGAGCAAGATACCGTCACCGATTGGGTGGCGCATCACGACGGCCGGACCGCCGTGACCAGCTATGTCAATGAGCGGTCCATGCGCTACGGCGGGCAGATACTGCTCTTCCGCTCGCGCCTGATCGACACCTGGGCCATGCTGGATGGGCAGTGGAAACTATGCGCAAGGCATGCCGTGCCCCTGTTTGACGATGCCGCCACCGTAAAGCTGCCGGACGCAGCCATGGACGCTTACGCCGGCAGCTACGCCATCGGCCCAGGGGCGAAAGCTGTGCTGGCACGCGATGGCGCGCTGCTGGCCTCGTCGGTCAACGGCGGCAAGCCGACCCGCTATGCCGCCGAACTGCCCGACGTGTTTTACGCCCTCGGGTCCTCGCCCGGCTCGGCCCGGACGCATCTGATTTTCCGGCGCGATGCGAAGGGAGGAATTGCGGGTTACACCAGCAGCAGCGGCTTGCGGCTGGAGCGTGTTGAAGCGCCGGTGACCGCGCCGGCCGTCGCGCAGGGAGGCGGCATCGAATCGCATGTCTTGCCGACGGCGCACCTCGTAGTGCACCGCTTCGGCGACATGGCGGTTGCCACCTTTATCCACGAGCGCGTCACGCAGTTTTACGGCCAAACCCTGCATACGGAATACCGCTCCACCGAAACCTGGGTCAAGCGCGGCGAAAGCTGGAAAATGCTGGCTCTGCAAAGCCGCGCGCTGGAGCATGCCATGCCGGTGCATGCGCTAAGCGCCGCCGAGGCACAAGCGTATGCAGGTACTTATGCCGCCGGGGCGGATGTCGCCGGCACGATTGCCGCCGAAGGCGGTGCCTTGTCCGTGCGCTTCGGCGCGGCCCCCGCCTTGCGCCTGGAAGCGATTGCGCAAGACGACTTCGTCGCGCGCGATTCGCCCGGCACGGGTTTCATCTTTCAGCGCGACGTTGCAGGACGCGTGACGGGATACGTCGCCCGCCGCGAGGGACGGGACTTGCAGTTCGTGAAAATCGGAATCTAGGAGCCTGCGCGGCAGAAGCGAGTCGGCTGCAATGGATGGAGAAAAGTCCCACTTTGCCCCCGTTTTTCCGGCTGTAGCTACGGCTACAGTCCTCAAAAGCGAGGCCAAATTGGGCTCTTTTCCCACCCATTTCGCTTCGACTCGT
>DASVLJ010000061.1:0-8157 GCA_036384915.1 Burkholderiaceae bacterium
ACGCGGGTGCCGACGCGAAATTTGCGGCCATTTTGCGCGCTCGCTTCGCGCCAATAGCTCGCTATTGGCTTGGCGCGATCACCCAAACTGACTCGCAACTTTCGCGTCGTCATCCCGCGTTCCGATGAAATATTCGGGCTAGCCCTGTTCATTTTGAAACCGGTTCTAAGTCCAATGTGGAAGGCTGTCTGCCATCAAAGTGAGTGTTTCGAGCGGGACGATAACAAGGCACGGGGAAATGTGAAGATATTGGGGTTCGTCCTTGCCCAATCGCGCCAAATACGGGAATGGATGACATGCGTAGCCTTCTACGACGCTACGACTTTGACGACTTCTTTCCGCACGCCCTTGATTACTCTACTCCAAGTGGCGATGTTCCCAACGAAGCAGGACCGGCGAGATGGCGGCGTATAACCAGTCAATACATTCCACCCGCAATTGCTGCAGCCTTGCGCTCGTTCCGCCGCCCAGCCAATGGCACTTCTGAGTGCCTTTATTGCTTTTGCCCGCCAGCCAGGGCCGCGCTATCAGTCCAGTACACTTGGTGCGTCTCGTCAACACTGATTTGCGCAATGCCATTCGCCGCATCGATACGCATCACCGATACCTTCATGCCGGTGGATAGCGGTACGCAATCGGCTTGCGGACCCTTGAAGTGTTCTGACGAACTGGCGCTCTTTTCCCGGATCAGATCGAGCGTCGTGTTATAGCCCTCCTCGCTGGCGCAGCCGAACCAGTTCTTCGCCACTTGATTCATGGGGCGGTTTGCCGGCACTTCAGCGCGCGCTTTCGCCAATTCCCTGACGATGGGTGCCGGAAGCTGTTCGGGCGGCGGAGGCGGGGCGGTTGGGGGCACAATCGGGGCGACGGATCGCGGCTCCGCCTGCGGTGGCGGCGGTTCCTGCGCCGCGGGGCCCGAGGCGAAGGGAGACGGCATGCCGGGCGGCGCGCTGTGCGCCAGGTTCGGCTGGACGGCTGTTTGTGCGCCGCCATCCGCTGCGGCGAAGCGGTACCCTACTGCCACGCCGGCAGCTATCGCGATGGCGATGACGATGACGAGATTGCGTTTCATTGCAGCTCCTTCTTGCTGCCTTTCGAGGAAGCCATACGGCTGTCCTGCGGTGCGCTGTAGCCATCGGTCAACGTGGCGAGAAAAGCCGCGAGGTCGTCAACGTCCGCCTTGCTCAAGCGCGGCTTGCCCGCGGCATCCGGGCTGAACGGCGCCTCCTGGTTGACGTTCTTGCGCAATTCCCTGGGTAAGTCATTGTACTTGTCGACCTCGCCCTTGTGCGGGCCCGATGCAATGCGCGGATACCAGCGTGCCGGATCGGTGTCGCGCGTGGCGTAAAAGTCCAGTACTTCACGCAGGCTGTGGAATACGCCATTGTGCAGAAAGCTCTTGCGCAAAGCGACGTTGCGCAGCGTGGGTGTGCGGAAGGCGCCGCAGTATTCGCGGTGGCGCGCCATGTCGGTACGATAGGGACCGCACAGGCCGAGGTCGTAAAAGTCAGGTTGCTTGTTGCTGCTCAGCGCAGGATTGCGCGGCGCGCCGACGGCCACCAGACCGAAGTCGGTGAAGTCGGGCATGGCGCCGCTGGGGCTGGGCGTGCTCGGGTGGCAGGCCGCGCAATTG
Source organism: Burkholderiaceae bacterium (assembly GCA_036384915.1). GTDB lineage: Bacteria > Pseudomonadota > Gammaproteobacteria > Burkholderiales > Burkholderiaceae_D > PKWO01. The sequence goes on from DASVLJ010000061.1 coordinate 1,634, forward strand.
CCTTTTTCCTTGTCTTCGAAGAGCTTCAAGCCGCGCTGTTCGGACGCCGTCAGGCTGGCCTGGCCGCGCAGGTAGGCATCGTACTTGCTGCTGAAAGGGAAGAATTCCTTCGGATCGCGCTGGAAATATTCCAGAGCGAGCGTCATCCACTTGAAGGCGAGGCCTTCGTCGTCGAGCGCATCGGCACCGAAGGTTTCGCGAAACAGCGGCGCATAGTCGGCGCGGCGCAGCTTGGCGACCACGTCGCTCACGCTCGCATTTGCCATTTCGTTTGGCGCCAGGAGCGGCAGGCCGACCTGGGCGTGCAAGGTGGAAAAACGCCCATCGAGGCCGAAGCCGCCCGTGGGTCCCTGGTCGATGCCGGTCGGCATCTCTTCATCGAAATAATGCTCGGAAAATGCCGGCAGGCGCTCCTTGTAGCGCAGCGAGGGTGCGGCACGGTTGCCCATCTTGTCCAGGGCGACGCCGCCCATTTGCGCGGGCAAGGCGTTGTCGGGACCATAGGCCGTGGCCGGGTTGTGGCAGGACGAGCAGGAGAGCTTGCCCGAACCGGACAGCGCCGGATCGAAAAAGATGCGCCGCCCCAGCTTTTGCATCAAGTCCTGCTTCGGCAGGGTCAGCATTTGCATGCTGTACACGTTGTCGACGTTGACGGCATTCGCTTCGGGCGGCAGGGTCGGCGGGCGGTACAGGCGGCTCTTTGCCAGTGCCGCCTTGTCGGCGGGGGACATGGGCGCGGGCGCTTTTGCCTGCTCGTCGGCCCGGCTGCGCTGCGCGGCTAAACCCGATGCCAGCAAGAGCACGGTGGTAAGCAGGAAAGCTGCACGGATGCGGCGCTGTTTGGACATGATCGTCACGCTTCAATAAGAAGATCCCCCGTTTGCGAGGGGAGGCGTTTGCGCAAGGAGGGGATGCCATGGCATCCCCTCGCCGATGCGGCAATCAGAACTGGAACAAACCGCTCATGTCGCCGATTGCCGGGGCGTTCGACGGCAGGTAGTTACCGCCGCTTTGCACCGGATTGGGCAAGGCGTCGCGCGTATTGCCGGTGATCGGCGGCAGGCTCCAGTTTTTCTCGATGAACTTCAGGATCGACGAATGATCGCTGTAGGTGTGATCGACATAGCCTTGCTTGGCGTAGGGCGAGACCACGATGGTGGCGATACGCGGGCCGTCGCCGAAGAAGTCGAGCTGCTGGATCGGCGCCGAATCGAAATAGCCGCCGCCTTCGTCCGAGGTGATGATGATGGCGGTGTCTTCCCATAGCGCGCTGTTCGATTGCACGGCATTGACCAGGGTCGCAAGGAAGCTTTCATAGAACACCGGGGCCGACGAGCCCGGATGGCCGCTTTCCAGTCCGGGCGGGATCACGAAGCTCACGGCAGGCAGGGTGTTGGCGTCGATGTCGCTGTAGAAGTGCTTGAGCGATTGCAGGTTGTCGGCCATCGGGCCCGTCATCACGCGCTGATTGGCCACCAGCGGATCGCCCAGGTTGTTGTACATCAGCAGTTGCAGCACGTCTTCGAGCACGCCCGGGAAATAGGTCGAGACGAAGTCGTTGGCATCTCGCCCGCCGGTGTACCACTTCCAGCTTACGCTGTGGTTGGTGAGCAGGTCGGCAATGGTTTGCTGCGTCTGCGGCGGGAAGATATAGGTAGTGGGCCCCAGCGCTTGCGCGGTGCCGGTCGAGCTGTAGGGCAGGTTGTAGTTGTTGACCAGATAGTAGGCGCCCGGCTGGCATTTAGTGGCGCGGCCCTGCGAAGCGAGCAGCGCCGCGATCGGGGCTACGCCGGGCTGGCTCGTGTCGGAGCAGTTCACGTAGGAGCCGCCGCTATAGCCGTCCTGCGTGTAAAAGTTGTTGGTGCCCGGTGCCGGGTTCGGGTTTTCGATCTGGTTCGAGGGGGGAGTGGCCAATGCGCCGTTCACGTTATAGACCGGCAACTGGCCGCCGGTCGAGATCGCATAGAAGTTGGCGCCAGTGCCGCCCATAACGGATTGGTGGAAGTTGTCGCTGACCGCATATTGCTGGGCCAGGCTCTGCAGGAAGGGGGCATCGCCCGTGGCCATGTTGAAGAAACCCATTTCCTCGCTGCCCTGCATGGTGCGGCTGGCCGTGGTGGTGAAGCTCAGATAGCTCGTGCCATTACCGGCACCGGTCTGGGTCGGCACCCAGGTGTACATGTCGAGTGCGGCATTGGTGCCGCCGGTCTGCTGGTACATCTGGAAGAAGCGGTGCACCGGGCTGCCCGTCACGGACAGCGGGGTGGAGTAGGGCACGTCCCACTTGGTGATCTGGAACGGGCCGTTGGCCGGGCCTTCGATGGATGGGTCCCAGCCATGCCACACGAGGTTGTCGTAGCGTGCGTCGTAGACCGGACCGAGGAAATCGACTTCCGGCAGGTTCGATCCATAGCTGCCGGTGCGCTGCGGGTTGAGCGTGTAGCTGCCTGTGTTGCTGGCCTGGTTTTGCTGAGCCCGGGCAATGTTGGCGCCGGCACCGCCAGAACGGGTGATGATGCCCTGCGACAGCAGGTTCTTCATCGTCTGGCCCGAAGCCGGCGTGTAGGTGGCGAACAGGTTGTCGAAGGAATGGTTTTCACCGATGACCACGATCACGTGCTTGATCGGAGTCGTGGTGTTGTCGTCGTTGGCTGCGGCGGCGAAGGCAGCGTGGCCGGTGAAGGTAAGGCCGCTGGCGAGGAAGGCGGCAACCATGGCTGACAAGCGCGGATGTTTCATCTTGTTTTCTCTCCGTAGGGGATTGTTATATTTGGGGTGTAATTTTGTTAATTTTTACTGCGAGAGCGGCATGCTAGCACGGCCGGCATGACAACAATGTGACGTGTTTTACCTGTTGCGCGGGCGCCGCGGCGTCGAGGTGTTTAGTATTGTTCTTCTAACGAAATGATGGCAGAAAAGGCATTATTTCAGCCACCTTTTGTCGCACGTGAAGTGCAATATTTGTAAGTTTTGGTGATTGCCATCACAGCAATATACCCCCACACAGGCAAGATGTGAGCCATATTCGATACTGAGTAATCAAATCTAAAGGGTATTTCTCATGAGCGCATCTTCCCCCTATGTCAGTCTCGTTCAAGAACTCTATGTTGCTTACTTCGGCCGTCCGGCCGATCCCGCCGCGCTGCAAAATTTCGATGCGGCATTGAACAACATCGGCGCACCGACCGATGCCACCGGCCTGGTGGCCGCCTATCAAAGCAATATGACAGTCAAATCGCTGGTCGACGCCTTCGGCGGCAGCGGCGAGTCCGCCAATTTCTATGGCAGCGGGACGACAGCAAGTTTCGTCAGTGCCGTGTTCGAGAATTTATTCAACCGGCAGGCAACTGTCGATGGACTTGCCTTTTGGACCAATGCCATCAATACGGGCGCCGTGAGCAAGGGCTTGGCGGCACTGGCTATCATGGAAGGGGCGTTGCAAAACACCAGTGTACAGGGCTTGACCGACCAGGCGACGGTTGCAAACAAGCTGGCGGTGGCGGAATTTTTCACAGAAGCCGTGCGCGCTTCGCCGACCGTCATCGACGAATATGTCGGCGCCTCAGCGGCGGCAGACAGCCGCGTCCTGCTCGCGAGCGTGGGCGCGAACACGGAACCGGCGAGTATCGATGCACAGGGAAGCATCTATCGGTTGCCGGCCGGCTCGGGCCCCGTCAATACCTATATTCTGCCCGCCGGTGCCGAGACTTTGGTCGGCCAGGGCAACGCCCAGTACTACGCAAACCTCGACAATGCCGCCGGCTTGGCGGCCGGAGGCCAGGTCGCGACGCTCGTCAGCGGCGACAGCATTTCCAGCCAATCCTCCGACAATATCTTCTATCTCGACGATTACGGCGTCGGCGGGACGATGACCTTGCCAAGCGGCGTCACGGTCAGCGACATGACTGAAGTGAACATTCAATCGAACGAGGGGGTGTCCGGCGATTTCAGTTCATGGCTCGGCACCTCTTATCTCCGTGTCACGAAAGCGGCTGGAGACGTTGACCTCGCCGTGGGAAGCGATGTGGTGGTGACCGTCGTCGATTCCACAGGCAATGTTTCCGTGCGCGGCGGATCGGACATTGCCGTGACGACCGACAGCGCCCATGCGGTGACGATCACCAGCGCGGCACAGGTGCTGACAGCCGCCGCAGGCGACTCCAGCAATACCATCACCGACATCGCGGCGGGTGCTTCAGTCAATATCGCAGTGGGAACCGGCGCCAATACCATCACCCTGGGAGAGGGCGCATCCGGAACCGTTTTGTTCGCCGCGCACAGCGCCGGCGATGCGGTCGTGCTAGGCGCTTCCGGAGCGAACCCGACCGACATCGTCAAGGTGACGGGCTTGAACAATGCCGGCAGCGATACGATCAAATTTTCCGGTGACGCGAACATGTTGACCGGCTTCAACCAGGTTACCGCGGCGGCCGTCACAGCAAGCGGCGGCAATGCCGGCGCCCTGGCTTCCTGGGTCGCAGCGGCAGACGGCGCGGCCGGCAGCGGCGTCACAGGTGCGGCGCACGGCGTGACCTGGTTCGTTTTCCAAGGCAATACGTATTTGCTGGAATCGGTGAATGGGCAAACAGCCGATGCCGGCACCATGCAGGCGGCGAATACGCTGGTCGAATTGACCGGGACAGGCTATACCTTCAGCCATGCATCGGGCGCCAACGGCACCGTACACTTGATGGGATAATGACGACCATCAAGCGAACCTGACTTTCACCGCAATTTATTTGGAGACTTCATGAGCACCGCTTCACTGTACGACAATCTGGTACAGGAACTGTATATCGCCTATTTCGGCCGCCCCGTCGATTATTTTGGATTGCAGAATTTCGACCAGGCTCTGGCCACCGCCAAAGCGCCCGCCGGCGCGGTGGATTTGCTTGCGGCTTACGCAAGCAATCCGGCGCTCAAGTCTCTGGTCGATGCATTCGGTGCGAGCCACGAATCGACAACGCTGTATGGCAGCGCTTCGACGCAGGATTTCGTCAATGCCATTTTCAAGGACTTGTTCAATCGCCCGGCAGCGGCGGCGGGATTGAGTTTCTGGAGCAGTGCCATCGACAGCGGCCAGGTCGGCAAGGGACTGGCCGCGCTTGATATCCTGGCGGGTGCGCAGCAAAACACCAGCGCGCAGGGAATCATCGACCAACAGGCAATGGCCAACAAGGTAACGGTGGCTGAAAACTTCACGATTGCATTGGGTGCATCGAGCAGTCAAATCGTGGCTTACGCTGGTGCGACGGCTGCGGAAGATGCTCGCATGATGCTGGCGAGTGTCAACGCAACTACCAACGCGGCAACCTTCGACGTGCAGACCACGATCAACGTCTTCACGGAGGGACCGCCGGGGCCCCACATCTACAACCTGACGACGACGCCTGAAACCTTGGTCGGTGGAGCGGGTAACAATGTATTCGACGCCATTCTCGATAATACGGCCGGCCTCGCGGCAGGCGGGCAGGCGCAGACGCTGCTTGCCGGCGACAGCATCATCGGCGGCACGCTCGAGAATATCTTGAACATAGCGGATTTCGGCATCGGCAGCACCATGACCATTCCCAGTGGTGTGACATTCGTGGGCATCACCACTTTGAATGTCAATTCGCTCGAATCGGTATCCGGCGACTTCAGCACCTGGAAGGGGTTGGCAAATCTCAATATCCTAAGTTCAGCCGGGCACGATGCTATCGTGGCGGGCAATGCGACGGCGGTAATGGTCAAAGACAATCTGGGCAATGTTTCGGTGCAGGGCGGCACGAATGTCAGTGCGGCCACCGATAAGGCGCACGCAGTGGCACTGAGCAGTTCATCGGAAAATTATTTCGTGACCGTGGGCGACTCCTCCAATACCGTCACCGACCTCGCCGTCGACGCTTCGGTCAGTATCGTCGCCGGGGGTGGGGCCAATACCGTCGCGCTGGGCCCGGGTGCTTCGGGAACGATCTCCCTCGCTGCGCATATTGCCGCCGATGTCGTCGTTCTCGCGCCCTCCGAAGCGAATTCCAAGAGCATCGTCGTCGTCAGCGGCTTGAACAACAGCGGCAGCGATGCGATCACGTTTTCCGGCGACGTGAATACCCTGGCCGGCTTCACGCAAGTCGCGTCGGCCGCCGTCACGGGCAGCGGCGGCGATACCGCTTCCCTCGCCGCCTGGGTGCGTGCCGCCGATGGCGCGCAAGGCAGTGGCGTCGCCGGAGCTGCCCATACGGTGACCTGGTTTGTGTTCCAGGGCAATACCTATCTGCTGGAATCGGTGGCCGGCCCGACGGCCGATGCCGGCACCATGGCCGCAGGCAACACCCTGGTCGAATTGACGGGGACAGGCTATACCTTTGCACATGCGAGCGGCGCCAACGGGACCCTCCATCTGCAGGGCTAGGAGTCTGCGCGGCAGAACGAGTCGAAGCGAAATGGGTGGGAAAAGAGCCCAATTTGGCCTCGCTTTTGAGGACTGTAGCCGTAGCTACAGCCGGAAAAACGGGGGCAAAGTGGGACTTTTCTCCATCCATTGC
>DASVLJ010000062.1:0-369214 GCA_036384915.1 Burkholderiaceae bacterium
GTTCAAAATCTTCACCGACGTCAAGATCAGGGGCGTCAAATTCAAGAACAAGCATTTCCTGAATGGCTATCGAGACATAAACCCCGTTCCGGTACACCAGGACGCAATTGTGGTTGAGTTGCGCCGTAGCGGGTCGCTGGCTGTCTCGGATTTGCTAAGTCGACTGACGCCTGACCGAATGGCGCAGGCTGCCATTATTCCGACCATGTGGTGGATGGTGGGGCACGGCGAGCTGTGTGTTGATCTCAACAGCCCGCTCACCATGAGTGCGCAGATTGTGTTGCCAGCATGAAGAAGGTCTTTAAACCCAAACCGGGGGTGATCGTTCGACAGACATATGTGGGGTCAGACTCGATTAATGACTTGCTCGGCCGCCGGCCCGCAAATCGGAAGTGCGGAGAATTACTCTCGCAAGTCGAACAGGAGTCCCGCCATGGCCTACAAGATGCAACAGCGCGAAATCGCGCCAGGGAGGCGCGCAGCGCCAAGGTATAATCCCAGACACCAATTCCGCGCCTTGTCGTCATTCATCGCCATGCCCCTTTTCGACCATAAACCAGTCCCGACCGCCCACATCGCGCAAAGCGGCACTACCCCCCTCAGCAAAGACCAGAAAACCTTCAACAGCCTGATCAACAAGATCGAGGCCGGCCGTGCCCGTTTGTCCGAATGGGAGGCAGCCTTGCCGGATTTCCGGCGGCAATACGCGAGCGACCTTCTGCCGTTGGCGACGCAGTGCCTGGAGCTGCAGTCGCAACTCGTCCGGGCGCTGGATGCGGCCCACGGTGGGAAGGGAGTGACGAAAGGCGAGAAGCGCAAGCTGGCCGAGTTGATCACGGACCTGGCAGAGATGGTTCTGATGCAGCAGGATGACGAGGAGATCAAGGATATCTTCAACAAGTACAGCGAGTCGGACTACGACGACGAAGAGGCCGCGAACCTGGAAGGGATGAAAGCCATGTTCAAGAGTGTGCTAGGCGTGGATCTCGGCGACGACGTGGACATGAGCTCACCCCACGAAGTCCTTCAGCGGGTCGAGAGCCAGTTCCTGGAGCAACAGGAGGCACACGCGGCGAAAGAGGCAACCCGCAAGAAGTCGCCCAAGGAGGAAGCGCGCTTGGCGCGTCAGGAGGCCGAGGAGAAGCAGTTGAGCCAGTCCGTCCGGGAGGTGTTCCGCAAACTGGCCAGCGCGCTGCACCCGGATCGGGAACTCGATCCCGAGGAAAAGACGCGCAAGACGGCGCTGATGCAGCGTGCCAACGAGGCGTACAAGAACGGCAATCTGCTGCAACTGTTGGAACTGCAACTCGAACTGGAACACATCGATCAAGCGCACTTGGTGGCTATTCGGCCGGAACGGCTCAAGCACTACATCAAGATCCTGAAGGGGCAACTGAATGATCTGAATCTGGAAATTGAACGCCTTGAAGACGAGATCAAGTTCGACTTCGATTTGTCCCCCTTCGATTCGCTCCATCCCAAGGCACTTCTGCCCATGCTGCGGAAAGATGTAAGAGATTGCCTCGAGCAGATCGCCGAGCTGCGCGAACAACTCGCTACCGCCGCCGATCCGAAACAACTCAAACTTTGGCTAAAAACGATCGCGCGGCCGCGCCAGACATATCCGGACTTCGACATGCCGTTCTGAGCAGATGATGAAGCCGAATATTTGCATCACGCCCCGAGTGTAGGACATTTTGCGTCGTTACACTCTGTAGCAAACTCTTACAAACAACTACTATCCAAGTGCAATCCTAACTTCTACAGTGCAAGCATTCTTTGCGCTTCCGCAAATCGGGGCGTACAACTGCGCGATGGCATGGGAGGAGCGCATATGGATACCTTGCAGGCCGAAAGGCCCGTAGAGAAGGCGGGAGTTTTTCGCCCCTTGGCCGCCGGTATTGCGGCGGCTGCGCTGCTGGACGCTTGCTCGGGAGGCGACAATTCTGCTCCGGCGAGCACGCCGGACAGCGCGATGCATGCCAGCCTGAAGGCGGCAGCCACCTCTATCTCCAGCACCGCCGCATCGCGCTTCCTGTCGCAAGCCGCTTTCGGCGGCAACGATACCGACATCGCTGCGGTGCAAGCCCAGGGCTATGCCGGCTGGCTGCAAGACCAGTTCACCACCGCGTCAGACCAGAATAACTGGGATTGGCTGATGGCCAATGGCTTCGATGTCGCGGCCAATCTCAATGCCGCCAGCGGCATCGATGCGACGCTGTGGCGCAAGCTGATGGCATCAAAGGACAAGCTGCGCCAGCGTGTTGCCCTGGCTTTGAGCGAGATTTTCGTCGTGTCGGTGGTCGACTTGCATTCGCATTGGAAGAGCTTCGCCGCCGCGGCTTACATGGATATGCTGGCGGCAAATGCTTTCGGCAATTTCCGCACGCTGCTGCAAGCCGTCACTTTGTCGCCAGCCATGGGTTGTTATCTCGGCACGCGCGGCAATGAAAAGGAAAACCCGGCGACCGGGCGCGAGGCCGACGAGAACTATGCGCGCGAGGTGATGCAGCTATTTACCATAGGACTGTACCAGCTCAATAACGACGGCAGCCAGATATTGGATGGCGGCGGCAACCCGGTTCCGACCTACAATGCGACGACGGTCACGCAACTGGCGCAGGTTTTCACGGGCTGGAACTTCGACGGTTATACACAGAGCGCGCCGAATTATCTGCAGGTGCCGATGACGCTCAACCCGGCCCAGCATTCGACGTCGGCCAAGCCCTTCCTCGGTGCCAGCGTGCCTGCCGGCACCGACGGCAATACCGCATTGAAGATCGCGCTGGATGCGCTGTTCAATCATCCCAACGTGCCGGCTTTCTTCGGCAAGCAATTGATCCAGAAGTTCGTCACCAGCAATCCGAGCCCTGCATACATCGGCCGCGTTGCCGCGGCCTTCATCAGCGGCACGGGCAGCGCGGCCGGCGTGCGCGGGGACATGAAATCTGTTATCTCCGCCGTGCTGCTCGACCCGGAAGCGCAGACGGCGCCGGGCGCGACGAACCCCGCGGCAGGCAAGGTGCGCGAACCGATTCTGCGGCTGGCCCAATGGGCGCGCACCTTCAACGCGCGTTCGCCCAGCGGACAATGGGCCGTTGGCGATACCTCGAGCAGTTCCTATCGGCTGGGGCAGAGCCCTTTACGTTCGCCTACCGTATTCAATTTCTTCAGCCCGGGCTTTGTGCCGCCCAACAATGTGCTCGGTAATCCGTCATTGGTCGCACCGGAATTGCAGATCGTGACCGAGTCCACCGTTATCGGCTACGTCAATTTCATGCAGCAGGTTGTCGCGGGACAGTTGGCCGACATCACCCCGGATTATTCGAACGAACTGGCGCTGGCGTCGAACCCGGCCGCCTTGGTCGCGCGGTTGAATACGCTGCTCGCAGCCGGCCAGCTGTCGAGCGCTACGACGACGGCAATACAGAACGCGATCGGCAGCATTTCATTGTCCGGCGCCAATGCCGCCAGCGGCGCAAGCAATCGCGTGAAGGCGGCGGTGCTGCTGGTGATGAGCACCCCCGAATATCTGGTCCAGAAGTAGGAGCGCACCATGAGCCTGAACAAGATCACGCGCCGTGAATTTCTGCGCAAGTCCGCGCTGCTCTCCGCCGCGCTGGGTACGGCGGGCCCCTTGGCGCTCAACATGGCGGTGATGGGTGAGGCCGCAGCGCAAACGGCGTCGGACTACAAGGCCCTGGTTTGCATCTTCCTCGTCGGCGGCAACGACTACGGCAACACGCTGATTCCCTATGACCCGACCAATTACAACGCCTATGCGCAAATCCGCGGCCAGATCGCCTATCGGCAAAGCGCGCTCGCCGGCACCGTATTGCGTCCCAAGCTCGCCTTGCCCGATGCGCGGCAAATGGCGCTTGCGCCCGAGCTTGCGCCGCTCGGCGCGCTGTTCAACGCGGGCAAGCTGGGCGTCTTGCTCAACATCGGGCCGCTGCTGCAGCCGACCACGCTGGCGCAGTACAACGCCAATAGCGTACCCCTGCCGCCCAAGCTGTTTTCCCATATCGACCAGCAAACCTATTGGCAGTCCTTGAGCCAGCAAGCCGGCGCCGACGGGTGGGGCGGTCGCATCGGCGACCTGATGTTGTCCGGCAACGGCGGATCGATGTTCACCGGCATATCGGTCAACGGCAATGCCTTGCTCTTGAGCGGCGCGAACGAGGCGCAATTCGACATTGCCGCCACCGGCACGGTCAATTTGCGTGAAACCGGCCAGCCGCTGTTCGGGTCAAGCGCTTGCTCGCAGGCGCTGGTTTCCCTGACCACCCAAAGCCGGGCCAACGTGCTGGAAAACGCCCTCACGCGCATGATGCAGCGAAGTATCGCGGGCAATCAGCAAATCACCTCGGCGCTGAAAGGCGTGCCGGCGCTGACGACCGCCTTCGATCTCACCAACACGCTCGCCGCGCAATTGCAAATGGTGGCCAAATTGATCGCCGCGCGCTCCGCCCTCGGCGTCAAGCGCCAGGTGTTTTTCGTCTCGCTCGGCGGATTCGATACCCACACCAATCTCAACGAGGTGCATCCGGGTTTGCTCAGCAAGCTGGCCGGCGCCATGAACAGTTTTTATAACGCCACCGTGGAACTCGGTGTGGCGAACCAGGTGGCGAGCTTTACCGCGTCCGAATTCGGCCGCACCTTGTCGCCCAACGGGGACGGCAGCGACCACGGCTGGGGCAGCCACCACTTCGTGATGGGCGGTGCGATACAAGGGCAGAACTTCTACGGGAGTCTGCCCGCCACTGCCGTCAACGGTCCGGACGACGTGGGGCAGGGGCGTCTGTTGCCGAGCACGGCGATCGATCAATTGGCTGCGCCGCTGGCAAGCTGGTTCGGCGTCAGCGGTGCCGAGATGGCGACCGTATTGCCCAATGGCGGCAAGTTCAACCTGAACGCGCTCAATCTGTTTTCGCCGGCGTAGCGCCGGGCAAAACGCTTGAGGCGATAACCGGTAAGATGCTGGCTATGCTCGGCATAGCCACATCGAGAAAGGGAGATCGCCATGACTGTAAAAATTCTCGCCATGAGCGGCAGTTCGCGCCGCGATTCGTTCAATCAAAAGCTGTTGCACACAGCCATCGAAGGCGCGCGCGAGGCCGGGGCGGAAGTCACGGTTATCCGCCTTGCCGATTTCGCGCTGCCGCTCTATGACGGCGACCTGGAAGCCGCGTCCGGCCTGCCTGCCGGCGCGAAGACGCTGCAGCAGATGCTGGCCGGGCATCAGGCGCTATTGATCGCCAGCCCGGAATACAACGGCGGCTATACGGCGCTGCTGAAGAACTCGCTCGACTGGATCAGCCGGCCGGGCGAAGACGGCAAGTCCGGTGTGGCGCTGTTCAGCGGCAAGGTTGCCGCCGTGGTGTCGGCGTCGCCGGGGCAGTTGGGCGGGGTGCGTTCCCAGGTCGGCATCCGTGCGGTGCTGGAAAAGCTGGGCATGCTCGTGATCCCGGAATCGATTGCACTCGGTGCTGCGCATACGGCGTTTGACGAAGCCGGCTTGCTAAAAGACCAAAAGTTGCAGCACGTGGTCAAGTCCGTAGGCGCCACTCTATATCGCACAGCGTCACGCATGGCGTAAGGCGGGCGGCAGAGCAACTGGCCTGCCGCTTCATTGCTTTTGATAACAGCCAGCCGGCCAGCCCGGGCTGGCTTACTTCTTCAATTGCGCTTCCAGTTCTGCGACGCGCGCCTCCAGCGCTTCAAGCTTCTCGCGCGTCTTGGCCAACACTTGCATCTGGATGTCGAATTCTTCCCGAGTGACCAGGTCCAGCTTGGACAGACCCTGGGTCAGCATGGCCTTGACATTCTTTTCGATGTCCTTGGCCGGGGAGTTTTCCAGCGCTTCGGTGATCTTGGCCTGAAAGTCGTCAAAAAAATTGGCTTTTTGCATGGTCATTTCCTGATTGAAGAACTATTTTGCACCAATCGGGCGCGCATTCGATTTGTCGCGCACACAAATGGTGCAATTTGTAACTGGTATGTTTTGCTCGTGCACATTTACACCAAAGTGGTGCTGGCATGCCTTGTGCTATCGCTGTTGGGTGAAGTCAAAAACGTCATCGAGTTCACTCGAGAATCCTTCGGAGAGCCTCGCAAAATGGGTGCTTTTCGTCTATGCATTACTCAACTTGTCTTGTACTGGTATTACCAATGCTCGGTATATGACATAACTGGTATTGGTCCAAGTTGCGTCGGTCTCGCACAAGGTCGCTCTCGGGCGCTCCATCGTCGTGCATGCTCGTTTCAGCTTGGTCGAGTGCATTAATGTTTTCACAATAACATTCCGAGGGCCATATGAAGAAAATTATTCTCGCAACAGCATTGGTGTCTGTTTTTTCTGCGGGTAGCGCTTTCGCTGAAGAAAGCAAGCCGGACAATGAAATCAGCTTCAACGCCTCCATCGTATCCGATTATCGTTACCGCGGCATCTCCCAGAGCCGCCTTGACCCCGCCTTGCAGGGCGGCGCCGACTATACCAACAACCCCACGGGCCTGTATGCGGGCACCTGGCTCTCGACCATCAAATGGATCAGCGATGCGGGCGGCAGCGGCGACGTGGAATGGGACGTCTACGCCGGCAAACGCGGCGAGATCGTCAAGGATGTTTCCTACGACGTCGGCGTTCTTTCCTATATCTACCCCTCCAACGGCCTCAGTACCAGCGCCAACACGACTGAAATCTATGCCCAGCTCGGCTATGGCCCGGTTTATGCTAAGTATTCCTATGCAGTAACGAACCTGTTCGGCACCGCCGATAGCAAGGGTAGCGGGTACCTCGATATCGGCGGCAATTTCGATGTGGCGGACGGCTTCACGATCAACGTCCACGCCGGGCACCAGACGGTCTCGAATTCGTCGAATTTGAGCTACACGGACTGGAAGGTCGGCGTGACCAAGGACTTCGGTGTCGTGACCGGTGCGCTGGCCGTGATCGGAACGAACACCAGCAGTTACGTCGGCCCCGCACCGGATTTCAAGAATTTGGGAAAGACATCCCTGGTTTTGTCCGTTAGTAAGACTTTTTAACTGAGGTTAGTATGAAACTGATAACTGCGATCATCAAGCCATTCAAACTGGACGAGGTTCGCGAGGCCTTGTCGCAGATCGGGGTGCAGGGGATCACCGTCACCGAAGTCAAGGGTTTCGGCCGTCAGAAAGGCCATACCGAGCTGTATCGCGGCGCCGAGTACGTGGTCGATTTCCTGCCCAAGACCAAGATCGAGGCTGCTGTCGACGATGCGATCGTCGAGCGCGCCATCGAGGCCATCGAGACTTCCGCGCGTACCGGCAAGATCGGCGACGGGAAGATTTTCGTCTACGACCTGCAGCAGGTCGTACGTATTCGCACCGGGGAAACCGGCAACGATGCACTCTAAGGGAGAAGACATGAAACAAACGTTTTTGAAGGGGCTGATGGCGGCCGGGCTGCTGTTTGCCGCGCTCGGATTCTCGCAATTGGCTGCGGCAGACGATGCCAAGGCTCCTGCCAGCGCTCCGGCGGCTTCGGCTCCTGCCGCTTCGGCTCCTGCCGCTTCGGCGCCGGCTGCGGCTTCCGCACCGGCGGCGTCAGCGCCTGCGGCGGCATCGGCTTCGGCCAGCGCTTCGGCTCCGGCAGCCCCCGCTGCGGCAGCGCCCGCCGATGCTGCGGCAGCACCTGCTCCGACCGTCAATAAAGGTGACACGGCCTGGATGATGGTATCGACGGCCTTCGTCATCCTGATGACGATCCCGGGCCTGGCATTGTTCTACGGCGGCCTGGTCCGCACCAAGAACATGCTGTCGATCCTGATGCAGGTGTTCATGATCTTCTCGCTGATCATCGTGCTCTGGTGCCTGTACGGCTACTCGTTCGCTTTCACCGAAGGCAATGCCATCATCGGCGGTACCGACCGGCTGTTCTTGAAGGACATCTACAATGCCGCCACCGGCGAATTCGCCAAGGCCGCAACGTTCTCCAAGGGCGTCGCCATTCCCGAGTACGTCTACGTGGTGTTCCAGGCTACCTTCGCCGCCATCACTTGCGGCCTGATCATCGGCTCCTTTGCCGAGCGCGCCAAGTTCTCGGCCGTGTTGGCCTTCGTCGTCATTTGGTTCACGTTCTCGTATCTGCCGATCGCCCACATGGTCTGGTTCTGGACCGGCCCCGATGCGATCAAGGATTCGACGACTGCCGCGGTTGAATTGGCCAAGGGCGGCTGGCTGCAGCGCCAGGGCGCACTCGATTTCGCCGGCGGCACCGTGGTGCACATCAATGCCGCCGTGGCTGGCATCGTCGGCGCCTTCATGATCGGCAAGCGCGTCGGTTACGGCCGCGAATCGATGGCACCGCACTCGCTGACCATGACCATGATCGGCGCCTCGCTGCTGTGGATGGGCTGGTTCGGTTTCAACGCCGGTTCCGCGCTCGAAGCCGGTGACACGGCCGCCTTGGCCTTCGTCAATACCTTGCTGGCTACCGCTGCCGCCGCCCTGTCCTGGGTGTTCGGCGAATGGTTCCACAAGGGCAAGCCCTCGATGCTGGGCGGCGCATCCGGTGCGGTTGCCGGCTTGGTGGCGATCACCCCGGCTTGCGGTTTCGTCGGCCCGATGGGCGCCTTGGTCATCGGCCTGGCCGCCGGCCTGGTCTGCCTGTGGGGTGTGAACGGACTGAAGCGCCTGATCGGCGCGGACGATTCGCTCGACGTGTTCGGCGTGCACGGCGTGGGCGGTATCCTCGGTGCCCTGCTGACCGGCGTGTTCGCAGCGCCGGCACTGGGCGGCCAGGGCGTGTACGACTACGTGGCCAACAAGGCTGGCCTGCTCTCGTCGGGCTACTCGATCTTCGATCAATTGAAGATCCAGGGCACGGGTGTGCTTACGACGGTCATCTGGTCTGGCGTGGTATCGGTAATCGCCTACTGGATTGTCGACAAGACCATCGGCTTGCGTGTTGCGGAAGATGAAGAACGGGAGGGTCTGGATATTTCCAGCCATGGTGAAACGGCGTATCATGCATAAGTATTGATGCGGTAACCATCCCTGAGGCCCGTGCGAGCGGGTCTTCCAAGCGCTTCCTCGGAGGCGCTTTTTTTGTTTACCGCGGGACACCGCTTCCGCTTTAATTCCGACCTTTTGCCCATACCTGATCGCTTGTAAGCCGCTTGCATGAATCTGGGAGCGCTTGCTTCCCTGGCGCGAAAGTATGGTTCGGTGTTTTTGCGTGTTTTTGCGCGAATTTGCCGGCAAATCATGCGTTTTGCGTTTTTCGGGTGAGACAGGCCTTCGGCGCACTTGCGCGTTTCCCGTTAGAATTCTTCATACCTATCCGGCATCGTCATAAGGTTTTTACTATGGTTCCCCACCTCACCACAGCCTTGAATGGTCCTCTCCTTGATTTGGAGAAGAAAATTCTCGGTGCCACTCCTGCCATCGAGCGCTGGTTCCGCCTGGAATGGCAGGAGCATACGCCGCCGTTTTACTGTTCGGTGGACTTGCGCAATGCCGGCTTCAAGCTGGCCCCGGTCGATACCAATCTGTTCCCTGGCGGCTTCAACAATCTTGCGCCCGAAATGCTGCCGCTGGCGGTGCAGGCCGCTATGGCCGCCATCGAAAAATACTGCCCCGATGCGAGGAACCTGCTGTTGATTCCCGAGAGCCACTCGCGCAACCAGTTCTATCTGCAAAACGTGGCGCGTCTGACGCAAATTTTCCGCCAGACCGGCTTGAACGTGCGCCTGGGCACGCTCTCGCCCGAGATCAAGAAGCCCACCACGGTGGAACTGCCGGACGGGAACACGATCGTGCTCGAACCGCTCGAACGTTCGAGCAATGGGCGCCGCTTGGGTTTGAAGAATTTCGACCCGTGCACCATCCTGTTGAACAACGACCTGTCGGCGGGCATCCCGCAGGTGCTGGAGGGACTGAACGAGCAAAACGTGCTGCCGCCGCTCCATGCGGGCTGGGCCGTGCGGCGCAAGAGCAAGCACTTCGCGGCCTACGATGAGGTGGTGAAGAAGTTCGCCAAATTGATTGAAGTCGACCCTTGGATGCTCAATCCCTATTTCGCCAAATGCGGCGAGATCGATTTCCAGGAGCGCACGGGCGAGGAATGCCTGGCATCGAACATCGATGCGCTGCTGGCCAAGATCCGCAAGAAATACAAGGAATACGGCATCAAGGAAAAGCCTTTTGTCGTCATCAAGGCCGATGCCGGCACCTATGGCATGGGCATCATGACGGTGCGCGACGCGGCCGAGGTGAAGGATTTGAACCGCAAGCAGCGCAACAAGATGTCGGTGGTGAAGGACGGCCTGGAAGTACACGACGTCATCATCCAGGAGGGCGTGCCGACTTTCGAGCATATCAATGAATCCGTGGCCGAACCTGTGGTCTATATGATAGACCGCTACGTGGTCGGCGGCTTCTACCGCGTGCATGAAGAGCGCGGCGTCGATGAAAACCTGAACGCGCCCGGGGCGCATTTCGTGCCGCTGGCCTTCGCCCAGCAACACGCTTTGCCCGACCTGCAAGCCAAACCCGGCACGGCCGCGCCGAACCGCTTCTACATGTACGGCGTGGTGGGACGCATGGCGCTGTTGGCGGCTTCGCTTGAATTGGAAAAGACCGACCCGAACCCGGAAGTTTACTAAGACCGGAGCACGCATGAAGATTGCATTCCTGGCCGACCCGCTGTCCGGCTTCAAGACCTACAAGGATTCCACTTTCGCCATGATGGCCGAGGCATCGCGCCGCGGCTACCATGTCTTCGCCTTCGAACAAAAGGATATGGCGATCGAGGCGGGGCGGGTGGTGTCGGAAGTCAAGCGCATCGAATTGACGGGCGATCCGCATGACTGGTATCGCATCAAGGAAGTGCGCGCCGCCTACCTGAGCGAGTTCGATGCCATCGTCATGCGCAAGGACCCGCCGTTCGACATGGAATACATCTATGCGACCTATTTGCTCGAGCTGGCCGAGTCGCAAGGCGCGCGGGTATTCAACAAGCCGGCGGCGATCCGCAACCACAATGAAAAGCTGACCATTGCACAGTTCCCCGAATTTACCTCGCCCACCCTGGTGACGTCGGACGCGGCGCGCCTGCGCGCCTTCCATCGCGAGCACCAGGATGTCATCCTGAAGCCGCTCGACGGCATGGGCGGTACCGGCATTTTCCGCGTGACAGAAGACGGCATGAACCTCGGTTCCATCATCGAAACGCTGACCGCGAACGGCTCGCGCACGATCATGATCCAGCGTTACATCCCGGAAATCGTGGAAGGTGACAAGCGGGTGCTCTTGATCGGCGGCAAGGTGGTGCCGTATTCGCTGGCGCGCATCCCGCAGGGCAATGAAGTGCGCGGCAACCTCGCTGCCGGCGGGCGCGGCGAGGCGCGGCCCTTGTCGGCGCGCGACCGCGCCATCGGCGAGGCACTGGCACCGCGTCTTCTGGAGCGCGGCTTGCTGCTCGTGGGCTTGGACGTGATCGGCGACTACTTGACCGAAGTCAACGTCACCAGCCCGACCTGCTTCCAGGAAATTGCCCAGCAAACCGGCTTTAGCGTGGCCGGCATGTTTATCGATGCCATCGAGAATTCATGAAAGCCGGCTACCATATGGGGAAATGTGCCAGAATAGGCCCGATTTTGGTGCTCCGCACCATCGCCTTTTCTGACTGAAACGATCATGGTTGGTATATTGCTTCTGACTCATGCGCCGCTGGGCGACGCATTCATCGCCGCGGCGACGCATGTCTTCCGCGGGCGCCCGGAGCGGCTCGAGGCGGTCGACGTTTGCGCCGACCAGGATACTAATGAAGTCAAGAGTGCGGCCGCCGAAGCGATCAAGCGTCTTGACGACGGCAGCGGCGTGCTCGTGATCACCGACGTGATGGGCGGTACGCCGTCCAATTGCACGCTGTCGCTGGCGGTGCCGGGCTCGGTCGAGATCATTGCCGGCATCAGCCTGCCCATGCTTTTGCGTGCGTTGACGTACCGGCATGATACGCTCGACGTGGTGGTGGAGATGGCGCTGGCGGGCGGGCAAAATGGCGCTGTGAAGGTGGACAACAGAGTACGTTTGTCGCCGCATTAACGAAAATAAACAGGGACAGGAATGATCGAACAGGAAATCGAAATCGTCAACAAGCTGGGCCTCCACGCGCGCGCTTCCGCCAAGCTGACTCAGCTTGCGGCCAAGTACAAGTGCGACGTCTGGATGTCGCGCAACACGCGCCGCGTCAATGCCAAGTCCATCATGGGCGTGATGATGCTGGCGGCAGGCAAGGGCTCCAAGGTCAAGCTTGAGACCGATGGCGCGGATGAAAAAGAATGCTTCGACGCGCTCGTTCAACTCATAGCGGACAAGTTCGGCGAAGGCGAATAAACAGCACACCTACATGGCATCTTTCACGCTACACGGCATCGCAGTATCACGCGGCATCGCCATTGGGCGGGCGCATCTTCTCGCTCCCGCCGCGCTCGACGTCAAGCATTACCTCATCAGCGAAGAACAGGTTGAAGCCGAGGTCTACCGCCTGCAGCACGCCATCGTGACCGTGCACAAGGAGTTGCAGACCATCTGGAACGACCTGCCCAAGGATTCGCCGGCCGAGATCGGGGCCTTCATCGACGTGCATGCGCTGATCCTGTCCGACCCGATGATTTCCGACGTGCCGCTCGAGATCATCCGCACGCGCCACTACAACGCCGAATGGGCGTTGGTGACGCAGATCGACGAGCTTTCGGCCCAGTTCGACGAAGTGGAAGATTCTTACCTGCGCGAACGCAAGGCCGACATCCAGCAAGTCGGCGAGCGCGTCTTGAAGGTGTTGACCGGCACGGCCAGTTCGCTGCCGGCGCCGGGCGATGCCGCCGCCGCGCAGATGATCGTGGTGGCGCACGATATCTCGCCGGCCGACATGCTGCAATTCCGCGACCGTGCCTTCTCCGGTTTCGTCACCGACGTGGGCGGGCAAAACTCGCACACCGCCATCGTGGCGCGCAGCCTCGACATTCCGGCGGCGGTCGGCATGTACAACGCCTCGACCATGATCGAGCAGGACGACTGGATCATCATCGACGGCGATGCCGGCGTGGTGATCGTCGATCCCTCGCCGCTGGTCTTGACGCAATATCGCGAACGCCAGGCGGCGCAGCAGCGCGACAAGAAAAAGCTCGGCAAGCTGAAGAAGATGCCGGCCGTCACGCGCGACGGCGTCGAGGTCAGTCTGCTGGCCAACATCGAATTCCCCGAGGATTGCGTCGGTGCGATGGATGCCGGCGCGGTCGGCGTCGGCCTGTTCCGTTCCGAATTCCTGTTCATGGGCCGCGTGGGCCATGCCAACAAACTGCCTTCCGAGGAAGAGCAATTCGAGTCCTACAAGAAGGCCGTGCTGGCGATGAAGGGCCGGCCCGTGACGATACGTACGCTCGACATCGGCGCCGACAAGCCGCTCGATGCCGCCGAGCAGACGGCGCTGAACCCTGCGCTCGGCTTGCGCGCGATCCGCTACTGCCTGGCCGAGCCGCAATTGTTCCTGACCCAGTTGCGCGCCATCTTGCGCGCTTCGGCTTACGGCCCGGTCAAACTCCTGATCCCCATGCTGGCGCATGCCTTCGAGATCGACCAGAGCCTGTCGCTGATCGACCAGGCCAAGGCGCAATTGCGCGAGGCCGGACACAAGTTCGATGCCGCAATCCCGATCGGGGCGATGATCGAAATCCCCGCCGCGGCGCTGACGCTGCCGCTGTTCATCAAGCGGCTCGATTTCCTGTCCATCGGCACCAATGACTTGATCCAGTACACGTTGGCGATCGACCGGGTCGACCACGAAGTGGCGCACCTGTACAACCCGCTGCATCCGGCCGTGCTGCACCTGTTGGCGCTTACCATACAGACCGGCGCCAAGGCCGGTATCCCGGTCTCGGTGTGCGGCGAAATGGCGGGCGACCCGAAATGGACGCGTCTTTTGCTCGGCATGGGCTTGCGTGAATTTTCGATGCAGGCGACCCAACTGTTGGCGGTCAAGCAGGAAGTGCTCAACTGCGACCTGGGCAAGCTGAAGCCCAAGACGGCGAAGATTTTGCGTACCTACGAGACGGCTGCCATTGATCGCGAGATGGAGCAGCTACGGCAACTGTAGCAACTGTAATCGCTGCTTGATTTGACGCCTCCGCCGGGAATCGCGTATCCTATGGCCATTGCGCCGATTTGATCGGCCCCGGTATCCGGGGTTTCAGCTTGCGGGCGCAAGGAACCGAGCGTTCCGGAATAAATACGGCTAAAGCGTGCGTGCAAGACTGACCGTCATTTAGCCCCGTCATTTAGCCCGAGAAGCGTCGCTCTCGGGCTTTTTGTTTTTGTGCGCCATCGTTATAGAAAAACCATGTCTTCTCTTGGAATCGTCAGCCCGCAGACCATGCATTTCGCGGCGCCCCTGCCCCTGCAAAGCGGCGCCAGCATACGCGACTACACGCTGACTTACGAAACCTATGGCACCCTCAATGCCGAGCGTTCCAATGCCGTGCTGGTATGCCATGCCTTGAATGCCTCGCATCACGTGGCGGGCCGGTACGACGAAAACGATCCTAAAACCGCCGGCTGGTGGGACAACATGGTCGGCCCGGGCAAGCCGCTCGATACCGGGCGCTTCTTCGTCGTCGGCGTCAACAATCTCGGCTCCTGCTTCGGCACCACCGGGCCGATGCACGCCAACCCCGACACCGGCAAGCCTTACGGCGCATCCTTTCCCGTGGTGACGGTGGAAGACTGGGTCGATGCGCAGGCGCGTCTGGCCGACCGATTGGGCATCGAGCAATTCGCCGCCGTCATGGGCGGTTCGCTGGGCGGCATGCAGGCGCTGGCCTGGAGCATGCGCTATCCCGACAGGCTGCGCCATTGCATCGTCATCGCATCGACGGCCAAGCTGTCGGCGCAAAACATCGCTTTCAACGACGTGGCGCGCCAAGCCATCCTGACCGATCCCGATTACCATGGCGGCAATTTCTACGCGCACGGTGTCGTTCCGAAAAGCGGCCTGCGCGTGGCGCGCATGGTCGGGCACATCACCTATCTGTCCGACGACGACATGGCCGAGAAATTCGGCCGCGAACTGCGCGAAGGAAAATACCAATTCGGCTTCGGCGTCGATTTCGAAATCGAATCCTATCTGCGCTATCAGGGTGACAAGTTTTCCGAATACTTTGACGCCAACACCTATCTGTTGATCACCAAAGCGCTCGACTACTTTGACCCGGCGCGCGAATTCGGCGGCGATCTGTCCAAGGCGCTGGCCGCGACCAAGGCGCAATTCCTGCTCGCCTCGTTCACCACCGATTGGCGCTTCTCGCCGGAACGCAGCCGCGAAATCGTGCAAGCCTTGCTGAAGAACCGCCGCCGCGTGTCCTATGCCGAGATCGATGCGCCGCACGGGCACGATGCCTTCCTGCTCGACGATCCGCGCTACATGAACGTGGTGCGCGCCTACTACGACCGCGTCTGGGCCGAAACGAATCAAAAGGTGGCCTCATGAATTTCGCCCAACTCCAGGCCCAGCGGCCCGACTTGGCCTTCATCGCGCATTGGATTGCGCCGTCTGCGCACGTGCTCGATCTGGGCTGCGGCGATGGCGTCATGCTTGACTACCTGCAAAGCGACAAGCGATGCAGCGGCTACGGCATCGAGATCGACGACGATCAAATCCCGAAGTGCGTATCGCGCGGCGTGGCCGTGATCCAGCAAGACGTGCAATCCGGATTGGCCATGCTGTCCGACAATGCTTTCGACACGGTGCTGTGCCTGTCGGCGCTGCAGATGATGAAAAACGTCGAAGACGTGCTGCGCGAAATCGCCCGCGTGGGGCGCGAAGCCATTGTCTCCTTCCCCAACTTCGCCTATTGGCCGCACCGCGTGGCCTTGCTGCGCGGCCGCATGCCGGTCTCGAAATCGCTGCCCTATCAATGGTACGATACGCCGAACTTGCGCTGCGCCACGATCAAGGATTTCGAGGCGCTGGCCAATGAGGTCGGGTTGGATGTGCTGGAATGCGTGGCGCTGACCGATGGCGCGCCGGTTAACTGGCTGCCGAATTGGCGTGGTAGCTTGGCTGTGTTTCGATTGAAGAAAAAGTGATGGTTTATCTTTATTTGCGAAAGCTGGCGTGTTTCGGCGCAGTCATGATCGGTTAGCGATGTCCGACACCGCTCCTGCCCGCAGCAAGCGTTCCGTATTCCAAGTGTTGCAACAACTGCGGCAGCCCAAGGTCGCAGTGATGCTGGCGCTCGGTTTCACCTCGGGCCTGCCTTTCCTGCTTACCGCCAACACATTCGGCTACTGGCTGCGGGATGCAGGCACCAGCCTGCTCGCCATCGGTTTCATCTCCTGGGTTGGATTCGCTTATGCATTCAAGGTTTATTGGTCGCCCCTAGTGGACCGACTGGACTTGCCGCTGTTCGGGCGCTTGGGCCGCCGCCGCGGCTGGATGCTGTTATGCCAACTGCTTGTGGCAATCGGACTCGCCGGCATGGCCATGGTGGGCACTGGCGGCCTTGTGGCAATCGGCGCGTTCGCCTTGCTGACGGCGTTTGCATCGGCGACGCAGGATATCGCGATCGATGCTTGGCGCATCGAGGCGGCGGACGGCCCGGACGAGGTCGGCTTGCTGGCTTCGGCGACCCAGCTGGGCTACCGCATCGCGATGATTGTGACCGACGCGCTCGTGATCGCGATGGCGGCGCGTATCGGCTGGCCGCTGTCTTATGCCGCGATGGCGGTGCTGATGGTGATCGGCGTGACGGCAACTTTCTTCGCATTCGAACCCGTGCGCGCCGATGTCGTGTTGGAGAGCAAGCCGCCGCTGTGGACCTTGCGCGGCTTGACTGACGCCACTATCGGCCCCTTCCTCGATTTCTTCGCCAAGCACGAGGCGGCGGGCCTACTGATGCTGCTGATGGTGGCCTTGTACCGCCTGCCCGATTTCGTCATGGGGCCGATGTACAACCCGTATTACCATGACCTGGGCCTCACCAAGGATACGGTGGCATTGGTACGGGGCACATTCGGCCTGGTGGCGACTTTCGCCGGGGTTGCCGCCTACGGCCTTTCCGTGGTGCGTATCGGCATGATGCCGACGCTGATCGTGGGTATCGTGCTCGAAGGCTTCGGGACCATGGCCTTCGCGCTGTTGGGCTTCCATCCGGACTCGGCCTTGTTCGCCAGTGTGATGGCATTCGACAGCTTCGCGCAATCCTACGCCGGCGTCGCGCTGATCACCTATATGTCAAGCCTTACGAGCCTCGGCTATACAGCTACGCAGTACGCGATGCTCTCGTCGACCTATGCCTTGCTGGGCAAGTTCCTCAAGGGTTTTTCCGGCATGACAGTCGAGACGCTGACGCCGGCCTATGGGCTGCTTGGCGCTTATGCTAAGGCCTTCTTCGTCACCGGCCTGATGGCCATTCCGCCGCTCCTGCTGGTTATCCTGCTGTGGCGCATGCAGAAGGCTGGCGCACAGGCAAGCGAACCGGCGGAGGCCGGATAGCATCGCTTGTGCCCGACCAGGATCGGATTTACTTGCCGTAAGTGATCGTCAAGGGCGCGTGATCGGAAAAACGCTCGTCCTTGTAGATCGCCGCAGTCTTCGCCTTGGCCGCGATGCCCGGTGTGGCGACGTGGTAATCGATACGCCATCCCACGTTCTTGTCCCAGGCCGCGCCGCGGTTGCTCCACCAGGTGTATTGCTCGGGCCGTTGATCCACCACGCGGAACACGTCGACCAGTTTCAAATCGTCGAACACGCTGGTTAGCCAGGCACGCTCTTCAGGCAGGAAGCCGGAATTCTTTTGGTTGCTCTTCCAGTTCTTCAGGTCGATTTCCTTGTGCGCGATATTCCAGTCGCCGCAGATCACGACCTCTTTCCCGCTCTTCGACAGCTTTTTCAGGTGCGGGAAGAACTCTTCCATGAAGCGGAATTTGGCCTGCTGGCGCTCTTCCGAAGACGAGCCGGAAGGGCAATAGACCGAGATCACGGAAAGGTCGCCGAAATCGCATTGCACGTAGCGCCCTTCGGCATCGAATTCCTTGCTGCCGAAACCGATCACGACATTGTCGGGCTTCTTGCGGCTGTAGACGCCGGCACCGGAGTAGCCCTTTTTCTCTGCATGGTGAAAAAAACCGTGATAACCGGCCGGGGCCAGCATGTCTTCGCTCATGTCGGCCGCGTGGGCCTTCAATTCCTGGACGCAGACCACGTCGGCCTTTTGCTTCAGCATCCAGTCGAAGAAGCCTTTTTTGTGCGCGCTGCGCACGCCGTTCAAGTTGGCGGAGATGATGGTGGTCATGGCGGTGCTCCCTTGGTCAATCGGGCAAGGATACCCGATTCATCCGGTAAAATGTCGGACGTTAATCCGATTGAAAAAGGTGGGCACCATGTCCGACAAGCTGCGGCAGGAATTTATTGAATTTTCGGTATCGGCCGGCGTATTGAGCTTCGGCGAATTCGTGACCAAGGCAGGGCGGCTTTCGCCTTACTTCTTCAATGCCGGCTTGTTCAACAACGGCGCCAACCTGGGGCGGCTGGCCGAGTTTTATGCCCAGACTCTGCTCGATTCGGGACTGGAATTCGACATGCTGTTCGGCCCGGCTTACAAAGGCATCACGCTGGCCTCGGCTACGGCGGTCGCATTGGCAAAAAAGGGGCGCAACGTGCCCTTCGCCTTCAACCGCAAGGAAGCCAAGGATCATGGCGAGGGCGGCACCATCGTCGGCGCCAAGCTGGCGGGGAAGGTCGTCATCATCGATGACGTGATTTCGGCCGGGACTTCTGTGCGTGAGTCGGTGGACATGATCCGTGCCGCGGGGGCGACGCCTTGCGCCGTGCTCATTGCACTGGACCGCATGGAGCGCTCCGGCAAGGATGGCGCCCTTTCCGAGCATTCGGCGGTTCAGGAAGTGAGCCAGGCTTATGGCATGCCGGTGGTGTCGATTGGGAATCTGAACGACTTGTTCAGCTATCTATCGTCGGGCGCGGCGGACGCGCGCCTGGCCCAGTACAAAGATGCGGTGGCGGCATACCGAGCACGTTACGGCGTGGAGTAAACGAGGCTTGTTGTAGGTTGGGTTGAGCGAACGCGAAGCCCAACATCGGCGGTCTGCGCTGGGGACTACGCCATTTTGTTGGGCTTCGCTACGCTCAACCCAACCTACCGTAAATAATCAGCCGAGTTTCTTTTTTAAGAGCTCCGTCAACTGCGCCGGGTTTGCCTTGCCCTTGGTCGCCTTCATGGCTTGGCCGATGATGGCGTTGAAGGCCTTTTCCTTGCCGGCGCGGTATTCCTCGACCGACTTGGCATTGGCGGCCAGCACCTCATCGATCATGGCTTCGAGTGCGCCGGTATCGTTGCTGTTCTTCCAGTCGTTCTTTTCGATGAGCGCATCGACCACGGCAAGGTCGCCGGATTTCTCTTCCCAGAGCGCACGGAACAGCTTTTTGGCGTTCTGGTTCGAAATCGTGCCGTCGTTGATGCGCTTGAGCACCAGAGCCAGTTGTTCGGCCGAAACCGGGATGTCGGCCATGTCGCAGCCTTCGCGGTTCAGCGTGGACGAGACGTCGCCCATGAGCCAGTTGGCGACTTGCTTGGCCTGGTCCTTGCCTACTTGCCTGACCACGTCTTCGAAGTAAGTGGCCATGGCCTTCGATTGCGTCAGCACCGAGGCGTCATAGGGCGGCAAGCCGAGTTCGTCGATCAAGCGCTGGCGCATCGCCGAGGGCAGCTCGGGCAGGGCATCCTTGACGCGCGCGACCCACTCCGGCGAAATCACCAGCGGCGGCAGGTCGGGATCGGGGAAATAGCGGTAGTCCTGAGAATCTTCCTTCCCGCGCATCGAACGTGTCTGCTTCTTGTCCGGGTCGTACAGGCGGGTTTCCTGGATGATTTTGTTTCCGCTTTCGATTTCGTCAATTTGCCGCTGAATTTCGTAGTTCATCGCTTCTTCCATGAAGCGGAACGAATTGACGTTCTTGATTTCGCAGCGCGTGCCGAATTCCTTTTGGCCTTCAGGACGCACCGAGACGTTCAAGTCGCAGCGGAAAGAGCCTTCCTGCATGTTGCCATCGCAGATGCCGAGCCAGGTCACGAGCGAATGCAGCGCTTTGGCATAGCCGATCGCTTCCGCAGGGCTGCGCATGTCGGGTTCGGTCACGATTTCGAGCAACGGCGTGCCGGCGCGGTTCAGATCGATGCCGCTCATGCCCTGGTAGTCTTCATGCAGCGACTTGCCGGCATCCTCCTCGAGGTGGGCGCGCGTCAGGTTCACGGTTTTCATCACCGTCGTGCCATCCTTCTTTTCCACCGGGAAGGTCAGCGACCCGCCCTGCACCACAGGGAGGGCGAACTGGCTGATCTGGTAGCCCTTGGGCAGGTCGGGATAGAAGTAATTCTTGCGCGCGAAGATCGACACCGGCGCGACCGTGGCACCGATGGCCAGGCCGAACTGGATCGCGCGCTCCACGGCTCCGCGGTTCATCACGGGCAGCACGCCCGGCAGGGCCAGGTCCACGGGGCTGGCTTGGGTATTCGGCTCGGCGCCGAAGCGCGTCGAAGCACCTGAAAAAATCTTCGATTCGGTGGTCAATTGGGCATGGGTTTCCAGGCCGATTACGACTTCCCACTTCATAGCACTATCCTTTTACTCTTCGTATGTGCAATTGCCGGTTTTCGTATTGAAACGGAATTCCGAAAAATTTTGCCGCGATCCGCACAGGGCGGGGCAGCTTGGATTGATGTGTATCTCGTCGCCGATGTGCTCGATGCGCACGGTGCAATTCAAGCCATGGCTCATGTCGTAGCCGCGCCGGTCGCGCGCCTGCCCGGGATTGTCGAGCAGGATGCGCCAGGCCGGGCGGTTGTCGTCGCCGATGAATTCTGCATGCAGGCCGTCGCCCTGGTCCATGCTGCATTCGACGCCGTTGCCGGCATGAAAGACCGACGATTCCCAGCTGAATTCCTCTATCGTCGTGCCGCGGATACGGATTCTGCCATTGTCGGCAAACAAGGTTTTCAAGCCATGCTGATCGCCGTTGACGCTGCAAGAAAAATGCACATCGAGTTCCTGCGCCTGCGCGGCGCCGGCAAATCCGATTGCGGCGATTGCGGCAAGAATGGCGAAAAGCTTCACTCCGGCGCCTTGGTATGCCAATCGGTCGCTTGCTGGAAGCGGTGCGCGACGTTCAACAGCTTGGCTTCGCTGAAGTAATTGCCGATGATTTGCAGTCCGACCGGGCGTTTGCCGTTTTTCTCGCCCTGGCCGAAACCGCAGGGAACCGACATGCCGGGCAAGCCGGCTAGGCTGGTCGAGAGCGTGAAGATGTCGGCCAAGTAGTTGGCTACGGGGTCGTCGGCCTTGGCGCCGATGTCCCATGCCACCGTCGGCGAAACCGGGCCCATGATCACGTCGCACTGCTTGAACGCGGCCTGGAAATCTTGCGCGATCAGGCGGCGGATCTTTTGCGCCTGCAGGTAGTAGGCGTCATAGTAGCCGTGCGACAACACGTAGGCGCCGACGAAGATGCGGCGCTTGACTTCGTCGCCAAAGCCTTCGGCGCGCGTCTTGCGGTACATGTCGACCAGACCGTCGTAGTCCTTGGCGCGATGGCCGTAGCGTACGCCGTCGAAGCGCGACAGATTGGATGATGCCTCGGCCGGGGCGATCACGTAGTAGACGGGAATAGAGAGTTCGGTCTTGGGGAGCGAGATGTCGACCAGCACGGCCCCCTGTTTTTCATATTCGGCCAGCGCGGCACGCACGGCCTGCTCGACGTCGGGTGCGATGCCTTTGCCGAAAAATTCGCGCGGCACGCCTATCTTCAAGCCGCGGATGTCGGCATTCAAGTCCCGCGTGTAGTCTTCATCGGCGCGTTCCACGCTGGTGGAGTCGCGCGGGTCGAAGCCGGCCATGGCGTTCAACAGCAGGGCGCAGTCTTCGGCGGTCTGGGCGATCGGGCCGCCTTGATCCAGCGAGGAAGCGAACGCGATCATGCCGAAGCGCGAGACGCGGCCATAGGTCGGCTTGATGCCCGTGACGCCGCACAGCGAGGCAGGCTGGCGGATCGAGCCGCCCGTGTCGGTGGCAGTGGCAGCCGGCGCCAGGCGCGCGGCAACGGCGGCGGCGGAACCGCCCGAGGAGCCTCCGGGGATGGCGGCCTTGTCCCAAGGGTTCTTCACCGGGCCGAAATAGGAATTCTCGTTCGAGCCGCCCATGGCGAATTCGTCGCAGTTGAGCTTGCCCAGCGTGACCATGCCGGCCGCACCGAACCGCTCGACCACGGTGGCGTCGAAGGGGCTGACGTAGTTTTCCAGCATGTGCGAGCCGGCCGTGGAGCGCCAGCCGCGCGTGACGAAGATGTCCTTGTGCGCGATGGGCACGCCGGTCAGCACGCCGGCATTGCCGGCGGCGATGCGCGCGTCCGCGTCGGCGGCTTGTTTCAAGGTCAATTCCGGATTGACATCGAGGAAGGCGTTCAAGTCCTTGTGCGCTTCGATGCGTTTGAGGTAAAGCTGGGCCAGTTCGGTCGCGGACACTTCGCGCGCCTGCAGCTTGGCCGAGAGCTGTTTCAGAGTCTTGGTATGCATGGGGCTCATTCGATGACCTTGGGAACGAGGTAGAGGCCGTCTTGCGCGGCCGGGGCGACGGCTTGGTAATCGTCGCGCCGGTTCGGCTCGGTCACAACGTCGTCGCGCAGGCGCAGGGCCACGTGGTCCTGGTAGGCTTCGATGGGCTGGTTCAGCGGCTCGACGCCGCTGGTGTCGACAGCCTTCATTTGTTCGACCAGGTTGAAAATCCCGTTCAGCTGCTCGAGGATCTTCGGTTTTTGCTCGGCGGTCAGGTCGATTTGTGCCAGTTTGACCAGCTTGTCGACGTCTTCAAGGGTAAGAGACATGATTTTCGGATGATTGCCAGGGTATTGGGCCAGTAAAAAAACGGGGCAAAAATGTTACACGGGGAGGCCGATCCGCGGAGTCGGGCGAATGCATTAACCTTGGTAAATACTTGTCAAAACAAGGCTTCCTGCAGTTATCCCACCGGCATTTTTGCTTTTTTTGCCGACTGATTCGGATAAATTATAAGGTAGAATGTCTGGTTAATACTTGATCGGCGCCACTATAGTGCAGCCGCCGCATCAAAACCACCCTGTGAACCCGTTTCAAAAAGGCCATGGCGTTGTTGTCGCTCCTTGCCGTAAAGCTGCACTGTCTTCTTCGCGGCGCTAGCCCTGACCATTTTGAAACGGGTTCTTAATGAGCTTTTGAAGAGATAACGCGCACCAAGATTGCGCTCAGGATAATTTTAATGTTTGGATTCCTACGTAGCTATTTTTCCAATGATCTGGCCATCGACCTCGGCACTGCGAACACGCTGATTTACGTGCGCGGCCTGGGCATTGTGCTGGACGAACCCTCGGTCGTGGCAATCCGTCAGCAAGGCGGCCCGAACGGCAAGAAAACCATCCAGGCGGTCGGCAAGGAAGCCAAGCAGATGCTGGGCAAGGTGCCCGGCAACATCGAGGCGATCCGCCCGATGAAGGACGGCGTGATCGCCGACTTCACCGTCACCGAACAGATGCTGAAGCAATTCATCCGCATGGTGCACGACTCCAAGCTGTTCAAGCCTTCGCCGCGCATCATCATCTGCGTGCCCTGCGGTTCGACCCAGGTGGAACGCCGCGCGATCCGCGAATCGGCGCTCGGCGCCGGCGCTTCGCAGGTCTACCTGATCGAAGAACCGATGGCCGCCGCAATCGGCGCGGGCTTGCCCGTTTCGGAAGCGACCGGCTCGATGGTAGTCGACATCGGCGGCGGCACAACGGAAGTCGGCATCATCTCCTTGGGCGGCATGGTATATAAAGGCTCGGTGCGCGTCGGCGGCGACAAGTTCGACGAAGCCATCGTCAATTACATCCGCCGCAACTACGGCATGCTGATCGGCGAACAGACCGCTGAAGCGATCAAGAAGGAAATCGGTTCGGCCTTCCCCGGCTCCGAAGTCAAGGAAATGGAAGTCAAGGGCCGCAACCTCTCGGAAGGCATCCCGCGCTCGTTCACGATCTCATCCAACGAAATCCTCGAAGCGCTGACTGATCCGCTCAACAACATCGTCTCGGCGGTGAAGAACGCCCTGGAGCAGACCCCGCCGGAACTCGGTGCCGACATTGCAGAAAAGGGCATGATGCTGACTGGCGGCGGCGCCTTGCTGCGCGACCTGGACCGTCTGCTGATGGAAGAGACCGGCTTGCCCGTAATCGTGGCGGAAGATCCGTTGACTTGCGTGGTGCGTGGTTCGGGCATGGCGCTCGAACGCATGGACAAACTCGGCTCGATCTTCTCGTACGAATAAGTCAGACATACCGGAATGATGCATCGTGCCGCTGCTCACCAGGTTTCGGTGATAACAGCGGCGCAGTCTGCTTTGGCCGAGGCGCCTTGATGGAATACACTCCGCCGCCACTTTTCAAGCAAGGCGCGTCCGCACGCGCCAAGATGATCTTCTTTTCGCTGTTATCGGTCGTGCTCCTGTTCGCCGATTCGCGCTACCACTCGCTTGGCGTCGTGCGCCAGGTGGTCGGAACGGTGCTTTATCCCGTGCAAATGGCGGCCTTGACGCCGCGCGACATGATCCATCGTGCCGGCGACTATTTTGCTTCGGTCTCTGCGCTGGAAGAGCAAAACCGCGGATTGCAGCAGCAGGCGCTGAAGAATGCGGAGACGTTGCAACAATCACAACAGTTGCTCGCCGAAAATGCGCAATTGCGCAAGCTCCTGGGCGCGGCCGAACGCATGCCGGCGAAGTACTTGATGAGCGAGATTCTGTACGACACGCGCGACCCGTTTACGCGCAAGATTGAAGTCAACCGCGGGTCGCAGCAGGGCGTCGCGGTGGGGCAGCCGGTGATCGATGACGTCGGCGTGGTGGGCCAGGTGACCCATGTCAAGCTGTTCACATCGGAAGTCACGCTGCTGACCGACAAGGATCAGGCGATTTCCGTGCAAGACGTGCGTAGCGGTCTGCGCAGTGTGGCTTACGGGCGTGGCCAGAGCGGCGGACTCGATCTTCGCTTCATGGCGACCAATGCCGATATCCAGAAGGGCGATCTGCTCGTGACTTCGGGCATCGACGGGGTCTTCCCGGCCGGTCTTGCCGTAGCTCGCGTGCTGCAGGTCGAGTCGAAGTCGAACGATGCCTTTGCCCACATCACTTGCCAGCCGGCCGCCGGAGTGGATCGCAACCGCCAATTGCTGATCCTCCTGGTCGACGCGCGCCCGCAGCGTGAGGAATTCGAAGAGAAGGACAAGAAGGAAGGCAAGCCCGGCCACCGCTCCAGCGCGCAAGCCGAATCGGCGCCTGCCATGCCGGGTGCCGCTACACCTGTTACAGTTGCGGCTGCGCCTGCCACTGCCAAGCCGGCGGACAATAAGGCACAGGAAAAAGACGGCAAGCCGGCAGATAATAAAGCTGCCACGCCCAAGCCTGCGCCTGCCAAGCCGGCTGCCGCCAAGGATACCAACACCCGATGAACAGCCCGCACTACATCCTGCTGCCCGCCAGCCCGCTGTTCATCGGTTTCAGCCTGGCCTGCGCCTTCTTGCTGAACCTGCTGCCCTGGGGGCAGTGGGTCGGCGTACCCGACTTCGTCGCACTGGTGCTGGTGTTCTGGAGCATCCATCAGCCGCGCCGCGTCGGCATCGGCCTGGCATTCTTCATGGGCTTGTTGATGGATGTGCACGATGCCGCGCTGCTCGGCGAGAATGCGCTTGCCTATACGCTGCTGTCCTACTTCGCCATCACCATCCACCGGCGCGTGCTGTGGTTCAAGCTGCCGACCCAGGTGGTGCACGTGCTGCCGCTGTTGCTGCTGGCGCAGGTGGTGCAGGTGGTGGTGCGCCTGGTAGTCAACGGCCGCTTCCCCGGCTGGCTGTATTTCCTTGAGAGCTTCGTCGCCGCCGCCTTGTGGCCGGTCGCTACCTGGCTCTTGCTGGCGCCCCAGCGCCGCGCCGTCGACCGCGACGAGACACGTCCGATCTAACGCGTCCCATCTACGCAGATACATGACCGAGTTCAAGAATACCGAGCGCGAACTGTATTTCTTCCGCCTGCGGATTTCCGTGGTCGGCGGTTTCGTGTTGCTCTGCTTCGGCTTGCTGCTGGCACGCTTCGTCTGGTTGCAGATATACAAGCGCTCGGACTATGCGGCCCAGGCCGAAGACAACCGCATCATGGTGGTGCCGCTGGTACCGAACCGCGGGCTGATCGTCGACCGCAACGGCGTAGTGTTGGCGCGCAATTATTCGGCCTATACGCTCGAGATCACGCCGTCCAAGATTCCCAAGGACAGGACGCTCGACCAGGTCATCGACGACTTGTCCGAAGTCGTGGAAATCCAGACCAAGGACCGCAAGCGCTTCAAGAAGCAACTGGAAGACTCGAAGAGTGTCGAAAGCACGCCGATCCGCACCCGGCTCTCGGACGAGGAAGTCGCCCGCTTCACGGCGCAGCGTTTCCGTTTTCCCGGTGTCGAGATCAATGCGCGCTTGTTCCGCGAGTATCCGCTGGGAGCGGTCGCTTCGCACGTGATCGGCTACATCGGCCGCGTGAACCAGAAGGATGCGGACAAGATAGATGCGATGGAAGATGCCGCCAACTACAAGGGCACCGAATACATCGGCAAGGAAGGGTTGGAAAAGAGTTACGAAAAAGAATTGCACGGCACGACGGGCAACCAGGAAGTGGAAAAGTCGGCCGGCGGGCGCGCCGTGCGCACGCTGTCGCGTACCTCGGCCAACCCGGGCAACAACCTGATCCTGTCGATCGACATCGAACTGCAGAAGATCGTGGAAGATGCCTTTGGCGACCGGCGCGGCGCCCTGGTGGCGATTGATCCCGCTACCGGCGAAATCCTGGCCTATGTCTCCAAGCCGACTTACGACCCGAACCTGTTCGTGGAAGGCATCGACCAGCAAAGCTGGGATGAATTGAACAACTCGCCCGACAAGCCCTTGATCAACCGGCCCATCTCCGGCACCTACGCGCCAGGCTCCACCTATAAGCCCTACATGGGCCTGGCGGCGCTCGAATACGGCGTGCGCACGCCCTCGCAAAGCATTGCCGACCCCGGCCACTTCGTGTTCGGCAACCACACCTTCAACGACGACAAGCCGCAAGGCCACGGTGTGGTCGACATGTATCGCTCGATCGCATTTTCTTGCGATACCTACTATTTCATGCTGGCCAACGACCTCGGCGTCGACCGCATCCACGACTTCATGAAGCAATTCGGCTTCGGCGAACTCTCGGGCATCGATCTCGACAATGAGCGTGCCGGCCTGTTGCCGTCGACGGCGTGGAAGCGCAGCGCTTTCAAGTCGCCCGAACGCAAACGCTGGGTGCCGGGGGACACGATTTCGCTCGGTATCGGCCAGGGCTACAATTCGTTTACGCCCATGGAAATCGCCAAGGCCGTTGCCACGCTGTCCAATGACGGCGTGATGATGAAACCGCACCTGGTCAAGGCCATCGAGAGCGGCGTCACGCTCGAGCGCAAGACAATTGCGCCGACCGTGGAAAACCGCATCAATCTCAAGCCGGAAAATCTCGAAGTCATCCGCCATGCCATGGTCGGCGTTACTACCGAGCCTGGCGCCACCGCCTACAATGTGTTCAAGGGGGCCGAATACACTTCAGGCGGCAAGACGGGTACCGCCCAGGTGGTGGGCTTGAAGAAAAATGAAAAGTACAACCGCAACGGCGCCGAACGCCTGCGCGACAATGCGCTTTATACCGCGTTTGCGCCGGCGGATCATCCGCGCATCGCCATCGCGGTGATCGTCGAGAACGGCAACTTCGGTGCCGAATCGGCCGCACCGATCGCGCGCAAGGCGCTTGACTATTTCCTGCTCGGCAAGCGGCCCGGCGACAAGGGCAATGCCCAGCCGGCCAAGGCGGACAGTTCGGACGATGACACGCCGGACCCGGATACCCAGCCCGAAGATGCGCCGTCGGGCATGCCGCCGGCAGCACCCGAGGCGGAAGGAAAGCGGCCATGAATATTTCCGAACGTGGCCCCATCTGGCCCATGATCAGACGCTATCTTGCCGTGTTCGATCTGCCATTGACCCTTATCATGACGGCGCTGCTTTCGGTCGGTCTGGTCACCCTGTATTCGGCAGGCATCGACTTGCCCGGCATCGTCAGCAACCAGTTGCGCAACATCGCCGTTGCCCTGGTCGTGATGTGGATTGCGGCCAATATCCCGCCGCAGACCCTGATGCGTTTTGCCGCGCCGGTATACACGCTGGGCATTTTGCTGCTGTTGGCCGTAGCCGTTGTCGGCACGGTCAAACTCGGCGCCCGGCGCTGGCTCAATCTTGGCGTGACCAATTTCCAGCCGTCGGAAATCATGAAAATTGCCATGCCCCTGATGCTGGCCTGGTTCTTCCAGAAGCGCGAGGGCTTGATCCATTGGCGCGAGTTCGCCGTGGCGGCCGTGCTGCTGCTGGTGCCGGTTGTCTTGATCGGCAGGCAGCCCGACCTAGGTACGGCGCTGCTGGTGATGGCAGCCGGGTTTTACGTGATTTTTCTGGCCGGCCTGTCGTGGCGCGTGCTGCTCGGCCTGGTTGTAGCAGGCGGTGCGAGCCTGCCCATTGCCTGGCGCTTTTTGCATGACTACCAGCGCGCACGCATCATGACGCTGCTCGATCCCTCGTCCGACCCGTTGGGCAAGGGTTTTCACATCATCCAGTCGACCATTGCCGTCGGCTCGGGCGGCATCACGGGCAAGGGCTGGCTGCAAGGCACGCAAGCCCACCTCGAGTTCATCCCCGAGCGCACCACCGACTTCATCTTCGCCGTGTTCTCGGAAGAGTTCGGTTTCATCGGCAATATCGTCTTGATGGTCTTGTATCTGCTCTTGATCGGGCGCGGTTTGATCATCGCGGCCAATGCGCCGACCTTTTTCACCCGTCTCCTGGCCGGCGCGATCACGCTGATCTTTTTCACCTATGCCTTCGTCAACATGGGCATGGTCAGCGGCATCCTGCCCGTCGTCGGCGTGCCCTTGCCCTTCATGAGCTATGGTGGCACCTCGCTCTTGACGCTTGGCCTGGGGGCAGGCATCCTGATGAGCATCCAAAGGAATCGCAAGCTGGTGCAAAGCTAGTTTTGCGTAATCAATATGATTATTTCGCATCGTCATGCAAAACCATTGGCAACAATTGTTTTGTTGGCGCTGCTCTCTGCCTGCGGCACGGCGCCGCGTGCACCCGTCTCGCCTTCTGCAAGCCCCTCGCCCGCCGCATCGACGCCGGCGCCCGTGCCGGGCGGCAGCCGCCTGCCCGTGCTGCCCGCGGCCGGCTCGGGCCATGGCGGCTATTATCAGGACGACGGCCCCGGCGACCATCCGCCGGACGGTTTGCTGGATTTGCCCGACGCCGTTCCCAAAGTCGAGCCGTATTCGCCGACCGGCAATAAGCCCTATGTCGTATTCGGCAAGACTTATGTACCGATTACCGATGGTCGACCGTTCAAGCAACGCGGTACGGGCAGCTGGTACGGCAAGAAATTTCACGGCCAAAAGACGTCGTCGGGCGAGTTGTACGATATGTACAAGTTGACTGCCGCCCATCCCACGCTGCCCATTCCTTCCTATGCGCGCGTGACCAATCTCGCCAATGGCAAACAAGTGATCGTCAGGATCAACGACCGCGGGCCGTTCCATAGCGAGCGCATCATCGACCTGTCCTATACGGCGGCCCTGAAGCTCGGTTATCTCGGCTCGGGCAGCAGCCAGCTTGAGGTCGAGCGCCTGCTGCCCGACGATATCGCGCGCATCAATGCGGCGAAGCAGGCTGGCGGCGTTGCGCAAGTTGCGCCACCCGCCGCCGCGCAGAGTGTGCCGCTAGTGCCGCTTATGGCTGCGTTGCCGGATAAGGAGGCGGTGCCGGCACCATTGGAAACAGCGCCCGCCGCCGTCTCAGCATCCACGCCGACGCCGGCCGCCAGCATGGATGTCGCCGATCCGGCCGGCGGGTTTTACCTGCAATTCGGCGCGTTTTCGGAGCAGGGCAATGCCGACGCCGAACGGGCGCGGCTGCAGCAGAATTGGGACAGCGCTTTGCCGCCGCTGGAAGTGTATTCTGTCGGCTTGTTCTATCGCTTGCACAGCGGACCGTTCACTTCGCGCGAAGATGCCCAGGCGGCGGCGCAAAAGCTGCTATCCATCGCCAATGTCAGAGCGATGGTCGTCGAGCATTAAGCTTCAGCTATCGCTTTTGGATAATTGCAAGGCGCGCTCATAGAGCGCGTTTTTTTTCTGCCCCGTGATTTGCGCCGCGAGCACAGCGGCCTGTTTCACCGGGCAGGATTCGAGCAGGATGGCCAGCACGCGGTCGGCCTCGGCCTTATCCGCATCGAGATTTTCGGCGGCGCCCCCGATCAGGATGACATATTCGCCCTTGTGTCGGTGCGTATCGGCCGCCAACCAGGCTTGCGCTTCGGCCAATGTGCAGCGGTGGATTTCCTCGAACAGCTTGGAGAGTTCGCGCGCAAATACAATCAGCCGCGTCGCTTCGAAGCATGCCGCCAGACTCGCCACGGTTTCCTCGATGCGGTGCGGTGCTTCATAGAACACCAGCGTCGCCGGCATATTGCGCAATGCCGCCAGCGCTGTTTCACGCTGCTTCGGCTTGGCCGGCAGGAAGCCGACGAAATGAAAGCGGTCGTGCAACAGGCCGGAAGCCGACAAGGCGGTGACGGCGGCGGAAGCGCCGGGCAGGGCCGTCACGCGCAAGCTGGCCGCACGCACGGCGTCCACGATCTTGGCCCCAGGGTCGGAAATGCCCGGGGTGCCGGCGTCCGACACCAGGGCGATGCGCTCGCCGGCTTGCAGCCGTGCCACCAGTTTTTCCGCCGCTTCGCGTTCATTGTGCTGGTGCGCCGCGATGAGCGGCTTGACCATGCCGTAGCGTGCCAGCAACTGCGCCGTGTTGCGCGTGTCTTCGCAAGCCACGGCATCAGCCAGGGCCAGCACTTGCAGCGCGCGCAGGCTGATGTCGCCGATGTTCCCTATCGGCGTGGCGACCACATATAATGTCGAATCCGGATAAACCTGCTGCGCCACCTCCTGCATCAAGGGGAGAATGGCCGACGTAAGCGATGTGGATTCAGTCATGGGAGAGAGCGCGTGCGTGCAAACAAGTGGATGGCTAGAGTCGTTCTCAGTGGATTGTGCCTGTGCCAGCCGGCGCTGACAACTGCCCAGACCACGAATGCCGAGGCGCCGGGCATCGTCATGCCCGGACCGGCCCCCCAAAAAGCAGCGCAGCCCCAGCCGGCTGCAAAACCCGGTCCGAAGCCCGCAACGCGGGCCGCCAACCCGGCCGTTGCCAAGACGGTACGCCTGACTTTGCTCCTGCCGCTCGATTCGGATAGCCTGGGGCGCGCAGCCGATGCCGTGCGTTCCGGCTTCCTTGCCGCCTACGACCTGGAAAGTAACGGCTTGTCGCTCAACATAGTCAGCACCACGGACGTTGCCGAAGAAATCGTATCGAGCTACACCAATGCGCTCGCCGACAGTGACATCGTCATCGGCCCCCTGACGCGCAGCGCGGCGACGGCTATCGCCCAATCCGGCGCGGTACGCCTGCCCACGATTTCACTGACCCAGTCCGATGTCGACAGCGACAGCAGCGCCATGCCGCCACAAATGCTGGCCATGGGCTTGTCGGTCGAGGACGAGGCGCGCGAAGCGGCCGGCTGGATTGCGTCCAACAAGGTCAAGAAGGCTTATGCGCTGTGCACCAGTTCCGCCTGGCAGCGCCGTGCGGCCAAGGCATTCGCCGCCAAGGCGCGCAGCCTCGGCCTGCAGGTCGAAACGGTGGAACTCGGCAGTTCCTTCGGCTTCCTTTCGGCGCTCGATGTGGACCGGGTCAAAAAGGAACTGCAGGCGGAAAAGAGCCTGGCAAGCTACGCCGTGTTCGCCGCGCTCGACGCGGCGCAGACCAGGCAATTGCGCGAAGTGATCGGCAATGAGCCGGCCGTCTACGGCACGGCGCAAATCAATCCCGTGCCCTTGCCCGACCGCGCCACCTTCGAGCACCTGCCAGAATTGAACGGTGTACGCCTGCTCGACATCCCCTGGCAGCTCCAGCCCGATCATGCCGCCGTGATGATCTACCCGCGTGCCGTGGTCGACGCCGACCAGAAACGCAGCGCCGATATGGAACGCCTGTACGCACTGGGCATCGATGCCTTCCGCGTCGCTTTGCTGGTGGCGCAGCAGCAAAAGCAATTCGAGGTCGACGGCGTCACGGGCCGGCTGAAGGCGTCGTTCGACAAGGATGGCGCCCATTTCACGCGTATCGAGCCTTTCGCGATGTATCGCGACGGCTTGCCGGCCTTTCTCTCGGAAGGGCATTGAGATGGGTTTGCTTGACGGTCTGAGGAAGCGCACCGGCAAGCAGTTGACCGGCGATTCGGGCGAAGATCAAGCCTTGGCCTATCTGCAAAGCCGCCGGCTGAGCCTGGTCGAGCGCAATTTCCGCTGCAAGGGCGGCGAAATCGACTTGATCATGCTCGATCAGGCGGTGCTGGTTTTCGTGGAGGTGCGCAAGCGCGCTCCCGGTGCCGACAGGTTCGGCGGTGCCGCGGCCAGCGTGACGCCAGCCAAGCAAAGGCGGCTGATCGTCTCGGCACAGGTATACTTGAAGCGTTACACCCATCCGCC
The DNA here is from genome assembly GCA_036384915.1 of Burkholderiaceae bacterium. Classification (GTDB taxonomy): domain Bacteria; phylum Pseudomonadota; class Gammaproteobacteria; order Burkholderiales; family Burkholderiaceae_D; genus PKWO01. Next base: position 32,768 of record DASVLJ010000062.1, read on the forward strand.
GGCTTGCCGTTTCGACGTCGTTGCCATAGACGGCAGCGAAATCACTTGGCTGAAAAACGTAATCGAGGCCTAGCGGCTACTGCATCCTTTATAATCCGTATGATGAATAATCAACGCATCGTCGAGCACTTCCGCGAAAGTGCCGAACTCAAGATCCAGGCCGTTTCGGTGCTGGCCCAGCCCATCGCCGAGGCGATTGAACTTATGTTCACGGCGCTGTCTAACGGCAACAAGATTCTCGCTTGCGGCAACGGCGGGTCGGCGGCCGATTGTCAGCACTTTGCCGCCGAGCTGGTTGGCCGTTTCGAGCGCGAACGCCTGCCGCTGCCGGCCCTGGCGCTGACGACCGATACGTCGATCATGACGGCGGTCGGCAATGACTACAGCTTCAACGATATCTTCACGAAGCAGGTACAAGCCTTCGGCCAGTCCGGCGACGTGCTGTTGGCGCTTTCGACATCGGGGAACTCGGCCAACGTGTTAAACGCGGTCGACGCGGCGCTGGAGCGCGACATGCGCGTCGTGGCCCTTACCGGCAAGGGCGGCGGTGCGATCGGCAAGCGCCTGACCGATGCCGACGTGCATATCTGTGTGCCGCACGACCGTACGGCGCGTATTCAGGAAGTGCACTTGTTGACAATACATTGCCTGTGCGACGGCATTGACGTGGCATTATTCGGAGGGGAAGCGAATGACTAAGTTGGGACTGTTGACCCGGGTGTCTTTGGCAGTCTTGCTTGCGGCAAGCCTGCAAGGCTGCTTTGCCGTGCTGGTCGGCGGGGCGACTGTCGGCGCATTAGCGGCGACCGACCGCCGCACGCTGGGCGCGCAGACCGAGGACAAGGAAATCGCAGCCAAGGCCAATGCGAGACTGTCCAAGGCCATGGGCGAAGGCAACCATGTCGACGTTACCTCTTACAATCGCAAGGTGCTGTTGACAGGGGAAGTGCACGACGAACAGGCGAAGCAGCTGGCGGAACAGGAAGTGCGCCAGGTGACCGGCGTGCAGGATGTGATGAACGAGCTTGAAATCGGCTTCACCTCCAGCCTCAGCTCGCGTTCGAACGATGCCTACATCACCACCAAGGTCCGGACTGCGCTGGTGGGCGAGCGCAATCTCAATTCCAACGCCATCGAAATCAATACCGAGCGCGGCAACGTCTACCTGCTCGGCATCGTCACGCCGACCGAGGGCCAGATTGCAGCCCAGCTTGCTTCCAATGTGAGCGGCGTACAACGTGTGGTCAAGATGTTCGAATACATCTCGGACGACCAATTGAAGCAGATGAATGCCTTGCAGGGGCAGCGTAGCTGATAAGCGTTGCTCTTCAGTTTCGTACGTTGGTTTGAACGAAGTAAAACCCTACAAACCTACGTTTCAATATTCTCCGAAGATTGCGTGGCCCGGCCCGATGTCGGGCCGGGCCACGCTTGGCTTCGCTGGCGCTCAGCACTAACCTGCAAGCCACAAAAGACGCCGGCCGGTTCGGCGTTTTTATCTCTGTCCCATCGGCGTATCGCCGAACAAATCCTTGAGCCCGCGCGGTTGCGAACGCCAGTATTGCGGCGGCACCTTGACTTGCGCGCCCAGCTTGGCCGCCGCATGCCAAGGCCAGTGCGGGTCGTACAGCATGCCGCGCGCCAGCGCCACCATGTCGGCCTGGCCGGCTTGCAGGATGGCTTCGGCATGCTCCGCTTCGGTGATCAAGCCGACCGCGATCACGGGGACCTTGACCGCATGGCGGATGCGTTCGGCGAACGGCACCTGGTAGCCCGGTTCCAGGGTGATTTTTTGCTGTGGCGAGACGCCGCCTGAAGAGACATGGATGAAGGCGCAGCCGCGCTTTTCCAGTTCCTGGGCATAGATCACGCTTTGTTCCACGTCCCAGCCGCCCTCGACCCAGTCCGAGGCCGACAGGCGCACGCCGAGCGGCTTGTGCGCCGGATACGCTGCACGCATTGCTTCGAACACTTCGAGCGGGAAACGCATGCGGTTTTCCAGCGAACCGCCATATTCGTCTTCGCGCCGGTTTGCCAGGGGCGAGAGAAATTCATGCAACAGGTAGCCGTGCGCGGAATGGACTTCGATCGCGTCGATGCCGATGCGATGCGCACGCAGGGCGGCGTCGGCAAAGGCTTGCCGTATGCGTACCAGGCCGGACGCGTCGAGCGCTTGCGGCGGTGCTTCATGGGCGTTATGCGGCACCGCTGAAGGTGCCCAGGTTTGCCAGCCACCTTGTTCGGGCGGGATCAATTGCCCGCCTTCCCAGGGGATATGGCTCGAAGCCTTGCGCCCCGCATGCGCGAGCTGGATTGCAAACGGCATGTCGGAATAGGCGCGTATTTTGCGCAGCACCTCGCTCAGAGCGTGTTCGTTCGCGTCGGAATACAATCCAAGATCGCCGGGTGAAATGCGGCCGTCCGCTTCGACGGCGGTGGCTTCGATGAACAGGATGCCGGCGCCCGACAGTGCCAGGCTGCCGAGATGGATCTGATGCCAGTCGCTGGCACTGCCGTCCTTGGCCGAGTATTGGCACATCGGCGCGATGGCAATCCGGTTGGCCAAATTCAGCAGGCCCAGCGAGACAGGTGAGAATAATTTGCTCATGATAGATGCCTTAAAAATCGAGGAACCATGCTATCAGGGACAGCAAAATCTTGCTGGAAGGATAAATTTTTCGAGCTTGACATATAGTTCTAGTTGGAACTAAACTGGTTCCGGTTAGAACCAGTTGGCTTTTCTTTATCGTTTATTGGACTTGTAGTTGATGGCTGCAAAACCGCCGTTTTTCGCTGTCGTGCGTAATCTTGTCCGTTGCTATCAGGCTTTCGAGATGTTTTCGGCAGCCCATATCCGCGAACTCGATCTCACACCATCGCAATTCGACATCATCGCCACCTTGGGCAATACCAAGGGCATGACGTCGAAATGCCTTGGTGAAAAGACCTTGATCACCAAGGGGACGCTGACCGGGGTGGTCGACCGCTTGATCGCCAAAGGCTTGGTGCGGCGCGTGCAGTGCGAATACGATGGGCGCAGCCAGATCGTCCAATTGACGCCGGAAGGGGAAGCCGTGTTCGACAAGGTGTTTCCGGCACATGGCGAGTACATGAGCCAGGCCTTTGTCGGCTTCACGGAAGACGATTATGCGCAAACCGAAGACGTCCTGTGCCGCTTGCACCGGGCCTTTGCGGAGCGCATAAAGAAATCATGATGCGGAAACCGTGACGCTGGGGACCAGCATGTTTGAACGGCCGGATATTTTATCGGCCAAGGTAGTTTGATTGAATCGCAAAGACCTCTATTTCAATAGGAATCCGACATGAAAAAATTCATCGCCCTCGCTCTGGCAGCATCGTTCTCCACCGCAGCCCTCGCTGCTCCCGAGACCTTCAACATCGACCCCAGCCACACGCTGCCGCGTTTCGAATACAACCACATGGGCTTTTCCGAGCAGTTGAGCCGTTTCGACAAGGTCAGCGGCACCGTAACGCTGGACCGCGCCGCCAAGACCGGCTCGGTCGACGTGACGATCGACGCCAAGTCGGTCGATACCGGTTCGTCGCAATTCAACGAGCACATCCAGGGCAAGGATTTCCTGAACACGGCCGAATTCCCGACCATCACCTACAAGTCGACCGCCATCAAGTTCAATGGTGACGCCGTCGCGTCGGTCGAAGGCAACCTGACCGTCAAGGGCGTGACCAAGCCCGTGACCCTGACCGTGCAATCGTTCAAGTGCATGCCGCACCCGATGCTGAAGAAGGAAGCTTGCGGTGCCACGGCGACGGCGACGATCAAGCGCTCCGACTTTGGCGCCGGCATGTATGCGCCGCTGGTTGGCGATGAAGTCACCCTGACTCTGCCGATCGAAGCGATCAAGTCCTAACAACGCTGAATAAGCTACTGCGCGGGCCGATTTCGCGTCTGTGATGCTCGCCGTACCTCGCGTACGGCTGCGCTTCTCGACGCAAACTCGGCCCGCTCGCTACGCTTCTTCAGCGTTGTCGGTAGCCAGGGCGCTGAATGCAAAAAAGCCGCTTGTCGCTTTGCGACGCGCGGCTTTTTCTTTGGTGCCCGACCAAGGACGGCAGGACGGCTTGCTTTACAGCTTGAATGCAGGCAGCTTCTTCGGCACCGCCACGTTCTTCAGCGTCACATATTTCGGCAAGCCGTTGACGTACTTCGGATAATCCTCACCCTGGATCAGCGGCGTCAGGTAGCGCTTGCACTTCTCGGTGATGCCGTAGCCATCCTTGGTGATGAAGGAAGCCGGCATGAACTTCTCGACATTGGCCACATCCTTCAAGTTGGCCACGCCGATCTTGTATTTGTAGGGTGAATCGGATATGCGGTCGATGGTCGGCATCACGGCATTCTTGCCCTTCAAGGCCAATTGCACCGCAGCCTGGCCCAGTTTGTAGGCTTGGTCGACGTCGGTCTTTGAGGCGATATGGCGCGCGGCGCGTTGCAGATAGTCGGCCACGGCCCAGTGGAACTTGTGGCCCAATGCATCCTTGATCATGTTGGCCACCACGGGGGCGGCGCCGCCGAGTTGCGCGTGGCCGAAGGCGTCGCGCGTGCCCTGTTCGGCGAGGAACTTGCCGTCGGGGTAGTGGCAGCCTTCCGATACCACCACGGTGCAGTAACCGTGCTTCTTGACGTTGGCGTCGACCTTGGCGAGGAATTTCTTCTGGTCGAACGGCACTTCAGGGAACAGAATCACGACGGGAATGTCGTGATCGACCAGCAAGCCGCCGGCAGCGGCGATCCAGCCGGCGTGGCGGCCCATGACTTCGATGACGAAGATCTTGGTCGAGGTCTTGGCCATCGATTTGACGTCGAACGAGGCTTCCAGCGTCGAGACGGCGATGTACTTGGCGACCGAGCCGAAGCCGGGGCAGCAATCGGTAATGGGCAAGTCGTTGTCCACGGTCTTGGGCACGTGGATCGCCTGCACCGGGTAGCCCAGGGTTTCGGACAATTGCGAGACCTTGAAGCAGGTGTCGGCCGAATCGCCGCCGCCGTTGTAGAAGAAATAGCCGATGTTGTGCGCCTTGAACACTTCGATCAGGCGTTCGTATTCGCGCTTGTTGGCCTCCAGGCTTTTGAGCTTGTAGCGGCAAGAGCCGAAGGCGCCCGAAGGCGTCGAGCGCAGGCCGGCGATGGCGGCGGCGCTTTCCTTGCTGGTGTCGATCAAGTCTTCGGTCAGCGCGCCGATGATGCCGTTGCGCCCGGCATAGACCTTGCCGATTTTGTCCTTGTGGGCGCGCGCGGTTTCGATCACGCCGCAGGCCGAGGCATTGATGACGGCGGTGACGCCGCCCGATTGGGCGTAAAAGGCATTCTTCTTGGGCATGCTGGCTCCTTGGCTCGATTGGGGGATTGGTCGAAACGGCGACAGCCGCGATTGTCGCATGACCCTTGCCGGATGCGCAAAAAAGCCGCGTCTGGCATGCAAAATTCGGCTTCGCTACGGTTACTATTGGGTAATAGTCAGGTAGCGGTTGGGTAACGGAATGCAAGGAAAAGAAAATAGCGTGAAGGGAACCTGCAACATGAAAGGCTTATGGGCCGTCGGTCTGACTGCCGCACTGCTGCCGGTCGCCGCCTTGGCCGCACCGCACCTGCGCTGCGAGGTCGTTTATGCCGGTAGCAGCCACATCGTCGAAGCCGCGCCCGGCACAGACCCCTACGCCACGCAATCCGTCGATATCGACGGCCGTTTCCGCTTCAAGGCCATCATGCTGGGTAGCGGAGCGCGGCTTGATGCCGTCAAGCTGTATGCCTACTACCAGGCGCGGCGCCAGGACATCCTGATCCAGGAAGTGAAATACCTGCCGCCCTTCACCTATTTCGCCGGGCCCGACGCGTTGACGGGACGCCAGTACCTCTATGCGGGACCGCTCGAGCGCGAATTGCAATACGGTTGCACCTTGACCGACACCAAACAATGAAACGACTGCTGCTTGCCTTGACTTGCCTCTTGCCGTTCGCGGTATCGGCCGAACCGGTCAGCCTGGTATTTGCCGGCGACATCGTGCTGGTCGGCCAGCCGGGAAAATTGATCGCCGAAGGGCACGATCCGTTCCGCGATGTGGAGAATGCCTTGGGTGCAGACATCCGCGTCGCCAACCTCGAATGCGTGGTGGCGACCACGGGCTCGGCCGAAGACAAGATATTCACCTTCCGTGCCGACCCGCATACGCTGCCGCTGCTGAAACGCCATGTCGATGCGGTGTCGATCGCCAACAACCATTCCGGCGATTACGGCCGTCCGGCCTTTGCCGAAATGCTCGGTTTGCTTGACCACGCGGGCATCGCGCATTTCGGCGGCGGACACAACCTTGCCGAAGCGCATACGCCCCTGATCGTCGAGCGCAAGGGCTTGCGCATCGCGCTTTTGGGCTACAACGAATTCATGCCGCGCAGTTTTGAAGCCGATGCCGATGCGCCGGGCACGGCCTGGAGCGAAGACGAGCAAGTCGCGGCCGACATCCGCCGCGCGCGCGGCGAATACCATGCCGACCTCGTGATCCCCATCATGCACTGGGGCTGGGAAAATGAGCGCGTGGCCAATTCGCGGCAAAGGCAGCTGGCGCACTTGATGATCGATGCCGGCGCCGATGCGGTGATCGGCGGTCATCCGCACGTGACCCAGGACGTCGAATATTTTCGCGGCAAGCCCATCGTCTACAGCGTGGGCAATTTCCTGATCGACGCGCTCGACAATGAAGCGCAGACGCATGGCTGGATCGTGAAGCTCGAACTCGACGAGAGCGGCGTCAAAGCATGGCGCACTTATGCGGTCCACCTCGATGCGGCCGGTGTGCCGCATTGGATGGCGCAGGAAAGGACGCCTTGCGGCGAAGCTGGAAAGATCGCTACCTGCAGTGCTCAGTGAATAGGCGTTGCAGCACCGCCGGCCCGGCCTGAAGGCAGGGTAGCCAGCAGCACGCCGGCCAAGGCCATGCCCAGCGCCAACAGGCGTATGCCGCTCAATTGCTCATGCAGCACCGCCACCGCCACCACGGTGGCCGACACAGGCAGCATGACCGTGAACACGCCGGCCAGGTTGGCCGGAATCAGCTTCAAGCCCGTCATCCAGAGCCACACGGTCCAGACGCTTGCTGCCAGTGAATAGAACAGCAACAGCAGCCAGGAACCGCCCGTGACGCTGCCGAAGTCGTAATGCAGCGCGGTGTACAAGCCCATGGGCGTCATCAGGATGAAGCCCCAGAGATTGATCAGCGACGTGATGCGGCGCGGATTGAGCGCACCTGTCAGCTTCTTGCCGATCACGGCATACGAAGCTTCGCACACCACGGAACAGAACACGAGGAAGTTGCCGAGCAGCGGGTGCGCGCCTTCCTGCGCCTTCGCCGCATTGCCGTCTTGCGTGTGCGACCAGGCCAGCAGGGCAATGCCGGCCACGGCGCAGCCGATGGCGACCCAGACGCGCGGCGCGATTTTCTCGCGCAGGAAAATCCAGCTCAGCAAGGCCACCACTGCCGGGATCGCCGCCATGATCACGCCGGCCGATACCGCACTCGTCATGCTGACGCCGAACAGCATGCATAGCGAAAACATGAAGTTGCCGAGGAAGGATTCCAGAAACACCAGCCCGCGTGTCTGACGCGTCATCGGCAGTTCGCCCGCCGGCTTCTTGAGCCAATGGAGCATCGCCAGGCCGCCGATGCCGAAGCGTAACCAGGCCAGCAGGAACACCGGGAACACCAGGGTCAGCGGTTTCGACAGGGCAACGTAGCTGCCGACCAGCGACATGGACAGGGCGAGGCAGGCGAGGGCTAAGGGGCGGTTCATGGGTGCGCGGCTCGACACAAAGGCTCAAGTATATGACAGGGATCGAACATAGGTACTTTTACCTATCCCGTTCGGTATTTCTCTGGATTGCCGGGTAGCAGGGGATGGCTGAAGATGCATCAACGTCGGTGCGGCCGCATACAAATATCCAACATAGAGAGACTGGAAAAGGGGAATTACACATGAAGTTGCAACCCACACGCATCGCGCTCGCGGTGGCGATTGTACTCTACGGGTCGGCCCTGCCGGCACAGGCCCAGCAAAGCGATGCCAAGCCGGCCGATTCGACCGTCGGCAACGGACAGGTCGAGCAAGTGACCGTCACCGGCATCCGCGCCTCGCGCCAGCAATCGCTGACAAAAAAGCGCGAAGCCGATTCCGTCATGGACGTTGTGACCGCCGAGGATATCGGCAAACTGCCGGACAAGAACGTGGCCGATGCCGTGCAGCGCGTGCCGGGCGTCAACATCAGCTCGGGTTCGGACGGCGAGGGGGGCTTCTCTGAAAACGACCGCGTCAGCATTCGTGGCACCAACCCCAGCCTGACCCAGACCACCGTCAATGGCCACTCCATCGCCACCGGCGACTGGTATATCGGCGACCAGCAAAATACCGTCGGCCGTAGCGTCAGCTTCACCTTGCTGCCTTCGGAAATCGTGGGCGCGGTCGAGGTGCAGAAAAGCTCGCAGGCCGACTATATCGAAGGCGGCACGGTCGGCAACGTCAACATCGTTACGCGCGCTCCGCTGGATTTCAAGAAACCCCTGACTTTGGAAGCGACCCTCCAGGGGCTGTATGCGGATTTGCCCGGCACAACGGACCCGCAAGCCAATGTCCTGGTCAACTGGAAGAACGAGGAAAAAACCGCGGGCTTCCTGTTCCAGGTGTTTTCCGAATCGCGCCACGAACGGCGCGACGGCCAGGAACTGTTCCTGCTCGGCTCGTCAACCATCGATCCCGCTTCGCCTGCCGCCCAAGCCCATCCCGATCTCGCGAACGTGGCTTATCCCTCGCAGATCGGTTCGGCCGCATTCACCCAGACCAGCAAGCGCCAGGGCGGCTTGTTCGATGCGCAGTTCAAGCCGACGCGCGACTTCAGTTGGGATGTCAACGGCTTTTACTCGCGTTTCAACGGCACCAACTTCGACACCAACTTCATGGCCAGCCCCCTGAACGAAATCCAGGGTGGGAACATCCCAAGCAGCTACACGGTCAAGAACGGCACGCTGGTCGCGGCCAGCTTCCCCAATATTGATTATGCGTCGACCGGCGCCTTTCCTGGCGTGCGCGACTCGATCTATCGCCCCAATGCATCGTCCTCCTCGGGCTATGTGGACCTCGATACCAAGTGGCGCATCAACGATAGCTGGCTCGTCACGACCAAGGTGGGCTATACGCGCGGCACGGGCGAGACGCCGCATGACTACGGCTACGAAGCCTACCTGATCAATTCACCGCTGACCTATCAGATGAACGGCACGGGCGGGCCGGCCAACGTGTCCTTCCCCGGTGTCGACACCGCCAATTTCAACAACCCCAACAATGTGATCAACGGCGGGAGCTGGGCGCAATCGGTGCGCGTGGTCGATTCGGAATCGTATGGCCAGGCCGATGCGCTTTGGTCGATCAACGAAGGTGTGTTCGAGAGCGCGAAGTTCGGCGCCCGTTTCGCCGAACACATCCGCTCCGCCAGCGGCAACAATTTCAGCTGCGCAGCCGACGTCGGCGATCCTTGCACCTCGTTTTCCAACGTGCCCATGCCGGCCTGGAACGGCACGGTGTCGCCGTCCAACTTCGGTTCCGGCATCGGCGCCGGCCCCGGTTTTCTGTCCCATTTCTGGGTGATGGATCCCGCCAACATCGTGGCGTGGGAACAGCAGTACAACAACGTGCCGACGGGCCCGAATTACCAGGGCAACTTCAACGTGACGGAGAAGGATTCGGCCATCTACGGCATGGTCAACCTTGCCGGCCAGGGGTGGCGCGGCAATGCCGGCCTGCGCCTGGTCGACACAAGGCAATACAGCAGTTCCTACAACCTCGATGCCAACAGCAATTTCTACAAGGTCGAGGTCTCGCATGACTACACCAATGTGCTACCCAGCGCTAATCTCAAGTTCGACCTGAGCAAGGACCTGGTGGCCCGCCTGGCTGCCTCGGAAACCATGTCGCGCGCCGACTATTCCGCGCTGTCGCCCGCGGTGCAGTTGAACAACCTCGACCTGACCGGATCGGGCGGCAATTCCGACCTGAAGCCGATCCGCTCGATCAATTACGATGCCACGCTGGAATGGTATTTCGCGCCGCAATCGATCCTTTCGGCCGGCCTGTTCTACATGAACATGCCTTCCTACGTCACCTTCGGCTACAACACGCGCCATCTGCTCGATACCACCACCAATAACTTTGCGGACTTCGTCGTCACTTCGCCCTATAACATCTCGGCCAACAACAAGGGCCTGGAACTGGCCTGGCAGCAATCGTTCGGCGGCGGCTTCGGCGGTTTGCTCAACTATACCTATGCCGACGGGCACGACGCGAACGGTGTCGCGCTGGTAGGCTCATCCAAGGATACGGCCAACGTCGAGGCGTATTACGAAAACAACGCGTTCAGTGCGCGCGTGGCCTATACCTACCGCTCGTCCTTCCTGGTCGGCCTGGCCAACGTCTCGCCGCAACACGCGTCCGGCCTCGGCACCGTGGCGGCTTCGCTGAACTACAAGATCAACGACAATTTCACGATCACCTTCGACGGACTGAATCTGAACAACCCCGTCATCAAGTACTACACGAATGCCGAGCAGCCGCAGGCGTTTTATTCGAGCGGTCGCCAATATTACCTGGGCGTGCGCATGGCCATGTGACCTTCTCTTCGAAGCCGGTAGGGTGTTGCCGCGCTTTTTTCCCGACGGCGGCCGTCTTCCAGCGGTCCGCCGTTTTTTTCTTTCACCCTGTTTTTTGAACTTGAAATAACGTGAACCAGTTTATCGCCCTGGACATAGGCGGCAGCAAGAGCCGCATCGCCCTGATCGAAAACGGCCGAATTGCCTGGCGCAATGACGCCGAGACGCCGCGCGCCTACGGGCCGGCAGCCATGCTCGAGCAAATGCTGGCGCTGCACGAACCCCTGCGCACGCTCTACGCACCGATAGGCGTGGCGATCACGGGACAGATCGTGGACGGTTGCGTCACGGCGCACAATAGCGCCGTGCTGCCAGGCTGGCGCAATTATCCGCTGCGCCGGGAGCTTTCCGCCGCGTTGGGCCGGCCCGTGGCCGTGGTCAACGATGCGCGTGCCGCGGCCTGGGGCGAATACCTGCAGGGTGCGGGGCGCGGCCTGTCGGAATTCCTGTTCCTGACCGTGTCTACCGGCGTCGGTGCCGGACTGGTATTGAACGGCCGGCTGCACTTGGCGAAAAACGGCTTTGATGCCGAAATCGGCGAGATGAGCATGCTCGACGGCGCCACGCTGGAAGATCATGCCTCGGGCACGGCGCTGGGGCGCTACGCGGCCCAGCTCGGCTATGCCGGAGCCAAAGAGCTGTGCGATGCGGCCGATGCCGGCGACAAGCGCGCCGAGGATATCTACATGCACGGCATACGCGAAATCGCGCGCAAACTGGCCGACCTCGCGGTGATGCTCGGCATCGAACGCGTGGCCCTGGGCGGCAGCGTCGGCTTGCGCCCGGGCTATCTTGAACGGCTGCGGCGCGAAATGCAGACTTTCCGGCCCATCCAGCGCTACGAGATTGCCCGCGCCATGCTCGGCGCCGATGCCGGCTTGCATGGCGCGGCCGCCTTGGCGGCGGCACAGTCTTGATTCGCTGGCAAGAACGAGATGGCAGCACTGTCTCATTCCGGCGACCGCCGGCGCGATAGTAGGGGATTGGCACCCAAACCCTTCTATACTAAAAGCCATTCGGAGATGCCATCGGGAGTCGAGGCTTTGCCTGCCGCTCAACAATTGATCCATAGCCGCTGGCCCTGGCTTGCCGCTTCGCTGCTCTTGACCATGGCCCTGTTCGTGTCCACCACGCTGGGCTGGTTCTGGTACACCGATCAGCGCGCGCAAGCCGAACGCCAGCTCTCGCTTGATTTGCTCTGGCTCGAGCAAAGCATCACGCAGGCCATGGGCGACAACCAGCGCATGCTGGAAAACTGGGCGCATGACCTGCAAAACCCCACGCCGCGCGCCGTGGGCGACTTCCTTTCGCTGTCGGACGGCATGATGAAGGTCAACCCGGCCCTGATCTCGGTCGATTTCCTGGACCGCCAGGGCAAGCGCGTGGCTGGCTTACCCGCTTATTCCGAGCGTCCCGCGCGCCTGCCCCCCGTCACCGATCCCTTGATCGCCGAAGCGATCCAGCGCTGCCTGACGCAACAACACCCGGTCTACAGCCGCGTGATCGAACAATATGCGCCGCTCTGGGTGCTGGTGGTGCCGGTGTCCGACGAGGGGCAAAACGAAGGCGTGGTGCTCGCCACTTACGATCTGGACCAGGTGCTCGCGCGCGAAGTGCCCTGGTGGTTCGTGCAGCGCTACGATCTCTCGCTGGTCGACCGCGACGACAAACGCCTCTCACCGCGCGACGTGGACCCGCCGGACCAGCTTGTCGACGTGCACAAGCTTGAATTCGGCCCCGAGGGCAGCGGCCTCTCGCTGCGCGCCAGCCCGCATGCACACCATGGCAGCGAAACGCCGCTGATCCTGTTGTCAGCCGCCGTGGTGTTGTTCGGCCTCCTGATCGTATGGCTGCTGCGCCTGCTGCAGCGCTGGCTGCGCGAGCGTCAGGCGGCGCAACAAGCCCTGTCGCGCGAGCTTCGCTTTCGCGAAGCGATGGAGCATTCTCTCGTCACCGGTTTGCTGGCCTTCGATATGGAAGGCCGCATCATCTATGCCAACCCGGCGCTGTGCGGCATGCTCGGCTGTTCCATGGAATCGCTGGTCGGCACCACCGCGCCGTTCCCGTTCTGGCCAAAGGAAAGCCACGACGATTGCCGCATCGCGCACGAAGCCATGCTGCGTGGCGACAATCCTGCGACAGGGAGGCGCATCGATCTGGTTGGCGCCGAAGGCCGGCGGCTCGCGGTGCAGCTGTTCGCCTCACCCCTGGTCGACGGCAACAGCAGCCCCTCGGGATGGATGGCGTCGTTGTACGACACCACCGAACTGCAAAAGGAGCGCGAAGCACTGGCCGCGTCGCGCGAGCAGCTATACGCCGTCCTGAGCGGCCTGGAAGCAGCGGTCTCCGTCAGTGCCCAGGACGATGGGCGCTTGCTGTTCCGCAATCGCCGCCATACCGAACTGTTCCCGCTCGAGGCGGAAGGCGAATGCTGTTTGCTGTGCTGGCCCGGTACCGCTCCCGTGGCGCAACTGCTTGAGCCGGAATATTTCGATGTGGCGCTCAACCGCTGGTATCACATCGAACGACGTACCATACTCTGGGTCGACGGCTCGCGCGTCACGCTTGACATCTCCAGCGACATCACGGCCGAGCGCGCCGCTGCCAACAACGCGCGTGAGCGCGATGAACTGCTGCAGCATACGGCGCGCCTGGCCAGCCTGGCCGAGTTCGCTTCCGGCATCGCGCACGAGCTGAACCAGCCGCTGGCTGCCATTGCCAATTACTCGGCAGCAGCCGACGTCTTCCTCGACAACAACAATCCAGCCAAGGCGCAGGATGCCGTGCGCCGTATGGGCGAGGAATCGCGCCGCGCCGGCAATATCATCCATAGCTTGCGCAGCTTCATCCAGAAACGCGCGATCCGGCACGATACGCGCAAGCTGGCCGACCTGTTTGCCGAACCGCTGGCTTTGCTCGCGCCGCTGGCGCGGCGCAACCAGGTGCAGATCGCCCTAGATCTGCCGGACGACGAGATCCGCATCGAATGCGATGCAGTGATGATCGAGCAAGTGCTGTTCAACCTGCTGCGCAATGCGCTGGAATCGGTGGCGGCCCATGGCACACAGGCCCCCGATGCCGTAACGATCAAGGTGGAACGCGAAGAGTCCGGCGTCATCGTCAGCGTGTGCGACCGCGGTGCCGGTGTCCGCGACCCGGAAAAGCTTTTCCAGCCGTTTTATACGACCAAGAGCGAAGGCATGGGCCTCGGCCTGGCGATATGCCGCACCGTGATCGAAAGCCATGGCGGAAGGCTCTGGGTCGAGGGCCGCGAAGATAGCGAAGGCGGCGGCGCATGCTTCCGCTTCCGCCTGCCTTGCGCGAATCCGCTGCAAATAGCGACAAACGACGAACTCTCCATGATCGGGAAGTAGCATGAGCGACACGAACTTCATCACCGGTACACCGCATATCGCCATCATCGACGACGACCCAGGCGTACGCTCCTCGCTTGGCATGCTGCTCGAAACGCGAAGCTGGACGTTCACCGAATTCGAGCGCTCGGCCGATTTCCTCGAAGGTGCCGAACCGTCGGACTTCAATTGCATGGTGATCGACATCCGCATCCCCGACATGAGCGGACTGGAACTGTATGAAGAGTTGAACCGGCGCGCGCGCGACAAGCACCGCTACCTGCCGCCTACGCTGTTTTTGAGCGCACATGGCGATATTCCCATGGTGGTGCGCGCCTTGAAGCAGGGAGCGGCGGATTTCCTGGAGAAGCCGGCCGACCATCGCACGCTATTGGATGCGATTTCGCGCGCCTTGACGGCCGATCGCACCGCACGCGCGGTGCACGGCACGCATGCCAAGCTGCTGCAGGAGATTGCCGAATTGACTGCGCGCGAGCGTGAGGTGCTGACGGAGATCGTCGGCGGTTATCTGAGCAAGCAGATTGCCGATCATTTGGACATCAGCACCAAGACGGTGGAGGCGCATCGTTTGCGCATTTGCCAGAAGTTCAATGTGCGGACGAGCATGGAATTGGCGGCGAAGTTGCGCGATGTGCCGCCTAGCTTGTGGCAGAGGGGCTAGGAATGGCAGGTTGTGCAAGTCACTGATGCGAATATGCAGACGTAGGTTATGTTGGGCTTTGCTTCCGCTCAGCGCCAACCTACAAAATCAAACGAGATGCGACAGCGCGTGAAACAACCAGGCTCCATGCGGAATCCACTGCTCGCTCCAGCGCCACGAATGGATCGGCACGCTCTCGTGCGGCATGCGGAAGTCGATGTCTTCCTCGTTCTCCAGCCCGGAGGTGATGCCGTTGCATACGCCGCCGGGCGCATTCCAGAAGCCCTTTTCGTAACGCGGGTTGTTGTGCCCGTGACCCTGCATCATGCAGGCGTCGAAGGGATTGAAGCCGAAGATCCAATCGAGGGCACCCTGGGCGTAGTGCTGCAAATCGCGGCGCAATGCATCGCCTTCGAATACCCTGACTGCCAATAGCGCGGCCGAAGCCAGCGAGCCGAGCCTGGCATTTTCGCCCTGCCACCAGTAGCCGCTTTCATTCTCGTGCGCGATGAAGAATTGCACGCGCGCGGGCTTGCCCGGCATGGCCACGACTTGTTTGGGGTAGAAGAAGGGATTGCCTTCGCAGCGCAAGGTCAAGGCCAGATCATGTTGCAGCGCGCGTTGCGCGCATTCCCTGGCCGTGAAGGCCAGGCCCGACTGCGGCGCGACTTCGGCGAAGCGCAGCAGCGCCACGATGGGCAATCCCGCCTCGGCGGCATGGAAATAGCTGCGCGTCTTGTCATCGTCGGCCCAAAACCAGCCGGCGGCGTGTTGCCGTGCGGCGAGTTGGCGCACACGCTGTTGTGCAGCCTGCAGATGGATGTCCTTGCCGCTGGCTTGAAACAATTCCGTCGCGGCGAGCAGGGCGCAATAGTCGTCGATGATGTTTTCCCGTCCGTCGTCGAGATAGACGGGGTTGTGTTGTTCGAGATGGACGAAGGCGCGTTCGGCGGCGGCGAGATAGTCCGCACGCGCATGCTCGCCGTCGCGCGGCAGGCCCGCTGCCCGCGCCAGCGCCGCAATTGCACTGCCGCCGCCCTGGCGATAGCCGGCCTGGTAAGTGTCGAACTTGTGGCCCTGCTGCGTGGTATAGCTGCAGATGTCGCGCTGTTCGACATCCTTGCTCCAGCGGTCGAACACGGTCATGTAAAAATAACCGGCCGGATCGAGCATGCGCATCAGGTAGTCCGCGCCATGCAGCGCTTCATCGACGATGCGTTCGTCGAGCCACATCGATTGCGCGCTCATGCGCGCACGCCCATCGATCAGGTTCCACACCACCTGCGGCGTTTGCTGCGGGTTCATGAAGTTGGCGTAGGACAGGTGCGACAGGTACTTCGACGCATCGCCCGAGGCATCGTACCAGCCGCCGTGCACGTCGGCGCGTTCACTGCTGCCGTACTTGGGACGCGAGTGGTCGGCGATGTCGAACACGCCGGTACAGCGCTGCGACTTGAAATAATGCACCAGGTTCGACACGATTTGGCCGTCGTACAGCTGCCGGGCAATCTGGAAAGTCTGCGACACCACAGGCGGCACGCTGCCGTCGAGCACGATCATGTAGCTGCCGGGCGTCTCGAGCGCGGTGAAGTCGGCTTCCCAGAATTGCCAGTCGCGCCATTGCGCTACCTTGCCGCGCGGCGCCAGCTGGCCGTGCAGCGCGGTTTTGCGTGTATCGGCGTCGTAGACAGTGAAGCTTTGCGCGGGCAGGGCCATGCCCGACTGCACCAGCGCAATCTTGCGCGCCGTTGTTTGGTAACCCAGATGATTGTGCAGGATCTTCATTGCTTGCCGAGTCGGGGATAGGCATTGCCGGCGGCATCGAACAGCAGGCAGTGTTCCGGCGGGAATGCCAAGTGCATGGTATCGCCAAAGCGGAGCCTGGCGCCATGGCCGGGCAGCTTCATGCAGACATCCTCGGCCACGCCGGACAGGCGCAGGTAGGCCAGCATCTGATCGCCCAGGTGTTCCGTCAATACCACTTCGGCGGCTATCGCGGCGGGGGTGTCGGCTCGTGCCGGCTGCAGGTGCTCGGGCCGTATGCCAAGCGTGAGTGCGGCACCGGCTGCGCTCTCGCCCAGATCGACCGCCGCTGCCGCGCGCTGCCCGCCCGCCAGTTCGGCCTGTCCGTCGGCCAGCCGTGCCGGCAGCAGGTTCATCTTCGGCGCGCCGAGAAAACCGGCGACGAACAGGTTCTTCGGATGCTCGTACAGCTCCAGCGGCGTGCCGACCTGTTGCACCACGCCGGCATTGAATACCACGATGCGGTCGGCCAGGGTCATCGCCTCGACCTGGTCGTGCGTGACGTAGATCATGGTGGTGCCCAGTTCGCGATGCAGCTTGGAGAGTTCGATACGCATATTTTGCCGCAGCGAGGCATCGAGATTCGACAGCGGCTCGTCGAACAGGAACACCTTGGGCTGGCGCACGATGGCGCGGCCGATGGCGACACGCTGGCGCTGGCCGCCCGACAGCGCCTTGGGCTTGCGCTCGAGCAGATGGGTGATTTGCAGAATGTCGGCTGCCCGTTTCACCCGGGCGGCGACGTCGGGCTTGGCCATGCCGGCCATTTTGAGCGCAAAGCCCATGTTCTGCTCGACCGTCATGTGCGGGTAGAGCGCATACGATTGGAACACCATGGCCACACCGCGCTTGGACGCGTGCAAGTCGTTGGCCAGCACGTCGCCGATGCGGATCTCGCCATCGGTCACGTCTTCCAGCCCGGCCACCATGCGCAACAGCGTGGATTTGCCGCAGCCCGAGGGACCGACGAACACCACGAACTCGCCATCCTCGATGTCGAAATCGACACCTGCGATCACGCTGACGTCCTCGGTGTAGTGCTTGCTGATATTTCTGAAACTGACCGAAGCCATGGCTACCTCGAAAAATTATCCTTTGACGGCACCCGCTGCCAAACCCTTGACGAAAAAGCGCTGGCAGACGAAAAAGGCGATCAATACCGGCAGCGTCGACACCGTGGCCGCAGCCATCATGAGGTCGTAGCGCTGCTGGAACTGGCCGATGAAGAGGCGTATGCCTACGGGTATGGTTTGTACGTCGCTTGAGCTCGTCAGCGACCAGGCGAAGAACAACTCATCCCAGGCCAGCAGGAAAATGAAGGTCGCCGTGGCGATGATGCCGGGCGCGCTGATCGGCAACACGATGCGCACGAAGGCGCCGAAGCGCGAGCAGCCATCGATCACGGCGGCGTCTTCCAGTTCGCGCGGAATGGAAACGAAGAAGCCGCGCATGATCCAGACCGAGGCCGGCGTGAACAGCGCAACGTAGAGGAAGATCATGCCGCGATAGGTATCGAGCATTTGGAAACCCCAGTCCTGCCCGATGTGGCGGTACAGCATGTAGAGCGGCAGGAAGAACAGCATGCCGGGAATCACCTGCGTGACGGTGATGCCTACGCTCACCGTGTTCGAGCCGCGGAAGCGGAAGCGCGCCAGGGCATAGGCGGCACAGGTGGCGGCGCAGGTGGCCAGCAGGGTGGTGGCGCCGCAGATGATCAGGCTGTTCTTCAGGTAATTGAAGAAATCGACGTTGACCCACATGTCGCGGTAATTCTGCCATTGCAGCGGCTGATCGGGGTCGAGCTGGCTGCCGGACGAGATATCGCTGTAGTTATGCAGCGAGGACAGCACCATCCAGGCGATCGGCAGGAGCGTCAAGACGACGATGGCCCAGGTCAGGCAGGTCAGCAGGAAATCCGACACGCGCCGCCTGGTCCTGATGCGCTTAGTCTTCACTGGTCATGCTCCGCTTGAACGATTTCATCCAGACGCCGACGAACGCCAGCATGATCACCATCATGATGAACGAGACTGCGGCCCCCTGGCCGAAGAACCAGTAGGAAAACGATTGGCGTGTCAACAACGGCATCAAGAGGTCGGCCCATTCGCCCGGGTGGCCCGCGCCGTTGCCGAACATCATCGAGACGATGTTGTAGGAATAGACGTTGTCGATGATCTGGAACATGAACTGGATCACGATGATGGGCTTCAGCGTCGGCAGCGTGATGTGCAGGAATTGCTTCCACTTCGGTACGCCGTCGAGCGTGGCCGCTTCATACTGGTCTTCGGGGATGGCCTGCAAGGCGGCGAGGAAGATCAGCATCATCACGGGCCAGGCGCGCCAGACCGTGGGAATGACGATGGCCCAGAAACTGTTGGAGCCGAGCAGCCAGAACGGCTTGTCGTCCATCAGGTGCAGCCCGTCGACCAGCATGGTGTTGATGATGCCCACGTCGCGCTGCCACATGAAGCCCCAGAGCGTGCCGACTACGTAGGAGGGGACGATCCAGGGCAGCAGCAGCAGCGTGCGCGCGATGTTGCGGCCCGGGAAATCGCGGTTCAAGAGCATGGCCACGCCGAGCCCGATGACGATGGCCAGCACCGAAACCGCCAGCGTATAGAGCGCCGTATTGCGCAAGGCCAGGCCGAGGCCGGCACGGATCGGGCTGTGGCTCTCGAACAGCACGCGGCGGTAGTTTTCCGCGCCGATGAAGGGCGCATCGAGATATTGCGTCAGCGTGTACTGGTTCAGCTTCAGCAAGGACATGTAGAAGCCCTCGATGATGGGAACCAGGTTCACTACCAGCATCATGATGACGGCCGGGGCCAGCAGCATATAGGGGAAGGCGTCGAATTTCCTTTTCTTGCGCACGCGGTTTCCTGTCTGCGGCAGCGGGGCGGACGTAGCGGCGACACGCAAAGGCGCCGGCACGCCTTCGGCGGCGCTGATGCCGGGCACCCTCATCGCGATTCTTCCAGCACGTCGTTGGCTTCGTTGGCGGTGGCGTCGAGCGCCTGCTTGATCGCTTGCGGCGTGTATTTGCCGCGCACGCCGGCGACGATGTCGAAGGTATTGCCGATGTCTTTCAGGTAGACCGATTCGAGCGGGCCCCAGGCCGGGATCGATGGATAGTGCCGTCCATTCTTTACTTGCGCGACGAATTCGGCATAGTGCGGGTTGGCCATCAGTTGGGCGTCATTGGCCGCATCGAGCCGCGTCGGCAGCATGCCCGACATCTTGCTATAGGTGACTTGCGCCTCGCGCGAGACAAGGTAAGACAGCAGTTTCCAGGCCTCGTCCTTGTTCTTCGACGACTTCATGATCGCCAGATCCGAGCCGGAGAAAAAGGTCTGGTTGCCTTTCAAACCGGCCGGGTAAGGCGCCACACCGAAGTTGTGCGCCGCCACCGATTCGGCCTGCCCGCCCTTGGCCTTAGGCGTGGCGGCAAGCTTGAGCGTCCACGGGCCGGAAAAGATCACGGTATACTGGCCGTTGAAAAAGCCGTTCTCGATCTGCACCGAATCCTTTTCCAGCGCCGACAGCGGCATCAAGCCTTCGGCGGCGAAGCTGGTGTAATAGGTGATCGCTTGCAGCGTCTCGGGCGAATTGATGGCCGACTTGCGCCGGTCCGGCGAGAGCAGGTCGCCGCCGGCATTCCAGATCCAGGGTGCGAGATTGTGCACCACGTTCCAGTCGTTCTTGCCGGGGTAGCCCAGCGCGGCGATCTTCTTGCCGTCGATCTCCATGCCGTTGATTTTCTGCATGGCCTGCTTGAAGCTGCCCCAGTTCAGGAAGGCATCGCGCGGGTTGATGCCGGCTTTCTTGAACACGTCGGCGCGGTAGAATGCAGCGCGCGCATCGGCATACCAGGGCAGGGCATAGATGGTGCTGTCGTCGTAACGGTGCGTGGTGCCCCAGACCGCCGGGAAAAACGCCTGCCCGCCGCCGACTTCCTGCTGCTGGTGCGCGTTCAAGGGCTCCAGCGCACCCATCGACGAGATGGCAGCGACCCAGGTAGTGCCCAATTCGAGCACATCCGGCCCTTGGCCCGAAGCAGCCGCCGCAGTGATCTTGTTCCAGGCCGATTCCCAATTGAGCACGGTCACATTGACGCGCAGGTTGGGGTTCTTGGCCAGATAGGGCTTCAACAGGTCGCGCATGTCCTGCTGCTGTTGCGAGGTCGTGGTCATGACCCAGATGTTCAATTCCGTCGCGTGCGCGCCGGTGGTGAAGCAAAGCGATACGGCCAGCGCCGCCGCCAATTTCCGTATTGTCTTGATGCCGAATGTTTTCATGGTGATTCCGTTATTGCGTCCGGTAAGGCGCGGACCGGTTCGGGACGGGTATCAACAGGCACTATACCCGCAGCCACCGAAGCATGAGGCCGATTCTAGGGGCGTGCCCATAGAGCAACAATCCTGAGAACTACCTGAGGACATAGGTAGTTTTACCTACGGCAGGCGCTTGAAAGGCTTGCAACGAGGAATGGAGGCGTGTCGCTATAATGGCGGCTTCATAGCCTGCCCCGACCATGCTGCGCAAAATCTACAGTCGCCGGCCCTTCGCCATCTTTGCCGTAATCGTCGTTATTGCGATCGCAACGACCAGTCTTTTTCCGGCATCGGCACCGGCGGTGGTATTCACGACCATCAAGGGCGAGAAGCTGGCATTGCAAGCCTTGAAAGGCCGGGTAGTGCTGGTCAATTTTTGGGCGCCGAGCTGCGCACCCTGTGTGCGCGAGATGCCCATGCTGGCCGATATCTATACCCGCCTGCATGCGCGCGGGCTGGACGTGGTGGCGGTGGCGGCCAGTTACGACCCGCCGAATATCGTGCTCGATTATGCCCAGACGCGCCATCTGCCGTTTGCCGTCGCGCTCGATATCGACGACGCCGCGGCCCATGCCTTCGGCGGCTTGCACGCCGTGCCTTCGACCTTCATTATCGGCCGCGATGGGCGCATTGTGCAGCGCGTTGACGGCGCACTCGACCCGGCCAGGCTGCAGCAGTTGCTCGATCGCGAGCTTAGCGCCGACTGAGTGCCGGTGTTGCGCGCTGTGGATGGCGGATCGATATTGAAATGGCAAGCATTGCGCCCCGCTTCGTGCCCGGCTGACTGCTCGCAACTGCCAGGAGTGAAGGCAGGGAAGAGCTTGTCCCTGCTATTGCTGCCTGCCGCCCCACCGTCACCGTGCCCGTCCTGTCCGATCCGCCGGATATTTCTGCCACAGAACACCTTGGTGCCTTGCGCCTCAACTTGTCCGAAGCCGAGGCGAAGCAAGCCGTCGCCTGCCCGGAAGTCCGGAAAAATGCACACTCGCGCCTGTCCAACCGCCGTTTCTAGGGCCACTTGGCCGTATCGGGTGCCGGCGCATTTTGCGGCCAGATTGCTTCAAGCAATTGCGCCAGCCGTGCGCCGGCCCTGGCGATCTGTTCCAGCTTGATCTCGTCGGCCTTGGCCTGGTAGCCGGCATCGATGCCGGCCACGTCCCATTTTTCCGGGCTGTTTTCCACGTCCCCGCCCAATGGTGCGCGCATCATAAAACGCAAGCCGCCGAACACCTGCGGCGCGAGCTTGACCGAATCGCTGGCCCACCTGGCCGACCAGGTATCGAGCTTGCCCTTGGTCGGCGGCACGGCCCGCGCCAGTTTCATCAGCCTTTCGACCGGCGCACCGTTGGCCATCAGATCGGCCGGCGGCGTATCCCATTCGCCATGAAACAGCTTTTTGTCGTCGACGATGTTGTTGCCGCCGGCAGTATCCTGCCCCAGCTTGTAGCCCGTGCGGTCGGGGTCAACCGTTTCGCCCTTGTCGTTGAGGTAAAGCGCCGCCACGTGAAGCGGCTGGTGGACGTCGCCCACATAGTGCGCCAGGAGCATCAAGGCTTCGCGCTTATCGGCGATCGAGAACGGCGCATCGGGCGCCTGCCCGCGCAAGACGGCGACGGCGGCGTTGATTGAATGCACCACGTCGTGGTTGTTGGTGCCGGCATAGCTCGGGTCGTAATGGTCGCGCAGGCTGGAGACGTCGGCATAGTGGTATTGGCTGTGGCAATACTCGGTGCCGTGCACGTTGCCGCATTGCTTCCAGTTGCGCGAGACGTAGCTTTCGAAACGCGCCTTGTCCTGGGGCGTATTGAACACCGCGCATTCCGCGTACTTGGGGTTATCCTGGTAGACGAAATCGACGTCGTCCACAGACTTGGTGGCCTTGGCGCAATCGGCCCAGACCGAGACCGTTTCCAGGTTGCGCTCACCCAACAGCGCATGCACCCATTGTTCGGCGCGCGTGCCGGCGATCATGCGGTCGGCCACGGCGCCGACCTCCTGATGTCCCTGCGCATTCCAGGCCAGCGCCAAGCCGGGCAGGGCTGACAGGACGAGAGCGAAGACAATGCGGCGGGCTTGAGCCATGGCGAGATCCGTAAGCGTGAAAAACAACTACTCTAGCCGAGTTTTTTGACAGGACTATGGCTTTCCGGCATCGGTGCCGAAATGGCTGTCGAAGAAACTGGCGATCGTGCGGAACACGTGGTTCTGGTTGGCCGGCCCCGTGATGCCATGCTTGGCACCGGGATAGGTCATCAAGTCGAACAAGATGCCGCGCTTTTGCAGGTCGGCGATCAATTGCGTCGAATTGACGAATAGCACGTTATCGTCGGCCATGCCGTGCACCAGCAGCAAAGGCGAGTGCAGGCCATCCAGATGGGCCGGCACACCGCTTTGCAGGTAACCGTCCGCATTGTCTTGCGGGCGGTCCAGGAATTGCTCGGTGTAGTGTGTGTCGTACAGGCGCCAATCGGTCACCGGGGCCACGGCCGCACCCAAGGCGATGCGGTCCGAGCCGGCCTCGAGCAGGCGCAGCGTCATGAAGCCCCCATAGCTCCAGCCGAACACGCCGATGCGCTTGGCATCGACATAGGGCTGCTGTGCCAGCCAATCGATGCCGCGCAACTGGTCTTCCACTTCATGCTGGCCCAGATTGCGGTAGATCACATCGGTGAACTTGCGCTCGCGCCGGTACGAGCCGCGGTTGTCGAGCCGGAACACCACGTAGCCGTGCTGGGCCATGTATTGCTCGAACAAGCTGCCCCAGCGCCGATCCACGATTTGTGCATGCGGCCCGCCATAGACCTCGACGAACACCGGGTAGCGCTTGGATGTATCGAAATCCCTGGGCTTGATCAGCGAATAATGCATGGTCTGGCCGTCGCTCGCCTGCAGTGTGCCAAATTCGGTTTTCAGATGGTTTGCACGATAGGGGCCGTAGGGATGGCTGTCGTTCAATTCATTGTGTTCGAGCCAGGTGACGAAGCTTCCATCCGGATTGCGTACCGAGACTTGCGGCGGCGTATTCGGGTCGGACCAGGTATCGACGAAGGTCTCGCCATGACGCGCGAACCTGGCTTCATGCCAGCCGTCGGCCTGCGTGATGCGCTTGGGCTTGTCGGCCGTGCTGCCGTCGAGCGCCAGCGCATAGACCTGCTTGTCGATCACGGCATCGCGGTTCGACGTGACGTAGATGCGGCCGGCTTTTTCATCGACGGCGAGCAGGTCGTCGATGCCCCATTCGCCTTGCGTTACCGCATGCAGCAGCTTGCCGTCGAGCGAATACAGGTAAAGGTGCTTGCGCCCGCTGCGTTCGGACGGCCAGAGGAAAGCCTTGGTATGCTCCAGGAAGACCGGCTTGTTGTCGCCGATCTGGATCCAGGTCTTGGAGGTTTCGGAAAACAGCAGGCGTTGCGCCAGGCTCTTCGCATCGACGGCAACCAGGTCGAGCTGCTTCTGGTTGCGCGCCTCGCGCTGGAACACCAGTTCATGCGCGTCGCTGCTCCAGTCGGCGCGCACGAGATAAATATCCTTGTCGGCGCCGAGATCGATGTTACGGCTTTCAGCGGTGACGGGGGAGACCACGGCCAGACCGACCACGACATTGGGGGCGCCGGCGCCGGGGTAGCGCTGTTCGACCACCTCGGTGCGCGCAGGATAAATCTCGAAGCGGCGCGCCACGGGCACCTGGGTTTCGTCGAAACGCTTATAGGCGATGGCGCTGTCGTCCGGCGCCCACCAATAGCCGCTGGTCTGGTCCATTTCCTCCTGCGCCACGAACTCGGCTTCGGCATTGTGCACCGTGCCGCCGCCGTCCTTGGTCAACTGCTTCTCGGCGCCGCTGGCCAAGTCGAGCACGAACAGGTTCTGGTCGCGCACATAAGAGACGTAGTGGCCCTTGGGCGAAATCTGCGGATCGATCACGTCGCCGCTGGCGATCAGGCGTGCGGCGTCGGGATGGTTCACGTCGACGAGGTAGAGCTTGCCGGCCAGGGTCGCCAGCATCTGCTTGCCGTCGGGCGACCAGTCGTAATGCGCGATGCCGTGATAGGCCGCCGTGCGCTCGCGCTCGCGGCGCGCCTTTTCCGCATCGGACAGTTTTTCTTCCGGGACCAGCGCCTTGGAATCGACCAGGCGGCGCAGCGACTTGTCGTGCAGGTTGAATTCCCACAGGTCGAGCTGGAATTGGTCATCGGGCCGGCCGCGCAGGAAAGTCACGCGAGAACCGTCAGGCGCCACCTGCAACTGGCGCACGCCGGGGCCGGACAGCGCCGGGTCGGCATGGAGGCGTTCTATGGTCAGCTGGTCGGCGTAGGCCGGCAAAACAGACTGGGTGAAGGCAAGCAGCAGGGCGGCGAACGATAGGCGCATGACGGTAGTCTCGTTTCTGGGTATGGTCCGCTTCTTGTGGAGGCACTGACCGGATTTGTCGAGCCGACTATTGTAGCGGCCCCCTGATCGCCATGCGATTGCTGCGCTACAGCATTCGGCGGCCGGGATCAGGCCGGCTGGCTGCCTGCGCGCCGGCCTTCCGCATCGATCACCAATTCACCATCTTCCTTGGCGAACGGCCCCTTTTGCGGCAGCGGCAGAATGTCCAACACAAGCTCCGAAGGGCGGCACAGGCGCACACCCCAAGGCGTCACGACGAAGGGCCGGTTGATCAGCAGCGGCGTGGCCAGCATGGCATCGAGCAGTTGCTCGTCGCTCAAGGCGGGGTCATGCAAGCCTTGTTCGGCGCAAGCCTTTTCCTTGGTACGTATCGCATCGCGCACGGTCAAGCCGGCTTTGACAATCATGTCGCGCAATTCTTCGCGCGCCGGCGGATGGGCCAGGTACTCGATCACGACGGGTTCGACACCGGCATTCCTGATCAAGGCCAGGGTATTGCGTGAGGTGCCGCAGGCGGGGTTGTGGTAAATCGTGACGTCCAATGATGCTCCCGGGCAGAAAATATCGATGGTCGCGATGATACCGTTTCCCGCCGGTCTTCGATACTCTCTGGCAAATCGCAATGGAGCGCGGTACGCCAACCACAGGCCTATACTGCAAGAACCAGGGGCGAACCTCAGGAGGCATCATGAAAGGCTATCAACTGGAATTTTTCACGGAGCAGAACAAGCGGCACCGCCATGCCGCCCTGCACGACTGGCTGGTCGACGCCGCCCGCGAGCACGGCATACGTGGCGCGACGGTGTTCATGGGCGCGCTGGGCTTCGGCCATCACAAGCGCCTACACTCGGCCCGTTTCTTCGAACTGGCCGACCAGCCGGTCGAAATCACCATGGTTGCGACGGAGGAGGAATGCGAGCGCTTTTTCGCCTTCCTGGAAAGCGAAAACGTTCACCTTGTTTATGCCAGGTGGCCGGTCGAATTCGGCGAGATCGGGGTCCCGGCAAATTGATAAAACAGGTGCCGCGCCACGCCAGAAGCCGACGGCATTGCCGCGCCAAGCCCGCCCGGTTGTCAGGTCAGGTGTCTGCGCAATGGGGTGTGTCGGTTTCTTGCGATGCCGCTGCCGGCCGCCAATCCTGCCAATCGTCGCCGAACAACTCCGATGGATGAGGCGTGCGTACCGATCCGTTGCCGCAGGCCATGCGGTCTGTCGGGCAGTATTTGTCACAACCCCAGCAGATGCGTTCAGGGTGGTTGGGGTGGATCGGGAATATCTTGGCCATGGTTTTGTCGGAGCGAAACATAAGCGCGGGACCTAGTATTCATCATAAGGCTCGAACGAAGCGAATGAGCCGGCATGCCGGAAAAACCTTGCCGGTTTCTTGATGCCGATCAAGCTTTGGCAGCGGCGTCCAAAAGCCGCCGCGGACCGACCTCCACATAAATTTTATAATACACTTGTTTAATACACTTGTTATGTATATTATGTGGCCATGGATGACGACGACAACAACCCGCGCTACGGCGTGGACGAACTGGCAAGCCTGGCCGGTCTGAATACCCGGACGGTGCGCTACTACATTCAGCAGGGCTTGATTGACCGGCCATTTGGCGAAAAGCGCGGTGCGTATTATGTGCAGCGCCATCTGGAGCAATTGATCGAGCTGCGCAAATGGCAGGAAGCCGGCTTGTCGCTCGACCGGATCAGGGAAATCCTGCATGCGCCCGGCTCCGGTACCTTGCCGCCGGCGCGCAGGCGCGAACCGGGCAGTGTGGAAGTCTGGAGTCATCTCTACGTGGCCGACGGAGTGGAACTCATGCTGGAGCCCGGGCGCTCCGGCCTCAGCCCGGAGGCGGTGCGCGAATTCACGCGCGGTGTGATGGCACTGTATGAGCATGTGCTGCAAAAAGAGCAAAAAGGGAAATGACCATGAAACATGAAGAAATCGAAGCGCTGCTGTGTGACAAGACCGGCGCCGCCATCGCCCTGAAGGGCGTCGCTGCGCGGGTGAAGCTGCGCGGCTTACTGGGCGAGGTGGAAGTCGAACAGCGTTACCTGAACACACAAGACACCAATATCGAAGCGGTATATACCTTTCCGCTGCCCATGGGAGCGGTCTTGCTGGCGCTGGAGGTGGAACTCGATGGCCGCGCCTTGTCCGGCATGATCGTCGAAAAACGGCAGGCCGAAGCCGCCTACGAAGATGCCGTCACCGACGGCGATACCGCCGTCATGCTGCAAAGCGCCGGACCCGGCCTTTACACCATGAATCTCGGCAACCTGATGGCCGGCGAGCCGTGCGTGATCCGCTATCGCTATGGCATGGCCCAGCAATGGCAGGGAGAGCACTTGCGCCTGCTGCTGCCTACCACGATCGCGCCTCGCTATGGCACGCCCTCGCCCGCGGAAATGCAACCGCACCAGGTGCCGGTCACGAGCACAACCGTGAGCTATCCGCTTTCCATCGATATCGAGGCCGAGGGCTTGCTGGCCGAGGCGGAAGTGAACAGCCCGACACACAGGCTCGCCGTGGCCTCGCGCAACGGCAAGCTGCACATTGCGCTGGCCCAGGACGGCACGATGGATCGCGACTTTGTGCTGCTGTTCAAGTCCGCGCAGACCGATAGCTGCCTTGTGGTGCGAGATCGCGTCGAGGATCAATATTTTGCCCTCGCCGCGCTACGCATTCCCATGCTGGCCGCACGGCAGGCGCTGCCATTGCGCCTCAATGTATTGATCGACTGCTCCGGTTCGATGGCCGGGGCCAGCATCATCCAGGCGCGCAAGGCGGCACTGGAAATATTGACGCAGTTGCGTCCGGACGACGCGTTCAACATCACGCTGTTCGGCAGCGATCATCGCCATCTGTTTCCCAAGTTGGTTGCGGCGACGCCGGCCAATATCGCGGCCGCAGCAGAAGAATTGAGCCGGCTGCAGGCGGACATGGGAGGCACCGAAACCGGCGGCGCGCTCGATGCGTGCTATCGCATGGCCAAACGGGATGCGGGCGAGCTGCAAGACGCCATTCTGCTCATCACCGATGGCCAGATCGCCGAATATGCCTCGCTGATCGGCAAGGCGAAAAAATCGGGGCAGCGCATTTTCTCGGTCGGCGTCGGCACGGTGGTGGCCGAGGGCTTCGTGGGCGACATCGCGGAATGCACAGGCGGCGCGTTTGAGTTGGTCAGCCCGCAGGAAGGGATGGCGGAAGTCATCCTCAAGCAATTCCACCGCCTGCGCCAACCGAAAATCGAAACGGCCAGGCTTGAGTGGGCCGCAGAGCCCTTGTGGCAGACGCCGCTGCCGAAAGCGCTCTACGCCGGCGATACGGTGCTGGCCTGGGCCGCCTTTGCTGCAGCGCCGGGCGGGCCCGTGAGCCTGCATTTCGCCCTGGAGCGCGAGCAGTCGGTTTCGGTCACGCCGGAGCTGGTGGAACATCCCGACCTGCCGCGTCTGGCGGTTGCCCGTCATATCGAGCAGCTGCGGGAAGAGCCGGCCAGGCTGGCATTGGCGCTGGAATATCAGTTGCTTACACCGCTGACGAATTTCCTCGTCGTGGCCGAGCGCGAAGCGAAAGCCGAGACCTTGCCGCAATTACAGCAGGTGCCGCAAATGGCGCCGGCGGGTTGGGGTGGGGCGGTGCTTGCCAAGAAGCGGTCGGCACGGATTGGCCCGAGTGCAGACTTGGCAGCGGCCATGGCGGAAATGGCGGCGGTCTCCGCTGCTCCCATGATGGCTGCTGGGGCGCCGATGGAACGAGGGGTGTCCAGGGATATGGCAAGCATGATTGCCCATGCACCGGAAGAAGCGCCGTCGTTCTTCCTCGTCCGTTTGCACAAGGAGTTGGATGGCGCCCTCGACGTGAAGAAATTGCCTGTCACTTTGCGCCAGCTCGAAGCGCTGGGCCTGCCGCAAGACATAGTCACCGCCTTGCGCGAGATGATGGATAAATTCACCGACGACGAAGCGCAAGCAGTGATTGCCTTCCTGTTTGCCTTGTCTGAAGGCAGGATGAAAACCGAGCTCGTGCCGGCGATCAAGCGCCTCATCCTGCTGGGCAAGAAAAAACGCCAGCCGAGCGAAGCCATGTTATCGACCATCCAGGCCGCCGTCGCGCGTACGGACCGGCACGGCTGGAACTGGCCGGTGACGGTGTAGGGCTGCTATGCCCGCTTGTAGGAAGTGATGTAATCGAGCGCGGGAAATTTCAGCTTCAGGTACCAGGCCCCATCCGTGGCCTCGATCCTGTGCGGCTCCGGCCCATTGCCCCAGGGCGGGATATCGCCATAGGCGGTCGTGAAGCGGCTGACGGTGCCTTGCATGCTGGCGTCGGTCACGTAGCCGAACGGCGTTTCCCAGGGCATGGTGCCGAGATTGTCGAGGTTTTCCCCGAGCGTGATGAACATATGCGTGGCACGCGAATGTTCGCCGTTGCCCGCGAAGCTCAGGTAGCCGCGCCGGAACTGGCGCAGATGCGGCAGCTTGGGGTCGTCCGGTATCGCCGCATAGGATCTGGTATGCGGCCGGGGCGGCCTTGAGCCGAACTGGCACAGGAAGTTGGCGACGCAGCGGAACAGCGGCAGGTTATCAAAGTGGCCGTCGTCGACCAATTCCAGAAAACGCGCTGCGCCGAACGGACTCCAATCCGGCCGAACCACGATATCGATGCGGCCCTTGGTGGTTTCGCAGATGAGCTTGACCGCGTTACCTTGCTGTTCTTCCATGAATTTTCTCGGCCAGGCGTATTCGTGAGCGGAGTGCAGGACGTTTGCGCCGCACGGAACGTCATCGACGCACCGTGCGGCAGAGCTTACCTCACCTCAAGCTTATTGCCCCCACAAATAGCAATACGCCGTGCTGCGCTCGAGATTGGCATATACCGGCCCGCGAGCCGGGGCTTTCTTGATGAAGCCGTTGGGCGCCGAAGCGGTCGGTGTGGCGCCGCAATTGTTGTGCACCCAGTGCGTGCCCGGGCCGCCGCTGGTGTAGAGCGCGCCGCAGGTGGCGAGGTGGTCGTTCACGTGGATGGCCGCGAGCGACTTCGGCACCGTGTTCGAATTCAACACGTAGTCCACGGCGTACACGTTGTCGATGGCGACGTCATAGGTTTGACCATCCTGGTCGGACAAGAGCTTGAGATGGGTATGGCTCAACTGCACGCCTTGCAGGGTCTGTGTCGCGGCCGCGAAGACCGGGCCGCTGACGACCGTGCCCGACACATAGGCGCCGGCACCGGCGGCGCAATCGCTCTGGTCGCTGGCCATGGCATGCAGGCTTGCGCTCATCAATAGCGCGGCGATCAAGTTTTTATTCATTTCTGTTCTCCAATTCGATAATGTTTATTCGGATAGCCGCTTACTGTGCCGTCACGCTGACGTTGTCGATGACGAACGAAGTCGGATATTCATAGTCGTTCACCGCGTTGAAATAGACCTCGACCGTCTGGCCCTTGTAGGCGCTCATGTCATAGCTATGCAGCTGGTATCCAGAGGCCTGGTTCGCATTGCTGAACGTAGCCAGGGTCCCAAGCACGGTACCGCCCGTGCTGCGCACTTGGACTGCCATCGTGTCGTAAGCCTTGGTGCCGCTCTCCGCAGTGTCGACGTGCAGGTAGAAACTTAGCGTCACGGTCTTGGCCGTCGCAGGGATGGCGATTTTTTGGTACACGGCATCGTTGAGGCTGGTCGCGCCGCCCATCCACGCGTCGTAGTTGCCTGCATAGGCCGGCTCGTCGGCCCAGTAACCGATGTCTCCGGTTGCATCCGTCCAGCCCGTGGCGCCGGATTCAAATCCGCCGTTGACGATCAGATTGGTCGGCGTTGGCGTCGGAGTGGGTGTAGGTGTCGGCGTCGGAGTGGGCGTCGGCGTCGGGGTTGGTGTCGGGGTTGGCGTGGGAGTAGGCGTCGGAGTTGGGGTGGGGGTCGGAGTTGGAGTCGGCGTAGGTGTAGGCGTCGGAGTAGGTGTTCCCACGGCCGCATTCATTTTCGCAACATCGAAGCT
The DNA here is from genome assembly GCA_036384915.1 of Burkholderiaceae bacterium. Classification (GTDB taxonomy): domain Bacteria; phylum Pseudomonadota; class Gammaproteobacteria; order Burkholderiales; family Burkholderiaceae_D; genus PKWO01. Next base: position 64,037 of record DASVLJ010000062.1, read on the forward strand.
GCCCCAGCCCGATGCATAGTCCCAGCCGGCCTTGGCGCTGGCGACACCATTGCTGCCGCTTGTCACGTCGTGGTAGGCCGCGAGCACCGCGGCGTTCTTGCTGTAAAACAGTGAGGCCGGATAGGCAATCGTGTTGCTGTGCGCCGATTGAATGCGGCCCCAAAAGCCGGCGAACAAGGGGGCGGACAGGCTGGTGCCGCCTACCAGGGTCGGCACGCCGCTGCTGTTGATCAGGAAGCCGCTGTTCGGATCCGCATCGAAGGCGATGTCGGGCACCCCGCGCTTGCTGCTGCTCAGCACACCGGCATTGGTCTGCCAGGGTTGGGCCGACTCGACGATGCTCGCGCCGCCGCCCGTACCGCTCCACACCGTCTCGGAAGCGTAAGCCGTGCCGCTCGAAGTCAGGGTCGTTCCACCGACCGCGATCACATAGGGCGAGGTGGCCGGATAGCTTTGCCCGGTCGAGGGGGGCGCGCATTCCTGCGCGCCCGCATCGCCGGCCGCAACCGAAAACACTTGTCCCTGTGCCATGGCTTGCTGGAAGATCTGGTCGTCCGTCGCCATGCTGCCGTCGGCTTGCGCGGTCGATTCGCACACGCCGAGCGAAACGCTGATCGTCTTGGCCGTATTGTCCGTCACGGCGCGGTTGAACGCCGTGCCGAGGTCGGCATCCGAGTAGCTGGGCGCGACGTAGAATAGCATGCTCTTTACGCTGCCGCCGGCAGCGGCGAGCGCGGCCTGGCTGTCCAGATCCCACTCGTCAGTGCCGCTGGTGTCGCTGGTCTTGGTGCCGGTATCGATTTCCTGGGCGCTCACCGCGGAATAGCCGCTCTGCGAGGCAAAGGCGCTCAAGTCGGTCAGCGATTGCGCGATATTGCCTTCGGCGATAATCGCAATCGACGTATTGCCCGCCGCCGGCAGGCTGTCGGCGTCATAGATGGTCGAGAAGTCGGTGGCGCCGTGCCCGGACACGGTGCCTTGCGTCTGCAGCTTGGTCGTATTGCGCATCAGGGTATGCAAGGTCTCGGCGGTCTGCAAGCCGTGGACGGCCAGCACGACATCGGCCAGCGCCGCAGGCACCATCGCGTCGGCCTCGTTGACGTGCACTTGCTTCCCGTCCTTGACGTAGGTCTTCAGCGTGGTATTGAAGGCCGCTTTCACTGTTGCGGCATTGCCGTCCGCCGTGACCAGCATGCGGTTCGGCGCAACCGTCACATTGCGGAAACCGGACGCCGACAAATAGGCGGCCACGGCGTCGGCCTGTGCCTGCGTCGGGCCGAATTGCGCCGTGAATTGCGCCGGGGTCAGGTATTGCCTACTGCCGTTTCGGATACCGGCAGTCAAGGCATCGAGCGCCGCCTTGTTGCGCAGCTTCAGGCTGACGGCAATGTGCACCGGTGCGCCGGAAGACATTTCCGTCGCTTGCGTGCCGACCGCGGCGGGATGATTGCGGACATACGACTTGGTGGCCGTCGGCGCCCATGCGGACGTGGTGCCTGCTTGCGCGCCGGCGCAAAACAGGGTGGCGATGGCGAGCACCAACGGACGTATTTTCATTGGATGACGATGAACGTGTGACATTTTCTCTCCGTGATTTTGCTATGCGTTTTGTAGGTTTTTGACGGAAACCGCCCGAAAGAACGCCAGAACGGATTCCCTCACCTTTGGTCATCGCGGCACAGGGCAGGAAGTGCTGCCGCATGCCGGATCGCAAAAGGCTTCTTCGTTACTGCCAGTCAGGACAAACTGCTTGGAACAACTGATTGATAGTCGGCAAATCCGGTCTCATCGGCCGGGAAAAACACCCAGCCATGGGCACCAGAGTTTCCGACAGGGCGGACACTACGCTTGCGGATAACAAACTGTCAATAGATTGCAAATTTAACTAACTATTTCGCCACTTCTGTTGTAGGAATACCTACAGCCCAAGAAATTTGCAGGAGAATGTCACGGAGAGGTAATGCGTTTTTGATAATATCGAGGGAACTATATCGACTTGACGCATGCGTCAATCAAAGGCGCGATTTACCTGCTATCTAGCGCGGTGATTTTCACGGCGCGCATGGAAGTACCTGCCGCAATCAGTTTTCACGAGGCAGCAGGTCTGTTTTCAGAATGGCCTTCGACCATTCCGTTTGAGATGCGCTCACGCGGGCCGCCCGAAAGTGCAGCTTGTCTCTCCAACTTCAATCATCTCTCATGCGTCATGAGAGGGTGAGTTGGCTCCATCACAAGGTGCCCCAGTGAATAATTAACCGGCTACAACCCCATGCGCCTGCTGGTCGGCATGGTAAGAAGAGCGCACCATCGCGCCGACGGCGGCGTGCACGAAGCCCATTTTGTAAGCCTCGTCCTCGAACATCTTGAAGGTGTCCGGATGCACATAGCGCCGCACCGGCAGATGGTCGCCCGAAGGCATCAGGTATTGGCCTATGGTCAGCATGTCCACATCATGTGCGCGCAGGTCGCGCATCACTTGCAGGATTTCCTCGTCGGTTTCGCCGAGCCCAACCATGATGCCCGACTTGGTCGGCACGCCGGGGTGCGCGGCCTTGAAACGTTTCAGCAGGTTCAGCGAGTATTCGTAGTCCGAGCCGGGGCGCGCTTCCTTGTACAGGCGCGGCACGGTTTCCAGGTTATGGTTCATTACGTCCGGCGGGGCGGCGTTCAGGATTTCGAGTGCGCGATCCATGCGACCGCGGAAGTCCGGCGTGAGGATTTCGATGCGCGTGGCCGGGGACAGTTCGCGCACGCGCTCGATGCAGGCGGCGAAATGAGCAGCACCGCCATCGCGCAAATCGTCGCGGTCGACGGACGTGATGACGACGTAGTTGAGCTTCAGCGCGGCAATCGTCTTGGCCAGGTTTTCCGGCTCGTTCGGATCGAGCGGGTCGGGGCGGCCGTGGCCGACGTCGCAGAACGGGCAACGGCGCGTGCACTTGTCGCCCATGATCATGAAGGTGGCCGTGCCCTTGCCGAAACATTCGCCGATATTGGGGCAGCTTGCTTCTTCGCACACCGTCACGAGCTTGTTGGCGCGCAGAATGTCCTTGATTTCGTAAAAGCGCGTCGAAGGCGACGCGGCCTTGACGCGAATCCAGTCCGGCTTGGGGAGGCGCTCCGCAGGAACGATCTTGATGGGGATGCGCGCGGTCTTGCCGGCGCCCTTTTGCTTGTCGTTCGGGTTGTAGTTCGAGGAAGCCAGCGGCGTGGTATCGGAGGTCATGGTGCGTCTTCTGTAAGCGGCCGGTCATCCAGCCTTTGCATCAAATTATCGGCCAATGCGGTTTGCACGTCGGCAAGCAGGGCAGGCGCGCCGGCGGTCTTCATGTCGACCGTGGCCAGGCCGGCATAGCCGCAAGGGTTGATCCAGGAAAACGGGGTGAGGTCCATGTCGACGTTGAGCGAGACCCCATGATAAGTGCAGCCGTTGCCGCGCACTTTCAGGCCCAGCGCGGCGATCTTGGCGCCTTGCCACGGCCCGTCGGCCAGGTAAATGCCGGGTGCGCCGGTTTTGCGCACACCGGCAAGATTATACGCCGCCAGGGTGTCGATCACGGCTTGTTCGATGCGGTTGACGAATTCGCGGGCATGAAGCTTGCCGCCGCGCCGGCGCAAGTCGATCAGGAGATAGACCACCACCTGGCCCGGTCCGTGATAGGTGACCTCGCCGCCGCGGTCGGTCTGCACCACGGGGATGTCGCGCGCATCGAGGATATGGCTGCGGTCGGCGCCGAGGCCGAGGGTATAGACGGGCGGATGTTCGACGATCCAGAGCTGGTTGGGCGTGTCCGCCGTGCGCGCGTCAGTGTACGCGCGCATGGCGGCGAAGCTGGTTTCGTAAGGTTCTAGCCCGCGATGGATTATGCCGGGCAGGCTTGCTGCTTTTGCGGCAGTTGCTGCAGTTGTGGCCGGATTTGCGGTTTCTGTTGCTGGCATAGGTCGCCAGTGTAACCAAATTGCGGCTCGGTCGCTGCCAGGTCGGCGGTCTTGAGCGGATTCTGCGGCAAGGCTTTGAAGAAATCGAAAGCACGTCGCGGCTCATCCTCCGCTGCTTCGTCTTGCTCATGCGACAACAAAATCTGGCCGTCGCCACGGAAAGCCTCGATCACAACCAGCTTGTCCGGCTCAACCGTGAAGTTGTCGCCGGCATCGAGCCAATAGTCGTCGGTCGAGCCTTCAACAGTCAGCCACAGCTTGCCGCGCAGCACGCTCAAGATTTCGCGGCGGTTGGAGACGCCTGAGACGGTCATGCCGTCCTTGATGTTTAGCGTCGAATTGGTGAATAATATTCTCATGATTCTGTACTCCTGCCTGTTCGGCTTTGCCCCTGAAATATCAGGTTTAAAGCCATTGTAGGATGTGGAGCGTCGTCGCGGAATCGACATATTTTTGCAGGTTATGCTAAAAATATTCACATAAAGCCATGAGCGACAACTTGAAACGCTTGCCCAATCTGGCCGCCCTGCGTGCCTTTGAGGCGGCGGCGCGGCACGAAAACTTTTCCCGCGCAGCAGAGGAAGTGCATCTGACCCATGGCGCGATCAGCCATCAGATCCGTGCGCTGGAGGAAGACCTGGGCTTGCAACTTTTTACACGCAACGGCAAACGCATCGCCATCACCCCAGAGGGCGTGCGCTTTGCGGCGGTAATCCGCAAGTCCCTGGGCGACATTGCTGAAGCCGCGCATGAGCTGAAGAGCAACGCGCGCGTCAAACGCCTGTTGATCTCTGCGGTGCCATCACTGGCGGCGCGTTGGCTTGCCGTGCGCATGGGCAAGTTCATCGACCGCCATCCCGATATCGAGGTCACGTTGCAAACCTCGACCGAGCTGGTCGACTTGACGCGCAGCCAGGTCGACGTGTGCGTGCGTTTTGGCCCCGGGGTCTATCCCGGCGTGAAATCGGAATGGCTGATCGGCGATTATCTTTATCCCGTCGCCAGCCCGAATTTTCGCGGCGGCAAGCTGCCGCAAAAGCCTTCGGAACTGACGCGCGACATGCTCTTGCGTACCGATGGCGACGAAACCTGGGGCCGCTGGTTTGCCGCTGCAGGCGTGACTCTTCCCGAGCCTTCGGGCGGCCTGGTGTTCGACGATTCCTCGATGCTGCTACGCTCTGCCGCCGCCGGCCACGGCATAGCCATGGCGCGCCATTTGATCGCCATGCCGGAGATTGCCGATGGCGACCTGGTGCGGCTGTTCGACGTGGCCGTGCCCACACGCTATGCCTATTACATCGTCTACACGGAACAGGCGTTCGAGAAGCCGCAGGTGCGGGCTTTCCGCGACTGGCTGGTCGCGGAGGCTAGAGAGTTTGAGGCGCAGGCCGAGTGGCCGGAATGTGGCGGGGTTACAGCATCGCCTTGACCAAAGGACCGTATGGCGGGGGTAATCCGCCAATGCATCAAATTACTTTCTTTGCGCGTGGTGGGTTGCGCCTACCGCTTACCCACCCTACAAGTGTCTTGCGAAACGAGGTGACGTCTTACAACACCACCTTGACCATGGGATGCGAAGACAGCGCGCGATACAAGTTGTCCAGCTGTTCACGGCTGATTGCGCGCACGGTCACCGTGAGCGAGAGATAGGTGCCCTTGGCAGAAGGGCGCATTTCCATCTTGCCGGCATGGAAAGTCGGATCGTGCAGCACCACCACTTCGACGATGGTTTGGGCGAAATCGTCGTGCATCTTCCCCATCACCTTGATGGGGAAGTCGCTCGGGTATTCGATCAAGCTCTCGGCGGGCGTGGGCACGTTGGTCATAGTGATATCCATGGACGTCAAATGGGGACGGCTCGCTCTATTGCAATAGTACGCCGATTACTTGAACCACAGCCGCATGGAGTCCCAGGCACGGCCAAAGATGCTGGCCTGGTTGATCTGCTCCAGCGCCAGTACCGGCAACTCGGTCAAGGTCTTGCCATCGGGTTGCACCAGGGCCAGCTTGCCGACCTGGCTACCCTGGTTGACCGGGGCCACCAGCGGGTCCTTGTGCGTCAACACGGGCTTCAACTTGTCGCCCATGCCCTTGGGCACGGTCAGATAGATGTCGCGGTCGAAGCCGATCTTGATCTTGTTCGTGCTGCCTTTCCAGACTTCTTCTGTCGCCACGGCTTCGCCCTTGCTATAGAGCTTGACCGTGTCGAAGTTCTGGAAGCCCCAGTTCAACAGCTTCTGGCTTTCCTGCGAACGCGCTTGGTCCGAGGCCGTGCCGAGCACCACGGCGATCAAACGGCGGTCGCCGCTCTTGCCGTTGGGCCGCTTGGCCGAGGCGATCATGCAGAAGCCGGCCGCCTCGGTGTGGCCGGTCTTCAAGCCGTCGACGGTCGGATCGAGCCAGAGCAGGCGGTTGCGGTTTTGCTGGGTGATCTTGTTGTAGGTGAATTCCTTGACCGAATCGATCTTGTAAAAATCGGGGTAGTCGGTGATTTCATGCAGCGCCAGGATCGACAGGTCTTGCGCCGTCGAATAATTGTCCGGACTGGGCAAGCCATGCGGATTGCTGAAGTGGGTGGCCTTCAAACCCATGCGCTGCGCTTCGGTGTTCATCATGGAGACGAACGTGTCTTCGCTGCCGGCCACGGCCTCAGCCAGTGCAACGGCGGCGTCGTTGCCCGATTGGACCATCAAGCCATACAGCAGATCGTTGATCTTGACCGGGGTGGCCGGGTCGATGAACATCTTCGAGCTGCCAGGGTCGACTTTCCACGCATGCACCGAGACGTTGACCATCTGGTCCAGCGAAACCTTCTTGTCGTGCACGGCCTCGAACACGAGGTAAGCGGTCATGATCTTGGTCAGCGAAGCCGGTTCGATGCGCATATCGGGGTTCTGCGAAGCGAGCACCTGCCCGCTGGTGGCATCGAGCAGCAGCCAGGACTTGGCCGCGATGGTCGGCGCGGGAACCGTTTGCGCCATGGCGGAAGACGCGCCGAACAGGGCGGCGGCGATCAGTATTGCGATTTTTTTCATGGAATGTCTGCGTAGCCGTAGTCCCCGCAAGGGGCGGCAAAGAATTAAGCTGGTGTGATTATAACTTGGGCAAGCCCGCATACCCGGCAAAAACGGGTGCGGGCTGTTCGATACTTCAGTCGGCGCTTGGTTCCCGCCACAAGGCCATGACATATTTCTTGATCAATGGCATCTCTCCGTGCAGGAAATGCCCGGCACCAGGGACGACGATGACGGGCAGCTTTTGCGGCCGCGCCCAATCGAATACGTCCGACAGCAAGATGACGTCATCCAGCTCGCCATGGATCAAAATGGTGTTCGATGGGACATTTCCCATTGCCCAAGGGCCTGCAGCCGCGCCGACCAGGGCCATACGCTTGGCAGGTTTGCCCTGCGCCGTCAGGCGGCGCTGCAACTCGGCCTGCACGAAGGTGCCGAAGGAGAAGCCGCCCAAGGCTTCCAGCGGCAGGCCGGGAAAGCGCCGCTCCATTTCCTCGACCAGCAGGGCCATGTCGTCGGTCTCGCCGCGGCCTTCATCGTGCACGCCTTCCGAGCCGCCTACGCCGCGGAAATTCATCCGCGCCGTGGCGAAACCCAGGCTGACGAAGGCGCGCATCAAGGTGTGGACGATCTTGTGATGCATCGTGCCGCCACCGCCGCGCAAGGGATGGGGGTGTGCCACGAGGGCGATGCCGACGGGGTGCGGGAACTGGTTTGTGTTCGGCAGGTCGAGCAGGCATTCGAGCTTACCTGCCTCGCCCTGGATGGTGAAGGTCTGGGCCATGCTATATCTTCAAGCGTTCGACGACCTTGCCGCCGATCAGGTGCGAATCGATGATTTCGTCGATGTCGGAAGTATCGACGAAGGTGTACCAGGTCCCTTGCGGATAGACCACCATCACCGGGCCTTCTTCGCAGCGGTCGAGGCACCCGGCCTTGTTGATGCGGATCTTGCCCTGGCCGTTCAAGTCGAGTTGCTTGATGCGCTTCTTGGCGTGCTCCTGCGCCGCCTGCGCGCCGCGGTCCATGCAGCAGGGCCGGCCGTCTTCGCGCGTATTCATGCAAAAGAACACGTGTTGCTTGTAGTAGGAATCGTCGCTCATCGGGTATGCGGAGAATGCTTCGTTCAAAGCGACATGATACACCGCCGGGATTTACACCGTCCTGCGCATCTGCTTGTGCAGTAGGAACCATAAGGCGAAAACCGGCCACCACAGCGACAGGAATTGCGCCGCGCCGAAGAAATTGAGGAATTGTCCTTGTACCCAGGTCTGCAGCGTGGCGACGAAATACGGGTTGCTCGGCGCCAGGTTGGCCGCCGTCATGGCCAGCAGGAGCAGCAGCACCGCCAAGCGTTTTTGCGTCCTGGGGCGCGTCAGCACCAGGCCTGCCAGCAAGAGCAAGCCGACCGCGATGCCGGTAGCGGCCCCGGGCGTGAGCCAGGCAAAGGCTTTTTCCGGGCCGAACGAGATGGCGCCCGCCAGCAGCTTGACCGATAGCGCGGCCAGGACCAGCAGCAGCGTCAGCATCGCTCGGGGCGCCTCCTTGTGCAACACGCTGAGAAAGGTCAGCAAGGCGCCGCACAGGCCGGCCGCGGTGATGAAGGTTTCGGTGAGCCAGTATTGCTCTATGCTCAATTCGCGTCCGCCGCGCAACAGCTCACCGAGATCGACCGGGGTCTCGAACCACGCCGTCAGCCAGTCCGAGAGCACGGGCAGCATCCGCCCTTGGCCGAACAGGTATTCCTGCGGATAGATTTGCGCCAGCGGCCACAGGGCCATCACGATCAGGCCGCGCCCGGCCACCGGCAGAAACCAGCTTTCGCGCAACTGCAGGAAGCGGCTTTCTTCCAGTAAAACCGGCGTAAGCAGGGTGCCGGCGACGGCGCCGATGGCCGCACCCATGCTGTTGGTGAGCAGGTCGACATTCGAGGCTACGCGGCTTGGGAGATAAGTTTGTACCGCCTCCATCGTGCCCGATACCAGCGCGGCGCAGAGGACGGCGGCGATAGCGGCAGGCCAGCGCCGCAGATGCGGGTATAAGGCGCACACGAGGAACATGCCGAGCGGCGCGTAGCCCGCGACATTGATCGCCAGGTCGAACCAGGTCCAATAGCGCGGCCAAGGCGCCCACAGGTAAGCCAGCGGCGAGACGCCCAGATCGCGCCAGCCGGTGAAGGGGAACCAGCTGGCGTAGACGATCAGCAAGGCATAGGCCAGCAAGCCTGCGCGCGCGAACGGGGAGGCGCTGGCTTGTGCGTTCTTGCCGGCCGGTAGCGGAGCCGTCTTCATCAGGACTGGGGGTTCGTATCGAGATGCAGACCGGCGATCCAGCGGATGATGTCGGCTATCGCCAGATCGCCGGCGCGCGCGAGCGCTCTTGCGCCGCCGGCGGCGTCGGCCGATTGCGCATCTTCCTGCTCCACGATGGTGGTCTGCGCCAGCAGCTTGCGTCCGTCGAACATGGAGACGCGCAAGGCCACACGGCCGCTGCTGTGGTCGGCGCGGTCGAATTGCTGGGTGAAATCTTCCGCTTCGGTGCGCAGGGTCAGTGTCACGTTTTGGGCCGCATCCCTGGATGAGAGAACGCGTCCGCCCGCTTCGGCAATGCGCATCTTCAGGCGCTGTTCGAGCAATTGCATGGGCGGCGCCACCCAGCGGCTGTTGGCATAGGAATGGAGCTGGTGTTCGTCGGCGTAGTTCAGACGGTACAGCATGCCGCTATTATCGAGCCAGGAAGGCACGTTGGGAGCGGCCACCATCATCGGCGGCAGTGCGGTCGGCTGCAGCGCCGGCGTCGCTGCGCCGAAATCGAATGCGGTTTGCGTCGGAGCATGGCCGGCGAACGAGCAGGCTGTGAGCAAGAGTGCGGTCAGTACGAGAGGGAAAAGTTTGCGCATGGTTATCATTATTTTGCCGGGGCGGTAAAGCCGGGTTCGCCCGGGCCTGGTGCAGGGTTGGTGCCGAACAGCAGGCTTTGCGGATGCGCATCGATATGGTCCAGCGTGCGGTTCGCCGAGCGCAGCGAAGATTGCATGTCATGCGCCAAAGGCAGCATCTGGTCCTGGAAATCGCTCGCCGCGCCGCTGACTTGGTCCGCTGCGTTCGTGATGCGCTCTACGGCGCCGCCAGGCGCTTGCAGGCTGTTGCTCAAGCGGTTCAGGTTGTCGGACAGGGCGCGCGTATCGTCGGACAATTTTTTGAACGAAGCCAGCGTCTGTTCAGTTTGCCTGGTCAATGCCGGCAGCTTGTCCAGCGTGGGCTGCAGCTTGTCCGGTATGCGTTCGATCTTATTGGCGGCGCGGCTGACATTGTCGATCGCCGCCATCGCCGCCTGCTGGTTCTTCGGCGCAAGCAGGGTGTTGAAGCGCTCGGTCAATTGCTCGGTCTTTTCCAGGATGGCCAGGCCTTTTTCCTGTAGTGTTTCGAGCAGGCTTTCACGCATCTCTATGCGTGCGATATCGTTGGCGCTGCTTTGCAATTTCTCGGGATTGCTGCCGTCGTCGTCGAGCTGGACATAGGCCAGCCCCGTTACGCCCTGGTAAGCCAGCGAGCCATAAGTCGATCTGGTGATCGGCGTATCGGGGCGCACGCCCAGCAGCACCACGATCTGACCCGGCACCTTGGGATCGAAGTGGATCGCTTCGACGCGCCCGACGTCAAGCCCGCGGTAACGCACCGCAGCCTGCGGATTCAGGCCGGGCATGGGATGCTTGGTCACCATCTCATAGGGTACGCGGCCCACCTTGTCGTGGTTGAACCAGATTGCGATCAGGACGGCGGCGACCAGCAACAACAAAGTGAACAATCCCGCCACCAGGGCGTGGGCCTTATTTTCCATGCTTATTTCCCATGACTCTCTTTCTTGTTATTGAGCGCCTGCATGGCGCGCCTGCCGCGCGCACCGAGAAAGAACTCTGCGATGAAGGGATGCCGCACCTCCACGACTTCCGCCGCCGTGCCCAGCGCGATGAATCTTCTGTCGGCCAGCACGGCGATGCGGTCCGCCAGCTCGAACAGCGTATCGAGGTCATGCGTGACCATCACCGCGGTCAGCTTCAACTCACGGCGCAAGGCCAGGATCAACTCGACGAAACTCTCCGAGCGGCTCGGGTCGAGCCCGGCGGTCGGCTCATCGAGGAACAGCAGCTCCGGCTCAAGCACCAGCGCCCGCGCCAAGGCGACGCGCTTGACCATGCCTCCCGAAAGATCCGCCGGCATCTTCAGGCCGTCTTGCGGCGTAAGGCCCACCATCTGCAACTTCAAGTGCACGGTGTCGCGTATCAAATCGTAAGGCAGGACGCGCAATTCGCGCAGCGGTTGCGCAACGTTGTCAAAGGCATTGAGCGCGGAAAAAAGGGCGCCGTGCTGAAACAACATGCCCCAACGGTTACGCAACAAACGCAATTGGCGCGATGCCGCTCGATGCACGTCCTTGCCGAATATTTCGACCACGCCGTTTGCAGGTTGTTCCAAGCCCAGCATCTGTCGCAACAGCGTGGTCTTGCCCGCTCCCGAGCCGCCTACGATCGCCATGACTTCGCCTTGCCTGACTTCAAGATCGAGGTCTTCATGCACCACGGTCGCGCCGTAAGCCGTGGTGAGCTTGCTGATGCGGATGACGGGCTCGCTCATTGATAACCCGTATTGCTGAAAATGATGGCGAAGATGGCATCGGCCACGATCACTGCCGTAATCGCCGTGACCACCGATTGTGTCGTGCCTTGGCCCAGGCTTTCGGTATCGGGCTTGATGCGCAAGCCGAAATGGCAGGCGACAAGCGCGATCAGGCTGCCGAACACCACGCCTTTGGCGAGGCCGATCCAATAATTAACCAGCGGCACGGCATCGGGCAGCTTGCCAACGAAATAGAGCGGCGAGAAGTTGAGTTGGACGCGCGCTGCGATCATGCCGCCCGTCAAGGCCATCGCATCGGTCCAGATCACGAGCAGGGGCATGGACAAGGCCAGCGCCAGCGCGCGCGGCAGCACCAGGCGGAAGCCGTGCGGCATGCCCATCACCAGCATGGCATCGAGTTCCTCGGTCACGCGCATGACGCCCAGTTGTGCCGTGATGGCCGAACCGGAGCGGCCTGCCACGAGGATCGCGGCCAGCAAGGGCCCGAGTTCGCGGATGATGCTCATGCCCAGGATATTGACCAGAAACACGTCGCCGCCGAAGCTGTGCAACTGTTGTGCCGAGAGATAGGACAGCACCACGCCGATCAGGATGCCGACCAGGGCTGTGATGCCGAGCGCGCGATAGCCGATGTGATAAATGTTGGCCGAGATCTCGCGCCATGGACCGAGCCGAGGTGCCGACGCGAAGCGCAGCAAGTCGAGCGACAGCTGTCCGATCAGCGCAAGGGAATCGACGAGATGGCTCCGAATGGCGCCCGACACCTGGCGCGCACGGTGCCAGGCCCAGACGAAGAAGCCGGGCGCCGCATCCGTCTTCGGCTGCGCCGCATCCTGTGCCATCTCTTGTGCCTGTTCTATCGTGGCAAACAGGTTTTCATGCTGCGGATTCAAGGTCAATTGCGCCGGCCGCCTGCGGCCCCAGGCATTCCACAACCATTGCGCGCCGATATGGTCGAGCGCTTCGATCTGCGACAGGTCCCAGCGCGCTTCAATGCGGCGCGGCGTGCGCTGCATGGTCTGGCCCAGCAGGACGACCGCGTCGCCCTCAGCCAATGCATGCACATGCCAGACGCCCGTGGCGCGAATCACCAGGGGATCCTGTTGAGAGACGGCAAGCGACGGCGGCGCGTAATTCGGCATCCGGGAAGTGTAAGCGAGAATCCATAGCGCGGACAATGCCGTTACAATGCATCACATGTCACAGTTATTTCCCTCCTCCCTTTCTCCCGGGAATATTGCCGCGCGACGAGATGCGCACGCGCGCCGCGTCGCCATCAAGGTGGTGGCTGAAACCGGTTCCACCAATGCGGATCTGTTGGCTGCTGCCGCGCAATTGCGCGAGCCCACGCTCCTGATTGCCGAAAACCAGACGGCTGGGCGCGGCCGCGCCGGGCGCAGTTGGCAATCCGAACCCGGCGCCACGCTGACGTTTTCGCTGGCCTGGAAGTTCGACTTGCCGCCGCAAGCCCTGGTCGGCTTGCCGCTTGCCGTCGGCACGGTGATCGCCGAAACCTTGGCGCGTTTCGACGTCGATGCGCGCCTGAAGTGGCCCAACGATGTCTTGCTCGGGCGCGACAAGATGGCCGGCGTATTGATCGAGACCGCTCCGCTTGCGCAGGGCGAGGCGATCTGGGCCGTGATCGGTATCGGCATCAATGTGGCCATGCCGCAAACGCTGGCCGCGCGCATCGACCGTCCCGTCGCCGCGGCATCCAACCTGCGCCTGCGGCGCGAGGAAGTGCTGGCCGTCCTGCTCGACAATCTGTGCACCGCGCTGGAATCGTTCGCGCAGCATGGCTTTGCAGTATTCGCCGAGCGCTGGAACCAATTGCATGCCTGGCGCGGCTTGCCGGTTGTCGTGGTCGACCATGGGGAAGTCCTGCAACGCGGCAGTGCCTGGGGCGTGGATGAACAGGGCCAGTTGCTGCTCGATACGGCACGGGGGCGCATCGCCATCGTGGCCGGCGACGTTTCCCTGCGTGGCGCTGAGGGCTGATATGCTGCTCCTGGTCGACGCCGGCAATACGCGCATCAAATGGGCCCTGGCCGATGCCGGACCCGCCACGCCCTTGGCCAAATGGAAAAGCGCGGGCTCTGTAGTGCATGGGCAGATCGGCAGCCTTGCTGCTTCATGGGCGGCGCTCGATGCGAGCCGCGTGCTGCTGTCCAACGTTGCCGGTGCTGCCGTGCACGCCAGCCTCGATAGCATGCTCACTGCACGCGGCCTCAAGCCCGAGTGGCAGACTTCGCAGGCCAAACTGGCGGGGATACGCAATGGCTACCGTCAACCGGCGCAACTGGGCAGCGACCGCTTTTATTCCTCGATAGGCGCGCATGCCCTCTATCCGGACATGGCGCTCATGGTCGTCACGTGCGGCACGGCTACCACGATCGACGCGATCACGGAAGACGGCACATTTCGCGGCGGCCTGATCCTGCCGGGTCTCGGCTTGATGGCGGGTGCGCTTGCGCGCAACACCGCGCAATTGCCCCAGGTCGAAGCCCATGGGGAGGATGTGCTGTTTGCCGACAATACGGAGGAAGCGATCATCGCCGGCTGCATGGCAGCGCAGGCCGGCGCCATCGAACGCGTCTGGGCCGGTTTTTTGCGCGAATACGGGGAGTGCGAAGCGCTGTGCCTGGTTTCCGGCGGCGCCGGCGCTGCGGTGGCGGCCCATCTTGCGATCCCGCATCGCGTTGTGGATAATCTGGTCTTGCCCGGCCTGCAGGCTGCCGCCTACATGACCACGCCGCCCTGACAGCCTGCCAAAGACGACATATAGCGGACGACACATGCTCAAATTCCTGTTCTGGGTCTTGCTCCTCTCCAATGCGGCCTTGTTCGCCTACGGAAAAGGCTATTCTTTGCTGCCGGAGGAGCACGAGCCGGACCACATGGCGCGCCAGATCAACCCGGAAAGCGTGAAGCTGGTTCCGGCATCCTTGGTCGAGGCCAAATCCGGTACCGCCAGTGCTGGCGCCGCTGCCGCCGCGAAGGCAGAGCCTGCCTCCTGCAGCGAGTTCGGCAGCTTCGACCAGGCCACGGCCAAGCGCCTCGATGGAGAATTGCAGCCCCTGGCCCTGGGCAGCAGGCTGACGCGTCGCGAAGTCGAAGACGCGGCGCACAACATCGTCTACATCCCGCCGCAGGGCAACAAGGACGGTGCGGAGAAGAAGGCGACCGAATTGCGCCATCTCGGTGTGAGCGACTTCTACATCATCCAGGACGGCGACCTGCGCTGGGGGATTTCACTGGGCGTATTCAAGACCGAGGAAGCGGCACGCGCGCAATTGGCTGCGCTGAGCCAGAAAGGCGTGCATAGTGCGCGGCTGGGCACGCGCAATGTCACCAGCACCAAGGTCTTCTACCAGGTGCGCGATCTCGATGCAGCAGGCAAGACGGCGCTGGAGAAGGTGCTGGCCGATTTCCCGCATGCGGATAAGCATGCTTGCGAGGGGGCAACAGACGCGAAGGCGCCGGATGTGAAGGCTGCGGCGGCATCCAAAGCAAGTTATCCGCGCGACGCAATCCATTGACGGGTATGACGTGCCAAAACAAAAGCCATCCCGCAGGATGGCTTTTCGCCCTTACCGCAGGATTTACAGGGCGCGCTGCTCCACCAGCTTCCCGCCTATGGCCTGGAAGATCACCACGGTACCGTCCTTGATGTCGCCCTTGCTGTCGAACTCCACCGAACCCTGGATCTTGCCGTCGAAGGAGCCCTTGGCCAGCTTGGGCAGATAAGTCGCCGGATCGGTCGAGTTGGCTTCCTGCATCGCCTGGGCGAAGATGTGAATGCCGTCATAGGCCAGCGTGGAGTAATTGCCCGGCGCGTCCTTGTACTTCTTCTTGTACATGTCCACGAAGCCGGCACCGGCCGAGAGCCAGGACGAGGGCACGCCGGCGATAGTGCAATAGAAGTTGCTGTCGGCATCGCCGCCGGCCGATTTGACGGTCGAATCGTCGCACATGGCGTCGGCTGCCACATAGCGCAGGTTGGTATCGTTCTTGCGGATTTCCTTCAACAGCGGAATGCCGACCTTCTGGTCGCCGGCGAACAGCACCACGTCGGCCTTGGCATCCTTGATCTTCTGTGCCAATTCCACGTAATTCGCTTTCTCCGGCGCCACGCTGTCGTGCGGCACGGTCAAACCCTTGGCCGCGAACACCTTGTCGATTTCCTCGACCAGGCCGGTGCCGAACGGCGTGGCGTCATCGACCACGTAGATCGATTTGGCGCGCAGCTTGTCTGCGACGAGCAAGCCCAGGGTGCGGCCCTGTTGCGAATCGTCTGCAGTGAGGCGGAACGCCGTCTTCAAGCCCTGGCGGGTGTATTTGACGTTGGTGGAAACCGAGATCTGCGGGATGCCGGCTGCGGAATAAAGCGTCGAGACGGGAATGGTGACGCCGGAATTCAAATGGCCGAACACGCCATTCACCTTGGCATCGATCAATTGCTTGGCCACCACCTTGCCTTCGTCGGGACTGGCTTTGTCGTCAACCACCATGATCTCGAAGTGGGCGCGCTTGCCGTCAATGATGAAGCGGTCTTCGTTCAATTCGTCGGCGGCGGTTTGCGCACCTTGCGCGATGTCCTTGCCGATCTGCGCGAGCGGGCCGCTCATCGGCGCGGCCACGCCGATCTTCACCGTGGTTTCGCGGCTGCAGGCGGCAAGAAGAGAAAGGACAAGAATGGGCGCGACGCGGCGCAAAACACGATACATAGGGACCCCCCAAGAAGAAACAACCTGACTTGACTACAAGGCTTCAAGAAACTGCCGATTCGACAGAATCAACTCCGGTTCGATTTGATTGCTGGATGCAAGGCCGGGTCCCCATGTATGTTGCATGTCGAAAGGACGCAGCTCACCCCGGTAGTCTCCCTGATATTAGGTCGGCCGGGCAAGAATTTAATTTGGAATTCGGCGCGATGGGCTGGCGATTGTTGCGGATTGGATTCGCCGCCGGTTCTGATGCAAGGCGGGACAGGCTTAGCTTGTTGTCCGGCTGTCTATCCACTTGCGCAAGCAGTCCGGGCAGAGGCAGCCACGCGTTGCCGCGCTCGCATTGGCCGGCATGTCTTCCAGCGTCAGCTTGGGCAGGGTGGTGCACCAGCAGGGCATGTCGTCTTTGCCATCTTGCATGGCGCAAGAGAACTGCTTGCCGCATTGTTCGCAAATGCTCATGGTTCGTGCGATTCGGGGCGGTCTTCCGGTACCGTCAGATTGCGCATGGCTTGGCGCAGCAAGATCATTTGACCATTGAAATTCGTGCAAGCATCGCACACCGTCAGGTGGGCGCGGATGCGCAGGCGCTCGAATACGCCAAGCTCGCGGTCCAAGCCTTCCGAGACCAGGCGGTGCGCTTCCTTGCAGGTCAGCATGAATTTCATGTCAAATCGCTAAGAGTTCTTGGCCGGCTGATTGCCGAACCAGTTCAAATCGAGGCATTCGCGCAGCTTCAGCCGCGCACGATACAGCATTACCCAGGCATTAGACGTCGAAATGCCCAATTCCTTACAGATTTCCTCGGTTTCCAGCTCCAGCCATTCGCGCATCATGAAAATTCTCGCGGTCTTGGCTGGCAGGTTTTCCAGGCAAATTTCCATTACCCGGAAGAAATCTTTTTGCTCCAGCGTGGCATCGGGGTCACCCCAGGCGCGCGGGCGCTCGATGGTGTGGCCATCGGGTTTGAACAGCGCGTCGATCACGTCGTCTTCGCTCTGGTCGTCGGCCACCTCGAACTGCTGCATGCGCTTGGACGTGCGCAGCACGTCGATGATCTTGTGCTTGAGGATGCCGGTGATATAAGTGCGCAACGAAGACTGGCCCGCGAATTGCTCGGGCTTTTCCAGCACCGCAATCAGCGTGTCCTGGACCACGTCTTCGGCCACGGCGTCATTGCGCAACTGCAGCGTCGCGAAACGCAGCAGGGCCGGGCGCAGGGCATTGAGTTCGTTGTGTAGGGCGGTGCTCATGATGTAGGCGCAAGGGTAGTGGATAGTGTCTGGAAAGACAAGTGCACCCGGCAGCAAACCTGAGCAAAATTGAAATCAAATCTTTACAAACGCCCCCGGCGTTTCACTGTAAAATCGCGTCAACGATTTTTCCGGACTTGCCATGGCCACTTTGAACGCACCTGCCGACGATTTGAGCGACGTCGCCCCCCATATCAAGGCACAGATTCTGGCTGAGGCATTGCCCTATATCCGCAAGTTCCACGGCAAGACCATCGTCGTCAAGTACGGCGGCAATGCCATGACCGAGGAGCGCCTGAAGCACGGCTTCGCGCGCGACGTGATCCTGCTGAAACTGGTCGGCATGAACCCGGTCGTGGTGCACGGTGGCGGCCCGCAGATCGACAACGCTTTGAAGCGTCTGGGCAAGCAGGGCACCTTCGTGCAAGGCATGCGCATCACCGACGAAGATACGATGGAAGTCGTGGAGTGGGTGCTGGGCGGAGAAGTGCAGCAAGACATCGTGATGCTGATCAACCACTACGGCGGCCAGGCGGTCGGCTTGACCGGCAAGGACGGCGGTTTGATCCGCGCACGCAAGATGATGATGGCGGACCGCGAGAACCCGGGCCAATTCCTCGATATCGGCTATGTCGGCGAAATCGATGCGATCAACCCCGCCGTGGTCAAGGCATTGCAGGACGACGCCTTCATTCCCATCATCTCGCCGATCGGCTTCGGCGAAGACGGCCAGGCTTACAACATCAATGCCGACCTCGTGGCCGGCAAGATCGCGGAAATCCTGAAGGCCGAGAAGCTGATCATGATGACCAACATTCCCGGCGTGATGGACAAAAGCGGCAACCTCGTGACCGACCTCTCGGCACGCGAGATCGACGAGATGTTCGCCGACGGAACGATTTCGGGCGGCATGCTGCCCAAGATTTCGTCGGCGCTCGATGCCGCCAAATCCGGCGTCAACACGGTGCACATCATCGACGGCCGCATCGAGCATTCGCTGCTGCTGGAAGTGCTGACCGAACAGGCGTTCGGCACGATGATCCGGTCGCACTGATCCGCAGAATAATCAGTCGGAAGCAGGGTGGATGAAACCCACCGGCGTGCAAAGGAAGCCATTTGACGCCCCGGTGGGGCGGATCGGGTGGCGCTCTGCCCACGCGCGGCCCTGATCTGCACTTAAAGAATGTCATT
Source organism: Burkholderiaceae bacterium (assembly GCA_036384915.1). GTDB lineage: Bacteria > Pseudomonadota > Gammaproteobacteria > Burkholderiales > Burkholderiaceae_D > PKWO01. Next base: position 82,798 of record DASVLJ010000062.1, read on the forward strand.
CGCGCACATGGTGGGTAACGCTTCTCTCACCCACCCTACGATCCTTTAAACGCCACCCTCAATAAATTCGCTCGACTGTAAAGCCCTTCTTGTGCATCAGCTCCGGCACGCCATCCGTACCTACAAGGTGCAACAAGCCGACGGCGACAAAGCTGTTCTCATGGCTCTTCACCAATTGCGCGATCTTGTTCGCCATCATCGGGTTGCGTGCCTGCAGCAGGCTGCGATAAAAGAAACGGCCGCTCACGGTCTTGTCGTTCTTCGCTTCTGCCAGCAAGCCCGCAAACGCTTTTTCGTCCGCATGCTCCCAGGCGGCGAGCAATTCCTGGTTCTTCCTGGCTTCCGTGCCCGATTCTATGTCGTCCAGGCTGTCGACCAGATACGCCTCTTGTTCTTTGGGCGGCAGCTTGTCGAACAGGCTTAATTGGTAATCGGCCGACTCCAGGCCGAGGATGCTCTTATGTTGGTCTTTGGCGGCATTGATGAAATAAATATCGGTCGCCAGGCTGGATTGGTAGCCTTGCTTTTCCAGCGACGAAATCAGCAAGGCATTGGCCAGCATCCAAGGCTTCATGTGCGACATGCCTTCATAGGGCAGGTTCAGCGTCGTCAGCGCTTTTTGCAGGCGTTCCAGGGTTGGAGGCGACACGTGCTTGTCCACGCTGCCGAAATTGGGGTAGAGCGCGTACTTGAATACGGCTTGCTGCATAGTCGCGCTGTCGCTGACGTCGAACTCGACCGCCAGCACGTCGGCCTTGGCGAAGGCTTGCGTCACCTGCGGTTCGAGCGGATAAAATTCCGGTTTGCCCACGTGTATCGTGCCGAACAGGTAGGCGGTGTGGCCTTGCGCCTGCACGCGGTACAGCGTGCCTTGCGGCCCGATTCCGGGTGTGGTTGCGGCTGCGGCTGTAGCCGATGCCTGCGGCGTATCGCCGGCGAATACGATATCTGCCGGCATGAAGGCCGCAAGGAGTAAGATCAGCACTGAGATAAATTGTTTGCAATGATTACGCATGCCTGCCTCAAAAATGGTTAATCTTCGCCAGCCCGCCTTGACCTGGCTGTTCGACCTCGACAATACCCTGCACGACGCTTCGCACGCAATCTTCCCGGCCATCCATGCCAACATGAACGCCTTCCTTGCACGCGCGCTCGGCAGCGACGGCAAACCAGCCGACGCCGCCACGGTCGATGCAGCGCGCCAGGGCTATTGGCGCCGTTACGGCGCCACTTTGCTCGGCGTGATCAAGCATCATGATGTCAGAGCCGAGGAATTTTTGCGCGAGGCGCACCAATTTGATGATTTGCAGCAAATGATCCGCAGCGAGCGCGGCTTGCTGCGCATGCTGCATTGCCTGCCCGGACGCAAGATTCTGCTGACCAACGCGCCGCAGGGCTATTCGCAGGATGTGATGCGCCATCTCGGCTTGCAGCGCCATTTTGCGCGGCATATCGCGATCGAGTCCATGTATGTGCATCGCGAATTGCGGCCCAAGCCGTCGAAGATCCTGCTGCGCAAGCTGATCAAGCGCGAGCGGCTGGTGCCGCGGCGCACCGTGCTGGTCGAAGACACGACGGAAAACCTCAGGACCGCCAAGGCGCTGGGCTTGCGGACGGCCTGGATCACACGCTACCTGCGTGCCAAGCCCGGTGTGCTGATGCACAACAATATCAATCTGGCAAAGCGCCCCGCTTATGTCGATGTCAAAGTACAATCCATAAAAGGCCTGAGCAAGAATTTACGGCGCCTGGGAGGCGCATTAACGTAGCAGATAAAAAATATGAGTGCGACCAAACCGGGCGAACGCAAGCTGCAAATCCTGCAAACCCTGGCCACGATGCTGGAACAGCCCAAGGGCGAGAAAATCACCACGGCGGCCCTGGCCGCGCGGCTTGAGGTGTCCGAAGCGGCGCTGTATCGCCATTTCGCCAGCAAGGCGCAGATGTTCGAAGGGTTGATCGAATTCATCGAGTCGACCGTGTTCGGCCTGATCAACCAGATTTCGACGCAGCAGGAAAACGGGCTGGCCCAGGCGCAAGCCATCGTCGGCATGCTGCTCAATTTCGCCGAGCGCAATCCGGGCATGACGCGCGTGATGATAGGCGACGCGCTGATCAATGAAGACGAGCGCTTGCAGGCGCGCATGAACCAATTCATCGAACGGGTCGAACTGGCGCTGAAGCAATCGTTGCGTGTTGCGGTGACGCAGGGGCAGGCCGAAGAAGCCGGCGTCGCCTTGCGCGCCAACATGCTGGTGGCCCTGGTGCTCGGGCGCTGGCAGCGCTATGCCAAGACCGGTTTCAAGCAAAGCCCTTCGGAACACGCGCAAGCCCAGCTCGCGATATTGTTGTCTTGACCCATGACCGACGCCGCAGTCTTTGCGCTGTGCGACGACAGCGGCGCCTCCGACACCGCTCCGCGTTCACGGCTTTATACGGGTTATCTCGGCCAGCTGCGCTGTGAAACGGCGGCCGACCTGCCGCGTGTGCTGGCCGCCATGCAGCAAGCCTTGACGCAAGGGCAGCATGCGGTTGCGCTGCTTTCCTACGAACTCGGCGCGGGCCTGCAAGGCGTGCAGCGGCAATCGCCCGATGCCTTCACCAGCACCATCCTGCTGTTTGCCGATTGCCGCTTCCTCTCGTCCGGGCAAGCCGACGCCTGGCTGGCGCAGCATGAAGACGCGGCCCATCCCGACCCTGCGGCCGGCGTGGCGGGAATTTCGAACAGCGTCAATGAAGCGCAATTCCATGCTGCGCTTGAGCAAGTGCATCGCTATATCGAAGCCGGCGACACCTACCAGATCAACTACACCTACCGGCTTGACTTCGACGCCTTCGGCGGCATTCATGCCTTGTATCGGCGCCTGCGCCAGCGCCAGCCAGTGCCCTACGGCGCATTGATCGGCTTGCCCGATGGCGGCGCGGTGCTGTCGCTTTCGCCGGAACTGTTCATTCGCCATGAGGCGGGCCGCCTCACCGCGAGGCCGATGAAGGGCACGGCGCCCGCCACGGGCGATGCGGAAGAAGACGCGCGCCGCGCCCAGGCATTGTCCGCCGACCCCAAGAACTGCGCGGAAAACCTGATGATCGTCGACCTGTTGCGCAACGATCTCGGCCGCGTGGCGCGGACCGGCACCGTGACGGTACCCAAACTGTTCGACGTCACGCGTTTTGCCGGCGTGCTGCAAATGACGTCGACCGTGGAAGCGGCCTTGCCGGCGGAAACCGAACTGCACGAGGTGCTGGCTGCGCTCTATCCCTGCGGCTCGATCACGGGGGCACCGAAGCGGCGCAGCATGGAAATCATCGCCGAGCTTGAAAGCACGCCGCGCGGCTTGTACACCGGGGCGATCGGCTGGTTCGAGCGGGCGGAGGAAGGAAGGCGCGTCGGCGACTTTTGTCTCTCGGTGCCGATCCGCACCATGTTGCTGCAGCCGGTGCGGGAAGGCATGCAGTCCGTGCGCCGGGGCCGCATGGGGGTGGGGGCAGGCATCGTCTACGACAGCAACGCGCGCGAGGAATACGAAGAGTGCGCCCTCAAGGCGCGGTTTCTGACCGGCTTGCCGCAGCCGTTTTCCCTGTTTGAAACCATGTACGCGGAACGCGGTGCCGGTTGCCGCCATGTTGAACGGCATCTGCAAAGATTGCGGGCTTCGGCCGGATATTTCGGTTTCGTGCAAAGCGAGGGGGAGATCCGTGCTGCGTTGGATGCTGCCTGTGCCGGGTTGGAAGATGGGCCGCATCGCTTGCGGCTGGCCTTGCATCCCGACGGCCGCATCGAGGTCACGCATGCGCCGCTTTCGACGATGGCCGGCCCGGTGCGGGTATTGCTTTCGGAGCGCCCGCCTGTTGTGGATGATTTGTTTTTACGCCACAAGACCACGCTGCGCAGCGACTACGATTCCGGCTGGCGCGCCGCCGAGGCGCAGGGCGCATTCGATACGCTGTTCTGCAATGCGCGCGGCGAAGTCACGGAAGGGGGGCGCAGCAACCTGTTCGCCAAGCTCGGCGGACGCTGGACCACGCCGCCGCTGTCTTGCGGCGTGCTGCCCGGCATCATGCGCGCCGTGCTGCTCGACGATCCGGCATGGAATGCGGAAGAAGGCATCATTACACCCCTGGACTTGCGCAACGCCGAATCCATCGTCGTCTGCAATTCGCTGCGCGGGATCTTGCCGGCCACGCTTTCAGCCGCACTCGGATGAGGCTCTTTGCGGCGCAGCGACAGGCGCGGGTTTTGCGCCGAACAGCACGAGCCAGGTCGCCAAGCCCACCAGCGCGCAACCGATCAGCGAATTCAGGTTGAATCCCTCGTGCAGGAAAATCCCGCCCCACAGCAGCGCAAACATCGGAATCAGGAACGTCACCGTCAGTGTCTTGGTCGGGCCGATGTCGGCCATCAGGCGGAAGTAGATGAAGTAGGCCACGGCCGTGCACAGCAGCGCCAGCAGTGTCGCGAACAGCAGCACCTGCGGCGTCGGCTCGCTGTGCATCGGAACCAGGGGCAGGGCGGGCAGGATGACCAGGGCAGCGCCCAATTGCGAACCGGTCGCGAGCATGGGGGCGGCGATACCGGCCGATTTCAGCTTGGCATAGGCGCCGGCCATGCCGTAGCAACATGCCGCGGCCAGACAGGCGCCGGCCGCCAGCAGCAATTGCCCGCTGAATTGTGCGGGACCCAGACGCACCAGGAGCGCCACTCCGGCGATGCCGGCGAACAGACCGGCGATCTTGCGCGCGGTCAGCGCTTCCTTGAGCACGGCGGCGCCGACCAGCGCACCCCAGAGCGGGCTGGTTGCGTTGACGACGGCCGAATAGCCTGCCGGCAGCGTCATAGCGGCATAGGCGAAGAAGCTGAAGGGCAGTGCCGAATTGAGGATGCCGAGCACCAGGTAGACTTTCCAGTTGCGTCCGAAATCCATGCGCATCTTCGTGGCGAGCAGGAACAGCAGCATGACAGTGCCCGCCACGCCGACGCGAATCTCGGCCGTCCACAGGGGCCCGAGCACAGGGGCGATGATGCGCATGAACAGGAAGGAAGCGCCCCAGATGGCGGCGAGGCTGAGCAGGCGGATGAGATCGGTGCGGCGCATGGTGCAAATTCGTGCAAGGGAGCCGTCAGCATACGGCAAGTGCGAAAAGCCCGCTCGCCGCTTTCGGACGCGACAGCCCGGCCGCGGGATTTGCTGTTACGGCGCGAGCGGGTTTCCCTTATACTCGTGGGCACAACCGGGAGGCGATACATGGCAAAGCGTTGTCATTGGTGCGGCGACGATCCGCTCTACATGGCTTATCATGACGAGGAATGGGGCGTGCCGGCGCACGACGACCGACACCTGTTCGAAATGCTGATCCTCGAAGGCGCGCAGGCCGGCTTGTCCTGGATCACGGTCTTGAGGAAGCGCGAGGCCTACCGCGAGGCGTTCGACAAATTCAATGTCAAGCGTGTTGCAGCGTATGGCGAGGACAAGATCCTGGAATTGCTGGGCAACCCCGGCATCGTGCGCAACCGCGCCAAGGTGCGTTCAGCCGTCAACAATGCGCAGCGTTTCATGGAGGTGCAAAAGGAATTCGGTTCCTTCGATGCCTACCTGTGGGCTTTCGTCGACGGCAAGACCATCCAGAACAGCTATAGCGGACGTGGCAGCCTGCCGGCCACGTCCGAAGTCTCCGACCGTATTTCCAGGGATTTGAAAAAGCGCGGTTTCAATTTCGTCGGCTCGACCATTATCTATGCCTTCATGCAGGCTTGCGGGATGGTCAACGATCACTTGGTCGAATGCGACTGGCACACGAAGACAAAAAAACTATCCAAATAAGGAGGAACCATGCATCCGAATGCAGAACTGATCACGAAGTTTTATTCCGCCTTCCAGAAGCTCGATGCGGAAACCATGGCGAGCTGCTACGCGCCCGACATCCACTTCAGCGACCCGGTATTTCCCTCGCTGCGCGGCACGGAAGCGTCCGACATGTGGCGCATGCTGGCTTCGCGGGCCAAGGATTTTTCGCTGGTATTCGATGGCGTCGAAGCCGACGAGCAAACCGGCAGGGCGCACTGGGTGGCGACCTATCTCTTCAGTCAGACCGGCAATACGGTGGTTAATGACATCCAGGCCAGCTTCATTTTCCGCGACGGCAAGATCGTGCGCCATGTCGACAGTTTTGATTTGTGGCGCTGGTCGCGCCAGGCGCTGGGTTTCAAGGGACTCCTGCTGGGCTGGACGCACATCGTGGCCGGGGCGGTGCGTAAGCAAGCCGCCAAGAGCCTGGCGGCATTTAGGGGGCAGTAGGGTGGAAAAGCAGAAGGCGCATTCCACCAAGCGATTAGAGAACGTCATTTGACGCATTGTGGTGGAATGCGCCTACGGCTTTTCACCCTACAATTCCTGCGGCGTAGCCGATCCCTGCGCTTCATCAATGTCCAGCGCGTGCAACAAGCGCATGCGCAACTCTTCCGGCGAGCGCGAAATCACTTCTTCCGGCACTTCGAACTTCTCGGTCAGCCTGCGAAAATCCTCAAAGCCATAAGACACCATGAAGGGGTGCATGCCCGAGCGTAATGCCGCCAGGTAATCCTTGTGCTCGTCGCCGCAGATATAGGAGCGCGCCGGGTTGATGCCGCGCTCGTGGCGCACGGTCTTGAAATGGGTGGTTTTTTCTTCGCTCAAGGGAATGTGCACCAGGAAATCGAAGGCTGCGGTATCGATCTCGTGGCGCGCAAACAGGATGCGCAACGTCTCGAGCGGCTCGTTGGTGATGTTGCGCGTGACCAGGCCCACCAGCACGTCCGGTGCTGCCATCAGGGCATGGATCAGCGGGGCGATGCCGGGGTAGAGCATGGCTTCTTCACGGTACACCTCGGTCAACGTGGCGATCAATTGCTTGCGTTTCTGCTTGCCGATCTGCTTGCGCAGGTTCGACGGAAATTCCTTCAGGCCGCCGAGATACTTGAACAAATGGCGCCGCTTCTGGAAGCGCTCTTCGTCGCCCAGGGCCATGCCATGCGCGGAAAAAGCCTTGCCGATGGCGGTATAGGCATCGATAGTGGTGCCGTCGGCGTCGAGGATGACGAGCCGCTTGTTGCTGCTGAACATGGCGCGCCTTCCTATCTCAATAGAACAGGAAAAAGCCGTTGACGAAGCTGATAATGCCGACGATGCCGACCGGCACGGCGATGTACCAAAGCTCCTTGCGCTTGAGCAGGGCGGCAATCGACGACACCAAAATAGCGATCTGCAGCAGGATCACGGCGATGCCGAACGGTTCGCCATGGCGCTTGGCGTCGTCACGCTGGGCTTCGAGTTTTTCCGCCGCCTGCTTGATGTCGGCCTTTTCCTTGTCATAGGCCGCGACTTTTTTCTGGTCGGCCTCGATGGCTTCCTGGTAAGCGGCTTTTTTAGCCGCGTCGGCCTCGAGTTTTGCATCGAGCTGGAGCTTTTCCAGCTGCACCTGGTACAGGTTGCCCTTGATGCTCTTGGCCTGGTAGTAAGCCCATTGGTCCGAAGCCTGGGCTTGCGACAACACGCTCCTGGTCGAATAGCCGCCGCCCTTGAACGTCGATAGCGTTGCGCACACCGCAAAGATCACGGTCGTCAAGGCCATGTAATTCAGCCACGGTTCTTTTTTCTCTTCCTTCTTCTCTTCGGCCATGCTGGTTTTCTCCTAAAAACCCGATCCTAAAAGCTCATGGCGGTGTCGCCACTCCTCGCTATACAGTCAGACTGTCTTCGCCGCGGCCCTTGCCCTGCCCATGTTGAAACGGGTTGCAATGTCGGGTGGGGACGGCTTTTTTGGGCAATTCTATATGAAGTTGCGGTGATTACGACGCGCTGCAACAACTGTTGCCGCGCCAATCGCATATCATCATTGGCGCATAAGGATTATTGCCCGGATTTATATGTCACAACATGAAATTTGGACGACATTAGAGCCTCTTCTGTACCTGTTTGGTATGCACGCAACCCCGCAGACCGGTCGAATGCTAGGCGCGGCGACGCGTCGTAGCGGTGCTACGGCAAGGAGCCGCAACACCGCAGGCGACCGGTTTACGGGGATTGCCCAGAGGGTTCGAGCGAAAAGGGCGCACTGCGGCGTTGCGACGCTTGCTCAGGGGACCACCCTGAGCAAGCGTCGCGCCTTGCCTTGCATCCCTTTTCGCTCGAACGTGCATGCCAAACAGGTACAGAAGAGGCTCAACACCCGGTGCAAAGAAACACCGCGCCCAGAACAAATACATTGACCGACCAGGAGATGCAAAGATGGGATTTTTGGAGAAGCTGTTCAAGCTCGAGACGCATAAAACCGACGTCAGGACCGAGCTCGTGGCCGGCCTGACCACGTTTTTGACGATGGCCTATATTATTTTCGTCAATCCGTCGATTCTGGGCGATGCCGGCATGCCGCGCGACTCGGTCTTTGTTGCGACCTGTATCGCTGCCGCCATCGGCACGCTGATCATGGCGCTCTATGCCAATTACCCGATCGCCCTGGCTCCGGGCATGGGCTTGAATGCCTACTTCGCGTACTTCGTGGTCGGGCACCTGCACTATTCCTGGCAAGTCGCGCTGGGCGCCGTGTTCGTTTCAGGCTGCTTGTTTGTCGCCGTCACCCTGTTCCGCGTGCGCGAAATGATCGTCAACGGCATCCCGCAATCGATACGAACCGCCATCACGGCCGGTATCGGCCTATTCCTCGCCATCATCTCGCTCAAGAATTGCGGCATCGTAGTCTCGAGTAGCGTCACCTCTGTCACGCTGGGCGACTTGCACGAAATGCCGGCCATCCTGGCCATCATCGGCTTCTTCCTGATCGTGGTGCTCGACAAGCTCAAGGTGCGCGGCGCCATCCTGATCGGCATCTTGGCCGTGACCGTTCTCGGCTTCCTCTTCGGCGGCAACAAGTTCAACGGCGTGTTTTCGGCTCCGCCGTCGATCGACCCGACGCTGTTCAAGCTCGACGTCAAGGGGGCGCTCTCGGTCGGCATCCTCGACGTGGTGCTGGTGTTCTTCCTGGTCGAATTGTTCGATGCCACCGGCACCCTGATGGGCGTGGCCAACCGCGCAGGCTTGCTCAACAACGGCAAGATGGAACGCTTGAACAAGGCGCTGCTGGCCGACAGCACGGCCATCGTCGCCGGCTCCTTCCTCGGCACGTCGAGCACCACGGCCTACATCGAAAGCGCCGCCGGCGTGCAAGCCGGCGGCCGCACCGGACTGACCGCATTGACGGTGGCCGCCCTGTTCCTCGCCTGCCTGTTCATCGCCCCGCTGGCCAGCGCCGTGCCGGCCTACGCCACCGCCCCGGCCTTGTTCTACGTCTCCTGCCTGATGCTGCGCGAACTGGTGCACATCGACTGGGAAGACACGACCGAAAGCGTGCCTGCTGTCGTGACGGCCTTGATGATGCCCTTCACCTACTCGATCGCCAACGGCGTCGCCTTCGGTTTCATTACCTATGCCGGCCTGAAGCTGCTCACCGGCCGCTTCAAGGATGTGCCTGTCGTGATCTGGATCATCGCGGCGATTTTCCTGTTCAAGTTCATTTATCTGGGCAGCGGCGGTTGAGCACTTGATGCGAAAAAGCAAAAAGCCCGGATCGCTCCCGGGCTTTTTACTTTTGGCGGCTGATTTCAAGGTTCCGCCAGCATGCGCGCATGTTCCGCGTGTTTCATCTCCGCGTACTCGTTCCAATCCAATTCATGCAGTTGGCGGGCATAGTGTTCCGTCGCGAAAAACCACGACTTGAGCCTGCCGTCGAACCTGCGTTCCTGGAGCGCGCCAGGCGATTCCAAGTAACTGTCGATTGCCAGAAAATACCGCATCGTATTGCGCTCGATGACACCCCGAACGCCGCCCACATATTGCGGGCTGCCGTTGCCTTCCTTACCGACCACGGTGAAACCGACTTTGTCGTGCCCTATCGTGCCAAGGTAGGCTTGCATGGCGATCCGGCCCATCATGCCGGTTGAATAGGAATAGGTAAGCCGAATGAAGGTCTTGTCGGCGCCCAAGGGAATCGCGCGCAGCGCGATGCGGTAATCGCTGGTGCCAAGCGGCCCGTTTTGCGCCGAGAGTGCAACTTCAAAATAGTCGGGTGTCGCGGCCATGGCTGCGAAATTGAACATGATACGTTCCGAGTCGGCCAGGGCCTGCGGGGTCTTTTTCCCGATGTTGACTTTCAGGCCAGACACCGTCGCTTCCTTGACCGCCCGGCAATATTTGGTATTGAGATGCAAGATCATGACTTCACACCATTGCGGCGGATCAGTCAGGGCGTTTCTCGTCTCGGTATAAGGGTGATCCACGACCGCATAGATGTCGCCTTCCAATCGGTCACGGCTCTCCACCGAATCGAGCACCAGCGGCCGGTCGAACTGATTGTGTTCGAGCCGTTGCGCGAGCGAAGCATATTGGGAGCGCATAAGCTCGGCATCGGCCGATGTTGCGCCTGCCGCATTCTGGCCAATAAGGAATGCGATAGGGAGCGCAAGCAGGATGGCGCCGGCCGTTTGCCGGACCCGCGTTGCGATTGTAAAGAACACCGTTTGCATGCTCGTTGCCACGCTTTGCCTTCCGGAGCCCAATGCCGGCCATTCAGTTTCGTAGAAAGCAAGGATAGCAAGCCGGTATCGTTTCCGGGTTGACCTTGCTCAATTCAGAATGAGGCGTAACGGCGCAATACCTGCCTGGGATGCAGTAATGATGATTCCAGGTATTGGACTTGACTTTGCTCGGCAATGTTACAGCGATTCATCGCGCGGATCGCGCGCCAGCAGCTTCTTGACCATGTCGCGCGCCGAATCGCCGTCGAACAGTACGGCCGCCACCGCATTGGCAATCGGCATCTCGACCCCGATCTCGGCGGCCAGCGCCCGCACCGCTTGTGCGCAGCGCACCCCCTCGGCGACATGGCCCAATTCGGCCACGATCTGATCGAGCTTCTTGCCTTGCGCCAGGCCCAATCCGACTTTGCGGTTGCGCGATAGGTCGCCTGTGCAAGTGAGAATCAGGTCGCCCATGCCGGCAAGGCCCATGAAGGTTTCGGTGTGGCCGCCCAGTGCGACGCCGAGTCTTGTGATTTCGGCCAGGCCGCGCGTCATCAGGGCGGCGCGGGCGTTCAAGCCCAGACCCATGCCGTCGATGATGCCGGTGGCAATCGCCAGGATGTTCTTCACCGCACCGCCGACTTCGACGCCGGTCAAGTCGTTGCTCGAATAGACGCGGATATTGTTGCCGTGCACGGCTGCCACGGTGCGCTCGCACAGCGCCGGCGTCAGCGACGCCACGGTCAGGGCGCATGGCAAGCCGAGCGCCACTTCCTGGGCGAATGAGGGGCCGGAAAGTGCGCCGACCGGTATGGCATCGCCCAGGGCTTCGTGCACCACCTGGTGCGGCAGTTTGCGGCTTCCCTCTTCGAAGCCCTTGCACAGCCAGATGAAATTGGGAATCTTGCCAGCCATACGTTCGGCCAGGGGACGCAAGCCGGCCACCGAAGTGGCGCCGATCACGAGGCTGTCGGCACTCGCAACGTGGGCGATGGCCGCGTCGAAATCGGAGGTCAGGCGCAATTGCTCAGGCAGGGCGATGCCGGGCAGATAAGCGGTGTTCTCGCGTGTTGCTGCGGCGTTGGCCATGGCGGCTTCGCCACGGCCCCAGAGCAGCACGTCGTGGCGCCCGGCCAAGGCTATCGCCAATGCCGTGCCCCAGGCGCCGGCACCGAAAATCCCGATTTTCATGAATATTGGAAGAGAGGGGGGAGCTATTCGCTGCCCCAGACTTCGCCGGTCCTGACGTAGCCGGTCTGGCCGTCGCGATGCTTGACCTTGACCCAGCCCGGACTCGTTGCTCCGGCCGGCTCGGCCATGTCCAGCAGCACGCCTTTGTCGGCGCTGAAGGCCAGCGGGCTGCCGTCATCGGCAGTCGCGTGGACCTTGGCATTGGCCGCCTTGACCACCAGCGTGCGCTTGCCTGTCAGGTTCTTCGATTCGAGCCAGAACAGGTCGCCCGCGCTATCGCGCACCTTGGTCCAATCGCCGTAGGTCAGGATGGTTTCGACCGGCATGCCGCGCGGCACGGCGAACACCTTGCGTCCCTTCATGCCGGGCGCATCGTAGGCGACGACGGGGTCGGCGCCGACTGATTTGTATTCCAGCGCCTGCGCACCGCCGGCGGCGAGCAGCCCGAGCAGGGCGTAGCAGGCGTAGCGGGTGCGCATCTTAGTTGATCGTGGCAGAAGGAGCACTCGGCGTGGAGGTCAGGCCACCCATGCCGTTCGGTTCCTGCTGTGCCTTGGCTTGCTCAATCGCAGCTTGCATGCGTTGCTGGTACAGGGCTTCGAAGTTGATGTCGGCCAGGTGCACGGGCGGGAAGCCCGAACGCGTGACGACGTCGGCGATGTTGGCGCGCAGGTAGGGGTAGAGAATGTTCGGGCCGACCACGGCCAGCACTGCTTCGATTTGCTCGGCGGGAACGTTGCGCACTTCGAAAATGCCGGCTTGCTTGACTTCGACCAGGAAGGCGACCTTGTCCTTGATGCGGGCGGTCAGCGTGATCGTCACGGTCGATTCGAACAAGTGTTCGGCCAGGCCTTCACCGCCCACGGCGATGCCGATTTCCAGCTTCGGGGTATCGTTTTCGAGGAAGATGGCTGGGGAATTCGGTTGCTCCAGCGACATGTCTTTCACATAGACGCGTTGGGTCTGGATGAGGGGTTGCTGGGTTTCGTCGGACATGGAGCGCTTTCGGTACGGTAAGGGTTGAAGGTTGAACAAATAACTCCGCTGCGACCGCGCCTGCGGATTCAGGGAGTCAAATGATACATCAGGATTAGAGCAATTAGGGCCGCTTAAGTTTGCTTCAAGAGCGCATCCAATTTGCCCGCCCGGTCCAGTGCGCTCAAGTCGTCGAACCCACCAACATGGGTCTCGCCGATGTAAATCTGCGGCACGGTGCGCCGGCCGGTCTTTTGCATCATTTCGCCGCGCAGGTGGGGTTCCAGGTCTACCCGGATTTTTTCGATGTCGGCGACGCCCTTGGCGCGGAGCAACCTCTCGGCCATGATGCAGTACGGGCATACGGCCGTGGTGTACATGAGAACGGGAGCGTGCATACCACTGGCGTCCTATTTGACCAGGGGCATGCCCTGGGATTGCCAGGCCGTCACGCCGCCTTCGAGGATGTGGACGGTTTCGAAGCCGGCAGCCTTCAATTGTCCGGCTGCTTTCGAAGCCCGTACCCCGGTGGCGCACATGACCACGACGGTCTTGGCCTTGAACTTGGACAGTTCGCCCAGCTTGTCGGCCAATTGCTTGAGCGGGATATTGCGCGCCTCGCGCACGTGGCCGGCGGCGAATTCGGCTTCCTCGCGCACATCGAGGAACAGGGTCTTGCCTTGGTTGAACAATTGTGTGGCTTGGGCGATCGAAACTTTGCTGCCGCGCTGCTGTAACAGCGGCAAAAGCAGCAGAAAGCCTGAGACGGCGGCCACGCTGGCCAGGATAATATTGGTGGGATTAAAGAAATTCACAATAGAACAATGGTTTTACGCAATATCGGCATTATAAAATAGATGGCTGAAAAGTCCGTTCAATTGCCTATTTACTTCAATCCTCAGCATACCACCATGTACAAACTCGTATTGATGCGCCATGGCGAATCGACCTGGAACCTCGAAAACCGCTTCACCGGCTGGACCGACGTCGACCTGACCGAAAAGGGCATGGCCGAAGCCAAGCAGGCCGGCAAGGTCTTGAAGGAAGCCGGCTTCAGCTTCGATATCGCCTACACCTCGGTCTTGAAGCGTGCCGTGCGCACGCTATGGCTGACGCTGGACGAGATGGACTTGATGTGGCTGCCGGTGATCCACAACTGGCGCTTGAACGAGCGTCACTACGGTGCCCTGCAGGGCCTGGACAAGGCGGAAACCGCGGCCAAGTATGGCGACGAGCAAGTGCTGGTCTGGCGCCGCAGCTACGACGTACCGCCCAACCCGCTCGAAGCGGACGATCCGCGCGCCTCGTTCAACGACCCGCGCTACGCCGGGCTCAAGCGCGAGGAAATTCCTCTGACCGAATGCCTGAAAGACACCGTGGCGCGCGTGCTGCCGGCCTGGCACGACTCGATCGCCCCGGCCATCAAGGCAGGCAAGCGCGTCCTGATCTCGGCCCACGGCAACAGCCTGCGCGCCTTGATCAAGTACCTCGACGGCATCAGCGACAGCGATATCGTCGGCTTGAACATCCCCAACGGCCAGCCGCTGGTGTATGAACTCGATGCCGACTTGAAGCCGATCAAACACTATTATCTCGGCGACGCCGATGCCATTGCGGCAGCCATGAAGGCCGTGGCCAACCAGGGCAAGGCCAAGTAAACCCTCGTGCGCGGCACGCACAAGCTTGCGCTTTGCCTGGCACTGTTGCTGGTGCCGGGTTTGCCCGCGCTCGCCGCCAAGTCAAGCGAGCGCGCCAAACAAAAGGCGCAGGCCGAGGCGCAGCGCGCCGAGCTGCAGCAAAAGCTGGCCCAGCTGAAGCACGAAATCGACGATACCGAGGAAGCCAAGAGCCAGGCTTCGGATGCGCTGGCCGAGTCCGAAGCCGCCATCTCGCATGCCGACCGTTCGTTGCACGACCTGGAGCAGGAACAGGCCGCCGTCGAAGCCAAGCTGGACAAAATCGTCAAGCAGCAGGAAGAATTGAGGAAGGCGGTCGAGCTGCAAAAGCAAAAGCTCGCCCGCCTGCTGCGCGACCAGTACGTCAAGGGCAACGAAGACCGCATGAAGCTGCTTCTTTCCGGCGACGATCCGAACCGCATCAACCGTGAACTCCAATTGCTGGGCTACGTCTCGCAAGCCCAGGCCAAGCTGATCGCCTCGCTGCGCGCCAACCTGGAGGCGCTCGAAGCCAACAAGGCCGCCACCGAAGAAGCCAAGGAAGAACTGGACGATATCGCAGACGAGCGGCTGCAGCAAAAGCAGGTGCTCGAACGCGAAAAGGCCCAGCGCAGCCAATTGTTGGCCAAGCTGTCGTCCAGGCTCGCGGCGCAGCGCAAGGAAGCTGGCAATGTCGAACAGAACGAGCACCGCCTCGGTGGCTTGGTCGACAAGTTGTCGAAATTGATAGAGGCGCAGCAAAAGGCCGAAGCCGCCGCGGCGGAGCAGCGGCGCAAGGAAGAGGCGGCCAGGAAGGCGGAAGCGGAGCGCCGCAGCGCCGCCAAGGCAGCCAGGCTTGCCAAGGCGCCATCATCGGTTGAGCCGAAACAGCCGAATCCCGACGCGATCGACGCCGATGAGCCGCCGGCTTCCAGCCCGGCCAAGGCGCCGACCCGCATCGAATCCACTCCCATTGCCCGCCTGGAGGACAATGCCGGCGTCTTCCCGCGCGATTTCGAAGCCCTGCGCGGCCAACTGCGCCTGCCCGTGCGCGGCGACCTGGTGACACGCTTCGGCAGCAAACGCGGCGACGGCCCGAGCTGGAAGGGCGTCTTCATCAAGACCGAGGAAGGGGCCGAGGTCAAGGCTATTGCCGGCGGGCGCGTAGTGTTTGCCGAATGGCTGCGCGGCTTCGGCAACCTGATCATCGTCGATCACGGCAATCAGTACATGAGTATTTATGGCAACAATCAAGCGGTCCTGAAGCATGCCGGCGATGTTGTAAAAACGGGCGAAGTCATTGCCAACGCCGGCAATAGCGGCGGTAACGAACAATCGGGTTTATACTTTGAAATGCGGCATCAGGGCCGTGCGTTCGACCCGATGGGTTGGGTCAGTCTGAAGTAGGGCGGCAGAAATGGGTATTAAGTTGAAAAATATCGGCCTGATCGGCCTGGGCATGGTGGCAGGGGTGGCTGGGTCGATGCAATTCGACGCCTTTGCGCAAAGAAACACCCAGGCCGCACTGCCTATCGAGGAATTGCGCAAGCTTTCCGACGTGTTCGACTTGATCAAGTCCGATTACGTCGAATCGGTCGAAGACAAAAAGCTGCTGGACAATGCCGTCTCGGGCATGGTCAATTCGCTCGACCCGCACTCGGCTTATCTCGACAAGAATGCCTACCGCGAACTGTCCGAGTCGATCGAGGGCCGCTTTGTCGGCCTCGGCATCGAAGTCGTCGGCATGGACGACGGCTACGTGCGCATCATTT
Source organism: Burkholderiaceae bacterium (assembly GCA_036384915.1). GTDB lineage: Bacteria > Pseudomonadota > Gammaproteobacteria > Burkholderiales > Burkholderiaceae_D > PKWO01. The sequence goes on from DASVLJ010000062.1 coordinate 98,937, forward strand.
CCCCGATCGAGGATTCGCCCGCCGACAAGGCCGGCCTCAAGGCCGGCGACTTGATCACCCATCTCGACGGTGAGCCGGTGCATGGCATGTCGCTCGACGATGCCGTCAAGCGCATGCGCGGCGAAGTCGATACCAAGATCGTGCTGACCATCAAGCGCGAAGGCGTGGATCAGCCGCTCGTGATCCCCGTGATCCGCAAGGAGGTCACGATGCAGACGGTCAAGTCCAAGGTGGTCGAGCCGGGCTATGCCTGGCTGCGCGTCTCGCAATTCGAAGAGCCGACCGTCACCGACCTGGCCAGGAAGCTGACCGCCATCTATGCCCAGGAACCCAAGCTGAAGGGCCTCGTGCTCGACTTGCGCAACGACCCCGGCGGCGTGTTGCAGGAAGCCGTCGGCGTGTCGGCCGCCTTCCTGCAAAAGGACGCCGTGGTGGTCTCGACCAAGGGTCAATTGCCCATGGCGAACGAAACCTATTATGCGCGCGGTGCCTACAACTCCCCGCGCGAAGGCGATCTGCTTTCGCGCTTGCCCGACGGCATCAAGAACGTGCCCATGGTCGTGCTGGTCAATACCGGTTCGGCTTCGGCTTCCGAAATCGTTGCCGGCGCGCTGCAGGACTACAAGCGTGCCACCATCATGGGCAGCCGCACCTTCGGCAAGGGTTCGGTGCAAAACATCCACCCGCTGCCCGACGGTTCTGCGCTGCGCCTGACCACGGCGCGCTATTACACGCCGAACGATCGCTCGATCCAGGCCAAGGGCATCGAGCCGGATGTGGCAGTCGATGAATTCGCCGACGGCGACGGCATGAACGGCTTCCGCGTGCGCGAAGCCGACTTGCAGCATCATCTGGCCAATGAGCAGGATAAGAGCGGCGAGGTCGCATCCAAGACACGTATCGACGAGGCTGACGAGGAGGCGCATGCCGCCGCGCTGGAAAAACGCCATAAGTCCTTCGAATACGGCGGCAAGGACGATTTCCAACTGGCCCAGGCCTTGAACTACCTCAAGGGCAAGCCGGTGCAGGTGGCGAAGGACGCCGCCAAGGAAGCGCCCGCGGCTGGTCCTGTCGCGCCTGCCGTACCGGCGCAGCCCGTGCCGGCAGCACCCGTTTCCGACATCAAAAAGTAAACCCTCGCGCTCATGGCCGGGCTTGCTCCCCGCCTGGGCCGGCCATGTTCCCTATGAACGATAACCAACTACTGCGTTATTCGCGTCATATCCTGCTCGACGAGATCGGCATCGAAGGCCAGCAAAAGCTGTTGGCGGCGCATGCCCTGGTGATCGGAGCCGGCGGACTCGGTTCGCCCGTTGCGCTTTATTTGGCGTCGGCCGGCGTAGGCAAGATCACGCTGGTCGATAACGACACGGTCGATCTCACCAACCTGCAAAGGCAGATCCTGCACGGCACGGAAAGTGTCGGTACGGCCAAGGCGGAATCGGGCAAGCGGGCGCTGGCGCGCATCAATCCCGAAGTCGAGGTTGCGGCCCTGCAGGAACGCGTGGCCGGTGAGCGCCTGCTCGAACTCGTGGGCGCGGCCGGCGTCGTGCTCGATTGCAGCGACAACTTCGCCACGCGCCATGCCGTCAACAATGCTTGTGTGGCACAACGCAAGCCGTTGGTCTCGGGCGCCGCGATCCGTTTCGACGGCCAGGTCAGCGTATTCGATGCGCGCAGCGAAACCTCGCCTTGCTACGCCTGCCTGTTTCCGCCGGAGCAGGAATTCGAGGAAGTGCAATGCTCAACCATGGGCGTGTTCGCGCCGCTGGTCGGCATCATCGGTGCGATGCAGGCGGCCGAAGCCTTGAAACTCCTGGCCGGCGTGGGCGAATCCCTGGCCGGGCGCCTGCTGCTGCTAGAAGCTCGCGGCATGGAATGGACCAGCATCGGGATCGCGCGCAACACAGCCTGCTCCGTGTGCGGACAACACCACTGAAAGTATGCCCATGCGGCAGATGAAATGGCTGGCTCTTGCGGGCGCGGCGCTGTTGTCGTGTGCCGCTGCCGCCGCGCCGATGCCTGCCGGCGTAAAGCAAGCCGCCGCCACCGACGGCATCACCGAATACCGGCTCGACAACGGCTTGAAAGTCTTGCTGTTCCCCGATTCGGCCAAGCCCACCGTCACGGTCAGCGTCACCTACCTCGTCGGTTCGCGGTTTGAGAATTATGGCGAAACCGGCATGGCGCATCTGCTCGAACACATGATGTTCAAGGGCACACCCACTCATCCGCACATCGACCGCGAATTCAACGACCGCGGCATGCAATCGAACGGCAGCACCTGGATCGACCGCACAAACTACTATGAAGTCTTCCCCGCCGGCGCCGGCAACCTCAGGTGGGCGATAGCCATGGAAGCCGACCGCATGGTCCATTCCAACATCGCGCGTACGGACCTAGATTCGGAAATGACCGTGGTGCGCAACGAATTCGAAAGCGGCGAGAACTCGCCCGCTTCGGTCATGATGAAGCGCATGCAGGGCGTGGCTTACGATTGGCATGCCTATGGCAAGCCGACCATCGGCAATCGCAGCGATATCGAAAACGTCGGCATCCCTAACTTGCGCGCCTTTTACAAGCGCTACTATCAACCGGACAATGCCGTGCTCCTGATTGCCGGCAAGTTCGAACCGGGCCAGGCGCTGCAATGGGTGGCGCATTCCTTCGGCGCGCTGCCCCGGCCCAAGCGCACGCTGCCGCCGTTCTGGACCGTCGAACCGACCCAGGACGGCGAGCGCAGCTTCGTCGTGCGTCGCGCCGGCGACGTGCAAATCGTCGAACTCGGCTACAAGGTGCCGAGCGCACTGCATCCCGACAGCGATGCCGTGTCGTTCGCTGCCGAAATCCTCGGCGATACGCCCAACGGCAGGCTGTACAAGCAGCTTGTCGAACCTGGCTTGGCGGCGCAAGTGTTTGCGCAAGACTTGAGCGGTGTTGCGCCGGGCTTGCAAATACTTGGCGCTGTGATCAAGAAAGAGCAGCCTGTCGAACCGGTGCGCGATGCCTTGATTTCCGCCGTGGAGAATTTCTACAGGACGCCGCCGACGAGCGAGGAGATGGCGCGCGTGGTGCGCAATGAGAGCAACCAGATCGAAAAGACGCTTGACGATCCGCAGGAGCTTGCCCTCTCCCTGGCAGATACGATCGCGCTCGGCGATTGGCGCCTGCTGTTCGAGAATCGGGCCGCCCTGCAAAAGGTGACGGCGGAGCAAGTGGTAGCCGCGAGCGAAAAATACTTTCGCCGCGATAACCGCACTCTGGGTATGTTCATCCCGGAAGACAAGCCGCAGCGCGCCGAAATCCCGCCTGCCCCCACGGCGGATGAAGTGATGAAAGACTTCAAGCCGGGCAAGGAACTCGCCGCCGCCGAAGCCTTTGATCCGAGCCAGGCCAACATCGAGGCGCGCACTAAAATCGCGCAAATCGGCGGCCTGCACGTGGCGCTGCTGCCCAAGAGCACGCGCGGCGGCACAGTATCGGCGGCGCTGCAACTGCATTGGGGCGACGAGAAGTCGCTGTTCGGCAAGCAAGCCGTCGCCGAACTGACCGGCGATATGCTGATGCGCGGCACCACAACCTATACGCGCGAACAACTGGCCGACCAGATGGCAAAGCTCAAGATCAGCGGCGACCCTTATCATTTCGAAACCACGCACGACAATCTGCCTGGAGCGTTGCGTCTGATGGCGCAGATCCTCAGGCAGCCGGCATTTTCCGAGAAGGAATTCGCCCAGTTGAAGAATGAAACGCTTGTCGCACTCGAAGAAAGCCGTGCCGATCCGCACACGCTGGCCGAACAAGCCATGGGCCGGCATTTCGATCACTATCCCAAAGGGGATTGGCGCGGCGTGCTTTCGACTGATGAACAGATCGCCGAGGTCAAGTCCGTGACGCTGGAACAGGTCAGGCAGTTCTACAAAAATTTCTACGGCGCTTCGCATGGCGAACTTGCCATCGTCGGCGATTTCGATGCCGATACCGCGGCCAAAGTCTTGAACGAAACGCTGGCCGATTGGGCCAGCCCGGCCGCTTATGCCGAGGTCTTGCGCAGCCATGCCGATGTCGCGCCGATGCGCCAAAGGATCGACACGCCCGACAAGGAAAACGGCTTTTACCTTGCGCGACTCGATATGGACCTCGGCGACGATGACCCCGACTATCCGGCGCTCTCGCTGGCCAACTATATCTTCGGCGGCGGCGCCGGCCTCGATTCGAGGCTGATGGAACGCATCCGCAAGAAGGACGGCTTGTCTTACGGCGGCGAATCTTCGCTTGAACCCGGCATGCAAGACCGCGATGGCAGCTTCACCATCGCCGCCATCGCCGCACCGCAAAACCTGGCCAAGGTCGACGCGGACGTGAAGCAGGAATTGCAGCGTCTCGCCAAATCAGGTTTCACCGCGGAAGAAGTGGCGCGCGCCAAATCGGGCATGCTGCAGCAGCGCTTGCAGGCGCGTTCGCAAGACGGGGAACTGGCGCTCGGCTGGGTGACTTACCTTTACCTGGATCGCACCTTTGCGTGGAGCAAGCAGTATGAAGACAAGGTGAAGGCGCTGACCCTGGAGCAGGTCAATGCGGCATGGCGCAAGGCGATTGACGCGGACAAGCTGAGCGTGGCGATTGCCGGCGATGGCAAGAAATATAACCGTTTAGCCAAATAGAGCGCAGCTACCGGTCATCCCTCGCCCGCAGGCGGGCGAGGGGAGTTGAGCCGGCGATGATGATAGGTGAAGCGCTTAACTTTTGGCCTTTACAATCTCCGTCAACCGATCCTCACCCTCCGCACGCACCAAGTGCGGATAAACCTGCCCGCCGAAGTAAGGGATGCGAACGGTGAGGAAGGTCGTGGTATTGCGCACCAGCAGCTCAATCGGCTTCTTCGACTTCGCCGCATCGGCAATGGCCGCGTCGAAGATTTCCGGGGTATAGGCTTCGCCATTGACGGCCGCGATCACCATGCCTGGAATCATGCCGGCGCCGAAGGCCGGGCTGCCCCAGAGCACGTCGTTCACGGTGCCACGCTTGTCGTCGTTGGCCACGGTCAAGCCGATCGACAGGCTGCGGTCCAGCACTTTCTTTTGCTTGTCGTTGGCGCGCGAGGCCGGCGAGGGCGTGTCGCTGTAGACCAGCGTCCATCCTCCGCGCCGGATGCCGTCCAGGGGCGCGCCGACTTCGCGCGTATCGAGGCGCTGGCGCAGGAAGGCGCGCCAATCGTAAGGCTGCACCGCTTGCAGAGTCTTGATCACATCGTCGAAGGTATAGCTGTGCACGTCCATGCTGCCGTTTTCGATGCCGTGGAAGGCATGCAGGAAGTCGTCGAGCGTGTGTTTGCCGCCGGACAGCTCGCGGATGCGCGTATCGACATCGAGCCAGAGCAGTTCGCCCTCGGGGTAGTAGTCGACGCCGCGCCGCTGCGCCGCCCATGCCGAGGGTTCATAGTAAAGCAGTTGCGCCATGTCTGCCGTATCCTGCAGAGGGCGCCAGCCGCGGCCGGGCACATGATCCATGGCGGCTGCGACGATGGCGAGATTGTCACGATATTGCTCGGCATTCCACAGGCCGGAACGCGCCGTCAGCACGTCGCCAAGGTATTGCGTCAGGCCTTCATAGACCCAGAGCAGGTCACCCTTCATCGGCTCGCTGTAGTCGGGAGTGGCGAGACCGGCCGGACGGCGGAACTTGCCGTTCCACGAGTGCACGTATTCGTGCGGCAGCAGGCCCACGCCGACGAGGTAGAGTTCGGGATCGGTGAAGAAATCGGCATCGATGCGGTCGTCGCTCGATTGATGATGTTCCAGGCCGAAACTGCCCGTGTTGTCCGATACGGCGAGCAGGAAGTCGTAGTGGCCGTAGTGCTGTGCACCGAACATCGCCACGGCTTGCTTCACCAGCGCCTTGTGCTGGGCGATCTGTTCCGGCTTCAACTCGAGGTTGGCCGGCCGGTCGCCGATCAGATTCAGGTGCACCGGCACATCGCCGGCGCCGGTCAAGTCGATACGGCGGAAATATTCACCGGCGAAGAGCGGCGAATCGACCAATTGTTCGACGCTGACGGTCTTGAAGCGTGTGCCGTCGGGGTTGTCCGCTTCATGTTCCAGGGCGGTGGCGAATTGCCAGCCTTGCGGCAGCCGGATGCTGGCCTGCACCGGGATGCGGCGCACGTTGTAGCCGCCCGGATAGAACAATACCTGGTTCCATTCGAGTTCGGCCAGATGCGGCGAAGTCGAAGCGCTTTGACCGAATTCACCGCCCGCGGCGGGCGAGAGGAAGTCGAAGTCCACTGTCAATTCCTTGACGCCGGCCGGCACTTGCACGTCGATGGCAAACATGTCGACCAGCTGGCGGCGCCAGGCCAGCGGCTTGCCGTCGGCCTTGATCTGCATGGCGGTCACGCCGATCAGGGTACCCGAGGGGGCATGTTCGCCGGGAATCCACTTGGGGTAGCGCAGCGTAAAGTTGCCCGGCGCGACGGGGATCGTCTCGTGCACCGTAAAAATCTTGCGCGCGGCATCGCGCAGATCGACGGCGACATTGAGCTTGCCGGGGTAGGGAACATCCTTGACGGCATCGGCGGCGACGGCGCCTTGGCATGTCAGCGTGGCGGCCAGTGCGGCGACCAATGAAGGCCTGCACGTGCGGAGCACCTTTTTCAACTCCATATATGTCCTTTTATGTTTCCAAGGCCTTGGTAAAGCGATGGTTATATTTTTGGTAACTGTTGCCCTGTAGTAGCAACGCGTAAGTGTACCAAGCTCCGTGAATCCGGGTTGGGCCCAGCCGCGTATCAAGAATGCGTCGCAAAAATTTTTGCAGCAGCGTGTAAGTAATCTGAAATTGCTGCGACGAAGGCATGAACCTGATCACTGCGCAACAGTTGTGATTTTATGGTTTGACTCTGCTTCACCTTTGATTTGGATGCTGCCACAATAGCCTGCGCTCGCACGAGTCAGCTCAAGCCACGCGGGCGGAAGTATCCATAAACGTTCCACAACCTTTAGGAGATACGAAATGAAACAAGCCATCGCTTCCGGTGCATTGATCGCCGCCGCCGCCGCCGCACTCGCCCTCTCGGGTTCCGCTTCCGCCGCCCCTGCCGCGTCGGGCGACGACACCGTGCACTGCGCTGGCGTCAACAGCTGCAAGGGCAAGGGCGACTGCAAGACAGCCGAAAATGCCTGCAAGGGTCAAAACAGCTGCAAGGGCCACGGCTTCCTGGCACTGAAGGCTTCGGAATGCTCGGCCAAGGGCGGCAAGGTCATCGACGCCAAGTAATCACGTGCCGCAAGCCCGCCGGCCGTTCCTTTCGTAACTGCCGGCGATTTTTTCTCCTCTCATTCCCGTGCCCTTCCATGTCGATGTCGCAGCGCGTTCCTTCACCAGGCTTTGGCCTCGGCTTGCGTACCGATCACTACACAGAGATTCTTGCCGCACCTTGCCGCGTGGACTGGTTCGAAGCGCTTTCGGAAAACTATATGGTTCCGGGCGGCAAACCGCTGGCCATGCTCGACAAGATACGGCAAGACTATCCCATGGTCATGCACGGCGTTTCGATGTCGATCGGCGCCCCGGGTGGCCCTTCGCTGGAATACCTCACTGAATTGAAGCGCCTGGAGCGACGTATCGAACCGCTCTGGGTATCGGACCACATCTGCTGGACCGGCGTGCATGGACGCAACCTGCACGACCTGTTCCCCTTGCCCTACACGGAAGAAACCGTGCGCCTCGTGGCGCAGAATATCCGGCGCGTGCAGGATTTCCTCGGGCGCCCGCTGTTGTTGGAAAACGTATCGAGCTATGTCGCTTTCGCCGAAGACAGCTTGAGCGAATGGGAATTCGTTGCCGCGATTGCCGAAGAGTCTGACAGCCTGATCCTGCTCGACGTCAATAACATCTATGTCAGCAGCGTCAATCACGGTTTCGACCCGCTCCATTACCTTGAGGCGATTCCGGTGCGGCGCGTGCAGCAAATCCATCTTGCGGGCCATAGCGATCACGGCGACTACATCGTCGATACGCACGATCACCCGATCGTCGATCCGGTCTGGGATCTGTATGGCGCCGCCGTACGCCGCTTCGGCAATGTGGCGACCATGATAGAACGCGACGACAACATCCCGCCGCTGGCCGAACTCGTGGCCGAGCTCGACGTGGCGCGCGGCGTCGCCGCACGCAATTTGCGGGAAACCGCAAAGGAAGCCGCATGAGCCTTGCGCGCATCCAGGATGCCTTTCAGAATTACGTGCTGGCCGGCGACCGAGAGCAGCCGGCCATTGCCGGCTTGATCGACCAGCGCCACGGCTTGCCGGCACGCGAGCGGCTGGCGATCTATTACGATGCCTACCGCATCCGCTTGAAGGATGCGCTGGCTGAAGCCTTCGACAAAACCTATGCCTATGTCGGCGACGACGTGTTCGCCGACCTGTGCCGCAGCTACATCGACGCCCACCCTTCGCCGTTCCGCAACCTTCGCTGGTTTGGGGACCGCTTTGCCGCACATGTGGCCGAAACCCTGCCGGACCACCCTGTCGTGTCCGAGTTGGCGGCGTTCGAATGGGCGCTGGGCTTGGCTTTCGACGCGGAAGACGCCCCGGTCCTGGCCATGGCCGAGTTGCAGCAGCTCGATGCTTCGGCATGGGAAAATATCGGCTTCGTGCCGCACCCCTCGCTTCAATTGCTCCCCTTGCATTGGAACGCTTCGGCGCTCTGGCTGGCATTGGGCAAGGAAGAGATACCTCCCGACGCGGCGCAAAATCCCGAACCGCTCACCTGGCTGGTCTGGCGCAAGGAGCTGCAGCCCCATTTTCGTTCGCTCGACCGTTTCGAAGCTGCCGCCCTCAAGGGGCTGGCGGCAGGGTGCAGCTTTGCCGAGGTCTGTGCCGAAGCCGCCGAGCACGGCGGTGTCGTCGGTGAGGATGTCACCAGCCGCATCGCCGGCTGGCTTCATGCCTGGATCAGTGAGTCCATGTTGACGGCGTATCGGCTGTAGCGCCGGTAGTAATACCACTTCCCGTGCTTGGCAAAGCATCAAGCGCAAATATAAATTGTTACCGCAGGCACTTTTTTCCCGCCGGTTAGTCATATTCCTCGAGAAAAAAGTAGGATTCCGGTCGGGATTGTGGTCAACAATGCACGCATCCGCTTTATACTCGCTGTTTGTTTGATCCGTTAGTCATTCCCAAAAGAAACTTATATGAGACCTTCTTTCCTGACCCGCCAAACCAAGAACGGCCAGCGCAGCCGCGGTTTTACTCTGATCGAAATGATGGTGGTGATGCTGATTATCGGCATCATGGCGGCCATGGTCGTGCCCAACCTGATCGACAAGGGCGATCAGGCCAAGGTGACGGCGGCCAAGGGCGATATCGCGACCATCATGCAGGCGCTGAAGATGTACCATCTCGACAATTCGCGTTACCCGACCACGGAGCAGGGCTTGCAGGCGCTCGTGGCCAAGCCCACCGCGGGTCCCACGGCGAATGGCTGGAAGGGGTATCTTGAAAAACTGCCCAAGGATCCCTGGGGCAACCAATATCAATACCTCTCGCCCGGCGTACACGGCGAAATCGACGTGTTTTCCTATGGCGCCGACGGCCAGCCCGGCGGCACAGGAAACGATGCCGATATAGGCTCTTGGGAATAATCGCGTCAGGGCGCCGGGGAAGACAGTCACCATGCACCGGCACGCGCGCGGCTTTTCGCTGCTTGAGTTGTTGATCGTCATGGCAATCGTCGGCCTGACGCTGGGCATGGTGTCGTTGAGCGCTTCGCAGAACGCGCAAAAGGACTTGCAGAACGACGCGCAGCGCATAGCGCTGCTGCTGCAAATGGCGCGCGACGAAGCCATCGTGCGAGACCGGCCCGTCGCCTTCGAGGCCGACGAAAATCATTACGACTTCCTGGTTAAGAACGACAAGGACTGGGAACCGATCTCCGATGACGATTTGATGCGCTCGCGCGAATTCAAGCGCGCGCCCGTCACTTTATCGATGACGCCGCAGCCGGAATCCAGCCAAAACAACGGCATGCTGCGCATCGTGTTCGGCCGCGAACCGGTGGACAAGCCCTTCGTGCTCAAGCTGGCGCAGGGTGACGACGCGGTTTCGATCCAGGCCGACGGCATCGGCCACTTCACGGTCCAGTGATGAAGCGCCGCGCCGCTCACGGATTCACCCTGCAAAGAGGGTTTACGCTTCTTGAGGTGCTGGTGGCGCTGATCATCGTCGCCACCGCCCTCGGCGCCAGCCTGCGCGCAGTCGGCAGCCTGTCCAACAACAGCGCCGGCCTGCGCGCGAACATGATGGCCACCTGGTCGGCGGAAAACCGGCTGACCCAGATCCGTCTGGCCAGTGAGTTTCCCGACCTCGGCGAAAGCACCTCGGATTGCCCGCAGGGCGACTTGAAACTGGTGTGCAAGCAAGTGGTGCTGGCCACGCCCAATCCGATGTTCCGCCGGGTTCAGGTCAGCGTCTATGAGGAAAGCGAGCCGAGCCGGCAAATCATCAAGCTGACGCAACTGGTGCCGCGATGAAATCCGCCAGAGCCACACGCGCCCAGGGCTTCACCCTGATCGAATTGCTGATCGCGATTTCCATCCTGGCAATGGTGGCGGCGCTGGGCTGGCGCGGCCTGGACGGTATCGTGCGGGCGCGCGAGCAATTGACGAACAACCTTGAAGAAACGCGCGGCATGCAATTGACCTTTGCGCAACTGCAAAACGATTGTGCCAATGTCGCGCCGCTGGCCGTGATCGGCGCGCGGCCGCAGCTGCTGGCCGACGGCGAGCGTATCCGCCTGGTGCGCGCGGTCTATGCCGATGGCGAACCTTCGCGGCTCGAAGTTGTGGTGTACCGGCTCGATAATGGCGTGCTGACGCGGCGCGAATCGAAAGCCACGCGCGACTTGCACGAACTCGATGCGCTGTGGCAAGCCACGTCCGACGATACCGATAGCAATTCCCAACCTGTGGTGCTGCAAAATGGCTTGAGCAGCATGAGCATGCGCACCTGGATTGGCGCCGGCCCCTGGCAAACCGGCGCGGCGCCGCCGTCGACGGCCAATATCGTGCCTGGACAAGTCGGCAACCCGAATGCCTTGAAGGGCCTGGAAGTCTCGCTGCAGGGCAAATCGGGCGCAGTCATGCTCAAAGTCTTTCTGATCGGTGCCGCATGAGACGCCTGGTCAAGTATCGGCGCAAGACCGAACGCGGGGTGGCCGTTATCACGGCCTTGCTATTGACCACGCTGGCCATCACCATCGTCGCCAGCCTGTTTTGGCAGCAGCAGGTGCAGGTGCGCTCGATCGAAAACCAGCGCCTGCAATTGCAAAAGCTCTGGATCCTGCGCGGCGCGCTCGATTATGCGCGTCTGGTGTTGCGCGAAGATGCGCGTACCTCCAATATCGACCATCTCGGCGAGCCCTGGGCCGTACCGCTCGAAGAAACCAGGCTAGACCAATTCGTCGACAATAACCGCAGCGAGGAAGAAGCCAGCGATGCCACGCTTTCGGGCAATATCGTCGATGCGCAATCGCGCTACAACCTGACCAATCTCTGCGTCGGCGGCGTGATCGATCCGACCCAGGTTGCGACGTTCGGCCGCTTGCTGACCAATCTCGGCTTGCCGCCGTCATTGGCGGACGCGACCGCCAAGTTCATGCAAGTGGCGCAAAAGAACAGCGGACAGACCCAGCAAGCGGCCGCAGCCGCCGAAGCCCAAGCCACGGCTGCTGCAACGGTGGCCAATGCCAACATGAACAGCATGTCCTCGACCACGGCGGGCACCGCACCGATCACGGGCGCCTTGCCGACGGCCGAAGGCGGCGGAACCACCGAGCCCCTGGGCTTGACCCAGCGCGACGATTTGCTTGCGGTGCAAGGATTTAGTCCGCAAATGATCGACAAGCTCAAGGATTACATTATCGTGCTGCCGACGCCGACGCCGGTCAACGTCAATACCGCCCCGGCCGAAGTCGTCAGCGCCATCATTCCCGATCTTTCGCTGGCCGACGCGAACGGCATTCTGGCCCGCCGCACCTTTTACAATACCGTTGCCGACTTTGCATCGCATTTGGGCGGCAAGGCGGCGACCCTGGGCAATAATGCGGCCGACGTGAAGACGAATTATTTTTTGGTAAACGGTAAAGTGCGCTTGAGCCGGGCCGCTCTCGACGTACAATCGCTGATTCAGCGTAACGGTACCAATACGGCAATTATCTGGACCAGGCAGAACTAGGACCGCAGTTGAGGCATCAATTAGGACAGCATCCACGACTGTCCCACTGATTGGGGAAGACGAGACTTTGAGCATTCTGTACATACGCCTGCCGTCAAAAGCGGCGGCAGACGCTGCCGAGCATTGGGCTGCCCTGCCCAGCTCCTATGCGCTCGCGGCCAATAGCGGCGCGGTGGAAAAGGAAGGCTCGGCACCGCTGGCCGACCTGTCCGGGATGGTGACAGGCGCCGACCGCACGGTCCTGCTGCTGGCCGCATCCGACGTCAGTTTCCTGCGTGTCAAGACGCCGCCGCTCTCGCCGGCCAAGCTCAAGCTGGCCCTGCCCAACCTCGTCGAAGACCAGTTGATGATGGACCCGTCCGAATGCGTGGTCGTTCCTGGCGACCTCGCCGACGACTTGCGCACCGCCATCGTGGCGCAGCGCGGCTGGCTCGAAATCCTGGTCAGGACCTTCACCGGCTATGGCGCGAAGAGCGTGGCGGTGGTGCCGTCCCAATCCTGCCTGCCGTTCGATGAAAGCGCCGCCACCGCGCTGGTGACCGAGCACGGCGCCGACCTCGACCTGGCGCTGCGCCTTGCGCCGCAGGAAGCCCTCGGCTTGCCGATCTACGCCGTCGACACCGAGGCGCCGCAGGAAGTGTTCTCGGCGATAGCCGCGCTCGCCCACGGCCGCTCGCTGGTGCTTTACGTGCCGCAGGCGCGCGTGCCGGCCTTCCAGGACGAGGCGGCCAGGCATGCGGCCGAAGGGCTGGAAATCCAGGTCTATGCCGACAGTTGGCCGCGCGTGATCGGCCAACTCGGCAAGACTCCCTTGAATCTGGCAACAGCCTTGGGCGGTGCCGGTGCGCGCCAGATCGAGTGGCGCCAGTGGCGCTGGCCGGTCGTGCTTGCCGTTCTGCTGGTCCTGGTCAACGCGGTCGGCTTGAACGTGGAATGGTTCCGCATGAAGCGCGAAGCCAAGTCCCTGCACGACGGCATGGTACAGATATACCGTTCCGCCTTTCCCAACGATACGACCATTCTCGATCCCTTGGCGCAGATGAAGAAAAAGGTGGCCGACGCGGAACGCGATTCGGGCAAATCCTCACCCGACGATTTTTCCCAATTGGCCGGGAATTTTGCCGAAGTGTTGGGCGACGCATTGCGCAGCAGCAAGGCACCGAAGCCGGTGAACGAGGTGATTTCCTCCGTCGAGTACCGCGACCATAGCCTGCTGGTGCACCTCAAATCCGACAATCCGGTTTCCATCGACAAGATCAAGTTCGGCTTGAGTGCGCGCAATTTGAGCGTGACGACACCGCAAGCCGGTGTGTGGCAGATCAGGAGCGGCAAATGAGCGACACGAAGAATCCGGGCGTGCTGGACGACTTGCGCGATTCGGCTGCCGCTTTCTGGGGCGAGCGTAACGAGCGCGAGCGTCGCATCCTGATCGCCGGCGCCGTGGCCGTGGTGGTCGGTATCTGCTATGCGCTACTGTTCAATCCGGCGCTCAAAGGGCGCAAGCAATTGAACGGCGAACTGCCCGAGTTGCGCCAGCAATCTGCTGAAATGCAATCGCTCGCGGGCCAGGCGGCGCAATTGAAGAATGCCGCTTCCGCCGCAACCGATCCTGTGTCACAGGAAAGCGTCGCCGGCTCGCTCGGCACGCGCGGCTTGAAGCCGAAGAGCATTTCGGTTTCGGATGGTTTCGTGCGCCTGCAATTGGACGGCGTATCCTTTGCCGGCCTTGCCGATTGGCTCGATGAGCAGCAAAAGAGCACGCACCTGGTCGTGATCGAAGCCAATTTCGTGCCGCAAAAGCAGATTGACACGGTCAATGCCACGCTGACGCTGAAGCAGCAGCGCCCGGAGGGTTGAGTCTCGATGCGTACCGTACTCTGGTCCCTTGCCGCCCTGTTGTGCGTCGCCCTGACTGCGCTGGTGTTTTTCCCGGCGTCGTGGCTGACCTACAAGGTGGAGCAGGAGACCGGCGGGCGTTTGACGCTGGGCGATCCGCAAGGCACACTGTGGCGCGGTTCGGCCTTCATCGGCGTGGCGCCGGGCAAGGGCGACCCCGTGACGCCGCTCTTGCCTGGGCGCTTCTCGTGGAAGCTCTCGCCCATGGCCTTGTTCGGCCAGGTCGACATGGAACTGGAAAATCCCGAATCGCTGTCGCAGCCGCTCAAGATAACGGGCAGTTGGTCGCAGTGGCAGGTGTCGGGCGCCTCGGTCAATTTGCCTGCGGACAGGCTGGCCGGTTTGGGCGCGCCGTTGAACACTATCCAGCCTTCGGGGCGGATGCAATTCAGTTGGGGCCCTCTGCTGGTGGCGCAGCATGGCGCGACGGTGGCAGTCAACGGCAGCACCAGCCTGGAGTTGTCCGACATGTCTTCGCGCCTGTCCAACATCAAGCCGCTGGGCGCCTACCACGTGAGCATACAGTGGAGCGGCGAATCGGCACACCTCGAATTGAAGACCACGAGCGGCCCGATGTTGCTGTCGGGGCAGGGCGACCTGAGCAATGGGCAATTCCATTTTTCCGGGCAGGCGGAAGCGGAAGCAGGGCAGGAGCAAAAGTTGGCAGGTTTGTTGAACTTGCTGGGACAGCGGCAGAGGATCGGCGATAAGGACGTGTTTGCTTTGAGGTTATGAACTAGAGCTATGAAAACAGTGAACAAACAATCGATGGCAAAGACCAAGAACACCCCGCGCCTACGCCGCTTCGGCGTGACGGGCGCGGTGCTGTGCGCGCTGGCGGGCGCACCCATGTTCAACCCGGCATTTGCGCAGGACCCGGAATCGGACGTCGCGACGCTCAATTTCGTCGGTGCCGACATCGAGTCCGTCATCAAGGCCATCGGCCACTACACCAACACCACCTTCATCATCGACCCGCGTGTCAAGGGCACGATCACATTGGTGTCGGAAAAGCCGGTCGACAAGGTTCATGCCTACCGTCTGCTGATTTCCGCTCTGCGCCTGCAGGGTTTCACCGTGGCGGTCGACAACGGCTTCACCAAGGTCTTGCCGGAATCGGATGCCAAGCTGCAAGTCGGCCCCGCCGAGGTATCCTCGGTCAAGGGCGACCAGATCGCGACGCAGATCTATCACTTGAACTATGAATCGGCGACCAATTTGCTTGCCGTGCTGCGTCCGCTCATTTCGCCGAACAACACGATCAACGCCAACATCGGCAACAACACCCTGGTCGTGACCGATTACGCCGACAACCTGACGCGTATCGGCAAGATCATCGCCGCGCTCGACGGCCCGAGCCATGCCGACATCGACGTTATCCCGGTCAAGTATGCCATCGCCAGCGATATTGCCACCATGATCAACCGCATGCTCGAACCGAGTGCCGGCGGTGCGCCGGATGCCGGCAAGATCGTGCTGACGGCGGATCCGCGCACCAACTCGATTCTCGTGAAGGCACCCTCGGAAGCGCGTACCAATCTGGCCAAGTCGCTGATCGCCAAGCTCGACCAGCCGACCACCCTGCCGGGCAACGTGCACGTGGTCTACCTCAAGAATGCCGACGCCATCAAGCTTGCCACGACGCTGCGTGCCGTAGTGTCGTCGGACTCGTCCGCGATCTCCAGCTCGGCCGACAGGAACAACAGCAACCAGAATCAACCGCCGCAAACGCCTGGCGCCGGTAGTATGTCCGGCACCGGCGGAACCGGCGGCGCCGGCGGTGCTTCGGGCGCATCTTCCTTGCCGCCTTCGACCCCGGCCGGCCCGTCGACCTTACCTGCCGGCGGACCCGCCGGCTTCATCCAAGCCGACCAGGCAACCAATACGCTCATCATTACTTGCAGCGACACGGTGTACCGCAATCTGCGTGCCGTGATTGACCAGCTCGATGCGCGCCGCGCCGAAGTCTATATCGAATCGCTGATCGTCGAAGTCTCCGATTCGCAGGAATCGGACCTTGGGGTGCAATGGGCCGCGCTCTCGGGCAATGCCAACAGCAGCTATCGCGTCGGCGGCGTGACTTCATTTTCCTCCGGCGGCAACAATCTCCTGTCGCTGGCGGTGGGCAACTCCAGCTCGGCTTCCGCGGCGTCGGCGGCAACCACCGGTTCCACCGGCCCCGTTTTGCCCGGCAACGGCTTGTCGCTCGGCGTGTTCCGCCAGATCGGCGGTCAGTTGCAGCTCGGTGCGATCGCCCATGCGCTGGCCAACGACAACAAGGCCAACATCCTGTCGATGCCTAACCTGATCACGCTCGACAACGAGGAGGCCAACATCATCGTCGGCCAGAACGTGCCCTTCGTCAGCGGCAGCTATGCCGCCACGGGCGGCGTGGCCGGCGTCAATCCGTTTCAGACCGTGGACCGTAAGGACATCGGCTTGAAGCTGCGCGTGCGCCCGCAGATTTCCGAAGGCGGCACGATCAAGATGCAGATCTACCAGGAATCGTCTTCGATCGACAACACCCAGAACAACGCGGCCGGCCTGATCACCAATTTGCGCTCGATCACCACTAACGTGCTGGTCGACGACGGCCAGATCATCGTGTTGGGCGGCTTGATCCAGGACAGCGTGTCCGACACCAACGAGCAGGTGCCCGGTCTGGGCGACTTGCCCCTGGTCGGCAACCTGTTTAAATACAAGACGCGCAACCATGCCAAGACCAACCTGATGGTGTTCCTGCGCCCGCTCGTGATCCGCAACACCGAGCAAAGCGCGCACGTCACGGCCGACCGCTACGATTACATGCGTACCGAAGAGACGTTGACGCAGCCGGTGCGCGCAGCCCTGATGCAAGACATGAAGGGCCCCGTGGTGCCGCCGAATGCGAACGGCAAGGTGGGCGGCGACGGTCTGGTGCAGCCTTACCCTGAGAAATCGGGCGGCGCGCCGGTTCAGCCGCAATCTTCCGCACCCGTGATAATTCCCGACAGCGGCAGCACGCCGCTGATAGACTTGACCAAGCCTAAACAGTAACGAGATCATGGAAGCCCGCCTCCTGCCCTTTGCCTTTGCGCGCGACTTCACGCTGCTGGCACGGCGCGTCGATGCCGTCGAAGGCGAACCCGTGCCGCCGGTCGAAGTCTGGATCTCGGATGCCACCAAGCCGCAGGCGATCGCCGAGGTCGGGCGGCGTTACGGCCGCATCAAGCTCAAGACCATGCCGCGCGAAGAACTCGATGCCGCCATCGCGCAAGCTTATGCGGGATCGGGCGGCGACGCGGCCCAGGTTGTCGATGAAGTCGAATCCGACCTCGATCTGGCCAAGCTCATGCTCGATATGCCGGCCATCGAAGATTTGCTCGAATCGGCCGACGATGCGCCCGTGATCCGTATGATCAATGCGCTCCTGACGCAGGCGCTGCGCGAGGAGGCCTCGGACATCCACATCGAACCGTTCGAGCAGATTTCGGTGGTGCGCTTCCGTATCGACGGTGCCTTGCGCGACATCGTGCGGCCTAAGAAGGCGATCCATGCCTCGCTGATCTCGCGCATCAAGATCATGGCCCAGCTCGACATCGCCGAGAAGCGCCTGCCGCAGGACGGACGCATCACCTTGCGCGTCGGCGGCAAGCCGGTCGACGTGCGCGTCTCGACTTTGCCCACAGGCCATGGCGAACGTGCCGTGCTGCGTCTGCTGGACAAGGAAGCCGGCCGGCTCGATTTGCGCCATCTGGGCATGAGCAGCGAGGTGCTTGAACAATTCGACCACTTGATCAACCAGCCGCATGGCATCGTGCTGGTCACCGGCCCGACGGGTTCGGGCAAGACCACGACGCTGTATGCCGCGCTGTCGCGCGTGAATTCTTCCACCACGAATATCCTGACCGTGGAAGACCCGATCGAATACGAACTGCCCGGCGTCGGCCAGACCCAGGTCAATGCGCGTATCGAGATGACTTTCGCCAAGGCCTTGCGCGCCATCCTGCGCCAGGACCCGGACGTGATCATGATCGGTGAAATCCGCGACCTGGAGACTGCGCAGATCGCGGTGCAAGCCTCGCTCACGGGCCACCTGGTGCTGGCTACTCTGCACACCAACGATTCCGCGGCCGCCGTCACGCGCCTGCTCGACATGGGGATCGAACCCTTCCTGCTATCTTCTTCGCTCTTGGGCGTTGTGGCGCAACGCCTGGTGCGCAAGCTATGCAACCACTGCAAGGTGCACGACGGACGCGGCTGGGTCGCGGTCGGCTGCGAAAAGTGCGGCCAC
The DNA here is from genome assembly GCA_036384915.1 of Burkholderiaceae bacterium. Taxonomy (GTDB): domain Bacteria; phylum Pseudomonadota; class Gammaproteobacteria; order Burkholderiales; family Burkholderiaceae_D; genus PKWO01. The sequence continues at coordinate 117,339 of DASVLJ010000062.1, forward strand.
ACCGGCTACCACGGCCGTGTCGGCGTCTATGAATTGCTGGAAACCACGGAAGCGATCAATGCGCAAATCCATAATCAGGCCGCCGAAGCCGAAATCCGCGCCGCCGCGCAAAAGGATGGCATGAAGACCATGCGCGAAGACGGCGAGCGCTGGCTGGCGGAAGGTGTGACCACCGAGGCCGAGTTGCTGCGCGTGACAAAAGAGAATCTCAAATGAATGTAGGGGATTAAGCTGTGCCAGCCTTCCGTTATGAAGCCGTCGACGAAGCCGGCATCACGCGCAAAGGCGTTGTCAATGCCGACAGCCTGCGTGCCGCGCGTGCCGACTTGCGCACGCGCGAGCTGGCGCCGGTGTCGGTGGTCGAGATCGAGGCCCAGGTCGACGCCAGCGGCCGCACGCGCGGACGGCGTTTCGGCGACGGCTTGTCGACTACGGAACTGGCACTGTTCACGCGCCAGCTCGCCAGCCTGCTCGAAGCCAGTCTGCCGCTGGAACAGGCTTTCACGGCTTTGCTGGAACAGGCCGAGCGCGTTTACCTGCGCGACTTGATTGCTTCTATCCGCGCCGAAGTCATGGGCGGCTCTTCGCTCTCCGATGCACTGGCGCAGCATCCGCGCGACTTCGCCGACATCTACCGCGCGTTGATCGCCTCGGGCGAGCAGATCGGCCAACTGGCGCGCGTGCTGTCGCGCCTGGCGGACTTCATCGAGCGGCGCAATGCGCTGGTGGCCAAGGTCAAGCTGGCTTTCACCTACCCGGCCATCGTGACCGTGGTGGCGTTCGCCATCGTGATCTTCCTTTTGACCTATGTGGTGCCGCAGATCGTGTCGGTGTTCGCCAGCACCAAGCAAAAACTGCCTTTCCTGACCGTTGCCATGCTGGCCGTGTCGGACTTCGTGCGGGCCGACGGCCTCTATGTGCTGGCCCTTGCCATCCTGGGCGGCTTCGCCTGGCGCAAGGCACTGCAAAACCCGTCGTTCAAGTTCCGCTGGCATTCCTGGCTGTTGCGCGCGCCGCTGTACGGCAAATTCGAGCGCAGCTTGAACACGTCGCGCTTCGCTTCCACGCTGGCCATCACCACCGGGTCCGGCGTGCCTATCCTGCGTGCGCTGCAGACCAGCCGCGATACCTTGTCCAATGTGGCCATGCGCGCCCAGGTCGAAGATGCGACCAATAGCGTGCGCGAAGGCGTAGGCTTGGCGCGCGCGCTGTCTGCGCACAAGTATTTTCCGCCCATGCTGGTGCACATGATCCGGGCGGGGGAAGTGACCGGCGAATTGCCGGCCATGCTGGACCGCGCAGCGAGCGCCCAGGAAGCCGATCTCGAACGGCGCGCCATGACCATCGCCAGCCTGCTCGAGCCGGCCCTGATCCTGTTCATGGGCGTGGTCGTGCTCTTGATCGTGCTGGCGGTCTTGATGCCGATTATCGAAATTAACCAATTGGTCCATTGATACGAATGCCATGAAGCGCCTGCCCCTTTTCCTGAGTTTCCTGTTGTTCCTCGGCGTGTGCATGTCCGGCACTTACTGGACCATGCAATTCATCAAGCCGCAGAACCGGCAGGTGGCACCGCTCAAGAGCGCCGAGCGCAACGACGTCAGTCCCGAAGCGGTCATGAATTTGTTCGGTGGCCATCTCTCGGTGGCAGCCGCCAGCAACTTCCAGTTGAAGGGCGTGGTGGTGGCGAAGAACGAGAAGGAAAGCGTGGCCATTCTGGCGGCTGACGGCAAGCCGGCCGAGGCGGTGCGCGTCGATACGGAAGTCATCCCCGGCGTGGTGGTCAGGGAGGTGCATAAGGACTATGTGATGCTGTCGGAAAACGGCGTCATGAAGCGCGTGGAATTGCCGGCCAGTGCGCCTGTCGGCGGGGGCGTGCCTACATTCGTGCCCATGCCGCCGCCACCGCCGATGCCGCAACCGGCGCAAGTGGTGCAGCCGGTGCAGGCGATGCAACCGCCGCAGCCGGGGCAGCCGGCGCAGGAAACAGGACAGCAGCAAGTTCAGCCGCCGCAAATGCCGCCGATGCCGGATGGTCCACAAGGCCGCATCGGCCGCTCGGCGGCGCGGATCCGCAACAATCTAAACAATCCGCCGCAGCAGTAAAGTCAGGGTTCGTAATTCGTAGGTTGGATTGAGCGCAAGCCAAGCGTGGCCCGGCCCAACATCGGCAGGTCGTGTCAACACATTCGTTGAAAATGGAAGCGTGGTATTGTTGGACTTCGCTGCGCTCAGCGTAGCGACGCCCGCCCCAACCCACCCGATCAAAGCACGTAACGCGACAAGTCTTCGTTGACTGCCAATTCACCCAGGCGTTCGTTGACGTAGGCAGCATCGATTGCCACGATGCGCGCCTCTCCCGCAGCAGCAAAGCTCTCGTCTTCGAGCAGCTTCTCCATCACGGTGTACAAACGGCGTGCGCCGATGTTCTCCGTTTTTTCGTTGACCGAGAAGGCGATTTCGGCCAGGCGGTTGACGCCGTCCCGGGTGAATTCGACCTTGAGGTTTTCCGTACCGAGCAGCGCTTCGTATTGCTTGGTCAGGCAGGCGTCGGTTCCGGTCAGGATGCGTTCGAAATCGGCAATCGATAGCGAATCGAGCTCGACGCGGATCGGGAAACGGCCTTGCAGTTCTGGAATCAAGTCCGAGGGCTTGGCCAGGTGGAAGGCGCCCGAGGCGATGAACAGGATGTGGTCGGTACGGATCATGCCGTACTTGGTGTTGACCGTGGTGCCCTCGACCAGCGGCAGCAAGTCGCGTTGCACGCCGGCGCGCGAGACATCTGCACCGCCGACTTCCGAACGCGTCGCAATCTTGTCGATTTCGTCGAGGAACACGATACCGTTCTGTTCCACATTGGCAATCGCCTTTTGCTTCAGCTCTTCTTCATTGACCAGCTTGGCGGCTTCCTCGTCGAGCAAGAGGCGCAGTGCTTCACGTATCTTGAGCTTGCGCTTCTTCTTGCGCCCACCGCCCATGCCGGAGAACATGGATTTGATCTGCTCGGTCATTTCTTCCATGCCGGGCGGCGCCATGATTTCCATCTGCGGGGCGGACTCAGCGACTTCGATCTCGACTTCCTGCTCGTCGAGCGCGCCTTCGCGCAGGCGCTTGCGGAACGTCTGGCGCGCCGTATTCCCTTCCTTGCCTTCCTTGTCATGCTCGCTGCTGCTGAAACCGAAATCGCGCGGCGGCGGCACCAGAATGTCGAGCACGCGCTCTTCGGCGGCATCCTGCGCCTGGGCGCGCACCAGCTTCATGGCCGACTCGCGCGTCTGCTTGATGCCGATGTCGATCAGGTCTCGCACGATGGTATCGACGTCGCGCCCGACATAGCCGACCTCGGTGAACTTGGTCGCTTCGATCTTGATGAAGGGCGCATCGGCCAGCTTGGCCAGGCGCCGTGCGATCTCGGTCTTGCCGACGCCGGTCGGGCCGATCATGAGGATGTTTTTCGGCGTGATTTCATGGCGCAGCGGCTCGGTCACCTGTTGGCGCCGCCAGCGGTTGCGCAGGGCGATGGCGACGGCGCGCTTGGCTTTCGCTTGGCCGACCACATGCTTATCGAGTTCGGCGACGATTTGTTCGGGAGTCATGTTCATGTTGATAATCAATCCAGAGTCTCGATGGTGTGCGACAGGTTGGTGTAGATGCACAGTTCGCCGGCGATGGTGAGCGACTTCTTGACGATATCGACAGGCGAGAAATCGGTGTTTTCATAGAGCGCGCGTGCAGCCGACTGGGCATAGGTGCCGCCCGAACCGATGGCGCCTATGCCTTGTTCGGGTTCGAGCACGTCGCCGTTGCCGGTGATGATCAGCGTGGCTTCCTTGTCGGCCACCAGCAGCATGGCCTCGAGCCGGCGAAGGATACGGTCGGTACGCCAGTCCTTGGCCAGTTCGACCGAGGCGCGCATGAGATTGCCCTGGTGTTTTTCCAGCTTGCCTTCGAACCGTTCCAAGAGCGTGAAGGCATCGGCGGTGCCGCCGGCGAAACCGGCCAGCACCTTGCCCTGGTACAGCTTGCGCACCTTGCGCGCCGAACCCTTCATGACGATATTGCCCAATGTTACCTGGCCATCGCCACCCAAGGCGACTTGTTCGCCGCGGCGTACTGACAGGATGGTGGTGCCGTGAAATTGTTCCATTTTGTTAACCTTGAGGGCAGATTACAACCGGATTGCAGCAATCCGGTCTGGTAGCAGGACAGGTGGGGCCGGATGACCCGATTGCAAGCTGGGCCCGGAGACCCGTTTAGCTTTTGCGCGGCAGAATTTCGACAATGTCCTTCAAGCCCATCACGGAAAACAGCGCCGCGACGAGGTGATTGACGTTGTGGAATTCCAGGTTGATGCCCTTGGCGGCCAAGGGGGCCAAGCCGGTCAGCAATTGGCCGGCGGCACCGAAATCGACGCGCTTCAGGGACAGGCAATCGACCACGGCCGGATTATGGTCGTTGGCGTAGGCGTTGATGGCGGCGATCAGGCGTTCCACGCCATCGGCAACCACGGCCGGCATGACGAAGCTGTCGCTCGGGGCGGCCGGTGCTGTGGCTTCTTCGATTGCGGTCGTGACCTTGTTCTTGGGTGGCACGAAGGCCGGCGGCGAGACTTCAAACGTTACGCAATAGTCGATGCTGGTTTCCTCGAAATCTTTTTCCAGATTCAACAGGCGCAGAATTTCCAGAAGCAGCAGCCAGGGCGCTTCGGTTTCGTCGCGCCGGCCGACTTCGAGGATGCCGCGTATCTTGCTGGCCAGCTCGAGCGAGCCGACCAGAATCAGGTCGTGCCCCGACTTTTGCAGCTTCTTCAGAATGGACAACAGGAGGCCGCAGCCGATCGGATCGACCGTGGAAACTTTGGCAAACTCCAGGCGCAGCACGCGGCTCTTTTCCGCCAGGTTCTGCACTTTTTCGAGTTGCTTGACGATACCGGCATCGAGTGCGCCGGAGAACGAGATCGTGGGCGTGGCGCCGGTCGGGGCGCTCGGCTTTTCCACCACGTCCGGTTCGAGCCAAGCCGGCGGTGAAGTCTCGAACTTGTTGGCGTATTCGATGGACAAGTGTTCGAACTGTTCCTGGTTGCCGGTGACCTGGTATAGGTCGAACAGCATGCGCCAGACGATGATGGAGGCGCTGCCCAGCGCGTCTTCCGCAATCGCCGCCTGCAGCACATGCTCGACCATTTCATTCTGTTCGTTGGCAAACAGGATGGCGGCTTCTTCGATGACAGGAGCGGCTTCCGAGGCCGAGATGGCAACAGTGCCGCCCTGCTCGGTGGAGAGCAGGAATTCGGTGGTCGAACCCATGGCCGGCAGCGTAGGCTGGAAGCTCGCGGGTTCCCAGGAATCGGATTTCTTCGGTGTGATCAGGGCGGGGCCGCGGCGCGCATCGTCGCGGGCTCCGCCTGGAAGGGTGTTGCCCGATGGCGTCTGGTGCGCGGGACGCACGAATTCGGAAGACATTTCCGACTCGATGGCATCGATCTTGGCTGCGGTGGCATGCGCGGCCTTGCGGGCGACGTTCTTGGCTTCGGTGTCTGCGGGAGTTTCCGGGCGCGGGGACGCCTTGCGCGCAGCGGCCTTGTCGGCCGGCGGCTCCGGCAACTGGCGCTCTTTCTTGCCCCCACCAAAAAGCGAGAAAATCCCCACGAAACTCCTGACCTATGATCGCAATTTGCCCAGCCCCTCACTCAACTTCGTAAGGGGACTACAAATTATAGCCGCATAAAGTGAAAACTAGGTGAATGGGCCACAAAACCGCAGCAAATATGCCGCAATCGATCTCCCAACCGGGGAAGGTTCGGGCAAAGCCGCGGAAAATTGCCCCGAATACGGCAAGCGCCGGACAAAACACGGCTCTAGATGTTGCCGCGAGGCGTAGGCCGATAAACGGAAAAACACAGGGACCGTGTTCGCCTTATTTCGGGCGATGCGGCAAAAAACAGGAGGGGGATTCGCCCGGACCAAGCCCGGGCGGGAATGTGATCAGTCGCCGTACAGCTTTTGTTTCAATTCGCGGCGTTGCTGCGCTTCGAGCGATAGGGTCGCGGTGGGGCGGGCCAACAGGCGCGGGATGCCGATCGGTTCGCCCGTTTCTTCGCACCAGCCGTATTCGCCCGCATCGATCGCGGCGATCGACTGCTGCACCTTCTTCAATAGCTTGCGTTCGCGGTCGCGCGTACGCAATTCGAGCGCATGCTCTTCCTCGATCGTGGCGCGGTCGGCAGGGTCGGGTACGAGCACCGTCTCGCGCAGATGTTCCGTTGTTTCGCCGGCATTCTTGAGCAGGTCGACTTCAAGCTGCTGCAGACGTGCCTTGAAAAAAGCCAGTTGGTCCGCGTTCATGTAATCCTTGTCGCTCATCTTGAGGATTTGCGCTTCGGTCAACAGGGCCGGTTCGCTGGGGGCGGTGGGAGTCGATTTGGATGTTTTGGTTGCCACTTCGCTTACTTTCGAAACTGCGGTTTTTTTAACATGGCCGGTCTTCTCCTCGGCCGTTTTGGCCGAGCGCGAATCCGGCTTGCTTTCGCCTTCGCCGCTGGTTGTTTTCGCTGCCAGCGGCGCTGCTTTCTTCGCCAATGCCGTCTTGTCGGGTGAACGATCGCCAGACAGCACAGCCGGTTTGGACTTGTTCATGTCAGCCTCTCTTGTCGTACCCTGCAACAATTCTATTCGGCACCAGGGGCGGCTTCAATGCCTTGATTCCCAAGCGCTGAATTTAGCACGTTAGTTTATACCAAACACTGTTCCAGACCGTGAATAAAAATATCTTTCGGCAGATTCTTGCCGATAAACACCATTTTGCTTCCGCGCGGCTGGTTTTCCTGCCATTTGGGGCCCATGTCGCTGCCCATGATCTGGTGCACGCCCTGGAACACCACCTTGCGGTCGGCGCCTTGCATCCAAAGGATGCCCTTGTAGCGCAGCATGTTCGGTCCGTAAACCTGGATCAGGCCGCCGAGGAATTCGTCGAGCTTGGCCGTATCGAAAGGGCGATCGCTCTTGAAGGCAAAGGCGGAAATCTCGTCGGTATGGCGGCCGTGATGGTGGTCGTGATCATGATGTTCATGTCCGTGCTCATGTTCGTGATTGTGTCCACAGAGCGAATGGTCACCGTGCGCATGGCGCGCAGCGCGATCTTTTTCCGCTTCTTCGACGGCCAGGAAGTCCGGGTCGAGTTCTAGCTTGTCGTTCAGGTTGAAGCCGCGCAAGTCCAGTACTTCGGAAATCGCCACCTCGCCGAAGTCGTTCCTGACTTGTGCGGCACGCGGATTGATGTGCGCCAGCCGGTGAGTCAAGGCATCCAATTCATCCTTGCTCACCAGGTCGCTCTTGGAAATCAGGATTTTGTCGGCGAAGCCGACCTGGCGCTGCGATTCCTCGTAGTGATCGAGCTGGGCCATGCCGTGCTTGGCATCGACCACGGTAATGACGGCATCGAGCAGGAAGTTGGCGCCGACTTCGTCGTCGATGAAAAAGGTTTGCGCCACCGGGCCGGGGTTGGCCAGGCCCGTGGTTTCGATTACCACGCGGTCGAAGTGTAACTTGCCGGCGGCGCGCTTTTGCGCCAGAGACGACAATGCTTCGATCAAGTCGCCGCGCACCGTGCAGCAGATGCAGCCGTTGTTCATCTCGACGATCTGCTCGTCGGCATCCTGCACCAGGATCTCATTGTCGATGTTTTCTTCGCCGAACTCGTTTTCGATCACGGCGATCTTGTGGCCATGCTCTTCCTGCAGGATGCGGTTCAGCAGGGTCGATTTGCCGGCGCCGAGGAAGCCGGTCAGGATGGTAGTGGGGATCAGGGCCATGGCTGCTTCCGTCTATCTGATAGGGCTCCTATATTGGGGTGCTGCCGCCGATTCCAAGGATGGCCCAAGGTGAATTATGCAACAAAATCGGGAGCAATGTTGCAATATGGAAATTTTCGCATGTGGGCGACCTATTCCTTGGCTTTCTTGGCGCGCGGATGCGCAGCATCATAGACTTGAGCCAGATGCTGGAAATCAAGCGAGGTATAGACTTGGGTCGAAGCGATCGAGGCATGGCCCAGCATTTCCTGCACCGCGCGCAAATCGCCCGAGGATTGCAGCACATGCGAGGCGAACGAGTGGCGCAACACGTGCGGATGCACCGAGGTCGGGATGCCGAGCGACAGCGCGTGGGTCTTGAGGCGTATCTGTACCACACGCGGCGACATGCGCGTGCCGCGCTCGGACAGGAATAGCGGATGCGGATCGAGCCGCACCAGCGTCGCGCGTACCGCCAGCCAATTGCGCAAGGCGTCCAGCGCCGCCGAGCCGACAGGCACGCTGCGCCGCTTGCTGCCCTTGCCGGTGACGTGCACTTCGCGGGAATCGAGGTCGAGCCAGCCCAGTGACTCATGCCGGCCCTCCTTGGCGTATTGCACATCGAGCCCGGTCAATTCCGAAACGCGCAAGCCGCTCGAATACAGCAGCTCGAACATGGCGCGGTTGCATAGCACGAGCGTGGCGTCGGCCGGGCGTGCGGCGGGTGTCTGCTCGACCAGGCGGATGGCATCGTCGGCCGAGAGCGCCTTGGGCAAGGGCTTGTCGCGCCTGGGCGGCTTGACGCCTTCGACGGGGTTGCCGCTCAGGGCCTTATCCGATTCGGCCAGCCACTCGAAGAAGCCGCGCCAGCATGAAAGCTTGCGCGCGATCGAGCGCGCATCCAATCCCTGTGCGTGCAATTGCGCCGCGAACTTGCGTACGTGGAAATGGGATAAGGCGTTCCAGCCGCGCTCACCCAAGAGCGCCTGGCTCATTTCGAGCAATTGCGCGAGATCGCGGCCGTAACTGGATACGGTGTGCTTGGATAACTGCCGCTGTGTGCGCAGATTATCCAGATAGCCGTCGACGTGCAGTTGTCGAGCGGCACTCATGGCCGCCTCAATTCATCAGGCAGGTAACGGCCGCGCTGGCAGTCTCGCCTATCTTGGCCAGGAAATCGGTTGCCATGTCTTCCGAAAAGCGCGAGACGTCGGGCGAGCCGAGCACGAGCAAGCCGAAGGCGTCGGGGGATTCCTCGCGGCGCAAGGGCAGCATGGCCAGGGATTTGATCTCCGGTGCGTCTTCGAGCCAGGATGCGGCTTCGAAATCGTCATTCTTGCCGCAGAACGGCGCACCCAGGCCCGTGGCAAAAAGACGTGCGTCGGCCGACACCGGTGCGGAAAACCAGGTGTGGGCAAATTCTTCGGCTACGCCCCACAGGCGCAACGTGGCGCAGGGGACGGAAAAGATCGATTGCAGACCATTGACCAGGACGTGCGGCAGATCGACGTCGTTGCGCGCCAGCAGCAGCGAACGCGCCCAAGACTGGAATTTGTGCGTGATCGCATCGTTTTCCTGCCCGAGGCGGATCAAATCCGACATGCGCATTTCCAGCGCCTTGATCTTTTCGCGCAAGACTTCCATCTGGCGCTCCTGCAGCGACACGGTGCGCGCGGCGAGTGGGCTGGTCAGCTTGATGCGCGCGAGCAGCTCCGCATGCTCCTCGAAGAAATGGGGATGGTCCGACAGGTATTGCGCGATGGCGTGAGAGTCCATGGTAAGCGTTGTAAGTTGAGGCGTTCAGCCGAGGTCAATTTCGCCTTCGAACACGGTAACGGCGGGGCCGGTCATGGTCACCGCCGCAGGTTCCGATCCCTTGCCGCCGGGCCAGGTGACGACGAGTTCGCCGCCGCGTGCCGATATCCTGACGGGCGAATCGAGCAAGCCGCGCCGTATGCCGGCCACGGCCGCCGCACATGCACCGGTGCCGCAGGCCAAGGTTTCACCGACGCCGCGTTCGAATACACGCAAGCGGATGTGATGGCGGTCGACGATCTGCATGAATCCGGCATTCACGCGGCGCGGGAAGCGCGGGTGATGCTCAATTGACGGGCCGGTGGCCGTCACCGGCGCGGTATCGACGTCCTCGACCACCTGCACCGCGTGCGGATTGCCCATCGAGACAGCCGAAATCCAGATTGTCTTGCCGTCGATCTCAAGCGGCCACAGCGTATCTTCGCCTTCCGGCTTGCCTTGCAGGCCGGCGGCGTCAAACGGCACGGCCGCCGCATCGAGGATGGGGGTGCCCATGTCGACGCTGATCAGGCCGTCGTCTTCCAGGCGCGGTTCGATCACACCGGACATGGTTTCAACGCGGATGGCACGCTTGTCGGTCAAGCCTTTGTCGGTGACGAACTTGACGAAGGCGCGCGAGCCGTTGCCGCATTGCTCGACTTCGCCGCCGTCGGCGTTGAAGATGCGGTAGCGGAAGTCCACTCCCGGCGTCTCGGCCTTTTCGATCAACAGCATCTGGTCCGCACCGACGCCGAAGCGCCGGTCGCCCAGTTGCTTCCACTGCGCCGGGGTCAAGGCAATGCGCTGGCTGACGCCGTCGATCACGACGAAATCATTGCCGGCGCCGTGCATTTTGGTGAATTTCAGCTTCATTCAAGAATTATAACGGGGGCAACTGTCATTCGCCACGCGGTTTTTTGCCCGCTTTTTTCTGGTAGTAGCCGGCTTCCCCTTCGGGGCGGGTCTTGAACCGCTTGTGGGCCCAGAAGTATTCGGCCGGGTTTTCCAGCACGCGCTGTTCGATCACTTCATTCATGCGCCGCGTGGCGGCGATGACGTCAGGGCCCGGGTAATTTTCCCAGGGCTTGTAGAAGCGCACGGTCCAGCCCTTGTAACCGGGTTTGTAGGTGGCAATCACGACCACTACCTTGGCCCCTGTGACGCCGGCCAGCCGCGCCGGTGCCGTCAGCGTGGCGGCGGGAATGCCGAAGAATGGCACGAATTCGGCATCCTTGCGGCCGAAATCCATGTCGGGCAGCATGAAAAACGGCAAACCTTCGCGCATGGCGCGGATCACCGGCTTGATGCCGTCGGCGCGCGAAAACAGCTTGACCGGCAAGAAGCGGCTGCGGCCTTTCAACAATGCTTCGTCGAATACCTTGTTTTGCTGGCGCGTGTACATCGAGCATGAAGGAATCTTCAGCTTCAGCACGATAGCCACGCCGGCCACGTCGAGGCAGACGAAGTGCGGGCACAGCATGATGGTGGGGCCGTCGGTCAAGACACTGAGCGGCATCTCCGATTCGATCTCGATCAGGCGCGACAAGCGTTCGCGCGACCCCCACCACAACACGCCGCGTTCGAGAATGCTGCGCGCGTAATCCTGGAAGTGTCTGCGCGCCAAGGTCTTACGCTCTTCTTCGGATAGTTGCGGCATGCACAAGCCGAGATTGACCAGGGCGATGTGGCGGCGCGAGCGCAGCAGCACGAACAGCAAGGCGCCGGTCGCTTCGCCGATGCGGCCGAGGATGGGTAGGGGCAGCCAATGCAGCAGCCACATGAAGCCCAAAACCAGTCTCATGCCGCCTGCTCCGTTTCGCCCGGCCGCGGCGCCGCCCCTGCGGGTTTCTTGTAGCGGTTGTAGCTCCAGAAATACTGCGCCGGACAGATTGCGATCAGGCGTTCCATTTCACGGTTGACGGCTGCCGCCTGCTCTTCCGGCGAACCCTCGAGTTTTTCTTCAAATGGGACAAAGCGCAGCTTGAAGCCGCGGCCCCAAGGCAGCCGCTCGGCGTAGGAGAGCAGCATGCGCGCGCCCGTCATCTGGTGCATCTTGGCCGGCAGCGTCATGGTATAGGCCGGTTTGCCATAGAAGTCGGCCCATACGCCTTCCCCTTCTTGCGGCACCTGGTCCGGTAGGAGGCCGATGGAGCGGCCGCTTTTCAGGGCCTTCAGCAGGGTGCGCACACCGGTGAGATTGGCCGGGGCCAGCAAGAGCTTGCCGCGCCCGCGCGCGGTTTCCACCAAGGGCCGCAGGAAATCCTTGCGCGGCGGACGGTACAGTGCGGTCAGCGAAATCCGTTGCGAGATGGCCATGGCCAGGACCTCGAAGCAGCCCAGGTGCGGCGTCAGGAACAGGATGCTTTGGCCGGAAGCCAGGGTGTCTTCGACGATTTCCCAGTTTTCCATCCGGGCTTTGGCCAGCACGCGTTCGATCGGGGCGCACCAGACAAAAGGCAGTTCCAGCGCGCCCTTGCCAGCCTCGGAGACGGCTGCAGCGAGCTGGCCGCCATAGCCGGCCAGCTCCAGGTTTTCCTTCATCCGCTTGCGATAGTCGCCAGACAACAAATAGACCGTCCAACCCAGCACGACCCCCGCCGCATGCATCAAAGGCAGCGGAAAGACCGATAGCAGGCGGAACAACAAAATCAGCATAGATGTTAAACAATAGGCCAAACAATTTCGAATTTTTGCCGATATTCGGCAAGTGGCGTAAAATAACACGGACTTTCCGCCGAGTTAACAGACAACTTGCGAGGCGGCTTATAAATCTCGCTAAAGCGTCGCAGGCTCGAAGTGCCGGCTGCGACATGGTCACTTAGTATAGGAGCTTGCAATGACCCAGGAATACCTCTTCACGTCAGAATCCGTTTCCGAAGGCCACCCCGACAAAGTCGCGGACCAGATTTCTGATTCCATCCTCGACGCCATTCTGGAACAGGATCCCAAGGCGCGTGTTGCAGCGGAAACGCTGTGCAATACCGGCCTCGTCGTGCTTGCCGGTGAAATTACTACCACCGCCAACGTCGACTATATCCACGTCGCGCGCGACACCATCAAGCGCATCGGCTACGACAATGCCGATTTCGGCATCGACTACAAGAGCTGCGCCGTGCTGGTTGCCTACGACAAGCAATCGCCCGATATCGCGCAGGGCGTCGATGAAGGCAAGGGTATCGACCTCGACCAGGGCGCGGGCGACCAGGGCTTGATGTTCGGCTATGCCTGCGACGAGACGCCGGAACTGATGCCGGCCGCAATCTATTATGCGCACCGCATCGTCGAACGCCAGTCGCAATTGCGCAAGGACGGCCGCCTGCCCTGGCTGCGCCCGGACGCCAAGTCGCAAGTCACCCTGCGCTACGTCAACGGCCAGCCCGCGTCGATCGACACCATCGTGCTCTCGACCCAGCATGCGCCGGAAATGACGCACAAGGATATCGAGGAAGCCGCAATCGAGAGCATCATCAAGCCGGCCGTGCCGCAGGAATGGCTCAAGAACACGCGCTACCTCGTCAACCCCACGGGCCGTTTCGTCATCGGCGGCCCCCAGGGCGACTGCGGCCTGACTGGGCGCAAGATTATCGTCGACACCTACGGCGGCGCCTGCCCGCACGGCGGCGGCGCCTTCTCGGGCAAGGACCCGTCCAAGGTGGACCGCTCGGCTGCCTATGCCTGCCGCTACGTGGCGAAAAACATCGTGGCCGCCGGACTGGCGCGCCAATGCCAGATCCAGGTCAGCTACGCCATCGGCGTGGCCAAGCCGATCAACATCACTGTCTATACCGAGGGCACGGGCAAGATTTCGGACGAGAAGATCGCCGAACTCGTTGGCCGCCACTTCGACTTGCGTCCCAAGGGCATCGTGCAAATGCTCGACCTGCTGCGTCCGATTTACAAGAAGTCGGCGGCCTACGGCCACTTCGGCCGTGACGAGCCGGAATTCTCCTGGGAGCGCACGGACAAGGCGGCAGCCTTGCGCGCCGACGCCGGACTCTAACCGGAGCATGGTGTGCTGAAGGCCGGATTCCTGCGGCTGTGTGCCGCAATCGGGTTGGCCTTTTGCACCGGAACTGCCATTGCCGACGACGGTACCTGGTGCAAACAAATCGGCGCCAGATTGCCCGGTGTCTCAACGGACTATTGCCGCAAGGCCGGGCTCCAACCCGGCGGCGGCAAGTCCTCGCGTGGGCAGCCTATCATGGTGCGGCGTTTCACTGCACCGGACGGGCACGCCCGGCCGTTGCGCATCCTGCTGATAGGCGGCATCCATGGCGATGAATTGACGGCTTCGGCCATCGTGTTCCAATGGATGCAATGGATGCAGGCGGCGCCGGCAAAGGAATTTTCCTGGAGCGTCGCGCCGGCCTTGAATCCCGACGGTCTGTTCGCAGCCAAGCCGCAGCGCGTCAACGCGCACGGCGTAGACCTCAACCGCAATTTCCCCACGCCAGGCTGGGAGCGGGATGCGCCGCGCTACTGGATCAAGACCACCGGCAGCGACCCGCGCCGCTTCCCGGGCAAGGCACCGCTCTCGGAACCCGAGACGCGCTGGCTCAACGACGAAATTGAGCGTTTCCAGCCGCAAGTCATTATCTCTGTGCATGCGCCGTTCGGCGTGCTCGACTTCGACGGTCCGGCGCCGACGCCGCACCAATTCGGCCGGCTGGTCTTCAATCCCGTGGGGGTGTATCCCGGCTCATTGGGCAACTACAGCGGCGTGCATAAGAATGTGCCCGTGATTACGATTGAATTACCCAATGCGCAGGCCATGCCGCCGCCTGCAGAGGTAAGGCGTATCTGGGTCGATATGCTCAACTGGATAGAGCGGAACATAAAGGACCGGGATGCGACCGCCGCCATCAAGGCAGAGGCGGCGGTACGATAGACGACGAGTCGGCAGGGGAATAGATTGCGCATGCTGAACTGGTTCAAGAAAAAGGCGGGCACGGGAGCGAAGGCGACGGCGGTGACGCCTTTACCTTCCGCCAATGCGGTGGCCAAGGCCCTGAAGGAAGAAGGCGACGCCTACCTCGACATCGCGCAATGGCAGGAGGCTGCCGAGCGCTATGTGCAAGCGCTTGCCCATGACCCGCAATTCGCCGCTGTGCGCAGCAATCTCGGCTTTGCCTTGATGCAGCTGCATCGCTACGACGAGGCGTCGGAACAACTCGAACAGGCGCTCACGCTCGACGCCGGCTTGTTCAATGCCCACTACCTGCTGGCCACGATCGCCCGGCGCCAGGCCCGTATTGCGGACGCCGTGCGTCATGTCGAAGCGGCGATTGCAATCCGCCCGGCGTTTGCCGAAGCGCACAGCCTGCTTGGCGACCTGCGCCTCGACTTGGAAGATAGGGATGGCGCCAGCGCAGCCTATCTGCGTGTGCTGGAACTAGACCCCGGCGCGGCGTCGGCCTTGAGCAACCTGGGCGGCATCTGCGAACATCGCGGCGAGCGTCGCCAGGCGCTCGCCTACTACCGGCAGGCGCTCGCTCTCGAGCCGCACAACCAGAGCATGCGCTTGAACCTGCTGCACCAACAGTTCCAGCTCGCCGACTGGGGCGGCGTGGAAAACGAGATTGCCGTGCTGCGGGAGGCGATGGCCGTCGAGCCTGCCGCCGAGGATAATCGCGCCTCGCCATTCTCCTTCCTGGCATTGCCCGGCACCACGGCCGCCGAGCAGCAGCGTTGCGCCGAAAAATGGGCTTACGCCATGTATCGTCCGCTATGCCTGGCCCGTGCCGAGCGCGGATTTGCCGATCGCCTCTCGCCCGGCAAACCCCATGTTGCCTACCTTTCGGCCGACTTTCACGACCATGCCACGGCGCGCCTGATGATCGAGGTATTCGAACGGCATGACCGCGGGCGCTTCCGTTTCACCGCCTATGCCTACGGCCCCAAGGACGATAGCGCGATGACGGTACGTCTGGAGCGGGCTTTCGAGCGTATCGTCGATATTCGCAGTGACAGCGTTTTCGAGGCCGCCGCGAAGATACGCGCCGACGGCGTCGATATCCTGGTCGACCTCAAAGGCTATACCGGCGCCAGCCGCAGCGACATCCTCGCGCTCTGCCCGGCGCCCATCCAGGTCAACTACCTGGGCTATCCCGGCACCATGGGCGCGGACTTCGTCGACTACCTCATCGCCGACCGATTCGTTATCCCGGAATCGCAGCAGGCGCATTACAGCGAGCGCATCGCCTATCTGCCCGACACCTACCAGCCGACCGACGGCTGCCGCGCAAGGCCGGCCGCCCCGCCGCGCGCTACGCTAGGCTTGCCCGAAACCGGCTTCGTATTCTGCTGTTTCAACCAGATCTACAAGATCACGCCCGTCATGATGGATGTCTGGTGCGCGCTGTTGCGCGACTTACCCGGCAGCGTACTGTGGTTGATCGGCAGCGATGCGCTTACGGAGGAAAATCTTCGTCTTGAGGCGGAACGGCGCGAAGTGGCGCGCGAGCGCATCGTATTTGCGCCGCGCACCGATCCGGTGTCGCATCTAGCGCGCCACGGTTGCGCCGATCTGTTTCTCGATACCCTGCCGTACAACGCGCATACCACCTGCAGCGACGCCCTATGGATGGGGCTGCCCGTGCTTACCTGCGCCGGCGACACCTTCCCCTCGCGCGTTGCCGGCAGCCTGATGTATGCGCTGGGCCTGCCGGAACTGGTTACCCATGATCTCGGACAATACCGCGCCTTGGCGCAGGAACTGGCGCGCGACAATGCGCGGCTCGCGGCGCTGCGCGCGAAGATCGTCAGCGCGCGCGATCACGCGCCGCTGTTCGATGCGGCGCGCTTCACGCGCAACCTGGAAGAGGTCTATCAAGGCATGCTGGACGACTTCCCGAGCCGCAAGCGGGAGGTGCGCATCGCCATCGTCGCCCCGGAAGGCTATGCCCACAGCCATGCCTTCGACGAGTTCGCCGAAACGCTGATGTACGGCTTTCGCGAACTCGGCTACAAGGCCGATATTGAACGCAACGCCTATCTGCGGCACGGCTTCAACGTCGTGCTCGGCGCCAACCTGCTGAATGCGGAAAGCGCCGCGCTGCTGCCGCGCCATACCGTCATCTACAACCTGGAGCAGATCTATCCCGGTTCGCCCTGGCTCAAGGGGCCGTTGGCCGAGTTGTTCGGCAAGTTCGAGGTGTGGGACTACAGTCGGCGCAATGTGGCGGCGATAGCGGCCCTGGTGCCGCAGGCGCGCGTGCGCTTTGCGCCGGTCGGCCACATGCCGCAGCTGTGCCGCATCGCCCCCGCGCCGCAGGGTGAAGATATCGACGTGCTGTTTTACGGCTCGGTCAACGACAGGCGCCGCCGTGTGCTGGATGGCTTGCGCCAACGCGGCGTCAGGGTGGAAGCCGTGTTCGGCGTCTACGGTGCGGAGCGCGACGCCTTGATTGCACGTGCCAAGCTGGTCTTGAACCTGCGGCTTTACGATTCCGACATCTTCGAGATCGTGCGCGTTTCCTACCTGCTGGCCAACGGCAAGGCCGTGGTGTCCGAATTCAGCGAAAACACCGACATCGAAGACGATTTGCGCGACGCGGTGGCCCACGCGCCCTACGAGGGCTTGGTCGACGCCTGCGTCGCTCTGCTGGAAAACCCCTGCCGGCGCGAACAACTGGCGCGGCGCGGCGCGCAAATCATGGCAAGGCGCAAGGAAACCGATATTCTCGCGCCGCTTCTGGAGGGCCGGTTCGAACCGGATTGAACTGGGAGCCGGGCATCGGGTATAATGGGGCATCCAAGGAGCGTTGCACCATGGCAAATTATCTGCCATGCCAGGCTTGGACTCTTCAACCGCGCTCACGTTACTTTTTTCATACTATGGAAAGGAGGGCGTGATGAACGCCGCAGTTATGCATTCCCCTGAATTCAAAGATTTCCATGTCGCCGATCTCGGGTTGGCCGATTGGGGCCGCAAGGAAATCAAGATCGCCGAAACTGAAATGCCCGGCCTGATGGCCATCCGCGAAGAATTCGCCGCCGCGCAGCCGCTGAAGGGCGCTCGCATCACCGGTTCGCTGCACATGACGATCCAGACCGCCGTCCTGATTCAGACGCTCGAAGCGCTGGGCGCCAAGGTGCGCTGGGCTTCGTGCAACATCTATTCGACGCAAGACCATGCCGCCGCCGCGATCGCCGCCAACGGCACGCCGGTATTCGCCATCAAGGGCGAGACGCTGGACGAATACTGGGAATACACTCACCGCATCTTCGAGTGGCCCGACACTGCGGAAGGCAAGCAATACTCCAACATGATCCTGGACGACGGCGGCGATGCCACCCTGTTGCTGCACCTGGGCACGCGGGCCGAAAAGGATGCGTCGGTGCTGGCCAACCCCGGCTCGGAAGAGGAAATCTGCCTGTTCAACTCGATCAAGAAGCGGCTGGCGACGCAGCCGAACTGGTATTCCACGCGCCTGGCACAAGTCAAGGGCGTGACCGAGGAAACCACCACCGGCGTGCATCGCTTGTATCAGATGCACAAGGAAGGCAAGCTGGCTTTTCCGGCCATCAACGTCAACGACTCGGTCACCAAGTCCAAGTTCGACAACCTGTATGGCTGCCGCGAATCGCTGGTCGACGGCATCAAGCGCGCCACCGACGTGATGGTGGCCGGCAAGATCGCCGTCATCGCCGGGTATGGCGACGTGGGCAAGGGTTCGGCCCAGGCCATGCGCGCGCTTTCCGCGCAAGTCTGGGTCACCGAAATCGATCCGATCTGCGCGCTGCAGGCGGCGATGGAAGGCTACCGCGTGGTGACCATGGATTACGCCGCCGAACACGGCGACATTTTCGTCACCTGTACCGGCAACTACCACGTCATCACGCATGAACATATGCGCAAGATGAAGGACCAGGCCATCGTCTGCAACATCGGCCACTTCGATAACGAGATCGATGTCGCCTCGCTAAAGCAATACAGCTGGGAAAACATCAAGCCGCAGGTGGACCATGTGATCTTTCCCGATGGCCGCCGGATTATCCTCCTGGCCGAAGGCCGCCTGGTCAACCTCGGCTGCGGCACGGGCCATCCGTCCTACGTGATGAGTTCCTCGTTCGCCAACCAGACGATTGCCCAGATCGAACTGTTTACGCACACCGACAAATACCCTGTCGGCGTGTACACGCTGCCCAAGCACCTCGACGAAAAGGTCGCGCGCTTGCAGTTGAAGAAACTCAATGCCCAGTTGACCGAACTGCGGCCCGAGCAAGCGGCTTATATCGGCGTCGCCATCAGCGGCCCCTACAAGCCGGACCACTATCGTTATTGATCCCTAACGAAAGAGGCGGCGCTATCCATGCGCCGCCGACGCACGACCAGGAGAGAGAAGCATGCGTCTGTTGCTGACATGGATCATCAACGCGGCGGCTTTGTTCGCCGTGCCTTACCTGACGAACTCGGTGCGTGTCGACAGTTTCACGACGGCGCTGGTGGCGGCCCTGCTGCTGGGCCTGGTCAATACCTTGATCCGTCCCATTCTGCTGCTGTTGACGTTGCCGGCCACGGTGTTGACCTTGGGCTTGTTCATCTTCGTCATCAACGGCTTGATGTTCTGGCTGGTGGCCGACTTCATCAAGGGATTCTCGGTGGCCAGCTTCGGTTCGGCCATCCTCGGCGCGCTGCTCTACAGCATCATCTCCTGGGCTCTTTCTACCCTATTGATAGAGAAGTAAATGGCTCAATCTTCCCAACCTGCTGGTCGTGATTTCAGCATGGAATTCTTCCCGCCCAAGACGCCCGAGGGTGTGGAAAAACTGCGCGTTGCACGCGCCAAACTGGCAGAACTGCAGCCGAAATATTTTTCGGTGACCTTCGGCGCCGGCGGTTCGACGCAAAAGGGTACGCTCGAAACCATCCTGGAAATCCACGGCGAAGGCCGCCAAGCCGCGCCACATCTTTCTTGCATGGGTACCTCGCGCGAGACCTTGCGCGACATCCTGGCGCAATACAAGTCGCACGGCATACGCCGTATCGTCGCCCTGCGCGGCGACATGCCCAGCGGTTTCGGCTTTTCGGGCGAGTTCCGCTATGCCAGCGAATTGGTGGAATTCATCCGCGCCGAAACCGGCGACTGGTTCCATATCGAAGTCGCGGCATATCCGGAAATGCATCCGCAAGCCAAGTCGCCGCAAGACGATTTGCAAAACTTCGTACGCAAGATGCAAGCCGGCGCCAATTCGGCAATCACGCAATACTTCTACAACGCCGACGCCTATTTCCGTTTCGTCGATGAGGCGCACAAGCTCGGTGTGCAGGCACCGATCGTGCCCGGCATCATGCCGATCACGAATTACTCGCAACTGACGCGCTTTTCCGACATGTGCGGCGCAGAAATCCCGCGCTGGGTGAGGATCAAGCTGGCCAGTTTCGGCGACGACAGCGCTTCGATCCGCGCATTTGGCCTGGACGTCGTGACAGCTCTGTGCGAACGGCTGCTGGCCGCCAAGGTGCCGGGATTGCATTTCTACACGCTGAACCAGGCGGCGGCGACGAGCGAGATCTGCAAGCGCCTCGGGAGCTAACCCTTCCAGCGCATGCACGTCCTATTCCCATGCGCCGGAGCGCCAGGGCGGTGCTCCGCTTCGGCTTATCCGGCCGGCAAGCTCTCAGGCGGGTACTCGTTTTCCTCCGTCAGCACCGCATCCAGGGCGATGTCGTGCGCATCGCCCTCGAATTCGGCCAACGTGCACTGATAGGCAACGCCTACAGCCAGCGGCCGGGGAGCGCATGCCAGCGTACGGTCGTAAAAACCGCCGCCATAGCCCAGGCGCAGGCGCGCCTTGTTGAATCCTACGCAAGGAATCAGCAAGACGTCCGGCGTTACAAATCGCTGCGGTGCCTGCGGTACCGGCACTTTCATTGCCCCTTGTTCAAGGGGCTCTCCCGGCGCCCAGGCGGCGAAAGCCAGCGGCACGTCGCGCCCGACCACCACCGGCAGCGCGAGATCCTGGCCGCCCCTTGCCAGTTCGGCATAGGCCTCGCGCAAATCGGGCTCGCCGCGTATCGGCCAATAAACCCCCAGGCAAGCGCTCGGGTGTTGCGCGCACCACGCCAGCAGCCGGCGGCCAAGAGCCGCATCATGCCGCGCACGTTGCACGGGTGTCAAATCTTGCCGTTGCGTCAGCAGCACACGGCGCAAATCCTGTTTCATCGGTGTCGCTAAGTGGATTTCCAGATGTTATTCTACAGGCTGTTTTTCAGCTTTAGAAAGCACCGTGAGCACTGTGGGAAAGAAGCAAATCTTGATGGTCGTTGCCGCTGCGGCTGCCTTGCTGTGCGCTGTGCCGGCAGCGTGGGCCAAGAAACCCGCCGGGCCGGCCATGAGCGAAGACGAAGCCTTCCTCGCGCTGCGCGACGCCGCCCGCGCTGGGGACGAGGACAAGGCCGACAAGCTGGCCGAGCGGCTGGCGTCCTACGACCTGCCATCCTACGTCGAATACTATCGCCTCAAGGCGCATCTGTCCGATGCTTCGCCCGACGAAGTCGAGTCCTTCCTCGCTCGCTACGACGGCAGTGCCATTGCCGACCGCATGCGCAACGACTGGCTGCTTGCGCTCGGCTATACCGGCAACTGGAAGAATTTCGACGAGCAATACCCGCAATTCGTCCTCAACGACGACCGCCAGGTCAAATGTTATGCCTTGCTTTCGCGCGAGTTGAAAGGCGAGAATGTGGCCGCCGAGGCGCGCCCGCTGTTCACCGCGCCAAAGGAGTACGGCGACGGCTGCGCCAGCCTGATTCGCACGCTTTACCAGGCCGGGCAATTTTCGCCCGACGAACTGCAGGCGCAGATACGGCTCGCCGCCGAGACCGCGCCGGCCAATGTGGTGCAGCGCCTGGTCGGCATCGGCGACTTGTCCGAGGCGGCATACACTGCGGCGCTCGATCATGCCGCCGCGGTCGTCGCGCGCGGGCCGGGGGCGGTCGGCCACGCCGTTTTCCTGGTTGCCTTGGGCCGCTCGGCCAAGTCCGATCCCGCCTTTGCCGCCGCCGCCCTGACACGTCATGCCTCGTCGCTGTCGAAAGATGAACAGGCCGTAGGCTGGGCCCAGGTGGCCTATGAGGCCTCGTTCAAGCTTTCGCCCGATGCGATCGAATACTGGCGCCGTGCGGGGAATGCGCCCCTGTCGTATGCCGAATTCCCGTGGCGCGTGCGGATGGCCTTGCGCGCCGGCGATTGGAAGATGGTCGAGCGCGGCATCCTGGCCATGCCGGAAAAAATGCGTGCCGAACCGGCCTGGGTCTACTGGTATGGCCGCGCCCTGCAGCAGCAAGGCCGCAATGAAGAGGCGCAGGCGCAATTCCAGTCGATCACGGCGCTGACCAATTTCTACGGCCAGCTTGCCTTGGAAGAGGAGGGTGGCGCGATCACAGTGCCGCCGCGTCCGCAGCCGCCGACCGCCGACGAAGTGTCGGCCATGGCGCAGAATCAGGGCTTCCGCCGCGCGCTGCGCTTCTTCGATTTGAATATGCGCAGCGAAGGTTACCGCGAATGGAATTGGGAATTGCGCAAGATGAGCGAAAGGCAATTGTTCGCCGCCGCTGAATTCGCGCGCCAGAACAATGTGCTCGACCGCATGATCAGCACCTCGGACCGCACGCGCATCGAAATGGACTTCAGCCAGCGCTTTCCTGCACCGTTCGAAGACCTGATGCATCCTACGGCGCAGACGCTGGGACTTGACGAGGCCTGGATCTACGGCTTGATCCGCCAGGAGTCGCGCTTCGTCAGGAGCGCGCGCTCCTACGTCGGCGCGCAGGGCTTGATGCAGGTCATGCCGTCCACGGCCAAGTACATTGCGCGCAAGATCGGGCTGGACGGCTACACGCCGGCCCAGGCGGGTGAGATAGGCACCAACATCCTCCTGGGTACGAATTATCTCTCCATCATCTATAACAACCTCGACAATTCGCAGGTGCTGGCCACTGCGGCCTACAACGCCGGCCCGGGCCGGCCGGCGACTTGGCGTTCCAGCTTGAGCAATCCGGTCGAGGGCGCGGTGTTCGCCGAATCGATTCCGTTCAATGAAACGCGCGACTACGTGAAGAACGTGTTGTCCAACGCCACCTATTACGCCGCCATCTTCGAAGACAAACCGCAGTCGCTGAAGGCAAGGCTGGGTATGATACAACCCAAGGGCTACGCGCCCAGCGATATACCTTGATCATGCAAAACACAGAACTAGACCCCATCCTGTCCCAAGTCCTGGGCGATCCGAAGAAGTCCGGCATGAAGCTTGTGATCGGCAACAAGCGTTACTCATCCTGGTCGATGCGGCCCTGGCTGGTCATGACGGCGTTCCATGTCCCATTCGAGGAAATCAAGGTCAGGCTGCGCCAGCCCGACAGCGCGAGCCGCATCGCCGAATATTCGCTCTCGGGCCGCGTGCCGGTCTTGATCGACGGCGACATCACGGTGTGGGACTCGCTTGCCATCTGCGAATACCTGGCGGAGCAATTTCCGGAAAAGGCCATGTGGCCGGAAAACGTGATGCAACGCGCAATGGCGCGCAGCATGTGCGCCGAGATGCATTCCGGCTTCACGGACTTGCGCAACGCCATGTGGATGAATGTCGACGCGCGCTTTCCCGGCAAGGGCCGCACGCCCGGCGCGCAAGCCGATATCGGCCGCATTAGCGAAATGTGGGAAGAATGCCTCGCCATGTCGAGTCCGCATGGTTACCTGTTCGGCGACTTCAGCATCGCCGACGCCTATTTCGCCCCCGTCGTGACCCGCTTTCTGACCTACGACGTCTCGCTCGCCCCCATGCTGCAAGCCTATGTCGAACGCGTGGCCGGCCACTTCGCCGTGGCGCGCTGGCTCAAGGAAGCGCATGCCGAAACCGATCGCGTCGAGGAGCTCGACAGCTACCCCGATTGAGTCTGCCGCGATGAAGACGTACGCAGTCGGCGGCGCAGTCCGCGACGGGCTTCTCGGCTTGCCGGTGCAAGACCGCGACTTCGTCGTGGTCGGCGCCACGCCGGATCAGATGATCGCCGCCGGCTACACGCCGGTGGGGAAGGACTTCCCGGTGTTCCTGCACCCGCAAACGCATGAGGAATATGCGTTGGCCCGCACCGAGCGCAAGACCGCGCCGGGCTACAAGGGCTTCGTGTTCCACACCGACGCAGACGTCACGCTGGAAGAAGACTTGATCCGGCGCGACCTCACCATCAACGCCATGGCGCGCGCCGAGGATGGCAGCATCATCGATCCTTTCAACGGCCAGGCCGACCTGCGGGCGCGCGTCTTCCGGCATGTTTCGCAAGCCTTCGCCGAAGACCCGGTGCGCATATTGCGCCTGGCGCGCTTCGCTGCGCGCTTCGCCGATTTCACCGTGGCGCCGGAAACCATGCGCTTGATGCAGGACATGGTGAAGGCGGGCGAGGTCGATGCCTTGGTGCCCGAGCGCGTGTGGCAGGAATTGTCGCGCGGCTTGATGGAAGCCAGGCCTTCGCGCATGTTTGAAGTGCTGCGCGATTGCGGTGCGCTGGCGCGTCTCTTGCCGGAATTCGATGCCGCGCTGCTGGCGCGCGCCATGCCGGTCATCGACCGTTGCGCCGGCCCAGGCTATGACTTGCCGCAACGGCTGGCCATCGTGACGCGCGGCCTTGCTGCCGATGCGGTGGACAGTATTTGCGCCCGCCTGAAGATACCGGGCGATTGCCGCGACCTGGCTGTGATGGCTGCGCGCGAGTACGACGATGTTGCCCGTGCCGCCGAGCTGCAGCCAGAGGAGATGGTGCGCCTGTTGGAGCGCTGCGACACGTTTCGCAAGCCGCAGCGTTTCAAGGAAATGCTGATGGCGCTGCACTGCTATCTTGGCAGCCGGGACGAAAAATCGAGTCCGCAGATTGACTGCTTGCAAGCCGCACTGGCGGCGGCGCAATCGGTCAACGCCGGACAGGTGGCGCAGGCCAATGCCGGCTCTCCGCAAGGGATAGGTGCGGCAGTGCACGCGGCGCGGGTGGAGGCGGTGCGGCTGCAACAGGGGCGGTAGTCACTCCCTGGTATCGTCCGCAATCCAATTCACTTCCCAAGTCTTCCCGCCGTCATCGGAAAACGCCTGCTCGAAATGCGCCGTATCCTTGCCCGTCTGCGTGATCGCGAAGCGTACCATGATCGCACGGCCGTTGAAGTTTTCCTGGTCGTAGAATTCGCCGCGCCCGTCCTTGAATTCGCCAATGGTGGGCTGGGCCATGCCACCGCCGGCGCTGCTGGCGAAGTTGAGGCTCCATTGGTGCGAGTCGGGGTTGTATAGCCGCAGCGACAAGCCTTCGATGTGGCCCGGCTTGCCGATTTGATCGACTTCGAGCTCGACCAGATTGGCCTTGCCGTACCATACCTTCCTGACCACAGTTGTACCCTGGTATTCGACCCAGGCCGTCGAACCGCTCAAGGGATGTTGCAGGCGTTTGAGATGCGTTCTCCAGCTGCCGATCTCGAAATCGAAATCATGACTGCCATCTTGCACATCATGCGGCGTTTGTGCCTGCACGGGAAGGCAAAGCAGGGCAGCGGCACACTGCGCAAGCAAAGAACGCGGAAAGCGGGTCATGTTGGCGGCTCCGAAACGGGGGGAAGCCGCCTCATCCTATGCTTGGGCGGGCCTCGCCGGCAATGGAATTCGGCAGCGGCCCGATGAACGGCAAGTTAAGTGCGACGAAAGCGCCACAAGGCCAGCGCACCGAACAGGGCCGTGAATCCCAGCAGCACGCCGATGGGCGGCAGCGCTGCGGAAAACGGCAGGCCGCGCCAGGTCATGGCATCGAGGCCGTCGATGGCCCAGCGTGTCGGCACGATCAGCGTGAACGTCTGCAGCCATTGCGGGAATAGGAAGGCCGGCACCCAGGCGCCGCCCAGCATGACCATGATCAAGGTGGTGAATACGGCAAGGCCGCGCGCCGCTTCCGGCGTCTTGCCGAAAGCGGCGATCAATAGGCCGAACGACGCCGTCATCAGTGCGAAGCAGGCCAGGATGCCGAAGAAGCCCGGCACGCTGCCGTCTATGTGCACTTGGAACGCCAGAATGGCGACGCCGAAGATGAAGCATTGCAGGCAAAACGCGATGATGGCGCAGGACAGAGCGCGCGCCGCGATGACGGTCGAGACGGTGATCGGCGCAGCCAGCAGACGGTTCCACACACCCAGCTTTTGCGCCAGCAAGATGCCGATGCCGGCGTCGATGGCCAGGAATAGGATGAACTGCACACTCATGCCGCCGAACGAATGGGCATAGCCGTTGTAGCGCGAGGGGCCGGAAGTCAGCGCTTCTTCCGATGTCGTGAAGGGCATGGAGATGCCGCCTTTGAGCGGCCCGCCGTCAGCCTGGGCATTCACCTTGCCTTGGAATTGCTTGACGCTTTGCAACAGCTGTCGCAAGTCGGCCACGCCCGGCTGGTCGGACTTCTGATCGAGCCTGGCTAAACTCTGGTCGATCACCTTCGACCCTCCTGCGCCGGAAAACACTTCGGCGCTGACGGTTTGCATCACTTGCTGAGTCAATAAGCCCTTGACCATGGCCAACACCATGCTTTGCGAGGGATCGTAATAAATCTTGATCTCGGGTTTGGCTTGAGGGCCGAACATGGCGCTGCCGGCGGCGTCGCCGAAGCCTGCCGGTATCACGATGGCGGCATTGAGCTTGCCCTTTTTCACTTGTTCTTCTGCTTGTTCCTGCGGCATTTCCTGGACTTGCAGGGTCTTATCATCCTTCAAGCCGGCCGTAATTTTTTTCGCAATCGCGCTATCGTCTTGCACCGTCAGTGCCACGCCGACCTTGGCGGTGTCGGTGGCGCCCGAGCCGCCGAACAGGTAGCCGAAGAAAGCGCCGAGCACGACCGGCATCAACAGGTTCATCATCCAGGCGCGCCGGTCGGAGCGGTACAGGATCAGGTCTTTGCGGATCAGGGCCCACAGTGCGGTCATGTCGTTCTCCTTGTTTTGTTCAATCACGCAGGCTGCGGCCAGTCAGGGTCAGGAATATGTCTTCCAGCCGCGTCTTGGCAGTGGCGAATTGCCGCGGCTTGCAGCCTTGCCCCACGAGCCAATGGACGACGTCCGCTGCCAGCGCGCCGTCTTCGAGCAGGATGTTGAGCGTCAAGCCGTCGGCCGCCGGCGCCTCGATGCCGGTCACGCCGGGCCGGGTGCGCAAGCCGTCCAGTATGGGAAGCTGGGCCGAATCGCACAGCGTGACGGTCAATGCCGCTTGTGCCGGCAGGCGCTTGTGCAAGGCATCCGGACTTTCGTTGGCCAACAGCTTGCCGTGATCGATGATGACGATATGGTCGGCCAGCCGTTCGACTTCTTCCATGTAGTGGCTGGTGTAGATCAACGAGCGGCCCTGGCGCTTTTGCTGCTCCAGGGTTTCGAAGATGGCGTTGCGGCTTTGCGGATCGACGCCGACGGTCGGTTCGTCCAGGATCAGCAATTGCGGATCGTGCAGCAGGGCTGCCGCGATGTTCAGGCGCCGCTTCATGCCGCCGGAAAAGGTGTTGGGCTTGTCGTGCGCGCGATCCTGCAGGTTGACCAGTTCCAGGACTTCGCCACAGCGTTTTTTCAGCGGGGCGCCGCTCAAGCCGTAGAGCGCGCCGAACAGCTTGAGATTTTCCAGCGCCGACATCTCTTCGATCAGGGCCAGGTCTTGTGGAACGAGCCCGATCTTTTGCTTGGCGCCGGAGGCGCCAGCGGACAACTGCTGCCCGTCGATCAGGATCTGCCCCGAATCGGGCGGCAGCAAGCCGCAGATCATGCCGACCGTGGTCGACTTGCCTGCGCCGTTAGGCCCGATCAAGCCCAGCGTCTGGCCGTCCTCGAGCCGGAAATTGATCCCGTCGACGGCCTTGCGCCCGGCGTAGGATTTGCTCAAACCGATTGCTTGCAACAATGGTGCTGCCATGGGTCCTCCGTGAATGGAAGAAAGTATGGACGATATGACAAGCCACGATGGTACTTGCTTTATGAATGGCGGGAAACAAGGATGAATGGTAATCGCTCCGCCGTCTCACCGTCGTCAACAGCATTGCTGCACAAGCGTTATAACGCTGGGAAAGCTGTTGTTTATTGGCGCTTCAGTGTTAATGAACTGCCAATTTTTAGAGCAATTTCCCTGGCACGCCTGCAATTCATGGCCTACAATGAATTTGTGCGATGCACAACAGGCCGTGCCCAGCCATGCCTGGATTGGAGAAATTTGTGGAATCAAAAGATGTGATGCCCGATATGCTGACTGCGCCTGTGGGGCCGGTCGAGCCCCGCGAGCGGCCGGCAATACGCATCAAGGCCGTGCCTGAGCGTGACCGGCGCCGGCTCCTGATGCATTTTCTTGCCTTGGGCGATAGCGACCGCTTGCTGCGTTTCGGTTCCATCCTGCCTGACGAATTGATCACGCGCTACGTACAGCACCTCGACTTCAATCGCGATATGGTGTTTGGCGTTTACGACGACAAGCTGCACTTGGTCGGCGTGGGCCATCTCGCCTTCACGCCCAAGGAAAATCTGCCGCGCGGCCAGGAAGGCGAGCGGGCTGCGGAATTCGGCGTCTCGGTATCGGAAGCGGCGCGCGGCGCGGGTATCGGCTCCAAGCTGTTCGAGCGCGCCGCCATGCATTGCCGCAATGCCGAAATCGATACGCTCTACATGCATTGCCTGTCGTCGAACCGCGTGATGATGCACATCGCGAAAAAGGCCGGCATGGAAATCCAGCGCGATCATGGCGAAGCCGATGCCTACCTGAAACTTCCGCCCGCCAGTCCGGGCACGGTGCTGCGTGAAGCCGTGGAAGAGCAGGTCGCCAGTCTCGATTACACCGTGAAGGCGCAGACGCGCGCGGCGAAAAAACTGCTGGGCACGCTACCGGGATTCAAGAACTGAAACTGAGTCATAAGCTTCCTCTTCGATTGCAATAAGTTGGCTTTTATGAAAGCATACCCACTTCTTGAACGGCGGGGAGGCCGAAATGAGCAATGGGGTGGGAAAAGTCGTCGTAACCATCGTTGCGGCGGCAATTGGTTTTGCTGCCGCCAAATACGGCTGGCATAAATACCAGGATCATCTTGCCAAGCAAGGTGCGGATGACAAGATTGCGCAATTGAGGGCGGAAGCCGCCAAGGACAGCCCGAACGCGCCAACGTCCATGGGGATGCAGCAAGCGGCAATACGCGACGCAGCCAATGCGGTCAACAGCGCCGCCGATGATCAAGCCAGGCGCTCGGCGGCCGCCAGCACGTTCTTTGGCTTTTATCTGATCAACAGCCGTAGCCGTCCCGAGTTTTGCAAGGAGCAAGGTGTAGACATCACTGCCTTCACCAGCCCCTTCGAGAGCCACCACGCCAGGCTGCTAGAAGTCTCAAGGCCCATCATGGTCTCGGCTGGCTATGACGAGGAAAAGCTTTACGGCATGCTCAAGCCGCAACTGCGTTCGATGCTGGAGCAGGACATGAAGGACATTGCCACCTCGGCCCACACCGACGCCAAGGGTGCATGCGAGCTTCTTGCTTCGGTAGGGGCAAATGTGGCCGACAAACTGCAATTCGACAAGATGCAACCCACGGTTTACCACGTCCTGTTACCGGGCGGCTGAGTTCCTTCCTGCCTTAACCCGGCGGCAGCGGCAGCGCCGTCGTATCTTTCACGCGCTGCAGGGCAAAGCTCGACTTCACGTCGAGCACCGCCGGGTGGCGCAACAGCGTTTCCATCATGAAGCGCGAAAAATGCTCCATATCTTCCACGTGCACGCGGAGCAAATAATCCATTTCTCCCGTCATGGCGTAGCAAGCCACAACTTCGGGCCAATTCTCGACCGAGGCGGCAAAATCGGCGCGCGGCGAAGGCGAGGTATTGCGCGCCGCGCCGGTGGGCAGGATGTCGCTATGCTTTTCCATCCGCACATTCACATAAGCCAGCAGGCCCAGGCCGATCTTTTCGGGAGCCAGGAGCGCCACGTATTGCCGGATTACACCGCTTTCTTCGAGTTGGCGGATGCGTCGCAGGCAGGGCGAGGGTGAAAGATTGACCCGGTCCGCCACTTCCTGGTTGGTCAGGCGGCCATCCTGCTGCAGGATGGAAAGAATCTTTCGATCGGTTTTGTCCAGGGTGATGGTCGCCATGAATAACCTCACATTTGTAAATATGCGCAATATTATTGCCTGATTTTTGCATTTTGTCACATAAATTGATATTTTCTGCCGTGCCATGGCGCCTATACTGTGTGCATCTTTACACAGGAGACAGGCATGGAATTTCAACCTTGGGACAACCCGATGGGGACCGATGGATTTGAGTTTATCGAGTACGCTGCACCCGATCCGGCTGCCTTGGGCGCGCTGTTCGAGCAGATGGGTTTCGCGGCCATCGCCCGCCACCGCCACAAGGATGTGACGCTGTACCGCCAGGGTGAAATCAACTTCATCATCAATGCCGAGCCGGACTCCTTCGCGCAGCGTTTCGCGCGTCAGCACGGCCCCTCGATCTGCGCCATCGCCTTCCGCGTCAACGACGCCGCCTATGCCTACAAGCGCGCGCTCGAACTCGGCGCCTGGGGTTTCGACAACAAGACCGGCCCGATGGAATTGAACATTCCCGCCATCAAGGGCATCGGCGATTCGCTCATTTACTTTGTCGACCGCTGGCGCGGCAAGTCCGGTGCCAAGGATGGTGCCATCGGCGACATCAGCATCTATGACGTGGACTTTGTCGCCATTCCCGGCGCGAAAGCCAATCCGGCCGGCTATGGCTTGACCTATATCGACCACCTGACGCACAACGTGCACCGGGGCCGTATGAAGGAGTGGGCCGAGTTCTACGAGAACCTGTTCAACTTCCGCGAAATCCGCTACTTCGACATCGAAGGCAAGCTGACCGGCTTGAAGTCCAAGGCCATGACCTCGCCTTGCGGCAAGATCCGCATTCCGATCAATGAATCCTCGGACGACAAGTCGCAGATCGCCGAATACCTCGACCTTTACCATGGCGAGGGCATCCAGCACATCGCGCTCGGCACTGACGACATCTACTCCACGGTCGAAGGCATGAAAAAGGCCGAGGTGATCTTCCAGGACACCATCGAAACCTATTACGACCTGGTTGACCGCCGCCTGCCCGCGCATGGCGAGCGCCTGGAAGAATTGCGCCGCCTGCGCATCCTGATCGACGGCAACAGCAACGCCACCAAGCGCGAATTGCTGCTGCAGATCTTCACGCAAACCGTGATCGGTCCGATCTTCTTCGAAATCATCCAGCGCAAGGGCGACCAGGGCTTCGGTGAAGGCAATTTCCGTGCGCTGTTCGAATCGATCGAGCTCGACCAGATCAAGCGCGGCGTGCTGAAAGACGAAACCGCTGCGGCGAAATAAGGTTGTGATCATGGAAGGTTTCGACACAACCGTCAGTCACGACGAGTTCTTCAAGACGCTCGCCGAAAAGTCCGACGGCGGCAAGCTGCGCGGGGACTATAGCAAGGCTGACTCGCAATACGTGGTGCAGCAGGACATGCCGCTCTACACGCCGGAGCAGCATGCGCTCTGGCGCCGGCTGTACGAGCGCCAGGCCAGGCTCTTGCCTGGCCGCGCCTGCGACTTGTTCATCGAGAGCCTGGCGGCGCTGGACGCATCAAACGGGATCCCCAATTTCGACCGCACCTCGGATGCGCTGGAAAAAGCCACCGGTTGGCGCTTGGTAGCCGTGCCCGGCCTGGTGCCGGACCAGACCTTCTTCGAGCATCTGGCGTCACGTCGCTTCCCGGTCACGGTCTGGCTGCGCGAACCGCACGAGTTCGATTACATCGTCGAACCCGACGTGTTCCATGACTTTTTCGGCCATGTGCCACTCCTGTTCAACCCCATCGTGGCCGACTACCTGCAGCAATACGGGCAGGGCGGCTTGAAGGCCTTGAAGCTGGGCGGCTTGAAGAACCTGGCGCGGCTATACTGGTACACCATCGAGTTCGGCTTGATCGAAAGCCCGCAGGGCTTGCGCGTCTACGGAGCCGGCATCCTGTCTTCGGGCGGCGAAATCGAATACTGCCTGACCAGCAAGAACCCGCGCCGCATCGGCTTCAATGCCGAGCGCGTGATGCGCACGCAGTACAAGATCGACTCTTACCAGGAAAGCTACTTCGTCATTCGCGACTTCCAGCAATTGTTCGACGAGACGGCGCCGGATTTCACGCCTGTCTATGAACGCCTGAGCAGGCTCGACGACTATCCGGCCAATACCTTGCTGCCGGGCGAAACGGACTTGGGAAGCAACTGAAAAGAAAAAAGCGGATTCCACCGGGAAGTGGAATCCGCAACTGGCACTGAGGTATAACCAGGGAATGACCCCAGGAGTCCATGCAAATCCACCGGGCGGCGCGTGCCGTCCGTTTCGATTTTCAGGGAGTCCTTTGCCGAATCTCCGGCCCGACGCGTCCACCGCGGAATCGGGCCGGCTGCTCTGATTCGACCCGCCCATTAAACCGCTGCGCGCCCGGATTAAGAAAGGGATTTACTCCTTGTTACACCTGTTTGCAGTCCGTATAAACGTCGGTATTGCAGGGTGTAAAATGATGCCATTGCACGGAGTCCCGACTCACAAGGCGAGGCGTTCCGGCGTCAGCAATTTGTACGCATCGCAGCACCGCACCAAAGACACAATTTTTGGAGACTGAATGAACGCACCATTGAATTCCAGCGGCTTGCTGGAAAATATCACGCTCGACGACAAGTACACGCTCGAGACCGGCCATGCCTTCATGACCGGCACCCAGGCGATGATTCGTCTCCCCATGATGCAACGCAAGCGCGATCTCGCGGCCGGCTTGAATACCGCAGGCTTCGTCACCGGCTATCGCGGCTCGCCCTTGGGCGGCGTCGACCAGACTGCGATGAAGGCGCGCAAATATCTCGAAGCGCAGCACATCAAGTTCCATCCCGGCATGAACGAAGACCTGGCCGCCACCACCGTGTGGGGCACGCAGCAGGTCAACCTGTTCCCGGGCGCCAATTATGACGGCGTGTTCGGTATGTGGTACGGCAAGGGCCCCGGCGTGGACCGCTGCGGCGACGTGTTCAAGCATGCCAACATGGCCGGCACTTCGCGCCACGGCGGCGTGCTGGTGATGGCCGGCGATGACCACGCGGCCAAATCCTCGACCACGGCGCACCAGAGCGAACACATTCTCAAGGCTTGCGGCATCCCGGTGCTCTATCCGTCCTCGGTGCAGGAATATCTCGACTACGGCTTGCACGGCTGGGCCATCAGCCGCTATACGGGCTTGTGGGTATCGATGAAGTGCGTCACCGATCTGGTCGAATCCGGCGCCTCGGTCGATCTCGATCCGAACCGCGTGCAGATCATCACGCCGACCGATTTCCAGTTGCCGGCCGGCGGCTTGAACATCCGCCTGCCCGATACCGTGCTGGACCAGGAAGCGCGCATGAACCATTTCAAATGGTATGCGGCGCTGGCCTACGTGCGCGCCAACAAGCTCAACAAAATCATCTGGGACAGCCCGAATGCGCGCATCGGCATCGTCACCGCCGGCAAGTCCTACCTCGATACGCGCCAGGCGCTGGCCGATCTCGGTATCGATGAAAGCGTCGCACGCGATATCGGCATCCGCCTGTACAAGATTGGCATGACTTGGCCGCTCGAATCGGAAGGGGTGCGCGAGTTCGCCCACGGCCTCGACGAAATCCTGGTGGTGGAAGAGAAGCGCCAGATCCTCGAATACCAATTGAAGGAAGAGCTGTACAACTGGGACGAGGCCAAGCGTCCGCGCGTGGTCGGCAAGTTCGACGAAACCGGCGAATGGAGCGGCAAGCCCGGCTCCGGCCTTGGCGAATGGTTGCTGCCGGCCACCTATGAATTGAACCCGGCCCAGATCGCGCGCGCCATCGCTTCGCGTATTACCAAGTATTTCGCCGGCCATCCGGTCGAGCAGCGCATCAAGGAGCGCGTGGCCTACCTCGAAGCGAAGGAGACCGTGCTCAAGGTGTCCTCACCCAAGGCCGACCCGCAGAAAGACCGCGTGCCGCACTTCTGCTCGGGCTGTCCGCACAACACCTCGACCAAGGTGCCCGAAGGCAGCCGCGCGCTGGCCGGCATCGGCTGCCACTACATGGTCTTGTGGATGGATCGCGAAACTTCCACTTTCACCCACATGGGCGGCGAAGGCACGACCTGGATCGGCCATGCGCCTTTTACCAAGGAAGAGCACGTCTTCACCAACCTCGGCGACGGCACCTACTTCCACTCTGGCTTGCTGGCGATCCGCGCCACGGTCGCGGCCAAGGTCAACATGACCTACAAGATTCTCTACAACGACGCGGTCGCCATGACCGGCGGCCAGCAAGTCGACGGTCCGCTCGACCCGGCTATGATTTCGCGCCAGATCGCCGCCGAAGGCGTCAACCCCATCATCGTCGTCACCGACGAGCCGGACAAGTACCCGGAAGACACCAACTGGGCGCCGGGCGTGACGATCCGCCATCGCAGCGAACTCGATGCCGTGCAGCGCGAGCTGCGCACCGTCAAGGGCGTTTCGGCCATGATCTATGACCAGACCTGCGCCTCGGAAAAGCGTCGCCGCCGCAAGAAAGGCGAATACCCGGATCCGGCCAAGCGCGCCGTCATCAATGAAGCGGTATGCGAAGGCTGCGGCGACTGCGGTGTGGCATCGAACTGCCTTTCGGTCGAGCCGCTGGAAACCGAACTGGGCCGCAAGCGCCAGATCAACCAGTCTTCGTGCAACAAGGACTTCTCCTGCGTCAACGGTTTCTGCCCGAGCTTCGTCACCGTCGAAGGCGGCAAGCTCAAGAAGCCGAAGAAGGCTGCGGCCAAGACGGGCGATGCGCCGGGCCGGGCCTTGCCCCAACCGAAGCTGCCCGCCATCGACCAACCCTATGGCGTGGTCGTGACCGGTATCGGCGGTACAGGCGTGGTGACGGTAGGCCAGATCCTGGCCATGGCGGCCCACCTGGAAGGCAAGGGGTGCTCCGTGCTAGACATGACCGGCCTGGCACAAAAGGGCGGCGCCGTGACTTCGCACGTGCGTCTGGCCAACCGTCCGGAAGACATCTTCTCGACGCGCGTCGGCACAGGCGCGGCCGATGTCGTGATCGGTTGCGATTTGATCGTCACAGCCAGCCGCGACACGCTTTCGCGCATGGGCGAAGGCCGCACGCATGCTGCGGTCAATTCGACCGGCTCGCCCACGGCAGCCTTCGTGCGCAATGCCGACTGGCAGTATCCGGGCGAAAGCGCCGAGCGCGACGTGCGCGCCGCCTGCGGCAGCGAGAACGTCCACATGCTCGACGCCGGCACCATTGCCACGGCCCTGATGGGCGACTCCATCGCCACCAACATGTTCATGCTCGGTTATGCCTGGCAGCAGGGCTGGGTGCCGCTGTCGGAAGCGGCTATCATGAAGGCCATCGAGTTGAACGGCGTGTCGATCGAATTCAACAAAGGTGCCTTCAACTGGGGCCGCCTGGCGGCACACGATTTCGCTGCGGTGGAGCAGGCCGCGCGAACCAATTCGACGGTGGCGCAAGTGATCGAATTCAAGCGCACGCCTTCGCTCGACGACGTGATTGCCAAGCGCGTCGCTCTGCTGACCGACTACCAGGATGCCGGCTATGCCGCGCAATACAAGCAATTGGTCGACCAGGTGCGCGCAGCCGAGAGCAAGCTCGGCGACGCCGCCAAGGGGTTGAAGCTGACCGGAGCCGTGGCGCGCTACTACTACAAGCTCATGGCTTACAAAGATGAGTACGAAGTCGCACGCCTGCACAGCGACCCGGCCTTCAAGGCCAAGATCGAAGGCATGTTCGAAGGCGACTACAAGCTCAAGTTCCACCTCGCGCCGCCGCTCTTGGCCAAGCGCGATGCCAAGGGCCACCTGATCAAGCGGGAATTCGGCCCGTGGATGATGCGCGCCTTCGGTGTGCTGGCCAAGTTCAAGTCGCTGCGCGGCGGCGCCCTCGATATCTTCGGCTATACGGCCGAGCGCAAGATGGAACGCGCGCTGATCGGCGAGTATCGCGACCGCATCACGGCGCTGTTGCCCAAGCTGACGGCGGAGAACCTGTCGAAAGCGACGGCCATCGCCTCGATCCCGGAAGACATCCGCGGCTATGGCCATGTCAAGGAACGTCATTTGAACAATGCCAAGCAGAAGGAAGCGCGTCTGCTGGCCGAGTTCGATGCGGTGCCGAAGGAAGCGCAAGTCGCGGCTTGATTGTAGCCGCAGGAACAAAAACGGCAGCCCAAGCGGCTGCCGTTTTTTCATCGGTAGGTTGGGTAGAGCGTAGCGAAGCCCGACAAACCTACGCTTCCATAAACACAGTAGGTGTTTTGCGCTATCTCCCGTTGGGCTTCGCTACGCTCGCCCCAACGACACGGTTTTACCCTAACGTCAGAATCTCATTCGCATGCCGCAGCCGCTGCGACAACAGCGCCGCGATGTTGCGATAGAGGATGGCTGCAATCGCCGGCACGCGTGCCATGTTGTCGTCATCGATGCGCAACAGCTTGCAAGCGGTGAGCGCCTTGATGGAAGCCGAGCGCGAGCGCGCCTCGATCAGCGACATCTCGCCGAAGCATTCGCCTGGCCCGAGTTCGCCTATCACTTTCTGGATGCCGAACGAGCGCTTGGCGATGCGCAGGCGCCCCGACAGGACGATGTACATGAACTGCCCTTGCTCGCCTTCGACAATCGGGTTCTCGCCCGCAGCGAATTCCACCAATTCCGCATCTTCGAGCAAGCGCATCAGCTCGCAGTCTTCCAGTCCGCGGAACAGGTTCAGCTTGAGCAGGAGCGCGCGCAGCTCTGGCGGGCAGGGAACCGGCATGTCTCAGCCTTGCTGCGCCCTGTATTGCCGGTAGCCGCGTGCGCGCAGGCTGCAGGCGGGACAGCTGCCGCAGCCGTAGCCCCAGTCGTGCAGCGCACCGCGCTCGCCGAGATAGCAGGTATGGGTATCCTCGCGGATCAGATCGACGAGGGCGGCGCCGCCGAGTTCGTGCGCCAATTCCCAGGTCTGCGATTTGTCGATCCACATCAAGGGTGTCTCGAGCTTGAGCCTGGTTTGCATCCCCAGGTTGAGCGCCACCTGCAACGCCTTCATCGTATCGTCGCGGCAATCGGGATAGCCGGAGAAATCGGTCTCGCACATGCCGCCGACCAGCACGTCGAGGCCGCGTCGGTAAGCCACTGTGGCGGCCACGGTCATGAACAGCAGATTGCGCCCCGGCACGAAGGTGTTGGGCAAGCCGTTTTCCTGCATCGCGATTTCCACATCCTGCGTCAGCGCGGTATCGGAAATCTTGCCGATCAGCGAGAGGTCGATCATGTGGTCTTCGCCCAGCCTGGCATCCCAATCAGGCGAAAGCGCGCGCATCTTTTGCAGCAGGGCAGGGCGCACCGTCAATTCGATCGCGTGGCGCTGACCGTAGTCGAAACCGATGGTCTCGACCTGGCCGTAGCGCGCCAGCGCCCAGGCCAGGCAAGTCGTTGAGTCCTGCCCGCCGGAAAACAGCACCAGGGCCTTGCTCGTTGCGCTCATGCTTTTCTCCCTTATTTGCCCTTGTTCACGCCTGTAATGCTTTGCTCGACATAATCGCCGTTCGGTTCGGTATAGCGCAGGCGTACCGGATACCATTCCAGCGAGGGGGCGAGCCAGATATCGACCTTCTGGCCCTTGCGGTCGGGCGGCGGTTCCTTGATCACGTGCATGGCGCTGAAATTGCCCATGGCGGTGCGCACGTCTTCCATCTTGTCGACGCGGAAGGTCCATGGCTCGGCATCGTGCTGGCCGGCGACGAAGAATACCCAGTCGGTGTTTTCCTTGAAGTGAGTGTGCGAGCCGCGCGCCACGGCAATCAATTCCCAGACTGCGCTGGCGCGGTCCTGCTCGCCTCCCAGCAACGGATAGGTATTGCCGCCGGAAGAAAAGCTGATACTCTTGCTGTCGCGATGGAACACGGTCGTCGTCGGGTCTTTGCGGAAGCGCTTTTCGGCGAATTCGGACGGCGCCAGGCCGTAATCGTCGATCGCGCCGTCGCTCTTCGAATCAAGGATCTTGCCGAACAGCGCGGCGCGCGTTTCCGCCTCGATATGATAGGTATTGCCCGAAGTGTTCCACTTGAGGATTCCTTCGCCGCTCAATTCCAGGCCGCTTTGCTGGGCGCGGATTGCATAGTCGAGTTCGGCGGAGGGCGGCAGGTTGAACTTGCGCTTTTCCACGGGATGGTCGGCGTCCTCGCCCGAAGCCGCGAACATGGCGCCGGACAACAGCAGGGCGAGCAAGGCTTTTGAAACTGAAACTGTCATTAGGGGATTCCGTATTCTTTTTTGCATACGACTCTAACGCGCAGCCTGGTCCGGCAGTGCACGCATCGACGTCATGGTCATTTCGTAATAGTCACCGCTTTTCTCGGTCTGGCGTATCTTGACCGGATACCATTGATCCTGCGGCGCCAGCCAGATGTCTATCTTCCTGTCATAGCTGCCCGTGCGCGGAATGCGCACGACATGCCAGGCCTGCATCTTGTTGTGGTCGATTTCGACCTCTTCCTGACCGACCACAAGGATACTCCAGATGTCGGCATCGCGTGTGCCGGCCACGAACAGGTCGATTTGCGCACCGGGCACAAATTTCTCGCGGTCGCCGCGTCCGATGGCAGCCAACTCCCACACCACGCTGCTGGTATCCTGCTCGCCGCCCTTGATCGGATAGGACAGCGTGGAAGCGGAGAAGCTGATGTTGTGGCGCTGGTCGCGGTTGAAATGGGTTGCTGTTTCCGAGCGGCGGATGCGCTTCTCGCTGTAGAGCACGGGTGCAATGCCGTAGCTGTCGAAGCCGCCCTCGCTGGTGAAGCTGAGCAAGTCGACGAACAAGACATGGGCTTCGCCGCTCACCTGGTACTTGCCGCCCTCGTTTTGCCAGCTGATGCTGCTGCTGCCGTAACTCGGGTTGCCGCCCTTGGCCGAGACTTGCTCAAGTTCGTATTTCAGCTCGGCCGAGGGCGGAAAATCGACCTTGTAATGCACCGGCACGCTCTTGTCGTCTTCCGGCTTGTCGGCAGAATTGTCGAGCTGTTTGTCGGCGCCAGCCGCATCGAGCGAAGGCACGGCGGTGTCCACCGGGTTTGCCTGCGGTGCCGCAGCGAGGTCGGGTGCGGGGTCGGGCTGCGGCTCGGCGGTCAGCGCGGGTGCGGTATCGGGAGGCGGTGCTATCCGCTGTTGCGGCCTCGGTTTCGGCCGGGCCTTGAATGGCTTATGTTCGGGTGCGCTTTCCGGCGCAGCTGACGGCGGAGGCGGCAATTGCACCTCGGCAAGCGGTGGGAGTTCCCTGTCCTGCCTTTGCATGACCTCGATGTTGCGCCCAGCCCAATCGAGAGCAAGCACGTGCAATAATACGACCGCCATCAGGATAAGCGATATGCGGCGCAGCGCTGGCGTGGTCTTGCTGGAAGGAAAAGGAAACGGCATGGCAATAGTGTAAACCGTGATCGTTTGATCCGCGCCGCGCGACATGATTCGATACAATCTTTCGAACAGGAAAATCTTTCTGGAGACCGGCATGAGCAATACGCAAACGCAAGGCATACCCGGCATGGATGCCATGAACGACACGCTGGCTTTCGTCAAAAACCTGTGGGGCAACATGGGAACGATGGGCATGTCGGGCATGAAAATACCCGGCATGATCATGCCCACGCTCTCGGTCGAGGAAATCGACAAGCAGATCGCCGATTTGAAGACTGTCGAGTCCTGGCTTACGCTAAACATGAACATGTTGCGCAGTACGATACAGGCGCTCGAGGTGCAAAGCGCCACCATTTCCGCCCTGCAGGCGATGGGAGATTCCCTGTCCGCCGCCGTCAAGCCCGCACCGCCGGCAGCCAAGGCGGAAGCGCCGGTCAAGGCGCCCCGGCCTGAACCGGAACCCGAATCTGTCAAGGAGGCGGCAAAGCCTCAGGCCAAACAGCAGTCCCAGCCTACGGGCAAAGCCGAGGCCGCGGCGCAAATGCCGAACCCGGCAATGTGGTGGAACATGCTGCAAGACCAGTTCAAGCAAGCCGTGGGTACCGCCATGGCGGCCGAACCCGCTGCGCCGGCCAAGTCCGCAACCGAGATGCCGAAGAAGGCTGCGCCCAAGACTGCGGCACGGCGCACCAAGACCCCTGCGCCCAAGGCCGCCAAGACGGCAAAAGGTTCCAAGGCCACGTGAAACCGTACTTAAACCACACTTGACAGCGCTTGAAACCGAATTGTCACGCGCAAGGTATATATTGGTATATCATGCGGGCCGGAACCAATGATGCAGTGCGGAAATCCGGTTAATCTCGATGAGTGGATGGCATTATTGGTAAAATAGAGGGCTGTCTCTATTTTTCTTAATTTATTTTCAAGGTTGGCCGTATGCTGTATCCGGAATTGTTCAAATCGTTGGAGCAGGTGCGTTGGAGCATGGAAAAGGATATTCCATGGGATAAGTTCGATGCTTCCAAATTGACCGACGAGCAGGCCCAGACGATACGCATGAATGCGATCACAGAATGGTCCGCGTTACCTGCCACGGAAATGTTCTTGCGCGACAATCGCGGCGACAGCGATTTCTGCGCTTTCATGTCGGTCTGGTTCTTTGAAGAGCAGAAGCATTCGCTGGTCTTGATGGAATACCTCCGCCGTTTCCGCCCGGATCTGGTGCCGACAGAAGAAGAACTGCATAACGTGCGTTTCGAATTCGATCCCGCTCCGCCGTTGGAAACCCTGATGCTGCACTTCTGCGGCGAAATCCGCCTGAACCACTGGTACCGCTGCGCCTCCGACTGGCACACCGAGCCGGTCATCAAGCAAATCTACAAGATCATCAGCCAGGATGAGGCGCGCCACGGCGGCGCCTATTTGCGCTACATGAAGAAAGCCCTGGTCGAAGTGGGCGACACGGCGCGCGCCGCATTCGCGAAGATCGGCGTCTTGATGGCTTCGGCGCGCCGCACCGAAAAGCCGCTGCACCCGACCAACCTGCACGTCAACCAGTCGCTATTCCCCAACGACACGGTGCAGTCGCGCCTGCCCGATCCGGAATGGCTGGAGCGCTGGCTCGACGGTCAGATCAAGTTCGACCTGGAATGGGAAAAGAAAGTGGTCGACCGCATTCTGCACAACATGTCGCTGCTGTTCGACCGTACCTTTGGGACGGTGCAGGAATTGAACCGCTACCGCAAGGAAATCGTCAACCGCCTGACGCCGCAACTGGCCTAGCGCGCGTGAGGTAGGTAGTAGGTTGGTGCCGGGCGTAGCGAAGCCCGGCCTGGCATATTGTCCTCAAAGCTGCAACCTGTGTTGGGAACCACCTTTGCGTTGGGCTTTGCTACGCTCAACGCCAATCTACAAGACCGTGGCTGACTTCGAACGAAAACTCTGCACCCGCGCCGAACTCGCAGTGCGTGTCGCGCAACTTCCCAAGCCCGTGGTATTGACCAATGGCGTGTTCGACCTGCTGCACCGCGGCCACGTGACGTATCTGGCGCAAGCGCGCGCACTGGGCGCTTCGCTGGTGGTTGCGGTCAATACTGACGCTTCCGTCAAGCGCCTGGGCAAGGGCGACGACCGCCCCTTGAACGAATGCGCCGACCGCATGGCAGTACTGGCTGCGCTTGAGGCCGTCAGCCTCGTGGTGGCCTTCGACGAAGACACCGCGCTCGAAACGGTACAGGCAGCCCGGCCCGATATCTATGTCAAGGGGGGCGACTACGATATGCAGTCCATCCCCGAAGGGCGGGCCGTGGCCGCATATGGCGGCAAAGCTGTCGCGATCGACTTCGTCCACGACCGCTCCACCACCAAGCTGTTGAACAAGGCGCGCAACGGCCGGTGTTGATCGGGGTCAGTTGGCGTCGACGATGGCTTCCACGTCGATCTTGCCAGCCTTTTCGAAACGCAGGCTCAGGGGGATTTTCTGCCCCGGACGCAACGGCTGCTTCAAGCCGATCAGCATGATGTGCATGCCCTCGTTGGGAGCCATGGTGACCTTGGCAGCCGGCTTCAAATCGATCTGTCCGACTTCGCGCATGCGCATGATGGTGCCATCCATGGTCATGCTGTGCACCTCGGCCGACTGCGCCACAGGTGAGCTGATCTTGAGCAGCTTGTCGTCGGCCTTGCCGCGGTTCTCGATATCGACGTAAGCGGCGCCTGTGGTCTGGCCCGGCACCGTGGCACGCGCGTGCGCACGGTCGATAACGATGGCGGACGGGGCGGCCGAGCTTGCGGTTGCAAAAAACGTCAGGAAGAGGGCGACCGGCAGCATCTTCATTTTCTTGTCCTGTGGGGTTGGTTTTTCTTGGGCGCGGAGTCAGGCGCCCCCCTGGTAGCCGTTCTGGCGCCAGGCTTCGTAGACTACGACCGCTACCGTGTTTGAAAGGTTCAGGCTGCGGTTGTCGGGCCGCATCGGCAGGCGGATGCGCTGCGCAGTCGGGAAGGAGTTGCGCAAGTCGGGCGCCAGGCCGCGCGTTTCGGAGCCGAAGATGAAATAGTCGCCCGGCTGGAAGGCCAGGCCGGCAAACGGCGTCGAGCCATGCGTGGTCATGGCGAACATGCGTGCCGCGTCGGGCTTTTCCTGTCCGAGGAAGGCTTGCCAATTCGGGTGCACCTTCATCGTTGCGTAGTCATGGTAATCGAGTCCGGCGCGGCGCATCTTGGCATCGTCGAGAGGAAAGCCGAGCGGCTCGATCAGGTGCAGTTGCGCTCCCGTGTTGGCGCATAGCCGGATGACGTTGCCCGTATTGGGCGGAATTTCCGGTTCGACCAGGACGACATTAAACACGTGATTCCCCTATTTCAATAAAGTACGCGCAAAGACAAAGTTCGTCACGCGCGCCGCGCCGAAGCGCTTCAAGGTCGCGGCCAGTTCGTTCATCGTTTCTCCGGTGGTCATGACATCGTCGACCACGCCGATATGCAAACCCTCCAGTTTGCCGGCAAAAGAGGGTGTCACCGAAAACGCGCCGCGCATATTCTTGCGCCTTTGCTCGGGGTGCAGCGTCGACTGCGCGTCGGTTTCGCGCAGCCGCATCGCGGCACGCGGCGCAAGCCTGATGCCCAGTGCCTGCGACAAGGGGCGGGCGATTTCGAGTGCCTGATTGAAGCCGCGCTCAACCAGGCGCCGCTCGCCCAGCGGCACCGGGATCAGCAAATCGGGCAGCGGCGCCTGCGGCGCATGCAGCAAGGCATCGCGTATCAAATGCGCAAACAGCGGCGCCAGCGCCAGCCTGCCGCCGAACTTCAATGCAAGCACCAATTGGTCGAGCGGCGCGCCATAGTCGGCGGCGGCCACGGTGGCATCGTAAGACGGCGCATCGTCCAGGCAGGCGCCGCAACGTGCCGCCGCCCCGCCCGTCAGCGGCATTGCGCATTGTACGCAGCAGGCCTTGCGCGGCTTGACGTACTGGGTGCGGCAACCCGGGCACAGCGTATCGCGCCCGCTTGCGCCGCATAGTGCGCAGGTAGAGGGCAGCAGCGCTGGCAGGTGTGCCGCGAGCTGCCGGGTTCGCAATGTCAGGCGGGAGAGCATGGCGGACGGATCGAAGGCCGCATAGTGTAATAAACTAGCGCATTATCTCACCGTTCTCCTGCTAGCCGTGCCTTCCAACAACGAATCGCGCCTGTCCGCTCCGATCGACTTGCTGCGCGTGCGCCGCCTGTTTTCGCGGCCCGAGCGCACGCGCGACGCGGCCTTTCTGCTGCGTGAAATCGCCGGCCGCATGCATGACCGGCTGGCCCTGGTCAAGATAGATCCGCGCGAGATACTCGATGCCGGTTGCGGTGCCGGCGCCGACCTCGCAAGTTTGCAAAAGCGCTTTCCTGAAGCGCGGATCTTTGGTGTCGATGCCTCGCCTGCCATGCTGCAGGAAGCAGGCAGCGAACAGCGTTCGGCCTGGCGCGCACTCCACGGCGTGTTGGGCCAGTGGCTGCCTTCGCGCCTGCGCGGCACAAGACCCCCGGCTTTGATCGCAGGCGATTTTGCCAGCTTGCCGTTCGCGCATGGCGCCTTCGATCTGGTCTGGTCCAACCTTGCCCTGCACTGGCACCCGCAACCGGACCGCGTCTTCGCCGAATGGCGCCGCGTATTGCGCACCGAAGGCTTGCTGATGTTTTGCTGTTTCGGCCCCGATACCTTGAAGGAGGTGCGCGCAGCGTTTGCCGGGCTCGACGGCGCGCCGCATGCCCTGCCCTTCGTCGATATGCACGACTTCGGCGATATGCTGGTCGAAGCCGGCTTTTCCACGCCCGTAATGGACATGGAAACCATTACGCTGACTTACGAAAATACTACCAGGCTCTGGGCCGATGTGCGTGCCCTGGGCGGCAATCCGCTGGCGACGCGGCGTCGCAGCTTGATCGGGCGCAAGGGCTGGGCCGGAGTCGAAGCTGCGCTCGCAGCGACGCGGCGAGACGATGGGCAAATTCCCCTGACCATCGAAGTCATCTACGGTCATGCCTTCCGCCCCGTGCCGCGCACCACGTCGCAAGGCGAATCCATCATCCGCTTCGAGCCGCGGCGCAAATGAAGCCCTGCGCCGGCGCGGATGTCTTAAAGGCAAGATTTCACGCAATCTAGTGCCATATCATGAATAAGCCATCCCTTGCCAGCCCCAGTGTTGCCGCGCATTTTGCTTGATAACAAGAGCGGTTCCGCCTTATACTCCTCCAGTTGCATAAAAGCCATATTGGGTGATCTAGGTCATTGCGCCCGACGCCAATATGTGCCGGTATAGTTTTATCGATGCTGTTTATTCACATTGCGCGGCGTCCAATGTGGTAGCCAGGGCGCTGTTCCTGAAGTATCGGATCAAGCGACCCCCGGCCGTGACCATTGCGGGTGCCGAACGCAAGCGCCAGGAGATGGGCGCCAAGTGTGATCAGAATTCTAATTTTGGGCATTTGGGGAAATTATGAAACTTGCGAAGCGTCTTCAATCATTGATGATAGGTAGCGCGCTTATGGCGGCAACCGCGCCGACTTGGGCGGTACCCGATATCGACGGCGGACCCGCTGTCAATGAAATCACGTTTCAAAAGCCGGTAACGCAAATCGCAGACCAGATCTACAGTCTGCACAACATGATGATGTACATCTGCCTGGCGATTTTCGTCGCCGTGTTCGGCGTGATGTTCTACTCCATCTTCAAGCACCGCAAGTCGGTTGGCCACAAGGCCGCCACTTTCCACGAA
Organism: Burkholderiaceae bacterium; assembly: GCA_036384915.1. Classification (GTDB taxonomy): domain Bacteria; phylum Pseudomonadota; class Gammaproteobacteria; order Burkholderiales; family Burkholderiaceae_D; genus PKWO01. The sequence goes on from DASVLJ010000062.1 coordinate 162,162, forward strand.
AGCACCACGGTTGAAATCCTCTGGACCATCGTCCCCTTCATCATCGTGATCGCCATGGCCTTGCCGGCTACGCGCACCGTGGTCGCGATGAAGGATGCCTCGAATGCCGACATGACGATCAAGGTCACCGGCATGCAGTGGAAGTGGGGTTATGAATACCTCGACGGCGATGCCAAGGGCGTCAATTTCCTGTCGCAGCTGGCCACGCCGCGCGAGCAGATCAACGATGCAGCCGCCAAGGGCGACAACTACCTGCTCGAAGTCGACAATGAAGTGGTGGTGCCGGTCAACAAGAAGGTGCGCCTGATCCTGACCGCTAACGACGTGATCCACTCCTGGACCGTCCAGCGTTTCGGCGTCAAGCAGGATGCCATCCCCGGCTTCGTGCGCGATACCTGGTTCAAGGCGGAGCAGGTCGGCACCTACCGCGGCCAGTGCGTCGAACTGTGCGGCAAGGAACACGCCTTCATGCCTATCGTGGTCAAGGTCGTCAGCGACGCGGACTTCGCGGCCTGGGCACAGACCAAGCAAAAGGAATTGGCTGCCAAGGCCGAAGACCCGAGCAAGGTCTGGACGCTGGATGAATTGAAGCAACGCGGCGAAAAGGTGTTCAACACCAATTGTGCCGCCTGCCACCAGGCCAACGGCAAGGGTATCCCGGGCAGCTTCCCGGCACTCGACGGTTCGCCCGTGGTCAACGGCCCCAAGGCTGAACAGATCAACGTGGTGTTGAACGGCCGCAATGGCAAGCTTGGCCAGATGCCGGCTTGGAAAGACAATCTGTCGGTGACCGACATCGCCGCTGCCATCACCTACACACGCAACAGCTGGTCCAACAAGGCTGCGGAAAACATCGTTCAACCGGCCGAAGTCCTGGCTGCGCGCAAGTAATTCAGAATTAGGAGACTGAGATGAGCAGCACTACCGTTGATCACGCACACGATCACTCTCACGGTCACGACCACGGGCACGGTCACGACGACCACCACGGCGCGCCGCACGGCTGGCGCCGCTGGCTGTTCGCCACCAACCACAAGGACATCGGCACGCTCTACCTGTGGTTCTCGTTCACCATGTTCCTGATGGGCGGCGTGTTGGCCTTGATGATCCGTACCGAACTGTTCCAGCCCGGCCTGCAATTCTTCAATCCGGAATTCTTCAACCAGTTGACCACCATGCACGGCCTGATGATGGTGTTCGGCGCGATCATGCCGGCTTTCGTCGGCTTCGCCAACTGGATGATCCCGCTGCAAGTCGGTGCGTCCGACATGGCATTTGCACGCATGAACAACTTCTCGTTCTGGCTGTTGCCGCCCGCCGCGATCCTTCTGGCCAGCTCGTTCTTCGTGCCCGGCGGCGCACCCGCCGCAGGTTGGACCATCTATGCGCCGCTGTCCACGCAAATGGGCATGGGCATGGATATGGGCATTTTCGCGCTGCATATCATGGGCGCCTCGTCGATCATGGGTTCGATCAACATCATCACCACGATCCTGAACATGCGCGCTCCCGGCATGACGCTGATGAAGATGCCGATGTTCTGCTGGACCTGGCTGATCACCGCCTACCTGCTGATCGCCGTGATGCCGGTGCTGGCAGGGGCCATCACCATGACGCTGACCGACCGCCATTTCGGCACCACCTTCTTCAACGCCGCGGGCGGCGGCGACCCGGTGATGTTCCAGCACATCTTCTGGTTCTTCGGCCACCCCGAGGTCTACATCATGATCTTGCCGGCGTTCGGCATCATCTCGCACGTGGTGCCGACCTTCGCGCGCAAGCCGCTGTTCGGCTACGCCTCGATGGTGTACGCCACCTCGTCGATCGCGATCCTTTCGTTCATCGTCTGGGCGCACCACATGTTCACCACCGGCATGCCCGTGACCGCCCAGCTGTTCTTCATGTACGCCACCATGCTGATCGCCGTGCCTACCGGCGTGAAGGTGTTCAACTGGATCGCCACCATGTGGCGCGGTTCGATGACGTTCGAGACGCCGATGCTGTTCGCCGTCGGCTTCATCTTCGTGTTCACCATGGGCGGCTTCACCGGCCTGATCCTGGCCGTGACGCCGATCGACATCCAGATGCAGGACACCTACTACGTCGTGGCCCATTTCCATTACGTGCTGGTGGCCGGCTCGCTGTTCGCGATGTTCTCCGGCTTCTATTACTGGGGCCCGAAGTGGACCGGCCACATGTACAACGAGACCGCCGGCAAGATCCACTTCTGGCTCTCGATCATCACCTTCAACATCACCTTCTTCCCGATGCACTTCCTGGGCCTGGCCGGTATGCCGCGCCGTATCGCCGACTATCCGGCCCAGTTCACGGACTTCAACCAGATCGTGACCATCGGCGCATTCGGTTTCGGCTTGAGCCAGGTGTACTTCCTGTTCTTTGTCGTGATCCCGACGATCCGCGGCGGCAAGAAGGCGGACGCCAAGCCCTGGGAAGGCGCGGAAGGCCTGGAATGGACCGTGCCTAGCCCGGCCCCGTTCCATACCTTCGAAGTGCCGCCTCAAGTCAAGTAGTCCATAATCGTTCGGCAAGGCGGGTGTGAGCCCGCTTTGATATGAGATGCAAGAGTCTGAGCAGGAAGCGAAGCAAAAAGTCCGTTCGAGCAATCTGCGGACAGGTTTGATACTCGCGTCGATCGCCTTGGCGTTTTTTGCCGGTATCTTCGTCAAGAGGATGTGGTTCAACTGATGTCGGAAGAGTCGCAGCGGCAAAGCAGCAAGGCGGGCAGGGTGCGGCGTTTGAATGTGCAGACGCTGCTGAAGCTGGCGGTAATCGTGGTGTTAATGGTCGGTTTTGCGTACGGGCTGGGCCCGGTTTATCGCAAAATCTGCGAAGCGACCGGCATCAACGTGCTGACGCAAAAGGATGAAAACGTCGCACCGGCTCCGGCGTCGCAGATCGACAAGACGCGGACGGTGACCGTGGAATTCGATGCCAACACCAACGGTCCGTGGCGCTTCCGGCCGGTGACGAACAAGATGGAAGTGCATCCCGGTGAAATGAACACCGTGCTGTACGAAGTGGTGAATCAGCAATCGCGCAAGATGGAAGCGCAGGCGATTCCGAGTTATGCGCCGCATGAAGCGGAAAAGTACTTCAAGAAGATCGAGTGTTTCTGTTTCAAGCAGCAGACGCTCGAACCGAATGAAGCGCGGCAGATGCCGGTCCTGTTTTACATCGACCCCAAGCTGCCCAAGAGCGTGACGACGATTACCTTGTCGTACACGTTCTTTGAAGTGAAATAAAGGGAGGCCGGCGCAATGGAAGAGCAGGAACCTGTAGTCAAACGCAAGGTTTCGTTCTTTGCGACGGTGAAAGCGGTGCTGTGGTCGTTCTTCGGTGTCAGGAAGAGACGCGACTACGAGAAGGATGCGGCGCAGCTCAACCCGGTGCATGTCTTGATTGCCGGGGTGATCGGAGCGGTGCTGTTCATCCTGCTGTTGCTGACGATTGTGCACTTCGTCGTCGCCAAATAGTTTTTCAAATAGATTTACAGTTATTCGAACAATTTGTCTGGGAGATGCAAATGAGTTCTCAACACGCGAATGCACCGTATTACTTCGTGCCCGGTCCCTCGACTTGGCCGGTGCTCGCCGGGTGTGCCCTTCTATTGACGATGGCCGGCGCGTCCGGTTGGGTGAACGACATCGGGGGCGCCTGGATGCTCAACGCCTTCGGCATCCTGTGCCTGGTCGCGATCCTGTACAAGTGGTTTGGCGATGCGATCAAGGAATCGGAAACCGGCCAGTACAATGAGCGCGTCGATGTCTCTTTCCGCTGGAGCATGAGCTGGTTCATTTTCTCCGAAGTCATGTTTTTTGGTGCTTTCTTCGGCGCACTGTTCTACGCGCGTAGCGTCACCATGCCCTGGCTTGGCGACCTTGACCACAAGCTGTTGTGGCCCGATTTCGCGGCGCACTGGGGTAACCTCGGCCCCGCCGGCACCATCGAACCCTTCACCAAGATGACGCCGTTCCCGGTGCCGACCATCAACACGGCCCTGCTGCTTTCTTCGGGTGTGACCTTGACCATCGCGCACCATGCCTTGCGCGCCGGCCATCGCCAGCAAACTGCGATCTGGCTGTTTCTGACCATCCTGTTGGGCGCTACCTTCATGGGTTTCCAGGCCTCGGAGTACATGGAAGCGTATAGCCACCTGAACCTGAAGCTGTCTTCCGGCATCTACGGCTCGACCTTCTTCATGCTGACCGGCTTCCACGGCTTCCATGTGACCATGGGTGCGACCATGCTGTCTGTCGTGCTGTACCGCGTGATCCGCGGCGACTTCACGCCGGAACGCCATTTCGCTTTTGAAGGCGCCGCCTGGTACTGGCACTTCGTGGACGTGGTCTGGCTTGGCTTGTACGTTGTCGTGTACTGGATGTAATCGGCGAGCAAGCAAAAAAGCCGCACTTCGGTGCGGCTTTTTATTTGCAAGAGGAAGAACGCAGGTTGGCGCTGAGCGCAGCGAAGCCTAACATCCGCGTGTAGCGCTGGTGTCTGCGCTTGTATGACTAGCATGGGCGTTGGGCTTCGCTGCGCTCAGCACCAACCTGCAAGACGATTGGACCCCGCTCCGGTCAGTGTCCGATGACGATGCCCGTAGGCTCTATCCACCCCATCTTGTAGGAAAATAGCAGCAACAGGAACAGCGCGATCGAGAAGGCGACGCGAAAGGTCAGGGCGGTGGCCATGCGGTTGCCCTTGCCTTTGTCCTTGTCCTTCATCATGAACACCAGCGCCGAGCCGAGGCTGGCGATGATCAGGATAAAGGCGATGATGACGACGAATTTCATAGTGACATTGTAATGCGAATCAGGTTCGGTTTTCGCTGGATAACGCTGGTCGCCATCGTCGCGGTCATGGCGGTCGGTATCATGCTCGGCAATTGGCAACTTCGCCGCGCCGACGAGAAGCGCGCCATCGCAGCGCATCTGGCCGAGCGCGGCATGCAGCCGCCCCTGGCTGTCGATGCCACGCTGCAGGATGGCATGGCCGTCGAATATCGCCGCGTGACGGTCCGGGGCGAGTTCGACCACGATTGGCCGCTTTATCTCGACAACCGGCCGCAAAACGGCAATGCCGGTTTTTACGTCTTGATGCCGTTCAAGATCGCAGGCAGCGACGTGCGCGTGCTGGTGCAGCGCGGCTGGGTCGCCGTCGATCCGCATCAACGCACGCACATCGCCGCGCCTGCCGCGCCGCAAGGCCTCGTCGCCATCGAAGGCCTTGCCATCCGCAATCCCGGCCACGTGCTGCAACTGGGCCAGGCACCGGCCGTGCAGCCCGGAGCGATATTGCAAAACCTCACAGTCGAGGAATTCGCCGCAGCCAGCAAATACACGATGCAGCCGTTCGTGATCGAACAGACCGGGCCTTCGCAGGATGGTCTGGTTCGCGACTGGCCCGCGCCTTCGGCCGGCATCGAGCGCCATCTCGGCTACGCCTTCCAATGGTACGCTCTGGCGGCAATGGCTTTCATTTATTTCGTGGTAACAGGATTCCGTTATGGCAAACGACAAGCAGCAAAATCAACCAACTGAGCAGCCGAGCGACCAGCAAAAAAAGAGCGGTCGCATCAAGATGTTGCTCATCCTCGCCGTGTGCATCGCGCCGGTGGCCGCATCGTATTTCACTTACTACGTGATCAAGCCCACCGCCCGCACCAACTACGGTGAGCTGATCGATCCGGCGCAGCATCCGATGCCGCAACTCGGCGCGACTACGCTCGACGGCAAGCCGATCGGACTCGATGCCTACAAGGGCAAGTGGATATTGCTGGAGGCGGCCGGCGGCAAGTGCGACGATGCCTGCCGCAACAAGCTGCTCGTCATGCGCCAGGAGCGCCTCATGCAAGGCAAGGAGATGGACCGTATTGAGCGTGTCTGGCTAATTACCGACGACGAGCCGCTCGACACCATGCTGATGCGCGAATACGACGATACGCGCATGCTGCGCGTCAAACCCGAAGTGCTGGAAAAGTGGCTGCCCGTGGCGCAAGGCGGTGCGGTCTCCGACGGCATTTACGTTATCGATCCGCTCGGTAATCTGATGATGCGCTTCCCCAAGAGCGTTGAGCCGCCCAAGGCGGGCGCCGATGAAAAGGAAATGAAGGCCTATCGCGACGAGGTCAACAAAGAGCATGCCAAGATCAAGAAAGACATCACCAAGCTCTTGACCGCATCGTCGATCGGGTGAGCGCAATGAACGTCACGCCCATGAGCATCATGCAGATGCTGCTGACCGTGGTAACGATCGCCGCCATGCCGCTGGCTATCGTCTGGACTTCGTCCGATGTGAACAAGTATCGCAAGCTGGTCTGGCTTACGCTATTCCTGACCTTCGACCTCGTGGTGTTCGGCGGCTTCACGCGCGCCACCGATTCGGGGCTGGGCTGCCCCGACTGGCCGGGCTGCTACGGCCATGCCAATCCCTTGCAGGCGAATGTCGAAATCGGCGCGGCGCAGAGCGCCATGCCCACCGGACCGGTGACGGAGTTGAAGGCATGGATCGAAATGATCCATCGCTATTTCGCCGGCACGGTCACGATGCTGATCGTGGCCCAGCTCGTCATCGCGTGGTGGACCCGGCGCCGGCGCAAGAGCCGGGATTTGCGCTTTTCGCGCAAGCCGCCGCTGTATCTGCTGGGCTTGATCGTCGTGCAGATCGTGTTCGGCGCCTTGACTGTGACGCTCAAATTGCAACCCGTCATCGTCACCACACACTTGCTGCTCGGCTTGACACTGCTTGCCTCGCTGGCCTGGTTCGGCGCCTACCTGTCCGACCCCGTAGCCTTGCCTGATGCGGCACGCGCGCTGCGCCGCCCGGCCTTGATCGCCTCGGTCTTGCTGGTTGTACAAGTTGCGCTGGGCGGCTGGACCAGTACCAATTATGCCGCCGTGGCTTGTACCGATTACCCGACCTGCCAGGGACAATGGCTGCCCTCCATGGACTTCGCGGACGGTTTCACGCTGTGGCGCGCGCTGGGCAAGACGGCGGCCGGCGCCTATCTGCCTTTTGATGCGCTGACCGCGATTCATTGGGTGCACCGCAACTTCGCGCTCGTGGTGGTGGCTGCAGTTGTCTATGTCGCCGTTCGCGCGATCCGGTATGCGGGCCTGCGCAGGCTGGGAGTCTGGATGCTGCTGGTTCTCGTGGCCCAGTTCGCCACGGGCTTGTCGGTGGTGCTGTTCAAGCTGCCGCTGCTGCCGGCGGTTGCGCACAACGCCGGGGCGGCCCTGCTCGTGGCCTTGCTCGTCATGGTAAACTACCGGTCTCAGAATGCACCTAAACCTGCGCCTCGAGACCCGGGCCCGCAATCATGGCGGAACGGCAACGAATAGGCGCCTCGTCCAGACCACGCGCATGTCCACCCTTGCCGTACCACCGAACCGCATCGCCCAATATTGGGCCTTGACCAAGCCGCGCGTAACGCAGCTGGCGGTGTTTTGCGCGGTGATCGGCATGTTCCTCGCCACGCCCGATTTGCCGGACTGGCGCATCGTGATCGCCGCCACCGTCGGTATCTGGCTTTTGGCCAGTGCGGCGTTCGCGGTCAATTGCCTGGTCGAGCGCGAAATCGATTCGCGCATGGCGCGCACGGCACGCCGCCCCATGGCGCGTGGAGAAATCACCGTGATGCAAACCCTGGTGTTCTCCGGCATCGTCGGCGGTCTCGGCATGCTGACGCTGTATCACTTCGTCAATCCGCTCACCATGTGGCTGACCTTTGCCACCTTCGTCGGCTATGCCGTGATCTACACCATGGTCCTGAAGCCGGCCACGCCGCAAAACATCGTCATCGGCGGCCTGTCCGGCGCGATGCCGCCGGCGCTCGGGTGGGCTGCGGTGGCGAACGACGTGCCCATGCAAGCCTGGATCCTGGTCTTGATTATCTTCATCTGGACCCCGCCGCATTTCTGGGCGCTGGCGCTATACCGCCGTGACGATTACGCCAAGTCCGGCCTGCCGATGCTGCCAATCACGCACGGCCCCGCTTTCACGCAATTCCACGTCTGGCTCTACACCATTGCCTTGGCGGCAACGTCGCTGCTGCCCTATGCCGCGCATATGAGCGGGCTGATCTACCTGGTTGCCGCCGTCATCCTGTCTGGCATCTTCCTTTGGTATTCATGGCAGATCTGGCGCCGCTACAGCGACATCATCGCGCGCAAGGCGTTTACATTTTCCATCGTCTACCTGTCGCTGCTGTTCGCCGCGCTCCTGGTCGATCACTATATTCGGCTTTGATATTTATGCGTATCGTTCCCGCATTCTTGTTCGCCGCGCTCGCTTGCGCCGGCTGCCAGGAAAAGAACCCCACCCCGCCGCCGCAGGTGAGCACCGCCCAGGCGGCATCCGCCCCCGCGCCGGCCTTCACGAATACCGACGTCACCGGCTTGGGCTACGCGCATGACTTCGCCCTGAAAGATTTCAACGGCAAGCCGCGCACCATGGCCGACTTCAAGGGCAAGGCCGTGGTGATCTTCTTCGGCTACACCCAATGCCCCGATGTCTGCCCGACTACGATGCACGATCTGGGTGACGTGATGAAACAGCTCGGACCCTCCGCCGACAGGGTGCAGGTGCTGTTCATCACGGTAGACCCGGAACGCGATACGCCGCAATTGCTGTCGCAATACGTGCCGGCGTTCGACAAGCGTTTCCTGGGCTTGACTGGCACGCTGCCCGAGATCGACAAGACCGCCAGGGATTTCCACGTCTACTATCAAAAAGTGCCGGGCAAGACCAAGGACAGCTATTCGATGGACCACACGGCGGGACTGTACATCTACGACCCGGAAGGCCGCATCCGCGTGTTTGCCGGTAACGCTGCGCCAATGGATTCCATTGTGCATGACCTCAAGATTCTGCTGGGGCAGCCTGCGGGAACGGCCAAAAGTTGAAGAGAATGGCCCGAAAATAAAAACGCCCGGATCAACCGGGCGTTTTTATTTCGAATGACCGAAGCATCAGGCATAAGCTGCCAGCGCCCCTTTCATCTTCTTCAGCGCCGCCGTTTCGATCTGGCGGATACGCTCGGCCGATACGCCGAACTCGTCAGCCAATTCATGCAGCGTGGCGCCGCTGCCGTCGTCATTGGCCAGCCAGCGCGCTTCGACGATGCGGCGCGAACGCGCATCGAGCTTGGACAGCGCTTCTTCAAGACCGTCGGATTGCAGGCGGTCGTATTGCTTGGCTTCGAGCACGCGGGTCGGCTCTTGCGAATCGGACGACAGGTAAGCGATCGGCGCGAACTTGCCGTCATCGTCTTCATCGGTCGGCGCCTCAAGCGCGATATCGCGGCCCGACATGCGCGTTTCCATTTCGATGACTTCCTCGCGCTTGACATTCAATTCCTCAGCCAGTGCTTCCACTTGGGCCGGCGTCATCGAATCGAGGCTTTCCTTATGGCTGCGCAGGTTGAAAAACAGCTTGCGTTGCGCCTTGGTCGTGGCGACCTTGACCATGCGCCAGTTCTTCAAGATATACTCGTGAATCTCGGCCTTGATCCAGTGGATTGCATACGACACCAGACGCACTCCCTGGTCCGGGTCGAATCGCTTGACGGCTTTCATCAAGCCGATATTGCCTTCCTGGATCAAGTCGGCGTGCGGCAAGCCATACCCTAGGTAGCCGCGCGCAATCGACACCACCAGACGCAGGTGCGACAACACCAGCGACTGTGCGGCGGCGAGGTCGTGATCATCCCGCAAACGGCGCGACAGCGAGATTTCCTCGTCGTGGCTCAGCATGGGCAAACGGTTCACGGCTGAAATATACGAATCGATGTTCCCCAACGTGCCCGAAAAACCGAGCGCCAGCGGGTTACCCGCGGGGACAAGTGCATTCTGCGACAGAACTGCGTTCATGAATTCTCCTTACTTCCCGTATTTTTTACTGCCAGGAAACAATGTTCCTGCATTCACAGCACTATATTAGCACTCTCTTCGAATGAGTGCTAATTGTGGATTATAAATGACTCGATAGTCAGAAAGTATCGATGTCGAGTGCAGTATTTGCCAGAATCCTTTGCTTTCCATTCGGCATCTTGGTCTCTGGAAGTATGACGCCGGGGCGTCTGCCAAGTTCATTTCCATATGACTACAGTGCCGCAAATTTCAAGGCCATCAACCGAACATCCAAGACCTGATTCAGCATAGTCTTCAGGCTAGAAAGCGCTTTGATCTGCCGCAAATTCGCTCCACCTCCCATATTCATGGAATGGTTAGGCGAGACATATATTGCTAAACTCGCCGCGAAGCGTTGACGGCTGTCGCGAGAAGCAATTTTGGCTCAAGCCGTACATCTGCAACAATGCCGAAATCCAACAAAAGTGTGAATTTTGCGCGGCGTTGAGGGAGACAATGTGGCAACATTTACGCTACGATACTTTGAATATATATATTAGAACGTGGCGGCCTCTGTTCGTTGTTGTTTTGCAATGTTTTGGCGCCACCAAAACAGCAATAGTTGGGGGGCAGGCAGTTTGCCTGCGTCTATTGACCGCTTTACTCCGGGGGTAGCGTGGCGTTGACAGATGCATTGCTGATGACCAGTCTCAGCGATCCGGGTATGGTGCGCGACTTGAACGAGGACAGCATAGAGTTGCGCCCCGATTCCGGCATCGCCGTGCTGGCCGATGGCATGGGTGGCTACAACGCGGGCGAAGTTGCCAGCGGCATGGCGACCTCGATGGTGGCCGATGGCATGGTGCGCGCCTGGAACGCGCAGGCTTTGCAGGGACTGGACCGTGCCGGCGCGATCGCCTTGTCGCAAACCTTGCTGCAAGAGCAGGTGGCGGCGGCCAATGCGGCGATCTTCGAGCAGGCCCGGCAAGAGCAATCCTTCGAAGGCATGGGCACGACCCTGGTCGGCTGCGTGTTCTACGACAATTTCCTGACCGTCGGCCATGCCGGCGATTCGCGCCTGTATCGTCTGCGCGGCGACGCTTTCGAGCAGATCACGAAAGACCATTCTCTGCTGCAGGAGCAGATCGATGCCGGCATGATCAGCAAGGAAGACGCGCACCTGTCGAACAATCGCAACTTCATCACGCGCGCCATCGGCATAGCGGCGGTGGAGCAGGCCGAAATCCACACTTATGAGGTTGAGCCCGAGGACGTATACCTGATCTGTACCGACGGCTTGTACGGCATGGTGAGCGATGAAGAGATACACATGACGCTGACGACGTTGAAGGCGAATCTCGATCTGGCGGCCGGGCAATTGATCGCCGCGGCCAACGACGCCGGCGGGAGCGACAACGTGTCGCTGATCCTGGTGCGCGTGAAGAGCGGCTTCGCGCGTGCTGCCTGAATCCGGTAAAGAAACGAACAAGGTATTTTTCTAGAGGTTGAGTCCATGGCTAAGCTGATCCTGAGTTTTGACGGTGCGATGATCAAGACTGTCGAGTTGAACAAAGAACGCACCACGATAGGCCGTCGGCCCGAAAACGATATCCAGGTCGATAACCTGGCCGTATCGGGCCAGCATGCGGTCGTGACCACGATATTGAACGATTCGGTCATCGAGGATCTGCATTCGACCAACGGCACCATGGTCAACGGCAAGTTGATCCAGAAACACCTGTTGCAGGCGGGGGACGTGGTCGAGATCGGCAAGCACACGATCAAGTACGTGGTGGAAGCCGCCGTGGCCAAGCCTTACCAGGATTTCGCCAAGACCATGGTGATCCGCAAGCCCGATGCCGGTGCGATGGCAGCCGCTGCCGCACCTGCAGGTGCGGCCGAACCGGCACCCGTGCGCGCTGCTCCGCCGCCGGCTCAACCTGCCGTTGCGCGCGAAGCCGGCCTGCAGATCCTGACCGGTTCCAACGCAGGCCGCGTGCTCGATTTGAACAAGAGCCTGACCACGCTGGGCAAGGCCGGGCATCAGGTTGCGGTGTTCACGCGCCGCCCGGTCGGCTTTTTCGTCACCCACGTCGAAGGCGACGTGTTCCCGCTGGTCAATGGCGAAACGATCGGCACGCAGGCGCGCCAATTGAACGATCAGGATACCATCGAGATCGCCGGCACCAAGATGAGCTTCTTCTACAAGAACTAAATAAACCACATCACGGGCTGCGCGGCCCGGTAATCCAGGGCGGAATCAAGGGGCGAACTATGGCGGGATCAACAAAAAAACGCGGGCCGGTCTGGAAGCAGGATTGGTTCGTCGCGGTGCTGGTGGTGGCGTTGCTGATTGCGATCAACCAGTTCAGCGAATTCTTCGCGTCACTCGACCGCCGCTATTATGATTTCGCCAGCACGACCACCTCGCGCCAGCCCTCCGATTCGATTGCCGTGATCGCCATCGACGACCAAAGCATTGCCAATATCGGCCGTTGGCCCTGGCCGCGTGACAAGCTGGCAAAGATGACTGACTTGCTGGCCGGTGCCAATGCTAAAGTGATCGGCAACACGGTATTCTTCTTCGAACCGCAAACCGACCGCGGCCTGGACTATATCCGCAAGATGAAAACCGTGCTTAACCCGGGAGATGCGTCCGCACCTGCGGCAGCGGCGGATGCCGCATCTTCGCCCGCCGCTGCTCCGGCCGTGCCCACAGCACCCGCCCCCAGCGGAGACCCGGTGAAGGATCAGTTGAACCAGATCATTGCCGATGCCGAGGCCGGACTGGATACCGATGCCATTTTGTCGGCCAGCATGAAGAAGGCTGGTAACGTGGTGATTCCGTCGTTCTACGTGCTGGGCGAGCCGCTGGGCAATCCCGATAGCCCGCTGCCAGACTATGTAGCGAAATTCTCCATCGACGATTCTGCCGGCTTCTCCGCCTCCGCGATCAAGCAACAGCAACCAATCCCTGTGATCGGCTCCGCCGCCGCAGGCATTGGACACTTGAATCAGATCGTCGAAGACGACGGTTCGGTGCGCCGCGAAGCCTTGCTGGTTGGATATGGCGGTCGCGCTGTGCCGTCGATGGCGTTAGTGCTGGCGGCCAAGAGCTTGAACCTGAATCCGTCCGATATCAAGGTCGATCCAGGTAGAGCCGTGATGCTGGGCAAACTGCGTATCGCTACGGATGAATCGGCGCTGATGTATCCGCAGTTCTACAAGACCGCTGACGGCAAGACCGCCTTCCCGGTTGATTCGTTCTACGACGTCCTGGCGGGCAAGATTCCACCCTCGAAATACGCCAATAAAATTGTCATCATCGGCGCCACCGCAGCCGGCGTGGGCGCATTGTTCCCGACGCCTGCCGGCGGCTCCAACCTGTCGCCTGCCGAAGTGATTGCCCACGTGACGTCGAGCATCCTGAACCAGCACTTCATCGTCGAACCGGGCTGGGGCCGTATCGCCACCTTGCTCGCCGTCCTGGCTGTCGCCGCCTATTTGATCGCCGGCTTGCCTCGCCTTTCCGCAGGCAAGGCTGCCGCGGTGACGGCGAGCTTGTTCATCGTGCTGCTGGTCGCGGAATTCGCCCTGTTGTCCGTTTCGGCGATCTGGCTCAAATTTACTTTCGCCGCTGCGCTCTTGTTGATCGGCCATCTGGCCCTGACCACCAAGCGCTTCCTCGTCACGGAAGCGGGCAAGATCAAGTCCGACGAGGAGTCGGCCGAGACCAACCGCATGATGGGTCTGGCGATGCAAGGCCAGGGCCAGCTCGATGCCGCGTTCGACCGTTTCCGCCGCGTGCCTTTTTCCGATGCCTTGATGGACAACCTGAATAGCCTTGCGCTCGATTTCGAGCGCAAGCGCCAGTTCAACAAGGCCCAGGCCGTGTACGAACACATGGCGACCTACAACAAGGATTACAAGGACCTCAAGACCAAGCTCTCGCGTGCCAAGAACCTGTCCGAAACCGTTATCTTGGGCGGCGGCGGCACGCATGCCGGCGGCACCTTGTTGCTCGACGGGGGCGGTGTCGAAAAGCCCATGCTGGGCCGCTACCAGGTCGAGAAAGAATTGGGCAAGGGCGCGATGGGCATCGTCTATCTCGGCAAGGACCCCAAGATCGGCCGCGTGGTGGCGATCAAGACCATGGCTTTGAGCCAGGAATTCGAAGGTGGCGACCTGGACGATGCGCGCGAGCGCTTTTTCCGCGAAGCCGAAACGGCGGGTCGTTTGCAGCATCAGAACATCGTCACCATCTTCGATGCGGGCGAGGAACACGATCTGGCCTATATCGCAATGGAATTCATCAAAGGCAAGGACTTGTCGGACATCGTCAAGGACCAGTTGCTGCCGATCGACAAGACGATTTCCATCGTCGCACGCGTGGCCGATGCGCTCTCCTATGCGCATCGCCAGGGCGTGGTCCACCGCGATATCAAGCCGGCCAACATCATGTGCGACCTGGCGAGCGATTCGGTCAAGGTGACGGACTTCGGGATTGCGCGCATCACCGATTCGTCCAAGACCAAGACCGGCGTCATTCTCGGTACGCCATCCTATATGTCGCCCGAACAGGTGGCTGGCGAGAAGATCGACGGCCGCTCCGACCTCTTCTCGCTCGGCGTCATGCTGTATCAATTGCTGACTGGAAGCCTGCCGTTCCAGGCCGATTCGATAGCGCGCCTGATGTACCAGATCGCCAACGAACCGGCGCCCGACGTGCGCAGCATCAGGCCCGAGATACCGAAGAAGCTGGCATTGATCGTGGCCTTTGCCCTTAACAAGCAAGCCGATGCGCGTTACCAGGACGGCGAAAAATTCGCTGCCGACTTGCGTTCGGTGGCGGCCGAGATGGCGCGCTTCCCCAATGGCGCCTCCTTGCGCGATGCGGCGCCCGAGCCGACTGCTGCTCCAGCATCGCCGCAAGCCTTCGATAAAACCGCGCGCGTCGAAAGCCCGACGGCGTTCGAGAAGACCGCCCAGCTCGATACCAATACGGCTTTCGAGAAAACAGCGCAGATCGACAACACGAAAGCCTTCGAGAAAACGCTCGCCATGCGTGTGCCGGAGGGCGGAGAGCCGCCCGCAGCTTGATCCATGCGTATGACGAGACCTGAAGGGAGCGCAAGATGATCGTGCGGATCTGCTCCCAGACCCACCCTGGCCTGCAACGTTCGCAGAATGAAGATGCAGTCGCCTTCGACGAAGCGATAGGTTTGTGCATCCTGTGCGACGGCATGGGCGGCCACAACGCAGGTGAAGTCGCCAGCGGCATGGCCGCCGCCTTCATCAAGACCGACATGCGCGGAACGCTGGCCGCGGCGGCCAAAAATCGCGAACCGGGCGCGGTGCAAGCTGCCATCGCGCAATCGTTGGAAAAGGCAAACAGCGCGATCTACAACCTCTCGCGCACCAATGCCCAGTATTCCGGGATGGGCACCACGCTCGTGGTCGGCGTATTTTGCGCCGACGTGCTGGTGCTGGGCCATATCGGCGATTCGCGCTGCTATCTTTCGCGAGGCGGCAAGCTCATTCAATTGACCAAGGACCACTCGGTCTACCAGGAACAACTGGACGAGGGCTTGCTCGACGAAAACCACGTCATGCCCGTATTGGGGCAGAACTTCGTCACGCGTGCGCTCGGGCCGTTTGAGCAAGTCCAGGCCGATTTCCAGCAGCCGGCGCTGGCCGTCGGCGACATCTACCTGATGTGCTCGGATGGACTGTCCGACATGGTCGAGGACGAGGGCATCGCTGCCATCCTGGCCGGCCCCGAAGGCTTGCAGCAAAAGGCCGACAAGCTCATTGTTGCGGCCAATGACGGCGGCGGGCGCGACAATGTATCGGTCGTGCTGGCCCAGGTCATGGAAGAACCGAAAGCCGGTTTGCTAGGTACCGCTGCGCGCGCATTGTTCGGGCGGCGCTGAACGGGTTTTTCCCATCCCGCTATAATCGGGCATTCCCCTTTCTTACTTTTTTATTGGAGATCGATCATGAACTCCGTGATCTTGTCTGCGCTCGAGGTTTTCCCGAACCAGCTGGAACAGATGTTTGCCATGATTCCCGCCGAACACCGGCACTGGAAACCCGATTCCTGGGAAGGCGTGCCAAGCGAGATGTTGAATCCCATCGAGCAAATTTGCCACGTGCGCGACATCGAAGTGCTGGGCTACCAGGTGCGCTTCAAACGCATGCTCGAAGAAGAGAACCCGCTGCTGGCATCAATAGAGAGCTATGAGCTGGTCGAGAGCGGCGATTATGCGAAGCAGGACCCGGCAGTCGTATTCGCCGAGATCCGCAAGGCGCGGGCGCAAACGGTGGAACTGCTGCGCACTGTCGGCGATGCGCAATTGCGCCGTACCGGCGCGTTCGAGGGTTACGGCCCGGTCACGCTGAAGAGCTTGATCTACTACCTGTGCAGCCACGACCAGCAGCACTTGGCCGGATTGCAATGGCTGCTCGGGAAAATCGATTCCGCGGAATTGCCGCAATGAGGGCGGTCGCCGCATGAACGTCGCCTTCCTTAAGGGGCTGGGCATGGGGGCCGGCCTGATCATGGCCATCGGCGCGCAAAATGCCTTCGTGTTGCGCCAGGGGCTGCTCAAGCGCTACGTGTTCATTTGCGCACTGATCTGCAGCCTGTGCGACATGGTGTTGATCTCGGCCGGCGTGGCCGGCATGGGCAGCTTGATCATGGCGCATCCAGCGCTGCTGGTGCTTGCGAAATGGGGCGGGGCACTGTTCCTCGCCTACTACGGCCTACGTTCGGCCATCGCCGCGTTCAAGGCGGGCGGCCTGGCGGCTTCGTCGCAAAGCGCATCAGGCTATGGCACGGCGATTGCCATGGCTTTCAGCTTCAGCCTGCTTAATCCGCATGTTTACCTTGATACAGTTGTGCTGCTCGGGGCGATCGGTGGGCAACAGCCCGACGGCGGGCGTGTCGAATTCGCGCTCGGGGCGATGAGTGCTTCGGTGTTGTGGTTCTTTGGGTTGGCGTACGGCGCGAGATTGCTGGCGCCTTTGTTTGCGCGGCCTGTGGCTTGGCGTGTTCTCGATGGCTTGATTGCCGTCGTGATGTGGGGGCTAGCGGCTTCGCTGTTGGTGTAAATATCCTCCGGCTTTGCCGGAGAATATTTACTGAATTCCAATGCGCCCGAGAATGTCATCCAGCATTGGAAGCGATTCATCAATGACTGTTTGAGCATCCATCATGTAAGTATCTATTCCCGCAAATAGGACTTGCAGTTCGTCGACTGGTCTAACTCAGCCGCGCCAAATGCCGCTGCACCGACATCAGCGCACCGACCAAGCCCAGCCCCGAGCTGATCACAAGCAGAATCGCCGAAGCGGGCAGGCTCAGCGGTGCTAGCCGGAATTCCGAGGCATACAGCCTTGCGAATTCGGCGATGGCGCCGTTTAAGGGTTGCAAGGCCAGCGCCACGATTCCCAGCGCGACGGCGCCGGCACACAGGCCGAGCAACGCGCCGCTGTAGTAGAACGGACGGCAGATGAAGCTGTTGGTGGCGCCAACCAGACGCGAGACTTCGATTTCATCGCGCTGCGTCAGCACTTGCAGCCGTATGGTGTTGAACACTACGGCCACCACCACAACGCCTAGCGTAAGCGCCAGGAACAGCAAGCCCAATTGCAGGATGTGCAGCAGAGCGGCCAGACGCTTGACCCAGGTCGAATCGACTTGCACGCTGTCGACGTCAGGCAGGGCCTTTAGTTGTGCCGCAATTGCATCGACGCGCTCGGCGTCCTTGGCGTCGCGGAAGCCTGAAAGCTTGAGCACGTAACTGTCGGGTAGCGGGTTCGATCCCAGCGTGGCGATCACGTCGGTCAAGCCGCTCTTGTCGTTCAAGGCGGCCAGTGCTTTTTCGCGCGGTACGAATTCCAGCCGGTCGAGATTTTTCGCATCGCCCACGGCCTTGCGGATCGCGTCGGCGGTGGCGACAGCCTTGTCGCGCGACAATTCCATCGTCATGAAGACGCTGATCTCCGGTTCGACGGCCAATTGCTCCGACATCGGACGCACGTTTTCCAGCAGCGTCAGACCGGCGAAGGGCAGCGCCAGCGCAATTGCGACCACGATCACGTTCAGCAGGAAACCGCTCCTCGGTTTGAAAATATGGCGCAGGGCGCGGCCCAGCGCAAAGGCATGGTGGCGGGCCCAGGTGATCATACGTTCACCCCAGGAGCGCCGGTAGCGGCCAGACGGCCTTCCTGTAGTTTGATGACGCGCTTGGCCTTGGCCAGCACGGTCTCGTCATGGGTGGAGATCAGGCAGGTCACGCCGGCTCCATGGAAAGCCTTGATGGCGTCGAGCACCTTGTCGGCATTGCCCCGGTCGAGATTGGCCGTCGGTTCGTCGGCCAGGATGATTTGCGGGCGGTTGACGATGGCGCGCGCGATGGTGGCGCGTTGCTGCTCGCCGCCCGAGAGGCTCATCGGTTCGGATTTGGCATTGGGCAGCAAGCCGACCTTTTCCAGCGCGGCACGCGCGCGCTTTTCCGCTTCGCCGCGCGTGGCGCCCGTGACGAGCAGAGGCAGCATGACATTGGAGAGCACGTCGCGGTCCAGCAACAGGCGGTTTTGCTGCATGATCAAGCCGAGATTGCGCCGCAGGTAGGGCAGACCGGAAGATGGCATCTTGCCGACGTCCTGGCCGTTGACGAGCACGCGGCCGAAGCTCGGGCGCTCGATGGCGGCGATCATTTTGAACAGTGTGGATTTGCCGGCGCCGGAAGGGCCGGCCAGGAAGATCAGCTCGCCTTTTGCGATTGACAGGCTGACGTCCAGGAGCGCGGCGTGCTGGCCATATCGTTTGGTAAGCGAGTGAAATTCGATCATTTATTGAAGCAAGGCGTCTACAAACTCGACCGCATTAAACGGCTGCAAATCCTCGATCTGCTCGCCAACCCCGATGAAATATACCGGCAGCGGGCGGGTCTTGGCAATCGCCGCGAGGATGCCGCCCTTGGCCGTGCCGTCCAGCTTGGTCACGACCAAGCCGGTCAAGCCGAGGGCGTCATCGAAAGCCTTGACCTGGGCCAGCGCGTTTTGCCCGGTGTTGCCGTCGATGATGAGCAAGACTTCATGCGGCGCGCTCTCCATGCCCTTAGTCACGACGCGCTTGATCTTTTTCAGCTCTTCCATCAAGTGCAATTGCGTAGGCAGGCGGCCGGCCGTATCGACCATGACCACGTCGGTTTTCTTGGCAACGGCGGAATGAATGGCGTCGAAAGCCACGGCGGCCGGGTCGCCAGACTCCTGGGCGATCACGGTCACGTTGTTGCGCTCGCCCCAGATTGCCAATTGCTCGCGCGCGGCGGCGCGGAAGGTGTCGCCGGCGGCCAGGAGCACCGATTGGCCGTGCGCCTGCAAGTGCTTGGCCAGCTTGCCTATGGTCGTCGTCTTGCCGGCGCCATTGACGCCGGTGATCATCATGACCAGGGGCTGGTAGCGCCCGAGTTCCAGGGGCTTTTGCAGGGGTGTCAGCAGCTCGATCAATAGCGTGCGCAATGCCGCCTTGACTTGCCCGGCATCGGTCAGCTTTTCATCCTTGACCTTGCGCTTCAAGGCGTCGAGCAGGAATTGCGTCGCCTCCACGCCGGCGTCCGACATCAGCAGGGCCGATTCGAGCTCTTCGTAGAGATCGTCATCGATGCGCGCGCCGATGAAGAGCGTAGTCAGGTTGGAGGAAGTCTTGGCCAGCCCCGCTTTCAGGCGCGAGAGCCAGGAACGCTGCGCAGGGGCAGGTGGCAGGGCACTTTCAACCGGGGCAGGGGCTTGCGCAGGCTGCTCCGGTTGGGCGGCCTGCAGGGAAGCAGGCTGAGAAGCAGGCAGAGAAGCGGACTGAGGAGCCGGCTGTGGCGCCACTTCCTGGGTTTTTTTCTTGAAGAAACTAAACATCGGGGGTAAAACCGCCGAAACGGCGGTCTTCTACAAGGTTGCATGCGAAAGCGGCATTTTAGCAGAGCGCAGTATGCGCACCCCGATTCGCTATACTCCCGGAATCGTTCCAAAATGACTGTCATGCAAAGAAAATCAACCAAACCTCCCGGCAAGGCGGGAGGCGCGCCGCGCATGGCCCCGCGCCAGGTACGCATCATTGGCGGCCAGTGGAAGCGCACCCCTCTGCCAGTGCTGGAAGCGGAGGGCTTGCGCCCCACGCCCGACCGCGTGCGCGAGACGCTGTTCAACTGGCTCAACCATCTGTTCGACGGCTATTGGGAAAACAAGGCTTGCCTCGACCTGTTCGCCGGTACCGGCGCGCTCGGCTTCGAGGCGGCGAGCCGCGGTGCGGCGCGCGTGCTGATGGTGGAGTCGTTCTCTCCGGCTGCCAGGCAATTGCAGGCGACCAAGGACAAGCTCAAGGCCGAACAGGTGGCCATCACGCGCGGCGATGCCCTGGCTACCGTATCCGGCCTGCAAACACGCGAGGCGGGGCAATTCCACGTCATTTTCCTCGACCCGCCCTATCATCAGGACTGGCTGCCCAGGATGCTGCCGCTATGCGCCGGTCTGCTGGCGCCCGGCGGCCTGGTCTATGCCGAAGCCGAGTTCGCGCTTGATGGCGACGAGGCCCCGGACTGGATGGCCGATTGGGACGTGGTACGGGCCGACAAGGCCGGCATGGTGTACTTTCATTTGTTGCAACGCAAAATACCTGTTTGAATTTCAGGCATAATGCAACATTCATTGTGGTGCACAATGCGGTACGCATGCACCGGTTCGGCGCACGCAGCCGATATCTTGTGGAGTCGTAATGGTAACTGCCATCTATCCCGGTACCTTCGATCCGTTGACGCGCGGGCATGAAGACCTGGTGCGCCGCGCTTCCGGCCTGTTCGACAAGCTCGTCGTGGGCGTGGCCGACAGCAAGGCCAAGCGGCCTTTCTTCACCCTGGAAGAACGGCTGACCATTGCCAACGAAGTCTTGGGGCATTATCCCAACGTGCAGGTGGAAAGCTTTTCCGGCCTGCTCAAGGATTTCGTGCGCGAACACGATGCGCGCGTGATCGTGCGCGGCTTGCGTGCGGTATCGGATTTCGAATACGAATTCCAGATGGCCGGCATGAACCGCTACCTGCTGCCCGACGTCGAGACCCTGTTCCTCACGCCTTCGGACCAATATCAATTCATCTCGGGCACCATCGTGCGCGAAATCGCCGTGCTCGGCGGCGATGTGTCGAAGTTTGTCTTTCCCTCCGTGGAAAACTGGCTCAAGAAGAAAATCGCCGAGGGGCAAGAGTAGGGTGGCGGTATGGCTTTAATGATCACCGATGATTGCATCAATTGCGACGTCTGCGAACCGGAATGCCCCAACGATGCGATCTACATGGGGCCGGAGATCTACGAGATCGATCCGAACAAGTGCACCGAATGCGTCGGCCATTTCAACGAGCCGCAATGCCAGCAAGTGTGCCCGGTAGCCTGCATCCCTTTCAATCCCGAGTGGCGCGAAACGAAGGAAGAGCTGCAAGCCAAGTACGAACGGCTGACCGCAGCTAATTAAAGATTTCCACGCGGTTGCGCCCGTTCGCCTTGGCGCGATACAGCGCGTGATCGGCGTCGGCAATCAGGCGCTGCCCCGCCGCGGCCACCGGCAAACCGGATAGATGGGCGCCGAGGTTTGCCACCCCGATCGAGATCGTCACGCGCCGCTCTTCTCCGGCAAAAACGAACGGCTTGTCGCCGATGCCGGCGCGTATGCGTTCGGCCACATTTTGCGCCTGAACCGGCGGCGTATCGGGCAAAAGCGCGATGAATTCCTCGCCGCCGTGGCGGCCCAGCGTGTCGGACAGCCGCAGCTCGGCCTTGATGCGCTGGGCCGCTTCGCGCAAGACTTCGTCGCCACACTGGTGGCCGAAGCCGTCGTTGATTTTCTTGAAGTGGTCGATGTCGAGATAGAGGCAGGATAGCGACCCGGTATGGCGCCGGCTGCGGCCCACTTCCTCGATCAGGCGCGTTTCGACATAGCGCCGGTTGTTCACGCCCGTCAGCGGGTCCATCAGGCCGAGATGCTTCAGGCGCTCGATATTGAGCACGTTTTCCAGGCAGACCGCGACGATGGCCGTCATGTGTTCGAGGAAATCGGTCGCCATGCCGCGCGCGAAGCGCCCGTCCTGGCAACTGCCGAGGCCGAGCATGCCCAGCAGCCGGTCTTGCCGGCGCAACGGCAGCAGCGCGACCGAGGCTGGCGTCAAAACCTGTTCCGGGAAGATGCACGCCATGTTGTCTTCGTCGTACGGACCAAGCTCGGGCCGGGCCAGATCGCGCAACAGGCCGAGTGCTGCGGCATTGTCGCAGAACAGCAGGCTGGGGAACTCGTCCAGCCCTACGCCGAGGTCTTGCAGGATATGGCGGATTTCATAGTCGGCGTCGATCAAGGCCAGCGTCACGACGTCGAGCTTGGATGGTGCCGCCAGGTATTCGAAGATATTGTCGATCAGCTGCAGGAAACTGGCAGCGCCGATGAACTTGAGGTCGATTTCCTGGTGCCGCCGCAGGATGTCTTCATTGCGCCGCGCCTCGGCCAGCAATTGCGCCAACTGAAGCCGCAGCCGCTCAGTTTCGGCGTTTTCCATGTCAGAACGCGATTTCGACTTCCACGTCCTGTCCGACGTGCAGCACGCTATGCTCGCCTTCGGTCAGGATCGCATTCATGCCGAAGGTGATGCCGCCGTCGACGATCGGATTGACGCGGTAGGTTTGCAGGATATCGAGCGGATCGGGGCCGAAGCACCCGGTTTCCTGGTCGATCGAAGGCATCGGGCAGCGCGCGCAAGGCTTGACCGGCTGCAGGCAGGCCGCGCCTATCCGTATCGCTGCGGCATAGTCTTCCTCGAAGGCTTCGGTGCCGCCTATTACCAGGTTGGGACGGAAACGGTTCATCGGCAGCGCCGCCCGCCCGCGTACGGCGAGTTTCTGGTTAAGATCGGCCAGCGAAGCCTCGGACACCACGAGCATGGGAAAGCCGTCGGAAAACAAGGTCGGCACCTCGCGCTCGCCGGTCCATTTGCTGCTCGCCAGGCGCCGCGCGGCCGGATGGAAGCGCGCCAGCCGGCAAGACGTGCCGACCGCATGTGAAAGCCATTCGGCGGCTTCATTGCCGCAATCCCAGGCATGGACCACGTCATCCCACACGCGCACGTCCGTCGTTGCGGCATGGGCAAGCGAGGCGGCATCAATGGGCAGGGACAATACTGGCAAACTCGGTGCGCTCAACTCGACCGCATCATCCCCAATGCGCGGTACGATCAGGGCCATCCTCGGCAATTCGCGTTGCGTCAACAGGTTGCCCTCGGTATCGACCACCATCCATTCGCGGTCGCGCACGCCGCCGCAAGACAGTCCATACGCGGTCACCTCGGCCTGCGTCAGCGCGATGCCGGCGCAGGATTTGATGGGGTAGAGCGTGAGCGCGCTTAGGGTCGGCACCGGCAGTCTTCCCGATTCTAGACGTTGAACAGGAAATTCAATACGTCGCCATCCTTCACCACGTACTCCTTGCCTTCCGCGCGCATCTTGCCCGCTTCTTTGGCGCCTTGCTCGCCCTTGTAGGCGATGAAGTCGTCGAAGGAAATCGTCTGGGCCCGGATGAAGCCGCGTTCGAAGTCGGTGTGGATCACACCGGCCGCCTGGGGCGCGGTGTCGCCCTTGTGGATGGTCCAGGCGCGCACTTCCTTGACGCCGGCGGTGAAATAGGTTTGCAGGCCGAGCAAGTCGTAGCCGGCGCGGATCAGGCGGTTCAAGCCCGGTTCTTCCATGCCCATGTCGGCCAGGAATTCGGCCTTGTCGGCCTCTTCCATGTCGGCGATTTCGGCTTCGATGGCGGCACAGATCGCCACCACGGGCGCATTTTGCGACTTGGCATAGGCGGTCAGCTGATCGAGCAGCGGATTGTCGTGGAAGCCGTCGTCGGCCACATTGGCCACGTACATGGCGGGCTTGGCTGTGATCAGGCACAGCGGCTTGATCAGCGCCATCTCTTCGGCGTCAAGGCCCACGGAACGCACGGGCTTGGCTTCGTTCAAGTGCGGCACCAGGCGCTCCAGCAGGGCGACCAGCTTGGCGGCGTCCTTGTCGCCCGACTTGGCCTTCTTGTTTTCGCGCTGGATGGCTTTTTCCACGCCGGCCAGGTCGGCCAGTGCCAGTTCGGTCTGGATCACTTCGATGTCGTCGAGCGGGCTGATGCGGCCGGCCACGTGCACTACGTTCGGGTCTTCGAAGCAGCGCACGACGTTGACGATGGCATCGGTCTCGCGGATGTGGGCCAGGAACTGGTTGCCCAGGCCTTCGCCCTTGGATGCGCCGGCCACCAGGCCGGCGATGTCGACGAATTCCACCGTGGTCGGCACGATCTTTTGCGGCTTGACGATGTCGGACAACGAAGCCAGGCGCGGATCAGGCACTTCGACGATGCCGACATTGGGCTCGATCGTGCAGAAGGGGTAATTCTCGGCCGGGATGCCGGCCTTGGTCAGGGCATTGAACAGGGTGGATTTGCCGACGTTGGGCAGGCCGACGATGCCGCATTGGAGACTCATGGAAAAACTTTCTCGTTCACTGGTTGGGTGCCGCCGGCACGCGATGGCGCCTGGCATGCTAATTCGTCAAGAAACCCGGGCGACGGCACGGATTTCCGGTATTTTGCTATCCCGCCATTGTACCCTTGGCCCGGCTTGTTTTATGCCGAAATGGGGCTTGGATGCCTTTTTGCGGTAGCATTGAACGCGGGGCATGGAAGCATCCGGGAAGGCGGCGCTGCAAGACATGGACATCGAGAAATTTGCGCTCGGAGAAGAAGCCGCGCGGCTTGAGGCGGAACTTGAGGCCGCATCCGGACCCGTTCGCCTGAGCTTGCTCGTGCCCCTAGCCTGGTATCTGCGTCAGCGCGACACGCAGCGCGCGCTGCGGCTGGCACAGGAAATCGAAAGCCTGCTCAAGCAATTTCCCCCATCGCAGACTGAAAAAGACCGCATCGAGGCGCGCATCCTTCTGGTGCGAGGCGAAGCCGAATGGCTGTTCGCCCGCCTGGCACCGGCCGAGTCGCTGGCGCTGCAAGCGCTTGAGCAATTCCGCCGCCTGGGCGATGCGATAGGAAGCGCCGACGCGCATTGGCTGCTCGCCTGGATCGCGGTCGACAAGGGCCGGCTTGACCTGTGCGACGCCGAACTCGAAGCGGCCGAGGCCGATGCCCTGGCCGGCGGCGACCCGGTGCGCGCGGGTATAGCGCAAGCTGCCATCGCGCGCTGGGCTGTGCTGCGCAATCTGCGGACCGCGACGGAGCGCTGGGGCGGGGTATTCCGCGCCGAGCCGCAGATCCTGCATCCGGCCTATCTGGCCTGGCGCAGCGACGTGCTCGGCATGATCGCCCACTACTCGAGCGATTTCGGCGAGGCCGCCATTCAGTTGATGCGCGAGTTCGACGAGTCGCTTGCAACGGGCCAGACCCGCACCGCCATTATCGCGGCAACCAATATCGCGGAAGGCTTCGACCGCCTGAACGACCACACTGTGGCGCTCGAATGGACCCAGCGCGGCCTCGATATCGCACGGCCGACGGGGTGGCCGCGCAGCATCGGCGCCTGCCTCATGCACATGGCCCAGACGCTGCGCTATGCCGGGCGTTTCGATGCGGCACAGGACATGCTGCGGGAAGCGCTCGACACGCTGGCGCCGCTGTCCGGTTCGCGCACCTATGCCATCGCCCTGCAATACATGGGGGATCTGGCGCTGGACCGCGAGGATTACCAGGGCGCACTGGATACCTTTCGCCATCTCGGCGAGCGCGCTGCGGCATTGCGCCAGACCGATTTCCAGATCGATTCGCAGCGCGGCCAGGCGCATGCCCTGTCTTACCTGAGCCAACCCGAAGACGCCTTGCAGGCAGCACATGCGGCGCTGACCTTGGCTGAAGAGCAGGGCGACGCCTCGCGCCAGATCGAAACCCTGAAGGTCCTGGCCAGCATACGCGCGCGCCATCCGGAATCGACGCTGGACCGCAACACGCCTCTGCATTACCTGCAGCTTGCCTTGCAAACTGCGCAAACCATTGCCGGCTATACCGTGCCGAGCGAACTGTATGACGCACTCTCCCGCGAATACGCCAGCCTGGGCGATTTCCAGCATGCTTATGCCATGTCGTTGCAAGCCATCACGGCGCGCGAAAAGACCCATGGGCAGGAGGCCACCAACCGCGCCGTGGCCATGCAGGTGATGTATCAGACGGCGCGCGCCAAGGCCGAAGGCGAATACCTGCGCGGACTGGCGGCGGCCGAAGCCCAGCGCGCCGAATTGCTGCAACAAACCAGTGTCACGCTCGAACGTCTGAGCGACATCGGGCGCGAGATCACGGCGCACCTTGATACGCAAGCCGTATTCGAGACCATCAACCGGCACGTACACGGCCTGCTTCAGGTCAACGATTTCGCCATTTACCTGTGCACCGACGATGGCATGGCGCTGGACTTGATTTTCGGCATCGAGGAGGGCAAACGGTTGGAACGGCACAGGGTGCCGATCGACGATCCAGACGCCGTTTCGGCGCGTTGCGTGCGCGAACGGCGTGAAATCATGGCCGACTGGGGCGAGACTGAACGCCCGCCCAATTACATGCCCGACACGCTCGTGACGCAAAGCGCGCTGTTTGCGCCGCTGATCGTGGGCGAGCGCATGCTGGGTGTGATGACGGTGCAATCGACGCACCGTTTCGCTTATGCCGAGCGCGACCGCCTGATTTTCCGCACGCTATGCGCCTACGGCGCAATCGCGCTCGATAACGCCGATGCCTACCGCCGCCTGCAGGATGCGCAGGAACAATTGGTCTCGCGCGAAAAGCTCGCCGCGCTCGGCTCGCTCGTGGCCGGCGTGGCGCACGAATTGAATACGCCGATCGGCAACAGCCTCATGATGACTTCCACCATGCTGGCCAAGACCGATGAATTGACCCGGAACCTGAAGCAGGGCGCCATACGCCGCACCGATCTCGACAATTACCTGGCGCAGGCGCACGAAGCATCGACGCTCATCATGCGCAGCCTGAACAACGCCGCCGACCTGGTGCAAAGCTTCAAGCAGGTCGCCGTCGACCAGACCACGGCACAGCGCCGCCAGTTCGATTTGCAGCAGGTATGCCACGAAATCGTCGCGACGGTCAAAAACCAGGTCAAGCGTTCCGGCCACACGGTGGAGTTGGACGTGCCCGAAGGTATAAGGATGGACAGTTATCCCGGCCCGCTGGGCCAGGTCATCAGCAACTTCATCAACAATGCCTTGCTGCATGCGTTCGAAGACCGCAAAGGCGGGCTGATCAGGCTGTCGGCCAGGCAGGCGGCCGGTTCGCGGGTGCAGATCCAGTTCAAGGATGACGGCGTCGGGATCAAGGAAGAGCACTTGAAGCGCATCTTCGACCCGTTTTTCACGACCAAGATGGGGCAGGGCGGCAGCGGCCTCGGCTTGTCGATCAGCTATAACATCGTCACGTCGATATTGAATGGCCAGATCGTAGTGCAAAGTGTGGAAGGCCAGGGTTCGACCTTCACGCTCGATCTGCCGTTGGTCGCGCCGGCGCGGGCCAACGACAGCGATTTTCTCGGTGACGGGTTCGCTTAGGCAAGCGTCTTCTCGCCGAACACGAACGAGGCTTCGCGTATCAAGCCCTCCTGGACGCGGTAGATGCAAATCAAGCGCATCGTG
This sequence comes from Burkholderiaceae bacterium, assembly GCA_036384915.1. Classification (GTDB taxonomy): domain Bacteria; phylum Pseudomonadota; class Gammaproteobacteria; order Burkholderiales; family Burkholderiaceae_D; genus PKWO01. Next base: position 189,743 of record DASVLJ010000062.1, read on the forward strand.
CCTCGCCCTTCGGGGAAGTTGCGCGTGACCTCTTCATGATCGATCACGATATCCTCCATCACGCTACGCGACAGCAGCTTGGCGTGGAGGTCGGGCTCCTGGAAGCGCGGCGCGGTGCGCATGCGGATTTGTTCGTGTCCGTCGGCCAAGAGCGTGGCCGGGAATTCATATTGCCTGGCGTCCGGCGCGTACGTTGCCAGCCAGGCTTCGAGGTCCCTGGCGTTGTAGGCATCGAGCTGGCACTGGACGAGCGCTTCGGGCGTGGTGTGATGCATGGCTCTCCTATAGCGGCAAGATCTTGCTCGTATCGGGCCGTTCGACGAAGGCGGCGAATTCGTCGCGCAGATGCTGGGCCTGTCCTATTGCCTGCTGCCAGTCGCGGATGCGCGCATCGTGATCCAGGCCGTAGAGATGGAAGTCCTTGCGGTCGAGCAGCTTGCCGTGCGGCAGGGTGGCGAGGAAGGCGGGCGAGGGTGAAAGCAGCAGGACATTGTCGTACCAGTCGCTGCGCTTCCTGGGCAAGCCGTGGCGCCACGGCATGGCTTTGTCGAGCCAGCCCGGCACGATGCGCGGCCCGAAGTGCGGGTAAAGCACCAGGCGAGGCTCGGTTTCGCTGTGCAGCTTGTGATAGGGGAAGGACAGGTGGTAATCGATCAGTCCGCCGTCCCAATAAGTGCCCTGCGGCGCACCGGCTATGCCGGCCACGGGCGGCATCACCATGGGCAGAGTGCCCGAGGACAGCAAGGCCTGCGCGAGGTTGGTTTGCGACAGTGTGGCGAAGCGGTTATTGAACTCATCGAAGCCGGGTTTGAGCCAGGCCAGTTCGTCGCGCGCGTCGCCGATCACGATGCGTTCCAGGTGGCCGGCCAGACGTTTGCGCCCCAAGGTGTTCGACAAGGTGGCAGCGGCAAAGCCGAGCGCGATGGCGCTCTTGCGTTTCGGCTCGCTCAACAGGCCCAGCCCGCGCACGGCCAGGATGTGCAGGCGGAAATGCGGATTGCCGACGATTTCCGCTTCGTGCCCGCCCATGAAATCGTCCAGCAATTGCAGGCACATGTCGCGAATCAGTTCGGGCGAGGGGTCTTTCGGATAACGCTGCCCGGCGTAGTGATCGCCCAGGCGTTTGAAGGCGGCCGCCGGATCGGCATGGCAGGCGGCGGCCATGCGCCAGGCGCCGATCGAGGCACCGATCAGGCTGCGCACGCGCGGTGCGGAAGGCAGCCAGGTGCCGAACAGCCATTGGTCGAGCGCTTGCAGGATCAGGCCCTTCGGCCCGCCGGCGGCCGCGGGAATCGCGGCAATGTCGGCCGCGCGCAAGCCGTGCGCCTTGATGCGGGCCAGCGCTTTGGGCCCGGCGCGCAGCTCGAGTGCGTTCAATGGCGTGTTCATTTATCGCGCATTCACTTGTCCGTATGCAGCTTCATGATTGCCGCATCGAACTTTCCTTCGCACAGCATGGGGATCACGTCCAGCGTACGTTCCAGGGCCTGCTCGATCAGCGCAAATTCTTCCTTGCGCGGGCGATGCAGCACGAAGTCGGCCACGTTTTGCTGCAGGCTCAAGGTGCGCGGATGGCCGATCCCGATACGCGCGCGCCAATATTCCTGCGTACCCAGCGCGGCCGTGATGTCCTTCAAGCCATTGTGCCCGCCGGACGAGCCGCCTTTCTTGATGCGCGCCACGCCCGGTGCCAGATCGAGTTCGTCATGCACCACCAGGATCGCTTCGGGTGGAATCTTGTAAAAGCGCGCCAGGCCGCCGACCGATTGTCCCGAGCGGTTCATGTAGGTCTGCGGTTCGAGCAGCCATACGTCCTCGCCGGCGATCTTGGCTTTGCCCAGCAACGCATTCAATTTCGCCTCACGCTGCAGCTTGCAGCGGCCTATGCCATTGGCGATGTTGTCGACCAGCCAGAAGCCGGCGTTGTGACGGGTCAGTTCGTATTCCGGGCCGGGGTTACCCAACCCGACTATCAGGCGTATTGACATGGGATGAAACGATTTAACCTGGGTTAAAAGCAAATAGCGATTATCGCGTATTTGCGTAGCGTATTGCAGGCAATAAAAAACCCGCCATGGAGGCGGGTTCTTTTCGCAAATGATGCGATTACTTCTTTGGTGCGGCAGGAGCGGCGGCAGGGGCTGCAGCAGCAGCGGCGGCTTCAGCCTCGGCTTCCACCTTGCCGGCCGGGATCGAAGCGGTGGCAACGGTCGGATTGTCGCCATGGGCAACGATGGAAACGCCGGCGGGCAGCTTCAAGTCGTTGACGTGGATCGATTGGCCGACGTCCATGCCGGACAGGTCGACTTCGACGAACTCAGGCAGATCCTTGGGCAGGCAGGAGATGTCCAGTTCGGTCAGCACGTGGCCGATCACGGCGCTGTGCAGCTTGACCGCAGGCGAGACTTCGGCGTTGGCGAAGTGCAGCGGCACCTTGACGTGGATCTTTTGCGAGGCATCAACGCGCTGGAAGTCGACGTGCAGGACGAGCTGCTTGTACGCGTGCACCTGGAAGTCGCGCAGCAGGACTTGTTCGGTCTTGCCGTCGATTTCGAGATCCAGGATGGACGAGTGGAAAGCTTCCTTCTTCAACGCGTGGTACAAGGCGTTGTGGTCGAGCGCGATATTGACGGGGGCAGTGGTGCCGCCGTAGATGATGCCAGGAGTCTGGCCGGCATTGCGCAGGCGGCGGCTCGCTCCGGACCCCTGCTCTTTGCGCGGAAATGCTACTACTTTCATGGTTTGCTCCAAATATGCAAGCTGGACTGCTTGCGGTCATTGTCCCCCGCGACCAGGGGACATCGAAAAGGGCTCAGCGTTTGTTTGCTGCGGCCCGCGTTCTTAACTTAATCTGCAAACAGCGACATCACCGAGTCGCCCTTGCTGATGCGCTTGAAAGTTTCGGCCAGCAATTCCGCGCAGGACAACTGGCGGATCTTGCTGCATGCACGGGCGGCTTCCGACAGCGGAATCGTGTTCGTCACCACCAGTTCGTCCAGCGGCGAATTCGAGATGCGCTCGATGGCCGGGCCCGACAGCACGGGGTGCGTACAATAGGCGACAACCTTCTTGGCGCCGCGTTCCTTCAATACTTCCGCGGCCTTGGTCAAGGTGCCTGCGGTATCGACCATGTCGTCCATGATCACGCAGTTGCGGCCTTCGACTTCACCGATGATGTTCATCACTTCCGACACGTTGGCCTTGGGACGGCGCTTGTCGATGATGGCCAGGTCGCAGTTCAGGCGCTTGGCCAATGCACGGGCGCGCACCACGCCGCCGACGTCGGGCGAGACCACGAGCAAGTCGTCATAGCTCTTGCTTACCAGGTCGCCCAGGAGGATGGGCGAGGCATAGATATTGTCGACGGGGATGTCGAAGAAGCCCTGGATCTGGTCGGCGTGCAAGTCCATGATCAAGACGCGTTCGACGCCGGCTTCCTGCAGCATGTTGGCTACGACCTTGGCCGAGATCGCCACGCGCGCCGAACGCGGGCGGCGGTCCTGGCGGGCATAGCCGTAATAGGGAATCGCGGCGGTGATACGGCCGGCCGAGGCGCGCTTCAGGGCGTCGACCATCAGCATCAATTCCATCAGGTTGTCGTTGGTCGGCGCGCAAGTCGATTGCAGGACGAAGACATCCTTGCCGCGCACGTTTTCATTGATCTCGACGGCCACTTCGCCGTCGGAGAACTTGGTGACGTTGGCCTTGCCGAGCGACAGCCCCAGTTGCTTGGCAACACCGGCCGCGAGTTCGGGGTTCGCATTCCCGGTGAAAACCATCATGTTGTCGATTGCCATGAGAACCCCTGGGTGCAGTCGTTAAAAGATCGATAATTTCCAGGTCTTAAAAGACCTAAAAGCCGCCAATACAAGACCACGTTAACATAGTCTGATATTGACGGCTTTATTTGGTAGCCTGTTGTTGGCTTCTTGCGACGTAGCGTTTCTTTGAGCTACATCTTTTTTGCAAATTGGCATTGCCTGCCGGCACATGCCCAATTTAATGGCAGGGGAACAAGGATTCGAACCTTGGAATGCTGGAATCAAAATCCAGTGCCTTAACCAGCTTGGCGATTCCCCTACACAACCTGCTGTTCGATGTCTTCGAATACATCGAACGAATTCGCTTAAATTCGCTTCAACTACTGCAAATCCGCCATCGGGTGCTGCATCAGCGCTTTGGCTTTCCACGCTTTCCATTGCGGCGGCACATTGCTCAATACGTCGTCGGCATGGCTTTCGCTGCCGACATCGCAGAACACGCATGCGCCCGATCCCGTCATTCTTGCTTTGCCGTATTGCCCAAGCCACGCTAGTGCTTCGGCTACGGGAGGGAACAGCTCGCATGCCACGGTTTGCAGATCGTTTTTCCCGAAGCCTACAGGCGCCCCGAGAAAGTCCGTTATTATGACTGGCTTCGTGTCCCTTGTCAAATGCCGCGAAGTAAATATTGCTGCGGTCGGCACCATCACGCCCGGTTCGAGCACCACATACCAGGTATCTGGCGTCGTCACGGCTTGCAATTCCTCCCCCACGCCCTCGGCAAAGGCATTGCTGCCGAAGATGAAGAACGGCACGTCCGCCCCCAATTGCAGGCCCAGCGCCATCAATTCGGTGCGCGTCAGGCCGGCTTGCCACAGGTGGTTCAGGGCCATCAGCGTGGTGGCCGCGTCGGACGAGCCGCCGCCCAGGCCACCGCCCATGGGCAGGCGCTTGGTGATGGCGATGTCGGCGCCGAGCCGCCGATCGGGGAAGCGCGCGGCCAACAGTTTTGCGGCGCGCACGACCAAATCGCTTTCTTCAGGCACGCCGGGCACTTCGGTGGTGCGGCGTATGCCTCGGTCCTTGCGCACATCGAAATCCAGCGTGTCGCCGTGGTCAAGCAATTGGAATGCCGTTTGCAGCAGGTGGTAGCCGTCGGGCCGGCGCCCGGTCACGTGCAGGAACAGGTTGAGCTTGGCCGGGGCCGGGCAGCCGTGCAGCGAGGCAAGCATCAATGCGGCTGCCAGCTGGAGATGACGAGGCGCATCTGCACGCGGCCGGCATAGGAAGTGTCGCGCTCCATGTCGATACGCTTGGGGATGGCCGGACCATCCTTGCCGCCGGCTTCATTGTCTTGCCAGCTCAGATATTGCAGGCGCCAGCCGTCGGCCGTGTCCACGGTCTTGGTCAGCTGCGGCGTCGCGCTCAAATGATGGCCCTCGTCGTCCGTGACCTGGCCTTGCATCCAGCTGCGCATGTTCGAAACCGGCAGCGGCCAGCCCAGCGTGTCGGCCACCAATGCGTCCACATTGGCTGCGCTTCTTGGCGCCCGGTCGGCCTGCGTCAGCGTTGCGCCTTGGGGAGTGGAGATGATCGTTGCCACGGTTTGGCCCAAAGGCGAGAGCAGGGTCACCGTGGTTTGCTGCGGCGTCTGGCTCCATTCGAAGCTGCCGCTGATGGATTGAGGCTTGCCGTTTTGCTCATATTGCGTGGTGAAACGGCCGCCTATGTCTATTGTTTCGCTATAGTTCAGCGCTGGCCCGGCGGGCCGCATGGTTTGGCAGCCGGCCAGCGAAAAGAGCAAGACGGAGGCGATGCGCAGGAAATTGCGCCGGCAAATCACATTCATGGGATCAGAGGCTTACGTGAAGGCGAGCCAAGGTGCTCTTCAAGGCATCGTTATCGGGATCCTTGCTGCCGACTTCGCGCCAAAGTTTATGCGCATCGGCCTTCTGACCCTTGACCCAGAGCACTTCACCGAGGTGCACGGCGATCTCGGGGTCGGGGCGGATGGCATAGGCGCGGCGCAGCAAGTCTTCGGCTTCCTTCAGCCGCCCGAGGCGGAATTGCACCCAGCCCATGCTGTCGACGATGAAGGGATCGTCCGGGGCCAGCTTCAAGGCGGTCTGCACCAGGGTATAGGCTTCATCCAGTCGCACGTTGCGTTCGGCGAAGGTATAGCCGAGGGCATTGTAGGCTTGCTGATTATCGGGCGTGAGCGCAATGACCTTGCGCAGCATGGATTCGCAGACGTCGAGCCGGCCGGCTTTTTCGGCATCCATCGCGTAGTCGTACATCAGGTCGGTATTGTCGGGGAAGCGTTTGATGCCTTCCTCGAGTACGGTCATGGCTTCCGGTGCGCGGTTTGCTTCGCGCAGAATCTGCGCGTTGGCCGCAATGACCTGCACCTGCTGGGCCTTGTCTTCGGGCGCCAGGTCGGCCAGCACCTTGCGCGCGCCGTCGAGATTGCCCTTGCGCGCGAAAATTCCGGCGCGGCGGATTTCCACGCCGACGTGGGCATCGGGCGCGTCGATCATGTCGAGCCAGTGCAGCGCGGTGTCGTAGTCCTTGCGCTCCTCGGCGATCTGCGACAGCAACTCCAGCGCGGACGTGGCGTCGCGGTCTTCGCCGGGGCGGTTGGCCAGCACCTCGATGAAGCTCGACAGATGGCGCTCCGCCGCCTTGTTGTCGTTGGTTTGCGCCTCCAGTATGCCCAGCATGTAGAGCACGGCCAGGTTTTCCGGATCGCCCTTCAAGAGCGTGGCGAGCTCATGTTCGGCTTCCTTGTAATGCTTTTGCTCGACCAGGCCGCGCGCATAGGCGATGCGCAACTCCTTGGCTGTGGGATGGGCGGCGATGAAGCGCGCCAGGAATTTCATCGCTGCCGCGCGGTCGGGATTGACCTGGGCCAGGATCAGCGCGGCCTGCTGCGAATCGGGCCTGGCCTTGAGCGCAATCTGCGCCTCTTCCTGCGCCCTTTGATTGTCGTTCTTGGCATAGGCGCCATAGGCCAGCGCCAGATGGGTTTCGACCAGGTCGGGGTAGGGCGCCAGTATGGCTTGCAGCACATTGAAGGCGGCATCCTTGTCCTTGGCATGGGCCAAGAGGCGCTGGATCTGGAAGATCATGCTGCCGCGCGAAGCGGCGGGTTCTTCGCGCAAGCCGCGCTCGAACACTTCCTGCGCCTCGTCGAGTTCGTCGGTCAGGACCACGGAATTGAGGTAGTTTTGCATCGCCTCTTCCGAGTGCGGGGCGAGCGAGCGCCACAGCTTGGCGGCATCGAGCGCCGCCTCGGGTTGGCGTGCCGACCAGGCGAATTCGAACGAGCGCTGCGCCAGGCGCGGGTCGTGCGTCTGGCGCGCCAGCGCTTCCATGGTGCGGAAGGCCGATTCCCATTCGCCGCGCTGGAAGGCGATTTCCGATGCGAGGTAGAGATACATTACCTGGCCCGTCAGCGGCACAACCGGCAGCCCGGCGGCGTCGGTGGACAAGGGCGCGCCGTCGAACTCGGGCGGCGGGGCTGCTTGCGATGCCATCGGGTTTTGCATCGCGTCGGGCGCGACGGATGGATTGGAAGAATGCGAGCGCATACCCGCGCAAGCCGAGAGCAGCAGCGACAGCGTTACAATGGCGACAGCGTTTTTCAAATCCATTTCCCTGCAGATTGCATAATGACCGATTCTACGCCCAACATGGGCCGCATGGAGTGCCGGCCCTTGTCTACACTCTAGTAAATTGTACGCATTTGTAAAAACATAAGTCGAGCGAAATGGAAACTGCATATGCCTGAATTGCCCGAGGTGGAAGTCACGCGCCGTGGCGTCGAACCGCACCTGCGCGAGCGCAAGGTGACGGGCGTTACCTTGCGCCATACGGGCTTGCGCTGGCCTTTTCCCGCAGGGCTGGATGGCATCCTGCGCGGGCGCACGATCAAGAGCGTCGGGCGGCGCGGCAAATACCTGTTGCTCAACTTCGAGCATGGCACCTTGATCATCCATCTCGGCATGTCGGGCCACTTGCGCGTGCTGCCGCTAGACACGGCGGTCAAGAAACATGATCATTTCGACATGCTGCTTGGGCGCCAACTGCTGCGCATGAACGACCCGCGCCGTTTTGGCGCCGTACTCTGGCACGGCCTGGAAGACGGCGCTATCGAAAACCACATCTTGCTGCGCGGGCTGGGCGTGGAGCCGCTGGAAGAGGGGTTTTCGGCGAATCTGCTATATCGTATGACGCGCAAGCGCAACATGGCGATCAAGCAAGTCCTGTTGACCGGGGACATCGTGGTCGGCGTGGGCAACATCTATGCTTCGGAAGCGCTGTTTTGCGCCGGTATCAATCCCAAGCTGCCGGCCCACAAAATAGGCTTGGCGCGCTACGAAAAACTTGAGGCGGCCATCAGAAAGATCCTCGCTGCGGCGATCGAGCAAGGCGGCAGTACGTTGCGCGACTTCATTGCCGTCAACGGGCAATCGGGCTATTTCCAGCAAAACTATTACGTCTATGACCGTGCCGGCGAGCCTTGCCGGATTTGCAGTGCCGAAATTCGGCAGATCAAGCAGGGGCAGCGTTCCACCTTTTACTGTGTAAATTGCCAAAAATAGGCGCGAATGTTAGTGTTAGACTGTTGATCGCATGAAAACTTTCCATCGAGCATGAGAGAACAGTGAGCAATCTGGTACAAAATTTCCAGGAATACAGTACTTGGCGCAGCAGCGTCATGGTTGCGCTCGACCGCTATCGCCGCGAAGTGGCGGCTGCCGACCTCGGGGATGCCGCCAGCGACCAGCGTTTTGCACGCGCTATCACGCGCCTGGTCGATGACAAGCTCACCATCGCTTTCGTTGCTGAATTCTCGCGTGGCAAGTCGGAATTGATCAATGCGATCTTTTTCGCCGACTACGGGCAGCGCATCCTGCCGTCTTCGGCCGGCCGCACCACGATGTGCCCGACCGAGCTGCTGTACGACGAGACCTTCCCGCCTTCGATCCGCCTGTTGCCGATCGAGACCCGCGCGCAAGCGCAATCGACCACCGAATTCAAGGAGCAGGCCGGCGCCTGGACCGTGCTGCCGCTCGACATCAATTCCGGCGACGGCATGCTCGAGGCCTTCAAGCAAGTCAGCCTGACCAAGCGCGTCTCGGTCGAGGAAGCGCACCGGCTTGGCTTGTATAACGAAGAGGACCCCGATATCGCGCTGGCCGTCGATGAACACGGCATGGTTGAAGTGTCGCAATGGCGCCATGCCATCGTGAATTTCCCGCATCCGCTCTTGAAACAAGGCCTCGTCATCGTCGATACGCCGGGCTTGAATGCCATCGGCACCGAGCCTGAACTGACGCTGAATCTGATCCCGAACGCCCACGCCGTGTTGTTCATCCTCGCGGCGGACACCGGCGTGACCAAGAGCGACATCGAAGTCTGGCGCCAGCACATAGGCGGTACGGGCGCCGCGCGACTGGTGGTGTTGAACAAGATCGATTCGATGTGGGATGAATTGCGCTCGCCTGCGGAAGTCGAAGGGCAGATTGCCCAGCAAGTGACGAGCGTGGCGCATAACCTGGGCCTGGCCGAAGACCTGGTGTTTCCGGTCTCCGCGCAAAAGGGGCTGGTGGCCAAGATCAACGAAGATCGCGCGCTGCTCGAGAAAAGCCGCTTGCCCGAACTCGAGACTGCCCTGTCTTCGCAATTGATCCCGGCCAAACAGCAGATCATCCGGCGCCAGCTTGCCGCGGAAATCGTCGAGTTGACCGCCTCGAAGCAGAAGCTCTTGAATTCGCGCATGCGCAACGTGGTCGAGCAACTGGTCGAATTGAGGAGCTTGCGCGGCAAGAACACCAATATCGTCGAGCATATGATGAAGCGCATCGACATCGAGAAAAAGGAATTCGACGCCAGCTTGTTGAAGCTGCAAGGCACGCGCGCCGTCTTCACCAAGCTCTCGAACGAGGTGTTCACCAGCCTGGGCATGGGCATCCTGAAGGAAGAAATCCGCCGCACACGCGACACGATGAACGATAGCAAGTTCTCGGCCGGCTTGCTTTCCGCGGTGAAGAACTTCTTCGCGGAGATCCAGGGCAACTTGCGAACTTCGGGCCAGAAGACCGAAGAGATCACGGAGATGATGACCGTGATGTACCGCAAGTTTTCCACCGAGCACGGCCTCGCATTGTCGACACCTATGCCGTTCTCGCTCGAAAAATATCGCAAGGAAATCGCGATGATCGAGAGCGTCTACCACAAGCAATTCGGCGCCACCACGCTGATGACCGCTCCCAAGGTGGTGCTGATGCAAAAATTCTTCGATTCCATCGCTTCGCGCGTCAAGCAAAGCTTCCTGCAAGCCAACCGCGACGTCGAAGCCTGGCTCAAGGTGGTGATGGCGCCGCTCGAAGCGCAAATCTCCGAACACAAGGCGCAATTGAAGCGCCGCCGCCAATCGATCGAGCGCATCCATGTGGCGACCGAAAGCCTGGAAGAAAAAGTGGCCGTGTTGGAGCAGATGCAAGCCGAGCTGGAAGCGCAAAAGAAAGCCTTGCTCACGCTCGAAGAAGAACTCAAAAAAGTCATAGGCACCAAGCTCAATCCCCTGCGCGTAGCTGCCTAATGAAGCGTTTGCAGCAGTCCAAGCCGGACGAGAATCTGGCCGATCCGACGTTTTCTGCCGAACTGATTGCCTGGCAAAAGCGCCACGGGCGGCATAACCTGCCCTGGCAAAACACGCGCGATGCCTATCGTGTCTGGCTGTCGGAAATCATGCTTCAGCAGACCCAGGTATCGGCCGTCATTCCCTATTATCAGCGCTTCCTCGAACGATTTCCCGATTGCGCCAGCCTGGCTGCGGCATCGAGCGAAGACGTGATGGCACTGTGGAGCGGGCTGGGCTATTACTCGCGTGCGCGCAATTTGCATCAGTGCGCCAAGGACGTGATGGCACGCCACGGTGGCAGGTTTCCGGCCGATCCGGAGCAATTGGCCGAGTTGCCCGGCATAGGCCGTTCTACCGCCGCCGCGATCGCTGCATTTTCCTACGGCGCACGTGCCGCGATCATGGATGGCAACGTCAAGCGGGTGTTTGCGCGCGTATTCGCCGTCGATGGCTTCCCCGGCGACAAGGCGGTGGAAAACGCCATGTGGCAACGAGCCGATGCGCTCCTGCCCGAGCAGGATCTCGAAGCCTATACGCAAGGCTTGATGGATTTAGGCGCCACGGTCTGCACGCGCGGCAAACCGAAATGCGCGGTTTGTCCGTTCACCTTGCGTTGCCTGGCGCGGCAACAAGGGCGCACCGAGGAATTGCCGGCCAAGAAGCCGAAGAAAGCCGTGCCGGAAAAGAGCACGGCCATGCTGGTGCTGGCGTATAACGGCCAGGTTTTGCTCGAGCAACGTCCAGCGCAGGGCATCTGGGGCGGCTTGCTGTCCTTGCCTGAACTTGACGTTGCGGAAAATTCGCTGCTCCAGCGCCTGCGGCAAACCGCCGAATCTCACGGCGAATCCGAGGGCTACACGGCACTGACGCCGTTTTCGCATACCTTCACCCACTTCAAGCTGCACGTCGCGCCCTACCGCGTCGATCTGACGCGGCGTCACGATCAGGCCGGCGAGGCAAACACGGTGTGGTATGACACCTCGAAGCTGGCCGGGGCGCCTTTGCCGGCGCCGGTCAAGAAGCTGTTGCTCGCCGTGTTCGGCAGCGAGGGACTGTTCTAAACAATCTTGTGCTGCACCAGGTATTGGTGCACCACCGACAGCCGGCTTTCGGCGTCGTCAAGCTCAAGCAGCTTTTGCCTGGCTTTCAAGGGGATGGGCAGGATTTCACACCAGCGGTTGGCGACCCAGCCGGCGTCGTCGAGTCTCGCGGGATCGGAGAAGGGACTATCGAAGTCGCTGCCTTGCTCGGCGCGACCTCTGGCATTGATTTCATCCATCACGATCTTGAGCGCCCGGGCGCAAACCAGGTGTGCGTCGGATACCGGCGGCTGTTCGTCGGGCGGCAGCATGTCCACGCGCGCTTCGAGCCGTTTGTCGCCGAGCACGCGTGTTTCGATGATGCGGAAGCGTGCCCCGCCCTCGGTACGCAATAGCAACACGCCGAGGTTTTCCATATCCCATTCCTTGATGTAGGCCAGCGTGCCTATGCCTTCGGGTTCGGCCACGGAGCCGACCTCGGCGCCGGACTTGATCAGCACCACGCCGAACGGGGCTTCATTCTTCATGCAATCTCGCACCATGTCGGTGTAGCGCGCTTCGAACACCTTGAGCGGGAGAACGCCGCAGGGGTACAGCACGGCGTTGAGCGGGAATAGTGGCAGCCAGGTATCGGGGGTCATAAAAATCAATTCAATTCGCGGTGGCGCAGGATCACGCGCTCGCTCGCACCGAAGTGTGCGGCCAATTGCTCGGCAACATAGACCGAACGGTGCTGGCCGCCGGTGCAGCCTATGGCGACGGTCAGGTAGCTGCGGTTGTCGTTCTTGAACGAGGGCAGCCACTTTTCGATGAAGCCGCGGATGTCGGCGATCAGTGTCGCCACGTTGTCTTGCGCCTTGAGGAAGGCTTGCACCGGCGCGTCGCGCCCGGTCAGGGGACGCAGGGCGATGTCGTAAAACGGATTGGGCAAGACGCGCACGTCGAACACCAGGTCGGCATCGAGCGGCACGCCGAACTTGAAGGCGAAGGACTCGAACAGAAGCGTCAGCGGCGTATAGGTGGTCTCGACCAGCTCCTTGATCCAGGCGCGCAGCTTGTTGGCCGACAGGCCCGAGGTGTCGATCACGTGGCCTATGCCTTCGACGGCGGAAAGCATGTCGCGCTCGCGCAGGATGCATTCGAGCAGCGTGGGCATGTCCGACGGCGATTGGTCCGAGCGGATGCGGTGGGACAGCGGGTGGCTGCGCCGCGTTTCGGAAAAGCGCGCCACCAGCGATTCGGTCTTTGCCGTCAGGAACAATACCTTGACGTCGTGACCTTCCTGTTTGAGCCGCGCGATATCGTCGGGCAAGCCTGCCAGGGAACTGGCGCTGCGCGCATCCATGGCCACAGCAAGCGTATCCGCGCCTTCCTCGATGCGCGTCACGACCAGCGCGCGCAAGAGACTGGGGGGGAGATTGTCGACGCAGAAATAGCCGGCGTCTTCAAGGGCGTTCAGACCGACCGACTTGCCCGAGCCGGAAATGCCCGTAATTATGATAATGCGCATAGGGAAATGATACTGCGAATCGCCCCTAATCGCTTTCCATGGCGCGCTGCTGCCGCTCCATGAATTCCTTCAGCGTGTCGATGCCGCGCAGTTGCAGGATGGTATTGCGCACTGCGGCTTCCAGCAGCACGGCGAGGTTGCGGCCCGCTTCGACGGGAATCACGACCTTGCGTATCGGCAGGCCCAGCACTTCTTCGGTTTGCGAGTGCAGCGGCAGGCGTTCGTAATTTTCTTCGAGGGTGCTGCGCCGGACCAGGTGCACGATCAGTTTGAGGCGCATTTTGCGCCGCACGGCCGTCTCGCCGAAAATGGCGCGGATGTCGAGCAGGCCCAAGCCGCGCACTTCGAGCAGATTTTGCAGGAGCGGCGGGCAGCGGCCCTCGATCATGTTGGGCGCGATGCGCGCGAATTCAACGGCGTCGTCGGCCACCAAGCCATGGTTGCGCGAAATCAGTTCCAGGCCCAGTTCGCTCTTGCCCAGACCCGATTCTCCGGTGATCAGGACGCCCACACCCAGCACGTCCATGAATACGCCGTGCATGGTGATGCGCTGAGCCAGTTTTTTCGACAGATAGACACGCAGATAGTCGATCACCTGGGCCGCCGGAAGCGGCGTGGAAAACAGCGGGATATTCTTTTCGTCGCAGATTTCGAGGATGTAGGCCGGCGTCTCCAAGCCTTGCGCAATGATGAAGGCGGGCGGCTGCCCGGCCACGAGCTCGGCGGTCTGGTGCGCGCGCGCGGCGCTCGAAATGCGTTGGTAGTATTCGGTTTCCTGATGGCCGAACACCTGGATGCGGCCGGGGTGGATCAGGTTCAGGTGGCCGACCTGATCGGCCGCCGAAGTGGCGTCGCCCGAGATCAGGCGTTCGCCGCCGGGGAAGCCGGCAAACCAGCCGAGCTGCAGCGCGTCGCGGTTATCGTCGTACAGTTGTTGTATGGTCAGCGGCGTCGACAGTGGCATGGCGGTTCTCGAAGTAACGGCGGCGCGAGAAGAAACGCCGCGAACGGCAGTATAAGCTGCCTCGCGCATGCTTGCCAATCAGTAAAAACTAGGCGCTTTGGAGGGACGGAGCCCACGTGATGAGACGGGCGTGCGCGGTTTGCGCATCGGGCGCTTCAGCCAGAGCGTGGCGGAAGCCTTCGTCGGAAAACATCTCGGCGATTTCCGAGAGGATTTCCAGATGCTGTTGCGTCACGTGGTCGGGAATCAGCAGGAAGACCAGGAGGCTGACCGGCTCCCCGTCGGGGGATTCAAAAGGGATGGGATCGGCCAGGCGCACGAAAGCGGCCATCGGCGACTTCAAGCCCTTGATGCGGCCGTGCGGCACGGCAACACCGTGGCCCAGGCCTGTGGAACCGAGCCGCTCGCGCGCGAACAGGTTGTCCGACACGGTGGAGCGGGCGATACCGCAGTTGTTCTCGAATAACAGTCCGGCTTGCTCGAACGCGCGTTTCTTGCTCGATACATCCAGATCAAGAGCCACGTTCTCGAGAGCGAGTATCTGACTGAAATGATTCATGATGCATTGCACAAATTGAATTTTCAACGCATTATAGGCTCATTTTCTGCCTTCCGGTACCGAAAAGCAAAAGGTATTGCTTGCGGTTTTCCTTATTTAACAAATTGTTATCAAGACGCCTAGTATTTAGTGCAATGAAGTGTTACTGGCGGGCATTGCGCGTGTTGCTCGGCGCTTTCCCGGTGGAATAATTGCTGCGCCACGGGTTGATATCCAATCCTCCGCGGCGGGTATAGCGCGCGTACACCGCCAGCTTCTGCGGTTTGCAATGGGTCAGGATGTCCATGAAGATGCGCTCGACGCATTGTTCATGGAATTCATTGTGTTGGCGAAAGCCGATCAGATAGCGCAGCAGGCCTTCCTGGTCGATTTGCGCGCCGGCATAGCGGATTTGCACGCTACCCCAGTCGGGCTGGCCCGTGACGAGGCAATTCGACTTCAACAGGTGCGATACCAGAGTCTCTTCCACTGCGGCTTCGTCGACATTGGCTTTCAGCAGGCTTGGGTCGGGTAAATAATCGTCGACTTCAATATCGAGGCGGTCCAGCAGCAAGCCATCGAGTTCGCCCACGTGGAACTTGGCAAAATCCTCCGGCAGCGTCAGGCTGACATGCACGGGCGAGCCGAAACCGGCGGAGAGGTCGGCGCGCAGCAATTGCAGCAAGGCATCGGTGCCCGCCAGCCGCGTCTGGTTGAAGGAATTCAGATAAAGCTTGAATGATTTCGATTCGATGATATTGGGCGAATCGGCCGGTACGGTCACGGTGGCGATGGCAACCTGGGGCTTGCCGCGCAGATTGAGCCAGGAGACTTCGTAGGCGTTCCAGATGTCGACGCCGAAGAAGGGAAGTGTGCCCTTGATGCCAAGTTCGTCGCGCTTGTCCTGGCGCGCGATGGGAAATAACAGGCCGGGCTCGTAGTGTGAAACGTAGGCCGATTGTTTGCCCAGCGGGGATTCGTCGGCGGAATGCAAATCAGACATGCTAAATCTTCAATTTGAAGGGATTGAAATTGGTATCCCGATCATAATAGTCTTCCTGCTCCATGCGTTTCAGGAATGCCACGATGCGGTAGGTAATGGGCGTCATGACGAATTCCCAGCCGGACTTGAGGCAATACTGTACGGCGGCAACGACGAAAATCTGGTCGTCGGGCCAGATCCCGTAGAAGGCGATCACGTAAAACAGCGAAGAATCGACCAGTTCGCCACATAAGGTGGAGCCGATGATGCGGCTCCACAAGTGTTTTCCTGCGGTGGCGATCTTCATCTTGGCCAGGACATAGCTGTTGGCAAAGCTGCCGCACCAGAACGCGATCATCGAACCGGCGACGATGCGCGGCGTATTGCCGAACACGGCTTGCAGGTGGGTCTGGTAATCCTGGTTGAACGAGTTGGCAGCCGGCGTCAGCGCCAGCACCACGATGGACATCAGGGCGGCGAAGGCCAGGGCGGCAAATCCGGCCCAGATCACACGACGGTCGCGCCCGTAACCGTACACCTCGGTCAGGATGTCGCCGAAGATATACGAAATCGGAAAGAACAAGACCCCTGCGCCGAAGGTCAGCGGTTTACCGATGAAAGGCAGTGTGACTTGCGCCGCCTTGGCCGCGCCGATCAGATTGGAGCACAGCAAGACCGCGACGAAGGCTGCCATGACGAAGTCATAGTACTTGTATTGCCCGATCGGGCGCATCGTTGCCTGGCTCGGCTGTGACATGGTTTGCCCCGATTACAGGAACAGCTTGTAGACCGGGTTGTCCGTTTCGTCCCAGTAGCGGTAGCCCAGGCTGGCGAGGAATTCGCGGAAGGCTTTCATTTCCTTCTTCGGCACCTGGATGCCGACCAGGATGCGGCCCACGTCGCCGCCCTGGTTGCGGTAGTGGAACAGGCTGATATTCCAGTTCGGCGCCATGCTGTCGAGGAAGCGCATCAAGGCACCGGGCCGTTCCGGGAATTCGAAGCGGTACAGCAATTCATCTTTGGCCAGATCGCTCTTGCCGCCGACCAGGTGGCGAATATGCAGCTTGGCCAATTCGTCGTGTGTCAAGTCCAGCGTCTTGAAGCCGTGCTTTTCGAAATTGCGCGCGATCTTGCCCGGCTCCTCGCGGTTCGAAACCTGCACGCCGACGAAAATGTGCGCCGCATCGGCGCCGCTGATGCGGTAGTTGAACTCGGTCACGTTGCGCGGGCCGACCAGTTCGCAGAAGCGTTTGAAGCTGCCGCGCGCTTCGGGAATGGTTACGGCAAATACGGCCTCGCGCGCCTCACCGACTTCGGCGCGTTCGGTCACGAAGCGCAGCCGGTCGAAATTCATGTTGGCGCCGCACGTGATGGCCACCAGCGTTTCGCCTTTGAGAGGCTTTTTCGCAGCTTGCCGCTGTTCGAGATAGGCCTTGGCGCCGGCTACGGCCATCGCACCCGAAGGTTCGAGGATGCTCCGGGTTTCCTGGAACACGTCCTTGATCGCGGCACATACGGCATCGTTGTCGACCACGATGAAATCGTCGACCAATTGCTTGGTCAGCCTGAAGGTTTCCTCGCCGACAAGCTTGACGGCCGTACCGTCGCAGAACAGGCCCACGTCGTTCAAGGCTACGCGGCGCCCGGCCTTGACGCTGCGGAGCATGGCGTCGGAATCCGGGGTCTGGACGCCGATCACCTTGATGTCCGGCCGCACTGCCTTGACATAGGAGGCCACGCCCGAAATCAGGCCGCCGCCGCCGATGGCGACGAAGATCGCATGAATCGGTCCTTGATGCTGGCGCAGGATTTCCATGCCTACCGTGCCTTGGCCTGCAATGACGTCGGGGTCGTCAAATGGATGGACGAAGGTCAGCTTGAGTTTTTTTTCCAGCGCGAGCGCATGTTGATAGGCATCCGAATACGAATCGCCGAACAACACGACTTCGCCGCCATGGGCCTTGACCGCCTCGATCTTGACCGGCGGCGTCGTGGTCGGCATGACGATCACGGCGCGGCAACCCATGCGCTTGGCCGACATGGCCACGCCTTGCGCATGGTTGCCGGCTGAAGCGCAGATCACGCCGCGCTTGATTTGCGCCGGCGTCAGGTGTGCCATCTTGTTGTAGGCGCCACGGATCTTGAAGCTGAATACGCTCTGCATGTCCTCGCGCTTGAGATAAATTCGGTTATCCATGCGCGCGGACAGCGCAGGAGCGAAATCGAGCGGCGATTCGATGGCGACGTCATAGACGCGGGCGGTCAGTATCTTTTGCAGGTAATCCGTGGTCATAACAAGGCTGCGCTTCTTTCCGTTTCAAAAGGATGGCCGGTCATTATAAGGGAGCAATTCATGCTTCCGATGCGGCGGGGCTAATTTGGCAGCTTTGTACGCCGTTTGGTCATGTATGAACAAAAAACAAAGAAAAGGCAAAAATTTTTTGCGAAATTCAAAAAAATGACCCTACAAATTGCAGGGAAAATCGCACGTCGAATTGCGCAAGATGCGGTTTCATGGGACGTGGTGCATTGCAATAGGCTAGAATGCTCATTTGTACCCTCACACCAACCTGGCAACTGATGAACGCCCCGGCACAACTTCACACCCTCTTGTCGGACGCGGCTCCCGAAGCTGCGGCCACCCGTCTGCGAGAAATTCCGTACAACTATACGTCTTTCTCCGATCGTGAAATTGTGATCCGCCTGTTGGGCGAGGAGTCCTGGCATGTGCTCGAGCAATTGCGCGCCGTGCGTCAAACCGGGCGCTCCGCGCGCATGCTCTACGAGGTGCTGGGTGACATCTGGGTCGTGCTGCGCAACCCCTATCTGCAAGACGACATGCTGGACAACCCCAAGCGGCGCCAGGCCTTGATCGATGCCTTGAACCACCGCCTGGCCGAGGTCGACAAGCGCCGCGTCAACGACGCGCGCGAAGATGCCAGCGCCGAAGCGGCCAACCGCAGCGCCAGCGTCGAAGCCTTGCTGCACTCGGCGCGCAAGGCCGTGGCCGCATTCGGCGAAGAATTCCGCCGCACCTGGGATTTGCGCAAGCGCGCCGTGCGCGTGCTCGGGCGCTATACGGCCAAGGACAATATCAAGTTCGACGGTCTCTCGCGCGTCTCGCATGTGACCGACGCGACCGACTGGCGCGTCGAATATCCGTTCGTGGTGTTGACGCCCGACAGCGAAGACGAAATGGCCGGCCTGGTCAAGGCCTGCATCGAACTCGGGCTTACCATCATCCCGCGCGGAGGCGGCACCGGCTATACCGGCGGCGCGATTCCGCTCACCGCCATGTCGGCCGTCATCAATACCGAAAAGCTGGAACAGCTTGGCGCCGTGGAAATGGTGCGCCTGCCCGGGGTGGACAAGGATTACGCCACGATTTATTCCGGCGCCGGCGTGGTCACCAAGCGCGTATCCGATGCGGCCGAGAAGGCCGGCTTCGTGTTCGCCGTCGACCCGACTTCGGCCGAGGCTTCGTGCATAGGCGGCAACATCGCCATGAACGCGGGCGGCAAGAAAGCCGTACTCTGGGGCACGGCGCTCGACAACCTGGCGAGCTGGCGCATGGTCGACCCGAATGGCGATTGGCTTGAAGTCACGCGCCTGGATCACAACCTGGGCAAGATTCATGACGTGGCCATGGCGCGTTTCAAGCTCGAATGGTCGCATCCGGGAGAGAAGGGCAAGGCCGGCGAAGTATTCAAGACTGAGACGCTGGAAATCCCCGGCAGCCTGTTCCGCAAGAAGGGCCTGGGCAAGGACGTCACTGACAAATTCCTGGCAGGCCTGCCAGGCATCCAGAAAGAGGGCTGCGACGGTTTGATCACCTCGGCGCGCTGGATCTTGCACAAGATGCCCAAGCATACGCGCACGGTCTGCCTCGAATTCTTCGGCCAGGCGCGCGATGCGATTCCATCCATCGTTGAAATCAAGGATTACCTTGACGGCGAAACGAAGAAGGGCGGCGCCGTCCTGGCCGGCCTGGAGCACCTTGACGAGCGCTACCTGCGCGCCGTCGGCTACACCACCAAGTCCAAGCGCGGCGTGCTGCCCAAGATGGCCTTGTTCGGCGATATCGTCGGCGACGATGAAGCCGCCGTGGCGCAGGCCGCCTCGGAAGTGGTGCGCATGGCCAACAAGCACGTCGGCGAAGGCTTCGTAGCGGTGAGCCCGGAAACACGCAAGAAATTCTGGCTCGACCGCGCCCGCACGGCGGCTATCTCCAAGCATACCAACGCCTTCAAGATCAATGAAGACGTGGTGATTCCCTTGGACCGCATGGGTGAATACACCGACGGCATCGAGCGCATCAATATCGAACTGTCGATCCAGAACAAGCTCAAGCTGCTCGACGAATTGGCGGCCTTCTTTGCGCGCGGCAACCTGCCGCTGGGGAAGAGCGAAGATGCCGACGGCGGCGATATTCCCGCCGCCGAGTTGCTGGAAGACCGCGTCAACCAGGCCGAGCAATTGGTGGCAGAGACGCGGGCGCGCTGGGCGTATCTGCTGGCCCATCTCGATACGCGCTTGGCCGATGCGCGCGCCGAGCTGGGCAGCCTCGGCCTGGCCAGGCTCGACACGGTATTCGACGAGCGCCTGAAGTTGCAGCCGCAAGCCACGCTATTCCACGTTGCGCAAGATCGCACGATACGCATATCATGGAAGAACGAGGTGCGCGCGCCATTGCGCCAGATATTCGGCGGATCGGCCTTCAAGGCCATCCTTGACGAAACGCTGGCGATCCACAAGCGCGTCTTGCGTAGCCGCGTTTTCGTTGCCCTGCACATGCATGCCGGCGACGGCAACGTGCACACCAATATCCCGGTCAATTCCGACGACTACGGCATGCTGCAAGTGGCGCATCATGCCGTGGCACGCATCATGGTGCTGGCGCGCTCGCTCGACGGCGTGATCTCGGGCGAGCACGGTATCGGCATCACCAAGCTCGAATTCCTCACCGAGGAAGAAATCGGCTCGTTCCGCGCCTACAAGGAGCGCATCGACCCCGAAGGCCGCTTCAACAAGGGCAAGCTCTTGAACCTGCCTGGCATGCATGCCGACTTGCGCAATGCCTATACGCCCTCATTCGGCCTGATGGGACACGAATCGCTGATCATGCAGCAAAGCGATATCGGGGCCATCTCCAACAGCGTCAAGGATTGCCTGCGCTGCGGCAAGTGCAAGCCCGTTTGCGCCACCCACGTGCCGCGCGCCAACTTGCTGTACTCGCCGCGCAATAAGATCCTCGCCACCTCGCTGCTGGTCGAAGCCTTCCTTTACGAAGAGCAGACGCGGCGCGGCATTTCGATTCGCCACTGGGAGGAATTCGAGGGCGTGGCCGACCATTGCACCGTCTGCCATAAGTGCCTGACGCCTTGCCCCGTCGATATCGATTTCGGCGATGTCTCGATGAACATGCGCAACCTGTTGCGCAAGATGGGGCAGAAATCGTTCAATCCCGGTACGGCAGCCTCGATGTTTTTCCTCAACGCCAAGGATCCCGCCACGGTCAACGCCGCGCGCAAGGTAATCTTCGGCTTGGGCGTGAAGGCGCAACGCTTCGCCAACGATTTGTTCAAGCTGGCGGCCAAGAAGCAGACCAAGGCGCCGCCCGCGACGGTGAACAAGCCGCCGATCAAGGAGCAGGTGATCCACTTCGTCAACAAGAAGATGCCGGGCAACCTGCCGAAGAAGACCGCGCGCGGTTTGCTCGAAATCGAAGACGACAAGATCATCCCCATCATCCGCAATCCGCAAAAGACCACGGCCAATACCGAAGCCGTGTTTTATTTCCCCGGCTGCGGGTCGGAACGCCTGTTCTCGCAGGTCGGCCTGGCGACGCAAGCCATGCTGTGGGAAGCCGGTGTGCAGACGGTGCTGCCGCCGGGCTATCTGTGCTGCGGTTATCCGCAGCGCGGTTCGGGCTTCTACGACAAGGCTGAGCAGATCATCACCGACAACCGCGTGCTGTTCCATCGCATGGCCAACACGCTCAACTACCTCGACATCAAGACCGTGGTGGTGTCTTGCGGCACGTGCTATGACCAGTTGCAGGGCTACGAATTCGAAAAGATATTCCCGGGTTGCCGCATCGTGGACATCCACGAATACCTGATGGAAAAGAATCTGAAGCTCGAAGGCGTGACCGGCGCGCGTTATATGTATCACGACCCCTGCCACAGCCCGATGAAGCTGCAAGACCCGCTCAAGACGGTCAACAGCCTGATCGTGACGGCCGACAAGCAAAAGATAGAAAAGAACGACCGCTGCTGCGGCGAAGCCGGCACGCTCGCCGTGGCGCGGCCCGATATCTCCACGCAGGTACGCTTCCGCAAGGAAGAGGAAATGCAAAAGGGCGCGGCCAAGCTGCGCGGCGACGGCTTCGACGGCCAGGTCAAGGTACTCACGTCCTGCCCGGCATGCCTGCAGGGCTTGACGCGCTACAACGAAGACACGAATACCGATGCCGACTACATCGTGGTCGAAATGGCGCGCCACATGCTCGGCGAGAACTGGATGGCCGATTACGTGGCCCGGGCGAACGCCGGCGGCATCGAGAGGGTCTTGTTGTGACGGACTCCTGCGAGCTGTGCCGGCAGAGCGGCGGGCAGGAAATCTACCGCTGCGAGACCTACCGTGTCGTGCTGGTCGATGATGCTTCCTTCCCCGGTTTCTGCCGCGTGATCTGGAATGCCCACGTCGCCGAAGTGACGGATCTCGATTGGCCCGAGCGCGGCGTGCTGATGAACGCGGTCTGGCTGGTCGAACAAGCCGTGCGTGAAGTGATGGCGCCGGACAAGGTCAACCTCGCCAGTCTGGGCAATGTCGTGCCGCACCTGCATTGGCACGTGATTCCGCGTTACCGCGACGACACCCATTTTCCCAGCCCGGTCTGGGCCGCGCCGAATCGCCCGGCCGATGTCGCGCAGCTGGAAGCGCGGCGCGCCAGACTGCCGGCGCTGGCCGAACGCATCAGGCAGCTGGCAGGCGAAAAGTAGGAACCATGAGCAATAGCCCCATCCCAACTGAAATCAAGCTGCGCAAGCAATCGCGCCTGCTCGAAATCGGCTTCGACGACGGCAATCAATTTGCCTTCAGCTTTGAGTTCCTGCGCGTGTATTCCCCCTCGGCCGAGGTCAAGGGCCATGGCCCGGGCCAGGAAACGCTGCAGACCGGTAAGCGCGACGTGCAGATCACAGCTTTGGAGCCGGTAGGTCATTACGCGATCCAGCCGTATTTTTCCGACGGGCACAATAGCGGCATCTATTCCTGGGATTACCTGTACCGCCTCGGGATGGAGCAGGAAAAGCTGTGGCGCGAATATGGCGACAAGCTGGAAGCGGCAGGTTTCACACGCGAATCGGGGCGTGATGCTCCCATGCAAGCCCTTAAGGGCGGTTGCGGGTAGCGTGGAAAAGCCGTGGCGTGCGACACCCGGCGATTCCCCAAATGCGTCAAAATCTCCTATTGAGCGCTCGGTGGGTGTGCCGGGCCGCGCAGGCTCCGCTTACCCACCCTTCATCCCGGTACATGCGAATCCGATGCCTCAGCCCGAATAGCGGTTGCTACTGATAGATTGTCGCTATAATGTGCCCGAACTAGGGCCTATATAGCCATGACCAACACTACCCATTTCGGTTACAAAACCGTCGCGGAAGACGAAAAGGCGCATAAGGTCGCCGAAGTCTTTCATTCCGTCGCATCCAAGTACGACATCATGAACGACGTGATGTCGGCCGGCTTGCATCGCCTGTGGAAGACTTTCACTATCGCCCAGGCCGGCATACGTCCCGGTTTCAAGGTGCTTGACATCGCTGGAGGTACGGGCGACCTCGCCAAAGCATTTGCGCGCCAAGCCGGGCCGACGGGCGAAGTCTGGCTTACCGACATCAACGAATCAATGCTGCGCGTCGGGCGTGACCGCTTGCTCAACCAGGGCCTGCAAATCCCGGTCATGCTGTGCGATGCGGAAAAGCTGCCTTTCCCGAACAATTACTTCGACCGTGTTTCGGTTGCTTTCGGCTTGCGTAACATGACGCACAAGGATGCCGCCCTGGCCGAGATGGCGCGCGTGCTGAAGCCGGGTGGCAAGCTGCTGGTGCTCGAGTTTTCCAAGGTCTGGGAGCCGCTGGCCAAGCCTTACGACCTGTATTCGTTCAAGGTCTTGCCTTGGATGGGGCAGCGCATAGCGGGCGACGCCGAGAGCTACCGTTACCTGGCGGAATCGATCCGCATGCATCCCGACCAGGAAACGTTGAAGGCCATGATGGAGACCGCTGGCTTGTCCCAGGTCAAGTATTTCAACCTCACCGCAGGCGTGGCTGCCCTGCATACCGGCATCAAGTTCTGACCTACGGGGAACCGGCATGAAAAAACTGTTTTTGCTGCTGCTGGTGATGACAAGCTTGTTCCTGGTGGATACCGCGGCCGTCGCCAAACCAAAACCGAAGCCGCATGCGGACCAGGTGCAGCCGGCACAGCAGGAAGAGCCGCCGGTCGAGGAAGCCCCGTCGCCGCCCGATACTTCATGGAAAGGCGTGGTCGGTGGCTGGGTCGTCGGCGCCGGCGCCGATGGCTTGGCCGCGAAGATGGGCATCCAGCCGGCCACCTTCGGCGTGCTGTTTGCCTTGATCGTGTTGGCGATCCTGGTGTTCCTGATCCTCTCGCTGATGTCGTCGTCGCGGCGCAAGCGCAGCAAGCGGCGTGCGGTCTATGCCGGCGACTATTCGAACAGCGTGTCTTCCAACCGGCCGGCGCGCGCCGAACCGAAGCAGGCGAGCGGCAGGAGCGGCCACCAGCAATCCAAGCAAAGTGCCGCCAGCGCGGCAGCCAGGAGCAAATCGCGCGTCGAAGTCCCTGCGGATTTCGATCTCGCCAAGTTTCTGCGCGCCGCCAACGCTTTGTTCCTGCGCTTGCAAACGGCCTGGGACAACGCCGACCTCGGCGCCATCAAGGAATTCGCCAATGAGGAAATCCGGGAGGAGTTGCGGTTGCAATTGCGCGAGCGCGGCGAAACCTTGAACAAGACCAGCGTGGCCTCGTTGGACAGTAAGCTGCTGAAGCTCGACCATGCGGGCAAGACCTATACGGCCGTGGTGAAGTTCAGCGGTAGCATAGGCGAAGAAACCAACCCGCCCAAGCCCTTCATGGAAGTCTGGAGCCTGACCAAGCCCAAGGCCGGCGCGGACGGCTGGACCGTGACGGCGATTCAGCAATTCATATAGGGCAGCCAAGGCACCGTGCGCAGCGGCGCCGAGTTTGATGATGAGTTTCCCCCAATTTTTCAGTATCGTTCCCGCCGCAGTCAATCACTTGCTGGCGCAGGAAGACTGGGCGCGCGCCAGGCTTTCGCCGCATGCCGGCAAGACCGCACGTTTCGACGCCGGCTTCCAGCGCCTCGATTTGACGGTGGAGGCCGGCGGCTTGCTGGCTTTGGCTCAGGCGCAAGCCGAGCCGGCTGTTACGATCAAGGTCAGCGCGGCCGATCTGCCGCTGATCGCGCAAGACATGAAGAAGGCATTTTCCTATGTGAGGATAGAAGGCGATGCCGATTTCGCCAACAGCCTGTCCCAGGTGAGCCAGGGCTTGCGCTGGGATGCCGAAGACGACCTTGCCAAACTGTTCGGCGACGTGGCCGCCGTGCGCATGGTGGCGACTGCCAAAGCAGGGTTTGCCGCCGCCCGCGATGGCCACAGGCGCCTCGCGGAGAATGTTGCCGAATATCTGACCGAGGAAAAACCCGTGTTGATGCGCCCGCCGGCTGTATCCGATTTCGCCGCCGAAGTGGCGCGCTTGCGCGACGATGTCGAACGCATGCAAAAACGTATTGAAAAGTTGGAAGGGAAGCGGCAGGAGGGATCGAATCGATGATCCTGCGTTTTCTTCGCCTGTTCAAAATCTTCCGTGTGGCGGTGCTCTATGGTCTGGACGATATCGCCATGTCCAATCTGGCATTCCCGCGCGCTGTCTGGCTGATCGACAAGCTGACTTTTTGGCGCGACATTTCTGCGCCGCGCGGCCAGCGCCTGCGCATGGCTCTGGAAGACCTCGGCCCCATCTTCGTCAAGTTCGGCCAGGTGTTGTCCACCCGGCGCGACTTGATGCCGCCCGATATCGCCGATGAACTGGCGCGCCTGCAAGACCGCGTTCCGCCATTCGATACCGAGATCGCCATTGCGCAGATCATCAAGTCGCTGGGGGCACACCCCGACCAATTGTTCGGCAGCTTCGAGCGCGAACCCGTAGCTTCGGCCTCGATCGCCCAGGTGCACTTCGCCACGCTGAAAGATGGCAGAGAGGTGGCCGTCAAGGTGCTGCGCCCGGGCATGAAAAAATCGATCGAAGAAGACCTGGCCTTGATGCGTATCGCCGCCGACTGGGTCGAGCGGCTGTGGGCGGACGGCAAACGCTTGAAGCCCAAGGAAGTGGTCGCCGAATTCGACAAATACCTGCACGACGAACTCGACTTGATGCGCGAAGCGGCCAACGGCAGCCAGTTGCGGCGCAACTTCGCCGAATCCGACCTCTTGCTCGTGCCCGAGATGTTTTGGGATTTTTGCTCGTCTTCTGTGATTGTGATGGAACGCATGCGCGGCATCCCGATTTCGCAGACCGAGCGCCTTCTTGCCGCCGGCGTCGATTTGAAGAAGCTCTCGCGCGACGGTGTGGAAATCTTTTTCACGCAAGTCTTCCGCGATGGCTTCTTCCATGCCGACATGCATCCGGGGAACATCCTCGTGTCGACCGAGCCGGCCACGCTGGGCCGCTATATCGCACTCGACTTCGGCATCGTCGGCACCTTGAATGATTTCGACAAGGATTACCTGTCGCAAAACTTCCTGGCCTTCTTTCGCCGCGACTACAAGCGCGTGGCCGAAGCGCACATCGAATCGGGCTGGGCACCCAAGGAAACCCGCGTCGACGAGCTCGAATCGGCCGTGCGCGCCTGCTGTGAACCGATCTTCGACCGGCCCCTGAAAGACATCTCCTTCGGCCAGGTGCTGTTGCGATTGTTCCAGACCTCGCGCCGCTTCAATGTCGAAGTGCAGCCCCAACTGGTCTTGCTGCAAAAGACGCTGTTGAATATCGAAGGCCTGGGCCGTCAGCTCGACCCCGACCTCGACCTGTGGAAAACCGCCAAGCCCTATCTCGAACGCTGGATGAGCGAACAGATCGGCTGGCGTGGCTTCATCGAAAGCCTCAAGACCGAAGCGCCGCACTACAACAGGCTCCTGCCCCAACTGCCGCGCCTGATGCACCAAGCCTTGACGCGCACCGGCGACAAGCTGGTCGATGAGCCGGCGGAATTGATGAAACGCCTGCTCGAGGAGCAGAAGCGCACCAACTTCCTGATCAGTGTCGCCCTCTATCTTGGCGCGGGCCTGCTTGCCGGCGTGGTGCTGGTGCGGTTGATCCGTTACTGGCACGGGGGGTGACTGTGCCGGATTTCGAAACGCGCGATCCGACGGCACCGGGCTTCTGGAGCGAGCGCTTCGAAAAGCAATTCATGCCCTGGGACAGGGCCGGCGTGCCGGACGATTTGCGCCGATTTGTCGCCAGGACCGCGCCGGCTGCAGTCCTGATTCCCGGTTGCGGTACGGGACATGAAGTGGCTTTCTTCGCCGAGGGCGGTTGGGATGTGACGGCGATCGACTTTGCTCCGGCTGCCGTGGCTGTTGCCAAGCAGAATCTTGGGCGCTGGGCAGACCGGGTGCAGGAAGCCGACTTTTTCGCTTTTGAGCCGCTCCGCCGACCGCAGGTGGTTTACGAGCGCGCCTTTCTATGTGCCCTGCCGCCGGCCATGAATGAGGCGATAGCCGCGCGTTGGATGTCCTTGCTGCCGCCGGGTGGTCTGCTTGCCGGGTTTTTCTTTTTCGGCGCGGCCGGCAAGGGGCCGCCGTTTCCGATTACTCCCGAGAAGCTCGACGCCTTGTTGAGTCCCGGGTTTGAACGCATTGAGGATCGCCAGGTTGCCGATTCCATACCGGTCTTCGCCGGCCGCGAGCGCTGGCAAGTCTGGCGCCGGAAGGCCGACTGACTTGCGCAGTATTGCCATTATCGTGACAGCCTGCGGCTGGCCAAATCCTGACGCTTTGATAACATCCTTAATAACAACCTTAAGCGGCCGGCTTTATTGCAAAACCGCCCCGATTTTCGGGCTTGCAAGGGATTGATTTTGCTATAATTTCTCGCTTTGCAAACCCCGCTCTGGAACAGATGGCGCTCCTCGAAATCCGCAACGTCAGCCGCCGTTTTGGCGACTTTACCGCTGTCGACAACGTCAGCCTCTCGATGGAGGCCGGGGAATTTTTTACCTTGCTTGGCCCCTCTGGCTGCGGCAAGACCACGCTGCTTCGCATGATCGCCGGTTTCGATCTGCCCGATTCGGGCCAGATCCTGCTCGACGGAGTCGACCTGGTCGGCACGCCGCCGGAAAAGCGGCCGGTGCATACCGTATTCCAGAGCTATGCGCTGTTCCCTCACATGACCGTGGCCGGCAACATCGCCTTTCCGCTCAAGATGGCCCATACGCCGGCGGACCAGATCAAGGCCAAGGTGACGGAAGCCTTGAATGACGTGCGTCTCGGCGAATTCGGCACGCGCTATCCGCACGAACTGTCGGGGGGGCAGCGCCAGCGCGTGGCGATAGCGCGCGCATTGGTGACGCATCCCAAGGTGCTGCTGCTCGACGAGCCCCTGTCGGCGTTGGACGCCAAGCTGCGCGAGCAGATGCAGATCGAGCTGATCAACATGCAGAAGGAAGTCGGCATCACCTTCATCTATGTGACGCATGATCAGGGCGAGGCCCTGGCGCTGTCGCACCGGATCGCCGTCATGAACCGCGGCAAGGTCGAACAGCTCGACGAGCCGCACCGCATCTATAGCTTCCCGAAAAACCGTTTTGTGGCCGACTTCATCGGTACCTGCAATCTGTACGACGGCAAGATCGCCGGCGTGGATGCGATCGGGCCGCGTAGGACGATGAAGTTTGAGGTGCAAGGCTTGGGCAGCGTCAACATGGCGCATCCCGACGGCCTGCCCGAAGGCGCAACGGGCACGCTCGCGCTGCGCCCGGAAAAGATCCGCATTGCGGCCGACGCGGGAGATATCGGCCCGGGCAACAGCTACAAGGGTGTGGTCAAGGAACTACTCTATCTCGGCGACGTGACTGTCTACCAGGTCGAGACCGAAGGCGGGGCCGAGGTCAAGGCCCTGCTGGCCAATTCCGGCGCGGGGCGCGTGCGCTTCTTCGAGCCCGGCGATGCGGTGGTCGTCGGCTGGCCGGTCGATGCGGGGCATTTCGTCCATGGCTAGGGGCGCATCGGATAAATCACTGGGGCGCTGGCTCATCAGCGGTCCGCCGCTCTTGTACCTGATTATCTTCTTCGTCTTGCCCTGCCTGATCATGGTGCTGGCTTCGTTCCGCTCGCCGGGCGATTACGGCGGCCTCGCGCCCTTGCGCGATGCGGACGGCAAGCTTGATCTCTCGTTCGACAATTACACGCGCTTCTTCGACGACTTCGTCTATGCGCGCGTGTTCATCAAGTCGCTGCTGTACGCCTTGACCACAACCGTGACCTGCCTCGTCATGGCGTATCCGCTTGCGACGCTGATCGCGCACAGTTCCAAGAAATACCGCGACTTCCTGCTCTTGCTCGTGATCCTCCCGTTCTGGAGCAACTTCCTGATTCGCGTGTACGCCTGGATGATCATCCTCGGTCCGCAATCGGCGCTGTCGCGCGGCGTCAATGCCGTGCTCGGCTTGTTCGGCATGGAGCCGGTCACGCTGCTGTTTTCGGGCTTTGCCGTGATTGTCGGCCTGGTCTATGTGCATCTGCCTTTCATGGTGCTGCCGCTTTACGCCAACCTGGAAAAACATGATCCGGCGCTGCTCGATGCGGCGCAGGACCTCGGCGCCAATACCTGGCAGCGTTTCTGGCGCGTGACCTTTCCGCTATCCCTGCCCGGCGTATTCGCCGGCGCCGCCCTGGTATTCATCCCCGCGCTCGGCATCTTCGCCGTGTCCGACATCCTTGGCGGCACCGGCGGCATCATGATCGGCAACGTGATCAAGCAGCAATTGCTCGAGACGCGCGACTGGCCGTTCGGCAGCGTGCTCTCGATCGGCCTGACCGCGGCGGCCTTGCTGGTGGCCGGTTTGGCGGCCTGGGTGGCACGGCCGAGGAGGGGCGCCCATGCGTAATACGAAACGAACCCTGCTCTGGGCAATCTCCATCGCGGTCTATGCCTTTCTGTATGTGCCGCTGTTGATCGTGATCCTGTATTCGTTCAACGATTCGCGCCTGAATGCGGAATGGGTCGGCTTCACTTTCGACTGGTACCGCAAGCTGTTCCATCATGATGAAATGATCGCGGCGGCCGGCAATTCGCTCTGGATCGCACTCGTGACCAGCTTTTGCTCGACCATACTCGGCACCATGGCCGGGTTGGCCATGCACAAATACAAGAGCAAGCTGTTGCAGATACTGGTGCTGACGCCGATTGCGATCCCCGAAATCCTGATGGGCGTGTCGCTGCTGCTGTTCTTTGTCATGCTCAACATGACGCTCGGCCTGGTGTCGATCACGCTGGCGCATATCGCATTCTGTATCGGCTTCGTCGCCATCGTGGTGCGTTCGCGCCTGGCGGGCATGGATGAAAGTCTGACCGAAGCTGCGCGCGATTGCGGCGCCACGCCGTGGAATGCCTTCCGCCTCGTCACGCTGCCCTTGATCATGCCCGGCGTCATCGCCGGCGCGCTGATGGCGTTCACCTTGTCGATCGACGACTTCGTGATCACCTTCTTCACCGCCGGCGCCAACGCTTCGACCCTGCCGTTGCAGATTTATTCTATGATCAAGATTGCCGTGACGCCGGAAGTCAACGCCGTTTCTACGCTTCTGATGGGCTTGACCCTGTTGCTGATTGTGATCGCCTCGAAACTTTCGCCTGGCGCACTCCGCTCCTGATTGTTCTTGAACGCTCTTGAATGCCCCCAGAGGAATGCCATGAAAAAACTGCTCGCTACCGTATTGATGCTTGCCGCAGCCGCTTCCGCCCAGGCTGCCGACGAATTCCACCTTTATAACTGGAACAACTACCTGGCGCCGGAAACGGTCGCGCGCTTCGAAGCATTCTGCAAATGCAAGGTGGTCCAGACCTACTACGGCGACAATGAGGAAATGCTGGCCAAGCTGGCTGCCGGCGCGTCGGGCTACGACATGATTGTGCCGACCGGGAACGCGCTGGAACCCCTGATCAAGCAGGATTTCCTCAAGCCGCTCGACAAGGCGCAGCTGCCCAACCTGAAGAACATGAATCCGGCGTTCATGAACACGGATTTCGACAAGGGCAACAAATATTCCGTGCCTTACGCCTATACCATCACCATGCTGGGCTACAACGACGCCAAGATGAAGGCGTTGGGTATCACCGTCGATAGCTGGGCCGTGATCTTCGACCCCGCCATCCTGGCAAAGATCAAGGGCAAGGTGACGGTGCTCGATTCGGCCAATGAACTGATGGCCGCCGCGCTCAAGTACAAAGGCTATTCGGCCAACGATACCGACGAAAAGCATTGGCAGGAAGCCAAGGACGTGATCATGAAGGCCAAGCCCTATTGGGCGGCCTTCAATGGGACGAGCTATATCAAGGAGTTGACGGTGGGAAATATCTGGGTCGCGCACGGCTATTCGAACGATATCTTCCAGGCCAATGCCGATGCCCAGACCGCCAAGCGTCCCTTCCATATCCTGCATGCCCTGCCTAAGGAAGGCGCCGTGCTGGCGCTGGACAGCATGGTGATCCCGAAGTCGGCACCGCGCCCCGACTTGGCCCTGAAGTTCATGAACTTTATGATGGACGGCAAAAACTCTTCGGACCTGACCAATATGATGGGCTCGGGCAATCCCAATAGCGACGCGGCCCAGTACATCAAGCCGGAAATCATCAAGAATGGCGCGATTTTCCCGGATAAGGCCGGCTTGTCGAAGCTGGAGATGTTGCGTGATCTGGATAGCAAGAAGCGCCGGATTCGCAACAAAATCTGGACTGAAATTCGCGCCAGCTAAAAATACCCCTCTCCCGCTCGCGGGAGAGGGGGCGTCACCGTGTAGCGCTGCGCCTCCGCCAAATCGCCGAAATCCCGGAAAACCATTATAATTCAGGGTTTTGTAGGATTTTTGCAGGGATTTTCGATGCCGATCTATGCCTATCGCTGTGAGGCTTGTGGTTTTGCCAAGGACGTGTTGCAAAAGATCTCGGATGCGCCGCTCACCGAGTGTCCGAGCTGCGGCAAGGCCGCGTTCAAAAAGCAAGTGACCGCTGCCGGTTTCCAATTGAAGGGGACGGGTTGGTACGTCACCGATTTCCGCAACAGCGGCGGCTCGGCACCTTCGGGCAGCGCACCTGCGCCCGCACCTGCCGCTGCACCGGCTCCCGCTCCCGCACCAAGCACGGGTTCCGGCAACTCGTCCTCGACCTGATTCCCCCCGACTTTGCAAGGACTCTTCCGCGAAAGAACCTGATGCGCAAGTATTTCGTCACCGGCCTGCTGATTCTCGTTCCGCTGATCATCACCCTCTGGGTGCTGTCCTTGATCATCGGCACGCTCGACCAGTCGCTCTTGCTGCTGCCCGAGACATGGCGTCCCGACGTGCTGCTGGTCGGCCATCATGTGCCGCTGCTCGGTACGATCTTCACGCTCTTGATCATCTTCGTCACCGGCGTGCTGGCGCGCAACTTCGTCGGCAACCAGGTGCTGCGCTTCTGGGAAATGATCCTCAACCACATTCCCTTCGTCAATTCGATCTATTCGAGCGTCAAGCAGGTGTCCGATACCTTGCTATCGTCTTCGGGCAATGCCTTCCGCAAGGCGGTGCTGGTCGAATACCCGCGCGCGGGAAGCTGGACCATCGCCTTCGTCACAGGCGCGCCCGGCGGCGACGTGAAAAATCATTTGACGGGTGATTTCATCAGCCTCTACGTCCCGACTACGCCGAACCCGACCTCGGGTTTTTTTCTGATGGTCCCGCGCGAGCAAACCATCGAGCTCGACATGACGGTCGATGCGGCGCTGAAATACATCGTCTCGATGGGTGTGGTGACCCCCGAGGCCGCACTGAAAAATTGAACGCCTTATTGCACGCCGTTGCACCTTATTTGAACCCATTTGCAATTTGTCCGCCGGCAAAGCTCGGCATTGAAACTGGAACTTGATTATGTCTATGCGTACACATTACTGCGGCCTCACCACCGAGGCGCTGATCGGACAAACCGTGAGCCTGTGCGGCTGGGCGCATCGCCGCCGCGACTTCGGCGGCGTGATCTTCATCGACTTGCGCGACCGAGAAGGCCTGGTGCAGGTCGTGTGCGACGCCGACCGGGCCGACGTGCTCAAGATCGCCGACTCCGTGCGTAACGAATACTGCCTGCGTATCACCGGCTTGGTGCGCGCCCGCCCCGAAGGCACGGAAAACCCGGCGCTGACCTCGGGCAAGATCGAAGTGCTGTGCCAGGCAATCGAAGTGCTGAACCCCTCGGTCACGCCGCCGTTCCAGCTCGACGACGACAACCTCTCTGAAACCACGCGCCTGACGCACCGCGTGCTCGACCTGCGCCGCCCGCAGATGCAAAAGAACCTGCGCCTGCGCTACAAGGTCGCGATGGAAGTGCGCAAGTTCCTGGACAATAACGGCTTCATCGACATCGAAACCCCGATGCTCGGCAAGTCCACGCCGGAAGGCGCACGCGACTACCTGGTGCCCTCGCGCGTGCATGACGGCCACTTCTTCGCGCTGCCGCAATCGCCGCAACTGTTCAAGCAATTGCTGATGGTGGCCAACTTCGACCGCTACTACCAGATCACCAAGTGCTTCCGCGACGAAGACTTGCGCGCCGACCGCCAGCCCGAATTCACCCAGATTGACTGCGAAACCTCGTTCCTGAACGAGCAGGAAATCCGTGATTTGTTCGAAGGCATGATCCGCATCGTGTTCAAGAATGCGCTGGACGTCGACCTGCCCAACCCCTTCCCGGTCATGAACTACAGCGAAGCCATGGGCTCCTACGGTTCGGACAAGCCCGACATGCGCGTCAAGCTGGCGTTCACCGAACTGACGGACGTGATGAAGGATGTCGACTTCAAGGTCTTCTCTGGCGCGGCCAACATGGTCGGCGGCCGCGTGGTCGGCTTGCGCGTGCCGGGCGGCGGCGCCATGCCGCGTTCCGAGATCGATGCCTACACCGAATTCGTCAGCATCTACGGCGCCAAGGGGCTGGCCTACATCAAGGTCAATGAAAAGGCCAAGGGCCGCGAGGGCTTGCAGTCGCCCATCGTCAAGAACATCCATGACAACGCGCTCAACAAGATACTGGAACTGACCGGCGCGCAGGACGGCGACCTGATCTTCTTTGGCGCCGACAAGGCCAAGGTCGTCAACGACGCCATCGGTGCCTTGCGCGTCAAGATCGGCCATTCCGAATTCGGCAAGGCCAACGGCTTGTTTGACGACGTCTGGAAGCCGCTCTGGGTCATCGATTTTCCGATGTTCGAATACGACGACGAAGCCCAGCGCTGGAACGCCACGCACCACCCGTTCACGGCGCCGAAGGACGGTCACGAAGACATGCTCGAGACCGATCCGGGCAAGTGCGTCGCCAAGGCTTACGACATGGTCTTGAATGGCTGGGAACTGGGCGGCGGTTCGGTCCGTATCCACCGCGCCGACGTACAGAGCAAGGTGTTCCGCGCGCTGAAGATCGATGCCGAGGAAGCGCAACTGAAGTTCGGCTTCCTGCTCGACGCGCTGCAATACGGCGCGCCGCCGCACGGCGGCCTGGCCTTCGGCCTGGACCGTATCGTCACCATGATGACCGGTGCCGAATCGATCCGCGACGTGATTGCCTTCCCCAAGACCCAGCGCGCGCAAGACTTGCTGACGCAAGCGCCGTCTACTGTCGACGAGA
Organism: Burkholderiaceae bacterium; assembly: GCA_036384915.1. Classification (GTDB taxonomy): domain Bacteria; phylum Pseudomonadota; class Gammaproteobacteria; order Burkholderiales; family Burkholderiaceae_D; genus PKWO01. The sequence goes on from DASVLJ010000062.1 coordinate 224,159, forward strand.
AGCAGTTGCGCGAAGTGCATATCCGCTTGCGCAACCCCGTTGTTGCCGCGACCGAGTAAGCCGAACGAATTGCGGCATAATGAAAGGCGCGAGCAATCGCGCCTTTTTTATTAAGCTGATGAAATCCACTTACAAGATTCCGGAATCGGTCCTGGTCGTCATCCACACCGCAGCCTTGGACGTGCTGCTGATCGAGCGCGCCGACAAACCCGGCTACTGGCAATCGGTCACCGGTTCCAAGGACAGCCTCGAAGAAGACTTGTTCGAGACCGCGATCCGCGAATTGCAGGAAGAAACCGGCATCGTGGTCGGCGGTACGGGCGAGCATGGCGTGCCGCGCTCGGCGTTGAGGGATTGGGAACTGTCCAACATCTACGAAATCTACCCCGTATGGCGCCATCGCTATGCGCCCGGCGTGACGCACAACACGGAACACGTATTCGGGCTCGAAGTACCGGCCGGCATGCCCGTGCGACTTTCGCCACGCGAGCATGTCGACTACGTCTGGCTGCCCTACCGTGATGCGGCCGACAAGTGTTTTTCACCCTCGAATGCCGAGGCGGTGCTGCAATTGCCTGCGCGGCGCAGATAAGACAAGGGTAGGGCCATGGAACTCCGCATTGCCACCTACAACATCCACAAGGGAGTGACCAGCTTCCGCGGCATGCCGCGCATCCATGCCTTGAAGCAAGCCTTGTCCGCCATGGAAGCCGACATCATCTTCCTGCAGGAAGTCCAGGGCCGGCACGACATCAACGCCATGCGCCACGCCAACCTCTGGCCGGAACAGGCGCAGCATGAATTTCTGGCGGGTGATTCGCACCACAGCGCCTACGGCATGAATGCCGTCTACGACCACGGCCACCACGGCAACGCGCTCTTGTCCCGGCACCCGATCCGCTCCAGCCGCAACCAGGACGTGTCGGACCATGCATTCGAGCAGCGCGGCATCCTGCACTGCGTGCTGCAGACCGAGCGTGGCGACGTGCACTGCTACGTCGTGCACCTCGGCTTGTTCAGCGGCGGCAGGCGGCGGCAAAACCAGGCCCTGATCGAATGCGTGCAGGCGTCGGCGGGCAAGGACGAACCCATCATCATCGCCGGCGACTTCAACGACTGGGGAAACCGCCTGGGCGGCGATTTGCGGCAGCATCTCGGCGTAACGGAAGTGTTCGACGGCGTGGAAGATCCGGCGCAGCAAGTGCCGGCGCGCACCTTTCCCGCATTGATACCCTGGCTGCGGCTGGACCGTATCTACGTGCGCGGGTTTGCCGTGCAAACGGCCGAGGTGCTGCACGGCGCCCAATGGGCCAGACTGTCCGACCACGCACCCATCGTGGCGACGCTGGCCATGCATTAGGTCCCACGCTATCGCATGCGCGCGCTCAAATTCACCGGGAATAACGAAGTCGTGCTGCTTCATGGCGGCGTCGAGTTTTTCCCGGCGCTGATCGAAGCCTGCGCCGCGGCGCAAAACGAGATCTACCTCGAAACCTACATCTTCGCGCACGACCCCTCGGGCGAGGGCATCAAGGCGGCGTTGGCGCGGGCCGCCGCGCGCGGTGTCAAGGTTCATGTGCTAACCGATTGGACCGGTACGGGCCGCGTGCACAGCGCGCTCTTGAAGCGCGAACTCAAAGAGGCCGGAGTCGAGCACCGCAACTTCAATCCCTGGTTCTGGCGCGGCGTGGCGCGCAACCACCGCAAGCTGTGCGTCATCGACGACACGACGGCCTTCATCGGCGGCATCAACATCATCGACGACATGTACGCCGACGACGATACACGCGCCTTGCTGCCGCATGCACGCTGGGATTTCGCCGTACGCATCCAGGGCCCGCTGGTGACGGAAATGCAGGCCGAAGCCGAAGAGCAATGGCTGCGCGTCGGTCCCATGAAGCTGCGCTCGCGTATCGAATTGCTGCGCCGGGCGAAAAAGCCCAAGGGCGCGATGGACCCCAGGGCGGTGCGGGCGGCGCTCGTGGTGCGCGATAACTTCCGCAACCGACGCACGATACAGAAAGCTTACCTGCAGGCGATAGGGCATGCGCAACATAGCGTGCTTATCGCCAACCCCTATTTCGCGCCGGGGCACAAGCTGCGCCGCGCGCTCGAACAAGCCGTCTCGCGCGGCGTGGAAGTCACACTGCTATTGGGCGTGGGCCAATTCAAGCTGCAGGATGCCGTGGCGCATTCCTTCTATCCCAAGCTGCTAGAAGCCGGCGTCAAGCTGGTTGAATACCGCTACACGCAATTGCATGCCAAGGTCGCCGTGATTGACGGCGATTGGGCCACGGTGGGCTCGAGCAACATCGACGGCCTGAGCCTGTTCCTGAACAAGGAAGCCAATGTCGTGATTCGGGACGTGCAATTTGCCAGGACGCTGCGTACGCATATCGAGCAGGGCGTGGCGCAGGGCGTTGCGGTGGACAGCAAGGATTACGCAGGCATTCCTTGGTTCAAACGCGTCTGGTATGGGGCGGCGTTCCTGCTTTATCAGACCATCATTCGCGTGGTCACATGGTCGAAATACCTATGAGGGTCGACCGTAACACAGAAAAACGGTGCGCTGGGACGGAATTCCAGCAATGCTACGCTTAACTTTCACATGCTGGGATTTTACCCGGGCGGCGCCTTATTACTGTTTGGGCTACGCGAAACTCCAGGCAAACACCATCTCTTTTCCGTTTGCACTGCTTTCTCTGCAAAGTTCGCGAAACACGTATAAAAAATAAAAGAAATGGTCCCAGCTTTCGCCTAAGTCATAGTAGGAAAGATCGTCAACCGCCATTTCAAGCGGCGGTTCGCTTGCGGCTCGGGCAATCTCCTCAGCTTCTTCCTTGTTAAATTGCGTGTACGTGACAATAAGCGAGCTGGGATTGGTAATTGCCGCAGCAATCAATGCATCGATCGCATCTCCGATCTCGGCAATTGCCTTGCTGTCGGTACGTTTGATAAAGATTTCATCGATTTCGCTTTCATCGATCTTTTCGGTTGCCGTTTCCCAGTTCAACCGGGACAGGGGGGCAAGCCCGAGTTCCACAATTGCATTTTCCAGTTTTTCGTAGACATCGCTGCCATCTGAACCTACACAAAGTCGCGAGGGATTTTTGTTCGTGAACTCGGCCAGCGACGCATAGCCGGGAAATGTTGCGGGAATGGTGCCCGCTTCAGCACAATAAATATTCAAGTAGATTTCGGACACGATGTTTTCCTCGCAGAGACAACCCGGTTGGTTTCAAATCTGCACCCAAGCCCCCTTGAACAAAATCGGCCCGGTCGGCCCATTCGGATTCGGCGAGCCACCCTTGGGCTCCAGCGACACCGCCAGCACAGGCGCCGATCCCGGCGTGGCGAAATCAGGCAGGGGCAGGGTTACGCTGCCATCAGCTGACACCAACCCGAGCGAACGCGGGTTGCCTTTTTGCGGTACGGCCCATAATTCCAGGCTCTTGCCGGGTTCGACGGTCGGGTGCGATACCAGGCGCGCCACCAGCTGATGCTTGTTGGCGTCGCCCGTGATGACGATGACGGGTTGCGCCTTGTCATCGGACAGCATGGCCACGTAGGCGGTTGCGGCAGTCTGCGTGGGTTCCGGTGCGCGCGTGGCGAGGAAGGCCACGAGTATGCACGCAGCCGTCGTCGATACCAGGCCCAGGCCGCGCCAGAAGGCAAGATCGTTGTGCAGGTTGATCCAGAAGGCCCATCGTGATTCCGTGCCCTTGATGCGCTGCTCAATGGCGTTCCACACGCGCGCCGGCGGCTTGACCGCGCCGGCCAACTCGGCCATCGGATTGAGCCGGTCTTGCCATTCGCCGACTTCGCGCTGAATCAGCGCGCTTTCCTTCATGTAAGCCTCGAAGCGGCGGCGTGCCGCACCCTTGAGCGTACCCAGCACGTAGGCGGCGCTCAACTGGTCGCGCAGTTTGTCATTGTGCTGGATATTCATGCGCCCTCCAGCTTGGTCATGCACAGGCGCAAGCGCTCCAGTCCGCGCCTTATCCACGTCTTGATCGTGCCCAGCGGCTGCTTCAATTGCTCGGCTACTTCGCTATGCGATAGATCATGGTAGAAGGCCAGGGCGATGGCTTGGCGGTGCAAGCCGTCCAGGCGCGACAGGCAGCGCGCCAGCGCTTTGCCATCGCCGCTCAATTGCAGCGATTCGATCGGCGTCGGGTCCGGGCTTTGCAGGGCTTCCATCACTTCCTTGTCGAAACTCTCACTGTCGATTTCCACCGTCTCGTTTGCTGTGTCAAGCTTGCGCAGCATGTCGAAGGCTTTGTTGCGGACAATGGTCGTCATCCAGGTCATGGGCGCGGCGAGATGGGGCTGGTAGGTCGCCGCGTTGTTCCAGATGCTCACGAAGGACTCCTGCAACACCTCTTCGGCAAGCTCGCGCTTGACCAATATACGCAGCACGAAGCCGAACAGTTTCGGCGCAGCGGCGTCGTACAATAGGCGGAACGACAGGCTATCTTTTTTGGCAACGGCAGCCAGCCAGGCTTTGAGCTGCTGGGGATCGTCGGCGGACAAGGTTTTTTACCCTTTCAAGAAGGTTGGCGTTGCCGTTGGCGAGATGGCAAGTAGTTGATTCGCATTATACGTAAGCCGACTCGCAATAGATTCCTTTTCGACGGGAAAACCATGGAAGACAGTGTACGCATAGACAAATGGCTCTGGGCCGCGCGTTTCTTCAAGACACGCAGCATGGCGGCCCACGCAGTCGAAAACGGCCGTGTGCGGGCGGATGGCGAGCGCGTCAAGCCGGCACGCGCCGTCAAGCCCGGCATGTTGCTCGAGGTCGATAACGGTTCGACACGCTGGGAAGTGAAGGTATTGGCTTTGGCCGAAGTGCGCGGCTCGGCTGCTGTGGCGCAGGCGCTGTACGCCGAGACCGAGCAAAGCATTGCCAAGCGGCAGATGCTGGCGGAAGACCGCCGGTTTTTCCACGAGCCGGGTGCCGCGATCAAGGGCCGTCCGACCAAGCGCGACCGGCGCCAGATCGATAAATCCGCCCTATGAAAACGGGTCGTTTTATGTTGCATGGCACCAATGGTACGGGTCTAGAAAACCCCCTCTAGAATATGCTTTGACTTACGCAATCAGGTGCATAATAGTACGGGCGTTCGATAAGGCGCCCGTCGTTATTTGAACAACTTTGATCAGGACAGAAAGTGGCTTCTTCGACTGTTACCAACACCACGCAAAAATTCATGCGTAAAGGCGAACTGACCCGCGCCGCCATCCTCGACGTGGCGCTCGACCTGGCCAGCCGCGATGGCTTGGAAGGTTTGACGATAGGCTTGTTGGCCGACAAGATGAACATGAGCAAATCCGGCGTGTTCGCCCACTTCGGTTCGCGTGAAGATTTGCAGATCGAAGTGCTGAAGCTGTACCACCATCACTTCGAGCAGGAAGTGTTTTACCCCAGCATGAAAGAACCGCGCGGCTTGCCTCGACTGGAATCGATGTTCGCGCGCTGGGTCAAGCGCGTGACGATAGAAATCGCCTCGGGCTGCATCTACATCAGCGGTGCCGCCGAATACGACGACCGGCCCGGCGCCATCCGCGAAGAGCTGGCCGGCATGGTCATGGCCTGGCAGGATGCCTTGCATCGCTGCGTGCGCCAGGCCATGGAGCTGGGCCATCTGCGCGACGACGTCGATCCGCAGCAAGTTGTCTACGAGATGTATGGCCTGATCCTGGCCCTGCATCACGATGCCCGTTTCATCAAGCGCCCCGGCAGCGTCGACCGTGCCCAGCACGGCTTTGCGCGCCTGCTCGAGGTCTACCGCAATCCCGCTTCCGATGCGTCGTCGGAAGGCGCCAACAAACGTCAATCCGCTGCCGTTCAAGCAGCACAATAGGAGAAAGAAATGGGTCAATACACCCCACCGATGCGCGACATTCATTTCGTGCTGCACGAATTGCTGCAGGTGGAGAATGAATTGAAGCAGCTGCCGGCGCATGCCGACATCGACGCCGACACCATCAACCAGGTGCTCGAAGAAGGCGGCAAGTTCACGTCCCAGGTGCTGTTCCCCTTGAACCATTCGGGCGACCGCGAAGGCTGCCACCTCGACAAGGAAACCCACGCCGTCACGACGCCCAAGGGTTTCAAGGAAGCCTACAAGCAATACGTCGAAGCCGGCTGGCCCTCGCTCTCCTGCGATCCCGAGTACGGCGGCCAGGGCTTGCCGATCGTGGTCAACAACTCGTTCTACGAAATGTTGAATTCGTCGAACCAGGCCTGGGGCATGTATCCCGGCCTGTCGCACGGCGCCTATGAAGCCTTGCACGCCCACGGCACGCCCGAGCAAAAGGCCATGTACCTGCCCAAGTTGGTATCGGGCGAATGGACCGGCACTATGTGCCTGACCGAACCGCATTGCGGAACGGACCTCGGCCTGCTGCGTTCCAAGGCCGAACCGCAAGCCGACGGCTCCTACAAGATCACCGGCGGCAAGATTTTCATCTCGGCAGGCGAACACGACATGGCCGAGAACATCATCCACCTCGTGCTGGCCCGTCTGCCCGACGCGCCCACGGGCACCAAGGGTATCTCGTTGTTCCTGGTGCCGAAGTTCATCCCCAATGCCGACGGCAGCCTCGGCGCGCGCAACGCCATCACCTGCGGCGCCATCGAAGAGAAGATGGGCATCCACGCCAACTCGACCTGCCAGATGAACCTGGATTCGGCCACCGGCTGGCTGATCGGCGAACCGAACAAGGGCTTGAACGCCATGTTCGTCATGATGAACGCGGCCCGTCTCGGCGTCGGCATGCAATCGCTCGGCTTGACCGAAGTGGCCTACCAGAACGCCCTGGCCTATGCCAAGGATCGTATCCAGATGCGCAGCCTGTCCGGCCCGAAGGCGCCGGACCGTCCCGCCGACCCCATCATCGTGCATCCGGACGTGCGCCGCATGCTCTTGACGGGCAAGGCCTATGCCGAAGGCGCGCGTGCTTTCTCGGCCTACGTCGCACTGCAGATCGACCGCGAATTGAACCACCCCGATGAGGAAGTGCGCAAGGAAGCGGCCGACGAAGTCGCGCTCCTCACGCCCATCATCAAGGCCTTCATCACCGACAACGCCTGGATCGCGACGTCGGAAGCCATGCAAGTGTTCGGCGGCCATGGTTTCATCGCCGAATGGGGCATGGAGCAATACGTGCGCGACGCACGCATCAACATGATCTATGAAGGTACCAACACCATCCAGTCGCTCGACCTGCTGGGCCGCAAGATCCTGATGGACAACGGCGCCAAGCTGCGCAAGTTCGGCGAAAAGGTGAAGTCCTTCGTCGAAGAATACGGCACCGACGAAGCGATGAGCGAATTCATCACCCCGCTGGGCGATATCGGCGACAAGGTCACCAAGCTGACCATGGAAATCGGCATGAAGGCCTTCCAGAACCAGGATGAAGTCGGCGCCGCCGCCGTGCCCTACCTGCGTACCGTGGGCCACATGGTTTATGCCTACTTCTTCGCCCGCATGGCGAAGATTGCGCTGGACAAGCAAGACTCGGGCGATACTTTCTACACCGCCAAGCTTGCCACCATCCGTTTCTATTTCGCGCGTCTGTTGCCCGAGACCGCGATGCTGATCCGTCAGGCGCGTTCCGGCGCTGCAAATTTGCTGGCGCTCGACGCCGACCTTTTCTAAACGTAAAGGAATTCCCCCATGTCTCATTTCATCGTCAAGAAAGTCGCCGTACTCGGTGCCGGCGTGATGGGTGCGCAGATTGCCGCCCACTGCGTCAACGCCCGCGTGCCCGTCGTGCTGTTCGACCTGCCGGCCAAGGAAGGCCCGAAGAACGGTATCGTGCTGCGTGCCATCGAAAACCTGAAGAAGCTGAGCCCGGCTCCCTTGGGCAACAAGGATCACGCCTCGCTGATCGAAGTCGCCAACTACGAAGACAACCTCGAGTTGTTGAAAGGCTGCGACCTGATCATCGAAGCCATCGCCGAACGCATGGATTGGAAGCACGACCTGTACAAGAAGGTCGCTCCGCACATCGCCCCGAACGCGATCTTCGCCTCCAACACCTCGGGCCTGTCGATCACGGCCCTGTCCGACGGCTTCGATGCGGAATTGAAGGCGCGCTTCTGCGGCGTGCACTTCTTCAATCCGCCGCGCTACATGCACCTGGTGGAACTGATTCCGACCGCTTCGACCAGGCCGGAAATCCTGGACCAGCTCGAAGGTTTCCTGACCACGACGCTGGGCAAGGGCGTGGTGCGCGCCAAGGATACGCCGAACTTCATCGCCAACCGCGTCGGCATCTTCGGCATGCTGGCAACGATCCATGAAGCCGAAAAGTTCGGCCTTTCGTGCGACGTGGTGGACGACCTGACCGGCGCCAAGCTGGGCCGCGCCAAGTCGGGCACCTTCCGCACCGCCGACGTGGTCGGACTCGACACCATGGGCCATGTCATCAAGACCATGCAGGACAACTTGCAGGACGACCCGTTCTTCCCCGTGTACAAGACGCCCGAAGTGCTGGCCAAGCTGATCGCAGCCGGTGCGCTGGGCCAGAAGGCCGGCGCCGGCTTCTACAAGAAGGTCGGCAAGGACATCCTGCGCATCGACGCGGCCAAGGGCGATTATGTGCCCGGCGGCGGCAAGGCCGACGACCTGGTGGCGCGCATCCTGAAGGAAAAGGATCCGGTCAAGCGCATGAAGACGCTGCGCGAATCGACCAACAAGCAGGCGCAATTCCTGTGGGCGATTTTCCGCGATGCCTTCCACTATATCGCCGTGCATCTGGAATCGATCGCCGACAATGCGCGCGACGTCGACTTCGCCATGCGCTGGGGCTTCGGCTGGAACCTCGGTCCGTTTGAGACCTGGCAAGCCGCCGGCTGGCAACAGATCGCCGCCTGGGTCAAGGAAGACATCGACGCCGGCAATGCGCTGTGCAATACGCCGCTGCCTGACTGGGTATTCGACGGCCGCACCGGGGTCCATGCGGAAGACGGTTCGTGGTCGCCCGCCAGGAAAGCCAATGTGGCGCGTTCCGATTTGCCCGTATACCAACGCCAGGCTTTCCGCGCCCCCGTCCTGGGTGCCGGCGCTGCCGACGGCAAGACTGCCGGCACGACCGTGCATGAAGATGATTCCGTCCGTATCTGGCATCAGAACGACGATATCCTGATCCTGTCCTTGAAGACCAAGATGCACGTCATCGGCCAGGGCGTGATCGATGGTTTGGCCAAGGCCGTCGCTGAAGCCGAAAAGAATTACAAGGGTCTGGTGATCTGGAACACCGATGCGGCCGACGGCGGCGCGTTCTCGGCCGGCGCCGACCTGCAATCGATGTTGCCGGTGTTCATGTCCGGCGGCGCCGACGCGATTGGCCCCGAAGTGGCACGCCTGCAGCAAGCGCATCAGGCATTGAAATACGCCAGCGTGCCGGTGGTGGCCGCAGTGGCCGGCCTGGCATTGGGCGGCGGCTGCGAATTGATGCTGCACGCTTCCAAGCGGGTGGCGGCGCTCGAGTCCTACATCGGCCTGGTTGAAGTGGGCGTGGGTCTGGTGCCGGCCGGCGGCGGCTTGAAGGAAGCCGCCGTGCGCGCAGCGAACGACGCCAAGGGCAACGACATTTTCCAATTCCTCAAAGGCTACTTCACCAATGCCGCCACGGCCAATGTGTCGAAATCTGCCCTGGAAGCGAAGGAGATGGGTTATCTGAAGGCGGACGACGTGATCGTCTTCAACGCCTATGAATTGCTGCACGTGGCCAAGGTCGAAGCACGCGCCATGTTCGACGCCGGCTATCGCCCGCCCATGCAGGCGCCGGTCAAGGTCACGGGCCGCTACGGCATGGCCACCATCATGTCGCAGATGGTCAACATGCGCGACGGCGGCTTCATCTCCGCGCACGACTACAAGCTCGGTTCGATGATCGCCGAGATCGTCTGTGGCGGCGAAGTCGAAAACGGCAGCATGGTCAGCGAACAGTGGCTGCTCGACCTTGAGCGCAAGGCCTTCGTGGAATTGCTGAAACACCCCAAGACCCAGGAGCGGATCATGGGCATGATGCAAACCGGCAAACCCGTCCGCAACTGATCGGAGAACCAACATGACTAAACAACTTCAAGACGCCTACATCGTCGCCGCCACCCGCACCCCGATCGGCAAGGCGCCGCGCGGCATGTTCAAGAATACGCGCCCGGACGACCTGCTGGCCCACGTGCTGAAGGCTTCGCTGGCGCAAGTGCCGAACCTCGATCCCAAGCTGATCGAAGACACCATCGTCGGCTGCTCCTTCCCTGAAGCCGAGCAAGGCATGAACGTGGCCCGCATGTCGGTGCTGCTGGCCGGGTTGCCGCAAGGCGTAGGCGGCGTGACGGTCAACCGCTTCTGTGCTTCCGGCATTACTGCCGTCGCCATGGCTGCCGACCGCATCCGCGTCGGCCAGGCCGACGTGATGATTGCTGCCGGTACTGAATCGATGTCGATGATCCCCATGGGTGGACATCACCCGTCGATGAACATGGGCATGTTCAAGGACGAGAACATCGGCATGGCCTATGGCATGGGCTTGACCGCCGAGAAGGTGGCGCAGCAGTGGAAGGTGTCGCGCGAAGCGCAAGATGCATTCGCACTCGAATCGCACCGCCGCGCCATCGCCGGGCAGCAAGCCGGTGAGTTCAAGGACGAAACCACGCCCTTCGAGATCATCGAACGTTTGCCTAACCTGGCAACCGGCCAGATCGACATCGTCAAGCGCACCGTGTCGCAAGACGAAGGCGCACGCCCCGACACGAGCATCGAAGGCTTGGCCAAGTTGAAGCCGGTGTTTGCCGCCAAGGGCAGCGTCACGGCCGGCAATAGCTCGCAGACTTCGGATGGCGCCGGTGCGCTGATCCTGGTCAGCGAAAAAATCCTCAAGCAATTCAACCTGACCCCGCTGGCTCGTTTCGTATCCTTCGCCGTGCGCGGCGTGCCGCCTGAAATCATGGGCATCGGCCCCAAGGAAGCGATTCCCGCAGCGCTGAAGGCAGGCGGCCTGACGCAAGACCAGATCGACTGGATCGAGTTGAATGAAGCGTTTGCCGCGCAATCGCTGGCTGTGGTGCAGGACTTGGGCCTGGACCCGGCCAAGGTCAACCCGATCGGCGGCGCCATCGCTTTGGGCCACCCGCTCGGTGCTACCGGCGCGATCCGCTCGGCTACCGTAGTGCATGCACTGCGCCGCCGCAACCTGAAGTACGGCATGGTCACGATGTGCGTAGGCACAGGAATGGGTGCCGCAGGAATCTTTGAAAAAATGTAACTGGATTCAAGCCATTGATCCAAAAGCCGTACGGTGCATAACGCTGTACGGCTTTTTTAATCGCAAACGAACAACGGAGACGAGATGGATATCATCACCACCAGGGAAAAGGGCATTTTCACGATCGAACTCAACCGCCCGGAAAAGAAGAATGCAATCACCGCCGCCATGTACCAAGCCATGGCCGATGCCTTGAAGGAAGCGGATAAAGATGCCGAAGTGCGCGTGATCCTGATCCAGGGCAAGCCCGAGATCTTCGCCGCCGGCAACGACCTGGAAGACTTCTTGAAGAACCCGCCGAAGGGCAGCAATAGCCCGGTGTTCGATTTCATGGCGGCGCTCTCGCACGTGGCCAAACCCGTTGTCGCTGCGGTCTCGGGTGCGGCGGTCGGCATCGGCACCACGTTGCTCCTGCATTGCGATCTCGTGTATGCCGCGGACAACGCCAAGTTCTCCATGCCCTTCACGCAACTTGGCCTGTGTCCCGAGTTTGGCTCCAGTCTGCTGCTATCGCAAATGGCCGGCCACCAGCGCGCTGCGGAAAAGCTGATGCTGGGCGAACCTTTCCTTGCCGCCGAGGCGCACAACATGGGTATCGTCACCAAGGTGCTGCCACTGGCCGAACTGTTCGACTATGCCCGAGCGCAAGCAGCCAAGCTCGCCGCTTTGCCGGCCTCGTCGATCCGTACGACCAAGCGCCTGATGAAGGGCAGCCAGAGCGCAGCAGTGGATGCCAAGATGGCGGAAGAGGGCAAGTTCTTTGGCGAGATGCTCGGTTCCCCGGAAGCGAAGGAAGCGTTCACGGCGTTTTTTGAAAAGCGCAAGCCGGATTTCACGAAGTTTTCCTGAGTCGACTCTGTGCGTGCCACGGCCTGAAGGCCGTGGCGTCCCCCGCGAGATCGTTTTCCGAGGCGCAGCGGACCTCGGCGTTATTTGTAAATCCCGGATCCGACGATGATGTCCCCGTCGGCCTTTTCGACATAGGCTGACTTTTGTTCGATGGCCTTGGTGACGGAATTGGGCCATTTGTAGTCCCACCATCCTTTGCCCTTGGTTTGGGCAATATCGACGAATCCCTTTATGATGAATTTTCCATCGCCATCTTTCATGTCGATGAGGTTCTTGCCGACCATTCTGGGATTGTTCCCGTGAGCCAGCACTGCGCCTTGCAGATCGTAGACGAAGATATACAAATCGCGATCGTGGTATTGCTTGTTGTTGGGATCGGAAAAATCCGCGAACGCCTTGTCCCGGCCATTCTTCTTGATGTCGTCGATAGCCTTGTGCACCATTGCCACGGCTTCGTCCGCGCTGCCCTTTGTAGCCTGCGCGGCGGCAAGCGAATGGAATAGTTGGAAGCAAAGGAACAACGAGAAAATGCGCAAAACATGCTTCATGGTGCGTCTCCTTTTTTAGATTTCGTGTGCCAAGGCGGGAAGGGCTCGATGGCGTCGAATTCGTATTGCGCCACTACCTCAAAGTAGTCAATCCGCTCGGCATCGTCAAGCATCGGCCGGGGCAAGGTCAAGCTGCGCAAATACCTAAGTACTACTACCGATTGTAGGTAATGTCGGCCTGTGACAATAATTCCTGTACAGAGATCGGCACAAGCAACAATCAAAGCAAAGCGATCCACTGGAATAGACAATAATTTCCTGGAGACAGAGCGAAAATGATGCCTCGCTTAGAAAAGCCATCGAGCCTTATGCGTCGGGAGCAGCCTCCGCCGTCCGCATCGTCCGCATTGACACGGTTCCAGAAACTAACCTTGCGCGAACGTGAGGTTCTGGAGTTGGTGTTGGAGGGCAAGAGCAGCAAGAGAATCGCGGCGTGCCTTATGATCAGCGTGCGCACGGTGGAGGCGCATAGGGCAAACATATTCAAACGGATGCACGTTACGTCGTTCCTCGAACTGGCCCATATGCTGCGGCAAAGCCATTTGCCTGCCAACTAACCCGCCAGGAAAACACGTCCGGCGTCGGGTCAAAGCCGAATGATCACGCAGGAAAGGGAGTCCGCCATGCACGAATTGGTCAAAATAGCGTTGACTGCCGCGTTGGTTGGCGCGGCGCTGTTTCAACCGGCCGCCGCGGCCGACCCCGTGGCGATCCGTATCGGCGTGATCGGACCGATAACGGGCAAGAATTCTGAAGATATGGGGCAGAGTATCGTCGGCGGCGCCCGCGTTTTCCTGTCTGACGTGAATCAATTCGGCGGCATCATGGGCCGGCCAGTTGAGATCATCGAGCGCGACGATCGTGCCGACCCCGAGCGGGGGGCCGCGATCGCCAAGGAAATGGTCGAGCAAAACGTGGCGGCTGTAGTTGGCTTCGGCAATACCGGCGTGGCCTTGGCTGCTGCGAAAATATTGCAGGAGGCGCGGATTCCCGTGATCGTCAGCGGCTCGACCGGCGCGGTCGTCACGAAGAGTTTCATGCCGCCTGCCTATCCGGTCAGCTACATATTCCGCACTTCGGCCAGCGACGCGATCCAGCCCGTCGTGATCCTCAATGATTTGATCGACAAACGCAAGATGGACCGCATCGCACTGATCCACGATGACAGCCCCTACGGTATGAACGGCAAGACCAGCCTTTTGGCCGAACTCGACAAACGCGGCTTGAAGCCAGTGGCGGCGGAAAGTTTCAAGGTCGGCGACGCCGATCTTTCCGCCCAACTTCGTCGCATCAAGGAAAGCAGCCCGCAAGCGATAGTGTTGTACTGCCTTGCCGGCGATGCCGCCAATATCGTGAAGACGGCCGGTACGCTGCAAATGCATCAGGCCGTCGTCGGCCCTTGGACGCTCTCTCAAGAATCGTTCATCGCCAAGGCCGGCGGCGCGGCCGAGGGAGTGCGCACCGTTGTCACCTTCGTGGAAAACGACGCGAGCTCCTCGAATTCGCAATTCACGCTGGCTTACCGCAAGCTCAACAAAGTCACGCGCATTCCGTCGGCCGTGGGCGCTGCGCAGACTTACGATGCGCTGCGCCTACTGGCTTTGGCCATGTACCAAGCCAATTCGACGGATGGCGTGCAAGTCCAGCGTGCGCTGGAAAACCTCGACCAGCATACCGCCTCCACCGTGATCACGCGTTATTTCAAACCCTTTTCGGCCACCGATCATGAAGCGATTTCGCTGAATATGGCCATCATGGGCGAGATCAGAAATGGCAAGGTGACATACGCCTACAAGGAAGACGAAAACCGCAGCACGATTGCGCGCACCAAGGCGCCGAGCAAGTAGTTAATAAGCGCGGCGTGAATCAATGTCACGCCATACATGGCCTGCGAATAGGTAGATTTACCTGCTCGGACCAGTTGCCATCATTGCCGATCTTCTGCTGAGTGCGGTTTGCAAGTGGTCTGTGATGGACAGAGTTGCCTGTCCCAGCGGTCGTGCCATAGTGGTCTTGTTCAATTGCCTCCCGCGGAGATTACGACGCGCAATCTGTGCGAAGACCAGTCGGACTTTCGTCAATTCCTTAATCAAACCTTAAGGTAGTGGCAGGTCTCCGGACGGCATACTGCTTCGCGGTAAGGCGTCTGCGATCGCATCGACGCCTTGCAACCGCACATCCGGCCAGCCGCCGATACAAGACCAGGCGGCATCCGGTCGACCGATACGAGGAGAGAGTGATGCAAGAGAGAGTAAAGCCTGCCCTGTTCATGGGCTTGATGGGCGGCATGCTTGCCGCTTGCGGCAGCGGCTCGCAGGAGTCGCTCGATACGAGCCAGAAAGCCTTGAGTCCAAGCGGGAAGGCCAGCGCGCCTGCTTGCGTTGCCTGGGTTTCGGGCGGCAGCTATACGGCCGGCGAGGTCGTAACTTATAAAGGGGCAACCTATACGGCGCTGGTGACGCAGACAGATTATGTGGGCACGGGATGGAACCCGACGGTGGGAAGCTTGTACAAGGCGGGCGGCACCTGCAGCGGCACACCCACGCCAACCCCGACACCTACGCCAACCCCCACGCCAACGCCAACGCCCAGCTTGAACCCCAAGCTGCCGCCGGGTGAAAACTTCAGTCTTTCCGGCTTCACGCTGCAATTGCCCACAGGTTCTTCCGGCAACGTCAATACGGCCAGTGGTTCGCAACTCGCGGCAGGCTACACCGACAGTCCTTATTTCTATACCGATCCGAACGACGGCGCCATGGTCATGATGGACCCGGCTGTCGGCTGGACGACATCGGGCTCGCAACACCCGCGTACCGAGATGCGCGAAAACACTACCTGGTCGACGGTGGGCACCAACATCATCGATGCCACGGTTGAGGTGACCAAGGTGCCGTCCCATACCACCGTCGGCCAGATATTCCAGGGCGATGGTCCGAGCAAGCCGCTGTGCGAATTACAGGTGACTTCGGGCGGCACGGTCAACCTGCTGCTGGAAAATACCAACCAGGGCGGCAACGCCAACGAGCACAAGGTCGGCGCGGTCGCGATAGGACAGAAGTTTACCTACGAGATGCAATTGAAGGGCGCCACGATCACGGTAAAGATCAATGGTGCAGCAACAAACTTCACGATGGATCCGAGCTTCGACGGCGAGACCTTCTATTTCAAGGCCGGCGACTACGATCAATCCGCCACGTCGGGTACGCCGCAAACCACGCCGGGCACGGTGGTGAAATTCTATGCCTTGAAAATTACGCACTAGGAAAGAGCAGCGTCACGCCGGCAGTTCCGCAGGGGCTGTCGGTTCATGCTCTAAATAGATGCAATTTTTACTGTTTGGCAAGCTGTCAATTCTGACAGTTGATGCCGATTCATTGTTTGCCACAAGATAAGAAAATTTCGCCGCACAGGCTGGCGGGCGTGGCGCAGTAAAACACATCCAATAATTCGGAACGAACGGCTTTCACCAAGCGCTTGTTTCAAGGCACGCAGAAATCGGGGGGAAGATGAAGGGTTTGCCATGGCTGGGCGTTATCGGCCTGTGCTTGGGGTTGGGCGGCTGCGCCGTAGTGCCGCCGCAGAGTGCGCAACTCTCGGCCTCGGTCGGCCAGCAATTGCAGGATATCCGACAAAGCCATCTGGCTTACATTGACCGCACCTACGCCATCCTGGAAGCGGAAGCCAATCGCGCGGTCGACAACATCTACGGCCCCAAATTGATCACCGCCGCCTTGAACGGCAGCTCAGGCGCGACCCTGATGTCCAAGCTGGAAGCGGGCAAGCGTGGCGGCGAAGACGCCAAGACCGCCGTGCTCTATACCACGCGCTTCCTGGAAAACATACGCAAGAACGTCGAGGCGGAACGCGCCCGCGTGCTGCAGCCGATTCGCGACCAGCGCACGCTGGCCCTGGCCAATGCCAACCAGGCTTGGAACCAGGTCATGCAGGGTAATACCACTTTGACGATCTACCTCGATTCGTTGTCGAAACTGCGCGACGCACAGGATGAGTTGCTGGCCAAGGCCGGGCTCGTCGATCTGCAGGACAAGACGGCGGCGACGCTCACCGATATCTCCGACCGGCTCAACGAACTCCTGATCCAGGCCAACGACAAGGATGCCGACATCAACCGGCTGGAAAGCGATTTGCGCGATATCGTCGGTAAAGCAAAAAACCAGTAGAAGGAACATCACGATGCAAGGCGATTCTGGAAACGACGACCTCGACGATTTCGACCAGCAGATGGCGGCCGATTTTGCCCAAGCCGACCTCGACTCGGGCGGCTATGCCGACGCTGTGCAGCAGTTGCAGGGCCAGGCGGCTCAGGCCGCGGCGGCCGGCACCATCGCCCCGGCCGATGTGCAAGCCTATGCCCAGCTGCTTCAAGTGGTGCGGGAAGCTGCGTCCGCGAACTTGTCGCAGGCACAGTTGAAGGCACGCATCCTCGGCCTCGGCGATGCGGCGGTGCGCATTGCGGGCAGCGTGCGCAGCCTGGCTTCCGTATTCAGCTAAAAGCGCCTCGTGACGGCCATGATCGTGCAACGGACCGCTTGGCGCCATCGTGCCGCGCTTGCGCGCTTTGCCGGCATTGCGTTATGTGCGTGTACGGCTGTGCCGGCGCATGCCGGGGAGCCCATGTTGCTGACGGTCGACCATGCCGTGCTCGCCGATGTGGTCGACGCCGCTTCGCGCAGTTTCGTGCACAAGCTTGCCTCGCCCGTGGTGCGCAAACATGCTTCGCTATGGATGGAGCTGCGCGGCACCCCCGAGCTGCTGGAGAAACTCAAGGCCGGCAGGTTCACGATCCACCATGTTTGGCGCAAGTACGTCTTCACCAGCCTTGAGACGCGCTTCGACCAACCGCTCGAGATAGGCCGCACCGAAGATGTGGCGAAACTGAGCGAGCAAGTGTCGGCGACGGGATATTTCACCTGGCGCACCTGGAGCGACAAGCGGAGGCTTTCGCCCGGCAATTGGCGCATCGACCTCGAATACGACGATCACGAACCCGTCATGTGCCGCGCCGAAGACGGGAGGATGCAGCCCTGCCGGTACCCATTTGCGGTCGAATAGGCGGCCGCTCCGACATTTTATGGATTTCCCACGCCTCGCCAAATGAACCCAAGACTTTCCGACAGCATAGAAGAAGCGCAGCTCTTGCTGGCTTACGCCGCCAGGAACGGCATTACCATCGATCCGGCCACGATCGGTACGGTCGTCGCACTCGGCTACAAGAAGAACGCCGGAACGATCGCGGAGCAGGATGAGGCTGCGTTTTGGCCCGCGCTGGAAGGGCTGGCCGCAAAAGTGAGCCCGGTGACGGTATTGAGCCTGAAAGCCATTACCGACGTGCGCATCACCGAGCACCGCGGTTTCCTGGCGCGCCTGTTCAACAGCCGCTTCAGCGAATGGTCGATCGCGCGCCGTGCCGTGCTTTGGTATACCAGCCTTGCCGTCATTTCGCTCGCGCTTTTGCTGGTGGTGCAGATTTACTGGTTGTTCGGGCTGTCGATCCAGGGCGATCTGCAGGAAGATAAAGCGGCATACGATAAGAACAGAGCCACTCTGGCAACCGCCAAGGACGAGGAGCGAGAGAAACTCCGCGACGAGCGCAGCACTCTGGAATTGGAAAGCCGCTCCGACTACAAATTGCTGGAACGCTGGAGCCGGCCGTGGCAAGACAATTGCGACCCGGCCACGTCGGCCTGCGATTGTGCTTCGAGTGACGCCGGCGCCCTCCAAGCCTGCATGGATATTTCGCGCGAGAGCTCATCCAAGGTCGTACTCTCGATTCTGCAGCGCTATATTCTGCCGCTGCTCTATGGCTTGCTGGGCGCCTCGGTCTACATCCTGCGCACGCTATCGAACCAGATCCGCGCGCGTACCTATAGCGAGGCGAGCAATATCGATTTCCGTATCCGGCTTTATCTGGGCACCTTGGGCGGCATGGTCTCGGCTTGGTTCATCAGCCCCGAGGTGGCCGGCAATCTGGTGAAGACACTGTCGCCGTTTGCCATCGCCTTCCTGTCCGGCTACAGCGTGGAACTGTTGTTTGCCATGATGGACAAGATCATTTCCGCCTTCAGCAAGCCGCAGTAGGGCGGGGCCGCAGAGTCAGGGACGGCGGGACGGGCACTTCAGTTCCGCCGTCGAAAGCTCAAGCCGCTTTCGCCAACGGCTGGTCGAAGCGTTTTGCCGCCGCCGCAGTGACCACTTGCGCCACGGCCGCCGTCAGCTTTTTCCCATAAGGCACATGCAGGAATTCATTCGGTCCGTGCGCATTCGATTTCGGGCCGAGCACGCCGCACACCATGAATTGCGCCTTGGGGAAGCCCTTTTCCAGCATGTTCATCAAGGGTATCGTGCCGCCCTGGCCGATATAGCCGCACGGTGCGCCATAGTATTGCTGCGAGGCGCGGTCGAGCGTTTGTTCGAGCCAGGGTTCCGTGGCCGGCGCGTTCCAGCCGGTGGCGGCGCCGTGGTCCGGCTTGAAGATGACTTTGGCGTTGTAGGGCGGGTCGATTTCGAGCAGGCTCTTCAACTCTTCCGATGCCTGTACCGCATCGATCAGCGGCGGCAGGCGCAGCGAGAGCTTGAACAAGGTACGGGGACGCAGCACGTTGCCGGCGTCGGCCAAGGCCGGCAAGCCTTCGGCGCCGGTGACGGAGAGCGTGGGGATCCAGGTGCGGTTGATCAGCGCTTGGAGCGGGTCGTTCGCCATCGGCAGTACGGAATTGCCGTCGGCGCCGCAGGCCCAGGGATAGTTCTTCCACACCGCTTCGCCCAGAATGTCGGCGGTCTGGCGCGCCTGCTTCATGCGCTCGGCCGGGATTTCGCAATGGAATCCCGAGGGCAGCAAGCGTCCGGTCTTGCTGTCTTCCAGGCGGTCGATCAATTGGCGCATGATGCGGAACGACGAAGGGATCACTCCCGAGGTGTCGCCGGAGTGCACGCCCTCTTCGAGCACCTGCACTTCGAGCGCGCCGGTAATATTGCCGCGCAGCGAGGTGGTGAGCCACAGCTGGTCGTAATTGCCTGCACCCGAGTCGAGGCAGACCACGAGCGAGACTTCGCCCAGGCGCTCCTTGAGCGCATCGACGTAGGGCAGCAAATCGTAGCTGCCGGATTCCTCGCAAGTCTCGATCAAGCCGACGCAACGCGGATGCGGCAGGCCCTGGTCCTTCAAGGCTTGGATCGCGGTCAGCGAGGCATAGACGGCATAGCCGTCATCGGCGCCGCCGCGACCGTAGAGCTTGTCGTCGACATACTTTGGCGTCCACGGGCCGTAGCCGGCGCGCCAGCCGGAAAATTCGGGCTGCTTGTCCAGGTGGCCGTACATCAGCACGGTGTCCTGGCCGGCTTCGCCGGAAGCGGGGATCTCGAAGAACAGCACCGGCGTACGGCCGGGCAGCTTGATGATTTCGAGTTGCAGGCCGGTGACCTTTTGCGCCAGTACCCAGTCGGCCGCATCGCGCACCACGCGCTCGATGTAGCCATGCTTTTCCCAGTCGGCGTCGAAGCCGGGGCTCTTGGCCGGGATTTCAATGTAGCGCGTCAAGTTGGGAACAATTTCCTTGTCCCATTTGCTGTCGATAAAAGTTTGCAGGGTGTTAGGGTTTAGGGGCGACATGATGCGAGTCTTTTTTATAATGTGAGACTGCTAGTATGGTCCATGCGGCGTAAATTTTCTGGAAAAGGGAACATTTCGCCATTTTCCTGCGTCGTTTTGCCAATGAGCCGAAGTCTATTTGGTGAAGGGCAGTCTTTTTGGCGAAAAATGCCCATCGCCAAACGGTGTTATTGACCCTGGTAACCATCTGTCAGGGTGTTGAGGAATTGCACCAAGTCAGCGATTTCAGCGGGTGAAAGCGCAGGCGCCATGCCGGGCTGGCGCGAAAACGGCATGTCTGCCGTATCGACGTTGGCGCGGTTTGCAGCCGGCAAATCGTCGAATTTCAGCACCGTCCCGGCAACGTTCGGATACCACAGCCCGGGATCGGTATCGCGCTCGACGAGGAAAGTCACGGCGGTGGTCAGATCGGTAAAACGGCCATTGTGGAAAAACACCTTGCGCGTGGCCACGTTGCGCAGGCTCGGCACCTTGAAGGCCCCGCACAAATCCTGGCGCGCCGTCAAGTCGGTGCGGTAGGGCCCGCACAGGCCGAGGTCGAAATACGCCGCGTCGGCATTAGCCGGAATAGCCGGGTTGCGCGGCACGCCGAGCACGGCGTAGCCGTGATTGGTGAAGTCGGGCGGACTGCCGTCCGGACCCGTGGCGCTCGTATGGCAGACATTGCAATTGCCTTTGGCCGGGTCGTTGAACAAAGTCAGGCCATGCGCCTCGGCGTCGCTCAGTTGCACCTTGCCGGCGAGGTAGAGATCGTACTTCGAGTTGTACGGGTGGAAGCTTGGGTCTTCAAGCTGGAATTGCGCCAGCGCGCTGCTCATATCGGCAAATGCCGCGTTGGGATCATTGAAGACGGCGTTGCCGAACACTTGCTGGAATTGTGCCGCATAGCTTGCCTTGGCCAGCCTTGCCACGACATTGGCAGCGTCGCTGTTGGCCATCTCGAACGAGGCGGTGAAAGGCAGGAAGGGCTGGTCCTGCAGTTGCGCCGCACGACCGTCGAGATCGAAACCGCCGAGCGGCTTGCCACGGCTATCGAGAGAAAAGACCGGCGTGCTACCCAGGTAGTTGAGCGAGGGCGGGGCGCGGAAGCCGTGCTGGTCGAGATGGACGCCACCCAACTGGACGGCCAGGTTATTGACCTGGGCATGGGCATTGTTGGGGTTGTGGCAGGTCGAGCATGCTTGCGCGCCAGAGACCGACAGGCTGGTGTCGTTGAAGATCTTCTCACCGAGCGCGGCGGCGGGGCTGAGGCCGGAAGACGCCGGGCCCCCGCTACCGCCGCCGCAACCGTATAGGCACGCCATGCTTGCGGCAGCCGCCGCAAGCGCCTTCTTCGAGAAAGCCATCGCTATTTGGTAACCGCGATCAGTGTGCTGTTGTTGATCGAATACACCGTACCGTCCGGGCCGATGGCGGTCGGCGTATATGCCTGGCCATAGCCATTGTCGAGCCAGATCGATTGCGTCAGCGTGCCGGCCGTCAAATCCCAGCGATAGAGTTTGCCGTCTTCGCTATTGATGAAGATGGCCTTGCCGTTTGGATCGACCGCCGCAGAATTGACGCACCATTCGCGCACCGCGCCGGCCACTGTCGTGGTGGTATCGGCCGTCGGCCCGAGCACGGTCAAGACTTCATTCATCACGGCGTTGCCGGCGATCGGGTCGGCCTCGGTGGCATTGGGGTCGAGGATCGCCATCCTGTTCTTGCCGTCGCCGCTGCCGCCTTGCGCGCTGGTCTCGACATAATTGTTGTACTTGCTCATCAGGAGATAGCTCGACGTGCCCTTGTACGCCGCCACCAGCGAAGCGGGGACGATGGAAGGGGTGTCGTCCCAGCCGAACGAGCCCGGCGTCTTGGAGACAGAAAGCGTGGAATCGAAATGCAGCAGCCAACCGCGCGCATTGTGGACCGGGAAGTTCGACTCGAGCACGCCATAGTAAACGTCGCCGTCCAGGCCGATCACCGGCGAAGCGGTCGAATCGTCGGCGACCCAGGCCGGCGCGCCGGTCTTGGGATCGATCAGCTTGACCGAACTCTTGGTGGCCAGCGTCGTGCTGTCGAGCGCCAGCAGGTAGCCTGTGTCGCTCGCTCCAGACTCGGGCGTGTGCACCGGAACGTACACCGTGCTGCCGTCGTTGGAAATGCCCGGCGCGGCATTCATCGAGGGAGCCGATGCCACGGGCCCGGTCGACGTGGACACGATTGGGGCCGCAGCCCAGGTGGTGCTGCCGTCGGCGCCGATGCGCGCGAAACCGCTCGTCAGGTTGGCCGGATTGCTGCCCGTGACAATAAAGCCGAAAAAGATGTTGCCCTTACTGTCGGAAGTGATCGGCGTATTGATGTAGACCGTGCCGTCGAAGGACGAAGGCGCTGCGGAATAACTCGACGCGCCGTAAAACACGATGGTCTGCATCGTGCCGCCGGCCGAATCGGGATTATCCATGTAATAGATCTTGCCGCCCGAACCCGGCATGTAAAGCCGGTTGCCTGGTGTGAGCGTGGAGCCGAAGCTCGGGATCCATTGATGCGGCGGGACGACGTAGTCGCTATTGGCCGACCAGACCAGGGCGCCCTTGGCTGCCGAACGTGCCTGCATCTGGAAGCCGCCGCCGGTTTGCGTCTTGACGGCGATCAGCACCGTGTTGTTCGCCGTGATCATGGGCGAGCCGTAGTGGATGGCCGTAGTCTGGTCAATATTGGCGTCGATCGAGACTTCCCAGGCGATCTGGCCGAGGTTTTGCGCCGTTACGCCCCCCTGCGCCAGGGTCGGTGCGAGATCGCTATGTTGGGCGTCGCGCGCATAGCCATTCCAGGCAAAGCCGGCTGTGACGGGTGGCGGATTGCTGGTGCCACCGGGGTTACCGCCGCCGCCACCGCCGCCGCCGCAGGCAGCCAATGCGGCCACGATGGCCATTACCAGTCCAGTCCCTGATAAAAACCGCTTGAGGGGTTTTTTCATATTCACTCCGATCTTTCTTATTGGCATAGGGGGAATTAATTATTGAGTAACATCAATATTGTGGCAAGAGTGTTTGCTGGTAAATTGTTACCATTTGTTGCCCCATCCAGCAATGAGCACGTCAAGCCAGGGAGAATTCGATGCGGCGTGTTTTTTCTGCTTTACTCATCTTGTCGACTGCCGTGCATGTACAGGCGGGGCCTGTATCCGCCTGGGCCGGCATCTGGCAAGGGACATTGGGCAAATATCCTGTCACGGCCTGCCTGCAGCAAGACGGCTCGGGCGAATAGATGATCGAGGCCGAACCACTCGCGCTGGAGAAAAAGTGGTAAGGACTTTTATTCGCAAAAAGCCGCAATCGGCATCTGGCGCCCGCAGCCGAAGGCGCGCGAGCGCACGCGGATGATGGGCGGTGCCTGGCGCCGTTTGTATTCGTTGCGCGCCACCATGCCCGTGAGCCGCTTCACCAGTCGGCGGCCATCCTCGTTCGCCATCAAGCCTTCCACGGTTTGCCTGGCCTTGCTTATTTCATAGGCAGGCAAGCGTTCGCCCTCGATATGCCACTTGAGGAATTCGTCAAGCAAATCATAGGGCGGCAGGCTGTCGCTATCCTGCTGGCCAGGTGCGAGCTCGGCCGAGGGCGGCTTGGTCAGCACCGGCTCGGGAATGATGTCGCGCCCGGCTTGCTTATTGATGTGGCGCGACAGCGCATAGACCTCAGTCTTGTACAAGTCGCCGATCAATCCCAGGCCGCCATTGGTGTCGCCATAGAGCGTGCAATAGCCGACGGAGATTTCGCTTTTGTTGCCGGTGGTGAGCAAGAGCGCGCCGAAGCTGTTCGAATATTCCATCAGGATCGTGCCGCGCACGCGCGCCTGCAGGTTTTCCAGCGACAAGCCTTGCAGCGGCGCATCGAAGGCCTGCTCGAAGCCCTGGACGTATTTCTCCACCAGTTCGCCGATGGGGTGGGTGTAAAGCTGGATGCCGAGATTGCGGCACAACGCAACCGAATCCGATACCGAACCTTCGCTGGAAAACGCCGAAGGCATGGTGACCGCAACCACCTTGTTGGCGCCGAGCGCTTCGACAGCCAGTGCCAGCGTCAAGGCCGAATCGATGCCGCCCGAGCTGCCGACTACGACACTGTCGAAGCGGCAGCGTCGTGCATAGTCGCGCAAGCCGAGCACGATCTGGCGCCGTGTGAATTCAGGCGCCGACAAGCCGACGGGGTCGGGCACGGACAACGCGCTGCCGTCGGCAGCGACGAAGCGGCCGCCGTCCAGCCCAAGCACGCCATAGTCGGTGCAAAAGCGTTTCGCTTCGAACGCCACACCTTGTGACGGCGAGACGGCGAAGGTGGCACCGTCGAACACGAGCTGGTCCTGGCCCCCGACCTGGTTGACGTAAATCAGCGGCACGTTGGCGTGGCGGCAGGCCGCAGTGAACAATTCATGACGCTGCGCGCGCTTGCCGATGTCGGAGGGGCTGGCATTGATGCTGACGATCAAGTCCGGCGCCGCCGCGCGCAAGGGATCGAAGGGATTGACCTGGTAGTCGCGCCCCTCGTCGTTCCAGCCGTCTTCGCACACCATGAAGCCGACGCGGCTGCCGGCTACGTCGAGCATGCAGGCGCCTTCGGGACCGGGCTCGAAATGGCGCCTCTCGTCGAAGATGCCATAGGTCGGCAGCAATTGCTTGTAATACTCCGCCGCGATAACGCCGTCTCGGATTGCGAGCAAGGCATTGTGCAAGGGCTTGCCCGGGCGTGTGTTGCGCCTGACCGTGCCGATGACGGTAACCAAGCCGGGCACGTCCTTCGATGCGGCCAGCACGCGCTCCAGCGCGGCATCGAGCCGATCGAGGAATAAGCGGTCTTCCAGCATGTCGCCCGGGTAGTAACCGCACAGCGAGAGTTCGGAAAACACCAGCAAGTCGGCGCCATCGGCCTTGGCTCGGCGCATGTGCTCAACGATCAGCGCGGCATTGCCGTCGAAATCGGCGATGGTGAAATTCAGTTGGGCATAGGCGAGCTTCAGCATATTTCAAATATGATGATTGAATACCTGGCGCAGATAAGCCAGGAAGGTTTCGTCGTTGCAAAGCGTCTTGCCAGGCGAATCCGAGAGCTTGGCCACCGGCTGGCCGTTGCAGTAAGTGAGCTTCATCACGATGTTGAGCGGCTTGTAGCCGACGTCGTTGGACAGGCTGGTGCCGATGCCGAAGCCGGTTTGCGTGCGGTCGGCGAAATGGCGGTACAGATCGAATGCCTCTTCCAGATCGAGCCCGTCGGAAAACACCAGGCGCTTGGTTTGCGCATCGATGCGCAACTTGGCGTAATGCGTCAGCGCCTTCTCGCCCCAGACCACGGGGTCGCCCGAATCGTGGCGCAAGCCGTCGAACAGCTTGGCGAAGTACAGGTCGAAATCGGCCAGGAAAGCATCCATGCCGACCACGTCGGTCAGTGCCGTGCCGAGATCGCCGCGGTATTCCTGCACCCAGTCTTCCAGCGCCGCTTTCTGGAAGTCGCGCAGGCGCACGCCGAACGACTGGTAGGATTGCAGGTATTCATGCGCCATGGTGCCGATCGGCACCAGCTTGTACTTCTTGGCCAGGTAGACGTTGGATGTGCCCTTGAAGAATTGCGGCACTTCGCGCGCCAGCGTGGCCACGACTTCTTCCTGCCAATCGCCCGAGAAGCGGCGCCGCACGCCGAAATCGAAGAACTCGAACGGGTTGCGTTTTGCCGGCTCTTCTTCAAAGGCGCGCAACGCGGCAATCTTGGCCCGCAGGCGGCGCCGGCCTTCTTCAAGAGCCGGAGCCTGCTCGAAGCGGCGGAAATACAATTCGTTGACGATGTAGAGCACGAAGATCTCGAACGCCATCACGTGCACCTGCGGCCCCTTGGCATGGATGGTCAGCGTATCGCCTTCGACGGCAGCCTTGATGAACTTGCGCTGGAAGTGGAACACGGCCAGGAAGTCGACGAAATCGCTTTTGATGAAACGCCAGCCCCGCAGGTAATCGAGTTCGTCCTCGGTAAAGCGCAACTCGCACAGGTAATCCAGCTCGCGATTGACCTCATCAAGCAATTCGGTGAGAAGGTAGTCCGGCGTGTTGCGGCAGACGAAGGAATACTCGGTTTGCGCGCCGGGATGGCTGTGCAGCAGCGCCTGCCACATGGTGAATTTATACAGGTCGTTTTCCAGCAGGCTGCGCACGACGGGGGCTTGGTTCATATTATTCATTTCAGGTGTCGGTCTGCACGCATTGGCAATCACGCATTGGCAGTCAATTCCGGCAGGATATCCGCACTCTTGGCCAGCCGCAAACCCTTGGTTTGCATTTCAGCCAGGAATTGCTCGTATTGGCCGGCGAAGCCGGTAACGGGGCTCATGCAATCGGTCAACAGCACCAGCTTGTTGCGCTCTTCCGCACTGAAGTTCTCGGCGATATGCTCGGTCGTCGCACGCACGCAGTGGCTGCCCGCTTCTCCGGCGATATAGACCACGTCGGCTTGCTTCAGCATGTCGATGAAGCCTTGGTTCAATTGCGTATCGGGGTCGTCGGCATCGGGCACTTCCGCCATCACGGCCGAATAGTGTTCCGTCCAGGGATTGGAACCCTTGCCCAGCTTGTTGACGATGCCCAGCGTTTGTTCTTCCCAGGCGTTGTAGGCGGCGCGCAAGCCGGCGTGTACCGATTGGCCCCATGTCCCGATTTCGCAGTGCACCGGCCAGACCATCAAGCGGTAGCGGCCCGCGGCTTCGAGCGCATCAAGGTAGGCCAGCACCCGCGGCAGGGCAGCGGTGGCGCGCGGCCGGTATTCGCCGGCGCGCACTTGGGCGGCGCTTACCTCGGTGAAGGGCGCCACAGTGGAGCCGTCATCCCTGGCCCAGAAGGTCGGGTGGGCGATATCGAGCCTGTGGTGCGAATCGATCGTGATGCTGATGTTGGCGATTGCAGGGCCGGCCTTTGCAATCAGGTCGGCTACGCGTTGCATGTCTTCATGCGCGCCGGCAACGGGCAGGGCCGGGCGGGTGATGCTGCCGTCGGCAGGGTTGCGCGGCAGCCAGGATTCGGGAAGGTCGCAAAAGTCGTTTTGCGGGTCGATGACCAGCAGGTGCGTATTCTTTTTCATCTTTTATTCTCATTTCCGTTTCAGTGATGTTAGTGTAGGCTTGTTAGTTTATGTTTGCAACTAACTTCGGTAATATTCACTGCGGCTACAATAGCGGAAAACATCATGATAAGGCAGGCGGGCATGAATCAAGTGATATGCACGGTCGACGTGGTATTGCTGACTTTAAAGGAAAATGCGCTGCAAGTGGCGCTCTTGAAGCGCGAGCGCGAACCATTCCGCGGCACTTTGGCGCTGCCGGGCGGCTATATCCACGCCGACGAAGACAGCGATGCGCGCGATGCGGCATTGCGTGTGCTGCGCGACAAGACCGGCATCGAGACACCCTACCTGGAGCAGCTTGCCACGTTTTCAGGCATGGTGCGCGATCCGCGCGGCTGGTCCGTTTCCATCACCTTCTATGCCTTGGTTGCCATCGATGTGATTGAAAAGGCAGGCCATCCCGGCGTGGTGCTGACCGGCGTAGACCGCAAGGTCAAACTGCCGTTCGACCACCGCACCATCATCGATACCGCCGTGGCGCGGTTGCGCAGCAAGAGCCAGTATTCCTCGCTGCCTTGCTACCTCGTCGGCGAAACTTTCACGCTGCCGCAACTGCAGCGTGTCTATGAAGCCCTGATGGGCGAGAGCCTGAACAAGGTCAGCTTCCGGCGCAAGATCGCCGAGATGGATGTGCTGGAGGCGCTTGAGGGCCGGTTCGAAGAAGCCGGCGCACACCGGCCGGCTCAGCTCTACCGTTTGAAGCCTGAATGGCGCGAGCAATTGATGCTGCTTGAGCGTGGTCTCTAGATTCCGAATAGTTCACATTCGTTAACTGTTCGACAAGGTACAATGTCGCGCCGGATGACAGAGAAAACCTTGGGAGGACTATGCGCGGAGCGGGACTGTTTGCAGCGTTGGCGTTTGGGATTGCCGTATCGGCTTCCGCACGGGATGCGAGCCATGCTCCAGGAACGACCGCTGTCGAGGCCGGCCACCTGACCTACTACGCAGCCCCGGGGGATACGCTGATCTCGATCGCGCAAAAGCTGACTGCCAGTGTCAATAGCTGGTCAGAACTGGGGCGGATCAACCACATCGGCAACGACAGGCGCATTCCCGTCGGCAGCGCCATCTTGATTCCGGCCAATCTCCTGCCCGATGATCCGAGCGAAGGGACCGTCACCGCATTTTCCGGACAAGTCACATTGACCCCGCCGGGTGGGGCGCCGGCCGCCGCGGCGATCGGCGGCAAGCTGGCCGAGGGCGGCGAAGTGAGGACCGGTCCGAACAGTTTCATCACGTTTTCCCTGCCGGACGGTTCGCATATCTCGCTGCCGTCCAACAGCAAAGTCAAGCTGGCCGTGCTGCGCATGGCGCGCTTCACCAGGAGCCCGCGCACCGAAATCATGCTCGAGGACGGCGATGTCGAATCGCGCGTCTCGCCGCTCGGCGACAACAAGGGACGTTACGAAGTGCATTCCCAACTGGCGACTGCCGGCGTGCGCGGCACGCATTTCCGCGTGGCGGTGGTCGGCAGGGGCATTGCCAGCGAAGTGCTGGGCGGTGTGGTTGCCGTCGGCACGCCCGGCAAGCCGGCCAGCGTGGACGTGACGGCCGGCAAGGGCAATATCGTCGACGCCAGCGGCGTGGGCAAGCCAGTCGCCCTGCTCCCGGCCCCGGAGCTGGAGCCCGGCTACGCACTGCAGGAGCGCACCATTGTGCAGTTTGGTGTGACGGAGGTGGCCGGCGCCGTTTCCTACCATGGACAAGTTGCGCGCGA
Source organism: Burkholderiaceae bacterium (assembly GCA_036384915.1). Classification (GTDB taxonomy): domain Bacteria; phylum Pseudomonadota; class Gammaproteobacteria; order Burkholderiales; family Burkholderiaceae_D; genus PKWO01. Next base: position 253,328 of record DASVLJ010000062.1, read on the forward strand.
CGCGGATGCGCAAAACATCGTCGCCGAAGCGCGCAGCCAAGGCAATAAGCTGAAGCTCGACGGCCTGCCTGATGGCGACTATTTCCTGCGTGTCTCCGCAATCGACAAGCAAGGCCTCGAAGGCTTGCCGCGTATCGTGCCGTTCAAGCTCAAGGCCAGGCCGGTGCCGCCGTTCAGCTCGAGGCCCTTGGCCAAGCTGCGCGCCGATCATGTCGATTTCGCATGGATCGAAGCACCGGATGCCGGGTTCTATCATTTGCAGGTGGCGAAGGATGTCGCGTTCCACAATATCGTGGTCGACCAGGCGCATGTCAGCGGCCTGCAATTTGCCGGCGTGGCGCTGGCGCCGGGAACATACTGGTGGCGCATCGCCAGTGTCGCCGAGCATGCGGGTAAAAGCGACCAAGGCCCGTTCGGCGACGCGCAAGCCTTCGAACTGCTGGCGCCGCAAAAGCTGGCGCCTATCGTGGACCAGGGCGGCAATGAGTTCAGTTTCAACTGGCCTTCCGAGCCGGGGCAGACTTTCCTGGTGCAGATCGGGCGCGACAAGGATTTCGCTTCCTTGCTGTTGGAAAAACGGACCGGGCAGGGCGAGATCCGTTTGCCGCGCCCGCCGGCCGGCACTTACTACGTAAGGGTGCAGGCAACCGACCCGGACGGGTATGTCGGCGCTTTTTCGGAATCGCAGAAGTTCACCATCCACAGCCGCCTTGGTAGCGGGTCAGGCGAGGCGGTGCGGGCCGGCGACAGCGAAGCCCGCGCCGCAGATTGACATGGTGGCGGACCCGGCCGGCCGCGCGCGCCGTATCGCCTTCGGCGAATGGAGCGTACTGACGGCGCTCCTGTTGTTGCTGGCAGCCGGTCTCGGCGGCATGAACGGCTTGGGCCGGTTCGACCAGACTTTCTACGACCGGCTGATCCAGGCCCACACCCAGCCGGCGCGCAAGGACATCATCATCGTCGCGGCCGACGATTACAGCCTGGCCCAGCTGGGACGCTGGCCCTGGCCCCGTAGCGTGATCGCACGCACCTTGGAGCGCGTGACGCAAGCGGGGCCGCGTGCCGTCGGGCTCGATTTGATCCTGACGGAACCGGAGCGTGCCGAAGCGGGCGGTCCGGGCGGTTCGATGCCAGGGCCGAGGCCCGGCGACGAGGCGCTGGCGCGCGCTCTTGCAGCGCATCCACACACCGTCCTGCCGGTGGTAATGGCCGATGCCGGCGCGGGTTTGGCTGCGGCTTTTCCCTTGCCCGAGTTCGCCGCACCGTCGACACTGTCGCACATCGATCTCGAAGTCGACGCCGACGGCGTGGTGCGCAGCGTCTTTCTCTACGAAGGCCAGCATGGCGTCTGGTGGCCGCAATTCGCGCTCGCGCTCAGCGGCAAATCCCTCGCCCAGCCTCAGCCCCAGCCGCTTCCCACAGCCGGTGCGGCTTCCGGAGACGGCTGGCAACGGCGTGAGCAGATGTATATTCCCTTCAGCGGCGGCAGCGGTCATTTCCGCTCGGTGCCATTGGTGTCCGTGATGCGCGGCGAAGTGGCCGACAGTTTTTTCAAGGACAAATACGTGCTGGTTGGCGCCACCGCAGCCGGCTTGACCGATCAATACCCGACGCCGATGGCTGGCAACACCAGCATGTCGGGAGTGGAGATCCACGCCAATATTCTGGCCGGCATCTTGAACGGCGCCTCGATCGCGATCGCCAAGCCTTGGCAGACGGCACTCTTCGCCATGCTGCCGGTATTGCTGGCCATGCTTAGCTACCTGTTCTTCTCGCCGCGCATTTCGCTGGTGCTGAGCGCCTTGCTGTTCGGGGCGACGCTGCTCGCGTGCAGCGCCGCCATGCGCGCCGGGTTGTGGATCGCCCCCGCCGCCGGCCTGGTCGTTTTGCTGCTGACCTATCCATTGTGGAGCTGGCGCCGCCTCGAAGCGGCGATCGCCTATCTTGGGCGCGAGTTCCTGCGTCTCGATCGCGAGCCGCATGTCTTGCCCGAGCTCTTGGAAGACGATGCCAGGCGCCCGATCCAGGATGTGCTGGCACGGCGTATCCAGGCCATGGAAAAAGCGGCGCGGCGCGTGCGCGACCTGCGCCAATTCGTCACCGACAGCCTGGACAGCCTGCCCGATGCCACGCTGGTGTGCTCGGTCGACGGCCACGTATTGCTGGCCAACCGCCTGGCCCTGGCTTTCTTCGATTCGCTCGGCATTCCCGGGGCGAGCGAAGCGCTGGTGCCCTACCTGTTTTCCGGCCTCAAGTCGCCGCAGCCGCTCGACGGGGCGGCGCAGCTGAATTTCAATTGGTGGGATTTGCTCGATGAAGGCAAGGTGGCGCGGCACCCGCACGGCATCGAAGTGCGTGACGCCCGGGAGCGCGATCTGCTGATCAAGAGCGCGCCGTGCCATACGGCCCAACGCGCGCTGGTCGGCTGGATCGTCAGCGTGGCCGATATATCGGTGATCCGCGCCGCGGAACGCCACCGCGACGAGACCTTGCGCTTCATCTCGCACGACATGCGTGCGCCGCAAGCCTCGATTCTGGCTCTGCTCGAGATGCAACGCGATAGCGCAACGGCGCTGCCGCTCGAGGAATTCTTCCAGCGCATTGAAAAGGCCAGCCGCAAAACGCTCGATCTGGCCGACAATTTTGTGCAGCTGGCGCGCGCCGAATCGCAGGAATACCGGCTTGAGGAAGCCGATCTGCGGCAAGTCGTGGAGGACGCGATCGACGAAATGTGGGCGCAGGCGCAGGCCAGGCGCATTGCCATCGGCGCCGAATTTCCCGATGAGGAATATGTGGTCGCCATCGACCGCGCCCTAATGACGCGCGCGCTGACCAACCTACTGTCGAACGCACTGAAATACAGCCCTTCGGGTACGCGCATCACCTGTACTTTGCGCCTGCAAGCCGACCTGACCCATCCGATGGCGGTGTGCAGCATTGCGGACCAAGGCTATGGCATTGCACAAGCCGACCAGCTACGCCTGTTCCGGCGCTTCCAACGCATCCAGGGGGAGGGGCAACCGCGCCAGGAAGGCGTTGGACTGGGCTTGGTGTTCGTCAAAACCGTGGTTGAGCGGCATCACGGTTACATCGGTTTTACCAGCAAACCGGGCGAAGGGACGACCTTCAGCATCAACCTGCCGCTTTTTTCAACAACTGCTTGACGCTAAGTCTTTGAAAAGACTATAATCTTCGGTTCTTCCGTGTGCCCAGGGAGAAAAACAAGGTTGAGTCCGGCGAAAGTTGTCTTTTTTGATCCCGGAACCGCCATTTTTGGGCGCTTTATTTTATTTATTAGGATGTCAAACATGAAGACCTTCTCCGCCAAGGCCCATGAGGTCAAGCGCGAATGGTTCGTGATTGACGCGACGGACAAAGTCCTCGGCCGTGTCGCCAGCGAAGTGGCACGCCGTCTGCGCGGCAAGCACAAACCCGAATTCACTCCGCACGTCGACACGGGCGATTTCATCGTCGTGATCAATGCCGGCAAGCTGCGCGTCACCGGCGCCAAGGCTACCGACAAGACCTACTACCGCCACTCGACCTATCCGGGCGGTATCTACGAAACCAATTTCCTGAAGATGCAACAGCGTTTTCCGGGCCGCGCGCTCGAGAAGGCCGTCAAGGGCATGCTGCCCAAGGGCCCGCTCGGCTACGCCATGATCAAGAAGCTGAAGGTCTATGCGGAAGGCAACCACCCGCACTCGGCTCAGCAACCCAAAGCACTCGATTTCTAAGGACAAGCCATGATCGGTAACTACAACTACGGGACCGGCCGTCGCAAGAGTGCAGTGGCTCGCGTCTTCATCAAGTCCGGCACCGGCCAGATCGTCGTCAACGGCAAGCCCGCGAAGGAATACTTCTCGCGTGAAACCGGCCTGATGGTCATCAGCCAGCCGCTGGTTCTCACCAACAACGTCGAGCGCTTCGACATCATGGTCAACGTGCACGGCGGCGGCGAATCCGGCCAGGCCGGTGCAGTGCGCCATGGCATCACCCGCGCCCTGATCGACTACGACGCCTCGCTGAAGGGCGAGCTGGCCCGCGCCGGCTTCGTCACCCGCGATGCGCGTGAAGTCGAGCGTAAGAAGGTTGGTCTGCGCAAGGCACGTCGCGCAAAGCAATTCTCGAAGCGTTAATCGATGCACTAAGCGAAGCATCAAGCAAGGCGCTACTGCGTTGCACAAAAGGCCGCCAGGGATATCCCGGCGGCCTTTTGTTTTTGGTGCGCAAGGATTCGGTTCAGCATCGAAAACTGCAGAAAAATTGTATTTGTTTTATTTGATTTGCAAAGATTCGATTGCGGATTGCGAAATGGTCTTGATGATTTCACCGTATTGATGCACATTGCGGGTATCTGGGAGATTGTTAAAAAACATCATGTCCAACTCGAGTACCTTTAATAATTCGATGAAATTCCGGCTTTGGTGGCGGCGCATGTCGATTTCGGCGCCACGCATGACAATCAAGACCCAATTGCCCTGGCCCTTGCGCGCGGCCGGCATTTTGCTGTTCCTGGCGGTTTGCGTCGCAGTGCTCAAGTTCGGCTATGAAGAGGGCAGACTGCCCGGCTTGAGTGGCGGCGTGAGCCGCGTGCAGGTGGAGCAGTTGCGCGAGCAGGTGGAAAAGCTGACCGCCGAGCGCGATCAATACTCGACTACGGCTAATTCTGCCGAGACCAAGCAAAACATGGACAAGTCCGAGCAAGCCCAGCTCGAACTGCAAGTCAAATCGCTCGAAGGCGAAAACCTCAAGCTCAAGGAAGATCTGGCTTTCTTCGAAAGCCTGTTGCCTGCGGATAATAATAGCTTCGGCGTATCGATCCGCCGCATGAAGGCCGAGACGGTCGCGCCGAACCAGTTGCACTATCAACTATTGATCATGCAAGGCGGGAAAGTGGACCATGATTTTGCCGGCAATTTGCAACTGACAGTAACGGTTGTGCAGGCGGGCAAAAATGTTATGATCGTCTTCCCTGAGCAAAACACGACCGAACCAGACAAGTACAAGCTGACTTTCAAGCACTATCAGCGCGCGGAGGGAGTACTCACTCTTCCGGAAGGCGCCGTGGCGAAAGCGGTTCAAGCACGGGTACTGGACAAGGGACAAATCAGGGCACAACTCTCGATGAATCTCTAATTGAGGAGAACCCCATGTTCGGCCGTTCCGCCAAAAACACCATCGACAGCCTGATCGGGCTGTCCACCAGCATCGAAGGCGATTTGCATTTCAAGGGCGGTTTGCGCATCGACGGCAAGGTCAAAGGCAATGTGATTGCCGAAGAAGGCCAGGCGAGCCTGCTCGTTCTGTCGGAACATGCCCGCGTCGAAGGCGAGGTGCGCGTTTCGCACCTGATCGTCAACGGCGAAATCGTCGGCCCGGTTTATTCGACGGATTTGCTTGAATTGCAGCCGAAAGCCCGCATAACTGGAGATGTCCATTACAAGGCGCTCGAAATGCACGGGGGTGCCCTGGTTTCGGGCAAATTGACCCACGAAGCTGTGGGGGAACCGGTGCTGAAGCTGGCCGCATCAAGTAATTGACCGCCTTCGGCAAAAACGTGAATGACGGGGAACGGCTATAATGATGCTTTAGCCCCCTTCGCAGTCTTGCAGGAGAAACAGATGAACGCCGTAACCGAAATGCCCGCACCGATCGTTTTCACCGATAGCGCTGCCTCCAAGGTGGCGCAGTTGATCGAGGAAGAGGGTAACCCGGACCTGAAGCTGCGTGTCTTCGTCCAAGGCGGCGGCTGCTCTGGCTTCCAATATGGTTTCACCTTTGACGAAATTACCAACGAAGACGACACCACCATGACCAAGAACGGCGTCCAGCTCTTGATCGACTCGATGAGCTATCAGTACCTGGTTGGTGCCGAGATCGACTACAAGGACGACCTCGAAGGCGCGCAATTCGTGATCAAGAACCCCAATGCCACGACGACTTGCGGTTGCGGGTCTTCGTTCTCGGTATGATCTAAGTACAAATTCAGTTTTTCAAAAGGGCGCTGCGGCGCCCTTTTTTGTTGCCTTGAGCCGGCAGTGCGCTACTTCGAAGTGAAACTTTCAGTAAAAATAGTTTGCAATAATGCATGTAAATATAACCATATTTGCTATGATTGCCATGTTCCGATTCGGGTTGTGCCCGCCGAAGGACAGGGTGGTTCGGGCTTGAATTTCCGTCCGTCCGGCCACCTTCTTTTACTGCAGTACTCAATCTCATGGGAGAGTCAATTTGAAGAATCTGTTTCGATTTGCCGTCGCCGCCGTTACTTTTTTGTCGGCACACCTGGCTTTTGCGCAGAGCACACCTGCCGTGCACAACATAGTGCGCAGCTACCAGGAGCTCAATTTCAGCGGCCCCTTGGCCAAGGCGGATTCGGCGCTGCACCCTGAAATGGGAGTCAAATCCCAGGTGATGCCGGCCGTATCCGGCTCCGCGCCGCCGTTGACGCGCGCACTGGTCTACGCGGTCGGTTCCACGCAATACGGGGGCTGGGAATACATGACCACGATCAACCAGGCATCCACGGTCGGCATGCATGGCGGCGCGCAGTTGCGTGTCGTGGTTCAGGTCATCGGTTACGGCGACGGCCCTTGGGGCTACGCCAGCGGACAGTTGCTGCAGTCACCGGATGGCCTGTATCAAACCCAGTCCATCTGCGTTGTGGGCGGCTATTACACGACAGCGTGCCCGGCCGGCGCTGCTATCGTCGGCCAGTATCAATATTTCGATCTGGATGGTTATTCCACGCCGAATACCTTCTCGTGGAAGAGCCAATCCTTGAACTCGCCGTGGAATTGGCTGACCACGCAAATTCAAATCAAGTAGCCGAATGAAGCCTGGCCCCGCATAGTCTCAATTCTGCGGCAAGACTTTTCAAGCCGCCGGATACAGTGCCCCTAGAATACGAGGGCCGCGTGCTCCGGTGACAGTAGGCAGGTTCCCTGGTTGGCGCGCGGTGAAGCGCTCCGCAAGCCAGGCGAAAGCCAAGGCTTCGACGTGATTGGGTGCAATGCCCAGCGCATCGGTCGATGCAACCACGGCTTGGCTCGAGCGCGCCTGCAGTTCCCGCTGCAGGCAGCGCATCAACTCCGTGTTATAGGCACCGCCACCGCATACATAGACTTCCCCGGTTCGTTCGGCATGCATGACAATGGCCTCTGCCACACTATGGGCCGTCAAGGCGCACAGCGTCGCTTGCACGTCCTGGGGCGCGGCTTGTGGAAAGGTGGATAGCTGGCGCAGCAGCCAGACCGGATCGAACAGGTCCCGTCCCGTGCTCTTGGGTGGGGCGAGCGCAAAGAAGGGTTCTGCCAGCATGGAAGAGAGCAGGCGCGGCATGACTTGCCCGCCGGCCGCCCATTGCCCGTCCGCGTCATAAGGCTGGCCCAGATGTTGTGCGGCCCAGAGGTCGAGGAAGACGTTTCCCGGGCCGGTGTCGAAGCCGACCAGCTTTTCGCTCATGCCGTCCAGGATGCTGATATTGGCCATGCCGCCGATGTTGGCGACCACGCGCATCCTTCCTTCCGCACCAAACACCGCGCGGTGGAAGGCCGGCACCAGCGGGGCGCCATGGCCGCCTGCGGCCACGTCGCGACTGCGGAAATCGGCGATCACGTCGATGCCGGTCCGTTCCGCCAGCAGGGCCGGATTGTTGGTCTGGCGCGTATAGCCCTGCAGCGGGTTGTGCCGCACGGTCTGGCCATGGCAGCCGATGGCTTGCACCTTGGCCGGCGCCACGTCGGCTCCGCGCAGCAATTGCTCCACGCAGCGGGTATAGACGTCGGCCAGCAGGTTGGCCGCCAGGGCTTCGCGCCGTATCTCGTCGCTCCCCGGGCTTTGCAACGCCATCAATTCGCTGCGCAACTCGGGCGGGAAGGCGCTATAGCAGGCTTGCAGCAGATGCGGCCTGCCATCCTTGAATTCGGCCAGCACGCCGTCGACGCCGTCGAGACTGGTGCCGGACATCAGGCCGATGAAAAGTTGTGCGCTCATGTTGCATTATCCGCGTAGGTGACGAAAGCATTGTAGGCGCGAATTGCAGCCTGCAAAAGCAAAAGGGCGCCGAAAAGGGCGCCCTTGATCGAAGCAGTGAATATTAGCGTGCGGCCAGCTGCACCGGCTTGTTCGCAACGGCGGCCGGCATCAGCAGGTCGAAGCGATGCTTCATGTCGTCGGCTACCATCTTGAAGCGCGGCATCTGGTTCGGGGCCAGCGGCTGGGCGTTCGGGATGCTGACGGAAAGCGGGTCGCGCGGTTCGTTGTTGATGCGGAATTCGTAGTGCAGGTGCGGGCCGGTGGCCCAACCGGTCATGCCGACGTAGCCGATCACGTCGCCCTGGCTGACATGGCTGCCTTTGTGGATGCCCGGAGCGAAGCGGCTCATATGGCCATAGGCGGTCGAGTAGTTGGACCAGTGCTTGAGCACCACCACATTGCCGTAGCCGTTTTGCTGACCCTGAAACTCGACCACGCCGTCGCCGGCGGCATGGATAGGCGTGCCGCTGGCGGCGGCAAAATCGACGCCCTTGTGCTGCTTCCACACACCGAGGATGGGGTGCAGGCGCATCGAGAAGCCGGAAGAGATACGCGTGAAGGCGATAGGCGACTTGAGGAAAGCCTTCTTCAGCGATTGGCCTTCGAGGTTGTAATAGCTGCCGCCCTGCGTCGAGCCCGGCTCTTCGTACCAGACCGAGCGATAGGTCGAGCCGTCGTTGTAGAACGAACCGGCGAGCACGCGGCCGGCACGGACGAACACGCCGTTTTGCCAGAAGGTTTCATAGACCACCTCGAAGTGGTCGCCGCGCTGCAGATCGGAAGCGAAGTCGATGTCGGTCGAGAACATGTCCACGATCTGGCCGGCGACGCTATCGGGGATTTGTGCTGCGTCGGTGGCGGCAAACAGCGAAGACTTGATCACGCCGGTATGCATTTCCAGGCGGCGTTCCAGCGTGGCCGGCGCTTCGACCGACTTGAAGCCTCCGTCCTTGCGCAGGACCACGACGTTCTTGAGTTGGCTGTTGTCGGCATGCGGGTCGCTGACCATGGCCGAGAGCCACTTCAGTTGTCCCCCGCCATCGATTTGCGCCTGCACCAGCTTGCCCGGCTTCAATTGCATGATTTCATGCGCGGTTTTGTCGCCCTTGATGAAATCGGCCGCCTTGTTGTCGTCGACACCGAGGCGCGTCAGGAGTGCGGCCAGCGTATCGCCGGGGCGGACTTTTTCTTCGCTGATATAGGTTTGCGGAGCGGTATCTTCGGCTGCGGTCTGGCTGGCGAGGTCGGGCAGCGTCAGGTCTTCGGTGATCATCTTGACCGGCAAGTCGGCGGCATCGGGCGCCAGGGGCGCGACCGCGGCGGCGCCGAAAGCGCACAGGGCGAAGAAGACGGAAGAGGCGGTGACGATGCGGGTTTTTTTCGACGAGCCGGCAATGTTGCGGACGAGATTTTGAATGATGGTGTTTCGGCTCATGTAGCGTATTCCCACTTATTTATTACTGCTTGAATGCCGCCGAATTACCGCGCCGTGTCGGCGATCAGTTAAAATTCGCGGTTCCATCGCGCTTTCCTGGCCCACTATTCCAAAAGTGTGGCACGGATGAAACAAAGCGTGAATTATACCAAGAACGTGGTATTGACAAACGCCTTTCTTCGACTTGCTTTTCTTGCCAATATGAATCCGAATCAGCCTCTTTCCGATGCAGTACAACACGCCCTCGCCGTTGCCAAGCGCGGGGTTGACGAATTGCTCATCGAATCGGATTTCATTGCCAAATTGGTACGCTCGGAAAAAACCGGCCAACCGCTGCGCATCAAACTCGGCCTCGATCCGACCGCACCGGACCTGCACCTGGGCCACACCGTGGTCTTGAACAAGATGCGTCAGTTGCAAGATCTGGGCCACACCGTCATTTTCCTGATCGGCGATTTCACCTCGATGATCGGCGACCCCTCCGGCCGCAACGCCACGCGCCCGCCCCTGACGCGCGAACAGATCGAAGCCAACGCCAAGACTTATTTTGCACAGGCCAGCCTGGTGCTCGATCCGTCCAAGACTGAAATTCGCTACAACTCGGAATGGTCCGACCCGCTCGGTGCGCGCGGCATGATCGAGCTTTCGGCCAAGTACACCGTGGCGCGCATCCTGGAGCGTGACGACTTCACCAAGCGCTTCAAGGCCGGCACGCCCATTTCTGTGCATGAATTGCTCTACCCGCTGATGCAGGGGTACGACTCGGTGGCGCTCAAGTCCGACCTCGAGTTGGGCGGCACGGATCAGAAATTCAATTTGCTGGTCGGTCGCGAGTTGCAAAAAGACTACGGGCAGGAGCCGCAATGCATCTTGACCATGCCCCTGCTCGAAGGCTTGGATGGCGTGGAAAAAATGTCCAAGTCGAAGGGCAACTATGTCGGCATAACAGAGCATCCCAATGAGATGTTCGGCAAGCTGATGCGCATCTCGGACGAGATGATGTGGCGTTACTACGAACTCTTGTCCTTCCGCTCGATCGAGGAGATCGTGAAACTGAAGCGCGAGGTGGAAGAAGGACGCAACCCGCGCGATGCCAAGGTGCTGTTTGGTCAGGAAATTGTTACGCGCTTTCACTCCTCCCGAGCCGCGGAAGATGCCTTGGCCGATTTCAATAACCGGGCGCAAGGCGGCATTCCGGACGATATCGAGGAAATCGGCGTTTCGGGCGCGCCGCTCGGCATCGGCCAACTGCTCAAGCAAACCGGCTTGTGCGCCTCGACCGCCGAAGGTTTGCGCATGGTCGATCAAGGCGGTGTGCGCATCGATAGCGCCGTGATCAGTGACCGCGGCTTGAAGGTGGAAGCAGGCACTTTCGTCCTGCAAGTCGGCAAGCGCAAGTTTGCGCGCGTGACGTTGTCCTGATGATTGCGCTACTACAGCGCGTGACGCATGCGAGCGTCACGGTTGACGGCACGACTGTCGGGGCGATTGAAAAGGGCTTGATGGTCTTGGTGTGCGCGGAGCGCGGCGACAGCGAGCGTGAAGCCGACGCGCTATTATCTAAATTGTTGAGCTACCGCGTGTTTTCCGACGAGGCCGGCAAGATGAACCTGAGTGTGACCGATACCAAGGGTGCGCTTTTGCTGGTGCCGCAATTTACCCTGGCGGCCGATACCAAGTCCGGTACGCGGCCGTCGTTCACGCCTGCCGCCGCTCCGGAAGATGGGCGGCGCCTGTTCGATCACATCGTGCGGCGCGCACGCGAGCGCCATGCCGTGGTTGAGACCGGGCAATTCGGTGCCAACATGCAGGTGTCGCTGACCAATGACGGCCCGGTGACGTTCTGGCTGCAAGTGAACAACTGAGTTCCTTAATGTATGCCCAAGCGCAAGGAGATGCCATGAAATTCTGGAGCGATTCTTTCAGGGATGGTGAGTTGATCCCCGGCGATTTCGCCTTTTGCGTGATCGATCCGAAATCCCACGTCAAGCTGTCGGCCAACCGCAATCCGCACCTGGCTTGGTCCGATTTGCCGCCCGGCACGAAGTCCCTGGCGCTGATCTGCTGCGACAGCGACGTGCCCTCGCGCGGAGACGACGTAAACCAGGAAGGCAAGATCGTGCCGCTCGATTTGCCGCGTGTCGATTTCTTCCATTGGGTCATGGTCGACATCCCGGCCGACATTTCCGCCATCGGCGCCGGCTCGTTTGCCGATGGCGTCACCGCGCGCGGCAAGGCCGGCCCGCAAATCGCCGGCAGCCCGCTGGCCGATGCGCGCCATGGCTTGAACGATTACACCGGCTGGTTCGCCGGTGATGCCGACATGGGCGGAGACTATTTCGGCTATGACGGCCCATGCCCGCCGTGGAACGATGCCCTGGTGCATAACTATGTGTTCACGCTGTATGCGCTCGACATCGCACGCGTGCCGGTCGACGGCAAATTTACCGGCGCCCAAGTGCGCGATGCGATCAAAGGCCACGTGCTGGCGCAAGCTTCGTTCTCCGGCAGCTATACCTTGAACCCCGCATTGACCAAATCCTGATTGATGATAGACCTTGTACTGATACGCCACGGCGAAACGGCGTGGAATGCCGAGCGCCGCCTGCAAGGCCATCTCGACGTCGAACTCAATGAAACCGGCTTGCGCCAGGCCCAACTGCTGGCGCAAGTGCTGCAAGGCGAGCGTTTCGATGCGATCCATTGCAGCGACTTGTCGCGCGCACGCAAGACAGCGGCGCCGTTGGCGGCCGCGCAGGGCCTGCAGCCCGTGGTCGACCGGGCATGGCGCGAGCGCTGCTATGGCGCCTTTGAAGGCCATGCCTACGACGAGATTGCCAAATTGTTTCCCGAGGCCTATGCCGCGATGCGCGCCCGGGCCAAGGATTACCGCTATCCGCAAGGCGTGAACACGGCCGAGACCCTGCTCGAATTCTCGGGGCGTACGGTCGGCGCCCTGATGCAAGCCGTGCAATCCGGCGCGCGCCGCATTGCCATCGTTACGCACGGCGGCGTGCTCGACTGCATCAATCACCATGCGCGCGGCATCGATTTGTCGGAGCCGCGCGATTTCGATACTCCCAATGCCGGCATCAACCGCCTGAGCTGGGATGGCGAGGCGTTAAAAATTGTGCAATGGGCCGACGTGGATCACCTTGCCGGTCTGGCCTTGGACGAAATTGATCGATAAAGCAGCACAAAGCAGTACGTGCGGCAAGTTAAAATAGCGCCATGCAAATCGGCCCCCATATTCTCGCCAACAATGTCTTTGTCGCCCCCATGGCCGGGGTGACGGACCGGCCTTTCCGCCAGTTGTGCAAGCAGTTGGGCGCGGGCTATGCAGTGTCGGAAATGGCGGCCTCGAATCCGCGCCTGTGGGCGACGGAAAAGTCTTCGCGCCGCACCAACCATGACGGCGAGATGGAGCCGAAGGCGGTGCAGATCGCCGGCGCCGACCCGGCCATGCTGGCCGAGTGCGCCAGATTCAACGTCGAGCGCGGTGCGCAAATCATCGACATCAACATGGGTTGCCCGGTCAAGAAGGTGTGCAATAGCTGGTGCGGATCGGCCCTGTTGCAGAACGAAGAATTGGTCGGCCGGATTCTCGACGCGGTAGTGGCTGCCGTCGAGGTGCCCGTCACGCTGAAATTCCGCACCGGCTGGGACCGCTTGAACAAGAACGCCTTGCGCATCGCGAGCATGGCGGAGTCGGCCGGCATTGCCATGTTGACGCTGCACGGACGCACGCGTGCCGACGGCTACAAGGGCGATGCCGAATACGAAACCATTGCCGCGGTGAAGTCGGCGGTATCGATCCCGGTTGTCGCCAACGGCGACATTACCACGCCGCAAAAGGCCAAGGCCGTATTGCAGCAAACCGGGGCCGACGCCGTGATGATAGGCCGTGCCGCCCAAGGCCGGCCCTGGATCTGCCGCGAAGTGGACCACTATCTCAAAACCGGCACGCTGTTGCCGCCGCCCATGGTGGCCGAGGTGCAGCGCTTGATGGATGAACACTTGCGCGCCCACTACGCCTTTTACGGCGAATACCTGGGTGTGCGCACGGCGCGCAAGCATATCGGCTGGTATGTGCACGACCTCGCGGGCGGCGAAGACTTCCGCCGCCGCATGAATCTGCTGGAAGATTGCGAGCAGCAGCTTGCTGCAGTGCATGAGTTCTTCGAAATGCAGAAGATATACGGGGAACGGTTACAATACGGCCTTGCCGCAGAAAGCAGCATCGAGCAGCTCGCTGCCTGAGTGCCGCGGATGCCGGCAACAAAGCCTGAGCCCGCACCAAGCAGAAGCAGGGATGGTGCAGCGGAGTCATAAAAATCCAAAAAATACGTAGCAAGCATGAGCAAAGACAATATTCAAGAAGTCGTGAAGAAAAGCCTGGAAAAATATTTCAAGGACCTGGGCGAGCAGGAGCCCAGCAATGTCTATGAAATGGTGATACTCACGGTGGAAAAACCCATACTCGAAGCGGTGATGGCGCGCGCCGAAGGCAACCAGTCGCAAGCGGCCGATATGCTCGGCATCAACCGCAACACGCTGCGCAAGAAATTGCAGCAGCACGGCATGCTTTAAACCGCTTTTCAATTTCCTCGGACCACATCATGATCAAACAAGCCCTCATCTCGGTTTCCGACAAGACCGGCGTGCTCGAATTCGCGCGCGAACTCGCCGCCATGGGAGTCAACATCCTTTCCACCGGCGGCACGGCCAAGCTGCTGGCCGACAACGGCTTCAAGGTGACCGAGGTGGCCGATTACACGGGCTTCCCGGAAATGCTCGATGGCCGCGTCAAGACCCTGCACCCCAAGGTGCATGGCGGCATCCTCGCGCGGCGCGACTTCCCGGCGCACATGGATGCGCTGGGCAGCCATGGCATTCCGACGATCGACATGGTGGTGGTCAATCTCTACCCGTTCCAGCAGACGGTGGCCAAGGAGCACTGCACGCTGGAAGACGCGATCGAGAACATCGACATCGGCGGCCCGGCCATGCTGCGTTCTTCGGCCAAGAACCACAAGGACGTGGTCGTGATCTGCGACCCGGCCGACTATGCCCCGGTTCTGGAACAGATGAAGGCCGGCGAGGTGTCGTATGAAACGCGCTTCACGCTGGCCAAGAAAGTGTTCGCCCATACCGCGCAATACGATGGCGCGATCACGAATTATTTCACTTCCCTGGGCGAAGACAAGCAGCACGCCACGCGCAGCAACTTCCCTGAAACGCTGAACCTGCATTTCAAGAAAGTGCAAGACATGCGCTATGGCGAAAACCCGCACCAGTCCGCCGCCTTTTATCGCGACACCGTGCCGGCCGCAGGTTCTTTGGCCAACTACAAGCAGTTGCAAGGCAAGGAACTGTCGTACAACAACATCGCCGACGCCGATGCGGCCTGGGAATGCGTCAAGACCTTCGGCGAAACCGCCTGCGTCATCATCAAGCATGCCAACCCCTGCGGCGTGGCGGTCGGCGGCAATGCACTCGAAGCCTATAGCAAAGCCTTCCAGACCGACCCGACCTCGGCCTTCGGCGGCATCATCGCTTTCAATTGCGAGCTGGACGGCAATGCCGCAGAAGCGATTGCCAAGCAATTTGTCGAAGTGCTGATTGCACCGGGCTACACCGAAGCCGCGCGCGCCGTGTTTGCTGCCAAGCAGAACGTGCGCCTGCTCGAAGTGCCCTTGGGTGATGGCGTCAACGTGTTCGATTTCAAGCGTGTCGGCGGCGGCTTGCTGGTACAGTCGCCCGACTCCAAGAATGTGGCTATGGCCGACTTCAAGGTCGTGACCAAGAAGCAGCCGACCCAGCAACAATTGCAAGACATGATGTTCGCTTGGCGCGTGGCCAAGTTCGTCAAGTCCAACGCCATCGTGTTCTGCGCCAACGGCATGACCATGGGCGTGGGTGCGGGCCAGATGAGCCGCGTCGATTCGGCGCGCATTGCTTCGATCAAGGCGCAAAATGCCAACCTGACGTTGGTCGGTTCGGCTGTGGCGTCCGATGCCTTCTTCCCGTTCCGCGACGGCCTGGACGTGGTGGTGCAAGCCGGCGCAACGGCTGTGGTGCAGCCGGGCGGCTCGATGCGCGACCAGGAAGTGATCGATGCCGCCGACGAACACGGTATCGTGATGATGCTGACGGGCACGCGCCACTTCCGCCACTAAATACAAGTGAAGATACTCGGCATCGACCCCGGCCTGCGCACCACGGGGTTCGGCGTCATCGACAAACAAGGCAACAAGCTTGCCTACATCGCCTCGGGCACGATCAAGACGCCCGAGGCCGATTTGCCGCAACGGCTCAAGACCATCTTCGCCGGCGTCTCCGAAATCGCGGCCACCTACGCGCCCGATTGCGCCGCCATCGAAAAAGTCTTCGTCAACGTCAATCCGCAATCGACGCTCCTGCTCGGTCAGGCGCGCGGCGCGGCGATTTGCGCTCTGGTCAATGCCAGCCTGTCGGTTGCAGAATATACGGCGCTGCAATTGAAGCAAGCCGTGGTCGGCCATGGCAAGGCGCAGAAATCGCAGGTGCAGGAAATGGTGCAGCGGCTGTTGCTCTTGCCGGGCCTGCCTTCGACCGATGCGGCCGATGCCTTGGGTGTGGCGATCTGCCATGCGCATAGCGGCGACTCTCTCTCGGCTTTGAGCGCGCTGGCGCCGGGCCTGGTGAAAAAAGGCTTGCGCATACGTGGCGGCCGCCTCGTCGGCTAGGGATATGCTGAATAAGCTACTGCACCCGCCTACCCGGCCAGCCGTTTTGCGCTTGCGATGCTCACCGTACCTGCGTACGGTTGCGCTTCTCAGCGCAAACCGGGCGGGCCGCGCAGGCTGCTCGCTACGCTTCTTCAGCACATCCCCAATTTGATAAAGGATCGTCATTCATGATAGGCCGCCTCTCCGGAATCCTGATCGAAAAGAACCCGCCGCAAATTCTGGTCGACTGCCAGGGCGTGGGATATGAAGTCGACGTACCGATGAGTACCTTCTACAACCTGCCGGGCCTGGGCGAGAAGGTTCAGCTCTTGACGCATTTGACCGTGCGGGAAGATGCGCATCTGCTGTTCGGTTTCGGCACGGCGGAAGAGCGCAATGTGTTTCGCCAGTTGATCAAGATTTCGGGTATCGGCGCGCGCACGGCCTTGTCGATTTTGTCAGGGATGTCGGTGGCCGATTTGGCGCAGGCGATTACTTTGCAGGAAGCGGGGCGCTTGACCAAGGTGCCTGGGATAGGCAAGAAGACGGCCGAACGTTTGTTGCTGGAATTGAAGGGTAAGCTAGGGGCGGATCTGGGGCATGTTGGCGGCGTGATGCATAGTGATGCTACGGCGGATATTCTCAATGCCTTGGTGGCGTTGGGATATTCGGACAAGGAAGCTAATCTCGCGTTGAAGCAGGTGCCTGCCGGCAGCAGCGTTTCGGACGGTATCAAGGCGGCATTGAAAGCGCTCTCGAAAGCCTAGTAGACTAGCGTAATGACCATCCAAACCGACAATTTCACCGAACAGCGCATTATCTCGGCGACGCCGGCTTCGCCGAATGAGGAGGCTATCGAGCGCGCGCTACGTCCCAAGCAATTGGACGAATACGTCGGCCAGGAAAAGGTGCGCGGCCAGCTCGAAATCTTTATCGCGGCGGCGCGACAGCGCAGGGAAGCGCTCGACCACACTCTGCTGTTTGGTCCGCCGGGTTTGGGCAAGACCACGCTGGCCCATATCATTGCGCGTGAGATGGGCGTCAACCTGCGCCAGACTTCCGGCCCGGTGCTGGAGCGCGCCGGCGATTTGGCGGCACTCTTGACCAATCTTGAAGCGAATGACGTCTTGTTCATTGACGAAATCCATCGCCTCTCGCCCGTGGTCGAGGAAATCCTGTACCCGGCGCTGGAAGATTACCAGATCGACATCATGATAGGCGAGGGGCCGGCGGCGCGCTCCGTACGGCTCGATCTGCAACCGTTTACCCTGGTCGGCGCCACCACGCGCGCCGGCATGTTGACCAATCCCTTGCGCGACCGCTTCGGCATCGTCGGCCGGCTCGAATTCTATACGCCGCAGGAATTGACGCGCATCGTGGTGCGCAGCGCGGCTTTGCTCAATGCGCCGATCGACGACGAGGGCGCGCTTGAAATCGCCAAGCGCAGCCGCGGCACGCCGCGTATCGCCAACCGCCTGCTGCGCCGCGTGCGCGACTATGCCGAGGTCAAGGGAACGGGCCAGATCACCAAGGCCATGGCCGATTCGGCCCTGGTCATGCTCGACGTCGATCCGGTCGGATTCGACTTGATGGACCGCAAATTGCTCGAAGCGGTGCTGTTCAAATTCTCGGGTGGCCCGGTCGGGCTCGACAACCTCGCCGCCGCCATCGGCGAAGAGCGCGACACCATCGAAGACGTGCTCGAACCTTATCTGATCCAGCAGGGCTTCATCCAACGTACGCCGCGCGGCCGCATTGCCACGCCGGCAGCGTATGCGCACTTCGGCGTGGCGCCGCCACGCAGCGGCACGGGCGACCTCTGGCAATAAACCTCGTTTCGGGAAAACCATCCTGAGGCTGGCGCTGTCTCAGCGCCAGCAGCGATGCTGATTTTGTCCAAATTCTTGTTGCCAAACAAGAAAATATGTAAAGGTGGCGTGTCAGCATTTGGTGCGAGGCACCAAATATTAGGTACCCGGCGTGCATTTTTGGCCAAGAAACCATGTGCATGCGACCAAAAACCGATATTTAGTTGATTTTTGCCTGATATCGATCACATTTGGCCCTGGATTCGGCATAATCGTTTTCCAGCCAGCCCGCGGGTGCGGGTGGGCTTAGACATTTGCCTGCGAAACGCGGGCAATTCAGACAGCGAGCCCCCACAATGCTGATGTCGACTCAAGCCAACCGCTACGCGCACCAATTGCTCGAAGCCCGTGCGCAATCGCGCCTCATCCCCCCTTTGTCTTCGCATGAGCCCTTGTCGGCCTGCGATGCCTACGAGATTGCACATTGCATACTCGAAACGCGCATCGCGCAAGGCGAGACGATGATAGGACGCAAGATAGGTTTTACCAATCGCAAGATCTGGAGCCATTACGGCGTCGATCAGCCTATCCACATGCCGATCTGGACTCCGATGTTCGACACCACGGTGCGCTACATCGAGGATAACCACGGCTTGCAAAGCCTGAAAGGGGCGATGCAGCCGCGCTTGGGGCCGGAACTGATCTTCCGCTTGGCCAAGGCTCCTGCACCCGATGCGACGGTGGAGGAGATTGCCGATTGCATCGAATGGATGGCGCACGCTTTCGAAATCGTGACCTGCCCCTTCCCCGATTGGAAGTTCGAGGAAGCCGATGCGATTGCCGCCTTCGGCATGCATGGCGCCTTGCTGGTGGGGGAGCCGAAATCCTTGTCCGCCGCTTCGCGCCGCAGCTTGCCGCAAGTGCTCGCCAATGCCAGCGTTTCGGTCTCGTGCGGCGATGAATTGCGTTCTGCCGGCTACGGCAGCGACGTCTGGGGCAGCCCGGTGCATGCGCTGTGGCAGCTGAACCAGATACTGCATGGCCAGCCGCAGTTTGCGCCGTTGGCAGCAGGGGAGATCATCACCACGGGGGCCTGGGCTGACGTGTTGCCGGTCGAACCTGGCCAGACCTGGGCGACGGCTTTCTCCGGCGTCAGTTTGCCGGGCCTTTCCATCTCTTTCGTGTAAAGGACAGGGCGGCTCAGCCGCCCTGTTTTACTCCTCGCGCAACCAGGTTTGCGAGCGTCCCAGAAGCGGGATGCCGATATAGCCGCGCACGCTCAGCTTCTTGCCCGAATCCTTCAATTCCAGCTTGCTGTGGTAGACCTTGCCGTTGTTGGGGTCGAGGATGTTGCCGCCGTTATATTCATCGCCGTCACGCTTCATGCCGCTCAAGATGGTCATACCGAGGATGGGCTGGTTTTTCAGCTCGCCTTCGCATTTGTCGCACTTGGGGTTTTGATCTTCGCTGGGTGCACGAAACAGCTTTTCGATCTTGCCGCTCAATACGCCGTTGCTCTCCGTGATGCGGATCAGCGCCTTGGGCTTGCCGCTTTCATCGTCGATGTTTTTCCACAAACCGACAGGGCTGGCTTGCTGCGCCAACGCGGCGGACGATGCGAACAGTGCTGGAACTGCGGCGAGCAGGAAGAGTCGTTTCATGCCGTTCTCCGGAGAAAGGGGTTTGTGCAAGGGTGGCACAAATCATCGCATGAAAATCCGGCGCCGCGCCAGATGGCGGCTAGATGATTTCTTCTAGGAATGCCGCAGCGCCGGGGTTTGCTGGATGGGAGAGCGAAGCGTGTGATGCCTGGCGACCCATCCTGCGGACTGCGCATTCCATCGATGCGCGAGCCTACTTCAAGCGCTCGCGCTGCTCGCGCAATTTGACCAGCGTCGCACCGAAGCCGGCCACGCGCTCCCGCATCTGACCCACCACATGTGCCGGTGCGCGCGCAACGAAGCTTTCGTTGCCGAGCTGTGTCTCCGCTTTGGCGATTTCGCCTTCAAGGCGGGCGATTTCCTTGGTGATGCGCTCGCGTTCCGCCGCCACGTCGATCTCGACTTTCAGCATCAGCTTGCTCACGCCGACCACGGCCACCGGCGCAGGCGATTCGGGCAGGGCTTCGACCACTTGTACTTCCGAGAGCTTGCCCAGTGCTTGCAGGTAGGGCGCGAAGGCTTGCAACTGCGCGCGTTGCGCGTCATCGTCGGCTTGCAGAATCAGCGGCACGCGCTTCGCATCTGAGATTTGCATCTCACCACGCAAATTACGACTCGCTGCCGTCATCGCCTTCAGGCTATCCATCCAGGCTTCGGCCTTTTCATCGATCTTTTCCGGCTGCGCAACCGGGTAGGCTTGCAGCATGATCGAATCGCCCTCGTTGACCTTGCGGCCGGCGAGCGGCGCCACGGTTTGCCACAGCGCCTCGGTGATGAAGGGAATGATGGGGTGGGCGAGGCGCAGCACGGTTTCGAGCGTGCGCAAGAGCGTGCGGCGCGTGGCGCGCTGTTGGCCTTCGTCGCCGTTCTGCATCTGCACCTTGGCCACTTCGACGTACCAGTCGCAATACTCGTCCCAGACGAACTTGTAGATGGCGCTCGCGATATTATCGAAACGGTAGTCGGCGAAACCCTTCGCCACCTCGGCTTCCACGCGCTGCAATTGCGAAGAGATCCAGCGGTCTGCTTGCGAGAAATCGAGATAGCCGCCAGGGCCGCACGACTCCGTCGGATGCTCGGCCAGGCCGCAGTCTTTGCCTTCGGTATTCATCAGCACGAAGCGCGTGGCGTTCCACAGCTTGTTGCAGAAGTTGCGGTAGCCTTCGCAGCGGTTCAAGTCGAAGTTGATGTTGCGCCCCAGGCTGGCATAGCTGGCCATGGTGAAGCGCAGTGCATCGGTGCCGAAGGCCGGAATGCCTTCAGGGTATTCCTTGCGTGTGGCCTTTTCGATCTTGGGCCCGTCTTTCGGGTTCATCAAGCCCGTGGTGCGTTTGCTCACTAGTTCATCGACTTTGATGCCGTCTATCAAATCGATCGGGTCCAGCGTATTGCCCTTGGATTTTGACATCTTCTGTCCGCTCGAGTCGCGGATCAGTCCGTGCACATAAACGGTATCGAACGGCGCCTTGCCGGTGAAGTGCGATGTCATCATGACCATGCGCGCGACCCAGAAGAAGATGATGTCGAAGCCGGTCACGAGTACGGAAGAGGGCAGGAACAATTCCATGTCGCGCGTCTCGGCGGGCCAGCCCAGCGTAGAAAACGGCACCAAGGCCGAGGAGAACCAGGTGTCGAGCACGTCGGCATCGCGCTTGACGGCTTTCCCGCCGGCTTGCGCCCGCGCTTCGGCCTCGCTGCGCGCGACGTAGACCTTGCCTTCGTCGTCATACCAAGCCGGGATTTGATGGCCCCACCATAGCTGGCGCGAAATGCACCAATCCTGGATATTGTTGAGCCATTGGTTGTAGGTCGTGGTCCAGTTTTCCGGTACGAACTTGATTTCGCCCGAGGCCACTTTTTCCAGCGCCACTTCAGTGATGGACTTGCCGGGGAAATGCGTGCCCTCTGGCGCCGGCTTGCTCATGGCGACGAACCATTGGTCGGTCAGCATCGGTTCCAGCACGACATTGGTGCGGTCGCCGCGCGGCACCATCAGCTTGTGCGGCTTGACTTCGGCGAGCAAGCCTTGCGCTTCCAGATCGGCCACGATCTGCTTGCGCGCGGCGAAGCGATCCATGCCTTGGTAGGCGGCCGGTGCGGCATCGCTGATCTTGGCTTCCAGCGTGAAGATGGAAATCTGCGCCAGGTTGTGGCGCTGGCCCACTTGATAGTCGTTGAAGTCGTGCGCAGGCGTGATCTTGACGCAGCCGGTGCCGAATTCCTTGTCGACGTAGCTGTCAGCGATCACAGGAATTTCGCGGTCCGTCAGCGGCAGCTTGAGCAGCTTGCCGACCAGGTGGGTATAGCGCTCGTCGGTCGGGTCGACTGCCACGGCCACGTCGCCCAGCAGGGTCTCGGGGCGCGTGGTGGCAACCGTCAGGTGGCCGCTGCCGTCGGCCAGCGGATACTTGATGTGCCACATGAAGCCGTCTTCTTCCTCCGACGATACTTCGAGGTCGGATACGGCTGTGCCCAGCACCGGGTCCCAATTGACCAGGCGCTTGCCGCGGTAGATCAAGCCTTGTTCATACAGGCGCACGAACACTTCGGTCACGGTCTTGGACAGCTTGTCGTCCATCGTGAAGTATTCGCGGCTCCAGTCCGTCGAAGCGCCCATGCGGCGCATCTGCCCGGTGATGGTCGAGCCCGATTTTTCCTTCCACTCCCAAACCTTTTCGACAAACTTTTCGCGGCCGAGGTCGTGGCGCGATACCTTTTGCGCGTCGAGTTGCCGCTCCACAACGATCTGTGTCGCAATACCGGCGTGGTCGGTGCCGGGAATCCATGCCGTGTTGTAGCCGCGCATGCGGTGGTAGCGCGTCAAGCCATCCATGATGGTCTGGTTGAAGGCGTGGCCCATGTGCAGCGTGCCGGTGACGTTGGGCGGCGGCAACTGAATCGAGAAGGCCGGCTTGTCGGCATCTGTGGTGGCGGTGTAATAGCCGCGCTTTTCCCATTCGGCGCGCCAGAAGGCTTCAATGTCGGCTGGTTCGAAGGACTTGGCTAGTTCCATGGTCGGGCGATCATATTTATGTTTGCAAGGAACTAGCGATTATATAAGGGAACGCCCGCGCGCCCGGATAACCGGGGCATAAATGGGCGTATAATCCGGACCATACCATTTCATTTTGGTCTTGCTAGGGGTCCTGGCGGCATTGCATAAATATCATGCAATCTTCTCCGGGTGAGAAATACCCTTTACCTGATCTGGATAATGCCAGCGAAGGGAAGCTTACGGATGCTGCAGTCTTACTACATCCGCCGTTCCCTCGCGATATGAACCAAGCAAAGGAACGCGATGAACGCCAATCCCAAATTCTTAGCCGCCACCGCCCAGGTCGACGAGGCGGCGATCCAGCCCCTGCCGAATTCGCGCAAGATCTATGTCGAAGGTTCGCGGCCCGACATTCGCGTGCCGATGCGCGAAATCAGCCAATCCGATACGCCGGCTTCGTTCGGCGCGGAAAAGAATCCGCCCATCTACGTCTACGATACCTCCGGCCCCTATACCGAGCCGGGCGTCAAGATCGACATCCGTTCCGGCCTCGGTACGCCGCGCCTGCCGTGGATTCTGGAGCGCGCCGACACGGAAGAGCTGTCCGGTCCGAGTTCCGAGTACGGCATCGAGCGCCTGAACGACCCGCAACTGGCCGAGTTGCGTTTCAACCTGCACCGCAAGCCGCGCCGCGCGCAGGCCGGCAAGAATGTCTCGCAGATGCATTACGCCAAAAAGGGCATCGTTACACCCGAGATGGAATACGTGGCGATCCGCGAAAACATGCGCCGCCAGGAATACGTCGAGCAATTGAAAGCCTCGGGCCCCATGGGCAACCGCCTGGCCGACTTGATGGCGCGCCAGCATCCGGGCCAGAACTACGGTGCGGCGATCCCGGAAGAGATCACGCCGGAATTCGTGCGCGACGAAATCGCGCGCGGCCGCGCCATCATTCCGGCCAACATCAACCACCCGGAAATCGAGCCGATGATCATCGGCCGCAATTTCCTGGTCAAGATCAATGCCAACATCGGCAATTCGGCCGTTACGTCGTCCATCGGCGAAGAAGTCGAGAAGATGACCTGGGCCATCCGTTGGGGCGGCGATACGGTGATGGATCTTTCCACCGGCAAGCATATCCACGAAACGCGCGAATGGATCATCCGCAATTCGCCCGTGCCCATCGGCACCGTGCCGATTTACCAGGCGCTGGAGAAGGTCAATGGCAAGGCCGAAGACCTGACCTGGGAAATCTTCCGCGACACGCTGATCGAGCAGGCGGAGCAGGGCGTCGATTATTTCACCATCCACGCCGGCGTCTTGCTGCGCTACGTGCCGCTGACGGCCAAGCGCATGACCGGGATTGTCTCGCGCGGCGGATCGATCATGGCGAAGTGGTGTCTGGCGCACCACAAGGAAAACTTCCTCTATACGCACTTCGAAGACATCTGCCAGATCATGAAGGCGTACGACGTGTCGTTCTCGCTGGGCGACGGCTTGCGTCCCGGCTCGATCTACGACGCCAACGACGAAGCGCAACTGGGCGAACTGAAGACGCTGGGCGAATTGACGCAGATCGCCTGGAAGCACGACGTGCAAGTGATGATCGAAGGTCCGGGCCACGTGCCCATGCACCTGATCAAGGAAAACATGGACCTGCAACTGGAACAGTGCGCCGAAGCGCCGTTCTACACGCTCGGCCCCTTGACCACCGATATCGCACCGGGTTACGACCACATCACCTCGGGCATCGGCGCAGCCATGATAGGCTGGTACGGCACCGCCATGTTGTGCTACGTCACGCCGAAGGAGCATCTGGGTTTGCCGAACAAGGCCGACGTGAAGGAAGGCATCATCACCTACAAGCTCGCGGCGCACGCGGCCGACTTGGCCAAGGGCCATCCGGGCGCCCAGATCCGCGACAACGCGCTTTCCAAGGCGCGCTTCGAATTCCGCTGGGAAGACCAGTTCAACCTCGGCCTCGATCCTGACAAGGCGCGTGAATTCCACGACGAGACCCTGCCCAAGGATTCGGCCAAGGTGGCGCATTTCTGTTCCATGTGCGGCCCGCACTTCTGTTCCATGAAGATCACGCAGGATGTGCGCGACTATGCGGCCAAGCAGGGTATTTCGGAGGTCGAAGCCTTGAAGCAAGGGATGGAAGTCAAGGCGGTTGAGTTCGTCAAGAGCGGTTCGGAAATCTACCGTAAGCAGTGATGGCTACGATTGCGATCCACTTGAATGGCGAGCCGCGTGAAGTAGCGGAGGGCCAGTTGGTGCGGGATTTGGTTGCCGGACTGAACCTCGGTAACCAGGCCTTGGCGGTGGCGATCAATCGCGAGATTGTGCCGCGGCAGAAGTGGGCCGAACGGACGTTGCTGGCTGCCGACAAAGTAGAAATTGTCAGAGCCATCGGCGGCGGTTGAAGTGATTTGCGCGCGAGCGCCAAGATAGAACCCCTCGCCCGCGGGCGGGAGAGGGGCAGGGGTGAGGGGGGATCGCGATCTGGCTCCGCTTTTTTTGCATAGTCAAGGCATGATATCCCTCACCTCCTACCCCTCTCCCGCCTGCGGGCGAGGGGAGTTACGCAGGCGGGCGCTTGTTCCGCACGAGGAGAATTTATGCAGCAGACCGAAGACCACGGCCTAACTATCGCCGGCAAAACCTACGCCTCACGCCTGTTGGTTGGCACCGGCAAATACCGCGACCTCGAAGAAACCCGCCTGGCCGTCGAAGCCTCGGGCGCCGAGATCATTACGGTAGCCGTGCGCCGCGTCAACATCGGCCAGAACCCGAACGAGCCCAGCCTGCTCGACGTGCTGCCCACGTCGAAGTACACCATGCTGCCCAACTCGGCCGGCTGCTACAACGCCGCCGATGCGGTCTATACCTTGCAGTTGGCGCGCGAACTGTTGAACGGCCACAAGCTGGTCAAGCTCGAAGTGCTGGGCGATCAGAAATCGCTGTTCCCCAATATGCCCGATACCTTGAAGGCGGCCGAGACCCTGGTCAAGGATGGTTTCGACGTCATGGTCTATTGCAGCGACGATCCCATCCAGGCCAAGATACTGGAAGAGATTGGCTGTGTCGCCGTGATGCCGCTGGCTTCCCTGATCGGCTCGGGCATGGGCATTTTGAACCCGTGGAATCTCTCGCTCATCATCGAGCAGGCCAAGGTGCCCGTGCTGGTCGATGCCGGGGTCGGCACGGCGTCCGACGCCGCGATTGCGATGGAGCTCGGTTGCGACGGAGTATTGATGAACACTGCCATTGCCGGCGCCAAGAATCCCATCCTGATGGCGCACGCCATGAAGCTCGGTATCGAAGCCGGCCGCGCGGCTTACCTGGCAGGCCGTATTCCGCGCCGCTTCGCCGGCGCACCGTCTTCGCCAATGGCCGGCCGCGTCGCATGAGCCACGGAATGCCGCGCCCATCGGTACTCGTCTTTGCCGGCGCCGACCCGAGCGGCGGCGCGGGCATCCAGGCCGACGTGCAGGCGATCAGCGCACTCGGCGCGCATCCCCTTTCCGTGATCACGGTGTTGACTGCGCAAGACAATGACCGGGTGTACGCCATCGAGCCGGTCTCTTCCGATATGGTGCGGCGCCAGGCGCAAGCCGTGATCGACAAGATCGATATTGCGGCGGTCAAGATCGGCATCATAGGCAGCCGCGCCAATGGCGAAGCGCTTGCCGAGCTCATTGGCTTGTTGCGCCTGCAAAAGCCGGATTTGCCCGTCGTACTCGACCCCGTATTGGCGAGCGGCCATGGCAACGCGCTGGCTGCCGACGAGCCGATGCTGATCCTCGAACCGCTCTTGCCGCTGGCGACCCTGATCACGCCCAACCTGCCCGAGATTGCTGCCCTCTGCACAGGCGACCGGCGCGCCGAATCGCAGGCCGAAAGCCTGATGCAGCGCGGCTGCCGCAATGTCTTGATCAAGGGCGGACACAGTGAGACCGGGGGCGACAAGGTGGTCAACCGCTGGTTCGGCAAGGATGGTTCCCGCTCATGGAGCTGGCCGCGTTTGCCCGGGGCTTTCCATGGCAGCGGCTGCACCCTGGCTTCGAGTATCGCCGCCTTGCTGGCGCAAGGGCAGGGCATGGCGCCGGCACTCGATGCGGCACAGGCATATTGCCAGGATGCGCTGGCGCGCGCCTATGCGATCGCACAAGGGCAATGGATACCCAACCGCTACACTGCAAAGAGGAATGCATGAAGGGTCTGTATCTCGTCACTCCCGATTGGGACGACACGCGTCATCTGCTCGAAGCGAGCGAGGCTGCCTTGCGCGGCGCCGGCGAACTTGCGGCCATGCTGCAATACCGCCACAAGACGGCCGACGCGGCGCTGCGCCGCGAACAGGCGGAATGCCTGCAGGCGCTATGCCGCACCTACCAATGCCCTTTCATCATCAATGACTTCGTCGACCTATGCCTCGAACTCGACGCTGACGGCATCCATGTCGGCGGCACCGATTTGTCGGTGGCCGAGGTGCGGGCCAAGGTCGGTCCGGACAAGATCGTCGGCGCCTCGTGCTATGGCAGCATGGAGCTGGCGCATGCCGCCCACAGGGCCGGCGCAAGCTATGTCGCCTTCGGCGGCTTCTATCCATCACGGGTCAAGAAATATGAAGTGACGACGCCGCTGTCCATCGTGGCGCAATCGAAGGCAGAGATTCCCTTGCCCGTCGTGGTCATCGGCGGCATGACGCGCGACAATGCGCAACCTCTGGTGGAGCAGGGGGCGGACATGGTGGCGGCCATATCGAGTGTCTATCAAGCCGGCAGCGCCCAGCTTGCGGCGCGCGCATTTGCCGATTTGTTCGTTTCGGGCTAGACTGACAATTCAATTTGTTGCGCCGGCAACACAGCAAAACCCGAGTGTAAAAATACTGTATGCATGTACAGTATTTGTGCTACGATGGCATCACGGTGCGGATATCACCGAATTTGCCGCCCCAGCCATCTTCGCCAATACAGTCACTCGAGGGTTTTGCCATGAGCAGTCTGAATGCAGCGCGCTTCGGCGCCGAGTATCTTCCTACTTCCATTGTCATCCGTGTCGGCCGCCGCGAGATTTTCATCGGCCCCGATTTTCGCAAGCGCTATTCCTATACCAATCCGGTATTCGATATGCGCGCCGGTGTGGAGCAAGGCTACCTTGAGCTGGTACTGTTCTCGAAGTGGCTGATCGTCCTGTCGAAGGCGCGCTGAACCGTGCCGCTCATCAGTGATGCAGGCGCAATTCGACTTCGAAGGTTTGCCCGGGGAGCTTGCCATGGCTGAAGCAGAGCAAGCTGTACTGCAGGATGCCGCACTCACCTTCGCAACCGAGCCCATGGCAGCGGCAGAAGAGGACGAGAACGAGCGCATCTTTTCCGACCGGCTCTGGTGCGACGACGGCTGGACCGCGCGCGTGATCAAGAATGAAGATGATGATGGCTGGGCCGTCGCCATGTTCAAGGATGGCCAATCCGAGCCGGCTCTGGTCGGTCCCTGGACCATGGGGCGCGACAAGAAGAATCCCAAGCCGCTCGACGCCAATGCCTTCGGCGTTCTGGTGAAAACCGCCAGCGAAGTCTTGCGCCGCCACGAGCAGCAATTGCATGCCATGCTGCACAAGAGTGTGTTCATCACCATGGGCGACGCGGACTTGAACGTGACGCTCGACATCAAACCGAGCGACGATGACCCGCACGCCATCCTGAGCGCCTATGGTGCGGACGGCGTTTGCCTGGCGGGTGTGCGCGTGGCGCCCGATTTCAAGCTCGACCGGCATAGCGCATTGAAATGGGCCGGCAACGATTTTCGCCGGCCGGGGTGAGTCGTCGCGTCCCGAAGACGTAAAATCTTCAGACCGGAAATAAGACCAGTTCAGCGCAGGTATGGCCCGCAGTTGTTCTGCCGCACGTCTTTTTGTTCTCAAAAGTTTGCAATCGGCATCCCGACTTTTTGCCGCTTGTAGCGTGATTGCTACACTTGCGAAATATTGGGGGCTGAAATTCTCAATGAAGCCGCGGTAGCCCCGCCGTTGGCGTTTCGGGCAAAGGCATCTTGTTGCGTGGAGGCATTCTTCCGCCCTGCGGGTTGCGCAGTCAAGCAGGCTTCAATGCCCCCAGGGTTCCTTGCCGCCCAGTACGGTCCCTCATGGTCCCATGTCGCGCGCACGCTGCCGCTGTCTCTCGCTCGGAAACAACTTCACCAATTCGGCGCGCAGCTGATTTTCTTTTTCCATAAAGCTCAAGCCCGGTTGCTGCTTGATCTGCGTGGCCGCCGTGACATAAGTCTGGAAATGTTCTGCCCATGCCAATTCTTCCTGGCGCCGCGCACTGTAGCTCTTGGTTTCGTCGGCAATCGTGTCGAGCATCTGGTTGTCGTCCTGCTCCTGTCCGCTCAGGTTATGCCCACCGGTGGCCAAGGTCTGCGTCACATTGGCGCCGCGCTCACGCAATTGCTCGATTGCCTGCGCGAAGCGGTTGTCCTCATCGGGATACCAGGCTTGCACCACGGCTTCGCCGAGCATGCCCAGACGCAGACGGTCGCGTTGCTCGCGCCAGTTGGCGATGCGCTCGGCATCGTGGGTGGCGAGGTTCTGGCTCGCCAGCAGGGCGTCGTGGGCTTGCATGTACGACTGATAGTGCGAGGCAATTTCTTGCGCTTGCGCCGCGGCCCGGGGCGGCAGTTTTTCCTTCAGATGGGCCTGCAGCGCCGCAGCCTGGTTGCTGCCCGCTTGTTGCAGGAGAAAGAAATCGCATACATCGCGCAGCGAAGAGTTGACTTGCAACTGGCCGTCCGGTGATGCCATCAAGCCATTGGGTGGCGTAAGCAAGGGCTTGACGGGTTCCTGCTGCTTGTTGAGCGACTCAGCGCTGTCGCCTGTGCCCAGCGCACCGGGGCCGAAGACAGTGCTGGAAGATGCCGCTGCCGGCTTATTATGCTCGGGTGGCGGGTCGCCGGCATTGAGATACACATAAAGCACGCAGGCAAGAACGATCAGCGCGCCCGGCACGCCGTAGAGAAGCCAAGAAGGTAAACCTTGATTCTGTGAAGTCGACATGATGCGGAATTTTGTGAAATGCGCTTGTGAAATTCGCTTGTGAAATGCGTTTGTGGAGTGGGACCCTTGCCTTGCAACTCGAGCGCCTGAATTGCTAGGCATAAACGACAGGGGCACGCCGGCGCCGGCATGCCCCTTGATCGCGTCAATGTA
The DNA here is from genome assembly GCA_036384915.1 of Burkholderiaceae bacterium. GTDB lineage: Bacteria > Pseudomonadota > Gammaproteobacteria > Burkholderiales > Burkholderiaceae_D > PKWO01. The sequence continues at coordinate 283,189 of DASVLJ010000062.1, forward strand.
CTACGAACGGCGACGCCTTACCAGCCCGGGTTGCTGCTGACGAAATTGGCAAAGCCGGCCACATCGAAGCTGCCGAAGCCGGTAGTGTAATCCCAGCCGGGCCCGGCGGAATAGCCGCCGTTCGTGCCGGCAGTCACGTCGTGGAAGAACGTCGACTCGTTGGCTGGGCCGTATTGATACAAGGCTGTGGCCGGGAAAACCAGGCTGTTCGAATTGGCGGATTGGATGCGGGCCCAGAAGCCGACGAAGATCGGTGTGGCCAGGCTGGTACCGCCGTACTGCGTGGGCGATCCATTGACGATGGGCAGGGCGCCGGAAGCCGGGTCGCCGTCGAAGGCTACGTCGGGCACGCCGCGCCTGCTCGATGAACCCAGAACCCCCGAGGAGGCTTGCCAGCTCGGCGCACTTTCCGTGCTGCTGACTCCGCCGCCGGTGCCGCCGTTGGCGCAACTCGATGCGCTGCTGCAAGACCATGCCGTTTCGGAGGACCATGCGCCTGACGAATCGGTATAGAGTGTCGTGCCGCCGACGGCAATGACGTAAGGCGAGACCGCCGGGTAGCTTTGCTGGCTGGTGCTGCCGCCGCATTCGTAGGAGCCCGAATCGCCGGAAGCCACGGCGAAGGTCTGGCCTTGCGAAACGGCGGTTTCGAAGATCTGGTCGTCGGTGGCCATCGTACCGGAGCTTTGAGCTGCGGTTTCGCACTCGCCGAGCGAGACGTTGATCACTTGGGCGGTGTTGTCGGAGACGGCCTGGTTATAAGCGGCTGTCAAGGCGGCATCGGACATCGAGCTGGCCACGTAGAAGATCATCTGGTTGACCACGCCGCCGGCGGCGCCTAGTGAATCCTGGCTGTCGATGTCCCATTCCGGCGTGCCCGAGGTGGAACTGCCTTGTCCGCCTGTGATCACGGTATTGACGTTCGGCTGGGCAAAGCCGTTTTGCGATGCGAAGCTCTGCAAGTCTTGCAGGGTCTGCGTCATGTCGCCGGCACTGATGATGCCGATCGTGGTGTTGGCGGCGTCGGGGATGCCGGTGGCGTTATAGATCGTCGGCCAGGCGGCCGGACTGTTGGCGGAGGTGGTTGCCATGGTCCTGGCCTGGGTGCTTGTGCGGGGGCCGGCCTTGACGAACATGGTGTGCGCCATATGCACGGTCTGCAGGCCGTGGACCGCCAGCACGATATCGCCCAGTTCCGGAGGCACGACTGCATCGTTGACGGCCGCGTAGGCCGTGCGGCCATGGACCTGGTAGTGTTTCATGTCGACATTGAAGGCGGCCTTGGCGGTGCCGGCGTTGCCGTCAGCCGTGACCAGCATCCGGTTCGGCGCCACGACCACGTTGACGAAGCCGGCGCGCTTCAAATGGGCCACTACCGCCTCTACGCTGGCTTGCGTGGGCGCAAAGCGACGCCGGAATTCGTGGCTCGAGATGGGGCGGCTTTTGTGTGCGATGACGGCCGCGCTCAACGCATCGAGGCCGGCCTTGTCGCGTACCCGCAGCGAGACGGCGATATGGATGGGCTCGCCGGCCTGCATGGCCGTGCTTTCCATCGCCATGGACGTATCCACGCGGTGCGACTGGGTCGGCACCCAGTTCGTGGCGGCTTGTGCGCCGAATGCCGTGGCAAGCATCGCCGCCATGGGCAGCATGGTAAAACTGGTTCTGAATTTCATTGTTACTCTCTCCGTTTTATTGAACAAATGGTTCTCCCGGCGGCCGCTGTGGAAACCGTCGGGCGTGACATCCCCTGCCGGCGGATAGCCTGCACGGGCTTGGCATGCTCACAGTGTTACGGCAAGTTGTTACAGCAAGAGCGGTAGCCGCATCAAAATGCATGCCGATAACGAGGCCGGCATCCGGGTAAGAGTCCGGGCTCGAAATTGGTGCGGCGGGAGAAAACTAGGCCGACGAGTAGGGCGGCAAGCGGGGCGACAAGCAGGGCAAATAGCGCTGTGAAGAAGGCGGTAGGAATAGTGGCGAGGCGAAACACAGCCTGGCCGGCTGCGCAATGCAAGACAAAGGTGAACGCATTTGATTCTCCTTGTGGACTCCGTTGGGCTGTCGTTATCCGGGCCATTTGGCCCGCGCAGCGCTTTTCTGTATCTCAATTCCTTTACTATCCGAAATGAGTGGGTCAAGTTTACAATCGATTAACAAATTTGCGCAACTGCAGTTTCTGACAGGGGCGCACGAAAATTTTCCCTCCATTCCCGATGGAATTAGCGGGCGGGAAATTGGCCTGGTTGCCCATACAGCGCGCAGGGATAATGCCACTTCGATACCCCTTGGGGATACGATCCCATGCTTCGCCCTGGAAATTCATATGGGCACAGGTCTTGCAAACAGGGTTGCAGAAGGCTGGAGGGAAAAGGAAAAAACGAGAGGTTTCCCTCAGATGATGTGCTGCATGCGCGAGGCAGCGTCGAGGCCACGACCTGCATTGGGCATGTATCGACCTCGCCTATTCGCGCGCAAGCTCGGTCGCCGCACGGCGCCTGTCTTCGTCCGAAGGAAAGTAATCGCGCAGCAGAGCATTGGCATCGCCGCCCGTTTTGCCGGCTGCGTGCGCGTCGAGATTCCTGCGCCCGAAAACGGCCAACATGTCGTCGTAGCGTCTGCGCCATGCGCGAAGGGCGATGGCTTGATCGGCGAAACTGCGCAATGCCGGCGCAAGGGTTGAAGCCATATCCGCATCGTCTCCTCTCGCCGTAGGCGAGGTCGCATGAGACGGATGGCGGATGCCGCTCTGCTCCTCGGATTCCGCGGCGCTGCCTTCCGCACCGGAACGCATTTGCGCAAGCGCACCGCGCAGGAGCAGATTGTCGTTGCCGAACATGGCCGAAGCGAGGTTTTCCCCCAGTGTCGCGTGCTGCAACTGTTCACGCTGCGTCAGCCAGTTTGCACAAGCCTCCAGTCCGCGCGCGCTATGCAGCGAGTCCGGGCCCAGGCCTGCTGCGGCTAAAGCGGCGTCGTTCTCGCGCATGTAAAGCAGATACTTCCTCGCCAACTCATTCAGCGCGCGGGTCTCGGCTGCCGATGCATGCGCGCCTGCCATGTCGGTCAGTTCGCGCGCCCCCTTGTCGCCGCCGATTTCCAGCAGGTAGTAGTCGAATGCCGCACGCAAGTCGTCGTTGGGGACAGGTTGTCCATCGGCATCGAAGGAGAGGCGGAAGACCTTTACGGGCAGGGGCGGTGCTGCATTGAGCGATTCAAGAGGGGAGCCCGCTTCGGCCGAAGCCGGGTTCATAGGATGCCCGGGCTGTGCGGCGTCAATCGGTGCGCTCTCCGCCGGACGGTCTTCGTGCAAGCAGACCCAGGCGGTCAGTGCCGAAATCGCCAATCCGGATGCGACGGCCGCGGCGGCAATTCGAATCGAAACCATGGCATCGTTCCCCCGGATGGCGCCTCGAATTAGTTCGACGACGCAAGCCGTGCTTCGAGTTCCTGCGCTGTCGGCACGGCGCTGCTGCGCGAGCCGTCGGCGAAATACAAGGTGGGCGTGCCGGAAATTCTGAGCGATTTGCCCAACGCCAGGATTTGATCGTTCGGCGCCTTGCAGCCGGACTTTGCGGCCGGCGCCGCCACGTTATGCAGCATCCAGTTGTCCCATGCCGCGGCAGGGTCGCCGGCACACCAGATATTGGCTGCCTTGATTGCCGAATCATCCGAAAGAATATTCAGCAGAAAGGTGTAGACGGTGACGTTATCGACGCTCTGCAAGGTTTGATGCAGCTTCTTGCAGTACGGACAGTTGGGGTCTTCGAATATTGCCATCACGCGCTTGCCGTCACCTTTTACGGTCTTGATCGCCTCGTTCAATGGCAAATCGGCAAAGCGGATGCCTGCCAGTTGATCGGCGCGCTCCTTGGTCAAGTCGTGATAGTTGTGCGCGTCGATGATCTTGCCGACAAACAGATAACTGGCGGACTCGTCGGTGTAGAAGATGTCGCCGTTGGTGCGGATCTCATACAGTCCGCCGTAGGGAGTCTTCCTGACCTCGTCCACCTTGACGTTCTTGCCCATGCGTGGCTCGATGGCCTTGTGGATTTGCGCTTCGACCTCGGTTTCGGCACCGGCGGACATGGCGCAGCATGCCAGGATAGCGGCCAACAAGTTGCCCTTCATTCGAATCAGCGAATTCACGGGTGATGTGCCTCCTCAAAGCTTTTTCTTGTCCGGAACCTTCCCCGGCTCGTCGCCCGGGATGGGGGCCTGCGCGCCGTGCGCCTCGGACGCATAACGCACGTCGAGCTTCCAATTGCCGTCTACCGATTTCCAGGTATCGACCACGAAGACGTCGGTCGAAGCGCTCTGCCCATCGCGGGTCATGTGCCAGAGAAAGCTGACGATCATGACGTCGCCATATTCATGCACGGCCATCTGATCGATTCTGGAATCGAATGCGGCACTTTCCATCGCATGCTGCAGCCAGGCCTCGCGCGGCACGGGCGTGCCCGGCTGGCTTTCGGTGCGCATCTCGAAACGGTCTCCAAGCAGCTTGCCGGCGGCTTCGGCATCGTGATGGCTGATCGCGTTGGCCAGGGAATGCTCCAGTCCGCCGAAGATCATGACGTTGCGCGTGACCGTGGGCACGACAACTCTGCGCGTGGGTGCTGCCGCTTCCTGGCCCGTCGCCGGGAGCGCCAGGCACATGCCGGCCAAGGCAAGGCATGGCAATATTGCTGACTGTTTCATCTCGTTCCAATAAATAATTTGCCCACCGTACCGGATGCCCGGCACGGTGGGCAGGTGCTCAAGTCGCGGAATCTGCTTGATTCAGCTCAACTCGACTCAGGGATAGTGCTGAGCGCAATGCTGTGTCGAGGCGATCACCCAATTCTGCTGGATCAGGTACTTGGTGGTGCCGAAGGTTTGATTGTACGACGCACCGTTCGAAGCGGTCGAGGTCGTGCCGAAATTCCATGCGCACATATCGCCGTTCTCGTTGCCCGAAGACGTCGAGTACCAAGCATTGCCGTCCGGGTCGGTCGTTGCCTCTTCCATTTCATGCGCAATGATGGATGCCATCGAATCCGCACCCGGCAGGTTGTTCGGGCTGGGGCTGGTGGCGCCGCATGCCGAGGGGCATTGTGTTTCGGCATCGCCGATGAAGGCGTACTTGATATCCTTGCCGCCGATCGAGGCGTTGGTGTGCCAGCCGCAATATTGGGTGCAGAAACCCGAGGTCGCCGTCGTGTTCTTGTCGGTCAACACGAAATAGATGCCGTTGGCGTCCGAAGGCAGCGCGCCTGACGTGATCGCATTGCTGACGATTGTCTCGATATTGGCATCGCTCAGGCTGGTTCCCAGCGTGCCGGAATTGGTCGTGCTGCCGGCCAGGGTAACGGAATTTTGCACATGGGTGCCGGCGCTGTTGTAGTAGGTGGTGTTGATGTTGAAGTAAGGCGAGCCGCCGATGTGCTGCCCCAGGTTGGTCAGCAGGGTCTTGGAGGCGCTATCCCAGCTGCTGCCATACCAGATGTAGTAAATGTTCTTGGCGGCAGTCATGACCGGGCCGCCCTGCAAGGTCAAATTGGTGCTTCGGCGCGCTTTGGTGGCGGCTGCATGGTTTTGATTGGTCTTTTCGATATCGACCTGGCCCCAGCCTTTGCCGGTCGGCTTGTAGACCGTTCCTTCGTCGTCTTTCACAACCCCGGCGTTTGCCGTACCGATATAGGCGCAGGCCACTGCCGCGGCCATCAAGGATCTCTTCAAGTACATTTTTCTTATCTCTCCGTCACGTTGATATAGTCGGGCCTTGCGGGAGCGTGATCCCCTCGGTCCGGCGCGTAAACCCGGCCGGCAAGGATGGCTTGCCGACCGTACCGTTTGCCTGCGGAAGCGAATACTTATTCCCCAAGCGAACTCGGTTCATCAGGATCCGGCGAGAGGCCGAATCCGGAAATGTGGAAACGTCGTCAGGAAGAACTTCGCTGTCTTGAAGAGAGCGGCAGCGCGGACCAGCGCCAGTTGGGGTGCGAAGGTGAATGCATCAGATTCTCCTTGTGTGGCTCCGTTGAACTGTTCGTCGAGCAATCAGTAATCGCCCGCGCAGTACATTTGTAGTTTGCCGGTTTCTATCAACCGGAAGTGAATCGAGTGTAACGTCAACCCTTAAAAATTTGCAATACCAATTCCAAAAAAATTTTCCGGATATTTTTATTGCTTCCCGATCAATTGTTTCGCCGCGGAAATGAGATGCGGAACGGTGAATGGCGGCCGCGCGGGCCATGTGGAGCAAGGATTTCCTCGATTCGCGCTTCGCGCCCCGAGCAGTGGGGCCATGTCTTGCAAAATGCGTGGGCGCATCGCTGCAAGCCAAAGCGGATCGGCATGCGGAAAAGCCGGCATGGGCCTTCGATAGCCTGCACAGCGTGCGCGCAAGGCATGAAGGGGCGTGCGACCCGTTATAATCTCGGGATGCAGAATCTTCTCGATAATCTCAATCCCGAACAACTCGCCGCCGTCACCCTGCCGCCGCAATCCGCGCTGATCCTGGCCGGCGCGGGGTCGGGCAAAACACGCGTGCTGACCACGCGCATCGCCTGGCTGATCCAGACCGGGCAGGTGTCGCCGGCCGGTATTCTGGCTGTGACCTTCACCAACAAGGCAGCCAAGGAAATGACGGTACGCCTGTCGGCCATGTTGCCAATCAATACACGCGGTATGTGGATCGGCACGTTCCACGGCTTGTGCAACCGCTTGCTGCGCGCGCATTACCGCGACGCCGGTCTGCCGCAGACCTTCCAGATTCTCGATTCGCAAGACCAGCTTTCCGCCATCAAGCGGCTCTTGAAAGCGCACAACGTCGATGACGAGAAATACCCGCCGCGCAACGTGGCCTACTTCATCAACAATGCCAAGGATCAGGGCCTGCGTGCGGGCGACCTGGAAGTGTTTGACGATTACAACCGGCGCATGGCCGAATTGTTTCGGCTCTACGACGAGCAATGCCAGCGTGAAGGCGTGGTCGACTTCGCCGAACTGCTGCTGCGCTGCTATGAGCTGTTGACGCGCAACCAGCCGCTGCGCGAGCACTATCAGAGCCGCTTTCGCCACGTGCTGATTGACGAATTCCAGGACACCAACGACCTGCAATACAAGTGGCTCAAGCTGATGGCGGGCAAGCAAGGCGCCATGTTCGCCGTCGGCGACGACGACCAGAGCATCTACGCCTTTCGCGGCGCCAATGTCGGCAACATGCTGGCCTTCGAGCGCGAATTCGCTTCGCAAAACCTGATCAAGCTGGAGCAGAATTATCGTTCGCATGCGCATATCCTCGATGCGGCCAATGCGCTGATATCGCACAACCGCAATCGATTGGGCAAGAACCTGCGCACCGATGCCGGCCATGGCGAACCCTTGCGCGTGTACGAGGCATCCTCCGATCTGCAGGAAGCGCAATGGATCGTCGAGGAAGCCAAGGGCCTGATGGCCGAGGGCGCCGAGCGCAAGGAAATCGCCATCCTGTACCGCTCCAATGCGCAATCGCGCGTGCTAGAACATGCCTTGTTTTCGGCCGGCGTGCCTTACCGCGTGTTCGGCGGCTTGCGCTTTTTCGAGCGCGCCGAGATCAAGCACGCGATCGCCTATCTGCAGCTGATGGACAATCCGCACAACGACTCGGCCTTCCTGCGCGTGGTCAATTTTCCCGCGCGCGGCATCGGTGCGCGCAGCATCGAACAACTGCAGGATGCGGCGCGCGCCAACAAGACTTCGCTGTATGCCGCGGTGCCCTATATCGGCGGCAAGGCCGGTTCGTCGCTGGGCGCCTTCGTCAAGATGATCGAGGGCGCGCGCTTCGAGACGGCGCAATTGCCGCTGGCCGAAATGGTCGAAGTGGTGATCGGGCGCAGCGGCTTGAAGCTGCATTATGAGACCGAAAAAGAAGGCGCGGACCGCATCGAAAACCTGGAGCAGCTCGTCAGCGCCGCGACGCTGTTCGTGTCCGAAGAAGGTTTCGGCCACGATGCGCCGGCATTTCTCGGCCCGCGTGCGACAGAGACCGCGGGCACGGTTCTACCTTCGGGCGACGAGGTGCTTGACGCCGATTCGCCGCTGCCCACGGTCATGTCGCCGCTCTCGGCCTTCCTGTCCCATGCATCGCTTGAAGCCGGCGACAACCAGGCCCAGGCCGGCGAAGACGCGCTGCAACTGATGACGGTCCACTCGGCCAAGGGTCTGGAATTCAACGCGGTCTTCATCACCGGCCTGGAGGAAGGCTTGTTCCCGCACGAGAACAGCGCCAAGGAAGACGGCGGCCTCGAAGAAGAGCGGCGCCTGATGTATGTCGCGATCACGCGCGCGCGCCAGCGGCTGTATCTGAGCTTTTCCCAGACCCGCATGCTGCACGGCCAGACGCGCTACGGCATGCGCTCGCGCTTCTTTGACGAATTGCCCGACGCGGCGCTGAAATGGCTGTCGCCGCGCGTGCAGCATCATTGGTTTGCCAATCCCAAGTCATGGGAAAAATCGGCCTGGGACGACGATGCGCCGGAAACCGGCGCCAACCGTATTGCACAATCTTTCGGCAACAAGGGCAGTGCATGGCGCGCCGGACAGAGCGTGGCGCATGCCAGGTTCGGCGAGGGGGTGATCGTCAAGATCGAAGGCAGCGGCGATAATGCACGCGCTCAGATCAACTTCGGGCGTCAGGGCTTGAAGGTGCTCGACCTGTCGATTGCCAAGCTGGAAAAGATCGGTTGATGACTAATCCTGCGGGGGGAGCGCAGGCTTGCCAAACACCTCCACGTAGCTCGGATAGAACGAGCAATAGCGCAGCATCGAAAGGAACAGGGCGCAGGGAATCATCACCGCCAGCGCCATCGCTTCGCTCATGCCGGGCAGCAGCGACAGCAGTGCGCTCAGGTTGATCGAGATGAACAGCGAGATCGCCGTCCATGCCACGATGTAGGCGATGAAGGCCTTGATGGCGCGCAGCACCGAAAAGAAACTGAAAAAGATCGCCTTGGCCACGCCCATGCCTTGCCATGCGATCAGCGGTGCGGCAAACCAGAGCGGAAAAATCAGGATCATGTAGATCGACATGCCGAAGAAGACGGTGCGCACAACGAGGTTTTGCGTCTCCGGATTCACCGTGCCGGAAGTCGATCCTTGCGCCTGGACGACGGCGTCGACCAGCGGGCCGCCGCCATACAGGTACATCGCGCCGATGGCGAGAAGCACCGCCACTACGTACAACACGCCGAGGCCGGCAAGCCGCGGCAGCACCGGGCCGCGCAGATAGGTGAACAGCAGCCCGGGTTTCGCTTCGCGCCCGGCTTCGCTCAAGGCGCACCCGAGCATGAAGGCTGTGGTGAAGACCTGGTTGAGCACGAACAGCAGCAGGGAGCCGATCAGCGGGATGAAGGCCAGCAGCAGGTTGACCATCACGTAGAGCAGGAACAGCAGCGACAATTGATTGGGCTGGCGCCGGAACAGCATGAAGCCGTCGCGTATCCACTGCAAGCCGCTGGCGGCGGGAAGGCGGTTCACGGCAACTCCGGCAAGGCATGCGCGATACGTTCGCGCAAGATGCGTTCGAATTGCATCGGGTCGTGCGGCGTCAGCATTTCGGCGTCACGCGGCATGTAATAGTCATACAGGCGCGAGAGCCAGAAGCGCAGTGCGCCGGCGCGCAGCATGGTTTGCCAGGCGGCGCGCTCGTCGGCCGTGAAGGGGCGCACCGCCCGGTAGGCTTCCAGCAGCGCATGGACGCGTGCGAGGTCGGGCTTGCCCGTGGCCAGATCGACGCACCAGTCGTTGACGCAGACGGCCAGATCGAACAGCCAGGTATCGCAGCCGGCAAAATAGAAATCGAAGAAGCCGGTCAACCGTTCGCCGTCGAACATCACGTTGTCGCGGAACAGGTCGGCATGGACCGGGCCGGACGGCAGGCGCGCATAAGCGGGCATGGCGGCGAAGTCCTGCTGGAAGCGCACCTCGTCCTGCAGCAGTCTGCCGTTCGATTCGGACAGGAAGGGCAGCACGGCGGGTGTCGTTTCCACCCACCAGGCCAGGCCGCGCAAATTGGGCTGGCGTATCGCAAAATCCTGTCCTGCGAGGTGCATCCTGGCCAGCATGGAACCGACGGCGGCGCAGTGCACGGGCCCTGGCGCGAGCTGGCATTTACCTTCGAGCTTGGAAACGATGGCGGCGGGCTTGCCATGCAGTCGGTTGAGTATGTTTCCGGATTTGGTCGCCACCGGGGCCGGCACCAGCACGCCGCGTTCGGCGAGGTGGCGCATCAGCTCAAGGTAGAACGGCAGTTGCTCGAACGTCAGCTTTTCGAAGACGGTCAGGACGAACTCGCCGGCTTCGGTATCGAGGAAGAAATTGCTGTTTTCTATGCCGCTGGAAATGCCGCGAATCGACTTTACCTGGCCCAGAGGGTAATCGACGATCCAGGATTCGAGGTCAGCCACGCTGACTGGGGTGAAAACAGCCATAGACGAAAGTTCGGAGCGAGAATGAAGGAAAGGCACCGCAGAAACCCTGCCGTGCCTTCAGTGCAGCCTCATATTATGCATGAATCTTCCGCCGCGACAGCCGCAGGCGGACTTGAGCGGCAAATTATTTCTTGTCGTCAGTCTCTTCAGGCGGTTCCTCGGACTTCTTTTTCTTGCTGCCGAGGTTGAATTCCATCACCTTCCATTCCGCGCCGCGGTTGGTGGTGCTTTGGGTGTCGCCCGGCAGCGCGGTACCGACTTGTTGGTTCGGCCGCACGTAATAGGTGCTGACGCCGGTTTCCACCTTGACTTCCTTGACCCCGCTGTCGTCGCGTATTTCCGTCACCTTGTGTTCCGCCGGCGGCTTACCGATTTTGACGGCCGGCGGCTCGGCGTCTTCCAGTTTTTCGAGCTTGCGGCCGTCTGCGGTCTCGTGCTCCGCGGCGGGTTTTTCCGCTTGCTTACCGTTTTCTTTATCCGTCGGCTTGGCTGACGGTTTGTCCTGCTTGACCTGTTTGCCCTCGCTGGAAGCATCCGACGGTGTTTGTTGTGCTGAAGCCATCACTGGCGTCAGCATCGCCGCAAGAGACAGGCCGACGGCTTGCAGTAGCTGGGATGTACGCATGTTAGCCTCGAAATATGATTACCGTAGCCTCATTGTAGCAAGCTTCGGGATTCAAGCAATTTGACTTGGCGCAAGTCCAATGGTTCCAGACGATTCCGGATAGTTTCAGATATCCGTTTTCACAGGGAATGCGTAGGCGGGCGCTCCGTATCGGCCAGTTCCACGTCGCGCGCGTCGTAGAACGCGAAAATCGCGTTCACGACGTTGACCGGCTCGTCGATCAGCTGGATCAGGTCCAGATCGGCGGCGTTGATCATGCCGTCGGCGACGAGGCGCTGTTCGAACCAGTCGAGCAAGCCGCGCCAGAACGTCGTGCCCACCAGGATCACGGGAATGCGGCGCGAGGTGCCGGTCTGGATCAGGGTCAGGACTTCGGTCATTTCATCGAGTGTGCCGAAGCCGCCGGGCAAGACCACATAGGCGTCGGCGTACTTGACGAAGGCCACCTTGCGCGCAAAGAAATGACGGAACGACAGCGCGATGTTTTGCCAGGGATTCGGCTTCTGCTCATGCGGCAATTCGATATTCAAGCCGACCGAGGACGACTGTCCTTCGAATGCGCCCTTGCTGGCGGCTTCCATGATGCCCGGGCCGCCGCCCGAAATCACGGCGAAGCCCGCATCGGACAGGCGGCGCGCAATATCCTCCGCCGCCGCATAATAGGGATGGTCCGGCCTGATGCGGGCCGAGCCGAAAATCGACACGGCCGGACGCAGTTCCGCCAGCCGCTCTGCCGACTCGATAAACTCTGCCATAATCGTGAACATTTGCCACGATTCGCGCGCCTTTTTGGCCGTCGCGCGTTCCGGATCGGTTACCCGCCGCAGCGGCGGCACGTTTTTGCCCTTCGAATTCATATGAATAAAACCCTGTTATTGGTCGATGGTTCCAGCTATCTCTACCGCGCCTTCCATGCCCATCCCGACTTCCGCGATCCGCAGAACCGCCCCACGGGCGCGATCTACGGCATGGTGAACATGTTACGCCGTTTGCGCAAGGACTATGCGGCCGATTATATGGCTTGCGTGTTCGATGCCAAGGGCAAGACCTTCCGCGACGATCTCTACCCGGAATACAAGGCGCAACGCGCCGCCATGCCGGAAGAGCTGGCGATCCAGATCGAGCCGATCCATGAAATCGTGCGCGCCATGGGGTGGCCCATCCTCATGGTAGAGGGCGTGGAAGCCGACGACGTAATCGGCACGTTGGCAGTCGAGGCCGAGAAGCAGGGTATGGATACGGTGATCTCGACCGGCGACAAGGACCTGGCTCAGCTCGTCACGGAACACGTCACGCTGATCAATACCATGTCCAACGAAAAACTGGATATCGCGGGCGTGAAGGAAAAATTCGGCGTCGGGCCGGAACTGATCATCGATTACCTGACCCTGATCGGCGACACGGTGGATAACGTCCCCGGCGTGAACAAGGTCGGGCCGAAGACCGCCGTCAAGTGGCTGACGCAATACGGCAGCCTTGCCGGCGTGATGGCCAATGCCGCCGATATAGGCGGCGTGGTCGGCAACAACCTGCGCGAAGCGCTCGACTGGCTGCCGCAAGGCCGCGTGCTGATCACCGTGAAGACCGATTGCGATCTGTCGTCCCACATGACGACCATCGCCGAGTCGCTGCAGCACAAGCCGGAAGACGTGGAAACGCTCAAGGACTGCTTCACGCGCGCCGGCTTCAAGACTTTCCTGCGCGAGCTTGGCGGCAACCCGGCAACGCTGGCGGCACCGGCCAAGCCGGCGGGGCGCGAAGACAAGGTGGACAAGGCCAATGAGCAAGCCAGCCTGTTCGGCGCCGACGATGCAAGCACTCCCCAGGAGGATCCTCCCGCACCGGCGGCGGCACCTGCTGAAGTTCGCTATGAAACCGTGCTGACCGACGCGCAGTTGCGGGAATGGCTCGAACGCATCGAAGCCGCCACGCTGACCTCGATCGACACCGAAACGACCTCGCTCGAGCCGATGCGCGCACAATTGGTCGGTATCTCGCTATGCTGCGAGCCCGGCATCGCCGCCTATATCCCCGTCGCGCACCGTTATCAGGATGCGCCCGAACAGCTCTCGCGCGAGCACGTACTGGCCGTGCTCAAACCCTGGCTCGAGAATCCGTCGAAGGCCAAGGTCGGGCAAAACCTCAAATACGACAGCCACGTGTTTGCCAACCATGGCGTCAAGCTCATGGGTATCGTGCACGACACGCTGCTCGAATCCTATGTGTTCGAGTCGCACCGCAACCACGACATGGACAGCCTGGCGCTGCGCCACCTGAACCACAAGACCATCACCTTCGAGGAAGTATGCGGCAAGGGCGCATCCCAGATCGGCTTCGACCAGGTCGACATCGAGCGCGCCACGGCTTATGCGGCGGAAGATGCCGACATCACCCTGCGCCTGCACCAGGCCATGCTGCCGCACATCAATACCGACGGTTTGCGCTTCGTCTACAGCAAGATCGAAGTGCCGACTTCGGTGGTGCTGCAAAAGATCGAACGCAACGGCGTGCTGATCGATCCGGAACGCTTGAATGCGCAATCGCATGAACTCGGTGTGCGGCTGCTCGACATCGAGCGCGAAGCGCATGAGCTGGCGGGGCAGCCGTTCAACCTCGGGTCGCCCAAGCAGATCGGCGAAATCTTCTTCGACAAGCTGCAATTGCCGGTGGTGAAGAAGACGCCGTCCGGTTCGCCTTCGACCGACGAGGAAGTGCTGCAAAAGCTGGCCGAAGATTATCCCTTGCCCAAGGTGTTGCTGGAATACCGCAGCCTGTCCAAGCTCAAGTCGACCTATACCGACAAGCTGCCCAAGATGGTCAATCCCGATACGGGGCGCGTGCACACCAACTACGCACAAGCGGTGGCGATCACGGGGCGGCTGGCTTCGAACGACCCCAATCTGCAAAACATCCCGATCCGCACGGCCGAGGGCCGGCGTATCCGCGAAGCCTTCGTCGCCCCCGAGGGCAGCGTCATCGTCTCGGCCGATTATTCGCAGATCGAGCTGCGCATCATGGCCCATCTGTCGGAAGACGAGAACATGCTGCGCGCCTTTGCAGAGGGCGTCGATATCCACCGCGCCACGGCAGCCGAAATCTTCGGCGTCAAGCCGGAAGAGGTGGCGTCGGAGCAGCGCCGCTATGCCAAAGTGATCAACTTCGGTTTGATCTATGGCATGAGCGCGTTCGGCTTGGCGTCGAACCTCGGCATCGAGCGCTCGGCCGCGCAGTCGTATATCGAAAAGTACTTCCAGCGCTTCTCCGGTGTGCGCAAGTTCATGGACGATACCAAGATGACGGCCAAGTCCAAGGGCTATGTCGAAACCGTGTTCGGCCGCAGGCTGTGGCTGACCGAAATCAATTCACCGAACGGCCCGCGCCGCGCCGGCGCAGAACGTGCGGCGATCAATGCGCCGATGCAGGGCACGGCGGCCGATTTGATCAAGCTGTCCATGATCGCCGTGCAGGATTGGTTGGAAAAAGAAAAAATGGGCACCAAGATGATCATGCAGGTACATGACGAATTGGTGTTGGAAGTACCGAATGCCGAGCTCGATATTGTGCGCGTCAAATTACCGGAGTTGATGGCCGGCGTGGCGCAACTGAAAGTGCCCTTGATTGCCGAGGTGGGCGTGGGCAAGAACTGGGACGAGGCGCACTAGAATATATGTTCGATCTCAGCCGGCATGCTGACCCAGGCATGCTTGCGCTCCTCGTACACGGAAACGGTGGGTGCGGGAAAGCCCGGGTCGGCAAATGCGCCCACCGGAATGGCTATACTGTCTTCCCTGCCTTGGTTGATGTAGTACACCGTCGTGCCGCATGTCGGGCAGAAGTGGAACGTGGCCCTGCCGCCCTCATCGCCGACCCGTACGTAAGAGCTCGACGTGCCGGTGATGGCCACGGCGCTGGCGGGAAAGCGCGCCTGCGAGGCGAAGACGCCGCCCGTCCTGCGCTGGCAGTTCAGGCAATGGCAAACGGAGATACGGATGGGTTCGGCTGTCGTGACGGCCTGGAGCTGGCCGCAGCAGCAACGGGCTGTTCGGGTGGTCGATGTCATCCTGTATGCTCCTCAAACCGGGTTCTGATAATTTAACATACATGCTTCGGCACGATGCTTTTGTATAATTCGATGCTTGACAACAATTTCAAATCGGGGAAGCCATCAATTCCACGCTGATTTCCATCCTGCTTGCCACGACCATTGCCGGCGTCGTCAGCATTTCCGCCGCCGCGGTGTTCTCGTTCGCCTTGCTGTCCAAGATGGTCGAGCGCATGGTCAGCCTGTCGGTCGGCATCCTGCTATCGACCTCGCTGCTGCATGCCTTGCCCGAAGCTTTCGAATCGAAGGCCGACCCTCGTGCCTTGTTCGCCACGCTCCTTGGCGGCTTGCTCGGCTTCTTCCTTCTGGAAAAGCTTGCCATCCTGCGTCACTCGCACCACCACGAGCACGACGGCCACGCGCACGAACACGGCCATGATGCGCATGAGGCAGGCAAGGCCGGCTGGATGATCCTGGTCGGCGATGGATTGCACAACTTCACCGACGGCATCCTGATCGCGGCGGCATTCCTGGCCAACCCCAATCTTGGCCTTGTCACGGGCCTGGCCATCATCGCCCACGAGATTCCGCAAGAGATCGGCGACTTCATCGTGCTGTTGAATGCCGGTTTCACGCGCAAGCGTGCCTATGCCTACAATCTCATATGCAGCCTGATGGCGGTGTGCGGCGGCTTGCTCGGCTATGCGACGCTCGAGCGCGCCGCCGGCTCGATACCCTATGTGCTGGTGCTGGCTTCCTCGGGCTTCATCTATATCGCGGTATCGGATTTGATGCCGCAGATGCAGCGTCGGGCGACGCTGCACGAGACGATTCCGCAGGTGATCTTGATTGCGACGGGCGTTGGTGCCGTCCTTTTGCTGACGCACGGCCGATGAATGCGGGTTGGGTTGAGCGCAAGCGAAGCCCAACATCGTGCGCTTGGACTCACATGCATTTATTGCGGTAGGTTGCGTTGGGCTTCGCTCCGCTCAACCCAACCTACAAAAATCTTACGTGCCGGTTGCCATAGGCCGCGAAGCATCCGAACACCACTCGCTCCACGATCCCGGATACAGCGCCGCACCCGACATGCCGGCCACTTCCAGCGCCAGCAAGTTATGGCAAGCCGTCACGCCGGAACCGCATTGCATGATGCTGGCCTCGGGCTTGGCGACGATGGCGGCCCATTCCTTGTGCAAAGTCTCGGGATCCTTGAAGCGGCCGTCGGCTTGCAGGTTATCCTTGAAAAAGCGGTTGACCGCACCGGGGATGTGGCCGCCGACCGGGTCTATCGTTTCGTTTTCGCCGCGGAAACGGTCATTGGCGCGCGCATCGACCAGGGTCATTTTCTTGCTGTCGATGTTGGCCAGCACGGCTGCCGCATCGACGGTTTTGGCCAGTGACGCGCGCAGCGTAGCCGTGCCCGGTTCCACCTGGCGCAATACGGTGGAGAGGCCATGTCCTCCGGCGTTCCAGGCTTGCAAGCCGCCATCCAACACGGCGACGGCCTTGTGTCCGACCCAGCGCATCATCCACCACAGGCGTGCGGCGCACATCCCGCCCTGCGCATCGTAAGCGATGACTTGCGTATCGTTGTGGATGCCCCAGCTGCGCAGATGGGCGGCGAACACTTCCGCCGCAGGCAGCGGGTGGCGGCCGCGGAATTCGCCGTTGGGCGCCGGACGCGTGTCCGACAGGTCGTGGTCGAGGTGGGCAAACAAGGCGCCCGGAATGTGGCCTTCGCGGTAGGCGGCGCCGCCCGCGTCGGGCTTGGCCAAATCATGGCGGCAATCGATGACGACCCAGTTGGGTTCGGCCAGGTGCTTCGCCAGTTCGTCGGCGCTGATCAGAGTAGAGAATGTCACGGCAATCACTCCTGAAGTTGGGCAGCCGCATTCGTCGACGCATTTTCCGGTATCGCGCGTGCGGCCGCGACGGAAACCTGATTCCGGTAATTATAGAACGTCGTGACCATGCCGGAGGCGAGAATTACGGCGATGCCGATCCATGACGTAACGCCGAGCAAGTCTTGCCACACGATGATGCCCCAGATCGAGGAAAACACGATGCCGCTATATTGCAGATTGGCAGTGACCAGCGGCTGCCCTAGACGGTAAGCGCGCGTCATGGCGATTTGCGCGATCGTGGCGCACAGACCCACGGCAGCCAGCAGCGATGCGCTCTTCACGCTGTGCGCGTGCCAGCTGAACTGTTCCGTGAGGGCATGGCCCCCGAAGCCGGCCAGGAAGCCCATGGCGGAAAAATAAAACACCACGCGGTATTCCGGCTCGCCCATCAAGCCCAGCTGGCGCACCTGCAGATAAGCCAGGGCCGACAAGATGCCGGACAGCAGGCCGAGCAGGATAGGGCCGATCAGGTTCGCCTGGAAAGACGGCTGGAGCAGCAGCAACACGCCGGCGAAACTCGCAACGATGGCTGAGCCCAGGCCCCAGGTGAAGGAACCCTTGCTGCCGCGCATCCAGCCCATGATCAAGAGCATTGAAGCCATCCACACGGGCGACATGTAGTTCAGCGTCATGGCCGAAGCCAGCGGCAATTTCGATACGGCATAAAACCACAGCCACAGTGAAGCCACGCCGGCGACACCGCGCCGCAAATGATGCCAGGGGAGAGGTGTGGCCATGCTGCCGCCGCGGATGCGTGTCATCACGAGCAGGAACACCATGCCGATGAAGCCGCGGTACATCACGATCTCGGATATCGAGTAGTAATCCGAAGCCAGCTTGACGCATACGCCCATGAAGGCGAACACGAAACTGGCGAACAACATCCAGAGCGATTGCATGGCGATGAAGATAAATTGCCGGCTGCGCTTGCGCGGGCCGGCAATATTACTTTAAGGAACAATGATTTGCTTGCGGTACCACTCGTGGAAGTGCTGCATGCCATCTTCCATCGGTGATTGGTAGGGCCCGGCATCGTTCATGCCGCGATCCATCAGGATACGGCGTCCGGCATCCATGCGCAGGGCGATTTCGTCGTCTTCGATGGCGGTTTCCATATAGGCGGCGCGCTCGGCCTCGACGAAATCGCGCTCGAACAGCACGATTTCCTCGGGGTAGTAGAACTCGACCACGTTGGTGGTTTTTTGCGGCCCGGTCGGATGCAGCGTCGATACCACCAGCACGTGCGGATACCACTCCACCATGATGTTGGGGTAGAGCGTCAACCAGATCGCGCCGAAGGGCGGCGCCTCGCCGTTACGGAACTTCAGCACCTGTTCGTGCCATTTCTGGTATACCGGGCTGCCCGACTTGGCCAGCGCCTTGTTCACGCCCACGGTTTGCACGCTGTAGTGTTCACCGAATTCCCAGCGCAGGTCCTCGCACGAGACGAAGCCGCCCAGGCCCGGATGGAAGGGCTCGACGTGATAATCCTCGAGGTAGACCTCGATGAACGTCTTCCAGTTGTAGTCGCACTCGTGCACTTCGATGTGATCGAGCATGTAGCCGGAAAAGTCGAGGTCCTTCGCCACGCCGAGCTTGGCCATGACGGACGCGACGTCGAAGCGGTTCTTTTCGAACAGCAAGCCATTCCAGTTCTGCAGCGGCGTGCGCGGCAGGTTCAGGCACGGCGTGGCTTCGAAATGCGGCGCGCCGATCAATTCGCCCTTCAGGTCGTAAGTCCAGCGGTGCAGCGGACAGACGATGTTGCGGGCATGGCCGCGGCCATCGAACATCTTGGCCTGACGGTGGCGGCACACGTTTGACATCAGCTCGATGCCTTGTGCGCTGCGCACGAGCATGCGGCCTTCTTTTTCCGATGCCAGTGCGGCGTAATCGCCGACATTGGGCACCATCAATTCATGGCCGACGTAACGCGGGCCGTTTTGGAAAACCTGTTGGATTTCCTGTTTCAACAGTTGCTCGTCGAAATAGACGTTGACTGGAAGTTGCGCGGTGGAGCGCGTGAACTTGGCAATATTCGCCAGATCGGACATCCCTACCCCCCAAATTAATTTTCACCAACCTAAGAGAGAAAGAATCCGTAAATACCTATGTTCAAACGAGATGAAGAGGGAATTTCGGACAGAACTGCGGATTATACCCCAGCCGCCAAGGAATGGGGGTAAGTATTTGAGTTTTATAAGGAAAATCGGATTGAAAATCGTATATACGATTTTTTCTGCACGCCGTGCCAGCGCGAAGCGCGCACGATGCCACCGGTAGATTGCTCGATTGATAACTTATTTGTCGGATTGGCGCATCGTTCGAGGGGCGGCTCCACGGCCTTGCCGGCATGGCCGCAGATGGTTTGATCTAAAATATCGGGCTACACTCAAGAATATGGATCGTATGGCAAAGAAACAAGCAGGCGCGGACGTGGGCGCAACTGCGTCGCCGACCTTCGAAGAGGCCATGGCCGAATTGCAACAGCTCGTGGCGCAAATGGAGGCCGGCGAACTGGCATTGGAAGCGTCGATCACCGCCTACAAGCGCGGCTCGGAACTGGTCAAGTTTTGCCAATCGCAACTCGACAAGGTTGAAGGCCAGATCAAGATCCTGGAAGGCGAGATGCTGAAGCCGTTCGCTGTGGAAGAGGCGGACGAATGACAGATTTTGCCCAATGGATGAAAACGGTGCAGGGCCGCATGGAGCAGGCGCTGGCCGATTACCTGCCCGGCACTGGCACGGTTCCGGCCAGGCTGCATGAAGCGATGCGCTATGCCAGCACGGACGGCGGCAAGCGCGTACGTCCCCTGCTGGTTTTCGCCGCCGGCGAATTGTTCTCCGCCCACCCGGCCGCGCTGGCGCGCGCCGGTGCCGCCGTGGAAATGATTCACGCCTATTCGCTGGTGCATGACGACATGCCCTGCATGGACGACGATGCGCTGCGCCGCGGCAAGCCCACGGTGCACGTCAAGTATGATGAGGCCACGGCCCTGCTGGTTGGCGACGCGCTGCAATCGCAAGCCTTCATCGTGCTCTCGGCGCAGGATGAGGGTATGCCGGAGCCGGCACGGCAATTGGCCCTGGTGCGCCTGCTGGCCGAAGCCTCGGGTTCGCTCGGCATGTGCGGCGGCCAAGCCATCGATCTGGCCAGCGTGGGCATCGCGCTCGCGCGCGGGGAATTGGAGCAGATGCACCGCATGAAGACCGGCGCCTTGCTGCGCGCCTCCGTGCTGCTCGGTGCCTGGTGCGGCAAAAGCCTGAGTGCGGACGAAATCGCCGCGCTCGACCGTTATTCCGCCGCCATCGGCCTGGCGTTCCAGGTGGTGGACGACATACTCGATGCGACCGAAGATTCGGCCGCGCTGGGCAAGACGGCCGGCAAGGACGCGGCCGACAACAAGCCGACCTACGTCTCCATCCTTGGCCTGGAAGCGTCGAAGACATTGGCCGAAACCTTGCGCGGCGACGCCCACCGCGCAGTCGAACAGTTCGGCGGCAAGGCGCAACGCCTGCGCGAATTGGCTGATTTGATTGTGCAGCGGAAGGCATAGTTAACATGGATTTACTCAAGAAGATCAACGCCCCGAAGGACTTGCGCCAACTGCCGCGACAGCAATTGAATGCGCTGGCCGACGAATTGCGCCAATACGTGCTCGAATCGGTGTCGCAGACCGGCGGCCACCTTTCGTCCAATCTCGGCACGGTCGAATTGACCATCGCCCTGCACTACGTGTTCAACACGCCGGAAGACCGCATCGTGTGGGATGTGGGCCATCAAACCTATCCGCACAAGATCCTGACCGGCCGGCGCGACAAGATGCCGGTGCTGCGCCAGTACAACGGCATCTCGGGCTTCCCGCGCCGCAGCGAAAGCGAATACGACACCTTCGGCACGGCCCACTCCTCGACCTCGATCTCGGCCGCGCTCGGCATGGCCCTGGCCGCCAAGACCAAGGGCGAAGACCGCCACGCCATCGCCGTGATCGGCGACGGCGCGATGACGGCCGGCATGGCCTTTGAAGCGATGAACAACGCCGGCGTCTACGACGACATCAACCTGCTCGTGATCCTGAACGACAACGACATGTCGATCTCGCCGCCCGTGGGCGCCTTGAACCGCTACCTGGCACGCCTGATGTCGGGCAAGTTCTACGCCGCCGCCAAGAACGTGGGCAAGAGCGTGTTGCCCGGCCCCATGCTAGAGTTCGCCAAGCGCCTCGAAGAACATGCCAAGGGCATGGTGGTGCCGGCCACCATGTTCGAGGAATTTGGCTTCAACTACGTCGGCCCGATCGACGGCCACGACCTCGAATCGCTGGTGCCGACGCTGCAAAACCTCAAGAAGCTCAGCGGACCGCAATTCCTGCACGTGGTGACCAAGAAAGGCCAGGGCTACAAGCTGGCCGAGGCCGACCCCGTGCTCTATCACGGCCCCGGCAAATTCAACCCGGCCGAAGGCATCAAGCCGCCGGCCACGCCGCCCAAGAAGACGTACACGCAAGTATTCGGCGAGTGGTTGTGCGACATGGGCGCGGCAGACCAGCGCCTGATCGGCATCACCCCGGCCATGCGCGAAGGCTCGGGCATGGTGGCATTCGAAAAAGCCTTCCCCGACCGCTATTACGACGTCGGCATCGCCGAACAGCACGCCGTCACCTTCGCCGCCGGTTTGGCGTGCGAAGGCTTGAAACCCGTCGTGGCGATCTACTCGACCTTCCTGCAGCGCGGCTACGACCAATTGATCCACGACGTGGCCCTGCAAAACCTCGACGTGACCTTCGCGCTGGACCGCGCCGGCCTGGTCGGCGCCGACGGCGCCACGCATGCCGGCAATTACGACATGGCTTACCTGCGCTGCATCCCCAACATGGCCGTGATTGCGCCGTCGGATGAAAACGAATGCCGCAAGCTGCTCTCTACCGCCTTCCATCATGCAGGCCCGGTGGCCGTGCGCTATCCGCGCGGTTCCGGCACTGGCGCCGCAATTGAGCCCGGCTTGGCTACGCTACCCTGGGGCAAGGGCGAACTCCGCAGCAACGGGAAGAGCATCGCCATCCTCGCCTTCGGCACCATGGTGGCGCCTAGCCTGAAGGCGGCGGAAGAATTGAACGCCACCGTGGCCGACATGCGCTTCGTCAAGCCGCTGGACGTGGAATTGGTCAAGCAATTGGCGCAAAGCCACGATGCCATCGTGACGGTGGAAGAGGGCGCCATCATGGGCGGCGCGGGTGCTGCCGTGGCGGAAGCGCTGGCGGAAGCCGGCATCGTCAAGCCCTTGCTGCATCTTGGCTTGCCGGACAAGTTCATCGACCAAGGAGATTGCGCGCAATTGCTGGCCCTGTGTGGGCTCGACACTGCGGGCATTGCGGCTTCCATCAAAAAGCGCTTTGGTACGGGGGGGGCGCGCTTGGTGGTCAACAACTAAGCAATCTCGGCGACGCATGCGCGGGCTGACGCTGCTGTTACCCGATAAGCCCGACCCGGAGCGCGATGCGGTAGCAGATGCCTGGGTTGCGGCAGGCGGCAAGGCTGAGCGGATAGGGCGCTTCTGGGAGCCTCCTGCCTATGATGCACAAACGGTGCGGCTCTACGGCAACGATACTTTTTGCCTGGTGCTGGCGCAAAAGCTTGGGCTGGAATTGGTTTCACCGCCCGACGATCTCCTGCTCTTGCTGCCTGAAGTGTTCGTCAAGCGTGGCCTTCAGGTTTCAACGCTAGCAGATGCTGCCACGCTGGCCTACCCGGCTTTCATAAAGCCGCTTGTTCCCAAATTGTTTAAGGCTGCCGTCTATCGTGAGCTGGCGGACCTGCTTGCGGAGTGCAAAGGTTTGGGGGGCGACACGGTTTTTTTGATATCCGAGATCGTCGTATTTGAATCCGAAGTGCGCGCTTTCGTGCTGCAGGGCCGCGTGCTCGATGTGGCGGTCTACGAAGGGCGAGCGGATCTGAATGATGCGCTCGCATTTGCTAATGCGGTAGCAAAGCAAGGAAGCCTTTCGCCCGCATGTGTCGTTGATGTCGGATGGATTGCTGGACGAGGTTGGGCCGTCATTGAAGCGAACGCGGCATGGGGTGCCGGCTTAAACGGCTGCAGTGCAGTGAGCGTTTTGCCTGCAATCGCTGCGGCTAGTTTGTAGCCTGCAAGGCCGAAAAGCGCAACGCCTTTCGCCGTATATTTACAAAGCTTTTCCGCCCTACTTGCTAACGAGATTTGTATTGCCCGTCTCGTTGCATCGTTTCAACGGTGTGAAAAACGTTGGATATGAAATCATATTGGTGATTGTCAATTCTCTTTTGAACTACCGCATATGGAAATGACATGACTTCGACTTTTTTGCTGCGAACCGCGAACTCCGTGCCGTATTTATCCGTGACTTCTACCCATTCCATGTTCAAGTCCGCCGCACATTTGTTCCCAAGATAACTGCCGAGCATTTGCGTTACTTCCGCTTCCGAAAATTTTCTCTCTTGGGATACCTGCCACGCACGAAATGCATGGTCGTAGTCCTTTAGGTTCGGTGTTTGTATTTTGGGAAAATAGTATTTCACGAAATCAAGGGCCATTTGCGATTGTGCTTCGATGTTGCTTAATTCCCGTTGATTTAAGATGCGAATCTTCTGCGGACTAGGGTCGACCGTTGTAACGGTGTTTTTTATGATTTCACCGTCGGGGAGTTTGATCTCCTGGGTATGTGGATCGGCAGCCGCAGCTACACCAGTCCAAAATATCAAGATTGAGATGAAAGGGAGCTTCACGTGTAATTCCAGAGTAATGTGCTGGGGCTGTTGGGCTGCTACCTAAGCTAGACTATTCGAGAGTATCTCGCTTACGCTCTTTCTCCCACAATACGTCGCTACCACCCGCAAACCGATTCAACACCCGCGACAGCACAAACAGCAAATCCGACAAGCGGTTCATATACTGCCGTGGCGCATCGTTGATCGTTTCCGCTTTGCCCAGGCTCACGATGCTGCGTTCAGCACGGCGGCACACCGTGCGGCATACGTGCGACACAGCGGCTGCGCGCGAGCCGCCGGGCAGGATGAAGTCCTTCAGGGGTTCCAGATCGGCATTGTATTTTTCCAGCAAGCCGTCGAGCCTTGCCACCTGCACCTCGGTGATCAGCGAGTAGCCGGGAATGCACAGCTCGCCGCCCATGTCGAACAAGTCGTGCTGGATCGAAATCAATTCTTCGCGCAGCGCCTGCGGCAAGTCTTCGCACAGCAGCATGCCGATTTGCGAATTCAATTCGTCGACGTCGCCCATGGCGTGCACGCGCAGGCTGTCCTTGTCGGTGCGGCTGCCGTCGCCCAGGCCGGTGGTGCCCTTGTCGCCGGTGCGAGTGGCGATTTTAGATAATCTGTTGCCCATGATGGTGCTTGGTTTGTTGGGGGAAAGTTCGAGGATACCTCATTCGTTCTACATAGGTGTGCTTTTAACCCGTCATTCCCGCGCATCGGATGGCCGCCCGGCGGAGTCCACATTAAATCCGCTTCCGGTGGCGCTACATTGCCCACAAATGCGGCCATTAGCTTGGAACCCCTCTCCCGCAGGCGGGAGAGGGGAGTTTGTATTGCGCCGGCTCGTGGGTAACGATTTCCGCCTTCGTGGGAACGACAAGCTGAAGTCGGCGGGTTGAGGTCGCTACTGTCTTTTCGCCAAGGTAGTAAAATCGAAGCAAACACGGAGACAGGCATGAATCATCCATCCCCGCCGGCCGGACGTGCGTTGCCCGAGGAATTCACGGCGGCGCTTTCGGCCATGTTCGGCGAGCGTTTTACAACCAAGGAAGCCGTGCGTGCGCATCACGGGCGCGACGAGTCGTTTTACGACCCCATGCCGCCCGACGCCGTTCTGTATGCGCTCTCTACCGAGGAAGTCGCGTCCGCCGTGGCGCTGTGCCGCGCGCATCGCGTGCCGGTGATCGCGTTCGGCGCTGGTACCTCGCTCGAAGGCCATGTGCTGGCGCCCGCGGGCGGCTTGACCATCGATCTGTCGGAAATGAACCAGGTCGTGGCGTTGCATGCGGAAGACCTGACCGTCACCGTGCAGGCCGGGGTGACGCGCAAGCAGTTGAATGCGGAGATCAAGGATAGCGGGCTGTTTTTCCCCATCGACCCCGGCGCCGATGCCACCTTGGGCGGCATGGCCGCCACGCGCGCCTCGGGCACGAATGCGGTGCGCTACGGCACCATGCGCGAAAACACGCTGGCCTTGACGGTGGTGACGGCCGACGGGCGCATCGTCAAGACCGGCACGCGGGCGCGCAAGTCTTCTGCCGGGTACGATCTGACGCGCCTGTTCGTCGGCAGCGAAGGCACGCTGGGCATCGTCACGGAAGTGACGGTGAAACTCTATCCGCTGCCCGAAGCGGTGTCGGCGGCAATCTGTTCCTTCCCCGGCACGGCGGAAGCGGTCAAGGCCGTGATCGAAACGATACAGATGGGCGTGCCCGTGGCGCGCGTCGAATTCCTCGACGAGAACGGCGTCAAGGCCATCAATGCGCGCGACAAGCTCGGCTTGCCCGAGCAAACCCTGCTGCTGTTCGAATTCCACGGCAGCGCAGCCGGTGTCGAGGAGCAGGCGCAAACGGTGCAGGAAATCGCTGCCGGCCACAACGCCATCGGCTTTCAATGGGCGACGACCCCCGAAGAGCGCACACGGCTTTGGGCCGCGCGCCACAATGCCTATTTTGCGCTGCTGCTCATGCGCCCGGGTTGCCGCGCCATTTCCACCGATTGCTGCGTGCCGATCTCGCGCCTGGCGGAATGCATCCTCGATACCAAGGCCGATTGCGAAAAAAACGGGATCGTCTATTCCATCATCGGCCACGTCGGCGACGGCAACTTCCACGTGCTGATGATGATAGACCCGAACGATCCGGCTGACGTGGCAAGGGCTGAAGCCATCAATGCGCGCCTGGTGTCGCGCGCGCTGGAGATGGACGGCACTTGCACCGGCGAGCACGGCGTGGGCATGCACAAGATGGATTTCCTCAAGCAGGAGCATGGCGAAGATGCCTTGGCCCTGATGCGCAGCCTGAAGCATGCGCTCGATCCCGGCAACCTGTTCAATCCTGGCAAGATCGTAAAATGGGACGCATAATGGAACGCATATTGGGACGCATAAGCGGGCAAGCATGAGCGAACGGCAAATCCTGATCGGGGAACTACGCGCGGTGCTGCCGGTGAACTCGGTATTGTTCGCCGAGGAGGATACGCGGCCTTACGAATGCGATGGCTTGGCGGCCTACCGCCAGATGCCGCGCGCCGTGGTGCTGCCCGAGAACGAGGAAGAAGTCATTGCGGTGCTCAAGACCTGCCATCGCCTTGGCGTGCCTATCGTGCCGCGGGGCGCGGGTACCGGACTTTCCGGCGGAGCCATGCCGATCGCAAACGGGGTCGTGCTGTCGACGGCCAAGCTCAACCGCATCGTCAAGCTCGATCCCTTTGCGCGTACCGCCATAGTCCAGCCCGGTGTGCGTAACCTCGCGATTTCGGAAGCGGCCGCGCCGCACGGCTTGTATTATGCGCCGGACCCCTCGTCGCAAATCGCCTGCACCATAGGCGGCAACGTTGCCGAAAACTCCGGCGGCGTGCATTGCCTGAAATACGGCCTTACCGTGCACAATGTCATGCGCGTGCGTTTGATCACGATGGAAGGCGAGGTGCTGGAGCTGGGCGGCGGCGCGCTCGATGCGCCGGGGCTCGATCTGCTGGCCGTGGTGATCGGCTCCGAAGGCATGCTTGGCGTCGTTACCGAAGTGACGGTCAAGCTGATTCCCAAGCCGCAGACGGCCCAAGTGATCATGGCCTCGTTCGACGACGTGGTGAAAAGCGGCAATGCCGTGGCTGAGGTGATCGCGGCCGGCATCATTCCCGCCGGCCTGGAGATGATGGATAAAACCTCTTCGCGCATGGTCGAGCCTTTTGTGAAGGCCGGTTACGACATCGATGCCGAAGCCATCCTCTTATGCGAATCCGACGGCACGGCGGAAGAGGTGGCGGAAGAAATCGCGCGCATGAAAGATGTGTTGCAGGCGGCGGGCGCCACGGCTTGCACGGTATCGTCCAACGAAGCCGAACGCCTGCGCTTCTGGTCCGGGCGCAAGAATGCCTTCCCGGCGGCGGGGCGCATCTCGCCGGACTACTATTGCATGGACGGCACCATTCCGCGCCGCCGCCTGGCCGAAGTCTTGACCGGCATTAGCGCAATGGAAAAGAAGTACGGCCTGCGCTGCGCCAACGTGTTTCACGCCGGAGACGGCAACCTGCACCCGCTCATCCTGTTCGATGCCAACATCGCCGACGAATTCCATCGTGCCGAATTGTTCGGCGCCGATATCCTTGAATTGTGCGTGGCGGTCGGCGGCACCATCACGGGCGAGCACGGCGTGGGCATAGAAAAGATCAATTCGATGTGCGTGCAATTTGCGCCAAACGAGCGCGAAGCCTTCTTCGCCGTCAAGCGCGCCTTCGACCCTGCCATGCTGTTGAACCCCGATAAGGCCATCCCCACGCTGCACCGCTGCGCCGAATACGGCAAGATGCACGTGCATCGCGGGCAACTGCCTTTCGCAGACCTCCCGCGATTTTAATGGATCTCATTCTTCAAACATTCCGCGACCGTATCGCCGCCGCCAATGCGGACGGCAAGCCTTTGCGCATCGTGGGCGGCGGCAGCAAGGATTGGTTTGGCAATACGCTTGCCGGCGAGCCATTCGACGTCTCGGCCTATCGCGGCATCGTGCACTATGATCCGACCGAACTTGTGATTACGGCGCGCTGCGGCACGCCCTTGGCCGAGGTTGAAGCGGTGCTGGCGGAAAACGGCCAGATGCTGGCTTTCGAGCCGCCGCATTTTGGAGAATATGCTACTTTGGGCGGCACGATAGCCTGCGGCCTGTCCGGCCCGCGCCGCCAGGCGGCCGGCTCGGCGCGCGATTTCGTGCTTGGCGCCGCGCTGATGGATGCCAAGGGGGAAGTCCTGCATTTCGGCGGACAGGTGATGAAGAACGTGGCCGGCTATGACGTGTCGCGTTTGTTGACCGGTTCGCTGGGCATGCTGGGCCTGATCCTCGACGTGTCGGTCAAGGTCTTGCCGCGCCCGGCTGCGGAACGCAGTCTGGAATTCGCCATGACCGAGACCGAGGCGATTGCCCAGCTCAATCATTGGGCCGGACAGCCTTTACCGATTACGGCAAGCGCCTGGCACGATGGGCAATTGCGCTTGCGCCTGTCGGGTGCGGCGGCGGCGGTGGATGCGGCTTGCAGGAAGTTGGGCGGAGACGAACTGGCCGATGCCGCCGCATTTTGGCGCGGCTTGCGTGAACAGACGCATGCGTTTTTCGACACCCCAACCTTATGGCGCCTTTCGCTGCCGTCGGTCACGCCGCCTATTGTCCTGCCGGGCGCGCAATGGATCGAATGGGGCGGGGCGCAGCGTTGGCTCAAGAGCGACGCGTCGGCCACGGACATCCGCGCAGCTGCGGAACGCGCAGGCGGTCATGCCACGCTATTCCGTGGCGGCGACAAAGCCGGCGGCGTATTCCATCCGCTGGCACCGGCCGTGCTGAAAGTTCATCGCAATCTCAAGATCGCATTCGACCCGCGTGGCATTTTCAACCCGGGCCGGCTGGTGCAGGGACTCTGAGCATGCAAACCAATTTGGCCGACTTCATCAAGAACACACGGGAAGGCGAGGAAGCCGACGCGATCCTGCGCCGCTGCGTGCATTGCGGCTTTTGCACGGCAACTTGCCCGACCTACCAATTGCTCGGCGACGAACTCGACGGGCCGCGCGGGCGCATCTACCTGATCAAGCAAGTATTGGAAGGGGCGCAACCGACGGAAAACACGCAGTTGCACCTCGATCGCTGCCTGACTTGCCGCAATTGCGAAAGCACTTGCCCCTCCGGTGTGCAATACGGCCGCCTGCTCGATATCGGACGCAAGGTAGTGGAGCAAAAGGTGCCGCGTTCGCTGCTGCAGCAAGCCAGGCGCAAGGCGTTGAAAACCCTGCTACCGCGTAAATGGCTGTTCACGCCGCTGTTCAAGACCGGGCAAGCCGTGCGCGGCATCCTGCCTGAAGCCTTGCGCCACAAGCTGCCCCAAAGCGCACCGGCCGGAGCATGGCCCGCGCGCAGCCATGCGCGCAAGATGCTGGTGCTCGATGGCTGCGTGCAACCGGCAATGGCGCCCAACATCAACGCCGCCACCGCACGCGTGCTCGATACGCTCGGCGTGCAACTGCTGGTGGCGCCCAAGGCCGGCTGCTGCGGCGCACTGCGCTTTCATTTGAACGACCAGGAAGCCGGGCTGGACGACATGCGGCGCAATATCGATGCGTGGTGGCCTTATGT
Source organism: Burkholderiaceae bacterium (assembly GCA_036384915.1). GTDB lineage: Bacteria > Pseudomonadota > Gammaproteobacteria > Burkholderiales > Burkholderiaceae_D > PKWO01. The sequence goes on from DASVLJ010000062.1 coordinate 312,582, forward strand.
GGAACAAGGCGCGGAAGCCATCGTCATGACGGCATCGGGTTGCGGCGTCACGGTCAAGGAATACGGCCACTTGCTGGCGCACGATGCTGCCTATGCGGCCAAGGCCGAGCGTATCTCGGCGTTATGCCGCGATCTGTGCGAAGTGCTGGAACCATTCGCGGGGGCGTTGCAAAAGAAGATCGTGCCGCGGCAGCACAAGGTGGCTTACCATCCACCCTGCACGCTGCAGCATGGGCAGCAATTGCGCGGCAAAGTGGAGACGGTGCTGCGTGCCGCGGGCGTCGAGGTGTCGCTATGCGCCGACAGCCACCTGTGCTGCGGTTCGGCTGGCACGTATTCGGTCTTGCAGCCGGAATTGTCGACGAAGCTGCGCAACAACAAGCTGGCCCACTTGTTGGCGACCGGGGCGGAAACGATAGTGTCGGCAAATATCGGCTGCCTGACCCATTTACAGTCAGGTACCGAAACGCCGGTTAGGCATTGGATCGAGCCGATCGACGACGCGCTTAAAGAATGTAGGTTGGGTTGAGCGGAGCGAAGCCCAACGCATCGTCGTATCCAAGTCAAACGCTGGTGTTTGTACTACTGTCCGATGTCGGGCTGGGCCACGCCTGGCATTGTTCGCGCTCAGCACCAACCTACGCGACAAGTACTTATTCGGCCAGAAGTTTTTCTATATCCCCCATCAACTCCTTGGGCGCGGTCTGCGGCGCGTAGCGCTTGAACACCGTGCCATCCTTCCTGACCAGGAATTTGGTGAAGTTCCACTTGATGGCTTCGCTGCCGAGGATGCCGCGGCCTTCCGATTTCAGGTATTTGTAGAGCGGGTGCGTGTTGTCGCCATTGACTTCGATCTTGGCGAACATGGGAAAGCTCACACCGTAATTCTTTTGGCAGAACGCGCCGATTTCCTCGGCATTGCCCGGTTCCTGCCCGCCGAACTGGTTGCATGGAAAGCCCAGCACTTCCACGCCCTTGTCCTTGAATTGGTCGTAGACCTTTTCCAGGCCTTCGTATTGCGGCGTGAAGCCGCAATTGCTGGCGGTGTTGACGATCAACAGCACCTTGCCGCGGTATTGGTCGAGGTTGACGGTTTTGCCGGCCAGGCTTTCGGCCGTGAAGTCGTAGACGGTTCCCATTAGACGATCCCCAGATGTTCGGTGCCCTTGCTCAGGTCGCGCGCCCTGGCGTCCTTGGAGCGCAGCTTGATGGCCAGGCGCAAGTCGTTGACCGAGTCGGCGTTGCGCAACGCGTCCTCGTAGGAAATCTTGTCGGCCTCGTAGAGGTCGAACAAGGCCTGGTCGAAGGTCTGCATGCCCAACTCACGCGACTTCTTCATGATTTCCTTGATCTCGTGCACGTCGCCCTTGAAGATCAGGTCTGAGATCAGCGGCGAATTGAGCATCACCTCGACTGCGACGCAGCGGCCCTTGGTGTCGCGCAGGGGAATGAGGCGCTGCGAGATCATGCCCTTCAGGTTCAACGACAAGTCCATCAGCAATTGCTGGCGCCGCTCTTCGGGGAAGAAGTTGATGATGCGGTCCAGCGCCTGGTTCGAGCTGTTGGCGTGCATGGTGGCCAGGCACAAGTGGCCCGTTTCGGCGAAGGCGATGGCGAAATCCATCGTATCGCGGTCGCGGATTTCGCCGATCTGGATCACGTCGGGGGCCTGGCGCAGCGTGTTTTTCAACGCCACGCCCCAGCTCTCGGTATCGGAACCGATGTCGCGCTGCGTAATCAGGCAGTTGCGGTGCGGGTGGATGTATTCGACCGGGTCTTCGATCGTGATGATGTGGCCGTAGCTGTTTTCATTGCGGTACCCCACCATGGCGGCCAGCGTGGTCGATTTGCCGGAGCCGGTGGCGCCGACCATGATGACCAGGCCGCGCTTGGTCATGACGACGTCCTTGAGGATCTCCGGCACGCCGAGGTCTTCGATTTTCGGGATGGTGGTGGTGATGGTACGCAGCACCATGCCGACGCGGCCCTGCTGGACGAAGGCCGAGACGCGGAAGCGGCCCAGTTCGCCCGGGCTGATGGCGAAGTTGCATTCCTTGGTCGCTTCGAATTCGGCCGATTGCTTGTCGTTCATGATCGCCCGAGCCAACTCCACGGTGTGGGTCGGCGTCAGCGGCTGGTTCGACACCGGCGTCATTTTGCCGTCGATCTTGAAGGCAGGCGGAAAGCCGGCCGTGATGAACAGGTCGGAGCCTTTTTTGCTGAGCATCAGGCCCAGCAGGTCGTACATGAATTTTGTTGCCTGGTCGCGTTCCATGATGATTCCTTCTTGAGTCTGCGGATGTGCAATCAGCCGGGGAAGTTTTCCGGCGTCTTGGCCGCACTGCGCGCCGCCGCAGCGGAGATGACGTTCCGCCGCACCAGATCGGTCAGGCAGCCGTCGAGCGTTTGCATGCCCATGTTGGCGCCGGTCTGGATCGCCGAATACATTTGCGCGATCTTGGCTTCCCGGATCAGGTTGCGGATAGCCGGCGTGCCGATCATGATCTCATGCGCGGCGATACGGCCCGAACCGTCCTTGGTCTTCAATAGCGTTTGCGAAATGACAGCCTGCAGCGATTCGGACAACATCGCGCGCACCATTTCCTTTTCCTCGCCGGGGAACACGTCGACGATACGGTCGATGGTCTTGGCGGCGGAAGAGGTGTGCAGCGTGCCGAACACCAAGTGGCCCGTTTCCGCAGCCGACAGCGCCAGGCGGATGGTTTCCAGGTCGCGCAATTCGCCCACCAGGATCACGTCCGGGTCTTCACGCAAAGCGGAGCGCAAGGCGGCGTTGAAGGAGTGCGTATGCGGGCCGACTTCACGCTGGTTGATCAGGCACTTTTTCGAATCGTGCACGAATTCGATCGGGTCTTCGATGGTCAGGATGTGGGCGTACTCGTTTTCGTTGACGTGGTTCACCATGGCCGCCAGCGTGGTCGACTTGCCCGAGCCGGTCGGGCCGGTCACCAGCACCAGGCCGCGCGGTTTCAAGGCCAGGTCGGCGAAGATGCGCGGGCAGTTCAGCGTTTCGAGGCTCAGAATCTTGGAAGGAATGGTACGCAGCACGGCGGCGGCGCCGCGGTCCTGGTTGAAGGCGTTGACGCGGAAACGCGCCAGGCCGGGAATGGCGAACGAGAAGTCGCACTCGAGGTTTTCTTCGTAAGCCTTGCGCTGGCCGTCGTTCATGATGTCATAGATCATGCCGTGCACGTCCTTGTGCTCCAGGGGCGGCAGGTTGATGCGTCGCACGTCGCCGTGCACGCGGATCATGGGCGGCAGGCCGGAAGACAGATGCAAGTCGGAAGCATTGTTCTTGACCGAGAACGCCAGCAGTTCGGAAATGTCCATTTATAATCCTTGAGCTTCGTGGGGGTACGCTCCTGGGGCGGACCCAAGCAGCATTGTTACTTTTATTTTCGATTATGTCCTCAATCCCGGAAAACTTGCAAGCCGTGCTCGAGCGGATTCGCGCAGTGAAAATTCACTCTGGACGCGAGGGGGAGGAGGTGGCCTTGCTGGCGGTCTCCAAGACCTTTGATGCTGACGCTGTGATCGAGGCGGCCGAAGCGGGGCAAACGGCGTTCGGCGAGAATTACCTGCAGGAAGCCCTGGACAAGAAGCGGGCAATTCAGGGCGCGCGTCCCGATTTATTATTGAATTGGCACTTTATCGGGCCGATTCAGAGCAATAAGACACGTCCGATAGCGGAAAACTTCGATTGGGTGCATTCGATCGAGCGTGAAAAGGTCGCGCGGCGCCTGTCCGAGCAGCGCCCGACCCATTTGCCGCCTTTGAATGTCTGCCTGCAAGTCAATGTCAGCGGCGAAGCGAGCAAGAGCGGCGCGGCGCCGGAGGAGCTTTCGGCATTGGCGCATGCTGTGGCGAAATTGCCGCAGTTGAGGCTGCGCGGCTTGATGGCAATTCCCGAGCCCGAGAGCGATGAAGAAAAGCAACGCGCTCCGTTCCGTGCCCTGCGCGGCATGCTGGAGCAATTGCGCGCTGAAGGATTGGAACTCGATACTTTGTCGATGGGCATGTCGGGCGATATGGATGCGGCGATAGCCGAAGGCGCGACGATCGTGCGCGTCGGGACCGCCATTTTTGGAAAGAGGGATTATGCGTAATGACATGAAGATTGCTTTCATTGGTGGTGGCAATATGGCCACCGCCTTGCTCGGCGGTTTGGCCGGTAAATTGACTGCAGGCGGCAACATTCACGTGGTAGACCCCAATGCCGATGCGCTCGAGCGGCTCAAGGGGCGCTTCGGCGTCAGTACAGCTACGGGCGTCGATGCTGCGGTATATGACGCCGACGTGATCGTGCTGGCAGTCAAGCCGCAGCAGATGCGCGAAGTCGCGGCTGCCTTGCTGCCGCATTTGTGCGGGCAACTGGTGTTGTCCATCGCGGCCGGCATCCGCGCTGTGGACCTGTCGCGATGGCTCGGCGGCCATCAAGCCATCGTCCGTTGCATGCCCAACACCCCCGCGTTGATCGGGCAAGGCATCACCGGCATGGTGGCGACAGCGGGTGTGTCGGCGCAACAAAAGGAAGCGGCTGAAGCGATTCTGCGTTCGGTCGGCGCCACGGTCTGGCTGGATGACGAAAGCCTGATCGATCCCGTGACGGCGGTTTCCGGCAGCGGTCCGGCTTACGTGTTCTACTTCATCGAAGCGATGCAGCAGGCGGCGCAGGAAATGGGCTTGACCGCCGAGCAGGGCACGCAACTGGCAATCGCCACCTTCACCGGCGCGGCGCAACTGGCGGCGCAGTCCGGCGAGCCGGTATCGGTTTTGCGCGAGCGCGTGACTTCGAAGGGCGGAACGACTTATGCGGCGTTGACCAGCATGGAGCAAAGCGGCGTAAAGCAGGCGATAGTGACGGCTTTGCACGCAGCGTCAGCGCGCGGCAAGGAGTTGGGTGAAGAGTTCGGTAAAGATTAAAGAACGGTAGGGTGGGTTAGCCGAAGGCGTAACCCGCCATGCGCCTCTAATGGCTTCTTTGCATATCGACCTATTGTGTAGCGGATTGCTCTACGTTGTTGCGAAGGACCCAAACTTGACTGTATCTGCCCACCGCGCCACAGACTGACTTCGACAGCGTAAGGTAGGGTGGCTGCGAGCGTACCTCCCTTGCGCCCACATTGTTCCTCGAGTCGTTTTCTTTAATTGCATGGCGGGTTATGCCTACGGCTAACCCACCCTGCGATCCTATATAGCGCTAACCCAGCAGGTAATTCAACGCAATCCCCGCAAACACTGCTGCGCCAAGCCAATTGTTATGCCTGAAAGCAGCAAAGCAAGGCATTCGTTCGCGCTTGCGGATCAAGGTGTAGTGGTAGATCGCACAGCCTAGCGCCACGGCCAGGCCGAGCAGGAACCAGGCGCGCAAACCGAATTGCCAGCCCACCGCCAATGCGATCGCACCCGCGCCTGCATAGCACAGCATGACGGCTGCCACGTCATAGCGGCCGAAAGTGATGGCCGATGTTTTGATGCCTATCTTCAAATCGTCGTCGCGGTCCACCATGGCGTATTCGGTGTCGTAGGCGATAGCCCACAGGATATTCGCGCCCAATAACGCCCAGGCCACCGGCGGCACCTTGTCTTGCACGGCGGCGAACGCCATCGGGATGCCGAAGCCGAAAGCGATGCCCAGGTAAGCCTGCGGAATCGCGAAGAAGCGTTTGAAGTAAGGATAGCTGGCAGCAATGATGACGGCGGCAACCGACAATTTCTTGGTCAATGCATTCAAGGGCAGGATCAGGCAAAACGCGACCAGGGTCAGCACGACGGCCACCGCCACGGCTTCCTTGCCAGATATCCGGCCCGAAGTCAGCGGCCGTTCCGCAGTGCGCTTGACGTGCCGGTCGAAGTCGCGGTCGGCAAAGTCGTTGATGGCGCAGCCGGCGGAACGCATCAGCACCGTGCCCAGCGTGAAAATCAGCAACAGGCGCCAATCGGGCATGCCGTTCGAAGCCAGCCACAGCGCGGCCAGCGTGGGCCAGAGCAGCAGCAGGATGCCGATCGGCTTGTCGAGCCGCGTCAGCTTCACGTACTGCTTCAGGCGATCCATCAAACCGCTCATGCGGCAGCTTGGGCCGGGGCGTCGTCCAACATGCCTACGCCGGGCAAGTCGCAATCCATGACGGCTTGGCGCACCGCTTCGATGGCGGGCGCGCGCGTGAAGCTCTTGCGCCAGGCAATGACCACGCGGCGCGAAGGCGCCGGCTCGGCGAAAGGTATGTAACGCAGCATGCCGCTCTTGTCCGGATGGGCCGGCACGGAGGCGCGCGGCAGCACGGTGATGCCGATGCCGGAGGCCACCATGTGCCGTATGGTTTCCAGCGACGAGCCTTCGAAGGTGCGCGCAATACCGTCGCCGGTAGTCGAAAAACGCGACATCTCGGGGCAGACTTCGAGTACCTGGTCGCGGAAGCAATGGCCGTTGCCGAGCAGCAGCATGGTTTCCGACTTCAAATCCTGCGCGTCGATATGGTCGCGCCCGGCCCAGGGGTGATGCTTGGGCACGGCGACCACGAAGGGCTCATCGTACAGCGGTTGCACCATCAAGCCTTGCTCAGGGAAGGGCAGGGCCATGATGGCGGCATCGAGTTCGCCCTGGCGCAGCAATTCGACCAGGCGCACCGTGAAATTCTCTTGCAGCACCAGCGGCATCTGCGGCACATGCTCGATCATGTTCTTGACCAGTTGCGGCAACAGGTAGGGCGCAATGGTGTAGATGATGCCAAGGCGGAACGGCCCGACCAGCGGATCCTTGTTTTGCTTGGCGATTTCCTTGATGGCGGCGGTCTGCTCCAGCACGCGCTCGGCCTGGGCCACAATTTGCGCGCCCAGCGGCGTGGTCGAGATTTCGGTTCCGCCGCGTTCGAAAATCACGACCCCAAGTTCATCCTCGAGTTTTTTGATTGCCACCGACAGCGTGGGCTGCGCCACGTAGCAAGCCTCGGCGGCATGGCCGAAATGCTTTTCACGTGCAACGGCAACGATGTATTTCAGTTCGGTAAGGGTCATGCTCGCGGTTCGCGCAGGCGCGGGCTGGTTTCATTGAGACGTATTTTATAGCGGATGGCGCGAGAGCGTCGTAGAAGCGCCTTTAAGCCTTGAGATAGTCTTCGCGCGAACCCAGCCAGCGCGCCAGGTGCGCGTCTACCGTAGCCGGGTCTTCATGCAACAGTTGCTGCGCCGCATTGCGTGCCGCTTCGACCAGCCATTGGTCGGTTTCAAGGTCGGCAAAGCGCAGCATGGCTTGGCCCGATTGGCGCGCTCCGAGGAACTCGCCGGGGCCGCGGATGCGCAAATCGGTGCGGGCGATTTCGAAGCCGTCTGTGGTTTCGCGCATGGTGCCCAGGCGCTGGCGCGCCACCGGCCCGAGCGGCGACTGGTAAAGCAGCAGGCAGGCGGAAGCCGTTGCGCCGCGCCCCACGCGGCCGCGCAGCTGGTGCAATTGCGACAGGCCGAAACGCTCGGCATGCTCGATCACCATCAGCGAGGCGTTGGGCACATCGACGCCGACCTCGATCACGGTGGTGGCCACCAGTACATGCACTTCGCCGTGCGCAAAGGCTTCCATGGTTTCCTGTTTTTCCGCCGGCTTCATGCGTCCATGCACCAGCCCGATATTGAGGTCGGGCAAGGCTGTCGCCAGCATGGCATGGGTGTCGTTGGCGGTCTGCAATTGCAGCGTTTCCGATTCCTCGATCAAGGGGCAGACCCAGTACACCTGGCGTCCTTCCAGCGCGGCGGCATGCACGCGTTCTATCACTTCGTCGCGCCGTTCCTGGTCGATGACCCTTGTGACGATGGGCGTTCTGCCCGGCGGCAATTCATCGATGGTCGAGACTTCCAGGTCGGCGTAGTAAGTCATGGCCAGTGTGCGCGGAATCGGTGTGGCCGACATCATCAATTGGTGCGGCACCAGGTTGACCGCTTCCACGCCCTTGTTGCGCAAGGCCAGGCGCTGGCCCACGCCGAAGCGGTGCTGCTCGTCGACCAGCACCAGCCCCAGGCGCGCGAATTGCACGGTGTCCTGGATCAGCGCATGGGTGCCGATCACGAGTTGCGCCTCGCCCGATTCGATGCGCGCCTGCGCCTCCTGCTTTTCCTTTTTCTTCAGGCTGCCGGTGAGCCAGGCCACGTTCACCCCGAGCGGTTCCATCCACGCCGCGATCTTGTGGAAATGCTGGTCGGCCAATATCTCGGTCGGCGCCATCAGCGCAGCCTGGAAGCCGCTGTCTATGGCCTGCGCGGCAGCGAGCGCGGCAACCACGGTCTTGCCGCTGCCAACATCGCCTTGTAACAAGCGCTGCATCGGGTAGGGCACGCGCAAGTCGTGGCGGATTTCTTCGAGCACGCGCTGTTGCGCACCTGTGAGCTTGAAGGGAAGCGAGGCGAGCAGTGCTGCGGAAACCTTGCCCGCGCGCGACAGCGCCGGTGCGGTCTTGGCGCGGCGCGCTTCCTGCGCGCGTTTCAGAGACAACTGCTGTGTCAGCAATTCGTCGAATTTCATGCGCACCCAGGCCGGATGCGAACCGTCCGCCAACGCCCCTTCGCTGACATCTTTGGTCGGATTGTGCAACAGCCGCACGCTGGCCTCGAAAGGCCAGAGCTTTTGCGCATGGCGCAGCGATTCCGGCAGCGTATCGTGCCAATCGACGCGCGCCATGGCGTCGCCGATCAGCTTGCGCAACACGTGCTGAGGCAAGCCGTCGCCGGCCGGATAGACGGGCGTCAAGGCGGTAGGCAGCGGCGCGCCTTCGAGCACAACCTTGTAATTCGGGTGCACCATCTCTGGCCCGAAAAAGCCATGCCGCACTTCGCCGCGTGCGCGCACGCGCGTGCCTTCGGCCAATTGCTTGGTCTGGCTGCCGTAGAAATTGAGGAAGCGCATGGTCAGCTGCCCGGTCTCGTCGGCAATCGTCACCACGAGCTGGCGCCGCGGCCGGTATTGCACTTCGCAGGCGGTGACGACGCCTTCGACCTGGACTGAGACGGCGGCGAAAGCAGCCTCGCGGATCGGCTCGATGCGAGTCTCGTCCTCATAACGCATCGGCAGATGCAGGACGAAATCCATGTCGGAGCGCAGGCCGAGCTTGTGCAGCTTGTCGCGCATTTTGTCGGCGCGCGATTGCGGACGTTGTTCCGGGGCTTTCGCGGGTTTGGCCATGGCTCGATTATACTGTATAAAAATACAGGCCCATCAAGCTTTCATGCTCCTGTGGCAGCTTCGGCTTGCCGTTTCAAGCCGGCCAGGCAGTCGGCCAGCGGGCGGCGTTTAGCGGTGCAGGGTCTCCAAAGAAGCCGCAGGCACCGAGCGCCGCCTGCGCCGGCAGCGAAGCCTCGGCGGCGCGGTCGGGGTGGCCAGCACAAGGTGGGCCTGTGCCGCGTGCTCCAGGCATAATGTTTTCCAATCGTAAGCACCGGCTTGATGCAGGATTTCTCGTGCCGTCGCAAAGTGCCGATGCGCGTCGCGGCGGGAACCCCGGGCCGTTTCGGCGCCAAGGTGCGCCAGGCCGAAGGCGTAGTTGAGCCGGCCGTCATTGTTCCGATTCGCTCAATTGCGACCGGAAATAGTTGATCACGGACAGCGCATTGGCCTGTTCGAGGTCTTTTCCCAGCCGTCCGGCAATCTCGGCGCACAGGCCGCCGGCTGGGCCCGCTACGCGCAGACGCGCGCGCTTGCCTGCGGGAAGCGATTCGAGGAAAGTGCGGATGTCGGCGAGGGTCTTGTCGCACTCCAGCATGCGGCTGCCGCTCTGTCCTTCCCCCGCCGTGGTTCCCGTCGTGGCATCGCGCATGCGCAGGCGGCAAAGCTGCGCCCTTCGAAGGCGGCGGTCAGGCCATCGATTGTTTCGGATTCGTCCATACGTAAGAGTCTGGCATGCTGATATCAGGATGGAACCGCTGCCACGACCTGCCGCAATGGCGATTTTGCTGTAATTTGACGATGCCACTTCACGCGGTGGAAGCGTTGGGTCCATGTTTCGATTTGCCGGAGAATCGGCCGGACGGCCCATGGCAGCGTAAAATATCGGGTTTTGCATTGTTTTCCGGCAATCTTCGATTTGCCACGCCTTCCATGTATACCCTGTCCGATTTCGATTACGAACTACCGCCCGAGCTGATCGCACAGGCTCCGTTGGCCGAGCGCAGCGCTTCGCGCCTGCTGGAAGTTGACGGCAAGCATCTGAACGACCGCCGTTTCGCCGATTTGCTCGACCTGCTGCAGCCTGGCGATCTGCTGGTGTTCAACGACACGCGCGTGCTGAAGGCGCGCTTTTTCGGTGTCAAGGAAAGCGGCGGCAAGGTCGAAGTGCTGGTCGAGCGCGTGCTCGATACGCGCACCGTGCTGGCCCAGGTGCGCGCCTCGAAATCGCCGCAGGAAGGCATGGCGATCCGTCTTGCCGAGGCGTTCGAGGTCAAGGTCGGCCCGCGCGTCGGCGAGTTCTATACGCTTACTTTCCCCGGCGATGTGTTCGATCTGATCGAGGCGCACGGCCGCCTGCCGCTGCCGCCCTATATCGATCATGCAGCCGATGCCTTCGACGAAAAGCGCTACCAGACCGTCTATGCCCGGGAGCCCGGCGCTGTGGCCGCGCCTACCGCCGGCCTGCATTTCGACGAAGGCTTGCTGGAAAGGATCAAGGCCAAGGGCGTGAACCTGGCCTATGTCACGCTGCACGTCGGCGCCGGCACCTTCCAGCCGGTACGCACGGAAAACCTGGCCGAGCACAAGATGCATAGCGAGTGGTATTCGATTTCCCCCGCGACGGTTGCCGCCGTTGAAGCCGCCAAGGCGGCGGGGCGCGCCGTGGTTGCGGTCGGCACCACCAGCATGCGCGCGCTCGAATCGGCCTCGCAAAGCGGACGCTTGGAAGCCGGCAGCGCCGATACCGCGCTCTTCATCACGCCGGGCTACCGCTTCAAGACGGTAGACCGTCTGGTGACGAATTTCCACCTGCCCAAATCCACGTTGCTCATGCTGGTGTCGGCCTTTGCCGGCTATGAGGCGATCAAGGCCGCCTATGCGCATGCCATTGCCCAGCGCTACCGATTCTTCAGCTATGGCGATGCCATGTTGCTGACCAAGGATGACCAATGAAATATGAATTGCTCAAAACCGACGGCAAGGCCCGCCGCGGCCGTCTGACGCTGAATCACGGGACGGTGGAAACGCCGATCTTCATGCCGGTTGGCACCTATGGGTCGGTCAAGGCCATGTCGCCGCTGGAGCTGAAGGAAGTCGGCGCACAGATCGTCCTCGGCAATACTTTCCATCTCTGGCTGCGCCCGGGCACCGACATTCTCGACAAGTTCGGCGGCTTGCATGGCTTCATGGGCTGGGACTTGCCCATCCTGACCGACTCCGGCGGCTTCCAGGTGTTTTCTCTGGGCGAGATGCGCAAGATCAGCGAAGAGGGCGTCAGGTTCGCCTCGCCCATCAACGGCGACAAGCTGTTCCTTTCGCCTGAAATCTCGATGCAGATCCAGCGTTCGCTCAATTCCGACATCGTGATGCAATTCGACGAATGCACGCCTTACGAAATCGACGGCAGGCCTGCCACCGTGGACGAGGCGGCGCGCTCGATGCGCATGTCCTTGCGCTGGGCCAAGCGTTCGAAGAACGAGTTCGATGCCGGCGAAAACCCGAACACCCTGTTCGGCATCGTACAGGGCGGCATGTTCGAGACCTTGCGCGACGAATCGCTGGCCGGTCTGGAAGACGTCGGCTTCGAAGGGCTGGCCATCGGCGGCCTGTCGGTCGGCGAACCGAAGGAAGACATGATGCGCGTGCTGGAACACATCGCGCCGCGCCTGCCTGCGACCAAGCCGCATTACCTGATGGGCGTCGGCACGCCGGAAGACCTCGTCGCCGGCGTGGCCAATGGTGTCGATATGTTCGATTGCGTCATGCCCACGCGCAATGCACGCAACGGCTGGCTGTTTACGCGCTTTGGGGACTTGAAAATCAAGAATGCACGTTACAAAGACGACAAGCAGCCGCTCGATGAAACCTGTTCCTGCTATGCCTGCCGCAATTTTTCGCGCGCCTACTTGCATCACTTGCATCGCGCCGGCGAGATCCTTGGCGCCCGCTTGAATACCATCCACAATCTGCATTACTACCTGCAAATCATGCAGGAAATGCGCGACGCTATTGACTCAGGGCAATTTCAAGCCTTTGTCATCCGTTTCCACGCCGAGCGCAGCCGCGGCGTCTAGACTGCTTGTCCGATTGCAGGGTTGGCCTTGGGCGGTGCTACAATGCGCGGTTGCCCCTGCGGGCGGATTTCACATCTATATTAGGAGTTCAACGTGGCACAAGGTTCCGACAGTTCTTTCCTTTTCGTAATGATCGCGATGTTCGTGGTCATGTATTTCATCATGATCCGGCCGCAGATGAAGAAGCAAAAGGAATTGAAGGCCATGATCGACTCCGTCGTCAAAGGCGCGGAAGTGATCACCAACGGCGGCATCTTGGGCAAGGTCAGCAAGGTCAAGGACGATTACCTGATCGTTGAAATCGCGCCCAACGTCGAAGTCGTCATCCAGCGCAGCGCCGTCGCCAACGTGCTGCAAAACGGCACGATCAAGTCGATCAACTGACCGTCAGTTGATTGTCCGCCGGCAAGACTTTTCATTTCGCCTATATTCGCCCATATCGCAACCGTGCTGCGGATTGCAGAATCGCCATGAATCGATACGCACTCTGGAAATACATTCTCATCATCGTCGCCGTGCTGTTCGGCGCCCTCTATACCACGCCGAACTTCTTCGGCGAGGCGCCGGCGCTCCAGGTTACCAGCGCCAAGGCCACGCTCAAGGTCGACCGCGACATGCCGGGCCGCATCGACCAGATCCTCAAGCAAGGCAATATCAAGGCCGATAGCGCCTACTTCGAGCAAAACGGCGAACAAGGTGCGGCGCGCGTGCGTTTCGCCGACAGCGACAGCCAGTTCGCCGCCAAGAGCCTGCTGGAAAAACAGCTGAATCCGGACCCGACCAATCCCACCTTCAACGTCGCATTCAACCTGGTGCCGAATACGCCGCGCTGGATGCAATCGGTTCATGCATTGCCGATGGCGCGCGGCCTGGACTTGCGCGGCGGCGTGCACTTCCTGCTCCAGGTCGATACTACCGCCTACCTGGCCAAGCGCCAGCAAGCCCAGGATTCGGGCATCCGTACCGCCTTGCATGACAAGAGCATCCACTATGCCGGCATCACGGCGACTCCTGCCGGTCTGGAAATCGGCTTCCGCGACGACGTGACGCGCCAGCAAGCCAGGGATGTGATCCAGGCCAAGATGCCCGACCTGACCTTGGTCGCCGGCGGCTCAGGCGATCGCCTCACGCTGGTTGCCAGCATGAACGAAGCCAAGATCAAGGAAGCGATCGATGAAGCGGTGTCGCAGAATATCACCACGCTATCCAAGCGCATCAACGGTCTCGGCTTGACCGAACCGATCATCCAGCGTCAGGGTACCAACCGCATCGTGGTCGAGCTGCCTGGGGTGGGCGACGTGGCGCGCGCGCGCGACATCATCGGCCGTACCGCTACGCTGGAAATCCGCATGGTCGATGAATCGGTGCCGCGCGGCTTGGAAACGAGCACGCCGGTACCCCCGGAGTCCGAGCTGTTCACCGCCGGGCGCGACGCGCCTGCCGTGTTGTACAAGGATGCCATCATGACGGGCGATTACATTTCGTCCGCGCAAGCCGATACCGACCAGCAGACCGGGCAGCCCATCGTGCGCATCACCTTGAACAGCGAGGGCGGGCGCAAGATGTTCGAAGCCACGCGCGGCAAGATCGGCAAGAAGATGGGCATCATCCTGATCGAAAAGAACCATCCTGAAGTCCTGGTCGTGGCGACGATCCAGGCCGAACTCGGCGCCAACTTCCAGATTACCCTGACCAACGACGAAATGGCGCACGATCTGGCGCTGCTGTTGCGCTCCGGCGCCCTGGCCGCGCCGATGGAAATCGTGGCGGAAAGCACCGTCGGCCCGCAGCTTGGAGCGGAAAACATCAAGAAGGGCTTCGATTCGACGCTCTACGGTTTCGCCGCCATCACGATCTTCATGATCATCTATTACCTGGTGTTCGGCTTCTTCAGTGTGCTGGCCCTGGCGGTCAACCTGTTGCTGCTGGTCGGCGTGCTGTCCGGCATCCAGGCCACGCTCACCCTGCCCGGCATGGCCGCTATCGCGCTGACGCTCGGCATGGCGATTGACGCCAACGTGCTGATCAATGAACGGATACGGGAAGAGCTGCGTGCCGGCAATTCGCCGCAACTGTCGATTGCCAACGGCTTCGAACATGCCTGGGCCACGATTCTCGACTCCAACATCACGACTCTGATCGTCGGCTTGGCGCTGCTGGTGTTCGGCACGGGGCCGGTACAGGGCTTCGCTGTCGTGCACTGCCTCGGCATCACGACCTCGATCTTTTCTTCCGTGTTCGTGTCTCGCGGCGTGGTCAACCTCTGGTATGGCCGGCGCAAGAAGCTCGCGGGCGTCAAGATCGGACAAATCTGGAAACCGAAGGAGGGTTGATGGCCTGCGCGGCCGTCCCCTTTTATCGCACTCAAGCACTGGACAGTACAGGAAACATCATGGAATTTTTCCGCATCAGAAATACCATCCCGTTCATGAAGCACGCGCTGGTGTTCAACGTGATCTCGGCGGTCACGTTTCTCGCCGCCGTGTTTTTCCTCTGGAAGAACGGGTTGAATTATTCGGTCGAGTTCACCGGCGGCACCACGCTGCAGGTAAGCTACCAGAAGCCGGCCGATAGCGATGCCATTCGCAAGGCGGTCGATTCGACCGGCGTCGCCGGTGCCACGGTGCAGCGCTACGGCAAGGCTGAGGACATGCTGATCCGCCTGCCTGCCGCCGCCGACAAGGAGCGTGTGGCCATGGTGCAAAACGTGTTCGGCGCACTGTGCAAGGCGGAAGCCGGCACGATCGAAACCCAGGCCAATGCCAGCGGCGAAATGGTTCCGGTCTGCCACGATGCGGCAAAGAACGAGCCGGTGGTCAACAAGGGCGTGGACCAGGTCGGGAAACAGATTGGCGACGAACTGTACCTGAACGGCTTGAAGGCGCTGATCGCCGTGGTGGTGGGGGTGGTGGCTTATCTCTCCTTCCGCTTCGAATTCAAGTTCGCCGTCGCCGCCATCATCGCCAACCTGCACGACGTGGTGATCATCCTCGGTTTCTTCGCTTTCTTCCGCTGGGAATTTTCGCCCCCGGTGCTGGCGGGCGTCCTGGCCGTGCTGGGCTATTCGGTCAACGAATCCGTGGTTATCTTCGACCGTATCCGCGAAAATTTCCGCAAGATGCGCAAGGCCACCGTGGTCGAATCGATTAATGCCGCGATCACCAGTACCATGTCGCGTACCATCATCACCCACGGCTGCACCCAGATGATGGTGTTGTCGATGCTGATCTTCGGCGGCGAGGCGCTGCATAACTTTGCGCTCGCGCTGACCATCGGTATCTGCTTCGGGATCTATTCCTCGGTGTTCGTGGCGGCTGCGCTGGCGATGTGGTTCGGCGTCAAGCGCGAAGATTTGTTGAAACCGGTCAAGGAGAAGGATACGACCGGCGGGGCGGTTGTCTAAAGTTCGTATCTGGGACCTCGCGACGCGGCTGTTCCACTGGAGCCTCGTCGCGTTGGTCGCCGCAGCCGTTGTCACGGCTCAGATCGGCGGCAATGCGCTGGAGTGGCATTTCGCTTGCGGCTATGCCATTCTGAGCCTGTTGGTGTTCCGTATCCTTTGGGGCATCATTGGCGCGCGCTATGCGCGCTTTTCCAGTTTCTCGCTGAGCCCCTCAAGTTTTCTCGCATACCTGCGTGCGCGCAAGGACGGCGCACGCCGGTCTTATGCCGGGCATTCGCCCTTCGGCAGTCTGTCGGTGTCGATCATCCTTCTGGCCTTGTCGGCCCAGGCTGTGACAGGCTTGTTTGCCAATGACGACATCGCCAGCGAGGGGCCCTTGGCCAAGCTGGTGGCCAGGGACGTGTCAGACCGCTTTTCTTGGTTCCACGCCGAATTCAACAGCGTTCTGATATACGGCCTCGTCGCCTTGCACGTGGCAGCCATCGCCTACTATTTCTTCATATGGCGCGAGAACCTGGTCACGCCCATGATCACGGGCGATAAGGAAGGGTTGGAGCCGGATGAGGCGGCGCGCGACGGTTGGCGCGGCCGCTTGCTGGCGGCCGCGCTGTTTGTCCTGTCGCTGGCCGCCGTGCTTGCTATCGTCAATCTTTCTTCTTGAACTCGTCATGGCAAGCCTTGCAGGCCTTGCCCGTATCGCCGAAAGCCGTCTTGATCGCCGCCAGATCGCCCGTCTTGGCCGCTCCCGACAGTTTTTGTGTGGCCGCTTGCAGCTTGTCCGCAGCGGCCTTGAATTTTTCCTGTTGGGTCCAGATTTCCGGCTTGGCCTTGGAATCGCCGACGATGGAATTCGGCGGGAAGGCGCCCCAAGGCAGCTTGGACAGCATCTCGACGACGGCCGCATCGTTTTCCGTCGTGGCCTTGTTGTAAGGCTTCTCGCCCTTGACCACTTCGGCAATGCGGTGGAAATGCGTACCCATGACCGAGAGGGCGGCCTGGCGGTATTCGACGGCATCCTCGACCTTGTCGAACTGGGCATGCGCCGATAGCGATGCGAAAGCAAGCGAGGTGAGCAACAGGGACTTCTTCATGCGGGCTCCGTAGTTGTAGGAAATGTAAAAAGGGCGCAAAAATGCGCCCTCATTCTACGGCAGAAATTTGACCGTCTTATTTCCGCCCCTTATTTGCGTCGCTCATTAGGGATTGGCCACGATGTGGAACTTGATCGTCACCTCATCGGCCACGGTCGAGGTATCTTTCCATTCGCCTTCGCCGACATTGTAGGTCAGTCGCTTGATCGGCAGGTTGCCGTCGAAGACCATGGCGTTGCCATCCTTCTTCACAGTGATGGGAAAGCTCACGTCGGTGGCCTTGCCCTTGATGGTGAGCTTGCCGGTGACGTTGAGCTTGCTTGCGTCGCCCGTCATGCCGCTCGAGACAAAGCTGGCCTTGGGGAATTGCGCGCCGTTGAACCATTCCTTTTTCACGACCTCCTGGTTGTATTCCGGATCGCCCAGGTCGAAGCTGGCGACATCAACATCGAGGCTGGCCTTGGAGTTGGCGGGCTTGGCGGCATCGTAGTCGATTTGCGCGGCAAATTTCTTGAACTTGGTATCGACAGGCACGTTCATCTGCTTGAACGTGGCGGAAACGGTGCTCTTGGCGGCATCGGTCTTGAGCGGCACGGCGTGGGCGGTCGTGCTGACCAATGCGGCCAGGGCCAGGCCTTGCAAGAAGCGGGAAGTGTTCATGGTTTTTCCTTTTAGGGAAGCATGCGTTTGAAAATACCGTCGCGGTCGATGACCAGATGCTTCAAGGCAGCGGCGACGTGCAGGATGAAAGCGCCCAGCAGGATCATGTTGAGCGTGTAATGTACTTCTTTGAGTATCGGTTTCCATTCCGGGTTCGGGTCCATGAACACCGGCAACTGGACCAGGCCGAGGTAGACCACGGGAATGCCGGCCGACAGCGAGTAGATATAGCCTGAAACCGGGATTGCGAAGATCAGGAAATACAGCATTCCATGCAGTGCGCCGGCGGCACGCTGCTGGAAGCGGCTCATCGATTGCGGGTAGGGCGGTGCACTGTTGAACAGGCGCCATAGCAGCCGCAGGCAAGCCAAGCCGAACACGGTGCAGCCTATCCACTTGTGCCACGAAAAATACTTCAGCTTGGTCGGCGAAAAGCCGTGGATGTTGACCATGGTTACGCCCAACGTGAAGGCGCAAATGATCAACAGGGCAATCAGCCAGTGCAGCAAAACTGCGGTTTTGGTGTAGCGCTGCATAGTTTTCAATTTGAAAAGTAGTCCGAATTAGAACTACTTTACCAAAAAATTGGCCGGCTTGCTTGCCTGCCAAAAAGGTAGATATCTGCGAACTCGGCCGGGTCACCGAATATAATCGCTGCAGTTTATTTCCTACACCTCGTGAATCCATATATGAAATTGGTCTCCCCCGTTCACGCCGGCTTGCGTAGTTTGTCATGCGTTTTCGTTATTCTGGCCTGCATTGCTGCGGATAAGGCATTTGCCGATGATATCGTGCTGGCACCGTCGGCTGCTTCAGACTGCCTGACGCGGGCCCATGGTGCGGAAGAGAAATTGGTCTATCCTAAAGCGGCTTTCGAAAATAAGGATGGAGGAGTCGTCAAGGCCAAGATGGTCTTCCATGCTGCCGACAAGGGACCACGCATTTCGATTGAACGGAATGAACTCAATAGCGACCTCGACGACGCAGTCAAAGAATATCTCGAAGGATATCGCTTGCCATGCTTTAATGAAAAGGATGGCCCCGTCAGCCTGCGCCAGGATTACGTATTTACTCCCAATGACGGGCGAAAAGTCATGTCGACATCACCTGAGGATGAGGCGGACGACGCTCGCAAGCCGCAGCTTACTTGCATCAAGAGTATCGATGATTGGGACAAACCTTATTTTCCCGAGGCAGAGTCGAGAGAGGGCGCGGAAGGGAATTTTTATGTGGAATTATCTTTTTCAGGGGCAGATACGCCACCGGACTTAAAGTGGATCGCTGCAGCAAACAACAAGGCGTTTCGCAGGGCGATCGAATTTTATGCCGGTAAATTGAGGATGCCCTGCCACGAAGGCGGGCCGGTGCGGGCACGCATGCTGTTCAAGTTCATGCAACCGGATGGAGAAAAGCTCATGTTCCGTAACATGGGTTTGCGCGATTTCCTTATCGCAGGAAGCAAAATCCCCAGGCCAGTGTTTTTCGATCTGAATAAAATGGCCTGTCCATTCGATCTGCGCGTGACCTATATGCAGCCATACGCACCCAATGTCGTTTCGGAACTGGAGACGACCAATGCTTCGCGTAAACCCCTGATCGATTGGATATCCAACATTGGTCTGGCGTTTTCCGAAACACAGGCCAACCGAGTGCTGGGCGACAGCTTTAACCTAAGTATTCCGTGCGGCTCGGTTAGCCTATAGCGATCAAATTTGCTTAGCCAGCTTTGCCGCAATACCAACGTAATTAGCCGGCGTCATGGCCAGCAAATGATCCTTGGCTTCTTGCGGAATGGCCAGCGTATTGATGAAGTCGCGCAAGCCATCCTTGGAAATCCCCTTGCCGCGCGTCAATTCCTTCAATTGCTCATAGGGGTTTTCCACGCCGTAGCGGCGCATCACGGTTTGTACCGGCTCAGCCAGCACTTCCCAGGTGGCATCGAGGTCTTCATCGAGGCGGGCGGGGTTGACTTCGAGCTTGTTCAAGCCGCGCAGGCAAGCGTCATAGGCCAGCACGGCATAGCCGAAGCCGACGCCGATATTGCGCAAGACGGTGGAGTCGGTCAGGTCACGCTGCCAGCGCGAGAGGGGCAGCTTTTCCGCCAAGTGCTTCAACACGGCATTACCCAGGCCGAGGTTGCCTTCCGAGTTCTCGAAATCGATCGGGTTGACCTTGTGCGGCATGGTTGAGGACCCGATCTCGCCGGCCTTGGTGCGCTGCTTGAAGTAGCCGAGCGAGATATAGCCCCAGACGTCGCGGTTCAAGTCGAGCAGGATGGTGTTTGCGCGCGCCACGGCATCAAACAGCTCGGCCATGTAATCATGCGGTTCGATCTGGATGGTGTAGGGGTTGAACGTCAGGCCCAGGCTGTTTTCGACCACATTCCTGGAGAAATTTTCCCAATCGAAAGTCGGATAGGCCGAGAGGTGAGCGTTGTAGTTGCCCACGGCACCGTTCATCTTGCCCAGGATTTCGACGGCGGCAATACGTTTGATGGCGCGGTCCAGGCGCGCCACCACGTTGGCGATTTCCTTGCCCAGGGTGGTCGGGCTGGCCGGCTGGCCGTGCGTGCGCGACAGCATGGGCTGGCCGGCATGTTCGTGGGCCAGGGCGCGCAGCTTGTCGACCACGGCTTGCAGCGCGGGCAAGAGCACGGTGTCGCGCGCGGCTTTCAACATCATGCCGTGCGAAGTGTTGTTGATGTCTTCCGAAGTGCAGGCGAAGTGGATGAATTCCGAGGCTGCGACGAGCTCGGGCACGTCTTTGACCTTTTCCTTGAGCCAGTATTCGACGGCTTTCACGTCATGATTGGTGACGGCTTCGATTTCCTTGATGCGCTGGGCATCGGCTTCGCCGAACTCAGCGGCCAATTTGTCGAGCAGGGCCGCAGAAGCAGCTGAAAACGGCTTGATCTCGGCAAAGCCGGCTTGCGCCAGTGCTTTCAGCCAAGCGATCTCGACCTTGACGCGGTGATGCATGAAACCGGCTTCGGACAGGATGGGGCGCAGCTTGTCGGTTTTGGAAGCATAGCGGCCGTCAAGCGGGGAAAGGGCAGAAAGGGTGGTGAGCGGCATAGTAGGGAATGAGGTGCGGAACCAGGAGAAGTGTTGCAAAAAAGCTGCACAGCTGCGGCAAATGCGTATTTTACCATCTGTCAGGTAGCCGAAATCAGCCCCCCAACCGTTAGGTCGAGGTGGTCAAGCCCTGGGAAAGGGTGTGCCCAATGCTATAATCGTTCGAGAATCATTATCTAAATGTCTATGAAACTGATCGGTTCGTTAGCCAGCCCTTATGTGAGGAAAGTCCGCATCGCCATGGCGGAAAAAAAGCTCGATTATTCCTTCGCGCTGGAAGATGTCTGGGCGGCCGACACCAAGATCATGGAATCGAATCCCTTGGGCAAGGTACCATGTCTGGTCATGGAAGACGGCGGCGCCATGTTCGATTCGCGCGTGATCGTCGAATATCTCGATACCTTGTCCCCGGTTGGCAAGTTGATTCCGCCCAATGGGCGCGAGCGGGCCGAAGTGAAATGCTGGGAGGCCTTGGCCGACGGCGTGACCGATGCCGGCGTCTTGATTCGCCTGGAACGCACGCAGCGCCCGCAACACCTGCAAAGCCCCGATTGGATCGCACGCCAGAGCGCCAAGATCAAGGCTGGTTTGAATGCCCTGGCTTCGGGCCTGGGAGACAAACCCTATTGCGCCGGCAACCACTACACGCTGGCCGATGTGGCTACGGGTTGCGCCATCGGCTGGCTGGCCTTCCGTTTTCCCGAAATCGATTGGCGAGGCGATCACCCCAATCTGGCAAAACTCTACGAGAAGCTGTCGGAGCGCCCTTCATTCAAGGACACCGCTCCGCAATAGTCAGTATGCGGTAGCCTGGAACGAATTGGCTTGCGCTACCGGCCAAAAGGTCTTGTAGACTTCCGGCAGTTTTTCCAGGTCGGCTCCTTCCAGCAAGGCGCCCGGTTCCAGGTATTCCAGTAGCGAGGATGCCACCGCCACGCGGTTCGGTGAGAGCCGGCGCACGATATGATGCGGCTTCAGATCGCAGGGATGTTCCAGCCCGACCGCCGCAATCAGCTCGGCCAGCGCCTTCAAGGTATTGTCGTGAAAATGCGCGACGCGAAGGGCCTTGTCCGGCACTACCAGCGCACGCTGACGCAGCTGGTCCTGCGTGGCCACACCGGTCGGGCAGCGGCCCGTATGGCAGCTTTGCGACTGGATGCAGCCGAGCGCGAACATGAAGCCGCGCGCTGAATTGCACCAGTCCGCGCCGAAGGCCAGCGTGCGCACGATATCGAAAGCCGAGACGATCTTGCCCGAGGCGCCGATCTTGACCTTGTCGCGCAGCTTGGCGCCGACCAGGGCGTTATGCACTATCAATAAGGCTTCCTGCAGCGGTACACCCACGTGGTCGGTGAATTCGACCGGTGCCGCGCCGGTGCCGCCTTCGGAACCGTCGACCACGATGAAGTCGGGTGTGATCCCGGTTTCCAGCATGGCCTTCACGATGCCGAAAAATTCCCAGGGATGGCCCAGGGCGAACTTGAACCCGGTCGGCTTGCCGCCCGAGAGATTGCGCAGCTTGTCGACGAATTGCAGCAGCCCGATCGGCGAATTGAAGGCCGAATGCGATGCTGGCGAGACGCAATCGACGCCTGCCGGCACGCCGCGCGCCTCGGCGATCTCCTGGCTTACCTTGGCGCCGGGAAGCACGCCGCCATGGCCGGGCTTGGCGCCTTGGGAAAGCTTGATCTCGATCATCTTGACCTGGGGGGAGGTCGCGTTTTCGACGAACTTTTGCTCCGAGAAGCTGCCGTCGGGATTGCGGCAGCCGAAATAGCCCGAGCCGATTTCCCACACCAGGTCGCCGCCGCTTTCGCCGGGAGTTTCGGGCCGGTGGTAGCGGCTGATGCTGCCTTCCCCCGTATCGTGCATGAAGTTACCGAGCTTGGCGCCGCGGTTCAAGGCGCGAATGGCATTGGCCGAGAGTGCGCCGAAGCTCATGGCCGAGATATTGAAGATGGATGCCGAATAGGGCTGGGCGCGGCCGGCGCCGATGGTGATGCGGAAGTCGTGATGCCGCACCTTGGCCGGGGCGATCGAATGATTGACCCATTCGTAGCCGGCCTGGTAGACGTCCATCTGCGTGCCGAAGGGGCGCTTGTCGAGCTGTTCCTTGGCGCGCTGGTAGACGATGGAGCGCTGGCTGCGCGAGAACGGGGTCTCCTCCTTGTCGTCTTCGAGGAAGTATTGGCGGATTTCGGGCCGGATCATCTCGAAGAAAAAGCGCAGGTGACCGAGTACGGGGTAGTTGCGCAGGATCGAGCGCTTGGTCTGCATCAGGTCCCCCACGCCGACCGCCGTCAGGCCGCCGGAGAGCAAGACCAGCCACCAGCCCGCGTGGAGCAATAGCGCCAGGGCCAGCGACAGCACAAAGACGAAGGCGATGACGATGAAGGTCAGGTAGCGCAAAGGGGAATCCTGCATGGACAGCTCCTTGTGGTTTGACCGGCAGTGTACAACGGGAGGGTGTTTTATTGCTATGGCGTCACGGTCTTGCCGGACGTGCCGGAGATGATGCCGCCGCCCAGGCACACATCGCCGTCATACAGCACGGCTGATTGGCCCGGCGTCACCGCCCATTGCGGGTCGGTGAAGGACAGCGCAAATTCATTGGGCGAGCTAGCACCGAACACGCATTCGACATCGGCTTGCCGGTAGCGCGTCTTGGCATGCAGCTTGCCTGCCGCGGGTGCGTGCCCGGATACCCAGCTGCTCTGGTCCGCCGTGAGCGAGGGCGAAAGCAGCCAGGGGTGGTCATGCCCTTGCACGATATAAAGCGTATTGTCGGCCACATCCTTGCGCGCCACATACCAGGGTTCGCTGCTGCCGTCTTCCTTCTGGTGCGATTTCAAGCCGCCCAGGCCTATGCCCTTGCGCTGGCCCAGCGTGTAAAAGCTCAAGCCCACGTGTTCGCCGACCACGGTGCCGTCGTCGGTTTTCATCGGTCCGGGCTTGTAGGACAGGTAGCGGTTGAGGAATTCGCGGAACGGGCGTTCGCCGATGAAGCAGATGCCGGTCGAATCCTTCTTGGCCGCATTGGGCAATTGCAGTTTCTCGGCGATCTTGCGCACCTCGGTTTTGTGTATCTCGCCGAGCGGGAACAGGGTGCGCGACAGTTGCGCCTGGTTGAGCCGGTGCAGAAAATAGCTTTGATCCTTGCTGCCGTCGAGCGCCTTGAGCAATTGGTAGCTGCCCGCATCCGGCCCGCTTGCCACCTGGCGTACGCGCGCATAGTGGCCGGTGGCGATCAGATCCGCGCCCAGCTTCATCGCATGATCGAGGAAAGCCTTGAACTTGATTTCGGCATTGCACAGCACGTCCGGGTTGGGCGTGCGGCCGGCCTGGTATTCGCGCAGGAATTCGGCGAATACGCGGTCCTTGTATTCGGCGGCGAAATTGACCGCTTCGATGTCGACGCCGACCACGTCGGCCACGCTGGCCGCGTCGATCCAGTCGACGCGCGTGGAGCAGTACTCGGAATCGTCGTCGTCTTCCCAATTCTTCATGAACAGGCCGATGACTTCGTAGCCCTGTTCCTTGAGCAGCCAGGCCGAAACCGAGGAATCGACCCCGCCCGACATGCCGATGACAACTCTCTTTTTAGTCACTTGGTTCGCCCAAAACGCTGGGGTGGGTAAAGATGGTCGACAGCGGCGAGCGTTGCCCGGCGCGATAGTCGTCCACGCAACGCAAGACAAGGTCGCTGCGATGCCTGTCCTTGCAGGCCAGCATTTCGTCGTAGGTCATCCATACGGCACGCAGGATGCCGACGTCGAGCGGCCGGTCGTGATGGTCGCCGGCCTCGCCGCAAAAGGCGAAGCGCAGATACGTCACTTCCTGGCGCGTGCGCGAGGACAGGTAGCGCGCCATATACATGCCGATCAGCGCCTGCGGCGTGAAGTCGTAAGCCGTTTCTTCCAAGGCTTCGCGCACGACGGCTTGGGCCAGCGACTCGCCCGGGTCGAGGTGGCCGGCCGGCTGGTTGAAGCGTATCCCGTCGCTCGTCTCTTCTTCGACCAGCAGGAATTGGCCCTTCCGTTCGATCACGGCGGCCACGGTAACTGAGGGTTTCCAGACGTCGGTCATGGGAGATGGAGCCAAGGCGCGATTGAAGACCGCGCATTTTACCGTGCTTGCGGTTTCGTGGCTGCGATTGTGGCGTGCCGTAAACAGCGGCCGGGAAGGCGAGCCGGCATGCGGCATTGTCATATCCATCAAATTTCGAACAAAATCGGTAAAATGTGGGTTCGGCGGGCAATATTTGTTTGCAAGTCACGCTATTTTGCTGAATTTTAGTGGGAAATCTCAAACTGCTATGGTTGTTCCGGCAAAAACTTTCCGTGTAAGATAGCCCGTCCAGTCATAGATACCAGTACAAGCGACGTATTTGCTCCGCGCCGGGACCAACCGTTCCGCCGCGTCGATGACAAGAATCGTATTACCGAATTGAAGCATCAACAGTATTAAGCCAAGGAGCCATTCATGTCGTTGAAGATAGGTGTGCCGCGCGAAGTTTTTCCCGGCGAGAAGCGCGTCGCCACCGTGCCTGAAGTCGTCGAGAAGCTGATCAAGCTGGGTTTTTCCGTTGCCGTGCAAAGCGGCGCCGGCGAAGCATCCAATTTCAGCGACGACAGCTACCGCGCCGCCGGCGCCGAAGTTATCGAGGGCGCGCCTGCCTTGTGGGCCGCATCGGACATCGTATTCAAAGTACGCGGACCGAACCATGAAGAAGTCGGCTTGCTGCGCGAAGGCGGCACGCTGGTTTCCTTCATCTGGCCGGCACAAAACCCGGAACTGCTGCAGCAGCTCGCGGCCAAGAAGGCTACGGTGCTGGCCATGGATAGCGTGCCGCGCATGTCGCGTGCGCAAAAGATGGACGCCCTGAGTTCCATGGCCAATATCGGCGGCTACCGTGCCGTGATCGAGGCGGCCCATCATTTCGGGCGTTTCTTTACGGGGCAGATCACGGCTGCGGGCAAGGTGCCGCCGGCCAAGGTCTTCATCATCGGCGCCGGCGTGGCCGGCCTGGCCGCAATCGGCGCGGCAGCCGGCCTCGGGGCCGTGGTGCGCGCCAACGATACGCGCCCCGAGGTGGCGGACCAGATCGTCTCGCTCGGCGGCGAATTCGTGCCGGTCGACTATGTGGAAGAAGGCTCCGGCACAGGCGGCTATGCCAAGGTCATGAGTGAAGGCTTTTTAAAAGCGCAGGCGGCGGTGTTCGCCAAGCAGGCGGCTGAAGTCGACATCATCATCACCACCGCGCTGATCCCGGGCAAGCCGGCGCCGCGCCTGATTACGGCGGCGATGGTCGAATCGATGAAGCCGGGCAGCGTGATCGTCGACATGGCCGCCGAGCAGGGCGGCAATTGCGAATTGACCGAGCCGGGCAAGGTGGTGGTCAAGCACGGCGTGACCATCATCGGCTACACCGACCTGGCCAGCCGCCTGGCCAAGCAGGCCAGCACGCTGTATGCCACCAACCTGTTCCGCCTGTCGGAAGAATTGTGCAAGACCAAGGACGGCATCATCGACGTCAACATGGAAGACGAGGTGCTGCGCGGCACGACCGTGATCAAGGAGGGCAACATCACCTGGCCGCCGCCGCCGCCCAAGCTTTCGGCCGCAGCTCCGGCGCAAGCCAAGCCTGCCGCCGCCGTACCCAAGGCGCCGGCACATGGCGCGCCGAGCGAGCCGGCCAAGGGTTCGACCCTGGCCATCGTGTTCGGCATCGGCGCGGCGCTGTTCTGGTTCATCGGCGCCAACGCGCCGGCCGTGTTCCTGCCGCACTTCACCGTGTTCGTGCTGGCTTGCTTCGTCGGCTACATGGTGGTGTGGAACGTCACGCCGGCCCTGCATACGCCGTTGATGAGCGTGACCAATGCGATTTCCAGCATTATCGCCATCGGCGCCTTGGTGCAGATCGCGCCGCCCCTGGGCGGTGCCGAGCCCCTGCAATGGGTGCGCTGGCTAGCCTGCGGCGGTATCGTGCTGGCCGCGATCAATATGTTCGGCGGTTTCGCCGTGACCCAGCGCATGCTGGCGATGTTCCGCAAATAAGGATAAATAGTCATGTCGGAAAGCTTAGCCACGGTCGCCTACATCGGCGCCACCATCCTTTTCATCCTGTGCCTGGGCGGGCTCTCGAATGCCGAGACCGCACGGCGCGGCAACATGTACGGCATGATCGGCATGCTGGTCGCCATGCTGGCTACCATCGCCGGACCGCACGTCACCTCGGGCGGCCTGTCGTGGATCGTTGCCGCCATCGTCGTGGGCGGTGCCGTCGGCGTTTATCTGGCCCGCACCGTGCAGATGACGCAAATGCCGGAGCTCGTCGCCTTCATGCACAGCATGGTCGGCCTGGCCGCGATGCTGGTCGGTTTCGCCAACTATATCGGGCCGGAATCGACGATCCAGGTCGGCGCGGAAAAGAGCATCCATGAAATCGAAATCTATGTCGGCATCCTGATCGGTGCGGTCACGCTGTCGGGCTCGGTGATCGCATTCGGCAAATTGTCCGGCCGCATCGGCGGCAAGCCGCTGCTCCTGCCGGGGCGCCATGTGCTGAATTTGATTGCCTTGCTGGTGGTGATCTATTTCGGCCACGCCTTCATGAATGCCGAAACGCCGCACGACGGCATGACGGCCTTGACCGTGATGACGGTGATTTCGCTGCTGTTCGGCATCCACATGGTGATGGCCATCGGCGGCGCCGACATGCCGGTGGTGGTGTCCATGCTCAACAGCTATTCCGGCTGGGCCGCCTCGGCCACCGGCTTCATGCTGTCGAACGACTTGCTGATCGTAGTCGGCGCCCTGGTGGGTTCTTCCGGTGCGATCCTGTCCTACATCATGTGCCGCGCCATGAACCGCAACTTCATCAGCGTGATCGCCGGCGGCTTCGGCAGCGGCGGCGGTGCGCCGGCAGCCAAGGGCGACGCTAGCGCGCCGGCCGGTGAAGTCGTGCCTGTGACGGCGGCAGAGACTGCCGAAATGCTGCGCGAAGCCAAAGACGTCATCATCGTGCCGGGTTACGGCATGGCGGTGGCCCAGGCGCAGCACACGGTCTATGAAATCACCAAGGTTCTGCGCGAAAAGGGTGTCAAGGTACGCTTCGGCATCCACCCGGTGGCGGGCCGCATGCCGGGCCATATGAACGTGCTCCTGGCGGAAGCCAAGGTGCCCTACGACATCGTGTTCGAAATGGACGAGTTGAACGAAGATTTCCCCGATGCCGACATCGCCATGGTCATCGGCGCCAACGACATCGTCAACCCTGCGGCGCAGGAAGACCCGACTTCACCGATCGCCGGCATGCCGGTGCTCGAAGTGTGGAAGGCCAAGACTTCCATCGTCATGAAGCGCAGCATGGCTTCGGGTTATGCCGGCGTGGACAATCCTTTGTTCTACAAGGATAACAATCGTATGTTGTTCGGCGACGCCAAGAAGATGCTCGATGAAGTGCTGGGAGCGTTGAAGGCATGAGTTCGACGGTCGACAAGGCGGTCAATGTGGAATATCTCGGTGAAGTCTATCGCACCGGGCAGGGATGGTTTTGCGTTGACCCGGTCGACCAGTACGTTGCGAAAACACTTATAGAAACCGGCAGTTTCGGCAGCGGGCAGCTTGGGCTGCTGCAGAGGTTTTGCGGCGAAGACAGTTCCGTGCTTTTGCTCGGCGCCCATATCGGTACCATCGCGGTACCGCTGTCGAAAAGGGTGAAGAACCTGACGGTTTTCGAGGCCAATCCGCGCACTTATCAATTCCTCAGTGCGAACCTGAAATTGAATGATTGCGCCAATGTCGAGGCGTTCAATCTCGCTGCCAACGACAAGAACACCGAGCTGCAGTTTGTCTTGAATACCGTCAACAGCGGCGGATCCAAGCGTTTCCCGGTTCATCAAGACCATGCGTATTTCTATGACAATCCGGATGTCGCGATGGTTAAAGCGGTACGTCTCGACGATTTCCTGAAGGGGAAGCGCTACGACCTCGTTTTCATGGATATCGAAGGTTCGGAATATTTCGCCATAAAGGGCATGCCGCAATTGATGGCGGAAGCGCAAGTGCTGTTCATGGAATTCCTGCCGCACCATATTTCGCGTGTCGCCGGGGTGAGTATCGAGCAGTTCGTCGAATGCCTTTCCGGCTTCGAGACGATGATCAAGCCGTCCATCCCGGCCGCCTATCACGGCGACGCCATACGCACGACGCTGATCGATATGTTCCACGCTGGAATCGGCGAGGAGGAATTGATCTTCGCCAGGGGGCATTTCGACGTCGTCTTTGGGCCTGGTGCGCCATGAACGACATCAACAGCGACGCGCAATTACAGCACTTGCGAACCTTGCTGCGCGAATTCGCCGCCGAGCGCGATTGGGAGCAATTCCACACGCCCAAGAACCTCGCGGCCGCCCTGAGTGTCGAAGCCGCCGAATTGCTCGAACCGTTCCAATGGCTGGTCAAGGGCGGCAAGGACGAGCTGGGCGACAAGCTCGAGGACGTGCGCTTGGAGATGGCCGACGTGCTGGCTTACCTGATCCAGCTGGCCGACAAGCTCGACATCGACCTGTACCAGGCCTTGCTGGAAAAGATCGAGCTGAACCGCGCCAAGTATCCTGCCGGGCAGGTGCGCGGCAAATCAAACAAGTATTCCGATTATTCCTGATCGGATTTGAATTTCGGCGCGGTTCGGCGCTATAGTGTCGCCTGTTACTGGAAGTTAAAAGATGGCGCCAAAGTTTCAGGCGCCGCATAAATTGCTCAGGGAAGGCGGGTCATGCAAATTTTCGGCATCAGCATCCACATCATCGTTGCCTTGTTCTTCGCCATCCATGCGATGCGCACGGGGCGCAACATGTATTGGCTGTTCATCCTGTTCGGCATTCCGTGGCTCGGCGCCATCGTGTACTTTGTGACCGAATACCTGCCCGGCTCGCGAGCAGACCGCGGCCTCAATCGCGGTTTCAGCAGGGCGACTTCGGCGGCGCTCGGCCTGGTCGACCCTGCGCGCGAAGTGCGCGAGGCGCGCAAGGCTTATGATCTTTCCCCCTCGGTGCAAAACCGCATGCGCCTGGCCAAGGCGCTGCTGGCGCGCGGTGACACGCACGAGTCGATCGAGCATTTCGATGCCTGCCTGTCCGGCCCTTTTTCCAAGGACCCTGAACTGCTCTATGCCGCAGCCTTGGCCAAGTTGCAGGACGGCCAGTTGCGCCAGGCGCTGGAACTGGCGCAGACCTTGCGTTCCGTCGTGCCCGATGCCTCGGCCGAACGGGCCAGCTTGCTGCTTGCACAAGCCTATGCCGCCAACGGCGACAGCGCAGGGGCGAAAGCCGAGTATGAAGCCGCGGCGGTACGCTATGGCAGCGTCGAAACCAAGGCGCAGTATGGTATTTGGGCCGCGGAGGCCAGGGACTTGGAAACCGCGCGGCGCATACTGGACGATATTGGGCGTGACGAGCGGCATTGGAACGCCCATGCCCGCTCGAACAACAAACCCCTGATGCAACAACTGGAAAAGGCGATTCGGGCCAACGAGCCCTGATCTTCAGCGCCAGCCGAACATCATCTGTTCGGCCAATATTTCCTTGGCCGGCTTGAGCAAATCGATGGCGCCGAGCGAAGCGCCGAGCAAGCCTTGTGTCAAGGAGCCGTCGGGCGCGCTGGTGAAGATGCGCGCCATGGTATCGGTCAGCCGTATCGTCACCTTGCGATCCGCGTCGCGCCTTTGCACAAAGCTCGCCAATGATTCCGGCGCAATGCCTTTGCGCAGGCATTGCGCCAATACTACGGCATCTCGCAAGCCGAGATTGAGCCCCTGGCCTGCGACCGGGTGCAGGGTTTGCGAGGCATTGCCGATGGCGACGGTACGTTTGCTTGCCGCAGCGCGTGCATTCAAACCGAGGACGAAGGCGTGGCGCGGCGTGGTGCGGGTGAAGCCGCCGACACGCGTGCCGAACGCATCGCCGAGCGCCTTGAGAAATTCCGCGTCGGACAGTGCCAGCAGCGCCTCTGCACGTGCCGGCCGCACGCACCAGACCAGCGCATAGCCGCCATCCTGTGGCAGCAGGGCCAGCGGCCCTTCCTCGGTGAAGCGTTCGAAGGCGCGCTGCCCGACGGGCGCGTTGCTCCACACTTGCGCCACGATGGCGCTTTGTTCATAGTCGCGGCGCAAGCCTTTGTTTTCCTGTTCGCCGAACAGCCCGCCTTCGGCCTGGATCGCGATTTGCGCGTGCAAGGTTTCGCCGGCACCGGTCAAGCTTACGGCATCGTCTGTCTCGTCCATGTGTTCGACCTTCCTCGGCCGCAACACGGTGATGCCGGCGCGCTCCGCCGAGGCGCCAAGCGCGGCGGTCAAGGCACCATAGCGCGTGACGTAGCCAAGTGCGGGCACGCCCATCTCTTCGCGTTCGATCAGGGTACGGCCAAAGTGGCCGCGGCGCGAGACATGGATCTGATGGATTTCGTCCGCTGCGGCAAGGGGCCAGGCACCGAGTTGCTCCAGGATTTGCCGGCTGCCGTAGGAAATGGCAATCGAGCGCGGATCTGCCGCTGCCTGCTCTGCGTTCTTGGCATCGAGCAATGCGATGCGCCCGGGCGCCACACCATGGCGTACCAGCAACAGCGCCGCGGCCAGCCCGACGGGGCCGGCGCCGCAGATAGCAATGTCGGCGCTGTTCATCGCGATTGCATCAAGCTTTCGATTTCGGCCACGGTCTTCGGTGCGGCCCGGGTCAACACTTCGCAACCGTCTTCGGTGACCAGCACGTCGTCCTCGATGCGGATGCCGATGTTCCAGTATTCCTCGGGCACGCCTTCGGCAGGCCGCACGTAGAGGCCCGGTTCGATGGTCAAGACCATGCCCGGCCTGAGGATGCGCCAAGGCTTGGCGCCGGCCGCGTTCTTTTCGCCGGCTTCGTAATAGTCGCCCACGTCGTGCACATCCATACCCAGCCAATGGCTGGTGCGGTGCATGTAAAAGCGGCGGTAGTCGTTGCTCGCGATGGCGGCCGCTGCCGAGGCATACTTGGCCTTGTCGAGCAAGCCGGTATTGAGCATGCCTTGCACCAGCACGTCCAGCGCGGCATTGTGCGGATCGATGAAGCGCATGCCGGGCTTGACGGCGGCAATCGCCGCGTCCTGCGAAGCCAGCACGATTTCATAGAGTCTTTTTTGCGCGGCGCTGAACTTGCCGTTGACGGGGTAGGTGCGGGTGATGTCCGATGCGTAGCTGCCGTATTCGCAGCCGGCGTCGATCAGGATCAACTCGCCGTCCCTGGCCTCGGCCGAACCTGCAGGATAGTGCAGCACGCAAGCGTTGGCGCCGGCGGCGACGATGGAATTGTAGGCCGGCGCCGGTGAGCCGTGGCGGCGGAATTCATGCAGCAGTTCTGCCTCGATTTCATATTCGCGCATGCCGGGCCGCGATACGCGCATCGCACGCGCATGGGCGCTGGAAGAGATCTCGGCCGCGCGGCGCATCAGCGCTACTTCGGCTTCATCCTTGAACAGGCGCATCTCGTCGATCAACGGCAGCACATCGTGGAATTGCGCCGGCGCGCGCACGCCGCTGCGCTCCTTGGCACGCACCGCGCCAAGCCAGGATTGCACCTGCGCCTCAAGTTTGGCATCGCGCCCGATGCCGTAGAACAGCGCCGGCGCGTCGCTCAGGATTTCAGCCATTTCCTCGTCGAGCCTGGCGATGGAGAAGGCGGCGTCGAAACCGAAGGTTTCCTTGGCACCCTGCGGACCATGGCGGTAGCCGTCCCAGATTTCGCGCTCCACGTCCTTGTCGCGGCAGAACAGCACGCAAGTCGGCTGCGCATCGGCGATCAGCACCAGCACGGCTTCGGGTTCGGTGAAGCCGGACAGGTAATAAAAATGGCTGTCGTGGCGGTAGGGGTAGTCGGTATCGCTGTTGCGCATGGCTTCCAGCGCGGTAGGGATGACGGCCACGCCGCCACCCATGGCTTGCATCTGTGCGATCAGCCGCGTGCGCCGTTCGGAGTAGGGACTCATGAACCTTGTTTTCCAATGTAGGGGGTATTCAATTGCGCCAGCTGCTCTGGGGTGCCGACGTTATGCCACATGCCGCGGTACAGTTCACCGCCGACCTGGCCGCGATCGGCGTACTCGCGCAGGATGGGGGCGAGCTTGGCGTGCTGTCCGGGAGCGATGGAGTCGAAGATTTCGGGGCGGTACACGCCGATGTTGCCGAAAGTGTACATGGGCTCGCCCCGGTTGGCGATGGAAAAGCTGTGCAGTGCGAAATCGCCCTTGGGATGGAAATCGGGATTGAGCACGAGGTAGAGCCAGGCCACGTCGCGCTTGTCGGCCGGATGGGGATTGCCCCAGGGATCGTTGTCCTCCAGCGCGGTCTTGACTTGCTCGAAATCGAAGTGCGGGCAATAGATGTCGCCCGAGACGGCGACGAAGGGTTCCCCGCCGAGCAAGTGGCGCGCACGGGCGATGCCGCCCGCCGTTTCCAAGGGCTCTTCTTCGGCGGAATAGTGCAGCTGCGCGCCGTATTTCGATCCGTCGCCCAATTCCGCCTCGATCATGTGTCCCAGATGCGAATGGTTGATCACGATCTCGGTAATGCCTGCGCGCACCAGGTTCAGGATTTGCCAGACGATCAGGGCGCGGCCGCGCACCTTCAACAGGGGCTTGGGGCAATCGTCGGTCAGCGGCCGCATGCGCTCGCCGCGGCCGGCGGCAAAGATCATCGCTTTCATCAGAATGTGTATCCGACTTTGGGGCCGGCGCCTTCGAGTTGATCGAGCAGCAGCAACAGCGGCTTCAAGGCCTTGTAGCGTCCGGCTGCATTGCGTACATACGTCATTACCAGCGGCAGATCGTTGAGGTAGGCGTCCTTGCCGTCGCGGTGATGGAGCCGCGCGAAGATGCCGAGTATCTTCAAATGGCGCTGCAAGCCGGTGAATTCGAAATCGCGGTAAAAGCTGTCGATGTCGGGTGCCACTGGCAGGCCGGCACGCTTGGCGCGTTCCCAGTAGCGGATGGCGAGATCGAGCACGACCTCCTCGTCCCACTGGATATAGGCGTCGCGCAGCAGCGATACCACGTCGTAGGTGATCGGGCCATAGCGCGCATCCTGGAAATCGAGGATGCCGGGGTTGCCCTTGGGGAGCACCATCAGATTGCGCGAATGGTAGTCGCGATGTACCCAGACCTGCGGCTGCGCCAGGATGTTGGCCAGCAAGGCATCGAACACGGCTTGCAGACTTTTGTTCTGCGCTTCCGACAAGGTTACACCGAGATGTTTGCCCAGGTACCACTCGGTGAAGATGTTCAATTCGCGCGACAGGAATTCGCGGTCGTATTCTGGCAGCACGCCGGGTCGGCTATGCACCTGTATCATGACCAGCGCGTCGAGCGCGTCGATATAGAGCTTGTGGGCGCTATCCGGGTTCAACTGGTTCAGATAAGTGGCATTGCCGAGGTCGCTCACAACAAGAAAGCCTTGCTCGACATCCTGCGCCAGGATCTTCGGCACCGTCACGCCGGCGCCGTCGAGCAATTGCGCAACCTGGATGTAAGCGGGCACGTTTTCGCGCTCGGGTGGGGCATCGACGGCAATCAGGCTGGCGCCGTCGGCGGTATCAAGCCGGAAATAACGGCGAAAACTGGCATCGTTTGATGCCGGACGGATCGAGTCGAGTTTCAGCGAAAGGGCCGTCAAACCGGCCAGCCAGTTGTTTAATTGGCTAAAACGGGCGTCCTGGGGAAGTGATAATGACATCTAGAGACCTGGGGAATACGAATCCGAAATACAAGTTCCCATATAATAAGGGATTAAACAAACAAACCGCCAGAACAGACCGTTGGCCTAACCCCCCTGATTACATGACCTGGTTTCCGGCATTTCCCGCAAGACCCCGCCTGCTTCCCCTGACTGCCGCCATTCTGGCCGCGTTGTCTGCGTCCGCCTGGGCGGACGATCAGCCGCAAGCGCAACAGCCGCCGACGGCCGAAGAGGGTACGCAGCAGCCGCAACAGGGCCAGCAGGCGCTGCCGCAAAGCGCCGCGCCGGCCACGTTCAGCCCGCAAATGCCCGTCCTGATGAGCACGCCGCCGGTCACCCGCAAGCGCCGCGACGAAAAGAACTGCGTGCAAACCGGCACGGCTGACCATATGAGCGGCAGCCCGGATCGCGTGATGTATTTCGACGACAACGTCGAATTAACCCAATGCAATACCGCCGTGACGGCCGACCGCGGCGTCTACCGTGTCGTCGAAGACCAGATCGAAGCGTACGCGAACGTGCGTCTGACCCGCTTCGGCGACCTCTATACCGGCGACGAGATGAAGCTGCGCATGGATACTCAGGTCGGCTACATCCTGAATCCGACCTATCACCTGTCCTCCAACAATGCGCAAGGCGAGGGCAAGCGCATCGATTTCGTCGGCGAAGACAAGGCCAAGGTCATCAACGGCACTTACAGCACCTGCGATGCGCCCGATCCGGACTGGTATCTCAAGTCTTCCACCATGGATCTCGACCACGCGCGCGACGCCGGCATGGCTGAAGATGCCGTGGTGTACTTCAAGGATTGGCCCATCTTGTGGGCGCCGGAGATGCCTTTCCCGCTGTCGGATGCGCGCAAGTCCGGCTTCCTGGCACCGACCGTCGGTGGTTCGAACCGCGGCGGCGTCGTGGTCGAAACGCCTTATTACGTGAATATCGCGCCCAACCGCGATCTGACGCTGTACCCGACCCTGATTACCGAGCGCGGCGAGCAGCTCGGTGCCGACATCCGTTACCTGGAACCGAGCTTTGCCGGCGAAACCAAGCTCGAATACCTTGAGCACGACAAAGTTACCGACACCAACCGCTGGGCCATCAGCTCGGTCCAGACTGCGACACTCGCGCCGAACCTGACCCTGAATTGGGACCTCAACGCCGCCTCGGACGATAATTATCCGAACGATTTCACGCGCTCCATCACGGCAGCTTCGCAGCGCCTGCTGGGCCGCGACGTCGCGCTGACCTATACCCAGCCGGATTGGCAAGTCAGCTTGCGCACTACGGGTTACCAAGTCCTGCAAGACCCGCTGGCGCCCGTGGCACAGCCTTATGATCGCCTGCCGCAATTGCTGTTCCACGCCGGCCAGCAAGACGTGCATGGCCTTGACTGGTCGTTCGACAGCGAAGCGGTACGCTTTTATGAGCCTGGCGTGGTGGAAGGCGATCGTTATACCCTGACGCCGAAACTTTCCTATCCAATCATCGGCACCTCGTACTTCTTTACACCCAAGGTTTCGTTCTCGTTCACCAGATACAACCTGCAAGAGCAGGCCCCCGGCACGCCGTCCGTTATCACACGTGCCGTACCGACGGTGTCGCTCGATACCGGCCTGATCTTCGACCGCGACACCAACTGGTTCGGCCACGATTTCACCCAGACTCTGGAGCCGCGCCTGTTCTACGTGCGTACGCCTTACCGTGACCAGAGCCTGATCCCCGATTTCGATACGGCCGCAGCCGATATCAGCTACGCGCAACTGTTCGCTGAGAACCGCTTCGTCGGCGGTGACCGCATTGGCGACGCCAACCAGGTGACCGCGGCCGTGACCTCGCGCTTCCTCGAGCCTAACGGCGAGGAGCGCGCCCGTTTTGCTATCGGCCAACGCTTTTCTTTCATCAACGAGCGCGTGACGCTGCCGCCGGTCGACGGTGCCCCGAACATTAACGTCAACTCGAACTCGGACCTGCTGTTTTCCGCAGCAGGCAAGTTCAGCGCCCAATTGAGCGCGGCGCTCGACGTCGACTATAGCGAAAGCAACCACGGCCTGAACCAGACCAACTTCATTTTGCGCTGGCAGCCGGCCTCAAAGAAATTGCTTAATTTGCAATATATTCGCGATTTGCCGAACCAGATCCAGCAATTCGACACCTCCGGACAGTGGCCCATCCTCGACCGCTGGTATGCTGTAGGCCGCGTCGATTATTCGATTCCCGACCACAAGATCGTGCAAGGCCTGGTTGGGGTCGAATACAAGGCCGATTGCTGGGTGTTCCGTTTCGGCGGCCAGCATATCCAGACCGCCACCAACATTTCCTCGACCTCGACGTTCTTCCAGCTTGAATTGAATGGATTTGCGCAGTTGGGGTCGAATGCGCTGGAAGCGATGCGCTTTAACGTGCCGGGCTACCAGCCGGTCAATCAGGCGGCGCGGCCGGTTGCACCTGTTACACCGTATTGATATTGATGTTATTGATGTTATTGAATTGGACGAGCAAATGGGCAAGACGATGAATTTGAGACTCTCTCTGGTACTGGCGGCGCTGTGCGGCGCGCTCGGCCCGATCCAGGGAGCCCTGGCACAAACCGTTACGCCATCTGCCGCCCCCGCGCCGGCGGCGTCAGCGCCCGCTGCCCCG
This sequence comes from Burkholderiaceae bacterium, assembly GCA_036384915.1. GTDB lineage: Bacteria > Pseudomonadota > Gammaproteobacteria > Burkholderiales > Burkholderiaceae_D > PKWO01. The sequence continues at coordinate 349,455 of DASVLJ010000062.1, forward strand.
GCTGCAGAAGCGGCTCCAGCCAAGAAGCCGCGCGTCAAGACCGAACTGGCCGATTCCATTGTGGTGGTGGTCAACGACGACGTCATCACGAAGAACGACCTGGATCAGCGCATGGCCTTCGTCGAAAAGAACATGAGGGCGCAAAACGTGCCCTTGCCGCCGCCGGAAGAATTTCGCAAGCAGGTGATCGAGCGCATGATTATCGAACGCTGCCAGTTGCAGACCGCCAAGGAAGACGGCTTGCGCGTCGACGACCTGACGCTGGACCGCGCCCTGGCTCGCATCGCCGAAAACAACAAGATGAGCCTGCAGCAATTCCGCGACCAGATCGAACACGACGGCACGCCCTATGGCCGCTTCCGCGAAACCATCCGCGACGAAATCCTGATGCAGCGTGTGCGCGAACGCGAAGTGGAAAGCCGCATCAATCCCAGCGAATCGGAAGTCGACAACTATATCGCCGCGCAAAACGGCACCGGCGCCGCCGCTTCCTATGAGCTCGATCTGGCCCACATCCTGGTCGGCATCCCGGAAAACGCCTCGGCCGAGCAGATCGCCGCGCGCCGCAACAAGGCGGAAGATTTGTTGCGCCAGTTGAAGGCCGGTGCCGACTTCACCAAGATCGCCGCCACCTATTCCGACGCCAGCGATGCGCTGCAAGGCGGCGACCTCGGCTGGCGCAACCAGGACCGCCTGCCGCAATTGTTTCTCGATGCCGTCGGCCAGTTGAAGGAAGGCGAAGTCTCGTCCGTGGTCAAGAGCGCCAACGGCTTTCACATCGTCAAGCTGGTCGGCAAGCGCACGGCCAGCCCTTTGCGTGGCGGCGGCGGTGCGGCGGCGCCGGCCCAGGGCGTGGTGCAGACGCATGCGCGCCATATCCTGATCAAGGTCAACCAGGTCGTGACCGACGTCGAAGCCAAACGCAAGCTGAACGACTTGCGCGAGCGTTTGATGAACAAGTCGGCCACGTTTGAAGAACTGGCCAAGCTGTATTCGAACGACGCTTCGGCCGCCAAGGGCGGCGACATCGGCTGGGTCTACCCGGGCGATACCGCACCGGAATTCGAGAAGGCCATGGATGCCTTGCAAGTCGGCGAAGTCAGCGAGCCGGTGCAGACGCAATACGGCTTCCATTTGATCCAGGTTGTCGAACGCAAGACCGACGACGTCTCCAAGGAACGCCAACGCCTCCTGGCCCGGGCCGCGATCCGCGAGCGCAAGATGGAAGAAGCCTCGCAAGACTGGATGCGCAGCCTGCGCGACCGTGCCTACGTCGAATTCCGGGATGACAACAAGTAATATCAAGCGCCGGCCCCGGCTTGCCATCACCATAGGCGAGCCGGCCGGCATCGGCCCCGAAATTTCGATCCGGGCCGCCTGGCAGCTGCGTGACGAGGCCGATTGCATCTTGATCGGCGATGCCGCCTTCCTTTCCCTGACGGCCAACACCATCGATCCGGCGATCAAGCTCGTCGCGATCACGCTGGCCGCCGTGCGCAACGGAGGGCTCCCCGATTTCGGCCGCGAACGCATCGCCGTCATCGATTGTCCCTTGAACGAAGTCGTAGTGCCGGGCAAGCTCGATGCAAGGAACGGCCGTCCCGTGTTGCAGACGCTCGACATCGCCATCGAAGCGGCGCAAGCCGGGTGGGTCGATGCGATTGTGACGGCGCCGCTGCAAAAGAGCACGATCAACGACGCCGGCGTGCCGTTTTCTGGCCATACCGAATACCTGGCACAGCAGACCGCGACGGAACAGGTCGTGATGATGCTGGCCGGCGGTGAACCCATGTTGCGCGTGGCGCTGGCTACCACGCATCTGCCCTTGAAGGACGTCTCCGCTGCCTTGAACAAGGATGGCTTGTTGCGCGTGCTGGCTATCATCGATCAGGATTTGAAAACCAAACTCGGCATCGCCGCGCCGCGCATCCTCGTCACCGGCTTGAACCCGCATGCGGGCGAGGGCGGCTATCTGGGACGCGAAGAGATCGACGTCATTACACCGGCATTGGAAGCCGCCAGGGCTGCAGGCATCGATGCGCAAGGGCCTTATCCGGCCGACACGCTGTTCCAGCCCAAGTACCTGGAACAAGCCGATTGCGTGCTCGCCATGTATCACGACCAGGGCTTGCCCGTGCTGAAATTTTCCAGTTTCGGCCATGGCGTCAACATCACGCTGGGCTTGCCCATCATCCGTACCTCAGTCGACCATGGCACTGCGCTCGACCTCGCCGCCCGGGGAGTCGGCCATGCCGACCATGGCAGCATGATCGCCGCGATCCGCACCGCCGCACACATGGCGCAATCGAAAACATGAAACACATCCCCCGCAAACGCTTCGGCCAGAACTTCCTGACCGACGACGGCGTGCTGCACGACATCATCGCCGCCATCGATCCGCAAGCCGACGATGCCATGGTCGAAATCGGCCCCGGCCTGGCGGCCATGACGCGTTTGATTCTGGAGCGCGTGCGCCACCTGCACGTGGTGGAACTGGACCGCGACCTCGTGACGCGCTTGAACAAGCAATTCGATTCCGCGCGCTTGACTGTGCATTCGGCCGACGCGCTGCAATTCGATTTCACGCAAATCCCGGTGCCCGAAGGGCAAAAGCTGCGCGTGGTCGGCAACCTGCCCTACAACATCTCCAGCCCCTTGCTGTTCCACCTGGCGCAGATTTCGCAGCACGTGCGCGACCAGCACTTCATGCTGCAAAAGGAAGTGGTCGAGCGCATGGCGGCTGAACCGGGCAGCAAGACTTACGGCCGGCTCTCCGTCATGCTGCAATGGCGCTACCATATCGAACTGCTGTTCGTGGTGCCGCCCACGGCCTTCGATCCGCCGCCGCAAGTCGATTCGGCCATCGTGCGCATGATCCCCAAGGCCGAGCCGCTGGCTTGCGACCAAGCGAAACTGGAAAAAGTGGTGCAGCAGGCGTTTTCGCAAAGGCGCAAGGTGATCCGCAACTGCCTCTCCGGCATGTTCACTGAAAACCAGTTGATCGATGTGGGCGTCGACCCGCAGGCGCGGCCTGAAGCGATACCACTGGAGCAATATGTGGCGTTGGCTAATCTTTAGGAGGAGCTATGCAGATCAGATTTGCAGGGATATTCGCCCTGGCCTTGATGATTGCCGTTGGCGCCCAGGCGCAGGACATCAAGCGCACCACCAATCCGAATTCGACCTTGCCGCTGGCAACAGCCGTTACCGTTCCGGCAGGCTCGACCCTGGTGTTCTTCAGTGGCAATCTGGCCGATGTGGCCAACCCTGACGCGCCCAAGGGCGCGGTGGAAGCCTACGGCGACACCAAGACCCAGGCCACGTCCATCCTGAACAAATTCACCAAGCTGCTCGCCGCCGAAGGCTTGACCATGGGCGACGTGGTCAAGGTCAATGTGTTCCTGGTGGGCGATCCCAAGCTGGACGGCAAGATGGATTTCGCCGGCTTGAATGCGGCTTACGGGCAGTTCTTCGGCACGGCTGCACAGCCGAACAAGCCGGTGCGGACGACGGTGCAGGTGGCGGGATTGCCTATGCCGGGTGGGTTGATCGAGATTGAAATTACGGCGGCGCGCGCGACTAGATAACTTAGGTTGGCGTTGAGCGAAGCGAAGCCCAACATAGAGGACGTAACGGCCGTAGCCTAAGGTGTTTTGGGCGGATGTTGGGCTTCACTTCGTTCAACCCAACCTACCAACTACTTACCACGAGCCGGTGTTACTCATCGACTTCCACGGTTCTGCCGGCTCCAGCGGTTCTCCCGCCTGCAGCAATTCAATCGAAATATTGTCGGGCGAACGCACGAACGCCATATGCCCATCGCGCGGCGGACGGTTGATCGTCACGCCGTGTTCCTGCAGACGTTTGCACGTGGCATAAATATCGTCCACGCGATAGGCCAGGTGGCCGAAGTTGCGTCCGCCGGTATAGGTTTCAGGTTCCCAGTTATAAGTCAATTCGACTTGCGCTTCCGAGTCGCCCGGTGCGGCGAGAAACACCAGCGTGAAACGGCCTTGCGGGTACTCGCGCTGGCGCAAAACTTCCAGGCCCAGCGCATCGCGATAGAAACGTAAAGAGGCTTCCAGATCGGTGACGCGCACCATCGTATGCAGATATTTCATGACGATTCCTTGTGCATGCCCGCGCCCCCGGGATGGGGGCGGGCGATGCGGGAATCATATCTTACTTCGCTGCGGCGAGTTGCTCCATGCGATAGCTGCCTTGGCGCTCGATCATCCAGCCCGGATATTCCCTGCCCAAGGCACTGGCCTTGTCGATCGCAGCCAACTCTTCTTTCGAGAGATTGACCTTGGTCGCGGCAATGTTGTCGTCCAATTGATCGACGCGCTTGGCGCCGATGATGACCGAGGTGACGACGGGCCGGTGCAGCAGCCAGGCCAGCGCAATCTGCGCCACCGATACCTTTTTCACCTCGGCGATGCCGCGCATCACATCGATGCAATCATAAGCGCGCTCCACATCGACAGGCGGGAAGTCGAAGACCAGGCGGCGGCTGCCATCCGTGGGCTTGATGTCGCGGCCGTACTTGCCGGAGAGGAAGCCGCCGGCCAGCGGGCTCCACACCATCAAGCCGACGTTTTCGCTCTTCAGCAGCGGCACGATTTCGCGCTCGAGGTCGCGCCCGGCGACGGTGTAATAGGCTTGCAGCGATTCGAAGCGTGCGATGCCCAGCCGCTCTGAAATACCAAGCGCCTTCATGATTTGCCAGGCGCCCCAGTTCGATACGCCGATGTAGCGCACATCACCGTTTTGCACCAGGGTTTCCAGCGCGCGCAGCGTTTCCTCGATCGGCGTGGCGGGGTCGAAGCCGTGCATCTGGTACAGGTCGATATGGTCGAGTTGCAGCCGCTTCAAACTCGCCTGGGCCGCATTCATCACGTGGTAACGCGAACCGCCGCGCGTATTGGCGCCGTTCGAGCCGGTCTGGCCGAAGAACTTGGTCGCCACGACCACGCTGTCGCGCGCGACTTTCAGATCTTTCAAGGCTTGGCCGACGATGGTTTCCGACTTGCCTTCGGAATAGATATCGGCCGTGTCAATGAAATTGATGCCGGCTTCGAGCGAGCGCGCAATCAGCTTGTTGGCGTCTTCCTGCTGCAAGTCGCCAACCTTGTCCCACATTTCACCCTGGCCGCCGAAGGTCATGGTGCCGAGGCAGAGTTCGGAAACAAACAAGCCGGTATTGCCGAATTTCTTGTAACGCATGGTAGGGGCTCCTTGGAAGTATTGCTGCACGCAAAGGGGGGCGTGCAGCGATTCACGGCAAGCAGTATGCTCTCAAGGGTGGTGCGGCATGTGATGCGATCCTCGCGTTTTCTTGCCTGATTCTCCAGCGGCTGGCGTGTGCCGCCGGGAAAAATCCTCATTGCAATTACACTGCAAGCCTCTATATTGCGACGATGAACGAGATGGCAAATCAATCCTTGCATGCGGCCGCGGCCGAAGACCAGCGCAGCGAGCTGGCACTATTGCTTGACCGCCTGACCGGCCCCGACCTCGAAGGCACGACGGCGACAGCGATCCCCGGTTTGTTCATCCACCGCATCCGGCATGCCACGGCGCCGCGCCATGGTATCCAGGTTCCCTCGTTCGCCGTCATCGCCCAAGGTGAAAAGCGGCTCTGGTTCGGCGGCGAGGAATTCCGCTACGACCCCATGCACTACCTGGTGACTTCGGTCGATTTGCCGGTGCTAGCCGAAGTGATTACGGCCAGCCCGGTGCGCCCTTATCTCGGCATGCGGCTCGATCTCGATTTGGCCATGCTGGGCGAGTTGATGCTCGATGACAGTCTGCCACCTCCGCTGTCGCTGGTCGAGTCGCGCGGGCTGTATGTCAACCGCTTGTTTCCGAGCTTGCAGGATGTGGCCTTGCGCCTGTTGCGGCTATTGGAGACGCCGCGCGATATCCCCATCCTCGCGCCCATGGTCAAGCGCGAAATTTTCTACCGCCTGTTGATGAACGGCCAAGGCACACGCTTGCGCCAGTTGGCCCTGAAAGACAGCCACACGCATCGCATCGCCCGCGCCATCAGCACGCTGCGCCAACACTACGTCGAACCCCTGCGCGTGCAAGACCTGGCCGGCGGTGTGCACATGAGCGTGTCCTCGTTCCACCAGCACTTCAAGAGCATCACGGCCATGAGCCCCTTGCAATACCAGAAGAATTTGCGCCTGCAGGAAGCGCGCCGGTTGATATTGGTGGGCGATATCGACGTGGCCCAGGCCGCGCACAAGGTAGGTTATGAAAGCGCTTCGCAGTTCTCGCGCGAATATGGACGCCTGTTCGGCGCTTCGCCCTTGAAAGACAGGTCGCGTTGGCTGGAAAGCAGTAGGTAATGCTTAAAGAATCGCAGGGTGGGCGGAGCGCCGCCCGGACGCCTCCCAGCCGTGGATGATATGCTGAGACTCGGGTGGCGCTCCGCCAAGGCTGCTAAAACTCAGGTAGTGAGTCCGGCGCATGCGCGCGCAAAGCCTTGCGCGCTTCCTGGAATTCGGGGAACACCGATTGCACGGTGGCCCAGAAGGCCGGGCTGTGGTTCATCTCGCGCAGATGCGAAAGCTCATGCGCAATCACATAGTCGATCAGCGGCAGCGAGAAGTGGATCAGACGCCAGTTCAAGCGTATCTTGCCCTCGACGGTGCAGGAGCCCCATTGCGTCGTGGCCGATGACAAGGCAAACGAGCGGTAGCGCACACCCAACTTTTCCGCATACAGCGGCAGGCGCTCGGCAAAGATGGCGCGGGCGCGCTGTTGCAGCCAGCCCAGCACGCGGTCTTTCAATTGCTGCTCGCCGGCATCCACCGGCAGCGAAATCGTCAATTCCTGCGTGAGGTCGTCGAAACTGACTCCAGCGCTATGCGTAGGGCGGATGCGCAACACGATATCGCGTCCGAGGAAGGGCAGGGTCGCGCCATCCTGCCATTGCAGAGCCGGCTGCAGGCGCCTGGAATAGCGTTCGCGCTGCTCGTTGATCTTGGTGAAGATCCAGCGCTGTTTTTCGCGTATCGCATCGTCGATTTCGGCCAGCGGCACCCATTTGGGCGCCGTGATGCGCAAGCCCTCTTCATCGATCAAAAAGCCGATGGTGCGGCGCTTGGAGCGAATCAGGCGGTAATCGAGCGCGTGTTCCTGCAACTGGATGCGGCGCATGCCGGGCGGCACGGCCTTGGGCGGAGCCGGAACGGCCGGTGCAACAACGGGGTTGCGGTCAAGGATGCGGCTCGTTGTGTCGCTGGCCGGCACAAGCGCCGGCTCAGGAGAAAAGAAGTCCAGCGGCAGCGCAAGCTGGTTGGGATTTGAATAATACTTACGTCGAAGTAGTTGCGTCACTAGGCATCTCTAAAAATCTACTGCGCGAACTGATCTCCGGCCTGCGATGCTCGCCGTACCTTCGTACGGCTGCGCTTCTCTGCCAGACCTCAGCCCGCTCGATACGATTTTAAGAGCGCCTATTTGTCTTGGTAAAGATGCGGCGAAATCACGCGCATTTCCGATTCTATCCAATTTTCGACTTTTTGGATGAGCGCCGCCGGCTCCTCGTTTTCGGCCGGCGTAATGGTCTTGCCGATCGAAACCGTGATCAATCCCGGTTTCTTGACGAACGAGTTCTTCCCCCAGCATTCGCCCGAATTGAGTGCAATCGGCACAACGGGTGTCTTCGTCTCGATCGCCAGCCGTGCGCCGCCGGCCTTGTACTTGCCCTGCTTGCCCGGCTGCGTGCGCGTGCCTTCGGGGAACATGATGATCCACAAGCCTTGGTCGAGGCGTTTTTTCCCATGGCGCACCACGGAGGCAAAGGCATCCTTGCCCTTGCTGCGGTCGATCGGCACCATGCGCAGCATGCCCAGCGCCCAGCCGAAGAAGGGTACCAGCATCAGTTCGCGCTTGAACACGTAAACCAGCGGGCGCGGCATCAGGCAGATTAGGAAAATGGTTTCCCAGGCCGATTGATGCTTGGACAGCAGGATGGCCGGGCCGTCGGGCAGGTTTTCCATGCCCTTGACTTGGTAGCGGATGCCGCATAAGACCTTGGCCAGCCAAATGCAAAAGAAGTTCCAGCGTACCGTGATGTAGTAGCGCCAGCTGTAAGGCAGCATGAAGCACAGGATCGACAGTGTGGCCCAAGGTATGGTCACCACGACCATGATGAGGAGGAAAATCAGCGAACGCAGTGCCAGAAATTGCAAAGCTCAAGCTCCAGAAGAAGGTGCTTCGGCTTGGCGAAGCAGGTGGTCGGTAACGGCTGCCAGGTTGGCAAAGACTTGGGTGCCGGGCGGGAGGCCGCCCTTTTCCCTGGTTTTTTCACCTTTGCCGGTCAAGACCAGGTAAGGTGTGCAGCCGAGCACGTAGCCGGCTTGCAGGTCGCGCAGCGAATCGCCGACGCAGGGCACGCCCTTCAAGGGCGTCTCGAAGCGCTTGCCGATGGCGCGCACCATGCCGGGCTTGGGTTTGCGGCAATCGCAATTGTCGACCGCGGCATGCGGGCAGAAAAAAATCGCATCGACGTGGGCGCCGATTTGCTGCGCACTGGTGTGCAGTTTTTGGTGGATCGCGTTCAGCGTCAGGACCGTGAACAAGCCGCGTGCGATGCCGGACTGATTGGTCGCCACGGCGACCTTGTAACCGGCCTGGTTCAGGCGCGCGATCGCTTCCAGCGAACCGGGCAGCGGTATCCACTCGTCCGGTGACTTGATGAAGTCGTCGGAGTCGCGGTTAATTACGCCGTCACGGTCGAGGATGATCAGCTTCATTTCGTTATGTTAATGCTTACGCGGCCAGCTTGGAGATATCCGCCACGCGGTTCATCATCTGATGCAGTGAGGACAGCAGCGCGATGCGGTTGTCGCGCAGGGCCTGGTCTTCGGCCATCACCATTACCTTGTCGAAGAACAGGTCGACGCCGGCGCGCAATTGTGCAAGGCGCGTCAGGGTGCTGGTGAAGTCGCCTTGCGCATAGGCGCTTTCGATTTCCGGGCGACAGGCGTTCATGGCGGAGAACAGCGCTTGTTCGGCCGGCTCTACCAGGCGGTCGGCTATCACCGCACCGATCTCACCCTCGGCATTCTTCTTCAGAATATTGGTGATGCGCTTGTTGGCCGCCGCCAGCGATTCGGCTTCGGCCAACTGCGCGAAGGCCGTCACGGCTTGCAGGCGCTCGAGGATATTGTCCAGGCTGTCCGGCTGCTGCGCCACCACGGCTTCGATTTCGTTGGCGGCATAGCCGCGCTCGCGCAACATGCCGCGCAAGCGGTCGTAGAGGAAATTCAGCACTTCGGCCTGCGGGTCCTTGAATTGCGCATTGCCGGCGAACAGCGCCGCAGCGTCGGACAAGAGCGTGTTCAAGCGCAGCGGCAGGCGCTTTTCGATCAGCATGCGCAAGATGCCCAGCGCATGGCGGCGCAGCGCGAACGGGTCGCGGTCGCCGGTAGGCTGCAAGCCGATGCCCCAGATGCCGACCAGGGTTTCGAGCTTGTCGGCGATCGCCACGGCCGTGCCCGCCTTTGTGGTCGGGAGGGCGTCGCCGGCGAAGCGCGGCTGGTAGTGTTCGGAAATGGCCAAGGCGACTTCCTCGGGCTCACCGTCATGGCGTGCATAGTAGGTGCCCATCGTGCCTTGCAGTTCGGGAAATTCGCCGACCATGTCGGTCAAGAGATCGGCCTTGGACAATTCCGCGGCGTGCTCGGCCAAGGCCACATCGTTGCCGAGGGCGGCGGCAATCTTGCCTGCCAGAGCGGTGACGCGGGCGCCGCGCTCGGCCTGGCTGCCGAGCTTGTTGTGGTAGACCACGCCGGACAGGCCGGGGAGGCGCGAAGCCAGCGTCTTTTTCTTGTCTTGCTCGAAGAAGAACTTGGCGTCCGACAGGCGCGGACGGACGACGCGTTCGTTGCCGCCGATGATGTGTTGCGGATCGTCGGTTTGCAGATTCGAGACGATCAAAAAGCGCGAGCGCAATTTGCTGTTGGCATCGGTCAGCGCGAAGTATTTCTGGTTCGTCTGCATCGTCAGGATCAGGCATTCCTGCGGCACGGCCAGGAATTCATCCTCGAACTTGCAGGCATAGACCATGGGCCATTCGACGAGCGCATTGACTTCGTCGAGCAGGCTCTCGGGCATCAAGGCCTTGTCGGTACCAGCCGCAGCCAACAGCGCCGAGCGAATCTTTTCCTTGCGCGCTTCCACCGAAGCAATCACCTTGCCGTCTTTTTCCAGCAGTGGGGCGTAGTCGTCGGCATGCTTGATGATCAGTTCGCCCTGCGACAGGAAGCGATGGCCCAATGTGGTCCTGCCTGCCTGCAAGCCCAGGATGGAAATGGGCACCACGGTTTCGCCGTGCAGCGCGGTCAGCTTGTGCACCGGGCGCACGAATTGCACGGTTTCGCCATCGGGGCGCTGGTAGCTCATCATCTTGGGAATGGGCAGTTTGCCCAGGCTTTCCTCCAGCGCGGCTTGCAAGCCTGCTTGCAGTGCGGCCCCGGCTGCAGTGTAGGTGAAGAAGAAGCTTTCAGCTTTGCCGTCGGCGGCGCGTTCGAGTTCGGCCAGCTTGATCTCGGCCACGCCGGCGTTTTGCGCCAATGCCGCCAGTTTCTTCGTCAGCGGGGCACTGGGGTTGCCGGAAGCGTCGAGCGCCACCGTCACCGGCAGCACCTTTTCGCGGATGGACTTGTCGGGTGAGCGCTCGCGCACACCGGTAATCGCGACAGCGAGGCGGCGTGGCGTGGCATAGCCCGTCGTCCTGGCCTCGGCGTCGAGCAAGTCGCGCGATTTCAGGCCGGCTTCGATGGCGGTGGAAAAGGCATCGGAGAGTTTTGCCAGCGCCTTGGGCGGCAATTCCTCGGTCAGCAGTTCGATCAGCAGGGTTTGACTCATGACGGTATCTTCGGTATTCGGATCAGGCGGAGGGGCTGCACATCGGGAAGCCCAAGGCTTCGCGCGAGGCGTAATAGCCTTGCGCCACGGCGCGCGACAGGTTGCGGATGCGGCCGATGTAGGCGGCGCGCTCGGTCACGGAAATGGCGCCGCGGGCATCGAGCAGGTTGAAGGTGTGCGCCGCCTTCAAGATCATTTCGTAAGCCGGCAAGGCCAGCGGCACCTCGAGCAGGCGCTTGGCTTCGGCCTCGTAGCTGGTGAACAGCGAGAACAGGAAATCGGTGTTCGAATATTCGAAGTTGTAGGTCGATTGCTCGACCTCGTTCTGGTGGAACACGTCGCGGTAATGCAGTTGTTTCTTGAGGCCGTTTTCTTCCCATTCGGTCCAGACCAGGTCGTAGACGTTTTCCACACCCTGCAGGTACATCGCCAGACGCTCCAGCCCGTAGGTGATTTCGCCGAGCACGGGCTTGCAATCCAGGCCGCCGACTTGCTGGAAATAGGTGAATTGCGTCACTTCCATGCCGTTCAACCACACTTCCCAACCTAGTCCCCAGGCGCCCAGGGTCGGGTTTTCCCAGTCGTCTTCCACGAAACGCACGTCGTTCTGCTGCAGGTTCAAGCCCAGGGCTTCGAGCGAACCGAGATAAAGTTCGAGAATGTTTTCCGGCGCCGGCTTCAGCACCACTTGGTATTGGTAGTAGTGCTGCAGACGGTTCGGGTTTTCGCCGTAGCGGCCATCCTTGGGGCGGCGCGAAGGCTGGACGTAGGCGGCGCGCCAGGGTTCGGGGCCGATTGCGCGCAGGAAGGTCGCCGTGTGCGAGGTGCCGGCGCCGACTTCCATATCGTACGGTTGCAAGAGCGCGCAGCCCTGGCGGTCCCAGTATTGCTGCAGCGTGAGAATGACTTGTTGAAATGTGAGCATCTGCCGGTCCGTGGCTTTCGTGCAGGTACTGTGCACGAGAGAATAATTAGCGGAAACCGGCAAGTTTACCGTTTTTTCGCGTCCAAAAGGCGCTTTTTGCGTGTCGCCAAGGCAGCGGCTATCAGACTCGACATTGCCAAAGCCACAACGAGGGTATTGCCGCAGACGATATAGGGGGTCAACCCGGCATAGCCTTGCACGCGGGCTTCGAGTGCGCCGCGCGTATAGGGCGTCAATTCCTGCACCACCACGCCTTGCGGGTTGATTACTGCCGTGGCTCCGGTATTGGTCGCGCGCAGCGCAGGCCGGCCCGTTTCCAGTGCGCGCATCTGCGATATCTGCAAGTGCTGCGGCACGGCCAGCCATTGGCCGAACCATGCCATGTTCGAGACGTTCAACAGCATGGTCGGTTGCGGGCGGCCTTCGCCGGCGGCGGCAGCTATGTTGGCGGCGATTTCTTCGCCGAACAAGTCCTCGTAGCAGATGTTGGGCAGCACCCACTGGCCTTTCACGGAAAAAGGCTTTTGCGGCAAGGGACCGGAAACCTGGTCACCCAGCGGAATGTGCAGCATGGCGACGAACCAGTGGAAGCCGGTCGGGATGAATTCGCCGAAGGGCACGAGATGATGTTTGTCGTAACGGTACAGGTTGCCGGGCTTGAGGTCGGGCGCAACATCGATCAGGCTGTTGTTGTACTGATAGGGTGCATCGCTCATGACGATGCCGAGCGCCAGATGGCTGCCGGATGCCTTGGCCCAAGCCAGGAGGGTAGGCATATAGTCCGGCGGCAAATATTGCGGCGGCACCACGATGGCCGTCTCCGGCGCCGCGATCAGGTCTGCCGGCTTTTCGCGCAGCATGTCGCTGTACATGCCCAGCGTCTCGCCGATGTGGTTGTTCTGGAATTTTTCTTCCTGCGGGATATTGCCTTGCAGGAGGCGCACGCTGATGGGCTGGCCCTGCGGGTGGGTCCAGGCCATGGATTTGAGCAGCATGCCGGCGACGACCAAGATGCCGACCAAGCCCAGAGGGCGGCGTGTGACCGGCACTAGGGCCAGGCAGCCGGCGATGACGGCTGCGATCCAGCCTATGCCGAACACCCCCAGCACAGGTGCAAAGCCGGCCAGCGGACTGGCGTTATGCGCGTAGCCTGCGGCCAGCCAGGGGAAACCGGTGAGCAGCCAATCGCGCAGCCATTCACCGAGCAGCCAGCAGGCAGGGTAGATCGCCAAAAGCGAGAGTCCTGGCCCCGCCTGGCTGCGGCGTGCCAGCCAATTGCCTAACGCGGCGCCTGCACCTGTGAAGGCGCCCAGGAGCAGGGCAAACAGCGCCACGGCGAGGCCGGCCAGCGGCGGCGACATATCGCCAAAGTCGTGCATGCTGACATAGGGCCAATAGATGCCGAAAATGAAGCAGGCGAAGCCGAAGGCCCATCCGAGCAGCCAGGAGCGCCATGTCGAATGTTGTTGTGCCAGGATCGTAAACAGCAAGCCGATCGCAACGAATTGCACCGGCCACAAGCCGAAAGGCGCGAACGCCAGCACCGACGCCAGGCCGGCGGCGAGGCAGAGCGGGATATGCAGGCGGGAAGGGATGGCGATCAGGGCGGACACGTATCAGCGCGAAATTAGCCGGCTTCTTCAGCCGGTCTCTTCTTCGTCGTCCACCGGCTTGGGCAATTTTTCCACCAGCAGCACGTGGGCCTGGCGTGCATCGGCACGCTGCACTTCAAAGCGCAGGTTATCGATTTCGAAGATGTCGCCCTTGCGCGGCACACGTCCCAGGTGATTGGCGACGAAGCCGCCGATGGTATCGACATCGTCGTCGGAGAGCGCGGTGTGCAGCGTTTCGTTGAATTGCTCGATCTCGGTCAAGGCCTTGATGCGCCAGCGCGGTCCGTGCTCGCCGTCCTTCACGGGGAGGATGTTGTCTTCCTCCTCGTCGAAATCGTATTCGTCCTCGATGTCGCCGACGATCTGTTCCAGCACATCCTCGATCGTGATTACGCCGGCCACGCCGCCGTACTCATCGACCACGATGGCCATGTGGTTGCGGTTGGCGCGGAAGTCGCGCAGCAGCACGTTCAGCCGCTTCGATTCGGGGATGAAGATGGCCGGGCGCAGCATGTCGCGCACGTCGAACGCCTCTTCGGCGTAGTAACGCAGCAAGTCCTTCGCCAGCAGGATGCCCACCACCTTGTCGCGGTCGCCTTCGACTGCCGGAAAACGCGAATGCGCTGTTTGCAACACCATGGGCAGCCAATCCTCGATCGGCTTGGTCAGATCGATCACGTCCGCTTGCGAGCGCGGCACCATGATGTCGCGCGCGGAGAGGTCCGATACCTGGAACACGCCTTCGATCATCGACAGCGCATCGGCATCGATCAGGTTGCGCTCGTGGGCGTCGTTCAGGACTTCGAGCAGTTCGGCCCGGTTTTCCGGTTCGGGGGAGATGAGGGCGGTCAATCGCTCCAGCAGAGTACGGTGTGGCTTTTCGGCAGGCTTGGCGCTACCAGGGTGGTCTTCCATATGGCGGGATGCCGTAATTTCAAGGATTGATAGGATACACGAAAAGTTTTGACGATCCCGCAGTTTGGGGATGGCGCCGTTACTAATTGTGGTTCTTCGTGACGCCAAGCAAGGTGTAAGTGCCCACTATCCAGCTTCTGTAATCAGAATGCAATAATTCAGCTGGCCTTGTAAGGGTTGGGGAAGCCGAGTTGTTCCAGGATCTCGATTTCCAGGCTTTCCATTTCAGCCGCTTCTTCATCGTTTTCATGATCATAGCCTTGCGCATGCAAGACGCCGTGCACCACGAGGTGGGCCGTATGCGCTTCCAGCGCCTTCTTCTGTTCCCTCGCTTCGCGCTCCAGCACCTCTGTGCACAGGATGAGGTCGGCGCGCGTGGGCTCGTCTTCCGCAACGTCATCGCCCTCGTTGTAAGCAAAGGTCAGCACATTGGTGGCGTAATCCTTGCCGCGATAGTCGCGGTTGAGCGCGCGCCCTTCTTCGGCGTCGACAAACCGTATCGTCAGCTCGGCCGGGGCAAATAGGGCCGCCTGCACCCAGCGCCGGATTTGCGGGCGCGTGATCACATCGCGCAAGTTTGCATCGGCGTATTGCACCGAGAGTGTCAGCTTATTTTTTGCTTGCACGCTTGATCTCCATCGGATACTCCATGGCCGATGCCGCTTCATAGGCGTCTACGATGCGCCCGACCAGCGGGTGGCGCACCACGTCGGCGCTCGTGAAACGCGTGAACGAAATGCCGCGCACTTTTTCCAGGATATGCAGTGCATCGATCAAGCCGCTCTTCTGATTGCGCTGGAGGTCGATCTGCGTCACGTCGCCGGTGATCACGGCCTTGCTGCCGAAGCCGATGCGTGTGAGGAACATCTTCATCTGTTCCGGCGTGGTATTTTGCGCCTCGTCCAGAATGATGAAGGAATGGTTCAGCGTGCGGCCGCGCATATAGGCCAGCGGCGCGATTTCGATGGTCTGCTTTTCGAACAGCTTTTGCGTGCGGTCGAAGCCGAGCAAGTCATACAGCGCGTCGTACAATGGGCGCAGATAGGGATCGATCTTTTGCGCCAAGTCGCCCGGCAGGAAACCCAGGCGTTCGCCCGCTTCCACGGCCGGGCGGGTCAGTATGATGCGTTGCACGGCGTCGCGTTCGAGCGCATCGACTGCGCAGGCGACGGCGAGGTAAGTCTTTCCCGTACCTGCCGGGCCGACGCCGAAACTGACGTCATGTTCCAGCACCGACTTGATATAGCGGTTCTGCTGCGGCGTGCGGCCGCGCAGATCGCTGCGGCGCGTCTTGAGCACCGGGCTTTCAACAGGTTCCTCGTCTTCGACAGCTTTTTTGCCCGGCGTTTCGGCAGGCGCCTCGGCACGCGCGGCGGCCACGCGCTGCTCGACCAGAGCGAGTTGCACATCTTCCACGGCGATGATCTTGTCGGCGCGCTCATAGAAGTGCGTCAGCAATTGCACGGCGCGTTCGGCATTCTTGCCGCTGACGATGAATTTCTCGCCGCGGCGGAACACCGTCACGTCGAGTGCGGCCGAGATCTGGCGCAGGTTTTCATCGAGCGGCCCGCACAGGTGGGCCAGCCGCTTGTTGTCCAGCGGCTCGGGAACGAATTGGTGCGGTTGCAGGGGAGATTTCTTCAAGATTAATTTGCCAGAATCAATTCGCCGCGCAGCGAAAAGGCATAGCTTTGCGTAATGCGCAGGTCGAGCAATTGGCCGATCAGGCGGCCGGCATTCGGCCCGCCGTCGAAATTGACGACCCGGTTGTTTTCGGTGCGGCCTTGCAGCTCGTTCGGGTCTTTTTTCGACGGACCTTCGACCAGGATTCTTTGCACGCTGCCGACCATGTCGTCGCTGTAGCGCTTGGTGTTGTCGTTGATGACGGCCTGCAGCCGCATCAGGCGCTTGAGCTTGATTTCATGCGGCGTATCGTCAGCTAGGTTGGCTGCCGGCGTGCCGGGCCGCGGGCTGAAGATGAAGGAAAAGCTGTTGTCGTAGCCGATGTCGTCTATCAGCTTCATCAGGGCTTCGAAATCGGCATCGGTCTCGCCGGGAAAGCCGACGATGAAGTCCGAGGAAATGGCGATATCGGGCCGCACTTCGCGCAAGCGGCGAATCACCGACTTGTATTCGAGCGCCGTGTAGCCGCGCTTCATCGCCATCAAGATCCGGTCTGAGCCGTGCTGGGCCGGCAGGTAGAGGTGATTCACCAGCTTGGGCACCTTGGCATAGGTATCGATCAGGCGCTGCGTGAATTCCTTGGGATGGCTGGTGACGAAGCGGATGCGCTCGATACCGTCGATTTCGGCGATGAATTCGATCAGGAGCGCAAAATCAGCGATCTCACCGTCGTGCATCGCACCGCGGTAGGCATTGACGTTCTGGCCCAGGAGCGTGATTTCCTTCACGCCCTGCGCTGCGAGGCCTGCCACTTCAGCCAGCGCGTCGTCGAAGCGGCGCGAGACTTCCTCGCCGCGCGTATAAGGCACGACGCAATAGCTGCAATACTTGCTGCAGCCTTCCATGATCGAGACATAGGCGCTCGGACCCTCGACGCGCGCCGGCGGCAAGTGGTCGAACTTCTCGATCTCGGGGAAGCTGATGTCGACCTGGGCGTGGCCGCTGGTCTTGCGCATATGGATCAGGTCGGGCAGGCGGTGCAGGGTTTGCGGGCCGAACACCACATCCACATAAGGCGCGCGCTTGACGATGGCTTCGCCCTCTTGCGAGGCGACGCAGCCGCCCACGCCGATCACGAGCTCGGGCTTTTTGAGCTTTAGTTCGCGGATGCGGCCAAGGTCGGAAAACACTTTCTCCTGCGCCTTCTCGCGCACGGAACAGGTGTTGAGCAAGACCACGTCGGCGTCTTCCAGCGTGTCGGTCTTGACGATACCGTCGGCGGCGTTGAGCACGTCGGCCATCTTGTCCGAGTCGTACTCGTTCATCTGGCAGCCGAAGGTCTTGATGAATACTTTCTTTTGCATGAAATACCCGGTGTTGCGTATTGCCTATCGTTGCTGGCTTATTGCTGGGTCGGCAGCGTGAGCGCCGCTTCCTCATTGGTCAGGATCCACACACGGTTGACGAATCCCATGTTGTCGACCGTGTAATTGACCACCAGCGCACTGCCGGTCAGATTGGTATGCATCAAGATCGTATTTTGCTGGCTATAGATCTTGGCGCCGGGCGCCAATTGCATGGTTTTGCCATTGATCACGACTTGCGGGTACACGGTCGCCGTGAAGGTGCCGCGCAAGGTATTGGCCGGGAAATTGCGCGGCGCGGCCCAAGCCGTGCTGCACAGGGCGGCCAGCAAAACCAGTAAGGTCACGATGCGTTTGGCGATCATTTGCACTCCTCGGTGCTTGTTTTGTCGAAAATTGCGATGCCGGCGCGGGCGTCGTCTCAATGGTGGGCCGGGGTGACCCGCCGGGGCCCTTCAAGGCCAGCGTTGGTACGGCCCCACGTCACAGCGAGCGGCCAGCCGATTAGTATATCATCGCAACACTTACCGCTCCAAACGCGCGCATTTGCATTGTTGTTTTGCTACTTTCAAACATGCGGACCAAAAAAAACCGCAGCGGCTGCTGCGGTTCTTCCTGCGGACGCGCAATTACAGCGGATGATTGACCGCCATGATCCAATAGCGTGCCAAGTCGGCCGTGCCGTCGGTACCGCCGACAGACTTCAGCGTCGACAGGGCCTTGGCTTTCTTGCCAGCTAATGCGTAGGCGATGCCCAGATGCAGTTTGGCGTCGTCAGGGTGCTTCAGGTCGCCGGCAGCGATGCCCTTCTCCATCAGCGCCAGACCCTTGTCGGCCTGGCCGGCGGTGACATAGTCGAAACCGGTGGCCAGCATCAAATCGCCATTGTTGTTCTTGGCGGCATCGGCTTCGGCATCGGCGGCGCGCTTGGGATCGCTAGCCACCTTGGTGTTGACCAGGTCTTGCAAGCGCTTCTGGCGTGCGGCTTCGTTGCCATTGCCGAACACGCCGCTCTTGAATGCCGCGTCGACAACCTTCTTGGCTTCGGACGGGAAGTTGGCTTGCACGGCCAACTCGACGTATTCCATGTTATCGGAAGCCGAGGTCAGCACGCCCAATTGCGAACGCAGGCGCAGCACGTCCAGATGCAGGCGGCTGTTGGAAAAGCCTTGCTTGTTTTCCAGGCGCGCCAGCAGCGCTACCCAGATTTCCTTGGTCGGGCGATAGGCTGCGTACTTCTCCAGTGCAGCCAGGTATTCAGCCTTGTCATTCAACTTGTTGGCGCAGGACAGCAGCATGTCGAGCTGTTCGGGAGAAGGCGTACGGCCGGATTTTTCCTCGGCGGCGATATCCGCCTTGGTTTCCTTGAATGCCTTGGCCAGATCGCCGCTGCGGAAATACGAATCGACCAGCAGGTTGTGGTTGCTGTTGTCGCCCGATTCGCTCTGGTAACGGGTCAGCCAGACGATGGCCTTGGGATAATCGCCTTGGCGATAGTAAATCTGGCCCAGTGCCAGAACCATCTTGGCCTGGTTGGCGCCGGTAACGTGGCCGGAATTGATTACGGATTCGATCGACTTGGCGGCGGTGGCGTAGTCGCCGGCCTGTTGCGCGGCCGAGGCGCGCGTGGCTTCGACCAGGTAGGATTCATAAGCGGTCTTGCCGCCGATGGCGTCGGCCTCGCGCAGCTTGTTCAGGGCGTCCTTGTACTTGCCCTTCTTCATCTCGTCCTGGGCCGTGTTCAGGATCTTGCCGAGTTCCGGCTTGACGGTTTCGGCGGCATGCGCGGTGGCGACGCCTTCGACAAAAGTCGGGGCGACATAAGCGCCGAGCAGGGCAGCCAAGAGGGCCAGGTGGGAAAGTCGAAACTGGGGCATGTGAATATCTTTCAATCGAAGACCGTATAAAAAGCGGGCCAAGCCCGCCATCCCGTTATGCTGTAGTTCAATTGGGGGGCGCACAAAATCAAGCGCCCCCGCAAACCCGTCCAATTATAAGGGACAAGAAAGGGGGGCGCGGTATTACTATTGCCAGGTGCTGCGTGTCGGCTGCTGGTTCGTCGGCTTTCGCCGGCTTACGGCTTAGTTCCCGACAAACTGTTCATTACCGATCATGCCGATCTTGGCCACGTTGTCGCGCTGCGCCATCGCCATGACGGCGGCGACGTACTTGTACTCAACGAGCCGGTTCGGCTTGACGTGCACTTCAGGCTGCTCTTCCTTGGGTTGCTTGTTGCCCACCGTCACCAGGTTCTGTTCCAGCTGGCTGCGGTTGACCAAGGCGCCATCCCACGAGATCGAGCCGTCGAAGTCGATGTCGATCGTGTGCACTTCCGGTTCCTTCGTCGGCGGCGGCGGCGTGCCGACCGGCAAGTTCAGGTTCACCGAGTGGTTCTGGATCGGGATCGTGATGATCAGCATGATGATCAACACC
>DASVLJ010000063.1:0-76335 GCA_036384915.1 Burkholderiaceae bacterium
ACGCGGGTGCCGACGCGAAATTTGCGGCCATTTTGCGCGCTCGCTTCGCGCCAATAGCTCGCTATTGGCTTGGCGCGATCACCCAAACTGACTCGCAACTTTCGCGTCGTCATCCCGCGTTCCGATGAAATATTCGGGCTAACGCTGCAAGTGCAATGGAAGCAGGGCGTCATTAGCGAAGCGTAATGCGCGGTATGCGGCTATCGCCCGTGCAGGCTGCTTGCGTGGGCGCTTCAAGACGCAATTGGCGAACGCTTTGCGCCTTGGGGGGGGCGGCTCGATTGCGATTAGTGGCAATTTGCCACTGCGGCGGCGTAAGCCTGGGTGCAGCTATTGGTGTTGGTTCCATTGTGTGCGACCACGCAATCGGCATTGGCCTGCTGGGCTTGCTGCTGACATGCTTGATAGGACGCGCTGGGGCCGGACGAGCCGCCGCCGCCGCCGCCGCATGAGGTGATGGAAATGGCAATTGCGGTGGCGACCGCAGTTCCGAGCAGATATCGTTTCACGTAAGGTATCCCTGAGATGGTTTTAATTAAAGAAAGGCCGGCGATTCTAGCATGAGTTTTCGCCATTTCTCATGCAAAGCTTCGCCGCTGCGAGGTGCAATGGAAGTAAGGCGTCATTGGCGGAGCGTAATGCGCCGTATGTGGACTTCGCCCAGGCAGATCGCTCGCTTTGGCGACATGCGGCAACCGTGCATCGGTCCGCCTGTGTGGAATGCGTCCGGCGTAATACGCGGCGCTACGCAATCCGCGGATGCTTTGTTACCCCATGGCTCACCGCCACTATTCCGCTCACCCCCTTTTCGACGAGGCCGGGGCTTCATGCGCCCAACGGTATGACTTCACTTCGTCAGCCTTATCCTGAGTAACTAACTGTTTGAATTTATTGGGCTTTTACATGCATGCTGGTATTTTATCTATTCTTCTTTACAACAATAATGCAATTCTGTTATCCTCCGTCACACTCGGGAGTCACTGGTTTTTTTAGTGCCTGATGCTACGCGCTCCAAATCTGCCCGGCAGTCGAATGAAAGAAGGGGCCTTGATTCACTGACACTTTGCTGAGCACATCGGACGTGCCGGCGGCAACCGGCGTATCGGCGGTGGCCGAAGGAGCGGGGAATCACGGCGGGATCGCGCGTGTTTTCGCAGCAGGACTATACGTCGAAGGATTTGCGCCAACGGGCCAAACCGACGGCGAGACCAAGTTGAATGCCAACGGATTTCATCAACTGCACTATATTAGCGACAGAGATATCTCATGCGTTATAAGCTCCCAACTCGATTCGCACGTTATCAAACCGGGCTAGTCTCCGGCATTTTGATGAGCTTGTGTTTATGCCTGACTGCATGCTCAACCGCGCAAAATTCGAGTCAAACCGCCAATCAGAATTCAAAGGAAGCGATCATGGAAAATACCTCTTCTCAACGTGATGCAGACAGCAAGTTGACGGTCGTGCTGGTTACGCCGGATATGTTCTTCCGTCAGCGATTGGATGAAAAGGCATTGCTTTCGGCCGGCTGCAAATACGCCATTACGGATCAAGCCGTGGCCGATGCTTTCATGGCCAAGCTGAAAGCAGCCAAGCAGCGCGAAGACGGCAACATCGGCGCGCAGGATTTCGACGTGCGCTATAAGTTGACGTTCCACGGCAAGAACAGCGACCCCGCGATGGAGCGCATCCTGCTTGGCCCTTACCAGGGGGGCGCGGCAGGTGTGATGGCCGGTGCCGGCGACAGCGCTTATTCCAAGGGCGCTATTTTCGACGTGCAAATTTTCTCCGACATTATGCAACTCGTACGCACCCACGGCGGCTTGACCCAGCCGGTGCAGGAGTGCGACGGTTACATCCTCAACCATTACAAGTAAAAGCGACCACCTCGCGGAACCCGCGAGGCCTTCATACGTCACAAACCATCCATGGTAGGAGACATCCATGCCAACCAATTACACGGCTGCAGATTTCACTGTGCAAAACGCGACGGCGGAGGATACCGCGCAATTGAATCATGCGTTGGAATATTTGCAGCAAAGCCCCGATGCGCAGGAAATCCTCAAAGGCATGCACGACAAGGGTGTGAAAATCAGTATCATCCACGATGGCAATGATCACTACACCGATGGAAACAAGACCATTTACTGGGATCCGAAATCCGCGCTCACGGTCCAACCCAACGCAGGCGGGAAATCCACCGGCATGCAATCGCCGGCGCTTGGCCTTATCCATGAAGGCGCACATGCGACCGACCCCGATCTGGTCAAGCACGCCAGCGAGGCCAATGCCCAATACGAAAACAATGCCGAAAAATACGCCATCGACAAAGAAAACAAAATCGGCGCAACACTAGGCGAGCCCAAGCGCGAAAACCACCTCGCCGCCGCGCTGCCGAATGTCGCCGATTCCACCACGCACTCGGTGAACGTCTATGACAAGGACGGCAAGCTGCTCAAAACGGAAGAGCACACGTATTCCTCCCATAAGCGGAAGCGGGATAGCGAAGAACCTCATGCCGATGAGGCGCCGGCCAAGGACCCCAAACTTGCAGCCGCCGGTGAAAAGTTCGAGAGCCTGATGAATTCACTCAAGGAATTCAAGGAAACCGGCAAAACGGCCAGCATGGACGCGACGATGAAGAACATCGGCGACGCGAACGTAACCGGTCTGATACCCGACGCCGCTGTCGCCGTGACCCGCAAAGAGCAGCAAACCCAACTCGAAACGGCACGGCAAGCACCGCAGCCGGCACCGGCTATTGGACAGCCGAAAGGGCCCAGCAGATAACAGCCTATGCCAGACGATGAATTGAAGCAGTTGATCACGCAAGTAGCCGAGTTGCTCGAATATTTCAAGCGGCAGACGGAAAAAGCCAGCGAGAGCAATAGCGCGGCGTCCCTTCAGCTGCAACAGGCTGCCGCGGCGGCGCCCGCCGTGATACGGGAAGCGGCGAGCGATGCACTGACGCAGGTTTCCAAAGATGTGGCAGATACCATGCACGACAATCTGCAAATCCCGATGAACGATTTTGCGCGGCGCTTGATGGAAGCGGAGCACCACGTTGCCAAGACAATGCAAGTCTTCGCCGAGCGCCTGATCACCTTTCAAAAGAGCATCTTGCTGACGCTGGGTTTGATGGCTATCGCGGCAATCCTGCTGATCGCGGGCGCGGCCGGCGGGGTGTGGTATTCCCACAAAGAGGTCGAGCGCAACCGCGTTGAAGCCGATTTGCTGCGCGCTTATAACCAGGCGGACGTGACGATCTGCGAGGATCGGCTTTGCGCGAAGATCGACAAGTCGGGTAAGCACTACGGAAATTATGTACCCGTAGCGCCTCGGTGAGGCAAGTCCGCCATGGACTAGCGTTCCGCTTCTACGATTCACGATGATAAGGCCCAAACCACGTAGGACGTCATGAACGAAGCGTAATGCGCCGCATGGGGTTATCGCATGGGCGGATTGCCCGCTTCGGCAACATCCGGCGCTACGAGCTACGGCCGCGACGGCTGTTCGGCCAGGATACGGATGGCCGCCCCCGACAACAACACCATGGCCTTGTTGAAATGAGTTCATACATGAAGGCATGTATGATGTCGTTTGCGAAAGATCATATAACAATCGCGAGCGATCGATGGAATGTGTGCATGGCTCAGGGGTGGGCAAATCATTGATGCGTTGGAGAGGCCGGCGGCCGCCGGTCTTCAAGTGGCTGTTTGCCTGCGCCTGCGCAATCGCCTTTTGCAACGATGCCGTTGCCCAGTTCGTCAGCGGAACGGGTTTTTTCATTACACACGACGGCTTCATCGTCACGAACGACCACGTCGTCCATAACATGGCATCGGTGACCGTTCGGACAAGGGACGGCAGCACCTTTCCGGCGGAAGTGGTCAGCTTGGATGAAGCGAACGACCTCGCGATTTTGAAAATCAGCGGCGGCGCAGGCACCGTCCGCCCGCTGGCGATACGCCCGTCTCTTGGCGTGCCCAAGGGCAGCCACGTTTTCACAATCGGCTTCCCGGTACCGTCCATCCAGGGCCCGGAAGCCAAGGTGACGGAAGGAATCGTCAGCAGCCTGTCGGGACCCGGCGGCGAACCCAACAACTTCCAGGTTTCGGTATCGATTCAGCCGGGCAATTCCGGTGGGCCCCTGATTGATTCCAGCGGTGCCGTTGTGGGAATCGTCGCATCGAAGCTGAGCGCGAAGGTAGCCTATTCCATGTATGGCTTCCTGCCCGAAAACGTCAACTATGCCGTCAAATCGGACTACCTGCTGGAATTGGCCGCGACCATTCCCAATCTACCGGAAAAACTGAAAAAGCCGGGCGGCGCTGCCAACCTGCCGCTGACATCGCTCGTCGAAGCAACCGAGAAATCGGTGGTATTCATATACGGCCCGGAACGCGGCGGGCAGGCACCTGCAGCCGAAGCCCAAGCGCCCGCGCCGGAAACGCATCGGGATCCTCCGCCCGCAAAACCGCGATACGAACTGGGGGCAGAAGGGATTGAATTGCAAAGACGCGGCATGTCGGCATTCAATGAAAAGCGCTATGCCGATGCCCTTTACCTTTTTGGCCAGGCTGCGGACCGCGGCAATACGGATGCGCAAGTCGATGTTGGATACATGTACGAGCAGGGTCTCGGCGTCGGCAAGGACATGGTTGAGGCGTTGAGATGGTACAAAACGGGCGCAGCCAAGGGCAATGCCATAGGTGAAAGCAATCTCGGGTATATGTATCGAAACGGCTTCGGTACGAACAAGAACGGGGTCGAGGCGGAAAAATGGTTTCGCAAGGCGGCGGAGCAAGGCTTGGCCAGAGCGCAATACTTTCTTGGTTCGATGTACCTGAACGGCGACCTTGTCGCAAAAAACTTTGACGAGGCGCGCCAATGGCTTGGCAAGGCTGCCGCTCAAGGAGAGGAGAGCGCCAACGTCGACCTCGGATACATGTACCAGAATGGTCTCGGCGTCCCCAAGGATTATGCCGAAGCGGAAAAATGGTACCGGCTGCCCGCGGAAAAAGGCAATGCCACCGCCATCGCCAATCTGAAAGTCCTCCAGGCATCCATCGCGGCCGAGGAAGAGCAACGCAGGGCCGAGGCGGCCCGGGCGGCTGCGGCCAAAGCGGCAAGTGCCCTGCCTTACCTGGTAGGTACGGTGGATGAAGTCAACGCCAAGTATGGTTTTGTCACGGTGAGGACGGGCAAAACCATTGCGCCCGATACGCCTCTCGTGTTTGAAGTCGATGGCCGCGAAACGGGCGGCCGCGCCGGAAAGCAGGCGGGACATCTCGTTTCGGCGACGCTCGATGGCGCAAATTCCGATGGCACAGCGATGGCGATGCCGGCGGTCGGCAGCCGCGTCTACCTCAATCACCCATAACAATCATTGCCCGACCACTCTCGACCATGAATCGCATTGTTTACGCTGGCTGCTTCGCCTTGCTATTGGCCGGATGCACCGCGCCGCTGAAGACGGACCAGAAGCTGGTTGCCTTGATGCCGGAATCCGTCGCAAGAAAAGTCCTGGAAAGCCATCTTGGCACGGAGTGGACGAATGCCCCTTACATCGAAAAGACCGGCGATTGCGTGGCCGGGTTTGCCCCCGGTTTCATGAAGGTGGAACGCGTGCCGATTGCCTTCACGGATATCAAGGGTATCAACTACAACCCCACCTTGGGCAAGATCTACATTGTGACCGCCCGGACTCAAACCGGCCCCTTCGCTACCTGTATTCAGAAAATCGGTTTCCGGGTCAGTGAAGGTGAGGCGGCTGAAGTCTCCAATGCGCTGAAGTCTTTGGGGGCTTGCACGTCCGCGGATCGGCTGCAGTGCTGAATTGACGGTAACCAGCCGGTTCTGCCAACTCGATGTCTTGAAATTTGCTTGTGACGGAAAGAAGCCCGGTACCGTTCCGAAATTCGTGTTACCAGCCGTTAAACCAGTTCGCCAACTTCCGCCAGACACGCGGCAAATCGGCCGGACGCCAGAAATGCCATGTGCCGCAACATGCCTGCCTGCATTTCCTGCGTGCCGCCCAGCGCCAAAATATTGTTCGCTTCTCCGATTCGCGTGACATACCAAGGGCCTTTGGCGGTCCATATCATTGCCTCCGTGACGACGCCCTGGTCCATGATTTTCATGCATGAGTCCATCTCCGCAATCAAATGGGTGGCAACCGCAGCGGCCGATTCCTTGAACAATGTGCCTTGCGAGGCCAGGACCAGCCCGTCCGAATTCGCGATAACGGCGCCGCTCAGCTGCGGGCATTCCTCGAATAGTCGAACCACCTCCGAAGTCAATCTGTCTTCAGTCGTTGCAAATGACATGTTCGATAGCACCTTGGCTCCCTGTTTACGCCCAAGCGGCGGCGGCCCGCGCCATTCGCCGAACCAGATTGACCAGCGACGGCCCATGCCATGTCCTGGCGCCGACAGCCAGATGAAAGCGCCTGGCGGCCGCGGCGGTGCCGACCCAAAACGCCAATTCGGAGACCGCGGCCGAGGGGGCGGGCTGCTTTGAGCGGGCAATGATCATTCTTTCCGAATCGAAGAGTTCCGCGTAATTGCCGCCGGCTTGCGCCATCTCGTCCAGGTCGCGGTCGAACTCGCTCCAGGTTCCGGCGCAACCGGGCGGCGGAGCGAGAGGAATCGAAATCGCGCCTTCGCGCACCAGGCGGAACATGGCCTTTGCCGCTACCGCGCGATTTGAAAACGCATCCAGCTCGGAAAGCGACCACGGCCGGGATTCGGGCCGACGGACAAAATACATAAAGAGCTGACGTTCCATGCTGTCGGCCGGCGAGGCGGTCCATTGCAGGACGCCCCGCAAGGTCGGCGATACGTAGCACTTTGACGCATCACGGTTCATGAATCTGCGAAAGTGCGCGTGCGGTATTGCGTACGTCGATAATCAGCTTGCCAAGTTGCGAGCCGGTCTTGGCTGAAACGGCCAGCACGCCGGCATCCGTGCCGGTCAGCAGCAAAGGGCCCCCGGTAGCGTCGACGATGAGTTGCAGTAATTTGCCTCTATGCGCCTCAGTTGCCGTTCGCTGCGCGAGTGCGACAATTGAGGCGCACATGGCACCAAACCGGTCGGCATCCACGCCGGTGGCCAAATCGGTCGCCAGCAAAATGCCGTCCGCGCTTATGTAAGCCGCGCCGTCGACGGACGGCTGCGTAGTTCTCAACATGCGCAATGCCGATCTCGCTTTGCTTAACGTAATTTGGCTGAAGCGGTGGGATGCACTCATTGTCGATTACAGCGCGGACTCGATAAGCGGCAATTCCATGCGCGCCTTCGTCAATACCATGCCGAGATTGGCGCCCTTTCTGCAGACGAAGGTCAGAACCTGTTGTTGACGTTTGCCGCGCAGGAAGATGTGGATCAAATTGTCGCTATTGACGATGATTTCCTGGAAGTAGTGGCGTCCGTCTTCCGGCACGCCGCGCGAGTGGCGAAACATCTTTTCGATCGCGACGACGTTGGGGCCCTGAAACAGGTCGGCTGTCGCCGCGGCCAGCATTTCGATGACTTCCTGCGGATGGGAGTCGACCGTCTTCACGCTAAGCAGCATCCCCGAGGCGAGATCGACGAATCCGGCCGCGATGCAGTCCGGTACCGAGGAAATTGCTTTTTGAAGTGCGTTGTCAATTTGTGCCATGCTATAAATTTCCAAAAAAAAAATCTGTAAAAGTGGTGGTTGATCGTATTAAGTGAAAGCCACGTTTGCGACGATCCGCGCAAATTCTTCCAAGAACAGCATTTGGCTGACCGATTGCACCCAGCCGCTATTGCAGCGCCGCACGTACGCCATCGCGCTGTCGAATCCGCTCATGCCGCTCATGCCGCCGATGCCGCGCATGTGCCATAGCCACCACGCGGCGAGCAAGGTGCCGGTCCTTCCCATTCCGGCACGGCAGTGGATGGCGATCGTTTCGCCGTCCGCCAGCCACCGGTCGATCGATTTGCATAGCCGAACCATGTCGTTCGTTCCAGGCGCGGACATGTCGGCTAGCGGAAACGGTTCGACGGCAATCTCAAAGCTCTCGGCCACGCCGGCGTCAAAGCATTCCTCGGTCGCCGAGATCATTCTTCGTATCCCGACCCCTTTCAGAAGAGAAAGGTCTATCTCTGCCGCCGTCAGGAGACCTGGGTAGGGGGTTCCACCTATCCTGCCTTCGATCAGCCATGCAAATCCGTTCGGCCCGGTTTGGCCGGGCGGCCGGGGGGCGAAATCCAACGAAGCGGTTCCGCAAAGGCGACGTTGGGCGAAGCTTGCGGGCGCAGCAGGCCCGGGCCCGGCTTCGTCGTCGAAGGCTGTCGCGTCGATCGGATCTTCCGCACAAGAGCCAAGCGTGACGAACTGCTTTCCCGCTTCCGATGCGGGGTTGTCGAAAAAATCGTCCGTTTTTGCCTGCTCCTGGACTACGCCGCTCGCGACGAGAATGATCTCGTCGGCGATGCTTCTGGCGTGGCCGAGGTTGTGCGTAACGACCATTAACGCTCTGACGGCAGCCTCGCTCCGGATCAGCTTCAGCAGCGGTTCCGCCTGCTCCTTGGTCAGGCCGGCCGTCGGTTCGTCAAGCAATATCAACGGCTCGTCAAGAAGCAGCAGCCTCAAGATCGAAACCTGCCTCTGGGTCGCAAGCGGCAAACCCACGACGGGCTGATTCAGGATGGGGACGATTTCGGGGGAATTTCGCTGTACCAGCCAGTTTTCGATTTCCGCTTGCTGCTGGCGGCCGGTCAGTTTCACCCTCATGGGCCAGGCATGCACGAGACAGTCGAATACGCTGGAAATCAGGAGATGCGCCTTCTGCATCAACAGCAGCGGTCGGCAATCGTTGCGAAGCGACAGCCCCCGGTATTCGACTTCGCCGCGCACCCTGAGCGCGGCGTTTTCGGCGCTTGCCCCGGACAGATACCGCATCAGGGACGACTTTCCTGTTCCGCTTGGCCCAAGCATCACCGTAACGCCGCGGCTTTTGACGCGAAAGTCGATCCGGGAAAGAACGACGCGTTCTCCGTATGCCAGCCCAAATCCGCGCAGTTGCAGAATATCGCCATGCATTTGACGTATTCCCTCGCTCACAGCCGTTCCGAGGCCGGCCCGAAGCGCTGATTCATGTCCACGAGAGCCGCAAGAACCAGGAGCCCTGCTCGTACATCGTCGCGGGATCGGGCATCCAGTTCGACTATCGGAGGCGAAGATTGCGCATGGACCCAAGTGCAATCCATTCCGCTTAAGGCTTCGGTGTAAATGCTCAAGGGCACCGAGGCATTGGCGTCCACGTGGGTGATGCCTATGACAACCGGCAATGGCTTGCTCCATAGGTCCCGCAAGTGGTGCAGGTGATTCCGCAGGTCTCCAACAGGATCTGCGCCAGAATGGTCGATGAGCAGGAGGATGGCTTCCGTTTGGCCGAGCAGGATTTCCCACATGAACCTGAATCTTGCCTGCCCTGGTGCGCCATACAAAACGATCCGGTCGTCGTCGTCGATTTTGACGACGCCAAGGTCCATCGCAACCGTCGTGCCGGATTTCGACTCGGCGACTTCGTCTGTCGGCGTCTCGTCGGTATCCAGCACGTCGATGTCGCTGATCGTCCTGATCAATGTCGTCTTGCCGGCACTCACCGGGCCAAGGACCAAAATTCGGCTTTCCATGCTCTGAATCACCACCGCAAGCGATTCAAGAATTTGCCCCAAAGCGTATTTCTTGGCGGTTCCTTTCCCAGGTTTTCCTTCAATTCGACAAAATCATCTTCCACGGCCTCGACATAGTCGGAGTTGGCGGCTGTCGGGCCAATGGCTCCGAGGTCGCGCAGCGAACTCAATATGGGGGCCACTTCCTCGTTCGCGATGCCGATTCGCGGGCCGACCAGGAACTCGACCGAAGGGCGGAATGCCAGCAGTGCGCAAATGCGGGCGCAGATAACTTGCTGCGCGCTGTCCACATTGCGCAGATCAGGCCAGCGATATAAATAAAGTAACTGTGCGGAAGCCGGGCGGCCAACCTGGGCCGAAGGTGCCGGCGTGGAAATGCCTGCCGCTATCGGTGATACGTCTTTTTGCCCAAAGAAGGCGCTTTTTGTTAAGGAAGACACCAATGCCCTGTCAGCGCGCATACGCCCACCTTTGCGTTGTTGGCAACGGTCTTCGCTCAAGGCCCGATGTATTGTTCTTCCCCACAGCTCGAATATCCTTCTGTCATTAAGGTTGCAAAGATATAGAAACTTCCTGACGAAGGCGACACGACATATGTCGGATATTTTTTATTTTTTTCCGCGGCTGTGTGGCGCGGAAAGCCGGCCGCCTGTTCAGGCGATCGTTTTTGAAGGCTGGGAAGGGGTGGTAGGTTTTACTTGTCGCGCTCTGCGCGGAAGCCGCAATCAGCAGGGCGCCGTCAGCGAAGCGTAATGCTCGGCATGCGGCTGTGGCACATCGCGCGTGCCGGCCCGGATCACGTGGTGCAATACGCCGGCGCTATGGATGCCTGCGGTGCAGGTATCTTCTTGTAGAACCCGTTTCAAAATGAACATGGCGTTGTTGCTCGGGGCGGCCATCCGCCTCCTCGCCGTACAGCTGTACTGCCTTTGTCGTCGCGCCTAGGAGCCTGCGCGGCAGAAGCGAGTCGGCTGCAATGGATGGAGAAAAGTCCCACTTTACCCCCGTTTTTCCGGCTGTAGCTACGGCTACAGTCCTCAAAAGCGAGGCCAAATTGGGCTCTTTTCCCACCCATTTCGCTTCGACTCGTTCTGCCGCGCAGACTCCTAGCCCGAATATTTCATCGGACCGGCCCGAAATTTGACTGCAAGCCGCATCTTGCCTGGGTTCGCAGCTTGCGGTAGGTGGATCCAATTTGAACCGCCGGCCTGCGCGAGTGCCGACGCGAAATTTGCGGCCATTTTGCGCGCTCGCTTCGCGCCAATAGCTCGCTATTGGCTTGGCGCGATCACCCAAACTGACTCGCAACTTTCGCGTCGTCATCTTGCGTTCCGGTGAAATATTCAGGCTAGCCCTGCTCATTTTGAAACGGGTTCTTAGTAGGTGAATGATTGCAACCGGCTTCAAGCGATAAAGCGGTGCCCCGCTCACTTCCAGTCGCTCAAGCCATATTTGGCCAGTATTTTGGCGAGCTGCTGGCTTTCGCGTAGCGCCACTACGCCGTCATCGAAAGTCTTGATCACCTGCTGCACATTTTTCAGCTTCGGGCTGAAGGCGACGAAGATTTTCGTTTGTTTTTGGCAGCCCGCCAGGCTCACTTCGCGTTCCAGGCCCAACTTGCCGAGGAGATGTCGCATGACGTGATCGTCTTCGATCACCCCGTCCAGCCGCCCCAGCGCGAGGTTTTTGGCGTTGATCGCCGCCGGATTTTCGCCTTTCTGGACGAAAATCCTGTCTCTGTTTCCCGGGCGCTTCAGCCAGGCGTCAACCTCGTTTGAGTAGCTGTAGCCGGAAGCGAGGCCGATTCTTTTCAGGCTGTTGAGGTCTTCCACGCTGTTGAACCTGACCTTGCTGCCGGCCCCGACGAACAAGCAATCGCTGGAAAAGCCGATCGCTTCTCGGCCGATCAGCAGGCTGAAATTGTTGACTTCGTTTTGCGTGGCGCCGATGGCGGCGTCGGCTTTCCCGTCGTGTACCAGGATGAGGGCGCGGTCCCATGGGACGACTTCGTATCGGATGCCGATGTTTTTCGGCCCATAGATGGCTTGCAGCACTTCGACGATGTAACCCGGTGCCGCGGATTGGGGTTCGCAATTGTAGGGGCACCAGAGGTCTGCCTGGACGGTGAGTTCCTCGCAGCGGGCGCTTGGCGGAAACAGGGCGGCAAACCAGAGCGCGGCGAGGAGGACGAGGCGCCGCGGCGATGATGCGCTTGCCAGCCGTATCCATTGCGGCACTTCGGATTTCATCCGTCGCGGCATTGCTGTCCCCATCATCCCTGCGTGTGATAGACCACTCAAGCGCTTATCGATGCCGGCCGATGCCCCACGATGGTGATGCCGGATGCGTCGGCTGCTGCACTTCCCCCAACGCACTGCGTCGCACGCCGGATATTGGCAATAAGTGTAAAGCATTTTTTATCGGATACCTACCTTTTTCCACGAGTGACTTGCAGTGGATTGCTGCCCAATGTGGCTGAGTTGCTGGGATCGGGGAAATTTGCGCATCAAATCGATGATCTATTGCCCGCGCTATGCTTGGCTGTTTGCGCGGACCTCTCCGGCCTGGAAGTGCCGCCCCGGCAGCGGTGACGATGGCTGGGGCAGTGCATTGAAATAGTGCGGTGAGCACCGCCGCCGCACGAAGGAGTGCCTTCTCCCGCCCGACGGAGAGCGCATTCCAGGAGCGCTGTTCCTGGCACGAATCATGCTCTTATTGCTGTTGTCTGAGCCGGGCCGATGCGGGCCCGGTATCGTCATGCTGAGATTTTGTTTTCGCCTTCATTGAAGAGGGCGAGCGGGCAACGGCGTCCGTTCAGCCAGGTTGGTGACCTGGCCGAGCGGACGCTTTTTTTATGGCTTTTCAATTCAAGGTCCCCGCCGCCATGCGCTTGCCGTAAAGACCGCAAGCCGAACGGGCCAAGGGGCAATAAAGGAGGCGTGCAGTGGAAAGAAGGCGGTTTTGTAGCGGACTGGTCGTCCTCGCAGGCGGTGCCGTGGCGCCGCTCGGCGTTTTCGCGCGCGGTGCCGGTGTCAACGACATGATCAACAAAAGCGGGCGCCAACGCATGTTGTCGCAGCGCTTGGCGAAGGCCTATCTGCAACTGGGCCAGGCGATCGAAGAGAAGCATTCCAGGAAGATCCTGGATGCCTCCGTCAGCCAATTCGATCTGCAACTGACCGAATTGCTTGCCTTTGCGCCGACAGCCGATAACAAGGCGACGCTGGCGGACATGGACAAAACCTGGCAGGGCTTCAAGCAGCGCCTGATCGGGCGGGCACCCAACCAGGAGGATGCCAGGAGCATCATGTCCGTCAATGAAGATATCCTGGTGCTGGCGCAGGCCGCCACCGACCAATTGGAAAAATATTCCGGCAGTGCGGCGGGTAAGCTGGTTAACCTTTCCGGCCGCCAGCGTATGCTGTCGCAAAGAATGGCGAAGTTTTACCAGGCGATCCGATGGGGTGTCGCGCCTGCGGATGCGGCAGGCAAACTGGATCGCGCGCGCAGCGATTTCGTCGATGCCATGAAGGTTCTGAACGACGCACCAGGCAATACGCAGGCGATTCGCGACGGGTTGTCGCTGGCCGCGCAGCAATGGACTTTCTTCGATGCCGCACTGCGGCTGGGAGTCGGGCCGAACGGCGGCATCCAGGACGCCACGAGCGTTGCCACCACCAGCGAGCGCATTTTGGAAGTGATGGACAATATTACGGGCCTGTACCAGCAATTGAGCTGAAGTTGCTGCATCGGATGCATCGCACGGGTTTCCGGTAAGCGCAACATTTCAATTCCGGCGTGTCCTTAATCTAGATCAAGGACACGCATCGGAGGCGCTGCTACATTCGCCGGATTGCGAACGGCCAGGGCAACATGGTCCCGGCCACGCTCCCACGAAAGCGATGCTTCCATGACAGAAACCGGCAATCCGCAACACGGCGCGCAGGAATCGGTACAGGGTTTGCGCGGCGCTCCGGCGCAGGCTGCCCGCATACGGCAAAAACCGGAACTCGTCTGCCCGGCCGGCAGCCTGCCGGCGCTGAAGGCGGCCATCGACAACGGTGCCGACTACGTCTATCTCGGCTTCCGCGACGCGACCAACGCGCGCAACTTCTCGGGCTTGAATTTCGACGACACGGCGATCACCGAAGGTTTGCGTTACGCGCACGAGCGTGGGCGCAAGGTGCTGCTGGCGCTGAACACCTATCCCCAGGCGGCCACGTTCGGCTTGTGGTGCGAAGCGATCGACCGCGCCGCGCACCTCGGTGTCGATGCGGTGATCCTGGCCGATCTGGGCTTGATGGATTATGCGGCGCGCAAGCATCCGGCATTGCGCCTGCATCTGTCGGTGCAGGGCTCGGCCACCAACCATGAAGCGATCAATTTCTACCGTCGCGAATTCGGCATTTCGCGCGCCGTGCTGCCGCGCGTGCTGTCGATCGAGCAGGTCGAGCAAGTGGTCGGCAAGACCGAGGTCGAGATCGAGGTGTTCGGCTTCGGCAGCCTGTGCGTGATGGTGGAAGGGCGCTGCGCGCTGTCCTCCTACGCCACCGGGGATTCGCCGAATACCCAGGGCGTCTGCTCGCCGGCCAAGGCCGTGCGCTGGCAGCAGACCGAACGGGGCCTCGAATCGCGCCTGAACGGCTTCTTGATCAACCGCTATGGCGCCGAGGAAAACGCGAGTTACCCGACCCTGTGCAAGGGGCGCTTCGATGTCGCCGACGAAAATTACTATGCCATCGAGGAACCCGCCAGCCTGAATACGCTCGACCTGCTGCCCAGGCTGGTGGATATGGGCATCAAGGCCATCAAGATCGAAGGGCGCCAGCGCAGCCCGGCCTATGTGGCCCAGGTCACGCGCGTGTGGCGCGACGCGATCGATGCCTGCGGCGTCGGGGACCGGCGCTACGCCTTGAAGAATTCGTGGATGCAGGAACTCGACAAGGTCGCCGAAGGCCAGCAGCACACGCTGGGCGCCTACCACCGCTCATGGAAATAGGGAATCAAGCGATGAAACTGGCCCTCGGCCCCATTCTGTATTATTGGCCGCGCGAACAGGTTTCGCGCTTTTACGAAACGATGGCGGCCGGCCCCGTCGATATCGTCTACCTCGGCGAAACCGTCTGCTCGCGCCGCCACCAATTGCGCCTGGCCGATTGGCTCGCGCTGGCTGCCGAATTGCGCTCGGCGGGCAAGGAAGTCGTGCTTTCGACGCAGGTGCTGATCGAATCTGGCGCCGAATTGACGACCATGCGCAAACTGGCCGAGACGCCCGATTTCGCGGTCGAGGCTAACGACATGGGCGCCGTGCATGTGCTCAACTGCGGCGCGGGCGCAGAGCGCCGCTTTGTCGCGGGCCCGCATATGAACGTATATAGCCCGCCCACGCTGCGGCTGCTGCATCAATTCGGCGCCGGGCGCTGGGTCATGCCGCTGGAGATGGGATGCGCCGCCCTGGGCGAGATGCAGCGGGCGCGGCCCGACGGCATGCAAACCGAGGTGTTCGCCTACGGGCGCATGCCGCTGGCCTTTTCCGCGCGCTGTTTCACGGCGCGCCATCACAACGTCGGCAAGGATGCCTGCGGTTTCGCCTGCATGGAATACCCTGACGGCCTGCTACTGAAGACGGCGGAACGGAAGGACTTCCTCGTCTTGAACGGTACGCAGACCCAATCGGCATCGGTGTACAACCTGCTCGGCGAGTTCGACGTCATGCGCGACCTTGGCGTCGATGTGCTGCGCCTTTCTCCGCAACGGCACGACATGGAGAGGATCGTCGAGCTGTTCGACGCGGTGCGCCACGCACGCATGGCGCCGGCCGAAGCGCTGGAACAATCGCGTGCTTTCATGCCGGGCGAAGCTTGCGACGGATACTGGCACGGCCGGCCGGGTTTCGAACAGGTCGGCCGGAATGCCGCATAAACAGTCTCTTCAGGAGGAAGCGGGATGTACCACGGCGAACGATTCAACACCATCAGCCACATCGCGGGAGCGGCCCTTGCCGCAATCGGCGGCATCGCGCTGGTGTCGGTAGCCTGCCGCGCCGGCGACCCCTGGAAGATCGTCAGCTTCGCCATCTACGGCGCGATGCTGGTGCTGCTGTACGTATGTTCCAGCATGTATCACGGCGCGCGCGGCCAGATCAAGGCGTTTCTGCGCCATCTCGATCACTGTGCGATCTATCTGCTGATCGCTGGCAGTTATACGCCGTTCGCCCTGGTGACGCTGCGCGGCGCCTGGGGCTGGTCGATATTCGGCAGCATCTGGGCCTTGGCCGCGCTCGGGATCGCCGAGGAATTCTGGCGCATCGGCCGCACCAGGCTGTTGGCCATCGCGCTCTACATTTTGATGGGCTGGCTGGTACTGGTCGCCATCGTGCCGCTGGTGCACTCCCTCGGTTGGCACGGCTTTCTCTGGCTGGCTGCGGGCGGCGTGCTCTATTCCGTCGGCGTGTTCTTTTACGTGAACAAAAAGCTGCGCCACGGTCACGGCATCTGGCACCTCTTCGTGGTCGGGGGCAGCGCCTGCCATTATCTGGCCGTCTTGCTCTACGTTGCCTGAAATCGCACACCTCACTCCGCTATGTCCATGCAAAACAACCAAGCCATCTATCGCCTGCCGGCACCGGTAGCCAAAGCCGTTTCGCTGTTGCCGGCCTATCCCGGGTCATTGCTGTTCGTCGCCCTGTTGAACCTGCTCGTAGTGCGGCACTTGCCGCGCGACAGTACCGAGGCCATGAGCGGGAAAGTCGTGCGCATCAAGGTGACCGATGCGGGTGCCGCCTTCGATTTCCGCTGGCAGGGCGACGGCTTCGTCGCCTGTGCGGCGACCAGCCTGCCCGATTTGACCATCGCAGCCAGTGCACACGATTTCTATCTGCTGTCGCAACGGCGCGAAGATCCCGACACCTTGTTTTTTGCGCGCCGTCTGGCAATGGATGGCGATACCGACCTCGGCCTGCTGGTCAAGAATTCGCTCGACGCAATCGATGCGCCGCTGTTTTCGCCGGACAGCCTGGCGCCGCGCGCGGTATGGACGGCGCTGAGGAACCGTGTCCGGCAAAAGCCGACGTCCCACCCAGTACGAGCCGGGGCGGGGCGCAAGTAGGCGACTCATGAATTCCGCACCGCTCACCTGGCGGCGGGTGCGCAGATAGAGGGCGTGCTTGCGGCACGCCGTCATCGAGGCGACGATGGGCATGGTGAAAATCGATATTGCGGCGATCGAGGCAGCGCGCCGCGGGTGACATTGCGCAGCCAGGCCCGCCGCGTCGGGCGGAGCGAGCCTGGGTTGACGCAGGATATCTCCAATCAGTCGTCGTGGTCGTCGTCGAAGTCCCAAGGCGGCGTCAAGCCGGTAAAGTCGCCGATCATCTTGGCGTCATACGGCCCGTTCAATTGATTGAAGCCGTTGCCGGGCACATTCAATGCCCCCTGCTGGAACACTATCTGCTGCGCATGGTTGACTTCGATCACGCGTTCGTTGAACTGGTCGCTGATCAGCGTATTGCCGTTGCGTAGCCGTACCGCGCGCGTCGGGAGCGGCGCCGCGTTGCTGCCGGCTTGGCCGTTGGTGGCGTATTGCCAGACGATATTGTCGCTTGTGTCGACTTCCACGATGCGGTTGTTGTTGGAGTCGCTGATCAGGGTATTGCCGTTAGGCAGGCGGCTGGCGAAGGCGACGCCGTTCAATGTGCCGCCGGCCGTGAATTGCTTGACGATCTGCAAGCTGTTGTCGACTTCGATGGCGCGGTTGTTGCCTTCGTCGGCAATCAGGATATTGCCGTTTTCCAGCAGTTCGGCGCTGTTGGGATTGTTCAGCTGGTTCGCCCCCATGCCGCTGGTGCCTGTCGTGCCGTATTGCCAGATCAGGCGCTTGTGCCGGTCGACGACGATCACGCGCTGGTTGCCCTGGTCGGCGATGATCACGAACAAGCCGCGCCGGTTCTGGAAGCTCGGCAGCACGGCGGCTTGCACCGGCGTGTTCAATTGATCCATGCCGGAACCGGTCACGCCAGCCTGGCCGTATTGCCAGACGATCCTGCCTTCGCGGTCGACCAGCATGACCCGGTTGTCGGCGCAACCCGTGGCAGGCGTCGAGCAGCCGGGCAGGGCTGGCGAGGAAGCGGGGATGCCGGTGCCCGAAATGAGCGTGAGCGACCCGACGCGTTCCGCGTCGTTGACACCGACCACGCTATGCGGGCCGGGTTGGTCCGATCCGTTGCCGAATTGCCAGACGATCCGGTGCGTCGCCGGATCGACCTCGATCACGCGGTTGTTGAATTGATCGGCAATCAGGATGCGGTGGCGGTAGCCGAACCCGCCGTCGTCGGCGACGGCATGGCTTGCGGCCAAGGGGAGCAGGCAGATCAGGGCGGTACCCAGCGCCAGCCTTAATGTGGGGCAACGATTTGGTTTTCGATGAATGCGTGGCGACATCTTGTTCTCCTGGAGTGTGATCCCCTGTTCGTAAGGCCGGACTCGAACCTATGGTGGCCCGCTTGGGCGGGAGGAGCCGGCTTGGGCGCAGGCTTGTTGACGTTTCTCCCGTAGCCTGTGCGATGTCATGTGCGGGGCTTGCGCGTTGCCTGTTCCCGCCG
This sequence comes from Burkholderiaceae bacterium, assembly GCA_036384915.1. Taxonomy (GTDB): domain Bacteria; phylum Pseudomonadota; class Gammaproteobacteria; order Burkholderiales; family Burkholderiaceae_D; genus PKWO01. Next base: position 18,267 of record DASVLJ010000063.1, read on the forward strand.
ACATCTTGCGTTCGGTTAAGACGGCGGAGGCGCCGCAAATTACCCCGTTTGCTTTGAGGTGAATACCTGCACGGGAGCCAAAAGGTTCAATGTCTCTGCTCGATACCGTCAAATAGCGTTGTGTCCGCGATTGCCGGCATCGGTTTTGAAAAGGGCGATCTGGACGTGCACGGCATCGGGTCGCACGAGTACCGGGAAGCGGTGCCAAGGGCTCGAACGCCGGTGAGCGCCATTGGCAATCCTGCGCGTACGGGTTAACATTGCAGGAAACCGTCACGCCAGACCAGGCCCTGCGACATGAACAAGAAAGCCGACAGCCTCATCGCCATCGCTATCATCGCCGTGATCGTCGGCGTCCTCTATTGGTGGCTGCAGTCAGGCAACATCCACGAGTGGAAGGAAGAAGTGAAGCTGGCCGATGGCCGCACCATCGTGGTCGAGCAGAAGCGTCGCCTGGAGGGCCGGACCATGCGCGAAGCCTGGGTCAGTTTCGCACTCCCCGACATCAGCGACAAGCCGCTGGTCTGGCATGAATCCTTGAGCCCGCTGGTGCTCAACGTCAATGCAGGCAAGCTGTATGTGGTGGCCTATCCACCCACGAAAACGGAACTGGCCAAATACGGCAACCCGGCACGCGGCTATGTCTGCTTCCAATGGATGAACGGCGCGTGGAAGCAGATCCGTTTCGAGTACGTGCCGAGTGCAATCTATCAATCCAACATGCTGATCTGGCCGCTTCCCGAAAACGAATCGCGCCTGCTGACGCTGGCTGAAAAGAACGGCCCGGAATATAACGGCAGCCCGAAGGTGCAGGCCGAGTTGAAACAGCTCAGACCGTAGCGCTTTCCTGAACCCCTCGCGGCATTCGTCATGCCAAAGTCCACGTTTTTCCTGGTTCAGCCCTCGTGAGGCTGGCAGTGTCCCTCATCGGCCTTGTGGGCGATAAGGCCGGCCCTTGCGGCGTGACGCACGGGCTGGAATCTCGACAAGAAAGCATGAAGAATGTTAATCTGCATTGATAGGAATTTTATTCTTGATTATTGTTTTTAAATGCTTTTATTCGGAAGATTGTTCTTAAAAATACGGACTTCATAAAATAAACATTTTCATCATGACCGACGCCGCCGCCCTCACCAAGCAAGATCGTGAAATCCTGCGTGCCCTGCAGCGCAATGCGCGTTTGAAGAATGCCGAGCTGGCCGAATTGGTCGGCATGTCCACCACGGCCTGCTGGAACCGCACGCGCCAGTTGGAAGAAAGCGGTGTCATACGCGGCTATGCCGCCTTGGTCGATCAGGGCAAGCTCGGCTTTACCGACACGGTGCTGATCGAAGTGACGCTCGACCGGCACGACGACAATATGCTCGAGCGTTTCGGCGAGGCGCTGGCCACCTTGCCCGAAGTGCTCGAAGCCTATCTCGTCTCCGGGGAGTATGACTACCTGATCAAGGTGGCGGTGCAAGGAACTTCAGGCTACGAGCGTTTCCTGCGCGAGAAGCTGTACAAGATAGCGGGCATACGCCACAGCCGCTCGATGTTTGCCCTGCGCTGCATGAAGAACCAGCCCTCGGTGCTGGTTTGATGCCGGCGAGGGTTGGCCTTGGAACCGCGGGAGATAGTTGAAGCTTATCCTCCGGCGCTCTTGTAGACGCCGCAGCTGACGATCACGTCTTCATACTTCTCGAAATACATCGATTTGGGCTCGATCTGCTTGGTTACCGGATTGACGAACTTGTAGTCTTGCCAGCCCTTGCCCTTGGACTTTACAAGCTCGATCCTCTCTTTGATGTAGGATTTGCCGTCGGTGTCCTTGAGTTCGATCAAGTTCACGCCCTGCATTTTCTTGTTCGATCCGTGAGCCAGCTCCTTGCCGCTCATGTCCATCACCGTGACGTAGAGATCGCGGTCGCGATACTTGTTCGAGAGCGTGTTGATCTCGTCGATCACGGCATCCTTGCCGCCGGATTTCATGTCCGCGATCACGCGGTGGACCATGGCGACGGCCTGTTCCGGCGTGGCCCGGTCTTCGGCAATGGCGGGGAGGGCGAGCAGTAATGTAAAAGCAAATGCGGCAAGCTGCGAAAAGACTCTTGACATGGCGTTGTCTCCTTTTTGTGGGCTTCAGCTGTTTGGGCATGCCGCAACAACTCTACACCAACAATCGAGCGGCTGGGAAATCGATGCGGCATTGTTGCGCAGATGCATACGACAAGACGGCTTGATGCAAGGCTTGCGCAACCGGCATGTTCATGCAAACCTGTCGCCATCGTCAACCAGGAGATTGCAATGCAACGCAAGCAGGCATGGAAGGGGATTGCCGTCTCGTTTTTTTTCGCGACCCTCGGGGCTTGCAGCCCGGGGCAGGATAACGCGCCGACTCCGGTGCGGCAGCGCGCCCGGGTTTCAGTCAAGGCGCAAAGCTCGGCTTCCGCCTATCAGGACGTGGTGCAGGAGTTGTACATTTCCTACTTTGGCCGTCCGGCCGACCCTGGCGGCCTGGCCAATTTCGAGGCGGCGCTGGCCGGCGACAGCGCACCGACTACCCTGGCTGCACTCGACGCGTCCTATTCCAGCGACACTGCGGTTCGGGCGCTGATCGACGCCTTCGGCCAGAGCAATGAATCGCTGGCCTTGTACGGCGGCGGGGCTTCGGCCGCTTTCGTGACCGCCATCTTCCAGAACCTGTTAGGCAGGGCGCCCAATGCATCGGGCCTGGCGTTCTGGGCCGGCGCCATCGACAGCGGTTCCCTGACGCGCGGCGATGCGGCGCTGGCGATTGCAGCCGGTGCGACGCAAAACACCACGGCGCAAGGGCTGCAAGATGCGGCACTGATTGCCAACCGGCTGGCGGTCGCCGAGTATTTCACGGCGCAACTGTCCGCGCGCAATGCGGTGACGGTGTACAAGGGCGCGAGTGCTGCGGCAGGCGCGCGGCAGATGCTATCTGCCGTGGTAGCGCCCACGGTTTCCTCGTCTTACCAGGCGAAGGCCGACGCGGCGATTGCCGATATGCTGGCGCCGGTCAGCGTGCCTGCCAACACGGCTTCGGTGCCCTCGGCGCCGGGGCAGACGCAACTGGTGTTTTCCGGCTATACCTTCAACGTCAGATCGGGCAGCGGCGGACCGGGGCCGAACACCTGGAGCGCGAACAATGCCTGGGTCGATGCCAACGGCTTCCTGCACTTGAAGATCGCCTATAGCGGCGGGCAATGGAGCGCCGCGGAGGTCTATACCAGCCAGTCCCTGGGCTTCGGCACTTACCAGTTCAAGGTGGTGGGCCATCCGGAAATCATGGACCAGAACGTGGTGCTCGGCCTGTTCCCTTACACGACCCCGGCCGTCGGCCCGGACGGCACGAATGAAGTCGACATCGAATTTTCCACCTGGGGCGGGCAGCAGTCACAGCACGGCAACTGGACAGTCTGGCCCGCAACGACGGGCTACAGCGACACTACGTACGCGTTTGATATGAGCGGCAACACGGGTTGGAGCACGCATCGCTTCACATGGAGCGCCCGGCAGATCGGCTTCCAGGCCCTGGCCGGCTTGACCGATACCAATGCCGGCCAATACGCGAGCTGGACCTTCGCCCCGGCCAACTATGCGTCGCTGATTCCGCAAAACGCCATCCCGCTGCATATGAACCTCTGGCTGTTCCAGGGGCTGGCGCCGGCGGATGGGGCGGAGGTTGACATGGTGATTTCGGAGTTCAAGTTCACGCCTGCGGGGTAGTTCGCCTATGACCTTACCACCTTGAACCCGGCCACGATGCCCTTCACGCTGCGCTGGGCGGCATCGTCGGCTTCGGGCGGCAGCAGCAGCATGAGGTGGCCGTTGCTGAAGCCGATGTTGCCGGGGTCTTTCTTTTGCCTGGCCGCCAGGTGGGTGCAAGCCGATTGCGAGAGGCACAGCGCGATCAGCAAGGGCGGCTGCTCCGCGGCCTGGCCGTTCAGGCGAAAGCTGGCGGCATCGGCCACGTCGGGCGATTCCTTGAGGGCCTTGACGGCCGGCGTTTCCGTGCGGTCCAGCACGCCGGCCAGGCCTTGCTGGCTCAGGTATTGCGCGAACTGGTCCATCGAATTTTCCTTTGCTTCGTCGGCCATGGCGTCGGCCTTGGTCGGCTCGACGCAACCCTTGAGGACGGGGTCGTAGACGGCGTCGTTTTTTTCGCGACACCACTGCATCATGATCGGATTCTGCTTGGCCGTGTCGCCTTCTTCGACAATGCGCGTTTTGTTGATGTAGTTGGTCACCAGGGCGACACCGATCGTGAGGAACATGGTGCCGAAGAAGGCGATGGCCGGCACGCGCAGCGCGGCGCGGCGGCTGTTCCAGTATTTGTAGGTCCAGTAGAAGGCCGGCAGTACGAGGAAGCTGGTATAGGCGCCGACGCTCGACTCATGCGAGATGCGCGAGGCCAGCCAGAACAGGCAGCCGACGCAGGCGCCGAACAGCAGGATGTAGACGATAATCATTTTTGTGAAATTCTCTGGCGTGCGATGTCGAGTTTGCCGCAAATCGCCTCGGCGCCATCCAGGATGCGCGGCCCGCCGCGCGTGAGGATGTCGGAATCGAGGGCAAACAAATTATCGCGCCGAACGGCTGTCATTTGGGGAAATTTTTTCCATGGTGCAAGTGCCGCCGCGCCATCCTTCCCGTCGCTGCCGGTCAGGATGACGTCCGGGTTGGCTTGCAGCACGGCCTCGGTGTTCACCGTAGGCACCATGGGGCCGAGCTTGCCGAACACGTTGCGGCCGCCGCAAAGTGCGATCGCTGCCGATGCCAGATGGCTGTCGTTGAGGGTCATCAGCGGCTCGCTCCAGATTTGGTAGAACACGGTGACAGGGGCGGCATGGGCGTAGCGCGCCAACAGGGCTTGCCAGCGTGCGCGGAAGGCGGTGGCGGCTTCTTTGCCTTGCGCGGATTTGCCTGTCAGTTGGCCCAGGCGTTCGAGCGAGGACGCCACGGTGGCGAAGTCGTGCGGTTCGCTCTCGAACACGGGCAAGCCGAGTTTTTTGATGGTTTCGATCTGGGCCGGGGATATGCCGCTATGCCAGACCAGTACCAGATCGGGCTTGAGCGCGGCGATGCGTTCGAGGTCGAAGCCGGCCGCGCCACCGAGTTGCGGCAAGCGCTTGGCGGCTTCCGGGTAGTCCGAAAATTGGCTCACCCCCATCGTTTCGCTGCCCGCGCCAATGGCGAACAGCAGCTCGGTGGTGTGCGGCGCCAGGCTGACGACGCGCTGCGCAGGGGCGGGCAGGGTGAGGGTGTGGCCGAGATCGTCCCGCACCGTCACCGGCGCGGCATGGGCCAAGCTGCCTGCGCCGAGGATGTCGAGCAGGACGGCAAGCAGCGGGGCAAGGAAGCTCGCCCGCACGGGGTCAGATTTCGAGGTTGTCGATCAGGCGCGTGGTGCCGAGCTTGGCAGCGGCCAGTACGACCAGCGCATCCTTTTGCCGCATGTCGTCCTCGCTTGGCGGTTCCAGGTCCATGCGGCGGCGGATCGACACATAGTCGGGCTGCCAGCCGCGCCTGAGCAGTTCTTCCATGGCCTGCTTTTCCAGCTTGAGGGCGTCGGTCGCGCCGCCATGCACTTCGCCGGCCACCTGTTTGAGCAGGCGGTAAAGGTTGGGCGCCTCGGCGCGTTCTTCCGTGGAGAGATAACCGTTGCGCGAAGACAGCGCCAGGCCATCCTCGGCGCGCCAGGTTTCGGCAGCGATGATCTCGGTGGGCAAAGCAAACTGGCGGCTCATATTGCGCACGATCATGAGCTGCTGGTAATCCTTCTTGCCGAACACGGCCACGCGCGGCTGCACGCAGGAAAACAGCTTGAGCACCACGGTGGTGACGCCGCCGAAGAAACCGGGACGGAATTCGCCTTCGAGCATATTGCCCAGGCCGTCCGGCGGGCGCACGCGGAATTCCTGCGGTTCGGGATACAGGTCTTTTTCGGTCGGCGCAAACAGTACGTAGACACCTTCCTTTTCCAGCTTTTCCACGTCGGACTGGAAGGTGCGCGGGTATTTGTCGAAATCCTCGTTCGGGCCGAACTGCAATCGGTTGACGAAAATCGATGCCACGACAGGGTCGCCATGCTTGCGCGCGAGGCGCATCAGCGAGAGATGTCCTTCGTGCAAATTGCCCATGGTGGGGACGAAGGCGGTGCGCAACTGGCCGCGCAACTGGTCGCGCAATTCTTCAATCGTGGAAATGATCTTCATGCGGTTGTGGTGGGGTTACGTTGGCGAATAGGCGAGTCTAACGTAAATGGGCGCAAAGGCTTCCGCTTGCGTGATTTCGATCAGCGTTTCCTTGGCCAGTTCGAGCAGCGCGACGAAATTGACCACCACCACGGGCACGCCGCGCGCGGGGTCGAACAGGTCGGCGAACTCGACGAATTTTGCCGACTGCAGGCGGCGCAGGATGCCCGTCATGTGCTCGCGCACGGACAACTCTTCGCGGCTGATGGTGTGGTGCGCCGTGAGCCTGGCGCGCTTCATCACGTCGGCCCAGGCTTCCTGCAGATCGACGATATTGACTTCGGGCCAGCGCGGCACCAGGCTTTGCTCGATATAGATTTGCGCGCGCACGTAGTCGCGCCCCAACTGCGGCAGCGTATCGAGCTGTTGTGCGGCGAGCTTGATCTGTTCGTATTCGAGCAGGCGGCGCACCAGTTCGGCACGCGGGTCGGCCGCTTCCTCGCCCGTTTCGCTTTTCTTCACCGGCAGCAGCATGCGCGACTTGATCTCGATCAGCATGGCGGCCATCAGCAGGTATTCCGCCGCCAGTTCGAGGTTGCGGCTGCGAATCTGGTCGACGTATTCCAGGTATTGCAAGGTCACTTGCGCCATCGGAATGTCGAGGATGTTGAAGTTCTGCTTGCGGATCAGGTAGAGCAGCAGGTCGAGCGGGCCTTCGAAGGCTTCGAGGAAGACTTCGAGCGCATCGGGCGGGATGTAGAGGTCGTTGGGCAGGTTGAACAGCGGCTCGCCATACAGGCGTGCAATGCCGACGCCGTCGACCACGTCGGGTGTGCTGTCGGCCTGACCTTCCACGGCCAAGTCCGGGGCGCTGGACGGCAATTGCGCCAGCAGCGAATCCTGCCCGTGGGTGCTCACTTATTTGCTTTGGTAGACGTAGGCTTGCTGCTTGACGCGCGAATCGTCGCTGCGGCGCTTCCAGTCGAGATCGATCGGTGCCTTGTCCCACAGCAGGGCGCGGCCGGCGCGTTGCGATTCCTCCAGCTTGGGATTCTGTTTCTTCAATCCATTGATGAATTGGGTCGCTTCGGACTCGTAGGTAACAATTTTCGGCGGCAGGATCATGACAGGTTGATAACAGGTTGGAACTGGCTGATATTTTACCCCGACTTGCGTCTTGGACCGAAAAACAGCCTGTCCGCCGCAAAGTGTTGCAAATGAACTTAAGGCATCGTGTGACGTCCGGTTTCGCGCAAAGATTGTCTTTGCGTAGCGCTGGTATTGGAAGTAAGATGAAAATTCAATTGATAGGCGGCAAGTTTAAAGGCTCTCTTGAGAAGGGCTCGAAACTGGTAGTGATGCTGTCAGTTTGCCGCCAGGGTGACCGGGGCTTGTATGTCGGCACATTCGGAAGCAGCCATTGCCGAAATCCTCCTCGTTGACGATGTGGCAACGGAGTTGGACGACCTGACCGATGCATTGGGTCAGCAGGGCCATGCTGTGCGTGTCGCGAGCAGCGGCAATGGCATCATGGCTGAAATCGGCCGCCTCCCTCCCGATTTGATCCTGCTCGCCTGCGCCACGGCGGAGGCCGTGGAGTTTTGCCGCAATATCAAGTCCGTGGCTGAGTTGGCCGGCATTCCGGTGATCTTCCTGGCCGAACAGGACGACGTGCAGCAAAAGCTCAGGGCCTTCGAATTGGGCTGTGCCGATTACCTCGTCAAGCCGTTCTCGGCGATGGAAGTCTGTGCCCGGGTGAGCTTGCAACTGAAACAAAAACGCGAACGCGAAGTGCTCGGTTTCCGTGCCGGGCACGATGCGCTCACCGGCCTGCCCAACCGCAATCTGCTGATCGACCGGCTGCATCAGGCCGTGAGCTATGCCGAGCGTTACGAGCGCCGGGTGGCCGTAGCCTATATCGATCTGGACAAGTTCAAGTTCGTCAACGATACGCTGGGCCACGATGCGGGCGACCAATTGCTCGTCGAGGTGGCGCGGCGCCTGCAGGCTTGCGTGCGGGAGTCCGATACCGTGGCGCGCCTGGGCGGCGACGAATTCGCTCTCGTGCTGTACGACCAGGCCAACGAAGACGTGACCATGCATGCCATGCAGCGCATCCTGAACAGCATCGCCGAACCCATCCTGGTCGAAGGCGGCGAAATCCGCACCACCTGCAGTATCGGTTTCTCGTTCTATCCGCAGGATGGGCGGGACGTCGATACGCTGTTGAAGAACGCCGATGCGGCCATGTACCGCGCCAAGGAACTGGGGCGCAACAACTTCCAGTTCTTCACTGAAGACCTGACCGAGCGCATCAACCAGCGCGTGGCGCTGGAGCGCAGCCTGCATGGCGCGCTCGAACGCCAGGAATTTTTTCTGCACTACCAGCCGCGCGTGGACTTGCACACCGGCCGCGTGACCGGCATCGAGGCCTTGCTGCGCTGGGACCATCCCGAGCACGGCGTGATCGAGCCGCTGCGTTTCATCCCCCTGGCCGAAGAGATCGGCATGATGCCGCGCATCGGGCTTTGGGTCATGCGCATGGCTTGCCTGCAGATGAAGAAATGGCACAAGGAAAAGATCGCCATGCTGCCGATGGCGGTCAATGTCGCCGGGACGCAATTCCTGCAGCCCGATTTTGCGGCGCAGGTCGCAGCAGTGCTCGAGGAAACCGGCGTCGATCCGCATTTTCTCGAACTGGAAATCAGCGAGGCGCAATCGATGCAAGACCCGGTGACGACGGTGCGCGTGCTGCACGAATTGAAGGACATCGGCGTACGCCTGGTGGTGGACGATTTCGGTTCGGGCTACACCAACCTGAATTTCCTCAAGCAATTGCCGCTCGACCAGATCAAGCTGCACCAGAGCTTCGTGCGCGACATCGGCCACAATCCGGAAGACCTGGCCATCTCGGATGCCGTGATCTCGATGGCGCACAGCCTGCATCTGCGCGTCACGGCCGAAGGCGTGGAAAGTGAAGGCCAACTGGCCTTGCTGGCCGACCGCGGCTGCGACGAATTCCAGGGTTTTTATTTCAGTGCGCCGCTCTCTGGCGAGGACTGCGGCGCCATCCTGCGCGAACAGCGCAGCGTGCCGCTGGAAAAACTGGGCCGCGAACACGGCACCCGCACCGTGCTGCTGGTGGACGACGAGCAATGCGTGCTCTCGGCCCTGGCGCGCTCGCTCTCCGGTTTCAACTACCGGATATTGCAGGCTAGGAGCGGCCCGGCTGCGCTGGAACTGCTGGCGACGCACGAAGTGGGCGTGATCATCTGCGACCAGCGCATGCCCGACATGAGCGGGGTCGAGTTGTTCCGCCGCATCCGCCAGATGTATCCGCAAACGGTGCGCATTATCCTCTCGGGCTATGCCGATGTCGGCATCGTGACCGATGCGATCAATGTCGGCGCCGTGTTCAAGTTCCTCAACAAGCCCTGGGACAAGGTGCAGTTGTGCGAGATCATCGAGGATGCGTTCGAGATGTACGAAAGCGAAACGGAGGCAGGCTGGCAGCCGGCGAACCGTTTGCCGGTTTGACTGCATTTTGAAGTTTTGTAGGTTGGGTTGAGCGAATGCGAAGCCCAACAACCGCGCGTTAAATCAACGCATGTAATGGCGCAATCCGCCGATGTTGGGCTTCGCATTCGCTCAGCCCAACCTACGAAATTTTGTCAGCGCACCCGCATGCCAGGCTCGGCACCCGGCCAGGGATTCAACACATAAATCCCCGGATTGGCCTTCTCATCGGCAGCAGACGCGGCCAGCACCATGCCTTCGGACACGCCGAACTTCATCTTGCGCGGCGCCAGGTTGGCCACCATCACGGTCAGCTTGCCGACCAGTTCCTCCGGCTTGTAAGCCGACTTGATGCCTGAAAACACGTTGCGCAAGCGGCCTTCGCCCACGTCGAGCGAGAGGCGCAACAGCTTGTCCGAACCTTCCACGGCCTGGCAATCGACGATTTTGGCGATGCGCAGGTCGATCTTGGCGAAATCCTCGATCTTGATCTCGGGCGCGAGTTCTTCGATATCGGCTTTTGCCGTTTCGCCAGCTTGTGCCGGCGCCGCCTCCTCGGGTTGCTCGAATAAGGCATCGAGCATTTTGGCCTCGACGCGCGTCATCAGGTGATTGTACGGATTGATCGTGTGGCCATCGGCCAGCGGCTTCGCCACATCGGCCCATTGCAGCGGCGCCACGTTCAACTGCGCTTCGACCTGGATAGCCAGTGCGGGAAGCACGGGCTTGAGGTAGATCGTCAGAATGCGGAATGCCTCCAGCAGGCGGCTGCAGACTTCTTGCAATTGCGCGTCTTTTGCCGCATCCTTGGCCAATTCCCAGGGCTTGTTGGCATCGACATAGGCATTGACCTTGTCCGCCAACTCCATCACGGCGCGCAAGGCCTTGCCGAATTCGCGCTGGTCGTACAACGACTGGATTTCCGGGCCGGTCTGGCGCAGCGCGGAGAGAAACGTATCCCCGTCGGTGGCCCAGCTCGTGACCACCTTGCCGCCGAACTTCTTGACGATGAAGCCCGAAGCGCGGCTCGCGATATTGACGTACTTGCCGATCAAATCGCTGTTGACGCGCGCGACGAAATCGTCCGGGTTGAAATCCACGTCTTCCACCTTGGCCGAAAGTTTGGCCGCGATATAGTAGCGCAGCCATTCCGGGTTCATGCCCACGTCGAGATAGCGCAGGGGCGAAATGCCGGTGCCGCGCGACTTCGACATCTTTTCGCCCGAGACCGTGATGAAGCCGTGCACGTAGACGTTGTTGGGCACCTTCATGCCGGCAAAATGCAGCATGGCGGGCCAGAACAACGTGTGGAAGTAGGTGATGTCCTTGCCGATGAAATGATATTGCTCGGTCTTGGGATCGGCCATGAAGGCCTCGTAGTCGCGCCCGGTCTTGCCGAAGTAATTCTTCAGCGAGGCGAGGTAGCCGATCGGCGCGTCGAGCCAGACGTAGAAGTATTTGCCCGGCGCATCGGGAATCTCGATGCCGAAGTAGGGCGCATCGCGGCTGATATCCCAGTCGCCCAGACTGCTTTTGCCGTCGGTCTCGCCTTCGAGCCATTCCCTGCACTTGTTGGCAACCTCGGGCTGCAGCTTGCCGTCCAGCGCCCAGCCGCGCAGGAATTCCACGCACTTCGGGTCGGACAGCTTGAAGAAATAATGGTCGGACGACTTCAGCACCGGCGTCGCACCCGACAGGGCCGAGTAGGGGTTCTTCAACTCCGTCGGGGCATAGACCGAGCCGCACACCTCGCACGAATCGCCATATTGGTCCTTGGCGCCGCACTTCGGGCATTCGCCCTTGATGTAGCGGTCGGCCAGGAACATCTCCTTGACCGGATCGAAGAATTGCTCGATGGTCTTGGTCGTGATCAGCTTCGCATCGTCGCGCAGGCGGCGGTATACCTCTTGCGAGAGCTCGTGGTTTTCCGCACCGTCGGTCGAGTGCCAATTGTCGAAGGCGACGTGAAAACCGTCCAGCGTGGGCTTGCGCGTCGCGGCAATCCTGGCCACAAACTCTTGCGGCGTAATGCCTGCCTTGTCGGCCGCGATCATGATGGGCGCGCCATGCGCATCGTCGGCGCAGACGAAATTCACCTCGTGGCCCTGCATTCGCTGGAACCGCACCCAGATGTCGGCCTGGATGTACTCCATGATGTGGCCGATATGGAAGCTGCCGTTGGCATAGGGCAGGGCGGTGGTGACGAACAGTTGGCGGGACAGGGGAGTACTCATTGGGTGCTCAGGCAGCCTTGCTGGGGTTGAAAAAAGCGAAAACCCTGATTTTAGCAGAGGAGGGCACGGGGTATTCGTCAGACCGGCCGAGGATGCGTTCAAACGCAGATAGCAGGTGCCGCAGGGCTATAATCGATGCGGTATGGGGAGGCTAGGGAGGCAGCATGCTGCGCAAGCAGTTGATCGGCATCACCCTCGCTGCGGCGGCCATCGCCACGCTGGCGCTCGTGTGGCACTACCGTATAGCGTTTGCGCCTTACGTGCTGGCACTCGACGACTCGGCCGGCCGACTGGCGTTTGCGCTGACCTGGCTGCTTTTGCCGCCGCGCCATTGACGGCACGCGGACACCAGCCAATTGGGGCCTGGAACTCAATCTGCGCTACAACCAGAACACCCTGGAGCAACTTGTGCTCGCTGCGATTGCCTGGGGTGGAATGGCAGAGCAATTGCCGCATGCGCAGCTGTACCTGATTCCCGTGATGGGCGTGCTGTTCGTCGCGGGGCGCATTACGTTTGTGATCGGCTACGCGGCCTATCCGATAGCGCGGGCGTATGGCATGGTGTTGACGGTGCTGCCGACCATTCTGGCTTACTTCTGGGTGCTGCAGCACATTTGCCTGAGCAAGTCCTGATGGCTTCGCGAGAATTTATTGCGCCCGAAGCCAGGTTTTGGCCTCATCCTGGCTTTGCAGGATTGTTCCGGTTTCGTTGATGGCGTAAGCGGTCTTTCCGTCGTGCGACCAGAACATGCTCCATAAGCCGGGTTCGGCCCGTTGCGGTGAATCCGTCCAGGTCTTGCCGCCGTCCTCAGTGTACGTAAATTCCGGGCTGGAGGAAAACGCAACGTGCCGCAACGAAAAACCATGCTTGTCGTCGCTGAATGCCGGAATACGCGACATGCGCGGAAATGGAGACGAGCTCCAGGTCTTGCCGTCATCGCGGCTGACGTAAGGGTTCATCACCATCACGATGCAGCCTGCTTCCAGGCTGCCGTCCGGCATCATACTGATACCCGAGCAAGAGCCGGGCATGTCGTATTGCTCGTTGCTGCCCTGCGCCAAGTCGAGCACGGCCACCTTTCGGCCCGGTACGAAGGTGATCAGGTGGTCGCCATGGAGCAGGGACTGCGGTCGCACTGCCCGGTAGTCGAAAAAACGCGATATCGATGAGGTGTATTGCGCCAGCAGTTGCCAGTCGCTGCTGCGCAAGGGCGCGGAGTAGATTTGGATTTCGCCCCCATGCATGATGGTGGCCACGACGCGGCCATTCCATTCACTGAGATCGAGCGTGATTCCATACGGGATGTTGCCCCGAAGCGAACGCCATGTCAGGCCTTGGTCGCTCGAGGATTTGAGCATCCCGAGCTCTCCGCCGGCGACCCAGTCGCCATTGGACGCTACCAGCAAAGCCCCTACCGCGCTGCGCTGGCCGACATCGTAGACGGTCCAGCCTTTGCGGGAATTCCATCGCATCACAGCGCCGTTGTCGCCGGCGAAAACCAGATCGCCTTCCGCTGTCTCCTGGTGCGATGCGAAGCCCACGCTGTGCAGCAAGGAATAATTGCTCATTTCGGCCATATTCGACGGGACGCTGTCTGCACGCCAGCCGAGCGTGGGATTCCCCAACAATTTTCGCAGATCGGGAGTGAGCTCCCGAACCAGGGTCTTGGTCTCTTCCATATCGCCGGGCTGGCTATGGCTGAGCATTTCCTTACCGGTGTTGTCTAGCCCTTCGGACTCGACAATCACGCCAAGGTCGGTCAATTTGCCGGATTCGATATCGAAACGGCTGAATTTTTCGTTGACGGTCAGCCAGGCATTGTTGCGCCGGAACTTCTCCAAGCGGTAATGGCCCGGCGGCAGTGCAGCGGCAAAGATGGCGGAGCGCGAGGTACTGCCGTCGGCGATTACCTGGAGCGTGTACGTCGCAGGCGCGCCGGACGAGTCCGCCTCACGCTCGATGGTAAGGGCGTCCCATGCCTTGGCGAAGTAGATGAGGATCATCTCCGGCTTGTTCGATAGCACCCGCAAGAGGACCGCGCCGTCATTCGGCGCTTGCAGCGCGGGTTTGCTATCTTCCGCGGCGGCACTGCCGGCGACGGCCAGGGCAAATAACGAGGCAATTAAGCTGCAGGTAAAGGAGCGGTTCGACATGATTGTGCGGGATCGTGTTTTTCGAAAGACTAAAGCCGGATCGGCGCCAGCTCTAGGCAGGATGATAGCAGACAGGCATTGGATGGCCGCCGTGCACGGGGCTCGACGCTACGGGCCTGTTTCGCCTCCCGCTTTCCGCTACACTTGCGGTCTATCCACAAGCACCCCGCAGGAGCAGCAATGAGCATCGATGCAGAAGCAATCAAGGGCGCCTTGTCCGCCGTGATCGACCCCAATACGGGCAAGGATTTCATCAGCGAAAAATCCATCAAGAATATCAAGGTCGAAGGCGGCAGTGTTTCCTTCGATGTGGAACTCGGTTACCCTGCGCGCTCGCAATTCGCACTGGTTGCTCAGCTGACGGAAGGCGCCGTGCGCAAGCTGCCCGGTGTCACGGAAGCGAAGGCCAACGTCAGCTCAAAGATCGTGGCGCATGCCGTGCAGCGCGGCATCAAGGTCATGCCCAATGTGAAGAATATCATTGCGGTGGCTTCGGGCAAGGGCGGGGTGGGCAAATCCACCACCGCCGTCAACCTGGCTCTGGCATTGGCCGCCGAAGGCGCGCAGGTCGGCATACTCGACGCGGACATCTACGGTCCGTCGCAGCCCACCATGATGGGCATTTCGGGCAAGCCCACCACGCAAGACGGCAAGACCATGGAGCCGCTGGAAAACCACGGCTTGCAGGTGTCCTCGATCGGCTTCCTGGTCGACCAGGATGAAGCCATGGTATGGCGCGGCCCCATCGTCACACAAGCCTTGCAGCAATTGATCACGCAAACCAATTGGCGCGATCTCGACTATCTCGTGGTCGACATGCCGCCCGGCACGGGCGACGTGCAGCTCACCTTGTCGCAAAAGGTGCCCGTCACGGGGGCCGTGATCGTGACCACGCCGCAGGATATCGCCCTGCTCGATGCGCGGCGCGGTTTGAAGATGTTCGAGAAGGTGGGTATTCCCATCCTTGGCATTGTGGAAAACATGAGCATGCATATCTGTTCCAACTGCGGCCATGCCGAAGCTATTTTCGGTACAGGCGGCGGTGAGAAGATGTGCAAGGACTACGAGGTCGATTTCCTCGGTGCCCTGCCTTTGACGATGGCCATCCGCGAGCAGGCCGATTCGGGCAAGCCCACCGTGGTGGCAGAACCCGAGGGCAAGATCGCCGAAATCTACAAAGCCATCGCGCGCAAGGTGGCGGTGAAGGTGGCGGAGAAGGCCAAGGACATGTCCAGCAAATTCCCGACGATTACCGTGCAAAACGATTGATCAGGCGTCAACTACTTGTTTTGCTTGAGGTATTTTTCAAAAAAATCCGCGTTTCTTGTGCAGCGCGGATTGCAAAATCTCTTTCGCGGTGGGATGCTTGCTGTTCCATTAATATTGGGAAATAATTACAATGCGGTAATTTTTAACGGGGTCGAGACGACGCTTTAACACGCGTATCGGCATCGCAATAACAATAAGTGAGTCCCCGCCCAGAGGAATTCGCCCCACCCACTTAAAGGAGAATACATGCTAGACCTACCCATTCTGGCCAAGGAACGGACGGTAGCCGGCCCTGGCTTCAATCGCTGGCTGGTTCCCCCTGCAGCTTTGGCGATCCACCTGTGCATCGGCATGGCTTACGGTTTTTCCGTGTTCTGGCTGCCCTTGTCCAAGGCCATCGGCATCAAGGCGCCCATCGCCTGTGCCGCGGATGCCGGTTTCTTCGACGTGGTTTTCTCCAGTACATGCGACTGGAAAGTCTCGATGCTGGTCTGGATGTACACCATGTTCTTCGTTTTCCTCGGCTCCGCTGCGGCGATCTGGGGCGGTTGGCTCGAGCACGCGGGACCGCGCAAGGCTGGCGTGGTGGCGGCAATCTGCTGGTGCGGCGGCTTGGTGATTTCGGCTGTCGGCGTCAATCTGCACCAGATCTGGATCATGTGGCTGGGTTCCGGGGTGATTGGCGGCATTGGCCTGGGCCTGGGTTATATCTCTCCCGTGTCGACGCTGATCAAATGGTTTCCGGACAAGCGCGGCATGGCAACCGGCATGGCCATCATGGGCTTCGGCGGCGGTGCGATGGTGGGCTCGCCCCTGGCCGACAAATTCATGAAGTTTTTTGCCACGCCGGATTCCGTCGGCGTGTGGCAAACTTTCCTGGCGCTGGCCGTGATCTACTTTGTCTTCATGATGGGTGGCGCCTTCGGCTACCGCGTACCTGCCGCCGGCTGGAAACCGGAAGGCTGGACCGCGCCCGTCAAGCAATCCGACAATGCCATGATCGCCAAGCGCCATGTGCACCTGAATGAAGCCATGCGCACCAAGCAATTCTGGCTGATCTGGACCGTGCTGTTGCTGAACGTGACGGCCGGTATCGGCGTGATCGCCATGGCTTCGCCGATTTTGCAGGAAGTCTTCGCGGGCCAGTTGATCCATCTTAATCTGGCATACAATCAATTGGATCAAGACCAGATCAAGCGCATCGCCACCATAGGCGCGGCCTTCGCCGGCTTGATTTCGCTGTTCAATATCGCCGGTCGATTCCTTTGGGCTTCGTTCTCCGACGTGATCGGGCGCAAGACGACTTATACGGTGTTTTTCGTGCTCGGCACCATCCTGTACGCTTCGGCACCGTCGCTGGCCCATGCCGGCAACAAGGCGCTGTTCATCGCGGCAATCTGCATCATCCTGACCATGTATGGCGGCGGCTTCTCGACCGTGCCGGCTTACTTGGCCGACATGTTCGGCACCCAAATGGTGGGCGCGATCCATGGCCGCCTGCTTACGGCCTGGTCGGCTGCGGGCATCTTCGGCCCGCTCTTGATCAACTATATCCGCGATTACCAGCTCGGGCAGGGCGTTCCCAAGGCACAAGCCTACGATATGACGATGTATATCCTGGCCGGCTTGCTGGTACTGGGCTTCATCTGCAATCTGCTGGTCACGCCTGTGGCCGACAAGCACTTCATGAGTGACGAAGAATTGGCCAAGGAACAGCGACTCGCGCACGAGCGAGAAGCGGCGGCCAACGCTGCCGTCGCCACGACGGGAACCGGCGGCAAGAGCAGCGAGCTCACCCTCGTGCTGGCCTGGCTGGCAGTGCTTATTCCCATCGCCTGGGGTGCCTATATTTCCATCGGCAAGGTCCTGGTGATCTTCGAGTAAGTTCCATTCGGCGGTTACGGCGCGCAGCCCGGGCCGCCTTCCGCGCTGCGGGATCAGGTAAAATGCGGTTTTACCGCTATCTCATAACGGCTTTGGCATTCCAAGGCCGTTTTTCTTTACCATGACCGCTGCCAACCCCACTCAAATCCGTACCCGCTTTGCTCCCAGTCCAACCGGCTACCTGCACGTGGGGGGCGCCCGCACTGCGCTGTATTCCTGGGCCTATGCGCGTCGTCACGGTGGCGTATTCGTCCTGCGCATCGAAGACACCGATCTGGAACGCTCCACACCTGAAGCCGTGCAAGCCATCATCGACGGCATGCAATGGTTGGGCTTGAATCACGACGAGGGTCCGTTCTACCAGATGAAGCGCATGGATCGCTATCGCGAAGTCATCGCGCAAATGTTGGCGGCCGGTACGGCTTATTATTGTTATTCCTCGCGCGCGGAATTGGATGCCATGCGCGAGCGCGCCATGGCCGCCGGCCTGAAGCCGCGCTATGACGGCACTTGGCGCCCGGAGCCGGGCAAGACCTTGCCGCCGATTCCCGAAGGTGTGCAACCGGTGGTGCGTTTCCGCAACCCGCTCGATGGCGACGTCAGCTGGGACGACGTGGTCAAGGGCAATATCACCATTTCGAACAAGGAGCTGGACGACCTCGTCATCGCGCGTCCCGACGGTACGCCGACCTACAACTTCTGCGTCGTGGTCGACGATTGGGACATGGGCATCACCCACGTCATCCGCGGCGACGACCACGTCAACAACACGCCGCGCCAGATCAATATCCTGGCTGCGTTGGGCGCCAAGCTGCCGCTGTATGGCCACTTGCCGATGATTCTCGATGGCGATGGCAAGAAGCTCTCCAAGCGCACCGGTGCCGCCGCCGTGACCGAGTTCGAAGGCATGGGCTACCTGCCCGAAACCATGTTGAACTATCTCGCGCGCCTGGGTTGGGCCCACGGCGACGACGAAGTATTCAGCATGGAGCAATTCTGTAACTGGTTCGATCTCGACCATTTGACGAGCTCGGCCGCACGCTTCGACATGGACAAGCTGAAGTGGCTCAACAACCACTACATCAAGGAAGCCAGCCTCGAGCGGCTGGAAGGTCTGGTACGTCCGCGCCTCCAAGCCCTGGGCGCGAATTTTGACGGCGCGCCGGCACTGCAAACGGCGTTGGCCATGCTGCGCGAACGCGCTCACACGACCGTTGAACTGGCCGAGGCGGCCATCCTGTTCTATCGTCAGCCCGAGCCGGCAGCCGACCTGCTGGCTCAGCACATGACCGATGCGGTCAAGCCAGCGCTGGCGCAATTCGCCGAGGCGTGCGGGAGCGTTGAATGGAACAAGGCCGCCATTTCCGCAACCTTGAAGGAAGTGCTGGCCGCGCACAAGCTCAAGATGCCGCAACTGGCCATGCCGCTGCGCCTGGCCTTGACGGGGCAGTTGCAGACGCCGGCCATCGATGCGGTGATCGAGCTGTTCGGCCGTGAAACCGTTCTTGCTCGCCTGGCAAAATACACCGCGTGAAATTAATTTAGATTTTTTTGCAGAAAGTATTTACACGCCAGAAAAAACCTTGCTATAATCTCGTTTCTTCGCAAGGGGGTATAGCTCAGCTGGGAGAGCGCTTGCATGGCATGCAAGAGGTCAGCGGTTCGATCCCGCTTACCTCCACCAACCGAAGTTTGCCGATCGAGGTACGGTCGGCTAGGCTGGAAGTCGAGACAGGTCACTGTCCCCATCGTCTAGAGGCCTAGGACATCACCCTTTCACGGTGAGTACCGGGGTTCGAATCCCCGTGGGGACGCCAAGTCAGGAAACGCCCGATAGTGTAAAAGCTGTCGGGCGTTTTTCTTTTTGCAGGCTGCAAAGGGGCGGTAGGTTGCGACGGCCGGCGCAACTCACCGACCCTTTGCGGCAATATCAATCATCCATCATCCCCTTGCCGTCAAGAATCCGCTCCACGCACTTCTCGATCCGCGAAGCGCGCGTCGCCGATTGCTTGGCCCCGGCAAAATGCAGCAGGTAGGCGCGTTGCCGGCCCGGCGTCAGCGCTTCGAAAGCCTTCTTCAGCTTCGGCATGGCCTTGAATTTTGCCGTTAATTCTTCCGGTATGGGGCGTTCGGTGATCTTTTTCAATTCCACCTTCAAACCGGCCTTTTCCACCGCGACAGCTTCTTTCAGAAAGCGTTTTAGCGCGCTCTCCAGCTTGTCCACGTCTTTCAAACTCGTGAAGCGAAGGACGCGCGACGATTGCGATTCCTCGCCTTGCGTCGACAAGATGCCTTTGGGGTCCTTGAGCAGGGCGCCCTTGAACAGCAACAGCGTGCAGCTTTCCTTGAACGGCTGGAAGATGACGATATTCTTGCCCTCGCTCGTGTAGCAGGGCTTGCCCCATTTGATGTCTTCGACCAGGCCGCAATCAAGTACGATCTCGCGCAGGCGCAGCATTTCATCGTGCCAGGTCTTGGCTCTGGAGAAGTAGGCGTCGGCCCGAGGGTTGGTGGCTTGCACGGTCATGGCTTGCTTGTCTCCGAATTGATGTTCAATTTGCGTGGCACAACCTTACCACAGCTGCGAACGCACCATGACTGCGCGCCCAGACGGAAAAAAGCCCGCCATGGGGGCGGGCCGAAATCCTTTCCTGGGGATAGCAGAGCGGATCGAGGAGGGGATGATCCGTCCTGCGCCAAATCCTTGGGGAAGAGGAGGAGACAAGTGCAGTTTGTCGCCTCCCGTTACGCACGAAAACGAATATCTCCGTATATCGACATGACATGGCGCCGGCAACGCCACCGTGTGTTGCGCTCAAGTTTTCTTCGCGCACTACGCGCGCAGTACCGCGTAGTCCGTCCGCTCTTCCACCGCGATGGCAACATACGCTGTCGACGTTGGACCAGTAGCGCGCCGCATTGGCGTGCAACTCCACCGGCGGCGCATGGTCGATCAATCGATTGAACCGCATCTTGCCGTCGATCTCGATGCCGCGATTTGATGGACGAGCATATGGTTCTTGATCTGTCGGAGCTGGGGCAATCCGACAGATGTTGGGGTGGGCCCCGTGTGTATTTGCGGCGCTAATTGTTAAATATTTTACTTGGTTGCATTTTGCTTTTGACCTGACTTCGTACAAGAAATCGATTTCATCTTCGATTTCCGTCGAAAATCCGGCTGATCCCTCATTACACTAGTTTTTGCCGGGCTACCAATCGTTTTCTTTGTGAATTGTTACTGCCGATTTTGCGTTGCCTGCCGGCTCCGCATCCGGGATAATGGCGTTTCCTTTTTGTATACCAGTTCATGAGTCAGGCTTCCCCCAATTCGATCGAAGAACGCCTTTACGTGCTGCGTACCCGCTGGGAGCGCTACGTGGCCGACGGCCGGTTCGAGCAATTCATCGAATTCGCGGTGGCGGTCAACAGCCTGGCGGAATACTTCACGCGGCAGCGGCTGCCCGGCCTTGTGCGCTTGTGCGAAGGCCTGGAAAACGCCGCGCTGGCCAAGCTCGGCGACGACAGCACCCACCCGATCCCCGCACAGGACGTGAAATCCTTGCAGCGCCAGATCGACACCTTGTTCGGCTCGGTCGAAACTTCGCGCCCGGCTTCCGCCGAGCGCCGCGCCGAAGAACCGGCACAGAGCGTGCCCGAGATCGACTGGATCAAGCCGCGCTCGGTGTGGATGATGACGGCACCCGAGAAGCGCGACATGGGCGATGCGCTGTCGCGCCAGCTGCAATTCTTCGGCTTCAAAATCTACGAGCTCGACTGGGACGGCAACGACAGTCCGGAAGACATGCCGCTGGCCGTGCTATTCATCCCGGCCGACGAAGACACCAAGCCCGAGGAATTCGGCCGCATCGCCGCCGTCCGCGCCGCCTGCCCGGCGAGCCAATTGATCTATCTCGGCGCCCAGCCTTCGATCGAGCCCATCGTGGCCCTGATGCGCGCCGGCATCGACATCACCATTCCCGCCGAAGAGCAATCGTCCTCCGTGCTCAATTGCATCCTCGACCTGGTCAAGACCAACGAGCAGGAAAAATACCGCGTGCTGGTGGTGGAGGATTCGCGCGTGGCGATGGCGCTGATCCAGCGCACGCTGGCCCAGCACGGCATCGATACGCATGCGATCAACGAGCCGGGCAAATTGCTCTCGGTGCTCGAATCCTACCGTCCCGACCTGATCCTGATGGACATGTACATGCCGCGTTTCAATGGCGTGGAAGCGACGCGCGTGCTGCGCCAGATGGCGGCTTACAGCGCGCTGCCCATCGTCTACCTGTCCGGTGAATCGGCAGTGGGCATGCAGGTCGAAGCGCTGCGCCTGGGCGGCGACCAATTCCTGATCAAGCCCTTCAACCCGGTGCTGTTGGCGGCCGTGGTGAAGACCAAGATCGAACGCTTCCGCGAAACGCAGCGCTCCAGCCGCCTCGACGGCTTGACCGGCTTGCTCAACCATACGGCGGCAAAATCCAGGCTCAAGACCATGGTGAGCCAGGCCGGCGAGCGCGGTTCGCTGACGCTGGCGATGATAGACATCGACCATTTCAAGTCGATCAACGACACCTACGGCCACCAGGTCGGCGATCACGTGATCCGCGGCCTGGCCTGGCTCCTGAAGGCGCGCCTGCGCTCGATCGACTTGATCGGCCGCTACGGCGGCGAGGAATTCATCGTTGCGCTGCCCGACGTCAATCCGGAACAGGCGCGCCAGGTGATAGACCGCATCCGCATCGACTTCTCGGCGCTGCCGCATGCCCACCCGGGCGGCGCGCTCTACGTCACGCTGTCGGGCGGTGTCGCCTCGTTCCCGTTCTACGATTCGGCCGTGAGCTTGACCGAGGCGGCAGACAAGGCGCTATTGCAGGCCAAGCGCCTGGGGCGCAACCGGATCGAGAAGGCCACGGCCGACTGACGCCGGCCGTCCGGCACCACATACCAATGAGTGCGGCCAAGGCGCGCCGCGAAGGAGCAAGGCGATGATATTGCGAACGATCATGGCGCTGGGCCTGGGCGCATTCATGCTGGCTGGCCCATGCCAGGCGGCGCCAGAGGAAGCGGCCGGGCACATCACCGGCGTCGGCGGCGTATTCTTCAAGGCCAAGGACCCGAAGGCGCTGGCGGCCTGGTATCGCGACGTGCTGGGCATGCCGGTGCAAGCCTGGGGCGGCGCGGCGCTGCACTACGACGCGGCAAAGCATCCTCCGGCCGCGGCCTGGAGCGTCTTCCCTGCATCGACGAATTACTTCGCACCGTCGACCAGCGACTTCATGATCAACTACACGGTCGACGACATGGACGCGATTCTTGCACGGCTGCGCGCGAAAGACGTCGCCGTCATCAAGCGCGACGACAGCGAGGCGAACGGCCGCTTCACCTGGATTCTCGACCCCGAGGGCAACAAGGTCGAGCTTTGGGAGCCCAAGCGTGCCGCCATGCCGTGATTCGACCCGGCTTTCATGATCCGTGCGCGGCGGGTGACCAAGCGTTTGTTCAGAGGCTTGCCCGTTACGTCTGAAGGATGCGAAGCAGGCGGCGGGAACCAAGGCCGTGCTTCACCTGCCCTCGGCCTCGGATATCGCCTGCCTTCTTGAACGCTGGTGCCGTTGCCGGTAGACGCCACCTTCGATTTTTGAATGAAAGCTTCGCATTCGCCCAGCGCCAGGGGACAGCTTCCCGCAGACTGTGACGATGGATATCAATCGCTTGCCTCCGGCCGCCCACCTCCCCCAGCCGACGTCCTCAACATCGAGCGGCACGCCCTCCAGGCCCGTTTCCGGCAGCAGACCGACCGGCGGAATGTTGGGCGGCTTGCTGCAGATAGGGAGCCGGCCGTCCTCCCGCTCAATCGAAAGCGAAGCTCGGGCGGCCATCCGCAAGGGTGACACGGCGAGGCTTCATGCGCTGCTCGATGCTTCGCCACAGGTTGCCCTTGCGCTGGATTCAAGCCAGGACAACCTCCTGGGTGTCGCGGCGAAAGGCGGCCACGCCGATGCGGTGCGCCTGCTGCTTGACTACGGCGCTTTTCTGCCCGGCGGGGAGGCGGCTCTCGTGAATCACCGCAACGCCAAGGGCGATACTCCCCTTATACTGGCCGCCGCGGCGGGACATCATGACGTCGCCGTTGCGCTGTTGTCCGCGGAATCGATCGACGTCAATGCGGCCGACAACAAAGGCAAGACGGCCTTGCACCATGCGGTCGGCAGTGCCAGCGCGACGATTGTCGGCGCATTGCTGGCCCACGCGGCCATCAGTCCCAACATCAAGGACGGCAAGGGCGACACTGCGTTGCATGCGGCCATTGCGCGCGACGACGGCCTGTCGACCGAACTGCTTTTGGAGGTACGGGGCACGGCGGTCAATCTGGGGAACGCCAAGGGCCAATCCCCGCTGCTTCTGGCCGTGAAGACCGGCAAGGTGCAAGCGGCGCGCGCGTTGCTGAACGACATGCGCGTCGACGTCGGCGTGCTGGACGACCAGCAAGGCGACAACCTGATTCATCGCATGGCGGCCGAGGGCGGCTTCAGGCCGGAATGGGTCACACTGCTGGCTTCGCATCCTGCCCTGGCCAATCGCCCGAATCGACAGGGAAAGACACCCCTGCAGCTCGCCATCGCCAACGACCAGCACGCCGCGCTGGCTGCGCTGCTCGAGAGCGACCTGGTCGAGACCGAGCGGTTCGACCGACGGCTGCGCACGCCGCTGCAGCAGGCCCTCGAACGCATCGAGGAAACGCCGGCCCCTCATCACCTCGATCGCCGCGTCAAGACCCTGCGGCTGCTGGTGAATGCCCCCTCCGTCGAGCCCAACGTCACCTTCGCCAATGGCCACACCCTGCTCACGCAACTGTGCTCCATGCGCTCCGAACCTGAACTGCGGGCCAACCATCTAGCATCGCAGACGCTATCGGAGCTGCTGAAGCGCGGCGACGGCCGGCTCGATCTCAATAAGCCCAACGCGAACGGGCAGACGCCGCTGCGCGCGGCCGTGGGAACGACCAACACCGAGCTCATTCGTACCTTGCTGAACGACCCCCGGTCCGACCCCAACGTGCTGAGCGGGTGGCTGGCAAGATCGCCCGAGCGGGCCTATAAGCTGATTCACCCGTACGGCAAGCTGCCATCCGGCGAAGATCTCGGCAAGTTCGTGGACCGGACCCTGCTTCACTGGGCAGACAAGACCGATGCGGCGGGCAAGCGGCATCAGATGGCTTATGTCAGCAACGCGGCACTTGGTGCGCGCCTCGCCGCTCAGGAGCGTGCCGACGCGGCCGCCGGCCTTCCGCAATCGGCGGATTGCTCAAAGGGCGCCTTGTTCCGCCTGTCCCTGGCCTTGGAGCAATGCCTCGACGTTCAACAGTATCGCCGCCTGGCCGAACGCTCCGCCGACTTGCTGGCGCACGCGCCGGCCGGCATCCGCGAGTTCAATCTGCAGGGCGTGGAGGTTTCCCGCACCGAGATCGAATCCTGGGCGGCCGGCAAACTGCCGGAAGGCGGAGTGAACCGCCTCATCGAGGCCCGCCTTGCGCAGGCTGGGCTGGCCAACGTCCACAACGTAGGCTTGACGGCGCGAGGGCGCCTCATCATGGACGCCATCAACGCGCGCCTCGGCGACGGCCGCCTGACGCAAGCCCAATGTATCCAGGGGGTGCGCGACGCCATTGAAGCGGCGACGGACGCCGATCCCGAATGGCGGCGAAAGGCCGGGGTCGGGCTCGACAAGGCCCTTGCGCACACGAACCGGGTCGGCGAAGGCCTGGATGTCACCGTCCACGAGGCGCTGGCCTTGATGTGGAACCACATCGAGTCTCATGCCTTGCCTGCATCGCCGGAAGAGTCCGCCGAAGCCGCCGCCGAGCGCCAAGCCTTGCGCGGCGCTCTCACGCGCTCGCTGCTTGAGAACATGGTGGACATGGCAGCCGGCTACTGCGACACCGGCTGCGTGCAGCGCATCCTATATTGCGTCGACGGGGTGGATGCCTCCTTGCTGCCTCCCGAACCGACGTCCGATCTTATTCGAGAAGAGATCGGCAGCATTGCCGGCATCGTGAACAACCGCTTCGAACTCCTTTATGGCGATAGCGGAAAAGACTTGAAATCGACGGATGGCGCATCGTCGTCCGGGGACGTTCCCCTCAGTAAGGCGGAACGCAAGATCATCGCCCGCTACCAGGGAAAGCGGCCCATCGACGACGGCATTGCCGTCCAGATAAAACAAGACATGCTGGAAGCCGCCGTCATGGCGGATCTTGTCGAACGCCGCGGCTGGCGCGGCACCGCCGTGCGGCCTGAGCTTGAGCGCATGAAGGCGTTCATGAATGATGCCTGAATGCTGCTTGCGATCTCTTGGCTGGTGGTGCCGGGAACGCCGGCCGCACGAACTGCAAGCTAACCGACGTCCAGATGGGAAGCAGGCGCAAACCTTTCCGATGTCCAATACCCTGGCTGCGCGTAGATTTGCTTCAGGTAATCGATGAAGAACCGTATCTTGGCCGGCAAGTGGCGCTGCTGCGGATAGACGGCCATGATGTCGTAGTGCGGCAGCGCATACTCGTCCAGCACGGTGATCAGTGAACCTTCCGCTAGCTGCGCCTGGATTTCCCAGGTCGAACGCCACGCCAGGCCCAGGCCTTCCATGGCCCAGCGGTGCAGCAATTCGCCGTCGTTGCAATCGAGCCTGCCTTCGGCGCGCATCGTGACGGGCTTGCCGTTCTTCTGGAAATACCAGCCGCGCTGCTGCCCGCCTTGCAGATTGAACGAAAGGCAGTTGTGCCGCTGCAGATCGTCCAGCGTGCGCGGGACGCCGTTACG
Source organism: Burkholderiaceae bacterium (assembly GCA_036384915.1). GTDB lineage: Bacteria > Pseudomonadota > Gammaproteobacteria > Burkholderiales > Burkholderiaceae_D > PKWO01. Next base: position 44,340 of record DASVLJ010000063.1, read on the forward strand.
TTCGAAATATTCCGGCGTGCCGCACACCACGCGCCGGTTGGCTGCCAGCCTGACGGCGACGAAGTTGGGATCGATCGCGCCGCCTATGCGTATGCCCACATCATAGCCTTCGCGCACCAGATCCACCACGCGGTCGGTCAGGTTGAAAGAAATTTTCACCTCGGGATTGGCCCTCTGAAAAGCCGGCGCATGCGGCGCCACATGCTTGCGGCCGAAGGCGGCCGGCGTCGAGACGATCAGGTGCCCCGTGGCCTTGTGCCGGCCTTCGGCGATCATGCGTTCGGCCTGGCCCAGTTCGCCCAGCAGCTTGCGGCAATGATCGAGGTAAACCGTGCCTTGCTCGGTCAGCGTCAGATGGCGCGTGGTTCGGTGCACTAGCTTGACGCCCAGGCGCCTTTCCAGCGCATCGATGCGGCGCCCAAGCATGACAGGAGTGATGTTCTGCTCCAGTGCGGCGCGCGCCATGCTGCCTTTTTCAACGACGTCGACGAAGGCCTCGATCTGCTTGAGCTTGTCCATGCCGCCGATTATAGGCAGGCAGGGGGGATTCGATATATCGGGTATGGAATGAGGAGAATTCTGCGCCGAATATAAGCAATCCAATCAAATTTCGTCTTGCCCGCACCTGTCAACTTTGACAGGTTGGACGGATTTTTCATCGAGGTGAAACAAGCGGTGCCTATTCCTCACAACAGGTTCCGGTCGAGGTTTCTCAAATAGGAGTGGCTCCTATTTTGATCAGTTTGATGTGCGTTGCACCATTCGCCCGAGTGTGCCACCTGTCAATTTTGACAGATTGTATTGCCTAAAAGCCCATGCCAATATGGCTTCACTCTTCAAACAACAATAAACAATCAGCCTGTTTTGCGGTAGCGATCCAGCAATGGCGCATTGGTCCGATGCTGTTCGTGCGGCCCGTTGTTCACCATTCGCTGCCGCGTTTGCCGTCGCGTTTTGTCGTTATTTATCCGACTTTCTCAAGAGGGAGACAGATCCAATGAAATCCGACCAAGAGTTATCGCAGTTGCGCGTGGAGATCGAGAAATTGAGCGCAACCGTCGATCGTTTGCACGAGTCGGCACAGTGCCCGGTCAATCATCCGGTGCAGCTGTGCCAGTGTCCGGTGGAGAAGTGCGCGGTTTCCCAGTGCGCCGTTTCCCCCACCTGGCCGTATATTCCCGACTACAGCATCCCCCTGCTCGCACCGGGCGGCGGCGACCACAAGCCGTCCGAATTGAAGGCACTCGGCCCCTTGGCCGGCCTGATCGGCACCTGGGTCAGCGGGCCCACGGGCTACAACGTCATGCCGCTGCCCCAGGCGACCGCGCCCAACGGCTTCATTCTGAAGAATCTCTCGTATTTCGAGGTGATGACCTTCAGCGCGATCCAGGGCAAGGTGGCCAATCGCGGCGGGCTTGAAGAGCAGGACAGCTATACGCTGTTTTATGAACAGCGCGTGTTTTTTGCCGACGGACCGCAGGCCAATACCCTGGTGCACGCCGAGAACGGCACCTGGCTGAACCTGGCGACGGCTCCGCAGGGCCAGGGGCCGTTGGATGGGCAGCCTTACATCCCCAGCCCGCCGGCGCCGAATCCGATTCCGCCGCAGAATCCGGCACAGCAGATCGTCAAGCAGGTGTCCGTGCCGCACGGGAATTCGATTCTCGCCATCGGCTCTTACAATCGCTTCAACGGTGCGCCCGTCATCCCCAACGTCAATACGCTGCCGATCGATGCGCCGGAGGCGTTCGACGCGCCTTACGGCACGAACATGCCGAGCAACCCGAACATCAATCCCAACTTCGTGCTGCAGGAGGCATTGTCCGGCCTGGCTGGGCAAGGCTTGCACGTGGCGAGCACGATCGAATTCAGCGTCGATAGCGCCAATAGCGGCGGCGTGCACAATATACCCTTCGAAATGGCGCATGCCAGCGTGCCGCGCTATGCCAGCACGGTCTGGCTCGAGACGCTGTCGAACGGGCGGTTGATGCTGCAGTATTCGCAGAACATCAGCCTCAAGATTCCCCTGGCGGCGGGCACCTTCCTGTTCCCGCACATTACCGCCAACACCTTGACCAAGGTCGCATAACACCTTTGCTGTAATGGCGCCGACGGTTCGGCATCTTGCTTGCGCAAGGTGCCGGCTATGGTGCCGCTCGGATTTTCCCGGATCGCGAAACCCGGGGGAGTCCAATCAAAAACCGTTGGCATTCGCCAATATCCTAGGAGAAGAATCGTGAGCGAAAATGTGAAAGATCTTCAGCTGCAACTCACCGAATTGACTTCCAAAGTCAAGGCGTTGGAGGAGAGCTTCAGCCATGCTTCGGTGCGCAAATGCGACACCCCGGCGCAGCCGTCGCCCGCCTACCACAGCGCGCCCTGCGTTACGTTCTGCGTGACCTGCCTGCAATGCTATTTCTGCATTCCGTGCATCGTCAATTTCTGCGCCCTGTGCCAGAGCGCGGCGCAAGGCCCGGGCGCGAACGTGGTTTGCGCACTGTGCCATCCCACCCCGCAATGCGTCTGCTGCCAGTCATCGTATCAATGCGTCTGCTGCCAGCCGTCGTATCAATGCGTCACGTGCACTCCCTGTGCCGCGCAGTGCCTGTGTTGCCAGCCGGTGACGCAGTGTCAGCCTGTGACGGCTCTGTGCGCGCAATGCCATCCGACGACACACTGCGTCGCCTGCCACCCGGTGCAGTTCTGCGTGACATGCACGCCGTGCTATCAATGCACGGCTTGCGGCCCGGTGCATTCGCTGTGCGCGCAATGTTACCCGGCGCCGCAGTGCCAGCCGGTGACGGCGCAGTGTACCCCTTGCACCCCGTGCACTCCCTGCACGCCTTGCACTCTGTGTACGCCCTGCACACCGTGCCTGGCATGCCAGCCGGTGCAGTGCGTGTTGAGCGCAACCAGCGACAGTTGATCTGACGGCAGGGAAGGGCGCCGCCCAAGCGGCGGCGCCCGCAGAGGCAGCAGCAAAATCCGCAGCGCACCACGCGACTACACTATGAAGACACTTCAACTATCTCCGGCCGCCACCATCACTCCCAATCCCCAGGGTGTGTTGCTGCAATCCGATCTGGGCGACTTCCAACTGCATGGACAGGACGTGCGCGAGTTCGTCACCAATATCGTCCCGTTGCTGCAGGGGCAGTACGACCGGGAACAGCTGTGCGAACAATTGCCGGGCTATGCCGACCAGAGCATCATCGCGGTGCTTGACCTGCTCAAGCAGCACGGTCTGCTCGAGGAAGTCGACGATGCCGGCGGTTTCATGCCGCCCTGGCAGCCGCACGAGCGCTTTCTCAATGCCTGGCCGCAGGCTGGAAGGAAACCCTCCGACAGTCTGCGCGACGCGCGCCTGTTGGTGATCGGGCTGGAGCCCTGGTCGGTCAAGATGGTCGACGAGCTGGCCAACGCCGGCGTCGGCCATATGCATTTGCTGGACAATGAAGCGCTGGGCAGGGACGACGTGCTATGCCATCGCCCGCTGGGCCACGACAACATCGGCAAGCCGCGCGCGCAAGTGCTGCAAGCGCTGCTGCGGCAACAGGCGCCGTGGTGCGATGTAACGGCCGGCCGGCTTGAGACCGACGATACGGGAAAGCTGGCGCAGGAACATGAAAATGAAAGCGGCGAGTCCTGGGACCTGGTGCTCGTTACTTTGAGCAAGGAAGCGCAGTTCTGGCTGCGCAAGGCGTCCGACTATATCGACGAAGGCGGCCATCAGGCCCTGTACGGCAGCCTGGACGGGTTGGAATCGTGGATCGGTCCGCTGGTCACGCCGGAGCGCGCCGGCTGCTGGAATTGCCTGCGGCTGCGCCGCCTGGGTGCGGCGCACCAGCCTTCGCTGGCGCACGAATTGGAAAAGGCGGCGCTGGAAAGCCGGCAGACCAGCCGCGCGCGTACGCTCTTGAGCCCGATGGCGGTCATGGCGGGCCAGCAACTGGCCATGGAAGCGTTGAAGCTGCTGCTGCAATACACGGCGTCGACGCTGGCGGGCCAGGTGCTGGTGCAAAACCTGGTGACCGGGGAGAGCAAGCAGCACAAGATCATTCCCATGCCCTGGTGCGAAGTGTGCGGGCATCGGCACGAGGCGCCAGTGCCGCGTTCGGCGCCGTATGTGCCGCAAATCGGTGTCATGAGCGGCGCCATGAGCGCCGTTGCCGCATATGCGCCGGCGGGCCGCAATCCGCTCGGCGAGGTGGCGACGCTCGAACAACTGAAGACGCTGCTGGCCGGCTGGATCGACCCGGTGACCGGCATCATCCGCCAGTTGACCGGGCATTTGCCGTCGCTTCCCGAATTTCCCGTCACGGCTTCGGCCGGCCTGGCGACGTTCACCGCCGGCAGCTTCGACCCGCGCGCGATGGGGCAGATCGGCTCCGGTAAGGGGCTCGACGAGGTGTCGGCCCACATCAGCGCCGTCGGCGAAGCGATCGAACGCTATTCCGCGGCGCGTTACCGCACCGAAGACTTGACCTATGCGCGCATGAGCGAATTGAACGGCGACGTCGTCGACCCGGACAAGCTGGTGCTGTATTCCAAGAAGCAGTATGGCATGCCCAATTTCCCCTTTTCGCCCTGGCGCGCGCACCAGAAGATCCACTGGGCCCGGGGTAATTGGTTGGGTTCGGCAAAGCCGGTGTGGGTGCCGGCCCTGGTGAGCTACTTCAACTTCACCTCGCCTTACCAGGAACAGTTCAGCCAGGTGTCGTCCAACGGCCTGGCCGCGGGCCAGAACGACGAAGACGCGGCGATCCGCGCGACCTACGAATTGATCGAGCGCGACGCCATGATGCTCACCTGGTATGCGCAGCTACCGTGCCGGCGCCTGGCCATCGACAGCCAATATCAGGGCAAGATGCGCCTGATGATAGACAGCCTGGCCTCGCGCGGCGTGCAGCTCGAGCTCTATCTGCTCGATGTCGGCATCCATGTGCCCACGGTGGTCTGCCTGGGGTTGGGCGACGGCATGACCGCGCCGGCCGTTTCGGTCGCGCTGGCGACCCACGGCGACATCCAGGTCGCCATGCGCAAGGCCTTGCTGGAGCAGGGCCACGTCATCCCCTACCTGTGCCACCTGATGCGAACCGGGCACAGGATTCCCCAGCATGTGCACGAAGTGCAGACGCTGGAGGATCATGCAGCCTACTACTTCTCCAGCAACAAGGCGGCAGCCTTCGATTTCATGCGCCAGAACGCGGCCATGTCCATGGACCCGGGCCAGTGGCCCTATCCCCTGGTACAGGATGCAGCCGACTTGCGCCGGCGCGTACAGGCCGCCGGTGCCGACGTGGCGATCGTCGACGTGACCGCACCCGACGTGGCCTTGAGCCCGTTCCGCGTAGCGCGCGCCGTGGGTGTGAGCATGCAGCCCATCCACTTCGGCGAACAGTTCAAGCGCGTCGACAATCCAAGGCTGCGCAAGCTGCTCAACGGGCGCCCGGTGAACATGCAGCCGCATCCGGTTGCGTGATTAAAAGGAGATCTTGCATGAGAGTGCTGGTTTGCGGCAGCAACTACGGCGCCACCTATATCCGTGCCTTGGCGGGCAGGCGGGACGGACTTATCCTGGCAGGCATCCTCTCCACCGGCGGCGCCCGTTCGCTCGCCTATGCGCGCGAGGCGAGGGTGCCGCATTTCGCCGGTGTCGATACCGTCCCCGTCGGCAGCGTAGATATCGCCTGCGTGGCCGTGCCGGGAGAAGCAGGCCACCAGCTTGCGCTGGCCTTGCTCGCCAAGGGCATCCACGTGATGTGCGAGCATCCCATCGGGCCGGAGCGGATGCGCGAGGCGCTGCTTTTCGCGCAGCAACAGCAGCGCGTGTTCCAGGTCAACGCCCACTTTGCCGACCTGGCCGCGCCGCAGGCGTTCTACCGGTCGCTTGCCGTTGCCGCCCAAGTCGGGCCGCCTTTGCACCTCGACCTGGCGGTCAACCTGCGCACGCTCTACTCGGGGCTCGATCTCGTCGGGCGCGCGCTCGGCTCGCTAGACGGCGTCCAGCTTATCGCGCGTGGCGGCGTAGGCGACATTCCGGCACCGTTCGCAACCCTGCACCTTCAGGGCCCGGCGCAACGCATCTCGCTGCTGTGCCAGAACTTCGCCTCCGCCGCCGACGACGGCAGCGCCACGCTGCTCAACCATCGCTGCAGCGCCACCTTTGCCCACGGCAACCTGCTGCTGGCGGAAACCAACGGCCCGGTACTATGGTTTCCGTCGCCGGTATCCATGCCACCGCAGCAATGGCGCGCCTGGCTGCCGGTCGAGACGGCGCAACCCGATTCGGCGCAGCTGCAGCAGCAGCGCGACCAGGCCAACCTGTCGGCGCTGGCCGCGATGACAGCGGCGATCCATGGGCAGGCGCGGCCCGCGCACCAGGAGCCCGCATACCTGATTGCGCTCGCGGCCCTTTGGGAACAGGTGCTGGTTGCGCTGCAGCCCGGTTTGGCAAACCGATAGGCGATATCCATTTACTTCAAGGAGGCATGATGAAATTAAATGCACTGCGCGGCCCGGTTCCAAGTGCCGCGTCCGGTCTGAAGGTCGCCACGGTCGGCGTCGGCAAGACGCCTGGACAAATCGCCTTCAACCCTGTCACCAAGTCTGCCTTCGTAGTCGACACGAACGGCAACAGCGTCACCGTGATCGGTGCCGGGAACAGCACCAGCACGATCGCGGTGCAGGATGCGCCGACCGATATCGTCGCCAATCCCGTGACCGGCAACGTCTACGTGATGAATAGCGGCAGCAACAGCATCACGGCGATCTACAAGAACGGCTACACGATAAACATCCCGACGTGGACCAGCGAATACGACGCGATGGCGCTCAATCCCGCCACCAATACGCTCTACGTCGGCCATATGAACCAGGCTTGCGTCACGGCCATCGACCTTGACACCCTGTATATCAGTACCATTCCGGCCAGCTACCCCGGCTTCATCGCCATCGCCGTCAATGCGGAGACGAACCGAATCTATGCGGCGAACATGAACAGCGATGCCAACTATGTCCTGGCTATCGACGGCACGGACAATTCCGCCTCCGTCATCGGCGTGGGCGACTATCCGGCCAGCGTGGTCGTCAACCCTGCCGCCAACACCGTCTACGTCGGTAATCTTCAAAGCCGCAGCACGTCGGTGATCGATGGCACCGACAACACGGTCATCGCCACGATCAGCGGCGCGGGGAGCGGCGCCGGACCCGGCATCGTCTCCGTGCTCGACAGTGCCACCGGCACGATCTACGGCTATACGCAATTCAAGACGCCGCCGGTTTACACCAAGAATGTGCTGACGGCGATCGATTGCGCCACCAACCAGGCGACGGAAGTCTTCGAGCCGGCGAGCGTTCCGAGCGGCGGCGCCCTCGCCGTCAATGCCGTGACCGGCAAAATCTACATGGCGCCCGGCAGCGGCAATCAAATATACGTATTTGACGGCAAGAACATTAACGCCGCGCCGACGCCTATCACGGTCGGCAATTCACCGACATATCTTGCCATCGATGAGGCGACGAACACGGTTTACGTATCGAATTGGTTCGACAATACCGTGTCCGTCATCACGGGGAGCTAGGGGCTGTTAACATTCAAGAAAATGTGTTTACATTCTGGTTTTGATAGGAAGTCAGAATGATTCGCTGCTTGATAAATGATACCCCATGGGCACGCGTCGAACATCTATTGTCTGCTGTCGTGCGCCCCGGGGTCACTCGCACAGGCTTTCCATGGCGTGACCTGCCCAGTGAATCGGTCGTTGGGAACGCACATTTATCCGATTCTCCCGATGGCGCAAGCGGGCGTCGGGGAGCAAATGGTCTATGCGTTGGCCGATGAAACAGATCTGCAAAAATTGTTCATTGACTCGACGATTGTTGCGCCCATCAACATTCATCCGCTGCTCAAAAAAACAGGTTCGCAAGCCCTTGGCCGCTCACGTGGCGGACTGAGCACCAAACTCCATGTGGCCATTGATGCGCTGGGGAATCCCTTGCGCGTCATTCCCACCGCAGGCCAGGTGGCCGATATTGCTTGTGCCTCGGAACCGGTATCCCGGTTTGGCGCGGGCAGGGAGAATGCTGGGGATTGTGCGGATTTGATTTTTCAAGAAATCAAGGGCGACTCACAGACCTGGCGATGAGGTCATTCCCGCGCTTCGCCGCAACCGGGCGACGCCAACAAGCCGCCGATCAAGCGCATCAGCATCGTTGGGAGTAGCCATTGTGGTGGACATCGATGCCTCCAGCGTAGCCTGGCTACGCTGATTGCAGCAAAGCCGCCCGCCGCGTACTGAGTCCGCGTCAGGCCTCGTGGCGCAGGTTCCACGTGTGCATGGCCGCTTCCAGGCACAGAAGCTGTTCGCGCGAGAGGTCGCCATAGCCGCGCATGCCCAGGCCGTAGTTGGATTTGTTGCGCGTGGTGACGACGCCGCGTTCGAAATCGATGGCTTCCAGTTCGGACGTCACCATGGGCCGCCCGGTGTGGCTGCCGTTGCCGACCAGGAACACGGAAGGGCGGTGCGTTTCCTTGTCGGTCATGCAGATCAGAAACCAGTTGTCGATCGTGTGCTTGACGCTGACGATGTCGTGCCCCTGTATGGCCAAGGCGTCGATTTCCCTAATGTTGGCGAGACGCAGGTGGACCAAGTCTTTCACCTGGTAACTGAGGTGTTCCAACGAATGAGTGGATCGATCGTGTTGTGCCGGCGATGACAGGTGAACCATGCTTTCCTCACAGAGTTGTGGTTGGGCCGGTCTGCGCCGGCCTTCGAATCAATTCCGATCACTCCGCCTGATCCCCTTTTGGGTGTTGTCTTTTCTGAAATATACTCCCGCTCGGGCGAAAATAGACCTGTAATAATTGACAGCTTGTGTTCCTGGCGGGAATCCGTACCGCGGCAGGCTTCACCACGGATACAAAAGGCGTGCCAATGCTTCGGCCTGTTCGGCGAAATTGGCGGGGTTCTTTTCACGGAGCTTTTCGAGGTTTTGGATCTTTCACCGCGATGCAGGAAACGCTGCAAAGTCTTGGCGATGCTCGTTTGAAATTGGCTTCCCGCTCCTGCCGTCTCCGGACGGTGAAACCTCGCTTCATGCCCTGGCGTGTTGGATTGGCCGGAGCTTGATGCGCCACACGCGCGCCACACCGCCACCACTCGATACCCCCAGTACCGAATCCCCCGACCTTTTGTCGTCTTATCAAACCACCGCGCCAGGTTTAGCATCGTCTCCAGCGATTCAGGCATTCGATTGGAGAACGAGCATGGCAAAGATGACGGCGGCGCAGGCGGCGCTGCATGTGTTGGCGAAAGAGGGTGTAACACAGGCGTTCGGCGTGCCGGGTGCGGCGATCAATCCGTTTTATGCGGCCTTGAAAAAGCAGGGTACCATCAGCCACGTGCTGGCGCGCCACGTCGAAGGCGCGGCGCACATGGCCGAAGGCTATACGCGCGCCAGGGCCGGCAATATCGGCGTATGCATCGGCACCTCCGGCCCGGCCGGCACCGACATGATCACGGGACTGTATTCGGCGCAGGCCGATTCGATTCCCATTCTCTGCATTACAGGCCAGGCGCCGCGCGCGCGGCTGCACAAGGAAGACTTCCAGGCGGTCGATATCGAAGCGATTGCCAAGCCCGTCACCAAGTGGGCTGTGACGGTGCGGGAACCGGCCCTGGTGCCGCGCGTATTTCAGCAGGCCTTCCACGTGATGCGCTCGGGCCGGCCCGGTCCGGTGCTGATCGATTTGCCGTTCGACGTGCAGATGGGCGAGATCGAGTTCGACCCCGATACCTATGCGCCGCTGCCGGTGTACAAGCCCAAGGCCACGCGCGTGCAGATCGAGAAGGCGCTCGCCATGTTCAACGAGGCGGAAGCGCCTCTGATCACGGCCGGCGGCGGCATCGTCAATGCCGATGCCTCGGCGCTGCTGGTGGAATTTGCCGAAATCACGGGTTGCCCCGTCGTCCCCACGCTGATGGCCTGGGGCGCGATTCCCGACGACCATCCCCTGATGGCCGGGATGGTCGGCTTGCAGACCAGCCACCGCTACGGTAATGCCACGCTGCTGGCCTCGGACTTTGTGCTCGGCATCGGCAATCGCTGGGCCAACAGGCATACGGGATCGATCGACGTGTTCACCAAGGGGCGCAAGTTCGTCCACGTCGATATCGAACCGACACAGATCGGGCGCGTGTTCGGCCCCGACTACGGCATTGTGTCCGACGCCGGCGCGGCGCTCTCCTTGTTCGTCGAAGTGGCACGCGAATGGGAGGCGGCAGGCAAGCTCAAGGACCGTTCGGCCTGGGCCGGGCAATGCCGGGAACGCAAGAAGACGCTGTTGCGCCGTACCCACTTCGACAACGTGCCGATCAAGCCGCAGCGCGTCTATGAGGAAATGAACAAGGCTTTCGGGCGCGACACCTGCTATGTCAGCACCATCGGCCTGTCGCAGATCGCGGCGGCGCAATTCCTGCACGTGTACCAGCCGCGCCACTGGATCAATTGCGGCCAGGCCGGCCCGCTCGGCTGGACCGCGCCGGCGGCGCTTGGCGTGTGTGCCGCCGATCCCTCGCGCAAGGTGGTGGCGATCTCGGGCGACTACGATTTCCAATTCATGATCGAAGAACTGGCCGTCGGCGCGCAATTCAAGCTGCCCTATCTGCACGTGGTAGTGAACAATTCCTACCTCGGCCTGATCCGCCAATCGCAGCGCGGGTTCGATATGGATTATTGCGTGCAGCTCTCGTTCGAGAACATCAATGCGCCTGAACTCGGCAGCTATGGCGTGGACCACGTTGCCGTGGTCGAGGGCCTGGGCTGCAAAGCGATCCGCGTCACCGAACCCGGCGCCATCCAGGATGCCTTCAAGGAAGCGCAGGCGCTGATGCAGCAACATCGCGTACCGGTGGTAGTGGAAATCATACTGGAGCGCGTGACCAATATTGCGATGGGCACCGAGCTGACCGACGTCAGCGAATTCGAAGACCTGGCAACGCAGCCGGGCGATGCGCCCACGGCTATCGCATTGCTCGATTGAGGACTCCAACATGCCAAAGTTTGCCGCCAACCTGACCATGCTCTTCACCGAGCATGCCTTTCTTGAGCGCTTCGGCGCCGCCGCAGCGGCCGGTTTCAAGGCCGTGGAATTCCTCTTCCCATATGCCTTTGAAGCGAAGGGCATTGCCGCGCAGTTGCAGCAACATGATCTGCAACTGGTTTTGCATAATCTTCCCGCCGGAAATTGGGAATCCGGCGAGCGCGGCATCGCCTGCCATCCCGACCGCGTGGCCGAGTTCGACCAAGGTGTTCAAGATGCCATCCGCTATGCCAAGACGCTCGGCGTGAAGCAATTGAATTGCCTGGCCGGCATCTTGCCCGAGGGCGTGAGCCGGAGCCAGGCGCATGCGACCCTGGTCGTCAATCTGCGCCACGCAGCAGCGGCCTTGAGGGTCGAGGGAATCCGTCTATTGATCGAGCCGATCAATACCTACGACATTCCCGGTTTCTTCCTGAACGGCACCAGGCAGGCGCTGGAGATCATCAAGGAAACCGGCTCCGACAACCTGTTCCTCCAATACGACATCTACCACATCCAGCGCATGGAAGGCGAGCTGGCCAATACGATCAGGAACAACCTGGCTTCGATCCGCCACGTGCAACTGGCGGATAACCCGGGACGCTTTGAACCGGGAACGGGGGAGATCAACTACCGCTATCTGTTAGCGCTGCTCGACGACATCGGTTACGACGGTTGGATCGGTTGCGAATACAAGCCGCGTGCCGGGACGGTTGAGGGACTTGGGTGGCGCGAAGAGAGTTTGCATAAAACCCCTTCCCCGCGGGCGGGAGCGGGGCAGGGGTGAGGGGGGCGATCTGGCCGAGTTTGAAAAATCGCTCGTTTGCTTTGCCTCCATGGTTTAACGAGCGCAGCCAGATCATGACATCCCTCACCTCCACCCACCTGCGAGCGAGGAGCGACCGGCAGCCACGTGCTTAGGCGTAGCGCTCCGATCGAGGTAAAGATTTCGACAAATTAAACAGGAAAATCATGGCAAAAATCGGTTTCATCGGCACAGGCATCATGGGTGCTCCCATGGCAGGCCACCTGCAGCGCGGCGGATACAAGCTCTACCTGCACGACATCAAAAACCCGCCTTTCGAGCTGATCGAAGGCGGGGCGACTGTCTGCACGTCGGGCACGGAGGTCGCCAAGCGTGCCGACATCATCATCACCATGGTGCCGGACACGCCCCACGTGGAAGCGGCGCTATTCGGCGAAAATGGCGTGGCGGCGGGGCTGACGGCCGGCAAGATCGTGATCGACATGAGCTCGATCTCGCCCATCGCCACCAAGGGTTTCGCGAAGAAGATCAACGAACTGGGCTGCCAATATCTCGATGCCCCCGTCTCGGGCGGCGAAGTCGGAGCCAAGGCCGCCTCGCTGACCATCATGGCGGGCGGCCCGCAAGCCGCGTTCGATACGGTCAAGCCGCTGTTCGAATTGATGGGCAAGCACATCACGCTGGTAGGCGGCAACGGCGACGGCCAAACCACCAAGGTGGCCAACCAGATCATCGTCGCGCTTAACATCCAGGCCGTTTCGGAAGCCTTGCTGTTCGCCTCCAAGGCCGGCGCCGATCCGGCGCGTGTGCGCCAGGCCCTGATGGGCGGCTTCGCCGCCTCGCGCATTCTCGAAGTGCACGGCGAACGCATGGTCAATCGCACCTTCAGTCCCGGCTTCCGCATCGAGCTGCACCAGAAAGATTTGAACCTGGCGCTGCAGGGAGCGAAGGCTTTGGGTGTATCCTTGCCCAACACGGCCGCGGCGCAGGAATTGATGAATGCTTGCGCGGCCCACGGCATGAGCGGCCTGGACCACTCGGCGCTGTGCCGCGCGATTGAGATAATGTCGAATCATGAGATCGCGAAAGCGTGATGGAAACTCCTCTCCGGCTGATGGCAGAGGATCGCCATACGCTCGCGAGCGAGCCAAGCAAATTAATAAATCATACCGATGAGACCCATGTCCAACATCAACCCTCGCCAATTCCTGCTGGACCTCTGCGGCGCCGCCATAGCCCGGGTAAGCGCCGCAGAATGCCTGCCGCAACATCTGCCCCAGCCGCCGAGAAACGGCAAGACCATCGTCATCGGCGCAGGCAAAGCCGCCGCAGCCATGGCCCAAGCAGTGGAGCAACACTGGCAAGGCGACATAAGCGGCCTGGTGGTGACGCGCTACGGCCACGGTGCCGATTGCAGGAAGATCGAGGTGGTCGAAGCTTCCCATCCGGTGCCGGACGAAGCCGGCAGAAAAGCCGCGCAGCGGATGCTGGAGATGGTGCAAGGCTTGAGCGAGAACGACCTCGTGCTATGCCTGATTTCGGGCGGCGGCTCGGCCCTGCTGGCATTGCCGGCCGAAGGCATCACGCTCGAACAGAAGCGGGCGATCAACAAGGCGCTGCTCAAAAGCGGCGCCACCATCGCCGATATGAATTGCGTGCGCAAGCATCTCTCCGCCATCAAGGGCGGCAGATTGGCCCTGGCTTGCGCGCCGGCCCGCGTGGCGACGCTCTTGATCTCGGACGTTCCCGGCGACGACCCCAACATCGTTGCCAGCGGTCCCACGCTGCCCGACCCGACGAGCTGCGCGCAAGCCTTGGCGATTTTGCGCAAATATAAAATCGAGATCCCGTCCGGCATCGAACAATTGCTCGAGTCGGGCAAGCTCGAAACCCCTAAGCCCGGCGATGCCCGTTTCGCGCGCAACACTTGCGAGGTGATCGCCACGGCGCAGGATGCGCTCGAGGCCGCCGCAGACCATGCTCGCAATGCCGGCATCACGCCCTACATCCTGTCCGACGGCATGGAAGGCGAGTCGCGCGACGTGGCGCTGGTGCACGCCGGCATTGCACGCCAGGTCGCGGCGCGCGGACAGCCGTTTGCCAAGCCCTGCCTGTTGCTGTCTGGCGGGGAGACCACGGTGACGGTACGGGGCAACGGGCGCGGCGGCCGCAATGCCGAATTCCTGCTTGCGCTGGCGGCCGCCCTGGATGGGCATCCCGACATCCATGCCATTGCCTGCGACACCGACGGAATCGACGGTTCGGAAGACAATGCCGGTGCACTCTATGGCCCCGATTCGCTGCAGCGCGCGGCGGCGAAGGGTTTGAAGGCGCGTGCCATGCTTGACGATAACGACGGCTACGGGTTCTTCAGTGCGCTGAGCGATCTTGTCGTCAGCGGGCCGACGCGGACCAACGTCAACGATTTTCGGGCGATATTGATTTTATAGTTCGCCCCGATGCTTGGCCGGCGGCAATTTTGACATGGGCGTGCGCGGCACCGTACCATCCCAGGCATGTCCAAAAATCCCCACCGCCGCGCCGTCTTCCTCCTGTGCTTCGCCGCAACGCTATGGAGCATAGCCGGCGTCCTCACGCGCCAGCTCGACCACGCGCGCGGGTTTGAAGTCACCTTCTGGCGCAGCGTATTCGCCGGCGCCTTCGTCGCATTGGCCTTGATCGTGCAACAGCGCGGCATGGCCGTGGCGAGCGTACGTGCCGTCGGCCGCTGGGGCGTGGTCTCGGGCTTCATGTGGTGCGCCATGTTTTGCTGCTTCATGATCGCGCTCACCTTGACCACGGTGGCCAACACCTTGATCGTCATGAGCACTTCGCCCTTGCTGACGGCGCTGTTGGCCAGGCTGGTGCTGCATCACCCGATTGCGCTGCGTACCTGGCTCGCCATCGCGGCGGCATTCGCCGGCATCGTCTGGATGTTCGCCGGCAGCATGAGCCAGGTCGATGCGCGCCAGTTCACCGGCATGCTGATCGCGATGGGCGTGCCGGTGGCGGCATCGATCAACGTGGTGGCGCTGAAGAAGGCGGGGCAGGGCGTGGACTTGATTCCGGCGGTACTGCTGGGCGCCGTCTTTTCCGCCGTGCTGATGCTGCCCTTGATGTGGCCGGCGCAAACCTCCCGGCACGACCTCGTCATCCTGGCAATTCTGGGCGTGGTGCAACTCGGCTTCCCCTGCATGGTGATGGTGGCGGCCGCACGCAACCTGTCGGCGCCGGAGATCGGCTTGCTCGGCCTGATCGAAGTTTTGCTCGGGCCGATCTGGGCGTGGCTTGGCGCGGGGGAAGTGCCGGCGCGGGCGACGCTCGTTGGTGGGGGAATCGTGCTGGTTGCGCTGGTGTTGAATGAATTTGCCGCTTTGCGCGAAATCAACCCCGACGACGACATGCCGCCGCCGGTGGCTTGATGTTGCAGGTTGTGTCGGCCGTCGCACGGTGAGCGCAGCGAAGCAACATGCGCGCGTTGAATCAACGCACCTGACGGTGCAACCCGTCAATGTTGGGCTTCGCTGCGCTCAGCGCCAACCTACTTTCTAAGCAGGCACCGGCTCAACCGCAGGCACCGCCTTTTGCGCCTTCAACACCGAGGCGATCGCGCCGAACAATTCATCGATCTGCGCCTTGTCGATGATCAGGGGCGGCGAGAGGGCGATAATGTCGCCCGTGGTGCGGATCAGCACGCCCTTTTCCCAGAAGCACTTCTGGAACACGTCGAACGCGCGCGCCGTGGGCATGCCGGGCACGCCTTCGAGTTCGATGCCGCACACGATGCCGAGATTGCGGATGTCCTTCACGTAGGGCAAGCCCTTCAAGCTGTGCGCCGCTTCCTCGAAGTAGGAACTCATTGCGGCGGCGCGCTCGAACATCTGCTCTTCCCGGTACACATCCATGGTGGCGATCAGGGCGGCGCAAGCGAGCGGATGCGCGCTATAGGTATAGCCGTGGAAGAATTCGATCGTGCCGGGTGCGGCGGCATTCATGAAGGTGTCGTGGATATCCTGACGCACGATGACGGCGCCCATGGGCACGGCGGCATTGGTCAAGCCCTTGGCGCAGGTGATCATGTCGGGCACCACGCCGAAGTAATCGGCCGCGAACGGCGCGCCCAGGCGGCCGAAGCCGGTGATGACTTCGTCGAAGATCAACAGGATGCCGTACTTGTCGCAGATGGCGCGGATCTTTTGCAGATAACCCTTGGGCGGGATGATCACGCCGGTCGAACCCTGGATCGGTTCGACGATCAGCGCGGCAATCGTGGACGGATCGTGCAGCGCCAGGATGCGCTGGTCCAGTTCGTCGGCCATCTCGCTGCCATGCTCGGGCAAGCCCTTGGAAAAAGCGTTCTTGGCGATATTGAGCGGATGGCGCAAGTGGTCGATGCCGGGCAGCGTCGGGCCGAAATGCTTGCGGTTGCCGGCTATGCCGCCGACCGCGATGCCGCCGAAGCCCACGCCGTGATAGCCCCGTTCGCGGCCGATCAGGCGCGTGCGCAAGCCGTCGCCGCGCATGCGGTGGTAAGCCAGCGCGATCTTCAGGGCGCTATCGACCGCTTCCGAGCCGTCGTTGCAAAAGAACACGCGATTCAAGCCTTCCGGCGCGATCTTGGCCAGGGCCGTGGCGGCTTCGAAAGCCAGGGGATGGCCCATCTGAAAGGCTGGGGCATAGTCCATCTCGCCGGCCTGCTTCTGGATCGCGGCCGTGATCTTCGGGTGATTGTGCCCGGCATTGACGCACCACAAGCCCGACGTGCCGTCGAGCACGCGGCGGCCGTCGTCGGTGGTGTAATGCATGCCCGAAGCCGATACCAGCATGCGCGGCTTGGCCTTGAATTGCCGGTTGGCAGTGAAGGGCATCCAGAAATGTTCGGTGTTGATCATGATGCAATCCTTAGGGGATAAATAGGACGAGTGGCAATTTTGCTAGCTTAATGCGAATGTGGCCTTATGGCTAGTTCCACTTTTTTCGTATTTATAGGGCCGCTTGAAGGTCTGTGGCGGCGAAGCAAGTCGCTGTCCGGTAAAATGAGGGTTTCCCTGCAAGACCGATTTTACGTGGATTCCGCAAAACCGCCTTTACCACTGCCCGCCCGCCGCGTGTCGGTGGCCCCGATGATGGATTGGACCGACCGCCATTGCCGCGTGTTCCATCGTCACATCACGCGCCACACCTGGCTCTATACCGAAATGGTGACCACCGGCGCTCTGCTGCATGGCGACGTGCCGCGCCATCTCGACTTCGATGCCAGCGAACACCCCGTGGCGCTGCAACTGGGCGGCAGCGAGCCGGCCGATCTGGCGCACGGTGCCAAGCTTGGCGCCCAGTGGGGCTACGACGAGATCAACCTCAATTGCGGCTGCCCGTCCGAGCGCGTGCAGCGCGGCGCATTCGGCGCCTGCCTGATGGCAGAGCCCGGTCTCGTGGCCGATTGCGTCAAGGCCATGCGCGATGCGGTCGATATCGACGTTACCGTCAAACACCGCATCGGCATCGATGCGATGGACAATTACGAGTTCGTGCTCGATTTCGTCGGCACCGTGGCCGAAGCCGGCTGCAAGACCTTCATCGTCCATGCCCGCAGCGCCATCCTCAAAGGCTTGAGCCCGAAGGAAAACCGCGAGATTCCGCCGCTGCGCTATGAATCGGCCTATCGTCTCAAGCGCGATTTTCCGCATCTGGAAATCATCATCAACGGCGGCATCAAGACCTGTACCGAAATCGACGAGCACTTGCAGTACGTGGACGGTGTGATGATAGGGCGCGAGGCTTACCACAATCCCTACCTGATGGCCGAGTTCGACGCGCGCTATTACAACGACCACAATCCCGTGAAGACGCGCGCCGAAGTGGCCGCGGCCATGCTGCCCTATATGCGCGAGCAATTGCAGAAATACGGGCACGTCGGCTTGAAGCTGAACAGCGTCACGCGCCACATGCTGGGCTTGATGGCCGGCTTGCCCGGCGCGCGCGGCTTCCGCCAGGCCATGTCGGACAACAAGCGGCTGGCTTCGGGAAACCCCGAGGTGTTGATGGAAGCGATCGAGCGCATGCAGCCATTGGCTGCCTGACGCTACATCTCCAGCGGCTTGTGCGCCGCTCCCGCCGCCGGCGGCATGATGGAAAATTCCACAGCCCGCGTGCCGTCGCCGACCTGGCTTTCCCAGGCCTTCATGCAAAAGCTCTTTTCTTCGGCGGTCAACTGTTCGCGCCAGAATACTGTCAGCGTGCCGCGGTCGTCGTGCAATTGCGCCAGCTTGGTGATGAAGGCCTTGTTATGCACGTGATCGGCCATGCCTACCATGTAGCCATAGACGCGATTCAGGCGCTCGATGCGGTCCGGTTCGGTGATGCTGTTGGTTGCGGTGATGATGGGGTGGTCCAGATACATCTTGCTTCTCCCTGGCAGGTCTCCTGCCTGCCAGTGTAGCAGGGTGGGGCGGCGCCTGGCGCAGACTGTGCCGCATGCGCGACAGTTGGGTCAAGGCGTTGCTACAATGCGGTTTTTCGTCGAAGCGAGGGTAACGATGAAACGCCTGCTGGCCGTCCTGGCCCTGAGCCTGTCCGCCTCGGCGCACGCCGCCGATGCCGTCGCCGCCTGCGACATCCGGGTCTTCCCCATCGACCCCGATCCCAAGGGCACCAATGTGCGCAGCGGCCCGGCGGCCGACAGCCGCGTGGCCGGCGTGATCGCCTCGCAGGATTCCGAACTCGATGTGACCGGATCGCAGGGAAAATGGCTGCGCATCAGCCGTGCCGAGGGCGTGGACGGTACCTCGTTCTTCGCCGGCGAAGGCTGGGTTTTTGCTGCGCTGACCGGTGTGACGGCGCGTTCGTCCACCAAGCTTCATGCCTCACCCGACCCGGCCAGCCCCGTGGTCGGCAGCATGGCTGCGGACGAACAGGGCGCGGTGCAGGCGTGCAAAGGCGGTTGGGTGCAGGTACAAACCAAGAAAATCAAAGGCTGGATGGCGCCCAATACGCATTGCGGCAATCCGGTGACGACCTGCGTTTAACGTGCTCCGTGCCCGGCTTCGCTCAGTATCAGGTCGGGTTACAACCCACCCTGCGGCGCCTTCCAGATCAAACGCAAACCCAGCGCCGCAATCGCACCGGCTGCGGCGCGATCCACACCGGTTTTCATGCGCAGATACCAGGCGCGCGGGCAGCTGCTGGAAAACCCCAGCGCCACCAGCGTGTACCACCCTGCCTCGATCATGAAGATGCAAGGCGGCAGCGCCAGCTGGCACCATAGCGGAGGGTGTTGCGGCAGCAGGGCGGCGAAGATACTGGCGTAATAGATGGCGGTCTTGGGATTGCTCAATTGCGTCGACAGCCCGACCCAGAATGACTTGCGGCCGCCTTGCTGCATCGTGCCGCCGTCTTCCATCGCCAGCGGCTGCGCCGCACCGCGCCAGATGCGCGAAGCGAGGTAGAGCAGATAAAGCCCGCCGGCGATTTTCAAGCCGATGTAAAGCCAGCTCACCGCCGCCAGCACCTGATACAGGCCCACCAGGGCCACACCCGCAAACAGAACGCCGCCCACGCCCATGCCCAGTGCCGTGGCCAGGCCGTCGCGGCGCGACAGGCCGATGGCATTGCGCACCACGATGACGAAGCTGGGCCCCGGGCTCATGGCGCCGAGCAGGAGGGCGGCGAGAATGGAGACAAAGGCGCTGGAATTGGACATGGTGGGGATCAAGGAGTGGGAGGTTCGTCGGACTGGCGCTGCCTGAGCCTCGCACGGCGGTGGCGCGCAACCCAGGCAACGATGCCGACTATCGCGAAGAGCACGCCGAACAACAGGGAGCCCGCGTGGCTTTTCGTTGCCGGCAAGACCTGGCGCATGGTGTACAAGACCAGGAGAACCGCGCAGGCCAGCCCAAAGCCGATAGCGGTCAAGAGCGTGCGGCGCGTCTTGGCAAGACGGGCTTGCTTTTCCTGCTCCAGCCCGGCCATCAGGGCGGCGATGGCGGCCTGGCGCCTGGTTTCCGGGTCCGTTTTGCGATGCGCCAGCTCGTCATCGAGCGCACGCCTGGCGTCCGGCGGCAGATCCGGCGCGCCGGCTATCGTCTTCAATTCCTCATCCGAACGCGTCGCGTAATGCGCGCGCAGCATATCGTAAGTGGACATGGCAATTCAGCTTAAACGGTATGCGCATCATAGCGCAGACCGGGCAGGTCCAAAAAGAAAACGCCGCGAAAAAAGAAAAAGCCAGTCGAGCGACTGGCTTTTGAATTCTTGGGGTGGCCGATGGGACTCGAACCCACGACAACAGGAATCACAATCCTGGACTCTACCAACTGAGCTACGGCCACCATTGATACTGGCTCACACGGTTTGAAACCAAGTGAGTCAGCAATTATACGAGGTTTTGCGGGTTCTGGCAATTTTCGGGTGGTTAAACACCAAAATTGCCCCAATTGGGCGATATCAATCGGCGCGGGTTGCGACCAGCGAGAGCGAGTCTTTCAGTGCTATCCGGCTGACTTCCACCGGTGTCTTGAGCAAGTGCGTGAAGCCATCTGCCAATTGGGACGCCGCACCCGTGGTATAGCCCTCAAGCGTGCCGGCTTGCTCATTTTGGCGTAACAAACCATGCTGTTCCAGCAGCCGCACCAGCTGGCGCGCCACCGCGTCGCCCGTATCGACGATGGTTACGTTCTGCACGAGGGCCTTGTGGATGCTGGCCTCGATCAAATGCTGCACGAAAGGATAGTGCGTGCAGCCGAGCACGATGGTGTCCGCGCCCTGCGCCAGCAGCGGCGTCACGTATTGTTCCACCATGGCCGCGATCCCGGGCGCATTCAGGTCGCCTTTCTCGATCAGATCGACCAGGCCGACGCAGGCTTGCGGCAGGAAGCGCACGCCGGTCGCCTGCGTGATTTGCTCGTGCAGCGCGGCGAACTTTTGGCTGCCAAGCGTGAATGCCGTCGCCATCACGCCGACCACGCCCGAGCGCGTCAGGGCGGCGGCCGGTTTCAAGCCGGGTTCCACGCCGACTACGGGCAGTTCGGGGTGCACTTCGCGCACGCCCTTGATGGCGGCTGCGGTGGCCGTGTTGCAGGCTACCACGAGGGCTTTGGCG
This sequence comes from Burkholderiaceae bacterium, assembly GCA_036384915.1. Lineage (GTDB taxonomy): Bacteria > Pseudomonadota > Gammaproteobacteria > Burkholderiales > Burkholderiaceae_D > PKWO01. The sequence goes on from DASVLJ010000063.1 coordinate 65,286, forward strand.
CCTTTTTCGAGCAGGAAATCGGTGACGGCTACGGTGCGGGCCGCGATCTCGCGTTCCGGGCGCCCGCCATAGGGAGCGAAGCCGGCGTCGGCCACGTAGAGCAGGTCTTCATGCGGCAGGGCTTGGCGGATGTGGCGCAGGACGGAAAGGCCGCCCAGGCCGGAGTCGAATACGCCGATGGGGCCGGTGTGCTTGTTAAGGGCAGTCATGTCTGCATGCCGCAGCAGTTATTCCCCTCTCCCGCAAGCGGGAGAGGGGAGTGAAATACTAGGCGGTAGCAACCGGAATCTTCCCAATAGTCGCCGCAATCTTCGCCTGCCACTCCTGCGGCCCCGTGTTATGCACCGACACCCCTTGCGCATCCACCGCCACCGTCACCGGCATATCCTTCACGTCGAACTCGTAAATCGCTTCCATGCCCAGATCGGCAAAGCCAACCACCTTGGCACTCTTGATCGCCTTGGAAACCAGGTAAGCCGCGCCGCCCACCGCCATCAGGTAAGCCGACTTGTGCTTCTTGATCGATTCAATCGCCACCGGGCCGCGCTCGGCCTTGCCGATCATCGCGATCAGGCCAGTCTTTTCCAGCATCATGTCGGTGAACTTGTCCATGCGCGTGGCCGTGGTCGGGCCGGCGGGGCCGACGACTTCGTCGCGCACCGGGTCCACCGGGCCGACGTAATAAATCACGCGGTTGGTGAAATCGACCGGCAGCGGTTCGCCCTTGGCCAGCATGTCCTGGATGCGCTTGTGCGCGGCGTCGCGCCCGGTCAGCATCTTGCCGTTCAACAGCAACGTGTCGCCCGGTTTCCACGACGCGACTTCAGCGGGGGTGAGCGTATCGAGGTTCACGCTCTTGGAAAGCTTGGTGTCGGGCTGCCATTCCACGTTCGGCCACTCGGACAGCGAAGGCGGCTCCATATAGGCCGGGCCGGAACCGTCGAGCACGAAATGGCCGTGGCGCGTGGCCGCGCAATTGGGGATCATGGCCACAGGCTTGGAAGCCGCATGCGTGGGGTGCATCATGATCTTCACGTCCAGCACCGTCGTCAAGCCGCCCAGGCCTTGCGCGCCGATGCCCAATTGGTTGATTTTCTCGAACAGCTCGATGCGCAGCTCTTCGGTCTTGTTCTGCGGGCCGCGCTTCAGGAGTTCATACATGTTGATGTCTTCCATCAGCACTTCCTTGGCCATCAGCATTGCTTTCTCGGCCGTGCCGCCGATGCCGATACCCAGCATGCCCGGCGGGCACCAGCCGGCGCCCATGGTCGGCACCGTCTTCAAGACCCAATCGACCAGCGAATCGGACGGGTTCAGCATCACGAACTTCGACTTGTTTTCCGAACCGCCGCCCTTGGCCGCGACTTGCACATCCACCGTATTGCCGGGCACCACTTCCATGTGGATCACGGCCGGCGTATTGTCCTTGGTGTTCTTGCGCTCGAAATGCGGGTCCGCCACGATGGAAGCGCGCAACTTGTTGTCCACGTTGTTATAGCCCTGGCGCACACCTTCGTTGACGGCATCGGCGATCGAGCCCTTGAAGCCCTCGAAGCGCACGTCCATGCCGATCTTCATAAACACGTTGACGATGCCGGTGTCCTGGCAAATCGGGCGATGGCCCATGGCGCACATGCGCGAATTGGTCAGGATCTGCGCAATGGCATCCTTGGCCGCCGGGCTCTGCTCGACTTCATAGGCGCGCGCCAGGTGCTGGATGTAATCCACCGGGTGGTAATAGCTGATGTATTGCAGCGCGGCGGCGACGGATTCGATCAGGTCGTCTTGCTTGATGATTGTGGTCATGGTGTGTGGCTGTGGGATGGGAAATCGGGGTGCGGAAAATTTCGCGAATCCTGATATTTTACACCGGCAAAGATTCAGTCTCTTCAGGTGCGGTGTGGGGCTGAATCGGAGACTCAATAGCGGGAACCGGCCGGACTCTCCTCGCTCGCAGGCGAGGGGAGTGAACAAACCTGTAAAAATAACAATCCCCCCTCCATTCACCCAAAACCCGCAAAAAATCGCGCAAGAAAATGATCAATATCAAACTATAGTGGTATTGATCCCGCCACAATCAAGGAATGCATACCGCGCAGCAAGCTTGCGAACCGGTATGCAAGCGGACCTATAAAACGCGGTAAAAAGTCGTAAGTGGCCTGCAATGACGTGAAATTTGTGTAAGACTTCAGTAAGACATAAGTTTTAGCATCATCGGCAACAATATCCCTAATCTTGGAGACAAGCATGTCCGCGATTGAAACGCTGAAGCAGGAAAACCGCATCTTCGATCCCAACCCCGAGCTGGTGAAGCACGCCGCCATTTCCGGCATGGACGCCTACCACGCCATGGTCGCCGAAGCGGCACGGGACTACGAAGGCTTCTGGGCCAAACTGGCGCGCGAGAACGTGCTGTGGCACAAGCCCTTCACCAAGACGCTGGACGAATCCAACGCCCCGTTCTACAAATGGTTCGAAGACGGCCAGCTCAACGTTTCCTATAACTGCCTCGACCGCAACCTGGAAAACGGCAACGCCGACAAGACCGCCATCATCTTCGAAGCCGACGACGGCACGGTGACTAAGGCCACCTATCGCGAACTGCACGAGCGCGTCTGCAAATTCGCCAATGCCTTAAAATCGATCGGCATCAAGAAAGCCGACCGCGTCATCATCTACATGCCGATGTCCATCGAAGGCGTGGCCGCCATGCAAGCCTGCGCCCGCATCGGCGCCACGCACTCCGTCGTCTTCGGCGGTTTCTCGGCCAAGTCGCTCCATGAGCGCATCATCGACGCCGGCGCCGTGGCCGTCATCACCGCCGACCAGCAAGTGCGCGGCGGCAAGCACCTGCCCCTGAAAGCCATCGTCGACGAAGCGCTGGCACTGGGCGGCTGCGACACCATCAAAAACGTCATCGTCTATCGCAGGACAGGCGGCGAAGCCGGCTTCCAGGCCGGGCGCGATCTGTGGCTGCATGAACTCGTTGAAAAGCAAGCGGCACAGTGCGAACCGGAATGGGTCAGCGCGGAACACCCGCTGTTCATCCTCTACACCTCCGGCTCCACCGGCAAGCCCAAGGGCGTGCAGCACTCCTCGGGCGGCTACCTGCTCTGGTGCATGCTCACCATGAAGTGGACCTTCGACATCAAGCCCAACGACGTCTTCTGGTGCACCGCCGACATCGGCTGGGTCACCGGCCACAGCTACATCGCCTATGGCCCGCTGGCCGTGGGCGCCACGCAAATCGTATTCGAAGGCATCCCCACCTTCCCCAACGCCGGCCGCTTCTGGGAAACCATCCAAAAGCACAAAACCACCATCTTCTACACCGCGCCCACGGCCATCCGCTCGCTCATCAAGGCGGCAGACGCCTCGCCGGAACACCATCCGAGCAAGTACGACCTCACCAGCCTGCGCTTGTTAGGTTCCGTCGGCGAGCCGATCAACCCCGAAGCCTGGATGTGGTACTACAAAAATATCGGCCGCGAACAGTGCCCGATTGTGGACACCTTCTGGCAAACCGAAACCGGCGGCCACATGATCAGCCCGCTTCCGGGCGCCACGCCCATGGTGCCAGGCTCCTGCACGCTGCCGCTGCCCGGCATCACCGCTGCCATCGTCGACGAAGCCGGCCATGACCTGCCCAACGGCACCGGCGGCATATTGGTAGTCAAGCGCCCGTGGCCCTCCATGATCCGCACCATCTGGGGCGACCCGGAGCGCTTCAAGAAGAGCTACTTCCCCGAAGAGCTGGGCGGCAAAACCTACCTGGCAGGCGACGGCGCCATCCGCAACGAAGAAACCGGCTACTTCACCATCACCGGCCGCATCGACGACGTGTTGAACGTCTCCGGCCACCGCATGGGCACGATGGAAATCGAATCGGCCTTGGTAGCCAACCCCATCGTGGCCGAAGCCGCGGTAGTGGGCAAGCCCGACGAAACCACGGGCGAAAGCATCTGCGCCTTCGTCGTGCTCAAGCGTCCGCGCCCCACCGGCGACGAAGCCAAGCAAATCGCCAAGGAACTGCGCGACTGGGTAGCCAAGGAAATCGGCCCCATCGCCAAGCCCAAGGAAATCCGCTTCGGCGACAACCTGCCCAAGACACGCTCAGGCAAGATCATGCGCCGCCTGCTGCGCGTGCTGGCCAAGGGCGAGCAGATCACGCAGGACGTCTCCACGCTGGAAAATCCGGCGATTTTGGAGCAGTTGAAGGAAGCCCAATAATCCATCCCCCGCCTAAGGCGGGGCTGGTTGGAACCCCTCTCCCGCAAGCGGGAGAGGGGTGGGCGGGCCGCGTAGGCAGAGGGAGCGCTTAAAGGAATTGTTGTTAAAGAATTACGCCTTTCAAGCTTTCTTCCAGTCAAAACCTCCCCAACCCCCGCCATTCCCTGCTATAATCAGCGGCTTCGCAAAAAGCCACCTAGCGAAACCGAATCCAGGAGAGATGGATGAGTGGTTTAAGTCGCACGCCTGGAAAGCGTGTATAGGTTCATAGCCTATCGGGGGTTCGAATCCCCCTCTCTCCGCCAAAAAAAGAAAAAGCCCCGAGCAGCCGCTTGGGGCTTTTTGCTTTTTACATTCGCGGAGAGGAGTGGACTTCAATGCCCACCTGTCAGTCCTGATAGGTTGATTGGGCAACAAGACCATGCACACGTGCGTGGTAAGGCATTTTTGAACGGCAGAGGGTCGTTTGAAGTCGCAATTTGCGACTTCAAACAGGGCGGCCATCATCGGGGAGTTTTGCTCTGGCGCGCTGCGCCAGACTCAATGAGTAATCAGATCGGCGGAGAGGTCGCGCCGCTCATGCAGCACGCGCACCACGTCGAGCATCTGCTCCTCGACGCGGTAGAACAGCAAGAACGGGAAGCGGTCGAGCTGCCACATCCGTAAAGAGCGGTCGTCCAGGAAGTGCGCGTAGCGACGCGATCCAACTCCAGGCTGGAAGCACAGGCCATGCAACGCTGCTTCCAGTTCGTCAACGAAACGCTCTGCCAACTCGGGCGAGATTTCAGTGTAGTAGTCGGTAATGTCCAGCACGTCGCTCTTGGCGACCGGAGAGAGCTTGAAGCGCACGCTTAACGCTTGCTGCGGATGCGAGCACGCAACTCGGCGCTCAGGTCGGCGATGCTGGTTTCCTGAGAGGGACCGCCGTTGATGCCTTCCTGGATCAGGTCATACAGGCGGCGCTCGGCATCGTTCTGCGGGCCGACCGCGTTGGCGTCGCGCGGCAGCAGGTATTTTTGCGTAGCGGGTGTGGTTAAGGTAGCCATGTAGGCATTATAAGCGCAGTGGCGGTTCAAGCCAATGTTGCCTTTCCGTCTCTTCCGTCTAAGCCGCGCCCACTGGCGCAACATCCCCACCTGTCAGTCCTGACAGGTTGATTTGGCAACAAGACCATGCAAGTATCAACTGCGCCGGTAGTGAGCAACAACTCTGGCGCTTTTCGAACACGACGTATTTCGCCACAAAAAAATTTGCTTTTCAGCTCGTAAATTCGCGTGCACCAGGCCGCGCATATTGCCTGGGACCGTAAGCACCAGGGAGAATAACAATGACGTCAACGTGGAAATTGGCGGCTCTCGCTGCCTTTGCAGGTTCAATCTCAATCACAGCATTCGCGCAGGTGCACGTTGCTTACGTGCCGTCTGCGGAGCTTTGCGCCAAACAGGCCATTCCGCCACACAAACCCAGTCTGTGCTCCACAATTCCCGCCTATATCGGCCCGGACCCCATGCTCGTCACAAAGGATGGGTATCAGGGAATCTTCATTCCCGCGACTTCGGCGGCGTCGGATTCGCAATCTCCCTTCGACAACATGGCTTGGCAGATGTTTGTCGGACTCAACTGGAAAGAAGGCGACCAGAAAAAGGGGCCTAAGGAAGGCCTATCGAATATCGGTGAGCGCGTATGGCAAACCTGGCCCCGCGTTGAAAATGTATTCGGCAATGGCCCGGTGCAGGCATCCTGTTCAAACCCGCACAAATTGCCCGTGTTTTCCATCGCCTCCAACGGCTCGGGAACGCCGTCGGCGAAAAATGAGGAATATCTACAGGCATCGACCAACCTGCCGCTCATCGATATCAACGGGAATTGGACATTGTATGAGCGGCGGCTCAACGCCACGGAACTTCAATACCTTCAAGCGCCGGGCGGGCAAGCCGCTCAAACCCTCATCACTGCCGCCGGCCAGACCAACTTCGTCGCCGCGGGAAATCAAGTTGACTTTACGCCCTCGGGAACCAATCAGGTCGGCCCGCTCGGATCGATGGAGATCAAGGCATCTTGGCGCATACTCGACAAGAAAAACGGCGACAACCCCAGCCGTTATTTCACGATGAAAGCCATGCTCGAAGTACCCGGCGATCTGGTTTCCGGCAACCAGGCGATTTGCCAACCAGTGACCGTAGGTTTGGTGGGCATGCACATCATTGCGAAGAATCCGAAAACCGGCCCGAAAACCAATCCCGACAACGGGGAATTGCTGCCGCAATGGATCTGGGCGACATTCGAGCACGTCGACAACGCACCGCTGGCCCAAGCTGCGTGCGACCCTACGATCAAGCAATGCAATAATTTCGGCAACGCCTCCTGCGGCGCGGCAACCGTGCAACCCAAGGTGCGCTACTCGTATTTCAATCCGAGCCAGGCTTCTTCGTCGACAAACGTTGCACCCACGGCATCGACGAGCGGCCCGGCATTCGCCTGGAACAACGGTCAGCCTTATGCCTTGGGCTACACACCGCCGCAAGCGGCGCGATGCTGGCAAATCTATAGCCTGACCCAAGAGTTGAACCAGCAATGGCAACGATCCCTGCACAGCGCGAGATCCGTTTTCGCGAACTACATGCTGGTCGGAACACAATGGGGAGCGAGCCTGGAGCCGACCGGGCCATCGCCAATGCCGCTCAATGCCGTACCGGGCATGCTATCGAATGTGACCCTGGAAACCTACATCCAGAACTACGCGCAACCGACCGCGACCGCCGGGCCGGGGTCTTGCATCAGTTGCCATTCCGGGGCAACCTTGCTTGATGGGACGACCTCGGCCAATTTCAGCTTCCTGCCCGGATTGGCTTCGCCGACGGCGGCGCGGAATATCAAACGTTAGATTAGTGAAGCTTTGCCGCTTCGATTTTGCTTATGCAGGAAAACCCCACGCAACTGCTTGGGGCTTTTAGTTTTTTGGTCTGGCGGAGAGAAGCGGAGTCCCTGCGGACTCTGCGTGGGGGATTCGAAGGGCTTGAGCCAACGAGCCCAATCCTCCCGGTCACGGCCATTTTGCAAGCACGATGCGAGACAAAAAATTTTGCATGGAGATCGGGGTGCGTTTGGGTCATAATACAAGATTATCATCATAATTTAGGTACGGAGTACTGATGAAGGCTGAGCACCTCCAAGCGTGCCAAGTAGAGACGCCGCATCCAATCGTTGAGCTTGCATGGGATATGGCAAAGCGACTGCGCGATGGGCAGATTTTTGATTCTGTAGTCGACCTTGGTGCTGGTGATGCGAGATTTTCTCGACCGAGCGATGCCTATCGTCGCTACGTTGGGGTCGAGGTGGATAGCGCGAAGGTGTCTGGCAGGGAGTTGCCCCGTAACGCCAAGATTGTTCATGCTGATGCGATGAAATGGAAACCTGAAGGGTTCGACCTTTGTATCGGGAATCCACCCTATATTCGGCATCACGGCCTTGATGCGACGTGGCGGAACGAAATTCTAGCCAATATCAAAACCACATCGGGCATTAGCCTGAAGAAGACTGCTAATCTATTCATACTGTTCTTAGCTCAGGCATTGATAAAGACTAAGCCAGACGGCTTGGTCGTGCAAGTGATCCCATTTGAATGGGTCAGTCGTCCGAGCGCCAGTGAGCTGCGGGACCACATTGCCGATCAAGGATGGGACGTTGAGGTGTTTCGCTTCAACGAGGATATCTTCCCTACCGTCTTGACGACAGCATCAATAACGATCATCGACAAATCCAAAAAATCGGGTAATTGGAAATTCTGGAAGATCGATGCAGATGGCAAGAGCAAGCCCGTAAAGCAGCCATCGGGTACTAACACGCGAGTCTTGGCATACGAAAAAAGAGCACAAGAGACTTACGCCTTGCGTGGATTGAGCCCCGGTGGTCAAGAAATATTTGTGCTGACGGAGGAAGAACGGCTGCATTTTGGTCTTAAGAAAAAGCGCGATGTGGCTCCATGCGTGACTTCATTGCGAGTACTTCCCATTGAGCTGCAAGACCTGGATAGCGACGGATTCAAGAAGTATTACATTGATGCGGGCCAGCGCTGTTGGCTAATTCGTAGCGATAAAAAAAATCTGTCGTCCGAGCTACAGGCTTATTTGAAAAGCGTTGGTAGTTCGTGGAATAAGTACACTACTTGCACGCTAAGGGAAACATGGTATCAATACAAAATTCACGCCACTCCCCAATTGCTGGCCTCGTCGGGTTTCGTTGGCAAGAGGCCGAAGGTTACTTTGAATTCTGTTGGGGCGGTTGCTGTAGGCGCGGTATATGCGTTGTTTTGTAAAGACAAGTCGCAAGCGGATATGCTGGCCCGGAGGCTTTCCAAATATGATTTTTCGAAGCGAGTTGTTAGCCATTCCAATAACCTCAAGAAGGTCGAAGTGCGGCAATTTAATGCCGTGCTAACGCAACTAGCCAAGGAAGGATCACGGTGAAAAGACAAACGTCATCCGCTAAAGCGGGTTCACGTGAAGCGTACTTTCAGGTAAACGCCGCGTTGCTGGAGGAGCTAGGTGAGCGCCTGGTTAGCAAACCTGAAGTCGCGCTCGCTGAGCTAGTCAAAAATTCTTACGACGCTGACGCGGTGATATGCGAGTTGGCGTTAACAGATGACGTGATTTCCGTTGCCGACAACGGTCACGGAATGACTGAAGATGTCTTTTTGAATAATTGGATGGTCATCAGCAGCCCAAACAAGGGGAAAGCCCGTTTTTCCCGCGACTATGGCCGTAGTATGGCCGGCTCGAAGGGGGTTGGCAGATTTTCAGCAAGATACCTGGGCGCGGAAGTCACGTTGCAGACTGTCGCCAATTATCCCGACGGTGTTAGGAGGATGCTCGAGGCAACCTTCGATTGGGAGCAGATCACGCGCGCTAACGCCATTGGCGACGTCGTTATCCTTTATCGAGTAATCGATGTAACCGAGCGAACGCATACAGGAACTGTGCTTCGTATCTCCAGGTTGCGCGAGGAAGCAACCAGCATATCCGTTTCGACACTAAAAACAGACATTCTCCGACTTACGGATGCAGCGGCAGGACTGGAGCCACCGCCATTCAAGACTGATGGCAGACGGAAACCCCGACACCAAGACCCTGGGTTTTCATTGGTGTTTGCTGGAGAGAGCCCAGTCAAAGATACCCCAGAAGCTTCCTTGCAACGGGAAATTCTTGATGCCTACGTGGGGCGCGTGCGAATCCACATCGATGACGATGGGGTGATGAACTACAAAGTATTCTGGAAAGGATATGCCAAGCCACTGGAAGCGAAACAAGTCAAGCTTCGTGACCTTGTAAAGGGTTACACTCGATCCGCACTAACGGCAAAGCAGAACCAACCTGCCGATTCGCGAGGACTAGTGGCGGAAGTGGCAGACATATTGCACCTACCTGTGGCTCGGGAACTTCATTCGCCGGTGTTTATTGATCTGCGCTTTTTCCCAAAACGGAAAGGCACGTTTTCTGGGCTGAGCGTTGACGGTCGAAATGCTTTGGGTTGGGTGCGCGATCATGCCAGCTACGCGGTCATCGATAATCAATTTGCGATGGCTGCATATGCGGAAGATGATAGTGACTGGCTCGCGATTGACGCGAGTAAGGCCCTCAACCAGCGCAATTGGCAGTCCATTTTTATGCCCATGCTTTACCCGATGGGAGCGGATAAGCATGACACCGGAAAAAATCCAATGTTGGCGCTTCCACGCGGACCCCAGATAATCGGTCGAGTGCATATTTCGACCCACAAGCATCCGGGGAGTGAGGAGGAAAGTGATAGTTGGCTGTTGCCAAATATGGATCGTGAATCGTTGCGTTCTAATGGCGCTTTTCGATTGCTTTGGCATGTCGCCCGTTTCGGGGCGGAATTGTTAGCTCATTTTGATCGTAAGACTCGCCTTGAGGCGGAGCAAGCCCAATACGTACAAGAACAAGAGGACGCGCGGACCTCCCTAGCGGCAGCCATTGCCGAGATGCGTAGCTCGAAATCCATCGAGCCGGAGTATCGCAAGCGTATTGTTGAACAGCTCAAGGCTGTCGAAACAACGCTGGAGCAGAATCAAAAATATGAACAGGATGCCAGGGTCTCGCTTGAATTGATGTCCATGATGGGGGTCATGGCAGGTTTTATGACGCATGAATTCGAAAAAGCAATGGATACCCTTAGCCAGGCAGCAGCACGGCTAAAATCTCTGGCTGCTAAGGACCGTTCGTTAGGTGTCGCATCTGAAGAGATTTCCGATCATGAACACGCATTAGCGAACTATCTGGACTACATGCGTGTTTTCATTGATCGCGCACGCCACCCTGTCCCACAAGATTTCAAATCGTTCGCGCAAGTATCGCGGGCGACAAAGACGCTGAGTCCGATCACGGATGCTCACGGTATCGAAACCGAGATAGACATCGACGCCAAACTACCTGGCCCGTCGATGCCTATCGCGGCCTATAACGGTATTATCATTAATCTAGTATCGAATGCAGTAAAGGCTTTGGTTCCTAAAGTTTCCGACGATGAAAGGAAGATTCGTATCTACGCTGTGAATGATGCGACCAGTCACATTCTTGTGTGCGCGGATAATGGTATTGGCATACCAGACTTTTTACGACAGCGTGTATGGGACCCACTCTTCAGCACTACCAGTCAGGGGAATGGTAAGCGGTAACTGATCGGCGTTCTTGCGCTATTTGCCGATCAGATGCAATGGCGAGCGCAGCAGATCGGCGGCGAAGCGCTGCTTCCACAGCTTCGGTGTCAGCTCCTGCACGCGCGATGCCGGATGCTGGCCGACGCG
>DASVLJ010000064.1:0-5337 GCA_036384915.1 Burkholderiaceae bacterium
ACGACCTCGCGCAAGGATCAGCTGTGGGTTGCAGGCCTCGCCTACAACCTGACCCCGGCCACGACGCTGACCCTGGGCTACATGGATGACCAGATCACGCAAGCCGTTGCCGGTGATGGCAGCATGAAGACGGCCTATGCCCTGATCGAGTACCGTCTGTCCAAGCGTACCGAAGTCTACGCGACGATCGACGATTCGCGCGCCACCGGCCAGGCTGCAACGCCGGCAACCGGCGGCGGTTCGATCAACGGCGTCGGTGCCGGCCAATCGAACAGCGCGGCTTACGCCGCTGGCCTCCGCGTCACGTTCTAATCTCGCGTTTTGTTCGCTCGTAGCGAACCGGAACAAACGCCTGGTTCGCTACAAAATCTGTACCAAAAGGGAGGGGAGACCCTCCCTTTCTCTTTTACCAAACGTTAAACAAGGTTAGCTCGCCACCAGTTTGTCGCAAATCCGCACGCCAGGCCTCGGATAAACTTTGGCATCGGCTCCGTCCGCCGGATACACTCTTTGGACACACTTTGGGCACTCCAGGCCCAGCCCTCTTCGACCAAGGAGCGTATTGTGTCCTTCCTGAGCAACTTCTCGATTCAAAAGAAACTGATCCTGGGCCTGGCCTTTTGCCTGCTGCTCTACGCGATCATTTCCTCGGCCCTATCGATCACCATGACCGGCCAGGGCATACGCGAACGCGTCGTCAACCAGGAATTGCCGGCCGTGGTCGGCGAGATCCGCAACGACATTCTGCGCCGCATCGTCGAGCCGCTGGCCAGCTCGCAGGGCATGGCCAACAATACCTTCCTGCTCGACTGGGAAGCAGGCGGTCTCGCCGATAGCGGACTGGACGCCTGGAAGGCATATGCCGCCAGGCTCAAGGCAGGCACCCACGCCTCGACCGTGTTCTGGGTCTCCGGCGAAACCGGCAAATACTTCACCGAAGCCGGCCTCGACCGCACTCTGTCCAAGGATGCGCCGGGCGATCAATGGTTCTACGGCTTCCTCAACGGCGGCAAGCCTTACACGCTGGATATCGACAAGGACGTTTCCGCCAGCAAGTACATGTTGTTCATCAATACGCGCTTCGATGCCGGCGGCAAGACCGGCGTGACCGGCCTGGGCCTGTCGGTCGATGCGCTGGCCGACGCGATCAAGGCTTACAAGGTTGGCGAATCTGGCTTCATATACCTGGTACGCGCCGACGGCACCGTCCTGATCCATCGCGATGCGTCGCTGGTCGACGGCAAGCACACGCTCAAGTCCCTGCCCGGCTTCACGCCCGAACTGGTCACCAAGCTCATGCACGGCGAAAAATTCGCCTCGAGCACATACTCTGCAACCGATGGCACACGCATCGTCGCCTCCTCCTTCGTGCCGGAATTGAATCTCTACGCCTTTGCCGAAGTGCCCGAGAGCGAAGTGCTGGGCAAGGTACAAAAATCGTTGATGATCTCGGCCCTGGTAGCCGCGGTGATCGGCGGCGGCGTCGGCTTGCTCGTGATCTTCGTCATCAGCCGCGCCATTGCCGCGCCGGTGGCGCGCGCGGCGCACATGCTCGGCGAAATTGCCGACGGCGACGGTGACTTGAGCCGCAAGATGACCGTCGAGAGCAAGGACGAGATCGGCGAGCTGGCCGATGCCTTCAACCGCTTCGTCACCTCGCTCAACAAAACCGTGGCGCAGGTTCGCGTCTCGACCGATACCATCGCCACCGCCTCTTCTGAAATCGCCGCCGGCAACCTCGATCTTTCGGGACGCACTGAAGCGCAAGCATCGAGTCTGGAAGAAACCGCCTCGGCCATGGAGGAGCTGACCTCGACCGTGAAACAAAACGCCGACAATGCGCGCGAAGCCAATTCACTCGTAGTAGCCGCCTCGGAATATGCGACCAAGGGCGGCGAGGTCGTGGGCCAGGTGGTCGACACGATGGGATCGATCAAGGAAAGCTCGCGCAAAATAGTCGACATCATCGCGGTCATCGACGGCATCGCCTTCCAGACCAACATCCTGGCCTTGAACGCGGCGGTAGAAGCGGCGCGCGCAGGCGAGCAGGGCCGCGGTTTCGCCGTGGTGGCGGCGGAAGTGCGCAATCTGGCTCAGCGCAGCGCCGGAGCGGCCAAGGAAATCAAGGCCTTGATCGTCGATTCGGTGGAAAAGGTCGATGCCGGGGGCAAACTGGTCGACGAAGCCGGCGCGACAATGGACGAAATCGTCGCCTCGGTCAAGCACGTGGCCGACATCATGAACGAAATCGCCTCGGCAAGTTTCGAACAGAGCGAAGGCATAGGCCAGGTCAACGAGGCCATCACACAGATGGACGAGGCGACACAACAGAATGCCGCCCTCGTCGAGGAGGCGGCCGCGGCCGCGCAATCGCTGCAAGACCAGGCCGCCATGCTGGCCCAGGTGGTCAGTATTTTCAAGCTCGACCCTGCGGTTGCCTTGCCAGCCGCGACGCGACCTCCTCGACCGAAGCCCCCCGCCGTCTCCGCCCCAAAGCCGGCCGCAGCCCCGGCGAGCCGCCGCCAGATCGCGGCACCCAAGCCGATACGCACGCCGGCAAGGAACGACGACTGGGAGGAATTTTAAGGATGCGCAGGCTTGGCTTGTTGCGTCAACCTTTGATCACACCGAAAACCACGATAGCCGCCGATCTGCCGTCTGTCGATCAATACAACACAGTGCCATCGTACAACTACTAGGTGTGGCTCGAGTTTCTTGACTGGTCGTGCTTTTTTATAGTACCGTGAAAATCGCTTGCTTACTTTTCAACCGGATAGCCTGGCCGCCGCACGACAGGGTCGTTGATGCTCAGCTCTTCGATGAAATCGCAATGGCAGGTTGTCGACAAAAATAATCGATTCAGTAGAAGTCCTTTCAGGAAGCTCTTTTGATACGGAGGTAGACATGAAGTTGAAAGCTGCAGCAACGCTCGCCGTCGTTTCGCTGGCACTGGTCGCCGGCTCCGCGTTGGCAAAACCGAATCTCATGCCCAGCGTGTCCACGCCCGAGGCCGCCGACAAGATGATCGTCATCAAGGACACCACCAAGAGCGTCAACGTGTTCGAAAACGACACCGTGCTGTTCAAGGTCGGCGACAAGCAGTTCGCCGTCAAGTTCGACGGCAACAATGTCTACTACGACCTGCAGACGCTGGCACCGCCCGGCGTGCTCGATCGCAAGATCAAGGTCTACGTGGCGCCGAACCCGAAGGAACACGGACAAGGTATCCCTTAATTCCTCGTTGCCCCTTCCAAGCCGCGCTGTGCGCGGCTTTTTATTTCCCGCTTATTTCCTTCATCAGAACTTGGTGCGGAGGCCAATGCCCGCGACATAGTTCCTCGCATTGTCGCCGCCGGCAATGAACGGCGCGGAATAGTTCGCTCCCTTGTATTGCGAAACCATCAGGCCGGCGTAGACGTCCGTGCGCTTGCTGAAGTGATAGTCGAGCAAGGCCGAGTAGCTGTAGATATTGCCGTCCAGCTGTTTCTTGTCGCCCGACCGATGCGGGTTCTGATCATAGAAACCGACAGCAAGGTTCAGGGCCGGCGTGAAATCGTAATCGCCGCCGATGAAGGCGATCTTGGTGGTCTGCACGGCCGAGCTGAAGTTGGCGCTCGCGCTCGCGGCATTGGCGATGGGATAGCCGGCGAAAGTTGCGATGCCGAGCGAGGCCAGCTTGTCGGATGGCGCCTTGAGGGTATAGCTTTCGTAGCCTCCGCGCACCGCGAACCTGTCGAACAGATATTTGGTTGCAACGATGTAGGCGCTGGTGTCGTAATTCGTCACGTTGACTTCGCCGGCTACGGCCGAAGTCGCGCTCTTGAGCGAATCGGTAAATTGCTCGTAGACCGCCTGCACACCGAAGGGACCTTCTTCGTAACCCACATTCAAGGCATAGGCCGAACTGGCCGAACTATTGCCGGCCTGCCCACCCACCTTATACAGCAAGGCCACCTTGACCGGGCCGAAACTGTTCTTGTACTTGAAGCTGTTGTCGATGCGGACGTTTTCCGAGTAGCCGCCTCCTCCGCCGATAGAGTTCGAGGCCCCGAGCGGAGAAAAAGTCTGCGCCTGCATGACAGGGTCGTAGTCGGCGACGACATCGTAGATCGGATTGTAATTGCGCCCGATTGCGAGCGAGCCGAGCGCTTGGTCCGACAAGCCGACGAAGGCTTGGCGGCTGAAAAATTGGCCGTTCTGCGAACTGTTCGACGAGACGGTCGAGGCCTTCGGAGAATTCGATGCCAACGATGCCGCGCCGTTGGCAATGACACCGTCCTGCGCATTGAACCCAGATTCCAGCGTGAAGAATGCCTTCAAGCCGCCACCGAGGTCTTCCGAGCCGCGTATGCCCCAGCGCGAACCCTGGATACCGCCATTGATCATGGCATTCACGCCATTGCTGATCGAGCTCTTGGTGGCCGTTACCCCGTTGATCGTGTTGCCATAATTCGGATCGGCCGAAAGCGAATGCTCCACATGCACCGCCGCAATGTCGACAATCCCGTACGGCTCGATGGACGATGGTGCAGCACTTTGCGCAAAAGCGCTATTTGCTATGACGAGCAAACCCAGGCCGGCCAATTTATTGCTCAAAGAAGCTCTCTTATTTTTAGACAAAACATTCCCCCGACAGCTCGCCCAGGCAAGCTGCAATTGCAGATTCCTAATTGGTGGTGCCCCGGCTTGACTACGCGGTCTTACTACGCGACTGTCTGCGCATCGCGCCGACGCGCAGACGTCAGGGCTGCGTTGACGCGCTTCGAGCTGCGCCTGCCGGCATTTGTCATTGCAAAAAATGAAGCAGCAATCGCGACGAAGCTAGATTAACGGAGGTTGGGTATTCGGCAAACGAATCAAATTACCCATGGATATGCAAAATCCGTCTTAAGGGCGGGTTTCGATATAAAAACGAGGAGGCAGTAAAGAATGCTGCCGCAAACAACGAAGGGCCGCTGAATGCAGCGGCCCTTGAGAGCAGTCCGGGAATACGGCTTACCAAGCGTAAGCCGTAAATTGCCTGGATTAGAACGTGACGCGCAGGCCTGCAGCGTAAGCCGCGCTGTTCGATTGGCCGGCACCGACGCCGTTGATCGAGCCGCCGCCGGTTGCCGGCGTGGCAGCCTGGCCGGTAGCGCGCGAATCGTCGATCGTCGCGTAGACTTCGGTGCGCTTGGACAGACGGTACTCGATCAAGGCATAGGCCGTCTTCATGCTGCCATCACCGGCAACGGCTTGCGTGATCTGGTCATCCATGTAGCCCAGGGTCAGCGTCGTGGCCGGGGTCAGGTTGTAGGCGAGGCCTGCAACCCACAGCTGATCCTTGCGCGAGGTCGT
>DASVLJ010000065.1:0-16623 GCA_036384915.1 Burkholderiaceae bacterium
TTCGTTGTCGAAAGGGTTAGGTTACGTCCTGCCAGCGGGATTGCTCCCTGCGCCGCTTGGCCTTACTGCCGCTTCAGCCGCTCAGGGGTGGGGGAATTTGACCCGGCCAGATGTGGAGGAATTTGACTGGCCAACGGGGGCTGTTTCGCCGCAAATTGATCGCGACCAATCCGCTGGAGAGGCTGCATTTGGAAATACGCCTACCTAAGCGGCTGCCTCGGAATCTGCAGACAAGTGAAATCCGCAAGCTGGTTGCCATCGCCCCTGAATGCATCAACCGCTCTCCGCACGAAACGCATAAGACATTCCGGCAAAGAGAGTTGTGGGATTTGCTGACTGCCAGGCTGGCAATCGAAGTAATGACCTTGACCGGAGTACGGGTGGGCGAGTTGGTCAAGCTGCGTTGGTCGGATATCGACCAAGCGCTGCATCAGATGAAGATCAACGGCAAGGGAAATCGGGAAAGGCAGGTCTCGTTTCCGGACCCCGTTACGTTAGACAGGTTGCATGCATACCGGGAACAGGTGTCGCTCCGATTCCAAGCCGCCAATGCCCTATTCGTCAATGGGCTCGGACGCTCGGCGAACGAACAATACGTTCGGCGTGTTGTACGCAAATTCGCAGAGGCCGCCGAATTGGACCGGCGCATCACTCCCCACATGCTTCGCCATACGGCAGCCACACAGTTGCTGGAAGCGGGCCTGGATATCCGATTCGTCCAGAAATTGCTTGGACACGCCAGCATCACAACCACGGAAATATACACGCATGTTGCCGATCAGAAGCTACGTGCCGAAATCCGCCGCGTCAACATCAGGGAGAGGTTGGAAATGCAGCGATAACTAGGAATTATCCTGTCCGAGCCGTGCTCGAACCGCCGGCAATTTCATCAAATAGGGTTAGCGCAATGGATTTTCTTGAAGACGATTATGATGCAATCAACTCCGAATATTTCCAGGAAGTTCGTTTGGGTGGCCCGTTTCTCGATCCTTCTGGATGGCTGGATACAGCATCAGATGCACTAGCGCTGTTACCTCCGCATCAATTCGACTCCAGCAGACTCCAATCCTATTACGGAGATCTTTCAGATCATCTTGGCGCTCCCAAGGACAAGTTGCGAGAGCTACTTGAGACATGGGATGAATGCACCTATAGCATGGACAATCTAACGATTTGCCAATCAGCGACTGCTGCTTCTTTGTTGGTGCTGGCATTCCTGAAGAGCACAGGAATTCGCAGCGTTCTATTTGAATCGCCTTGTTATTACGCCAGTCTAGAACAATGTCATAACCTTGGGATGTACGCGCGACGTATTCGAACCAGCGAAGCGGACAACTACAAACTGACCATAAACGAAGCCTTTTTGGATGGCGCCAGTCCATGCGCCCTATGGCTTACACAACCGCGTATTGGGCTGGGGAGCGACCAAGACGCAGTCCATGTTCGCCACATGTTGGAAATGCTGCCGGCTGATGGTTTTCTCGTCCTCGATGAAGCCGTTGAACAATGCTTTCCGAGCATCTTACGTGAACTAAATCCTTCTCAAATGAGTCGTGTGATTAAAATTCGAAGTATGTTGAAGCCATGCGGCCTGAACGGCATTCGCATCTCGTTTGTTTTACACAACGAAAAGTATCGCAAGAACTTCGCGCAGATCCTCGAACTCTACAATCCGACCATTGACTGTTTCAGCCTCAGCTACGCGATGCAAATTGCCGAACGCCCCTTGGCTTTCAAGGCAATGCTAGATGCTGCGCGATTGCAGACCAGTTCCTTGGCAAAGCGCGCAGCTGCCCTAGCCGATGGCTCACATATCCTTGTCCATCAACTCGTTACTGGTTACATAGGCTCTCTCGCTATTGACTTGGGGACGCGAACAGTCGATGACTATATGACGAAAAGGCGTGAGCTATTACTTCAATGTCGGAATCATCGCTTGCCCGTCATTCTGGGCGCCAGCATGCATTTCCCACTCGACCCACAACGCGAATATGTGCGCCTGAATTTCTTCAATCGAGAGCATCATATATTGGGAGGAGTGGAAAAACTCATGGCCATTTCCAATCTTATATATCACGACCGAGTATTCCATGCAAGATAGAACGTGCTCTGCTGATCGTGCGGACCGTGACATCCAGACGAAGCTGGACCATGAAGCGCAAGAAGTGGTCACCGGGAAGCATGGTCATCAACTTGAGCTCGTAAGCTTTTCGGTCTTTCGTTAGTCCAACCGACAACGCAAACGCAGAGAGGTCGCCTGGTTCGGCCTGCACACGGCGCGTATTGTCTGTCTCGCTCTTTCTTGATCGAGTGGTCAATGACTTATTTGTCTCAAATCGCAGCTTCTGAATTTCGAGACTAACCCGAGTGCACACCAACAGGGCGATAAATGGCGCCAAATCACCGATCGCCTTGGCAACGAGAGTTAGCTCGGCTGGCGAGTTATGCGGCACAAGACGCGTTATTTCGGTAGTCGAATTGTCGAACCAATGCGCAAGCTCAGCCAGGTAAAAGCTGCGATCGAGTGGTCCGTTGACCAGTAGCGTCAATTCCTTGGCATACAGCTCACAAAGCTCGCTCTGTAGCGCAACCTGATCTTCAAGAAGTCGAGCTAGCGTCGTTTGAATCCCCAGCAAAGGGCGTAATAAAAGAGCCGAAATCTCCCGATCCTCATGCTCGAGTCGTCCCGCCAGCTCAGCTGCCACTGTTTGGAGACGCCAAAGAGAAAACACTAGTAATTTATCATTGTCAAAAAGGTGGAGCAAAAAATCCACAAAATCATTAAATGTAGAAATAAAGCTGCTCGGCATCCATATTAGCTCCTCCCAAGCGCTGACCGATAAGCAAATATCGAACTCGTCGCTCATCAAAGCATTCTCTGCGTCGAAATAGTACAGAACGCGGAACACATCAACGGCCGACAAGCGGGACTCGGAGGCAATTCGGCCTATGTATTGCCCGCGGTTGTCCATCTCATCTGGAGTTGGTGTTGGCAGTCCCCGTAGCTCCGCATCCACCTGATTGGCAACAATACCGAAATTGCTCGCAATAGTACCAATCTCCAATATAGTTCCAACAAAACGGCAGCCCAGCACCAGCGATGACTCCAACAATTTATTCGACGTGATGCAATCGACGAAGGTGCATTCAAAAAAACGACAGGACTTAATAAGCAATTTCGAGAAGTCACAATTCCGGAACTCAACATGCCGAAACTCTGTTTCGGTGATTGCCATATCTCGAAACGAGCAGCCATCTATTTTCCCTCCACTGAAGAAAGTGCTGGAAATTGCACCGTCGGAGAATTTGGAATCGGTCAGACTACATTCGGTAAAAATGCAATCCTTGAAGTCCACGTTGGTGAAGTCAGCTTGGTAAGAGCTGGCATGCCTGAACTTCGAGGCCACAATATTGCACTTATTGAAATTGTGACGAATCCCGATCTCACCTGTAATCACGCACAACTTGATCTCTTTCGCCTCAAAGCTAATTTGCTTAATCAGAGAGAAATTGAGATCACATCCGATTGGTCGGACCGCAATTAATTCCGGTTCTGTGGCTGGCAAGTATTTTTCGACCATGGATGGTAATTCCTAGTTATCAATTAAAAGTAAGTCTTAACCATATAGCACGTCAATTTGCAGCATAACATTGAAATTCATCAATAAAACCTGCTCGACACAAAATGTTATTTTTAACAACATCGGAATTTGGGTCGATCAGCATAAGGGGTAGCCAGAAGGCTACGCCCCTTGCCACACCACCCGGCATGCGGGTCCGCACCGGGCGGTTGGAGTAGTTAAGTGACGGGCTTGTGCTGCTGCTGGCTCGATTGCCTGGGGTTGCCGGTCTCCGATTCGGCAAAGCTGGTTTTCTCGCTGCCATGACTGGTCTGGCTTCACCCCATTTGCCATACTGGCGAGCTTCGCTGATGCGAACATCTGAGACGCTCCATCTCTGATAATCGGAAGACTACCCCTCCTATTCCCTCGGCCCTTCATCGACGGTTTCCAGCCTCCCCGGCGACGCCCTCGACTACTACGACCTCCGCTGACTTCTCGCTCCAGCTTGCGCCATCGCCCTTTCAGGCATGAGGCGAGATCTCCCATTGGGTAAGGGTCGCACTCCTTCACCGCGCAACCGCCGGATCTACGCCACCTCGCCTTGATCACGAGAGCTTCGCGGTGTTTAGCCCGCTCGCCCTGCTTGGCAGCGCCTTCTATCCGGTTCTTGTTCATCCGCTCGCGGTTTATGTTCCGCGCTTCCTTCCCACGTTCTTCGGTCGCCCTCACGCAGTTGCGCTTCACTTCGTTCGCGGTGATCAACTTACGGCGGGATTTCCACCCGCAGGAGTGCGCCCATGCTGGGCGCACCAAAAACAAAAGGCCCGGAAGCAAAGCTTCCAGGCCTTTTTTGACAATCTTGGTCGGAGTACAAGGATTCGAACCTTGGACCCCCTGCTCCCAAAGCAGGTGCGCTACCGGGCTGCGCTACACTCCGAAGACAACTATTATAGCCGATTACGGACCGACCGGTCCGATTTCAGCCCAATTTCGATACAGGAAGGAAATCAGGACGCCGACGCCGGGCCTTGTTCGCCTTTCAACATGTAACCGACACTGCGCACCGTCTTGATTGCATTCCCGGCGCCGCCCAGCGATTTGCGCAGGCGCATGATGTGCACGTCGACCGTGCGCTCCTCGAAAAAGGCGTGGTCGCCCCAGACTTTGTCGAGCAATTGGGCGCGCGAGAACACGCGCTCCGGGTGCTGGATCATGAAGCGCAAGAGCTTGAATTCGGCTGGGCCGAGCTCGATCGGGCTGCCTTGCACCAGCACCATGTGGCGCTCGTCGTCCAGCGTGATGGCGCCGACGGTCTGCGGCTGCACCGCATCCTGCTGCACGTGGCGGCGCAGCACGGCATTGATGCGTGCGACGAGTTCGCGCGGCGAAAACGGCTTGGTGACGTAGTCGTCGGCGCCGGCGTTCAGGCCCTTGACCTTGTCTTCGTCAAGGCCTTTGGCGGTCAGCATGATGACCGGCAGTGTGGCTGTGCCGGGTTCGTTGCGCCAGTCGTTCAACAAGCCGATGCCGGACTGGTCGGGCAGCATCCAGTCGAGCAGGACCAGGCGCGGCAAGGCTTGCGCCGCGAACTGGCGCGCCTGCGCGGCGTTGCTGGCGATGTCGACGGTAAAGCCCTCGGCGATCAGGGTGTAGCGCAGCAGCTCGGCAATGCCGGGCTCGTCTTCGACTACCAGAATGGTATTGCTGGCTTTCATGTACGCAAGGTATCGGCGATACGATGCGCCATGGAATCGGCCAGGCTCGCATCTTCGGCTTCCACCATGACGCGTATCAGCGGTTCGGTACCCGAGGCGCGGATCAGCACGCGGCCATTGTCGCCCAACTCCGATTCCGCCGCGGCCTTTTCCTTCATCAACGCGGCGTTGGCTTGCCAGTCATAGCCCTTGGTCACCTTGACGTTGACCAGGGTTTGCGGGAACAGCTGCATGCCGGCCATGCATTCGGGCAGGGTCTTGCCGCTGCGCTTCAAGGCCGAGAGCACTTGCAGCGCCGAGACGATGCCGTCGCCGGTAGTGTGTTTGTCGAGGAACAGCAGATGGCCCGAGCCCTCGCCGCCCAATTGCCAGCCGCGCTCCTGCAGCACTTCGAGCACATAGCGGTCGCCGACCTTGGCACGCGCAAAACCCACGCCCATGCGCTTGAAAGCGACTTCGAGCGCCATATTGGTCATCAAGGTGCCGACCGCGCCGGGCACGGGGCCGATGGTGAGGCGGTCCTTGACCATCACGTAAAGCAATTCGTCGCCGTTGTAGATGCGGCCGGCGGCGTCCACCATGAGCAAGCGGTCCGCATCGCCGTCGAGCGCGATGCCGAGATCGGCATGCTGGTCCTTGACCGCTTCGGCCAAGGCTTCGGGCGCGGTGGCGCCGAAGCCGTCGTTGATGTTCAAGCCGTTGGGTTGCGTGCCGATGGACACGACTTCGGCGCCAAGTTCATGAAAGACGTCCGGCGCGATGTGATAAGCCGCGCCGTGCGCACAATCGACCACGATCTTCAAGCCGCGCAGGTCGAGCTCGTTGGGAAAGGTACTCTTGCAAAATTCGATGTAACGGCCGCGCGCATCGTCAAGCCGCCTGGCCTTGCCGAGCTTTTCCGAGGCGACGCAGACGATGGGATCGTCCAGCAGCGCTTCGATGGCCGACTCGACTGCATCGGGCAGCTTGCTGCCGCCTTCGGAAAAAAACTTGATGCCGTTGTCTTGATAGGGATTGTGCGAAGCCGAAATCACCACCCCGGCCGACAGGCGCAGCGCACGCGTCAGGTAGGCGATGGCGGGAGTGGGCATCGGCCCCGCCAGCATCACATCCACCCCGGCGGCGGAAAAGCCTGCTTCCAGGCTGGCTTCGAGCATGTATCCCGAAATGCGGGTGTCTTTGCCGATCAATACCGTGGGCTTGCTCGCACTTCCCGACCTTGATTTGACCAACACGCGCCCGGCCGCGTAGCCCAGGCGCATGACGAAGTCGGGAGTAATGGGGGCAACGCCTACGCGGCCGCGCACGCCGTCCGTGCCGAAATATTTACGTGTCATGTTGTTCTGCTGTTGCTGTTCAATTCACTCGTTATTCTGTGCCGCCTGCCATACCGCCAAGGCATCGACGGTTTCGGCCACATCGTGCACGCGCACGATCTTCACGCCCTGCGCCGCCGCCGCCAACGCCGCAGCAAGACTGCCGGCCAGCCTGTCGTCGACCTGCCTGCCCGTGATGCCGCCTATCATGGACTTGCGCGACATGCCCGCCAGCAGCGGCAAACCCAGTTCATTCTGCATCCTGCCAATGTTGCGCAAGAGCGCGACATTGTGGTCGAGCGTCTTGCCGAAGCCGAAACCGGGATCGACGCACATCCGCTGGCGCACCACGCCGGCCGCTTCGAGCGCCTGTACGCGTTCGCGCAAAAAGGCGCCGACCTCGCCAACCACATCCTCGTACCGGGGATCGCGTTGCATGTTCTGCGGTTCTCCCTGCATATGCATGATACACAGTCCGCAGCCCGATTCAGCAACAGCTTCGACAGCACCGGGCACGCGGAAGCCGTTGATGTCGTTGATCATGTCCACGTCGGCGGCAATCGCTTCGCGCATCACTTCCGGCTTGTAGGTATCGATCGACAAGGGTTTGCCGCAATCGCGCAGGGCATAGAGCACGGGCATCACGCGGCGCAATTCCTCTTCCAAGGGAAGCGCCCGCACACCGGGCCGGCTCGATTCGCCGCCGATATCGATAATATCGACTCCTTCGACAATCATTTGTTCCGCATGGGAAACGGCTGCTTCGAGCGCCTGGAAACGCCCGCCATCGGAAAATGAATCCGGTGTGACGTTCAAAATGCCCATGACAAGCGGGCGATCACCCGAGAGCGAAAGCCGGAAACGTCCGCATTGCAAAGTCTTCATTATTCTTATACGTGCTTGGCAATCATTCAGTAAGCAAAAGGGGCGGGAATCGCTCCCCACCCCTCCATTGCTGCATCTACCAATCCTTAAACGGTAGCCGGTGCCCCAGGCTTCATGTCATTGGGCGGCGTGCCGGGCAAGGTGCGCTTGGTCAGGCGCGTATCCTTGGGCGGACGCGGCTCCTTGCCGGCCATGATGTCGTTGACCTGGTCGGCATCGATGGTTTCCCATTCGAGCAGGGCCCGTGTCATGGCTTCGACCTTGTCGCGGTTCTCGGTCAAAAGCTTGCGTGCCAACGCATATTGCTCGTCGAGGATGCTGCGAATTTCGGCATCGACGCGCTGCTGCGTCGCTTCAGCGATAGGCTTGTGCCAGTTGTTGTCTTGCTCGGTCTCGACGTAAACCATCGTGCCCAGCGCGTCGGACATACCGAAGCGCATGACCATCGAACGCGCGATCTTGGTGGCGCGCGCGAAGTCGTTCGAGGCGCCGGTGGACATCTGGCCGACGAAGATTTCCTCGGCGATGCGGCCGCCGAACAGGATGGAAATCTCTTCCAGCATCTTGTCCTTGTAGCCCGAGATATTGTCGTGCTCGGGCAATTGCCAGGTCAGGCCCAGAGCCCAGCCGCGCGGCATGATGGTGACCTTGTGCACCGGATCGGCCTTGGGCAACAGCTTGGCGACAACCGCATGGCCCGACTCGTGGTAAGCCGTGTTGCGGCGCTCTTCTTCGCGCATGACCATGGACTTGCGTTCCGGGCCCATGTAAATCTTGTCCTTGGCATCTTCGAAGTCTTGCATCTCGACCGTGCGCTTGTTGCGGCGGGCGGCGAACAAGGCCGCTTCATTGACCAGGTTGGCCAGATCGGCACCGGAGAAGCCCGGCGTGCCGCGTGCCAAAACGCTGGCTTCGACGTCGGTCGAGATCGGCACCTTGCGCATGTGGACGTTCAAGATCTGTTCGCGGCCGCGGATGTCGGGCAGGCCGACCGAGACCTGACGGTCGAAGCGGCCCGGGCGCATCAACGCCTTGTCGAGCACGTCGGCACGGTTGGTCGCGGCGACCACGATCACACCCGAGTTGGGCTCGAAGCCGTCCATCTCGACCAGCAGTTGATTCAGGGTTTGTTCGCGTTCGTCGTTGCCGCCGCCCACGCCGGCACCGCGATGGCGGCCGACCGCGTCGATTTCATCGATGAAGACGATGCAAGGCGAATGCTTCTTGGCATTCTCGAACATGTCGCGCACGCGCGAAGCACCGACACCGACGAACATTTCAACGAAGTCGGAACCGGAAATGGTGAAGAACGGCACCTTGGCTTCGCCGGCGATGGCGCGTGCCAGCAGCGTCTTACCCGTGCCGGGCGGGCCAACCATCAGCACGCCGCGCGGAATACGGCCGCCCAGCTTCTGGAACTTGGTCGGGTCGCGCAGGAAATCGACCAGTTCGGCGACTTCTTCCTTGGCTTCATCGC
The DNA here is from genome assembly GCA_036384915.1 of Burkholderiaceae bacterium. Taxonomy (GTDB): domain Bacteria; phylum Pseudomonadota; class Gammaproteobacteria; order Burkholderiales; family Burkholderiaceae_D; genus PKWO01. Next base: position 8,957 of record DASVLJ010000065.1, read on the forward strand.
AGCCGGCGACATCGGCAAAGGTCACGGCATTGTTGGTTTCATCGAGCATGCGTGCCTTGGATTTGCCGAAGGAGAACGCACCGCCCTTGCCGCCGCCTTGCATCTGGCGCATGAAGAAGACCCAGACGCCGATCAACAGCAGCATCGGGAACCAGGAGATGAAGATTTCGGACAACACGCTGCGCTCTTCCGGAGCCTTGTTGTCGAACTTGACGCCGGAATCGACCAATTGGCCGATCAAGCCGCGATCCAGGATCGTCAGGTTGGTCTTGACCTTCTTGCCGTCCTGCGTGGTCACATGCGCAGTCGACGTGCCTTCCAGCACCACTTCCTTGACTTGCTTGTTCTTGACCATGTCGAGGAAATCGGAATACGCGACAGGATGCTCGTCGCCACCGGTCAGGCTGTGCGTGTCGAACTCCTTGAAGAGCATGAACAGCACCAGGACAACCACGCCCCAGATGGCGAACTTGGAAAACATGTTATTCACTAGAACTCCTTGGACGCGCCGCGTCCCCTCTCTATAGCCGGATAATCGGATTCTACTCGCAATGTGCGGTACTTGCGATGATAGTGTGGCTAAAGCCCTGAAAATCAAGGCCTAATATCAAACTGACACCCGGAATCAAACCGGATTCTTTTGAATTTTCCCCAAAAGGAATATCTCGGATGATTTGTCCCGGCTCGCCTTGGGTTTCTTTTGCGTCACAATTTTGAATTCACGGCGGAAATTAGCAAGAATTTCATTAAATCCCGTGCCATTGAAGCATTTGACCAGGAGCGCCCCATTGGGTTTCAAATGGGCACGGGAAAAATCTATTGCCAATTCGATTATTTCCTCAACCCGGGCCGCATCGGTAATGGCAATGCCGGACAGGTTTGGTGCCATATCGGACAAGACCAGATCGGCCTTGCGCCCGTTCAAGACCGCTTCGAGCTGGCGCACGCTGTCTTCCTGGAGGAAATCGCCCTGGATGAAATGCACGTCGGCGATCGGCTCCATGGGCAGGATATCGAGCCCGATGATGGTGCCGTGAATGCCGCCGCCGGCCTTGCCGGCCAGCTTGTTGCGCACGTATTGCGACCAGCTGCCGGGCGTGCAGCCCAGATCGACGATGATCTGGCCCGGCTGGATCAGCTTTTCGCTTTCGTCGATTTCCTTGAGCTTGTAGGCAGCGCGCGCGCGATAGCCTTCCTTTTGCGCCAGCTTGACGTAAGGATCGTTGATATGGTCATGCAACCAGCTGTGATTGAATTTGTTCTTTGCCATTAGCGTAGAATACAACCTTTAAGAATAAGGCCTCAGGAAATCTCCATGTTCAAGCTCTCCCCCGCCGAACGCAGCGCGTTGCGCACCGAAGCACACGGCCTCAACCCTGTCGTGATGATAGGCGAAGCAGGCTTGACACCGGCGGTCAAGAAGGAAATCGACGCCAGCCTGAAGGCGCACGGCTTGATCAAGGTACGCGTATTCGGCGACGACCGCGAAGAACGCATTGCCATCTACGAAACGATCTGCGAAGAACTGCGTGCCGCACCAGTGCAACATATCGGCAAGCTGCTCGTAATCTACCGCCCCAAGGAAGAAGCCGAGAAAGCCAAAGCCCCGGCACCCAAGGGTCGCGGTGGCTTGCGCGAAGTCACCATCGTCAAGCCCAGCGCCAGCGGCACCAAGAAGCCCAGCGTGACCAAGGTCATGGTCAAGGGTAATGAGCGTGTGACGCAGGGCGGTTCGATCAAGCGCGCCAAGCCGAGGCAGAAGAGCGCCAAAAAGTCCGCATTAGGCCGCTAACCGCTTGCTTTGGTGGATCGGGTTAAACGAAATGAAGCCAAGCGTAGCCCGGACCAACATAGGCAAGTGACGCCTTACGTACTCTAGCCAAGCGAGGCTGCGTTGGGCTTCGCTGCGCTCAGCACCAACCTACAAATCATGACCGCGCCGAGCACGCTCTGCGCCAGGTAAATCACCATGGATATGCCGTGCAGCACGGCGAACCTGGTCTTCGCATCGGACGCCATCACCCCGCCTGGTCCAGCGCTCTCACGTAATGCCGACATAAAGGGCTGCAAACAAAAATAACCGATCAGCGTGCATGCCAGCATGGCAAGCACCAGGCGTCTTTGCTTGATTTGCAAAGCTAACAACAACACCGCGCAAGTCACTGACGCCCAAGCCTCGGTACGGAACAGGCTGCCGGCCACTGTTCCGGCCAATACCTTGTCGTACAGGGTAGCGAACAGCGTAGGCGCGGCAAGATAGCCGATCGCCCACAAACTGCCGACCCAAAACGTCGCGATCAGCAGGCGGGCGCGCTCAACCAGCATCGGGGAAGTGATCAGACGTAGCGGACTTCGAGGATTTCATATTCGCGCGGGCCGGACGGGGCCTGCACTTCGACCACGTCGCCGGCGTGCTTGCCGATGATGGCACGCGCGATCGGCGAAGTCACCGATACCTTGGACAGCTTCAAGTCGGCTTCGTCGGTGCCGACGATCTGGTAGGCCACTTTTTCGCCCGATTCCAGGTCTTCCAGGTCGACGGTCGAGCCGAACACTACGCGGCCGTCGGCATCGAGCTCGGCCGGATCGATGATCTGGGCGGCAGAGAGTTTACCTTCGAGGTCGGCAATTCGACCTTCGATGAAAGCCTGGCGTTCCTTGGCGGCATCGTATTCGGCGTTTTCCGACAGGTCGCCCTGGGCGCGCGCCTCGGCGATCGCATTGATCACGGATGGGCGGTCTTTGGTCTTCAGGCGGTGCAGCTCTTCCTTGAGCATTTCGGCGCCTTGCTTGGTAATGGGTACTGAACTCATGATTTCTCTTAACAAAGTGAAAACCACAGAGGTTGCTTGGCTCCCGGCAATACCGGAAACCTTGCAAGCTCTGTGGCAGATTGGTTTAAACCGCTTTTTCGGCTAGTTTAAAGACTTGTGCAGTCCTTGTAAATCGTACACATGGATTTCATCCATGTGGGCCATGCCCTCGACCGCCGCTTCCGCACCGGCGATCGTGGTGTAAGTCGTCACGCGCGCCGCCAGAGCCGAGGTACGGATGGCTCGCGAGTCGACGATGGCGCTGCGCTTTTCCTCCACGGTGTTGATGACCAGCGCGATTTCCTGGTTCTTCAACATGTCGACGATGTGCGGACGTCCTTCGATGACCTTGTTCACCGCCTGCACCGGCACGCCGGCAGCGGCGATGGCGGCAGCCGTGCCCTTGGTGGCGGCAATCGAGAAGCCCATGGCGTGCATGTCCTTGGCCACTTGCACGGCGCGCGGTTTGTCGCCGTTCTTGACCGAGAGAAACACCTTGCCAGAACGCGGCAGCTTGATGCCGGCGCCGATCTGCGACTTGATGAAGGCTTCGCCGAAGGTACGGCCCACGCCCATCACCTCGCCGGTCGATTTCATTTCGGGGCCGAGGATGGTATCGACGCCGGGGAACTTGACGAAGGGGAACACCGCTTCCTTGACCGAAAAGTAAGACGGCACGACTTCGTGATGGATACCCTGGCTGTCCAGGCTTTGGCCGACCATGCAGCGCGCCGCGATCTTGGCCAACTGCAGGCCCGTAGCCTTGGACACGTAAGGCACGGTACGCGAGGCACGCGGGTTGACTTCGAGCACGTAGACGATGTCTTGCACCTTGCCGTCCACTTCCTTCTTCTGGATCGCAAACTGCACATTCATCAAGCCGACCACGTTCAAGCCCTTGGCCATCAGCGAGGTCTGGCGCTTCAATTCGTCGATGGTGGCCTGCGACAGCGAGTAAGGCGGCAGCGAGCAAGCCGAGTCGCCCGAGTGCACGCCGGCTTGTTCGATGTGTTCCATCACGCCGCCGATGAAGGTGCGCGTACCGTCGGAGAGGCAATCGACGTCGCACTCGATGGCGTCGTTCAGGAAGCGGTCCAGCAGCACGGGAGAGTCGTTCGATACCTTGACCGCCTCGCGCATGTAGCGCTCCAGGTCGCGCTGATCGTGCACGATTTCCATGGCGCGGCCGCCAAGAACGTAGGACGGACGCACCACCAGCGGGTAGCCGATCTCTTGCGCCAGCACCAGCGCATCGGCTTCCGTGCGCGCCGTGCGATTGGGTGGCTGCAGCAGGTTCATCTCGTGCAGCATCTTCTGGAAACGCTCGCGGTCTTCCGCGGCATCGATCATGTCGGGCGTGGTGCCGACGATGGGCACGCCGTTGGCTTCCAGGTCGAGCGCCAGCTTCAAGGGCGTCTGGCCGCCATACTGCACGATCACGCCGTAAGGCTTTTCCTTGTCGACGATTTCGAGCACGTCTTCCAGGGTGAGCGGCTCGAAGTACAGGCGGTCCGAGGTGTCGTAGTCGGTCGAGACGGTTTCCGGGTTGCAGTTGACCATGATGGTCTCGTAGCCGTCTTCGCGCATCGCCAGCGCGGCGTGCACACAGCAATAGTCGAACTCGATGCCCTGGCCGATGCGGTTCGGCCCGCCGCCCAGGACCATGATTTTTTTCTTGTTCGTCGGCGCGGCTTCGCATTCCTCGTCATAGGTCGAGTACATGTAAGCCGTGTTGGTGGCGAATTCGGCCGCGCAGGTGTCCACGCGCTTGTATACCGGGCGCACGCCGAGCGCGCGGCGCTTTTCGCGCACGGCCGTATCGGTCGTCTTCATGAGCCATGCCAGACGGCGGTCGGCGAAGCCCTTTTGCTTCAGGCGGAACAGCGTGGCACGGTCGAGCGCATCGAGCGACTGCGTTTCGAGCCACAGTTCGATGTCGACGATTTCCTTGATCTGGATCAGGAACCAGGGATCGATATGCGTGAGTTGATGCACTTCTTCCAGCGTGAAGCCCTGGGCGAAAGCGTCGCCGACGTACCAGATGCGTTCCGGGCCCGGCTCGCCGAGCTCTTCCTCGAGCACTTCGCGGTCCTTGGTCTTTTCGTTCATGCCGTCCACGCCGACTTCAAGGCCGCGCAAGGCTTTCTGGAAAGATTCCTGGAAAGTGCGGCCGATGGCCATCACTTCGCCGACCGACTTCATCTGTGTCGTCAAGTGCTTGTCGGCCAGCGGGAACTTCTCGAAGGCGAAACGCGGGATCTTGGTCACGACGTAGTCGATCGAAGGTTCGAACGATGCCGGAGTCGCACCGCCGGTAATTTCGTTGCGCAGCTCGTCGAGCGTGAACCCGACGGCCAGCTTGGCGGCGATCTTGGCGATCGGGAACCCCGTGGCCTTCGAGGCCAGCGCCGAGGAACGCGAGACGCGCGGGTTCATTTCGATCACGATCATGCGCCCATCCTTGGGGTTGATCGAGAACTGCACGTTGGAGCCGCCGGTGTCCACCCCGATCTCGCGCAATACCGCCAGCGAGGCGTTGCGCATGATCTGGTATTCCTTGTCCGTCAGCGTCTGGGCCGGCGCGACGGTGATCGAGTCGCCCGTGTGCACGCCCATCGGATCGAGGTTTTCGATCGAGCAGACGATGATGCAATTGTCCTTCTTGTCGCGCACCACTTCCATCTCGAACTCTTTCCAGCCGATCAGCGATTCTTCGATCAGCAGTTCGTTGGTGGGCGACGCTTCCAGGCCGCGCTTGCAGATGGCTTCGAATTCTTCGGCATTGTAGGCGATGCCGCCGCCCGTGCCGCCCATGGTGAACGAAGGGCGGATGATGACGGGGAAGCCGACTTCCTTTTGCACCGCCCAGGATTCTTCCATCGAATGGGCAACGCCGGAACGTGCCGAACCGAGGCCGATCTTGGTCATGGCTTGCTTGAACTTGGAGCGGTCTTCAGCCTTGTCGATGGCTTCCGGTGTGGCGCCGATCAGTTCACACTTGTACTTGTCCAGCACGCCATTGCGGTGCAGGTCGAGCGCACAGTTGAGCGCGGTCTGGCCGCCCATGGTGGGCAGGATCGCATCGGGCTTTTCCGTGGCGATGATGCGTTCCACCACTTGCCAGGTGATCGGCTCGATATAGGTCACGTCGGCCATCTCGGGGTCGGTCATGATGGTCGCGGGATTGCTGTTGACCAGGATGACGCGGTACCCTTCTTCGCGCAAGGCCTTGCAGGCCTGGGCGCCGGAGTAGTCGAATTCGCATGCCTGCCCGATGATGATGGGGCCGGCGCCGATGATGAGGATGCTTTTTATGTCGCTGCGCTTGGGCATTGTTTTTCTCCGATTACTGTTACGCCGAAGCGGAAGCCTGGTTCATGAGGAAGATGAAGCGGTCGAACAGCGGCGCGATGTCGTGCGGACCGGGCGACGCTTCCGGGTGGCCCTGGAAGCAAAAGGCCGGGCGGTCGGTGCGCGCAAAACCTTGCAGCGAGCCGTCGAACAGCGAGACGTGCGTCACGCGGCAGTTCGCCGGCAGCGTGGCCGCATCGACGGCAAAGCCGTGGTTCTGCGAGGTGATCATCACCTGCTTGCTGTCCAGGTCTTGCACCGGGTGGTTCGCGCCGTGGTGGCCGAACTTCATCTTTAGCGTCTTCGCGCCCGAGGCGAGCGCCATGATCTGGTGCCCGAGGCAGATGCCGAACGTCGGGATGCCCTTCTCGATCAATTCGCGCGATGCGGCGATGGCATAGTCGCACGGCTCGGGGTCGCCCGGGCCGTTCGACAGGAAGATGCCGTCCGGCTTGTGCGCCAGCGCTTCGGCCACGCTGGATTGCGCCGGAATGACGGTGACCTTACAGCCGCGTTCGGCCAGCATGCGCAGGATGTTGTACTTGACGCCAAAATCGAAGGCCACAACGTGGAATTTCGGTTTTTCCTGCTTGCCATAACCGCTACCGAGCTTCCATTCGCTCTCGGTCCACTCATAGGCCGACTTGGCCGACACCACCTTGGCCAGGTCCATGCCGGCCAAGCCGGGGAAGGAGCGCGCCAGCGCGACGGCCTCATCGGCCGTGGCGTTGTGGCCCGCGACGATGGCGCCGTTTTGCGCACCCTTTTCGCGCAGGATGCGCGTCAGCTTGCGCGTGTCGATGCCGGCGATGGCGACCACGTTTTGCGACTTCAGATAGTCAGACAGGCTTTGCTCGGAGCGGAAGTTCGACACCAGCAGCGGCAAATCCTTGACCACCAGGCCGGCGGCATGCACCTGCGCCGATTCGACGTCTTCGCGGTTGACGCCGGTATTGCCGATATGCGGGTAGGTCAGCGTGACGATCTGGCGGCTGTAGCTCGGGTCGGTCAGGATTTCCTGATAGCCCGTCATCGCCGTATTGAACACGACCTCACCGATGGTCTGCCCGTCGGCGCCGATCGAAATGCCCTGGAAAGTCGTGCCGTCAGCTAGTGCGAGGATGGCCGGAACGGTGTGGCCTGATAGAAATGGCGGCAAGGCGTAACTCCTGAGTAGTTACCGCCGTGCGCGCGTCAGGTGCAACCCTCGCTTTTTCACCGGGCGCGACAGCACCGGGGCATGCTAAGGGTCCGTTTGGACGAATGGGAAGATGGTATGCGCTACGGCGGAGGTAAATTGGCTAAACCGAACAATTATAGCCCCAAAAGGGCCATCCTGGCAACCCGGCCGGCCTTGGCGAACAGGGCAATCGCATGAAGCCTTAACAGGTGAGCCCAAGTAATTTGGCGAGATAGTCTACATTCCAGCCCGCTTTGAGTCGCTTGTTGGCGACGCCGAGCTTGGTGGTCTTGTCATTTTTCAACAAATTCAGGGCGATACGC
>DASVLJ010000066.1:0-13265 GCA_036384915.1 Burkholderiaceae bacterium
GGTGTTGATCATCATGCTGATCATCACGATCCCGATCCAGAACCACTCGGTGAACCTGAACTTGCCGGTCGGCACGCCGCCGCCGCCGACGAAGGAACCGGAAGTGCACACGATCGACATCGACTTCGACGGCTCGATCTCCTGGGATGGCGCTTTGGTCAACCGCAGCCAGCTGGAACAGAACCTGGTGACGGTAGGCAACAAGCAACCCAAGGAAGATCAGCCTGAAGTGCACGTCAAGCCGAACCGGCTCGTTGAGTACAAGTACGTCGCCGCCGTCATGGCGATGGCGCAGCGTGACAACGTGGCCAAGATCGGCATGATCGGTAATGAACAGTTTGTCGGGAACTGATATGGCAAGGTAGTCGCCTAATCCTCTTCTCTCGCAGTAAAACACGGCAAGCCGGCACTGAAAATGTGCCGGCTTGCCGAACCACTTTATGGAAGCCGAATATGAAAAAGAACAGCTCTATCAACACCGCGTTCGCTTTGCTGCTTTCGCTGGCAGGCGGTGTCGTTGTTGCCGGTGTGAGCACGCCAGCCGCCGCGCAAACGGTGACGGCACCCGATGCAAGCAAAGCCGCCAGCCCCGAAGTCGCGGCTCCCGTGCAGGAAGCGCAAAAGCTGGCGCAGGAAAAGAAGTACAAGGAAGCGCTGGCCAAGCTGGACTCCATCACCAAGACGCCGTTGTCCGCCTACGAATCCTATGTGATCGAGCGCACCCGCCTGGGTATTGCTTCGGTGGCCGGCGAGGACAAGATCGTGGCCGAGACGCTGCCGCGCGTGATCGATTCGAGCGAAGTGCCGAAGGACGATAAGCTCAAGCTGATGCTTTCCGCCGCTTCCATGGCCGACAAGCGCAACGACTATCAGCAAGCCTTGACGTGGATTCAGCGCTATCTCAACGAAGGCGGCACGGAACCGCGTGCGCGCGACGAGCTGGTGCGCTACTACTATTCGGCCAATGACTTTGTCCACGCAGGCCAGGAATTGAAGGCCAACATGGACGCGGAGGAAAAGGCCGGCAAGGCGCCGACCGAATTGCAGCTGAAGCTTCTGCTCTCCATCGCCATCAAGCAAAACGACAAGGCCGCGCTGTTGGCCGCGTTGGAAAAGACGGTCACTTATTATCCGACGAAGGAAAGCTGGAACAATCTGCTGCAAACCTGGCGCGGCCGCAAGGATGTTCCCGAACGCCTGGCAGTGGACTTCTATCGCCTGAAGGTACAGTTGGGCTTGCTCGATGCCAAGGAATATGCTTACTTCATCGATAGCGAATTGCACATCGGCTTTGCCACTGAAGCCAAGAAGATTCTCGACGCGGGCTATGCCGCCAAGGTCATCGACGACAGCACGCCGGACATCAAGCAGTTGATGGGGCAAGCCACCAAGGATGCCGCCGCCGAGACGCGCACCATCGCCCAGACCGAAGCGGAAGTGCGCAAGAGCAAGGATGGCCTGGGCTTGGTCAATGTCGGCTATTCCTATATCACGATGGGCCAATTCGACAAGGGCTTGGAGTTGATGGAGCAGGGTATCAAAGCGCCGAGCCTGAAGCGCCCGGAGGAGGCGAAATTGCACCTCGGCATGGCCTATGCCGCAGCCGGCCAGAAGGAAAAAGCCATCGAAACGTTCAAAACGGTACAAGGGAGCGATGGTACCGCTGACTTGGCGCACTTTTGGATCTTGAATCTGAACAATCCAATGCATTGATTTCAACGCATTTTTGATTGCCGGGACAAATATTTGTTTGCCCCGGCATTTTTTTTGATAATACCACTTAAATACCGATTGACATCCACTTTAAGCATCCCTAAAGTGCTGGTATGCGCAGCGAAATTGCATGTGCTTGCGCAGGTGTTTATTTGTGTCGTATCCGGTAGTTAGCAGCCTGTCGGACTTAAGGGAAATCGGCTGCAAAAATGCCTGGCCGGCCCATATTTCACCGATTTTTTGGTCAATCGTCCCGCTATTGACACAAAAAAATCGGCAAAATCTGTGCTCGCCCAGCCATTTTTTCGCTTTGATTCCTTAAGTCCGACAGACTGCTAGGCGACCGGAAAAGTGGTTGCAGGTGGAGGTTGCCGTGGGGCTGTAGAAACATCGGTTTGGCGGATGACGCGACGTTTCGCTCAATGCCGCCACAGTTTTTCCGCAGCCCTGTGTGGCGGGAGCCTGTCCCTCACGGCACCGAAGCGGGTGTGAGACGCCGGGTGTCAGGGGTCGATAACTAGAACGGTTTGAAGCTATGCACGAATATTTGATCGGGGTGGACGGGGGAGGAACCGGCACCAGAGTGCGCGTCGAGCGCCCCGACGCAACGGAGGTAGGCAAGGGCAGTGCCGGGCCTTCGGGCTTGATGCACGGTGCCGAGAAGGCTTGGGCTTCCGTGCTCGAAGCCGTCGATCGCGCCTTTGCAGAGGCCGGCCTAGCACGGCCGGAGCTGGCCCGCATGGCGATCGGCCTGGGCCTGGCCGGCGTGCACAACAAGCAATGGGCCGCAAACTTCGCCGAAAGGAATCCCGGTTTCGGCAAGGTCATGGTGGAAACCGATGCGTTTTGCACGCTCTTGGGGGCGCATGCAGGCAAGCCCGGCGCGATTATTGCGATCGGCACCGGCAGCGTGGGCGAGGCCCTGTTGCCGGACGGTTCGCGCATCGAAGTCGGCGGCTGGGGTTTCCCCTGTGGCGACGAAGCGAGCGGTGCCTGGCTGGGCCTGCAAGCCATCAATCATGTCGAGCGCACACTCGATGGCCGCCGGCCCGCCAGTGATTTTTCGCGCGCCGTGATGGCGGCATCGGGCGGCGATCGCGATGGCATGTTCAAGTGGCTGGCCGTAGCCAATCAGACCACCTATGCGCAAATGGCGCCGTTAGTGATCCAATTCGCAGGGCAGGACGAGTGGGCGAAAAGCTTCATGGTGCAGGCGGGCAAGGATATCGCCGAAGTCGCCATCGCGCTCGACCCCGAGGCCCGACACCCCATTGCATTGTGCGGCGGCCTGGCTGCCCCGATGCGTGACTATTTGCCGGAAAAACTGAGGGCCCGTGTTGTCAAACCGCGTTCCGATGCGGCTGCGGGTGCTCTACAACTAATACGTCAAAGTCTACGAGGAAACCATGCTCATCCAGCTTAGCGATTTCAAGCCCGATACCCAAAGCGTTACGCCTTTGTATCTGCAATTGGCGAACAAGCTGTCCGAAGGCATCCATAGCGGACTTTGGCAACCCGACGAGGCGCTGCCTTCGGAGCGCATGCTGTCAGATACGCTCGACATCTCGCGCGTGACGGCACGCAAGGCGATCGACATCCTGTGCGAGCGCGGCATGCTGACCAGGAAGCGCGGCTCCGGCACCTATATCACTCCCAAGCTCGAGCAGCCCCTGTCGCGCCTGACCAACTTCTCGGAAGAGCTGCGCCAGCGCGGCTTTAATCCCGGTTCGCAATGGCTTTCCCGTGAAACCGGCATCGCGTCGGCGGAGGAAATCCTGGCCCTGGGCTTGTCGCCCAACACCGTAGTGTCGCGCCTGAAGCGTTTGCGCACCGCCGACAACGTGGTGATGGCGATCGAAAGCTCGACCATTCCTGCACAATACCTGCCCGATCCGAAAGTCATCAACGATTCGCTGTATGGCTACCTCGATGCGCACAACCTGCTGCCGACTCGCGCACTGCAACACATCCGCGCCGTCAATGCGACGGCCGAGCAGGCGCGCCTGGCCAACATCAAGCAAGGCGCCGCCATGCTTTACATCACGCGCGTCGGCTATCTCGATTCCGGCGCCGCGATCGAATTGACCCATTCCTATTGCCGAAGCGATTACTACGACTTCGTTGCTGAGCTGCGCAGGTGAACAGACGATGAGTGTTTCCAAAACGGTAGCCGGCAACGTCTTGACCGAGCAAGGCTGGGTCAAGGGCGAGCTGCATTTCGAGGGACGTGTCACCGATATCCATGGGATATCGGCCGATCCTGCAGAGAACGGCGATGATTACATCCTGCCCGGCTTCATCGATCTGCACGTCCATGGCGGGGGCGGACGCGACATCATGGACGCGGGCGACGCGGTGCATGTGATTGCCCGCATGCACGCACGCCATGGCACGACGTCGATGCTGGCGACCACGATGACATCGCCGATCTCGGATCTCGAACAAGCCCTGGAGGCAATCGGCCACGCTTGCTGGTCGCGCCGCGAAGGTACGGCGCGCGTGCTCGGCGTGCACCTTGAAGGGCCCTACATCAATCCCGGCAAGCTTGGCGCGCAGCCCGACTATGCCCAGGCAGCCAACCTCGCCGAGATCGAGCGGCTTTCGGCATTCGCGCCGCTGAAGCTGATCACGGTCGCGCCGGAAATTCCGGGCCACCTCGAGTTCGTCAAGATCGTCTCGAATGCCGGTATCCGCGTGCAGATCGGCCATACGCTGGGCACCTATGAAGACGGCCTGGCAGCCCTGCAGCATGGTGCGGCCGGCTTCACGCATTTGTTCAATGCCATGAGTGCGTTCCACCATCGCGCACCCGGTATGGCCGGTGCCGCGTTGGCGCACGCCGAATACTCCGAATTGATTCCCGATCTGCTGCACGTGCATCCGGGCGCGATCAAGGCCGCCATGCGCGCCATCCCGCGCCTGTATTGCGTGACCGATTCGACCGCCGCATCGGGCATGCCCGACGGCGAATACATGCTGGGGCGCCAGACCGTGCACAAGTGCTTGGGCGGCGTGCGCCTGGCCGACGGCACGCTGGCCGGCAGCACCCTGACCATGGACCAGGCCCTGCGCAACCTCGTCGAGCTCGGGCTCGACGTGGCCGATGCGTCGCGCCGCGTGTCCACCTATGCCGCCGATTTTCTCGGCGTTCCCGAACGAGGACGACTGGCCGCAGGCTCGGTCGCCGACATCGTGGTCATGGACCGCGATCTCAACCTCAAAGCCGTATATGTAGAAGGAGAACAGATTGACCTCACTGATGCTTAAGGAAGCGTGTTCCGCAGCAGAATTCGTTTCGCTTCAACTTGGGCGCGATCGCGAACGCTACGCCGAGCTCGGCCGCAAGCTTCGTTCCACACAGCATTCCACCGTCTTGACCGTGGCACGCGGCAGCTCGGACCATGCCGCCAGCTATTGCGCCTACATGATCATGGCGCGTCTTGGCCGCATCGTCGCCTCATTGCCGATGTCGCTCGTTACGCTCTACAAGTCGCCCCTGGCCACTCGCGACGCGCTGGCCATCGCCATTTCGCAATCGGGACAGAGCCCCGACGTGGTCGAACCGATCCGCTATTTCCGCGGCGGCGGCGCAACGACTGTGGCGCTGGTCAACGACCCGGCTTCGCCGCTCGGCGAAAGCGCGGAATGGACCATGCCTTTGCACGCCGGTCCCGAGTTGTCGGTTGCCGCAACCAAGAGCTTCATCACCAGCGTGGTGGCGGGTGCACGCCTGACTGCCGCCTGGCAAAACGATCCCGAGCTCCTGGCCGCCATCGAAGCCTTGCCCGAATCGCTCGAAGCCGCCACCAATTGCGATTGGTCCAAGGCGATCGATATCCTGGCGCCAGCATCGAACATCATGGTGGTGGGCCGCGGCGTGAGCTTCCCGGTCGCGCTCGAAGCGGCATTGAAGTTCAAGGAAACCTCGGCAATCCAGGCCGAAGCGTTTTCCGGTGCCGAAATCAAGCATGGCCCCATGGCTTTGATCGATGAAGGCTATCCGCTATTGATCTTCGCTACGCGCGGGCCGACACAGGCCGGCTTGATCAAGCTGGCCGAAGAGATGCGCGGCCGCGGCGCGAGCGTCTTGCTGGCTGCGCCAGAAGATGTGGACGAACGCGATCTGACCTTGCCGGTTGCCGCCACGCCCGATCTCGATCCTATCGTGGCGATCCAGGCTTTCTACGTCATGGCGGCGCATCTGGCTGTTGCGCGCGGCCTCGATCCGGACAAGCCACGCCATTTGAGCAAGGTTACCAAGACCAACTAAGCCGAAGGGGCGGCGGAAATCATCATGCGTTTTCGTCGCCTGCTGGCATCCGGCTTTCTTGCCGCCGCTCTGTTATGGCATCCCGCAGCCGATGCGGAATCAGCCAGGCAGCATATCGAATTCTGGACCATGAGCTTGAAGCCCAAGTTCGTGCCTTACTTCGAAAACATCGTCAAACGTTACGAGGCGCAAAACCCCGGTGTCGAAATCGAGTGGGTCGACTTCCCGGGTGACTTGATCCAGACCAAGCTCGTCACGCGCATCGTCGCCGGTACGCCGCCGGCCTTGGTCAATCTCAACGTGCCCTGGGCCGACGAATATGCGCGCGACGGCTTGATCGTGCCCGTTGACGCCATGATGGGCGAAGCCAGATCGCGCTACGTCAAGGCCGCCATCGACGACCTGACATTTTCCGGCAAGGTGTACGGCTTCCCACTATATAGCAACGTCACCGTCATAGCCTACAACACCGCGCTGTTCAAAGACGCCGGCATCGCGCGGCCGCCCCAAAGCCTCGATGAACAACTGGAATTCTCCAAGCGCATTTTTGCCAAGACCGGCAAGCCGGGCTTTTCGCCCAGCCTGGCCAAGGCCGATGGCTTCCTCCTCGAGCAAGGCTTGCCCATCGTGGAAAACAATCGCGCCGTGTTCAATTCGCCGGCACATGTGGCCTTGGTGGAAAAGCTGCGCGATGCTTACCAGGCCGGCGGCATCCTGAAAGATGCCTTGTTCTCGGAAGACAATTTCCCCGCTGCGATCGCGGCCTACAACGGCGGACGCCTGGCGATGTTGTCCGCGCCGCCCACGGCCGTCAAGCGCATCGAGGCCGATGCCAGGGATATCTATGCCGTGACCGACATCGCACCTGCCCCCTTGGGGCCGACCGGCATGGCGGCGGGCGGCTGGTTGATCCACTTTGCCGTGCCCACGGGGATCAAGCCCGAACTGATGCCGGCCATCGCCAAGTTCGCCAGGTTTTTGACCGACGACGAAAATCAGCTCGAATTCGCCAGGGAAGCCAATGTATTTCCGATCACGGTGGCGGCGGCCAACGATCCTTATTTCCAGAAGCTGCCGACCAACGCCGATCCTTCGGCCAAGGCGGTAGCTATCGGCGCGCAGTCGATGAAGCGCTCGCGCACGCTGTATGTCGCCGGCATCGAGGATTACGATGAATTGCGGCGGGCGCTGGTCAACGCGATCGAGGCCGGTGTGACAGGCACGCAGGACGTGAAGGCGGCATTGGATAACGCTGTCGCCATCTGGAATCGCAAACTTGCTGCGCAACATCACTGAGCATGAAGCTGAAACAGACACTGCAGGCCTATGTGTTCCTCGCTCCCGCGCTGGTGTTGTTTGCCGTGTTCTCGTTCTGGCCCGTCGGCTACGGCTCCTGGCTCGCCTTCACCGATTACAGCCTGATCAAGCCCTCGCATTTCGTCGGTCTCGACAACTTCCGCTACATCTTCAGCAACGAGATGTTCGTCACAGGCTTGAAGAACTCGCTGATGTTCCTCCTCATCGTGCCCGTGATCCAGGTTGGAGCCATCGGCCTCGCGGTCCTGGTCAACAACAAGCTGCCCGGCATCAAGCTGTTCCGCGCCGCCTTCTACGTACCGGTGGTGACGACGATCTCCGTGGTCGGCATCATGTGGGGCTTCATGTTCCATGAGCAGGGGACGTTGAACTACGTGTTGATGCAATTGCGCCTGGTCCACAAGCCCGTGGGCTGGCTTTCGGACGATTCGATCGCGCTGTTTGCCGTCATGTTCGTCACCGTCTGGCGCGGCTTGGGCTGGTATATGGTGATGTATCTCGCAGGGCTGCAAGGCATCCCGGCCGAGATGCAGGAAGCGGCGATCCTCGATGGCGCCAACCGCTGGCAGCGTTTCTGGAAAATCACCGTGCCCATGCTTCGCCCGACCATCATGGTCTGTTCCATCATGTCGGTACTGGCGGCCTTGAAGGCTTACCAGGAAGTCCTGGTCTTGACGCAGGGCGGCCCGCTCAACTCGACCTTCACCGGGCTCTACTATGCATACGACCAGGGCTTGAAGCATTTGAAACTGCCGCGCGGCCTGGCGGCGAGTTTCGTCGTCTCGGTGATTTGCGTGGGCATCATGCTGCTGTGCTTCCGCTACATCAAGCCCAAGCACAGGTGAGGCGATAGGTGAAACCATGAAGCGCAGCTTTCCCTCTGTCATCGGCCACTACGCGGTCCTGTGCGCCATCGGCTTGGTCTGTATCTTCCCGTTTTGGTGGACCTTCGTCACGGCGGTCTCGACCGAAGGCAACATCTTCGCCTTCCCGCCGACGTTCTGGCCCAAGGCGCCAGCCTTGGACAACTTCGTCGAAGCCTTCCGCGTGATCCCGATCTGGGCTTTCTTCAAGAATTCCATCCTGATCACATTCTGGACCGTGTTCTGGAAGCTGCTCCTGTGTTCTCTCGCGGCTTATCCGCTGGCACGCATGCAATTCCACGGCCGCAAGCTGGTGTTCGGCCTGATCCTGGCCACCATGGTGATGCCCTCGGAAGTCAATTTCCTGGTCAACTTCATCACCGTCACCAAGCTTTCGCTGGTCGATACTTACACCGGTGTGATCCTGCCCAACATCATTACGGCGGTGTCGATCCTGTTGCTCAAGCAAGCCTTCGAGGAAGTGCCGCAAGACTTGATCGACGCGGCGCGCGTTGACGGCGCCGGCGAATGGATCATCTTCTGGCGCATCGTGTTGCCGCTGATCAGGCCCTGGCTCGCCACGGTCGGCACCCTCGCCACCGTCGAAGCCTGGAATGATTACATCTGGCCCTTCATCGTCATGAGCAAGCCCGACGAGTTTCCGCTCTCCGTCGGCGTACTGTACCTGTCGGGCACTTATGGCAGCAGCACCCGCGTGATCGCGGCGGGTACGGTTTTGACGATATTGCCGATGTTGGCGGTGTTCCTGTCCACGCAGCGTTTCTTCATGCGCGGCATGGACGGGGCGGTCAAGTGATGGCTTTCGGGGAATAGGACATGGCGGCGCTACAGATCAAGAATATCGTCAAGCACTACGACAACGGTGTGCCCGTGATCAAGGGTATCGACCTTGAGATCGCCGATGGCGAATTCGTCGTTTTCGTCGGGCCTTCGGGGTGCGGTAAATCCACGCTGCTGCGCATGATCGCCGGCCTGGAGCAGATCACGGGCGGCGAATTGCTGATCGACGGCAAGCTCGCCAACAATGTGCCGCCAGCCGAGCGCGGCTTGGCCATGGTGTTCCAGTCCTACGCGCTCTATCCACACATGTCGGTGCATGAGAATATGGCCTTCGCCTTGAAGCTGGCCGGCAAGAAACGCGCCGAGATCGACGCGGCCGTGCAAAAGGCGGCGCAGATTTTGCAGATCGAGCATCTGCTGCAACGCAAGCCGAAGGATTTATCGGGCGGCCAGCGCCAGCGCGTGGCAATCGGCCGCGCCATCGTACGCAAGCCCAGCGTGTTCCTGTTCGACGAGCCATTGTCGAATCTCGATGCGAGCCTGCGCGTGCAGATGCGCGTGGAACTTTCACGGCTGCACCAGGAATTGAAGACCACCATGATTTACGTCACGCACGACCAGGTCGAAGCGATGACCCTGGGTGACCGTATCGTGGTGTTCAATGGCGGCCATATCGAGCAGGTCGGGACACCGCTGGAGCTGTACAACCGTCCTGGCAATATGTTTGTCGCGGGTTTTCTCGGCTCGCCGAAGATGAATTTCCTGGCTTGCGAGGTAGTGTCGGCTGCGGCAGACAGTGTCGCGTTGAAGCTTGTCGGAGGAGGTGTGGTGCGTGCGCAAGTCGATGGCAGTGCCTTGTCCGTCAACGCGGCAGCGACCTTGGGTGTTCGTGCGGAACATATCGGCTTGGGCGAGGCGGGGGCATCGAATTCGGTACCCGCAAAGGTCGGCCATGTCGAGCATCTGGGCGACGTCAGCATCGTCTATGCGCAGGTCGATGGCATGAGCGAGATGCTGGCGTTGAAACAGAGCGGCGGTGCGACGCATAAGCCCGGTGACGCGATTGCCGTATATTTGCCGGCCGAGCATTGCCATGTGTTTGACAACACTGGAAAAGCTTGCCCAAAGAAGTAGACTGGAACGCAATCCAGTCTTGTGTCATCATGCGCGGTAGCGATGGGACTTCCACCAGCCTTTGATACCCATGACCAAGTCAATCAAGCAGGCAGCCACGTTGGCTCAACTTCGAGCGAGTTTCATAGCCGATGCGCAAGCCGCGTTAAACCAGATGCGGGACTCGGGCAAAGGCTATGACGCCGATGAAGTTATGGCATACATTCGAGCGCGTATTGCGGGTAACGAGGCCGTAAAGCCAAAACTCGGATCGTGGCAGGCTTAGCTACATTCTCTGTTCTCGACTATGAATAGCTCACCGACTTTTCTTCAAATAATTCTGTCAACTCTGTCAGGAGGGCGGCACGCATGTCATATCTGACTTACGAAGCCTACCTCGACGAGGTAACAACGCTCCTCACCGAGCTTTACGATCTCGACGACGCGGCGGCCATCAAGCTCGTGGTCGATGCGCAGGAAGACGACTTCTTCACGCTGCATGACGACCATACCGAAATGCGCACCCTCGAGCGCGCGCAGGAGGATGCGGTAACGCTATTCGAGGCCAGGGAAAACCGGGTGCAAACCCAGAAAAAGCAGCAGCAACGGTCGCATAAAAGGAAAATGTAGGTTGTGCCGGGCCGCGCAGGCCAAGCCTGGCGAAGCCAACAAGCCTGCGCCTTCATGAAGGCAGCCGGATTTGCGCAACTACCAAAGACGGGCTTCACTTGCGTGGCGCCAACCTGTCTGTCATTTCACTTGCTCGATCAACCGCAACAAACCTTTCAAAGCCAGCACCACAGTCTGCTGCCGCACCGCCTGCCTGTCGCCTGCAAACACGTGCCGCTCGGTGTGCGTGTGGTCTCCCTTGGCCCAGCCGAAGCAGACCGTGCCGACCGGCTTGCCCGGTACGGCGCCGCCGGGGCCGGCGATGCCGGTAGTGGACAGGCTGACGTGCGCATTGCTATTGGCCAGTGCGCCGATGGCCATGGCTTCGGCGATTTCCTCGCTGACTGCACCGTGCTGGGCCAGCAGGGCGGCAGGCACCTCGAGCATTTCGGTCTTGGACGCGTTGGAGTAGGTGATGAAGCCGCAGTCGAACCACTCCGACGAGCCGGCGATATCGGTAATGGCCTGAGCCACGCCGCCGCCGGTGCAGGATTCAGCGGTGGCCAGCAGGAGGCCGCGTTCTTTCAGGGCTTGTCCGACTAGGGTGGACAATTCGCGCAGGTCTTCCATGGCTGTCTCCTGATGTCTCGTTAGGGACAGTATAAGGAATCCTGCGCCGCTTGGGTGAGGTGCTGCGGATTTGCTACATGGCACGCCACAAGGCAAACACCAGCAGCGTATAAAACGCCGCCACGATGTCATCCCACATGACGCCGAAGCCGCCCTTGAAACGTTTGTCGAAATAACCGATCGGCGGCGGTTTGACCATGTCGAACACGCGGAACCACAAGAAGGCCCAACACTGGGTTTGCCAACCGGCCGGCATCAGCAGCACCAGCACCAGCCAGAAGGCGATGATCTCGTCCCATACCATACTGCCGTGGTCCGGGGCACCGAGGTCGCGCCCGGTCTTGGCGCAGGCGGCCACGCCGACAACGAAGCCGACGGCGATGATGATGAGCCAGTTCAGCGGGGTGAACAGCCTGGGCCAGGCTACGGTGAAGGCGTCATAGCACAGCCAGGCGAATAGCGTTCCTGCCGTGCCCGGCATGATCGGCGAGAGGCCGCTGCCGAAGCCTTGGGCCAGGATGCGGGCCGGGTGGGCCAGCATAAAGCGCGGCGATGGCTTGCCTGCGGATGCATGGCGGCCGGATTCGAGTGTAGTCATGAAGAGCGGAAATGGTCGAAGGAAGTTGCCGCCACGGTTAGCGGTTGGCCGTCGCGGTCGGTCAGGAGCAAGCCCGGTTCGGCGCCGATGTTGCCTACGCGCGTGACGGCAACCCGCGCAGCGGCACCCGCGGCAAGCACTTCGGCGCGTTTGTCTTGCGGTGCAGTGAAGCAGAGCTCATAGTCGTCGCCGCCGGCCAGTGCGAAGCGGCGGCGCAAGTCTTGCTCGCGCTGTGCCAGCACGGGACCGACGGGCAGCGCGTCGACATTGATGCTGGCGCCGACATTCGAGCGATCGAGAATGTGCTGCAGGTCGCCGCGCAAGCCGTCGGAAATGTCGATCGCGGCATGCGCAATGCCGCGCAGCCTCGTGCCCAGTTCCACGCGCGGCGTGGGCTGGTGCATGCGTACGGCGGCAAGGTCCAGCGCGGTGCTGTCGAGTTCTATTTCGCCGAGATAGCCGGCCAATGCCAGCCGCGCATCGCCCAATGTGCCTGAGATCCAGATGTCGTCGCCCGCTCGCGCGCGGTCGCGCCGTAGTGCATCCTGCGCCGGCACTTCGCCGAACACAGTGATGCAGATATTCAAGGGGCCCTTGGTCGTGTCGCCTCCGATCAATTCGCAATCGTGTTCGTCGGCCAAGGCCAGCATGCCTTGCGAGAATGCCGCGAGCCAGGCTTCATCCGCTTCGGGCAGGGCGAGCGCCAACGTGAAGGCCAGCGGCTTGGCCCCCATCGCCGCGAGATCGGAGAGATTGACGGCCAGGCATTTGTGCCCGAGTGCGCGTGGTTCTGCGCCGGCAAAGAAGTGCCGCCCCTCAACCAGCATGTCGGTCGATACTGCCAGTTGCATGCCGGGACCAGGAGTGAGCAAGGCGCAGTCGTCGCCAACGCCCAAGGCCAGCCGCTCGCTACGGCGGACGGGGCGGGTGAAGTAATCGGCGATCAACTGGAATTCGGAAGGCATGTCGGCATTGTACAGAATGGCGTTTGATAGATCGCCGCAGAAAGCTGAGGGAAAGGAGAACTGCGGCAAAATAGGTGGTTCTTATTTGTTTGCAACTATGCAATAACCTGCCTACCGATAACCTTTATGCAGGAAATGCATCATAGTGCAAACAATTAGGCATCAATGCCACTTTACCGCTCTGCTAGAATGAAAAGCTTTCCGACAACATCGACGACACAGGCGGCATACATGGATTCCAAGTTAGCAAAAAAAGAAGAACTGCGGCAGCAACTACGCCAAGCCGCCCTCGAATACCACGAATGCCCCACCCCCGGCAAAATCAGCGTCACCCCCACCAAGCAACTGACCAACCAGCGCGACCTGGCCCTGGCCTATAGCCCCGG
>DASVLJ010000067.1:0-16402 GCA_036384915.1 Burkholderiaceae bacterium
GCCGCCGCGCTTTCGAATCCCTCCTGCAGGGTGGCTGCACGGCACGGGTGTGCTGCGGGGGTGTTCCAGTCGACCAGCAATTGCCGCCGTTCGCCCGTGTCGAGCATGGAGAGCTCGCCTACCGGCGCGTCGGGGGCCTGGGTCACCGCACCCAGCAGATTCTCGAAGTGCCGCGCCATGCGCGCGATCGTCGATTCGTCGAACAGGTCGGTGGCGTATTCAAATGCGCATGAGAGGCCGTCGGCGTCTTCACTCACATGAAGGCTCAGATCGAACTTGGCTGTGACGCCCCCAGTCATGATGGGGCTCAATGCCAAGCCGGGTAATTCCAGCGCACCGTGCTCGGCATTTTGCAGCACCAGCATCACCTGAAACAAGGGAGAATGGCTGGATTCGCGCACAGGCTTGATCGTGTCGACCAGCAGCTCGAACGGCACGTCCTGATGGGCATATCCCGCCAATGCGGTATCGCGAACCTGGGCAAGCAGCTGGGTGAAACAGGTTCGCGCATCGATACGCGTGCGCAGCACGAGCGTATTGACAAAGAAGCCGATCAAACCCTCAATTTCGGTGCGATTGCGGTTGGCTACGGGTGTTCCGACCAGGATGTCGTCTTGCCCGCTGTAACGGAAAAGCAGAATATTGAACACGGCATTGAGCGCCATGAACAAAGTCGATTGCTGCGCTCTCGCCAGGGCTACAAGCCCGCGCGCCTTGGCTGCATCGACCGTAAATAGATGATGTGCGCCACGATGGCTTTGCAAACTCGGCCGCGGCCGGTCGGTCGGAAGCGGCAGATAGCCGGGGGCGTCAAGTAATTGTTGTCGCCAGTATCCCAATTGCCGCTCCAAGGCGTCGGCCGCGAGCCACTCGGCCTGCCCATGCGCGAAATCCGCATACTGTATGGGAAGCTCCGGCAGGGTTGCCGGCTCATTTAAAACCTGCGCCGAATACAGCGCCGCAAACTCGCGTATCAGCACGCCAATCGACCATGCATCCGAAATGATGTGGTGCATGGTGAACAGCACGACATGCTCGTCCGGCCTCAGGCAGATCAATCGCGCCCGCAGTAGTGGGCCATCGGTCAGATCGAATGGCGTCTGTGCTTCCTGTTGCGCCAGCATCTGCATTTCACGCTCACGCACGCTCTGCGGCCAGCTGCTCAAATCGGTGACGGGCAAGGACAGAGAAACTTCCGACGCAATGCGCTGCACAGGCTGCCCGCCTTCCGTCACGAACGAGGTGCGCAGAATTTCATGGCGCGCGACGACGGCATTGAGCGCAGCGGACAATCCGTCGCGGCTCAGCTCGCCCTGCAAACGGATGGCCGAGGGCAGATTGTAATGGGCGCGGCCGGGGTCCAGTTGGTCGAGGAACCACAGACGCCGCTGGGCGTACGACAACGCCATGGACTCGTTGCGGTCAATGCGCGAAAAAGCGGCCTCCCCCAAGCCATGCTGCGCTTTTTGCAGGACTTCGATGTGTTGGGCCAAACCTGCGGCCACCGGATATTCAAACAGCGCACGCAGCGGGATATCCAGGAGCAAGCTTCTGCGCAACTTCGACATCACTTGGCTGGCAAGCAACGAATGGCCGCCCAGATCGAAGAAATTGTCTCCCATTCCAACACGTTCGACGCGCAGCACCAGGGCCCAGATATCGGCCACCACTTGTTCGGCCGCAGTACGTGGCGCAATATATTGGCCTGCTCCGGCCCCCACGTCTGGCAGCGGCAAGGCGCGGCGGTCAACCTTGCCGTTTGCAGTAATCGGGAACCGGTCGAGCACGACGAGATGTGCAGGCAGCATGTACTCGGGCAGGCTCGCCGCCAAATGGGCGCGCAAGGAGGCGGTATCGATGGCCTCGCCATTGGCGGCAACCAGGTAAGCGACCATGCGCTTGTCACCGGGTGCATCTTCGCGCACCATTACCAAAGCATCGGCGACGCTTTCCAATTCATTCAGACGCGCTTCGATTTCGCCCAATTCCACGCGAATGCCGCGTATCTTCACTTGGCTGTCGATGCGCCCGAGGTATTCGATATTGCCGTCCGGCAGGTAGCGCGCAAGATCCCCCGACTTGTACATGCGCTCGCCGCCGTTTTCGGCAAAGGGATCGGGAATGAATTTCTCCGCCGTCAGGCCGGCGCGATTGATATAGCCGCGTGCGACGCCGATGCCGGCAATATGCAATTCACCAGCAACGCCGACCGGAACGGGATTGAGGTATTGATCGAGGATATAAATACGCAAGCCGTCGATTGGGCGGCCTATGGGCGGATTGACCGGCCACGCTTCCAACTCGTTACAGTCGAGCCGATATTGCGTGGCGACGTGGGTTTCGCTGGGACCGTACTGGTTATACAAATACCGTCCGCCGGCCTTGCGTACGAAATGCCGCATGGCATCGGTGAGCACCAATTGTTCGCCCGCGGTGACGATTTCACATGTGCGATGCCCATCTCCCCGCTCTTGTTCCACACTCAATGCGGCAAATTGCTGCAACACCGCGTTCGGAATGAACATGCGATGCAAGCCGGCTTGCGCGGTATAGGCATGGAGGCGCTCCATATCGTTGCGCAAGGGCTCGGGTATCAAGACCAAAGTATCTCCGGCGCACAGGCAGGAGAAAATTTCCTGGAACGAAACGTCGAAGTTCAGTGACGCGAACTGCAGCACGCGCCCTGCCCTATCGTAGAAAGCGTTCTGGCTGCGAATCTGCCAGGACACCAGATTTGCCAAGGCCGCATTCGACAAGCCTACGCCTTTGGGCTTGCCGGTAGAGCCTGAGGTATAGAGTACGTAACCGAGATTGCCCGGTTGTGTCGCACTTTCCACGTCGTCGGCCGATCCAGTGGTGCAAAAATCCGGCAAGGCATCCAAGGCGAGTATTTGTGCTGTGCTTGCCGGCAAGGCAGCGCGCAAGTTTTCCTGGGTCAGGATGATTCCGGGACGCACATCGTCCAACATGAAGGCCAGACGCTCTGCGGGATAGCTCGGATCAAGCGCCACGTAAGCACTGCCGCTCTTGAGCACGGCAAGCAAGGCAACGACCAGTTCAGGCGAACGCTCGATGCAAATGCCGATCACCTTTTCCGGCCCCGCGCCGATGCTGCGCAAGCCTTGCGCCAAGCGGTTTGCTCCGGCGTTAAGGTCCGCATAGCTGACACGGCGATGCTCGAATTCGAGTGCCAAAGCCTGTGGTGTACGCGCGGCTTGCGCTTCAAAAAGACGATGCAGAATGGGGCTCCTGGCCTGTTCCGCGGCGGTCTCGTTCCACGTATGGAGTATCTGCCTGCGCTCCTCTTTGTCCAGCATATCGAGCGAGCGCAGTTGTGCTGCGGGTGCGCTGACAATAGCGGCAAGCAATTGCACAAAGTGCCGGCTCATGCGCGCGATGCGTTCTCGATCGAACAAGTCGGTGTTGTATTCGAAGTGGCAAGACAAGAGCCCGCCCACTTCGACGGCATTGAGCATCAAATCGAATTTGGCAGTCACGCGTTCCGCAGCGATGGGTTCAAGCACCAACCCCGGCAGATCAATCTTCGATGGCGTGGTATTTTGCAGGGCCAGCATGACCTGGAATAGCGGCGAATAACTGGCTTGACGTTCGGGCTTGAGCGCCTCCACCAGTTGCTCGAAGGGCAGATCCTGATGCGCATAGGCGTCGAGCGCGGTCCGGCGTACGCGCCCCAACAAGTCGACAAAGCTTTCGTTTTCGTTCACCAGCGTGCGCATCACCAGGGTATTGGCGAAGAAACCGATCAGAGGCTCCAGTTCCGGCATCTTGCGGTTGGCGATCGGCGTTCCTATGCACACATCGTCCTGGCCCGCATGGCGCGACAATAAAATTGCAAGTGCCGCATTGAGCAGCATGAACATGCTTGCCTGATGGCGCTTGCCGAGCGCATTGAGACCTTCAGTCAAGGCAGCATCCACATCGAAGTAGTGATGCGCGCCATGATGGGTCTGCATCGCGGGACGCGGACGGTCGACGGGCAGGTTCAGCAGGCCGGGCGCACCGGACAATTGCGCGCGCCAGTAAGCGATCTGTTTTTGCAAACCATCGCCACCGAGCACCTGACGCTGCCAAATTGCAAAGTCGGGATACTGCACGGCCAGCTCGGGCAAGGGCGAAGGTTCGCCCTGCACAAAAGCGGTGTAGATTGCGACGACTTCGTTGACTAGTATCCCCATTGACCAACCGTCGGAAACGATATGGTGCATGGTGAATAATAGTACGTGCTCCTCCATACCGAGACGCAGGAGCTTGGCACGGATCAGGGGGCCGGCGCCCAGATCAAAAGGTTGCAGCGCTTCCTCTTCGACATGCAAGCGCATGTCGGCTTCACGTTGCGCTTCTGGAAGGCCGCTCAGATCGATTACGTCGAGGCAAAGCCCGACATCGCGGATGACCTGGCACGGCTCGTCTTCCCGCATTTCGAAATGGGTGCGTAGCGCCTCATGACGCCGCACTACTTCATCGAGCGTGCGCTCGAGCACGTGCCTCTCCAGCCGCCCCAGAAGACGCAATGCCGCAGGCATATTGTAAAGAGGGCTGTCCGGCTCGAACTGGTCGATGAACCACAGGCGTTGCTGGGCGAATGACAAGGCAACGGGCCCGGTCGTATCACCGCGGCGCGCAATGCCCGTTGCTGTGCGCACCTTGCCGCTCAGCCACTTATCCAGTAGAGCCTGCTTGCCGGCGGAGAGTGAGGATTCGGTCTTCATGAGTTGCTTCTGTTCTAGTTATCGGTTGCATGAGTCAGCGCCAGCGCTTCCTCTTCGGACATGGATTCGATTTGACGCAGAATCGCTTCTTCGACCATGCGGCACATCGCCGCCACGGTGGGGGCATCGAATAATTGCCGTGGCGTCAGTTCGATTTGTACCGCTTCCTGGATGCGCGCCAAAAGACGCATCGCCAAAAGCGAATGACCGCCGATTTGAAAGAAGTTATCTTCCACGCCAACCCGCTCCAGCGCCAGCACATCGGCCCAGATTCCGGCCACCAATTCTTCGAGCGGCGAGCCTGGCGCCACATATTCCGTTATTGCGGCCGGCGTTTCCGGCATCGGCAGCTGCTTGCGGTCGACCTTCCCGTTGGCACTCAACGGAAATTGCGCGAGCACCATGAAATAGCCCGGCACCATGTACTCGGGCAGACTTGCCGCCAACTGCTCGCGCAGTTGCGACGTATCGGGTGCAATCCCCGGGTACGCCGTCAGGTAAGCCACGAGGCGCCTGTCGCCGCCCGGGAATTCGTGCGCCAGTACCACGGCTTCCCGAATCCCCTCGAACTTGCTCAGTGCGTTCTCGATCTCACCCAGTTCCACGCGGAAGCCGCGTATCTTGACCTGGTTATCGATGCGTCCCAGGTATTCGATCTCGCCTGTGCCGGTGTAGCGCGCCAGATCGCCGGATTTGTACATTCGCGCGCC
Organism: Burkholderiaceae bacterium; assembly: GCA_036384915.1. GTDB lineage: Bacteria > Pseudomonadota > Gammaproteobacteria > Burkholderiales > Burkholderiaceae_D > PKWO01. Next base: position 5,441 of record DASVLJ010000067.1, read on the forward strand.
CGCCTTATCCGAGAACGGATTCGGAATGAATTTTTCCGCAGTAAGCTCGGGGCGCCGCCAGTATCCGCGCGCCAGGTTTTCACCCGCGATATGCAGTTCGCCGGCTACACCCGCCGGCACGGGATTGAGCCCTTTGTCGAGGATGTAAATCTGTGTATTGGCGATTGGGCGCCCTATCGGCGGCATGGCCGGCCACGTCTCCGACTGTCGGCCGTCGAGGCGATACTGCGTCACAACGTGGGTTTCCGACGGGCCATACTGGTTGAACATATAGCGACCGCCAAGTTGCCGATGCAGGCGAACCAGCGCATCGTTGACCGTCAATTGCTCCCCTGCCGTAATGATTTCGCAGGGCAGCGCGGTTAGAAAGTCGGACGGCAAGCCGGCAAAGACCTGCAGCACGGCATTGGGCAGAAAGACGCGCTGCACTTGCTGCTCGACGATCAAACGGCGCAAGCTCCCCGGATCCATCCTCGTATCTTCATCAAGCAGGATGAGCGTGTCGCCGCCACTCAAGGTGGAAAATATTTCCTGAAATGAGACGTCGAAATTCAGCGAGGCGAATTGCAAGGTGCGCAAAGCTTGGGATCCGTGCGATTCGCGCTCCCGCCGCTGCCAGGCAAGCAGATTGTGCAACGCGCCGTTCGTCATGGCCACACCCTTGGGCCGGCCGGTCGAACCGGAGGTATAGATGATATAAGCGAGATGCGCCGGCAGAATCTCGACGTCAAGATTGGCTTCCGATTGCCGCCGCCATGGCGCCGCCGGCGCATCAAGGGCAAGTACCGGAAAATTCGATGGCGGCAGGAGCGACATCAAGGCCTGCTCAGCCAGAATCACCGCCGGACGCGCATCCTCGAGCATGAATGCCAAGCGCTCGGCCGGATATGCCGGGTCGAACGCGACATAGGCGCCGCCGGCCTTGAAGCAAGCCAAGAGGGCAATGATCATTGGGAACGACCGTTGCATGCAGATGCCGACAGCCACATCCGGGCCGACGCCCAGTTCGCGCAAGTGCCGCGCCAGCCGATTGGCTTCGGCGTTGAGCGTGGCGTAATCCATCTTGTCATTCTGAAACATCAGCGCGGTACGCTGGGGATGGCGCCGCGCCTGGTCCTCAACCATGCGGTGCAGCCCTTGCACGCTATACGGGCTCGCGCTGTCGTTCCAATGAATGAGCAATTGCCTCTTCTCGTCTGCCCCGAGCATATCGAGGTCGGCCACGCGCGCATCGGGCCGCGCAACCATTGCCGCGAGCAGCCGCAAGAAATGGTCTGCCATACGTTGCACGGTGGATTCGTCGAACAGGTCGGTGTTGTATTCGAAAGCAGCCGGCAAATCGCCTTCGCCATCGGCCACCTGCAAGGTGAGATCGAACTTTGCCGTGTCGCCGCGATCTGCGACAGGCGCCAATGTCAGTTCCGGCAGCTCGAAGCTGCCTTCCGGCGCATTTTGCAATACGAGCATCACCTGGAACAGCGGCGAATGGCTGAGCTGGCGTTCCGGCTTCAGTGCTTCCACCAATTGCTCGAACGGCAGATCTTGATGCGCATAGGCGGCTAATGCGGTTTCCCTCGTTTGCCGCAGCAAATCATTGACTGACTGAGCGGCATGCATGCGGGTGCGCAATACCAGGGTATTGACAAAGAATCCTATCAGCGGCTCGACTTCCGGGCGTTGACGGTTCGCGATCGGTGTGCCGACGCATATGTCATCCTGCCCGGAATAGCGTGCCAACAGGATGTTGAATGCCGCCGACAAGGTCATGAACAAGGTGCTTTGCGTACGACGGCCAAGTGCCAGCAAGTCCAGGTGCAACGGACGCGGTATTTCGAATTGAAAACGCCGCCCGCCGAAACTTTGGACAGGCGGCCGTGGACGGTCTGTGGGAAGCGTCAATAATGCAGGGGCGTCAAGCAGTTGCTGCTGCCAATAGGCCAATTGGCGCTGCAAACGCTCGCTGCTCAACCATTGGCGCTGCCAATGCGCATAGTCCCCATACTGTATGTTTAAAGGCGGAAGATTCGGTTCTTCGCGCAGTTTGTAGCTGCGATATAGGCTGGCCAGCTCCCGCACCAAAATGCCGGTCGACCATCCGTCCGAAACGATATGATGCAAAGTGACCGCGAGTACATGACGATTCTCGGCGGTGCGCATCAGCGCGACCCTGATCAAGCCGCCCTGTGCCAGCGAAAACGGCGCCTGGCCCATGTCTTGCAGCAGCCATTGCAAGGTGGTTTCACGCTCGGCGGCCGGCAATTCACCCAGATCGTGTTGCGCCAACGGTAGCCCGGCGGGTTCCATCACGACCTGGAACGGCTCTCCGCCGATTTGCTCAAACCGGGTACGCAGCGTTTCGTGGCGTTCAACGATATGGTCGAGGCTGCGCCGCAATGCGTCAACGTCGAGTTGTCCGACCAATTCGAGCGCGTAGGGCATGTTGTAAGAGCTGTTTCCCGGATCAAATTGATCGAGGAACCACAGGCGCTGCTGCGAAAATGAGACAGGCAGCATCGCATGATCGGCAATCACCGGTATCGATGCATTTTCCTCGGCCGTGCGGGCCGTGGTACCGGCGTTGATGTGTTCAATATTCTGTGCAAGCCGCTCGATGGTCGGATATTCGAACAGGCTGCGCAACGGCAGGCCGAATCCGAGTTCCCTCCGAATTCTCGACACGATCTGCGTCGCCAGCAGGGAATGCCCTCCCAATAGGAAAAAGTCGTCGTGCACGCCTATCGGTTCCCGTCGCAACACCTCGCTCCAGATTGATGCCAGGCTATGCTCGAGCGCGGTGCGCGGCGCAACATTGGCGACAGCAGCACCGAGTTCCGGCATGGGCAGCGCACCGCGGTCGATCTTGCCATTGGCCGTCAATGGCATCCGGTCAAGCACAATATAATGGCTCGGCTGCATGGTGTCGGACAACACGGTAACCAGTTCGCGTTTGATCCCGGCGATGAAGGCATGCTCATCGGCTTGCAATTCACGGGGCACGAGGTAGGCAAACAAATGGGCGTTGTCGGCATCGGTGGCGTGCGCAATCACCACCGCTTCCCGGACTGAAGCGCAATCGGCAAGCGCAGCCTCGATCTCGCCAAGTTCGATGCGCATGCCGCGTATCTTGACCTGAAAGTCCTTGCGCCCCAGGTAACGGAACTCGCCGGTAGGCAGCGCCATGGCAAGGTCGCCGGTGCGGTACAGGATATCGGTTTCATGCCGCGAATACGGATTACGCACAAATGCGGCAACATTTAGATCCGGCCGCCGGTAGTAGCCAAGGCTGCGGTAAGGCGTGCGCACAAACAACTCCCCTACTTCGCCGACCGCGCAGGGTTCCATATTGTCCTTCAGAACGATGGCCTGTGCCCCCGGCAGCGGCTTGCCGATGGGCACAAAACCCTCCGCGATCCGGACAGGCTTGAGTCGGTTGACGAATTTGGCCAGCGTGGTCTCGGTTTGGCCATACACGCCGATGAGTTCGATACGTCCGCCGAACAGGTCGAACCATTGATTGGCATCATGCGGCAAAATTGCGCCGCCGCCTACCACCACCTGCTTCAGGTGCGGGAGGCGTTCCCTGCCGCAGCCGCGCAACAGAACCCGAAACAGCGACGGCACGCAATGGAGCAAGCTCACCCTGCTGTGCTCCAGCCAACGGAGCAGTTCATCCGGGTCAAAGATGGCGTTGGACGGCGGTATGCAAACCGTGCCGCCTACGCACAGAGCAGGAAACACGTCTCGCATATAGACGTGAAAAGACGGATTGGTAAGCTGGCTTGCCCGTGTTGCGGCATCCAGGCGAAACGCATCGATTTCCCATTGCACGAAATGGGCGAGACTCTTTACACGCCCCACCACCGCCTTCGGTTCGCCGGTCGAGCCAGAGGTGAAATAGATGTAGCACGGATCATCCGCGCCGACGTTGCACTTTACCGCTGCGTCGGATTGTCGATCCAACTGCCGCAACTCGTACTTCCTGGACTTGGCCGACGTTGGCAAGTCAGGCACCTCGCCGTCAGGCGCGGCCAGCAGCACGTGGCGCAGGCTGCCGACGTCCTCCAGCAATGACGACCATTGTCCGATGCACTCTGTATTGGTAATCAAGTGGCATGGCGCAACCAGTTCGATGATTGCCGACAGGCGTGCGACCGGGTACGAATGGTTGAACGACGCGTAGATTCCGCCGGCGCGCAGGGTCCCGATTGTCGCAACCACCTCCATCAAGGGATCGTCGAGCAGCAGGCCGACGATGTCCCCTTGCTGCATACCCATACTGTGCAGCCCATTGGCCACGCGCTGCGACCATCGGCCGAGCTCGCTATAGGTGAGCGAGTGTTCCCGCCATGTCAGGGCAATGGCATCCGGTGAATTCAGCGTGATGTCATCGATCAGATCGATGACATTGGTCGCACGCAAGGCCAGTTCGAGGTCGGCGTCGGAAACCTGCGTAAATGCCGGCTGCATCTGATCCCAATGTGCCAGCAATTCCTGTTTCTCCTGCCCAGTCAACAAGGGCAGGTCCTGCAGCCGCTGATCGGGCGCATCGGCGATGGCCGCCAGGAGGCAACTGAACTGCCGCCCCATGCGCTCAATAGTCGATGCGTCAAACAGATCGGTATCGTATTCGAAGTACGCATCGATGCGCCCTTCGATTTCCCACATGGCAAGGCGAATATCGAATTTCGTTGTAGCAAGCTCCGCCGTAACGGGTTCGAGTTTCAGGTCGGACAGTTCGAGCGCACCAACCGGCGCGTTCTGCAGAATCAGCATGACCTGGAACACCGGCGCATGGCTCAAATTTCGCACCGGCATCAAGGCATCGACCACCTGCTCGAACGGGATGTCCTGATGCATATAGGCGTTGAGCAAGCGATTGCGGACTTGCTGCAGCAAGTCGAGAAAACTCTGCTCAGGCTCTATTTGCGTACGCAGCACCAGCGTATTGACGAAGAAGCCGATCAGATTCTCGATCTCGTTGCGATTGCGATTGGCGATCGGCGTGCCGATGCAGATATCGGACTGGCCCGACAGGCGTGCCATCAAGACGTTGAAAGCGGCGGCCAGGACCATGAACAAGGTGCTTTGCGTGGCGAAAGCCAGATTGCGCAAGGGCTCGACGGTCGATTGCGGTATCGAACAGGCACCGTTGGCGCCGCGGTGTGCCTGCACCTTGGGACGCGGACGGTCGGTAGGAAGCGCCAACAAGGCCGGGGCGCCGGCCAGCTCCTTCTTCCAGTAGGACAACTGGCGTTGCAAGACCTCCCCTTGCAGCCAATTACGCTGCCAAGATGCAAAATCTGCGTATTGGAGCGGCAATTCAGGCAAAGGCGACGGACTCCCCGCAGCAAACGCCTGATAGAGGGTCACGATTTCTTTGACCAAAACTCCGCTCGACCAGCCATCCGACACGATGTGATGCATTGTGAACAGCACCAGGTGTTCGGTCTCGCGCAGGCGCACCAGCGTACAACGCACAACGGGGCCGTTTGCCAGATCGAACGGCTTGCGCGCATCCTGCATCACCAGATCCAACGCCCTCTTTTCACGGTCGGAATCGGGTACCTGACTGAGATCGATGATCGGGCATTCCAGCTTATGTGCCGGTTTGATGACCTGGACCGGCTCGCCCTGATCGATCCCGAACGAGGTACGCAATACCTCGTGCCGCCGCAAAATTTCATCGAAAGTGCGGCAAAGCGCCTGCACATCCAGTCGGCCGATGAGGCGCATCGGGTTGGGCATGTTGTAAAACGCGCTGCCGGGTTCGAGTTGGTCGAGAAACCACAAGCGTTGCTGCGCAAATGAAAGCGGCAAGCGCTGCCCGCGCTCCACCCTTGTCATCGGCATGGCGGCGAGCCCGGCAGACTCCATTTTTGCAGCTTCGATCCGAAGGGCAAGCGCAGCCAGCGTCGGTGCCTCGAAAAGAGTGCGCAGACTCAGCTCCACCTGGAGCGCGGCGCGAATTTTCGAAATGACTTGCGTGGCGAGAAGCGAGTGCCCGCCCAGCTGGAAGAAATCGTCATTGGCGCTGACACCTTGGTGCTTGAGCACATCGGACCAGATCGATGCAAGAATGATTTCGATCGCACCGGCCGGCGCCACAAATTCCTCTGCGGCGACGCCGACAGCAGGTGCCGGCAATGCCTTGCGATCCACTTTTCCATTGGCGGTGAGCGGAAATACCTCCATTTCGACGAAGTGGGCCGGCATCATATGCGCAGGCAAGCTTGCTTTCAATTGCCGTTTGACGTCGTCCATCTGCAGGTGATATCCATCGCGAGCGCGCAAGTAAGCAACCAGACGCTTGCCGCCGCCTTGATCGTCCAAGGCTGCCACCACGACCTCACGTACGCCCTCGCATGCGGCAATCGCATGCTCGATTTCGCCCATTTCGATGCGGAAACCGCGAATCTTGACCTGGAAGTCGTTCCGTCCGAGATAGGCAATCGTGCCGTCGGCACGCCAATTGCCCAAGTCGCCCGTGCGATACATGCGCCCGCCGGCGACCGGATGAAAAGGGTCCGGCAGAAAGCGCTCGGCCGTCAGCGCAGGCTCATTAAGGTAGCCGCGCGCGAGGCCGGGGCCGCCGATATAAATTTCTCCAACCACGCCAAGCGGTACCTGTTGCAGCGCCCGGTCAAGCACATAAACCGTCGTATTTGCGATGGGCCGGCCCAAGGGAATGTTCACCGATACATCAGGTGCCGCATCGACCTCATGGCAAAGGGCAAAAGTCGTCGTTTCCGTCGGCCCATAGCCGTTGATGAAATGTTCGGGCCGTGCGATTTGAAACATCGCGCTGACGGTCCGTGCATCGCATTGTTCGCCGCCGACGATCAAATATTTCAATTGTGCGAACGCAGCCGCCAAAGGCTCGGCCAGACGATTGAACAGCCCGGTCGTCAGGAACATGCTGCTGATTTGATACGTCCCAATCGCCTGGGCAAACCGCTCCGGGTCCAGAAGCACGTCCGGCGGCACAATCGCCAGGCGAGCGCCGGCAGTCAAGGCGCCCCAGATTTCCCAGGTCGAAGCGTCAAACGCCGGATTGGCGCACTGCGCCAGGGTATCGGCGGCATCGATGACGGCGAATGGATTGTTGACCACCAAACGCATGATGCTCCGGTGTTCGATCAGCACCCCCTTGGGCCGCCCGGTCGATCCGGAGGTGTAGATCACGTAGCCCAGGTTGCGCGACGAAAGGCCTGCGATTTGTGGATTGCTGTCCCGGCCAGCCGATGGCATCTGCAGGTCAAGCATGTAAACGGGCACCGCAAACCCATCTACACTATTTTGCGAGGCTTGGGTCGCAATGATCGCTGCAGGACGGCTGTCGTGGACCATGTATTGCATGCGATCCCGGGGGTACTCCGGATCCATCACAACGTAAGCGGCACCTGCCTTGAGTGCAGCGAGCAAGGCGACAATCATTTCCAGTCCGCGCGGCATGCACACCATCACGCGGTCATCGAGTGCTACGCCGAGGTCGATCAGGCGGTGCGCTACCCGATTCGCCAAGGTATTCAGTTCCGTATAGCTCAGGACACGGTTGCCATCAATCACGGCCGGGGCATCGGGGCGTTCCCGAACACGTTGTTCGAATAAACGATGGACCGGCGTATTCTGACAATAGTCGTGTGCCGTGCTGTTCCAGGCGCACAACCGGGAATATTCGGCTTCCGACATCAATTCCGCCGTGTGCACGGCAGCATCCGGATGTCTTGCCAGCGCTTGCAACAGACGGCCGAAATGATCCGCCAGTCGATTGAGCGTAGCGGCGTCGAACAGATCGGTGTTGTATTCCCACGTGAGTTCAAGGCGATCGTCCTGTTCGCTTACCAGCAAGGACAGGTCGTACTTCGCGATCTTGAACGGAAGGTCAAACTCGGCGAGCGAGAAACCCGGCATATCCAGGGCCGCTTTTTCGTTGTTTTGCAGCGCAAGCAATATCTGGAACAGGGGCCCATGGCTGGCGTTGCGTTCAGGCCGTATCCGTTCGACGATCTGCTCGAATGGAACCTGCTGGTGTGCATAGGCTTCCAGCGCGACCTGCCTGCTTTGCGCCAATAAATCGCGCAAGCTTGGCGTACCTGAAAGATCCAGGCGCAACACCAGCGTATTGACGAAAAATCCGATCAAACCGGCAATCTCGGGCTGCTCCCGGTTGGCGATAGGGCTGCCGACGACAATATCGCGTTCATTGCTGTAACGCGCGAGAAGCGCGGAGAAAACGGCGTGCAATCCCATGAACAAGGTGGCATCTTCCGAACGGCACAATTCCACCATTAGTCTTGTTTCATCCGCGCCGATGTGTGTCGTTACGGTTGCTCCGGAAAAGGTTTGCGAGCGGGGACGCGGGCGATCGAGCGGCAGGCTGTGCACGGTCGGCAAACCGGCGAGCTTGTCATTCCAGTAGTCCAACTGGCGTTCCAGCGCCGCCCCTTTCAGCGTTTCGCGCTGCCAAACGGCATAGTCGAGATATTGCACGTCCAATTCGTCAAGCGGGCTTTTTTTACCGGCACGGAAGGCTTCATACAACGCCTTGAATTCCCGTATCAATACGCTCATCGACCAACCGTCCGATGCAATGTGATGCATGACCACCAGCAAAACATGTTCCTGGTCCGCAAGCTTCACAATCTGTGCGCGCACCATCAAATCCCTGGCGAGATCGAATGGGAGTGTCGAGCAGGCCGTGAACAACTCGAACAGGCGGTCTTGTTGTGCGGCGCTCGCCAGCATCGACAAGTCGATTTGCTCAAGGCCCACCGGTCTCGCCGGTTGGACGCGTTGGCGCGCCTCGCCGTCGCTGCCCGTCTCGAAACAAGTGCGCAGGCTCTCGTGGCGCAGGACGATGGCATCGAGCGATTGTTCCAGTGCTGACAAATCGAGCCTGCCCTTCAAGTGCAATGCGCCGGGCATGTTGTAATGGACGCTGCCTCCTTCGATCTGATCGAGCAACCAGAGCCGCTGCTGTGCAAACGATACTGGATAGCTATCGCGGTCACGTGCTATGCGCTTGATGGCCTGAGTCTTAGGTGCCTCACGATTTTGCTTGAGCAAAGCGACGATTTCCGGTTTGAGGTCCTTGATTTCCTGCATCAACGCGCCGCTAAGCGCGGCCTTGTCGCCACGCACAAGCAGGTTATCCTGCTCGCCCAGTCCCAGGCGTATGCCTTTGGCCTTGAGGGCGTTGAGCAATTCGAATACTGAAGTCATAGCGTAAATTCCTCTTCGTTCGCGCCCAGCGTGTCGTCGCCGCCGAGTTGCAAGCTGCCTGCCATCAATCTTGTATCCACAAGCTGAGCCAGTGTATTGATCGTTTGTGCATTGAACAATTCCTGCAAGGGCAAGCTCATGGTGAAGTGCTGGTTGATACGGGTAACGGCGCGCGTGGCCAGCAAGGAATGTCCGCCGAGCCGGAAGAAATTGTCGTGGATGCCTACCTGCGGAAGATTCAGGATGTCTTGCCAGATCAGGCACAAGGCGCGCTCTGTGTCGGTGCGTGGCGCCACGTAGTCGTTGCCGCCAATCGCCTCCGGTTCCGGCAACGCGCGGCGGTCGACTTTGCCGTTGGGCGTCAACGGCAGCTTCTCCAGCACGGCATACTCCGCGGGGACCATGTAGTCCGGCAGCGCTTGCGCGAGATGAACCTGCAATTGTCCGATCAATTCGTGGCGCGCCTGCCTGGCTTCCTCTCCGGTATCGAGCAGCGCGTCCGCCTGTTCTGTCGCGACGTAAGCGACCAGCCGTTTGTCCTGCCCTTCCCCGCGCACCAGCACGAGGGTTTCCCGTATGGTCGGATATTGCGCCAGCCGCCTTTCGATTTCACCCAGTTCGATGCGGAAGCCGCGGAGCTTGACCTGGTGGTCGATTCGTCCCACGAAGTCGAGGTTGCCGTCGGCGGTCCAGCGCACCAGGTCGCCGGTCTTGTAGAGCCGTTTGCTGGCATGGACCGTGGCAGGGGCGTAATAGGGGTTATCGATGTAGCGTTCGGCGTCCAGCTCGGGGCGATGCAGGTAGCCCCGGGCCAGGCCGCGGCCGCCTATGTAGAGCTCGCCGGCGACGCCTATCGGCGCCGGTCGCAGGGTGCTGTCGAGGACGTAGGCCTGCAGTCCGGGGATCGGCTTGCCGATGGAGACCGCCGGGCGGTTGTCGCTGACTTCGCAGCTCGTTGCGACGTGGGTTTCGGTGGGGCCGTAGTGGTTGAATACGCGGCAGCCGGGGTGTTGTTGACGCAGGGCGATCAGGTTGTTGCTTTGTACCAGTGCTTCTCCGGCGACGACGATTTCCTTAAGCCGGTCGAATTGGGTGCCGTTATCGTGCGCATATTCTGCGATCCAGTTGAGCACTGCCGGCGGTACGAACAGGCGTTCGATGGCGAGCGTGTTCAATTCCTGCGGCAAGCGGGCCAAGTCGCGTTTGACGGCGTTGGAAATCAAGACCAGCGTGCTGCCGGTATACCAGGCGGTGGCGAGTTCCTGGGCCGATACGTCGAAGCTGAGGGGGGCGAACTGCAAACTGCGCAGAGGGGCGAGTATGCCGTCGCTGTGCGCCTGGGCCTGAACCAGGTTGACCAGCGTCCGATGCGTTTGCAGGACGCCTTTGGGCTGTCCGGTGGAGCCTGACGTGTAGATGACATAGGCGAGATGGTCGGCTTGCAGGCCTGTGCGTTTGCGGTCGATGTCGTCCGATGCGTGGCCGGCGATGCGGCCCTGCAGACCCGTTTCGTCGAGGCAGAGGACTTGGGCGTTGGGGAACTGCATTTGCTGTTGCAGAGCCTGGCTGGCGATGACCGTAGTCAATTGGGCGTCGCTTAGCATGTAGGCCAGGCGGGCCTCGGGGTAGCTCGGGTCGAGCGGCACGTAGGCGGCGCCTGCCTTGAGGATGCCGAGCACGGCGACGATCACGTCGAGCGAGCGTTCCATGCACAGCCCGATCAGTGTGTCCGGTCCCGCC
>DASVLJ010000068.1:0-1662 GCA_036384915.1 Burkholderiaceae bacterium
AGTGCTCGGCGTGGACAGGGTAGGGCTGGGCGACGACTTCTTTGCGCTGGGAGGGCATTCGCTCCTGGCCACCCAGGTGATGTCGCGCATCCGCGGCGAACTGAACCTGGATTTACCCTTGCGGGTATTGTTTGAAGCGCCCGTGCTGGAGGATTTTGCACGCAAGGCGGACCGGCATGGCCGACGGATCGACGCATCGACGGGCGAGATCATTGCCGTTGAACGTAGCGGCGATTTGCCCCTTTCCTACGCGCAAAAGCGCTTCTGGTTCCTTGACCAGTTCCAACCCGGCAGTGCCTCTTACAGCATGCCGCTTGCGCTCAAACTGGCCGGCAAGGTTGAAGTGGACGTGCTGCGTAATGTGTTTGCGCATCTGTGCCTGCGTCATGAACCTTTGCGTACCGTATTCACGCAGCGCAATGGCATACCGATGCAGGTTATCCTGCCTGAGCTCGCGCTTGACTTTGACGTACGCGATTTCTCCGGTCTTGAGCCGTCGGTGCGCGAAAAACGGCTCGCCCAGGCCGTTCGCGAAGAAGCCGAACAGCCTTTTGATTTGGCCAAGGGACCGTTGATTCGGACCGGATTGATCAAATGCGCGGAACAGGAATATCTCTTTCTGCTGACCATGCATCATATTCTGTACGACGGCTGGTCCATGGGTGTTTTGCTGCGTGAAATCACGCAACTCTACGAGGCCTTTGCGGCAGGACTATCGTCGCCATTACCGCCTTTGGCGATACAGTATGCCGACTACACCGTCTGGGAACAGCAGCAACTGGCGCCGGCCCGTCTGGAAAAATTGCTCGACTATTGGCGCACGCAGCTGGCAGGCGCGCCCACCCTGCTGACGCTGCCCCTGGATCGTGCGCGCCCGGCAACCCAGACTTTCGCCGGCGCGGTACTCCGAACCCATTTGCCCGCGAGCCTGATCAATCCGCTCCAAGCCCTGGCACAGCGTCACCAGGCCAGCTTGTTCATGGTGCTGACCACGGCTTTCAATTTGCTGTTGCAGCGTTATTGCGGGCAGGACGACTTTTGCATCGGCATCATGTCGGCCAATCGTCCGCCGAAAACAGAAAACCTGATCGGCATTTTCGTCAACATTTTGACCTTGCGCCATCGTGGCAGGCAGGCGGATTCGTTTGGCGAGGCACTGCAAACGACGCGCGATACCTTGCTCGGCGCTTATGAACGGCAGTTGCCGTTTGAAATGCTGCTCAGCCACGTTGTGCAAGAGCGCAATGCTTCCTACATGCCCTATGCGCAGGTGGTATTGAATTTTCATAACGAGAACGACCCCGACCGCGATGCGCCTGTCTCCGGCGGCCATGCCCAGGCGCTGAACATCAGCGGCGTGCATGCCTCCAGTGTCACGCACGCGCACTTTGAGCTTAAAGTGGAAATGACCGTCGATAAAGACGGCATGCGTATCGGTTATGAATACAACACCGACCTGTTCGACGAATCGACGATCGCGCGCATGGCGCGGCACTTCGAGAATCTGCTGGGTGCGGTGATCCAGGCCCCCGACGCGCCGGTAGGCGAGCTCTCCATGCTCGACACGGGCGAACGGCGGCAATTGCTGGTCGACTGGAACACCCCCGCAGCACACCCGTGCCGTGCAGCCACCCTGCAGGAGGGATTCGAAAGCGCGGCGGC
>DASVLJ010000069.1:0-64144 GCA_036384915.1 Burkholderiaceae bacterium
AGCTCGGCTCCGTCGAGCACCTGGTGGTCGTCGGCCCCGGCGACACCTCCGTACTGGAGGGCTGCCGCCCCACGGTGCACGAGTACGAGGAGCTCATCGCGGGCCGTTCCACCGCCTACGACTGGCCGGAGCTGGACGAGCGGCAGGCCGCCGCCATGTGCTACACCTCCGGCACCACCGGCGACCCGAAGGGCGTCATCTACAGCCACCGCTCGCTCTACCTGCACTCGATGCAGGTCAACATGGCCGAGTCGTTCGCCCTGACGTGCCGCGACACCACCCTTCCGGTGGTGCCGATGTTCCACGTCAACGCCTGGGGCCTGCCTTATTCGGTGCCCTTGTCGGGGGCGAAGATGGTGTTTCCCGGCGCGGCGCTCGACGGCAAATCGATTTACGAATTATTCGAAAACGAAAAGGTCACGTTCTCTGCGGGCGTACCGACCGTATGGCTCGGTTTGCTCAATTACGTGGGACAGAACGATCTCAAGTTTTCCACCTTCCGCCGCACCGTGATCGGCGGCTCGGCCTGCCCGCCGGCAATGATGAAGACCTTGCGCCATAAGTACGGCGTCGAAGTGGTGCACGCCTGGGGCATGACCGAGATGTCGCCTCTGGGCACGACGTGCACGCTGCAAAACCATCACCTGGCGCTGCCCGAAGAGGCGCAACAAGCCATCCTGGAAAAACAGGGCCATTCAATTTTCGGCGTCGAGCTGAAAATCATCGACGACGCCGGCAAGGAGCTGCCTTGGGATGGCAAGACCTTCGGCAACCTCGTGGTGCGCGGCCCCTGGATTGTCGACAGCTATTTCAAGAACGAAGGCGGCGACGTGCTGGTCGACGGCTGGTTCCCGACCGGCGACGTGGCCACCATCGACCCCGACGGCTACATGCAGATCACCGACCGCAGCAAGGATGTGATCAAGTCGGGCGGCGAATGGATCGGGACCATCGACCTGGAAAACATCGCCATGGCGCATCCCGCCGTATTGCAGGCGGCCTGTATCGGCGTGTTCCATCCGAAGTGGGACGAGCGCCCCTTGCTGGTTGTGGTCAAGCGGCCCGGCATGGAGGTGACGAAGGAAGAGATCATCGCGTTCTACCAGGGCAAGATTGCCAAATGGTGGACGCCGGACGACGTGGTCTTCGTCGATGCGATCCCGCTTGGCGCCACAGGCAAGGTCTTGAAGACCAGGATACGCGAGCAATTCAAGGAGTACGTACTACCCACCGCTTCAGCTTAATCATTGCAATCTACAAACGATAAAGTGAGACAAATGAACAAGCCAAACCGCCCAAGCCGTTCCCTGATTCTTTCACTTTCTCTCGCCGCCGCCTTTGCCGCAACGGCCGCTCATGCGGAGCACGTCAAGATCGCCTTCATCGATCCGCTTTCGGGCACGTTCGCGCCGATCGGGCAAAACCAATTGCACAGCTTCCAGATGCTGGCCGACATGGCCAACAAGCAGCACTGGGCCGGTGACAATACGATTGAGTTCGTCGGTTTCGACAACAAGGGCAGCCCGCAAGAGTCGCTCACGCAATTGAAGAATGCGATCGACCAGGGTTACCACTACATCACCCAGGGCAATGGTTCTGGCGCCGGGCTGGCCCTGATCGATGCCATCAACAAGCACAACGAGCGCAACCCCGGCCAGGAAGTCGTCTACCTGAACCACGCCGCGGTCGACCCCGACATGACCAACAGCAAATGCAGCTTCTGGCACTTCCGCTTCGACGCCAATTCCGACATGAAGATGGAAGACCTGACCACCTTCATGGCCAAGGACAAGAGCATCAAGAAAGTCTACATCATCAGCCAGAACTATTCCTTCGGCCACCAGGTGTCGCGCGCCGCCAAGGAATACCTGAAGCGCAAGCGCCCTGACATCGAGATTGTCGGCGACGACTTCCATCCGATCGCCACCGTCAAGGACTTCTCGCCATACGTGGCCAAGATCAAGGCTTCCGGTGCGGATACCGTTGTCACCGGCAACTGGGGCGCCGACTTGTCGCTTTTGATCAAGGCGGCCAAGGATGCCGGCTTGAACGTCAACTTCTACACCTATTACGGTGCCACCACGGGCGTACCGACCGCGATGGGTGCTTCCGGTGCCGATCACGTGAAATACGTCGCCTACTGGAACGCTAATAATGACGGCTTCGTCGGCCATGACGTGGTCGATGAGTTCAAGAAGAAATACAACGACGACTACTACGCGATGGCGACGTACACCGTCGTCGAAATGCTGTCGAAGGCGATCAAGGACAGCAAATCGACCAACCCGATCAAGGTGGCCTATGCGCTCGAAGGCATGAAGGTCAAGAGCCTGAACGGCGAAGTCGAGATGCGCAAGACCGACCACCAGCTGCAGCAGCCGCTGTATATCGCGACCTGGGTCAAGACCGACGGCAAGACGGTGAAATACGACCAGGAAAACACCGGCTACGGCTGGAAGACCAATGAAAAGATCGATACTTACGTCGGCACGCAGCCTACCTCGTGCCAGATGACGCGTCCGCCGATGCCCTGAGTGTCCTAAGAGCCTGTATCCCGACGCCGGCGCTTCCAGACGTGACAATGAAGCGCCGGTTTTTTATGCGTCCCGCGGTTGCGGGAGAAACTGAAGAGGGGTAGGACAGTCCGTGGAATTCGTATTGATCACCTTGCTCAATGGCTTGAGCTACGGTTTGCTGCTGTTCATGCTGTCGTCGGGCTTGACCCTGATCTTCAGCATGATGGGCGTGCTCAATTTCGCGCATGCCAGCTTCTACATGCTGGGTGCGTACTTCGCCTATGTCGTCAGTTTGCATCTCGGCTATTGGGGCGCCCTGGTGCTGGCGCCGATCGGGGTGGGCATCGTCGGCGCGTTGATCGAGCGTTACGGCTTGCGCACCGTACACAAGCACGGCCACGTGCATGAATTGCTGTTCACTTTCGGTCTGTCCTATGTGATTCTTGAAGTGGTGAAGCTGACCTGGGGCCTGTCGGCGGTCCCGTACACGATCCCGGCTGAACTTGACGGCCCGCTGTTCACGCTCTACTCGACCACCTTCCCGACCTACAAGGGCTTCATGATGCTGGTCGCGGTTTTGATGCTGGTATCGATCTACCTCGTGCTGACACGTACCCGCATCGGGCTCGTGATCCAGGCCTCGCTGACGCATCCGGAAACGGTCGAGGCGCTGGGGCACAATGTGCCGCGCGTGTTCATGTTGGTGTTCGGCGGCGGTTGCGCCCTGGCCGGACTGGCCGGCGTGGTCGGCGGCAATGCCTTCGTCACCGAGCCGAACATGGCGGCCACGGTGGGCAGTGTGATATTTGTGGTAGTGGTGGTGGGCGGCATGGGTTCGCTGGCCGGGGCGCTGGCTGCTTCGCTGTTGATCGGCTGCCTCCAGACTTATGCCGTGGCGCTCGATTATTCGATGCTGAGCCTCCTGGGCAAGTTCGGCATTGAAGTCGCGCCGGACGCGCCGGGCTATACGGCGCTGGCGCTGACGATTTCGCAAGTGGCGCCGATCCTGCCCTACGTGATGCTGGTCTTTATCCTGATATTCAGGCCGCGCGGTCTGATGGGCGTAAGGGAGGGATGAGATCGATGCAAACCACTTCCAAACTGATGCGGCTGACGATCTGGGGGGCTTTCGCCTTGCTTTTGATCGTGGCGCCGCTGATTTTCAGCAAAGGTGCTTCGCTGTCCATCCTGTCGCAGATGGGCACGATGATGATCTTCGCGCTGTCCTACAACATGCTTCTGGGGCAGGGCGGCATGCTCTCCTTCGGCCACGCCGTCTATTCCGGCCTAGGCGCATTCTGCGCGGTGCACGTCATGAATCTCGCCGCAGGCGGCGCGCTGCCGATACCGCTGTCGCTGATTCCCCTAGTCGGCGGATTTGCCGGCATGTTCTTTGGCGTGCTGTTCGGCTACGTCACCACGCGCAAGTCCGGCACGACTTTTGCCATGATTACGCTCGGCTTGGTCGAACTGGTATTCGCCTCGTCGCTGATGCTGCCGAACTTTTTCGGCGGCGAGGGCGGAGTGGCGACCAACCGCGTGATCGGCCATCCTTTCCTCGGCATCACCTTCGGCCCGCAAATCCAGGTGTACTACCTGATCGCAGCCTGGCTCTTCATCAGCACCATCGGCATGTATGCCTTCACCCAGACGCCTTTGGGGCGCATGGCCAACGCCGTGCGCGACAACCCCGAACGCGTCGAATTCGTCGGTTACGACACGCAGTGGGTGCGCTATATGACACTGATCCTGTCCGCCTTCTTCGCCGGTATTGCCGGCGGGCTGACGGTGATCAACTTCGAGACGGTGGGCGCGGAGGACGTCAGTGCGGTGCGCTCCGGCCTGGTGCTGCTGTTCACCTTCATCGGCGGCCTCGGCTTCTTCTTCGGCCCCATGCTGGGTGCCGTGGTCGGCATCTTTCTCACCGTGATGCTGTCGGACTACACCAAGGCCTGGCAGCTATACCTGGGCCTGTTTTTCATCCTGATGGTGATGTATGTGCCGGGCGGCCTTGCCAGCCTGGTGATGCAAAACGTGCGCCTTTTGAAATTCAGGAAGTTCGGCCGCGTGTGGGCCAAGCTGGGACCGTTGGCGATCATGTCTTTCGTTGCCTTTTGCGGCGTCATTTTGCTTATTGAGATGAGCTACCACCGTGCGCTCGATGCCGATAGCGGCCCCGTGATGACATTGTTCGGCCGAGAGCTTGATACGGGCGCAGCCGGCCCCTGGTGCCTGATGCTGGCCTTGCTTGCCGTGGGCGGGGCGGGCATCCGCCTCCTGCGTCCCGGCTTCAAAGCCGTCTGGAGCGACGTGAATACCGAAATCGAAGAGGAAATGAAGAGGGCTGCGGCATGAGCGAGCAAGCCATCCCCTTGTCCCTGGAATTGATCGACGTGCGCAAGAGTTTCGGCAAGTCCGAAATCATCCGCGGCGCCAATCTGCAAGTGCCGCGCGGCGAGCGCATCGCCGTGATCGGGCCTAACGGTGCCGGCAAATCGACCTTGTTCAACCTGATCTCGGGCCGCTTCGGCATGAGTTCGGGCGATATTCTCTTGAACGGCAGTTCGATACGCGGGCAAAAGCCGTTCCAGATCAATCGCCGCGGCCTGTCGCGCAGCTTTCAGATCACCAATATCTTCCATCGTTTGAGCGTGTATGAAAACCTGCGCTGTGCGGTGCTGTGGTCGCTCGGTTACAAGTATTCGTTCTGGCATCGTTTGAACGGCTTGAAGGATGCGCATGCCAAGGCGGAGGAAGTGCTGGAACAGATCGGCTTGAGGAAACGGCGCGATGTCCTTGCCGGGTTGCTGACCTACGCCGAGCAGCGTGCGCTCGAAATCGGCATCACCATAGCCGGCGGCGCCGACGTGATTCTGCTCGACGAACCGACGGCCGGCATGAGCCGTTCCGAATCCGACGCCGCAGTCGAATTGATCCGCAAGGTGACCGTGGGCAAGACCCTGTTGATGGTGGAGCATGACATGAGCGTGGTATTCGGCCTGGCCGACAAGATCGCCGTGCTGGTGTACGGCGAAATGATCGCCTGCGATACGCCGGCCAATATCCGCGCCAACGCCAAGGTGCAGGAAGCCTATCTGGGCGGCCACGCGCCGGAGGAGGCATGATGGCGGCGCTGCTTGAAATCAAGGGATTGCATGCCTACTACGGCAAGAGCCACGTCTTGCATGGGGTCGATCTCGAAGTCGGGCAGGGCGAGATCGTGAGCCTGCTGGGACGCAACGGCGTGGGCCGTTCGACCACCGTCAAGGCCGCCATGGGGCAGGTAACGGCCGAGGGCTCGATCCGCTTCAAGGGCAAGGAGTTGATAGGCTTGAAGGCGTTCGAGATCGCACATGAAGGCTTGGGCTATGTGCCTGAGGCGCGCGATATCTTCCCCACGCTGTCGGTAGAGCAAAACCTGATCCTCGGAGAAAAACGCGGCAAAAAGTCCCGCTGGGCTCTGGCTGACATGTATCGCATGTTTCCACGCCTGCAGGAGCGGCGCAATACGCCGGCCGGAGTATTGTCCGGCGGCGAGCAGCAAATGCTGACGCTATGCCGCACGCTCATGGGCGATCCAGACTTGATCATGATCGATGAGCCTACCGAAGGCCTGGCGCCCAAGATCGTGGAGCTGGTAGGCGAATATCTGAAAGAATTGAAGAACCGCGGCATTTCGGTGTTGCTGGTCGAGCAGAAGCTGGCGATTGCACTCTCGATCTCGCAACGCGTCTATGTCATGGGGCATGGTGCGATCCAGTTTGTCGGCACGCCGGAAGATTTGCGCCATAACGATGCTATTCGGAAAGAGTGGCTGGAGGTGTGATTTCGTCAAATTTTTTGACGTTTCCATAAAAAATAATACGATCGTTCTTTTTGGGGTATAGTGGTGGGGTTGCGTGCAAAAACAGCTTCGTCATCCCCCATATCGAGACAAGGAAGAGACATGACAGCCGATTACAAGGTCCACGGCGCCGTAGCCGTCATCACCCTGAACAATCCCCCGGTCAACGGCTTGGGCCATGCCACGCGCAGCGCCATTGTCGAAGGCGTGCACAAGGCCCTGAACGACACCGCCGTCAAGGCAATCGTGATCACGGGCGCCGGCAAGGCCTTCTCGGGCGGCGCCGACATCAAGGAATTCAATTCGCCCAAGGCCCTGGCCGAACCGACGCTGCACACCGTCATCAACGCGGTGGAAAACGCCGACAAACCGGTGATCGCCGCGATCCACACCGTCTGCATGGGTGGTGGGCTGGAATTGGCGCTCGGCTGCCATTATCGCGTCGTCTCACCCGGTGCGCAGATCGCACTGCCTGAAGTCAAGCTCGGTATCCTGCCCGGCGCCGGCGGTACGCAGCGCCTGCCGCGCGTGCTTGGGCTGGAACATGCCTTGAATATGATCGTGTCGGGCTCGACCGTGATGTCGGACAAGCTGGCCGGTACGCCGCTGTTCAATGAAATGATCCAGGGCGATTTGATGGAAGGCGCTCTGGCGTTTGCGGCCAAGGTGGCCGACGCGCGACCCTTGCCCAAGGTACGCGACCTCAAGGTCAAGTACCCCAATCATGAGGCCTTCCTGCAATTCTCGCGTAACACCGTCAAAGCCATGGCCGGTCCGTTCCCCGCGCCCTTGCAATGCGTGGAAGCCGTTGCCGCCGCCGTGACGATGAAGTTCGATGACGGTATCGCCTTCGAGCGCAAGCTGTTTTTGGAACTGGTGCAAAGCACGGAATCGAAAGCGCTGCGCCACGCCTTCTTCGGCGAGCGGGCCGCCAGCAAGCTGCCTGACGTGCCGGAAGATACGCCGACGCGCGCCATCAAGTCGGTTGCCGTGATCGGCGCCGGCACCATGGGCGGCGGCATTGCGATGAATTTCGCCAACGCCGGCATCCCGGTCAAGATCCTGGAAATGAAGCAGGAAGCGCTCGACAAGGGCTTGGGCACGATCCGCAAGAACTACGAAAACACGCTGAAGAAGGGCAAGCTGACGCAAGAGAAGTTCGACCAGCGCACCAGCCTGATCACGGGCACCTTGTCCTATGACGATATCAAGGATGCCGACATCGTGATCGAGGCCGTGTTTGAAGACATGGGCGTCAAGGAAACCGTATTCAAGAAGCTTGACGAGGTGATGAAGCAGGGCGCGATCCTGGCCTCGAACACTTCCACGCTAGACGTGAACAAGATCGCAGACTTCACCAAGCGTCCGCAAGACGTTATCGGTACGCACTTCTTCAGCCCTGCCAATGTGATGAAGCTGCTGGAAATCGTGCGCGGCGCCAAGACCGGCAAGGACGTGCTGGCCACCGTGCTGGGCCTGTCGAAGAAGATCAAGAAGACCGGCGTGGTGTCGGGCGTGTGCGACGGTTTCATCGGCAACCGCATGATCGAGCAATACAGCCGCCAAGCCGGCTTCCTGCTCGAGGAAGGTGCCCTGCCGGAGCAGGTCGACAAGGCCGTTGAAAAATTCGGCTTCGCCATGGGCCCGTTCCGCATGGGCGACCTGGCCGGCAACGACATCGGCTGGTATATCCGCAAGCGCCGCTATATCGAAAAACCGGAAGTGACGTATTCCAAGACGGCCGACCTGTTGTGCGAAATGGGGCGATTCGGCCAGAAGACGGGCGCCGGCTGGTACGACTACAAGGCCGGCGACCGCAAGGCGTATCCTTCGCAAGTCGTCAACGACATGATCGTCAAGCACTCGGCCGATCTCGGTATCGAGCGGCGCAAGATCAGCGACCAGGAAATCGTCGAACGCCTGGTGTTCGCACTGGTCAACGAAGCGGCTTACATTCTTGAGGAAGGCATCGCCACGCGCGCCTCCGACGTCGACATGGTCTACTTGACCGGCTACGGTTTCCCGGTGTTCCGCGGCGGCCCGATGTTCTATGCAGACACGGTCGGCCTGCCTAACGTGGTCATGGCGATGGAAAAGTACGCCAAGGGCCGCCATGGCGACGCCTGGAAGCCGGCGCCGCTGCTGGCCAGGCTCGCGGCGGAAGGCAAGACTTTCAATTGATCTTCATCACATAGCAGTTCGCCAAATTTCGCCAAAATTACGCCTGGGGTATCCCGGGCGTTTTTATTTGGTGCGTACGCGAAAGCAACAAAAGGCGGGCATCGTATGAGTCGAAGGTGGCGGCTGGTATGGCTGCCGTGTATGATCAACCGGAGTAGCGCATCAGACGCTGCCTTCGAATCAGAGGAGATCTCATGTTCAAAAATGTGACCATCCAATCGCGGCTCACTTTCGTGATTGCATTTCTGTCATTGTTGCTGATTGCCGGCGGCGCGATGGGCATTGTCAGCCTGGCCAGCACCAATTCCTCGTTGAAGGCGCTGTATGAAAGCCGCTTGATCCCTATGGGGCAATTGGGTGAAGTGGTGCGGCTGATCGACCGCAATCGCATGGCGGTCGCGGAATCCATGAACGGCGACCCCGCTGTCATCGGGCCAAAGATGGCCGATGTCGAAAAGACGATCGCCTTGGTGGGCAAGAATTGGGATGCCTACATGTCCGGTCCGCTGACGGCCGATGAACGGGTTCTTGCCGACAAGGCGACCGCTGCGCGCAAGAAATTTATCGCCGATGGCATGATGCCGACCGTCGATGCACTGAAAAACAACAACGCCCAGCAGGCAATGGAATTGATGGCGGGCCCGATGGCCCAGACCTATGCGCCGATGCAGGAAAGCATGGATGCGCTGATCAAGCTGCAGCTCGATGTCGGCAAGGCGGAATTCGCCAAATCGCAAACCCTTTACACCATGGTGCGCAACGTAGCGTTGAGCGGGATCGTAGTCGGCATTCTGATGGGGGCGTTTGTCGGCTACAGACTCATCCGCGCCATTACCGGACCGCTGAATGCGTCGGTGCGCATCGCACGCAATGTTGCCGGCGGCGACCTGACGCAAAACATTTACGTCGAGTCTGGCGACGAGACCGGGCAACTGTTGCAAGCCTTGAAGGACATGAACGAAGGCCTGGTCGCGACGGTCAGCAAGGTCCGGCAATGCACTGAAACCATAGGCGTGGCTTCGGGCGAGATCGCGCAAGGGAATGCCGACCTGTCCGCTCGCACGGAGTCGCAGGCCGGTTCGCTGGAAGAAACCGCGAGTTCCATGGAGGAGTTGACCGCGACGGTCAAGCAGAATGCCGATAATGCCGCGCAAGCCAACCAGTTGGTCGTGGCGGCTTCGGAATATGCGACCAAGGGCGGCGAGGTGGTGGGGCAAGTGGTGCATACCATGGGGTCGATCAAGGATAGCTCGCGCAAGATTGTCGACATCATCGGCGTGATCGACGGTATCGCCTTCCAGACCAATATTCTGGCCTTGAATGCGGCAGTGGAGGCGGCGCGCGCCGGCGAGCAAGGGCGCGGCTTTGCCGTGGTCGCGGCCGAGGTGCGCAACCTGGCCCAACGTTCGGCCGGCGCAGCCAAGGAGATCAAGGCGCTGATCGGCGATTCGGTGGAGAAGGTCGACGCCGGCAGCCGGCTGGTCGACGAGGCAGGGCAGACCATGGAACAGATCGTCAACTCGGTCAGGCACGTGGCCGACATCATGGGCGAGATCACATCGGCCAGCCAGGAGCAGAGTGCAGGTATCGGCGAGATCAACCAGGCGATTGTGCAGATGGATGAAATGACGCAGCAGAATGCCGCCTTGGTGGAACAGGCGGCTGCCGCGGCAGAAAGCATGCAGGAACAGGCCGCGATTTTGGCGGAGGCGGTGGCGGCGTTCAAATTGGCCGGCGCCACAACGATGTCGGCAAAGCCGGCGGCAAAATCGGCGGCCAGACCATCGACCAGGCTTGCCGCTCCGCGGACGGCGGCCGTGGCGAGTACGCCCGTTGCGCCTCCTGTGCCTCTCAGACCGGCCCCTGCGGCCGGGGACGACTGGGAAGAATTCTGACAGGCTCATCTGCGTCATGACTTCATCGCCGGGCTGCCTTATAATGGCAATCGTGTGGCCGTTGTCGGCAGCCCAGAACCGGCCGGCGCACGCAGCGGGCTCACAATGACAATATCCCTGCCGGTCTATCAACATCCTACCTCGGTCGTGCTGGTCGACGACAGCGCTTCGTTCATCGCCAGCGTCGAATACCAGATCAGCCCTTCCTTGGCGGTGAAGAGCTTCCTCGATCCGCACGAAGCATTGGCCTGGCTCGGCGGACTCTACCATTCGGACGAAGGCAAGTTGCTGCCGATACGCGTCGGCTACGACGAGCAGACCTATTCCTTCGAACGCCGTACCATTGCGCTGGACGTCGATCAGATTTACCGCATCGTGCACGACTCGAAGCGGTTTCAATCGGCCGCCGTGGTGGTGGTCGACTACGCGATGGCGGCTATCAACGGGCTCGATTTCTGCCGCGCTCTGCGCGGCTTGCCATGCAAGAAGATATTGTTCACCGGTGAAGCCAACGAGATGATCGCTGTCGAAGCCTTCAACCAGGGCTTGATCGACCGCTACCTGAAAAAGAGCGATCCATCCGCCATGGACCGCCTCGAATACGAGATTGCCACGCTGCAGCGCGAATATTTTGTCGAGAAGTCAGGCACGCTCAAGGACTTGCTGGTGCAGCACACGTATTCCTTCGTGCAAGACGAGGCCATCGTCAAGCTGGTCGATACGCTGATTGCGCGGCATGGCTTCGTCGAATATTTTCTCTTCCCCGATCCGGCCGGCATTCTGTTCTTCGATGCCGATGGCAAGGCGACGCTGATGGTGGTGGAAACCCGCGCCGGGCTGATTTCGCATCTTGAAACCGCACAGGACTACAGCGCGCCCGCCGCGCTATGCAATGCCTTGCGCGATGCCCAGGTCGTGCCTTTCTTTTGGAAGAGCGGCGGCATGTACACCGAGAAGAGCATAGACTGGGAACAATACTGCCTGCCAGCGCAAGTGTGCGTGGGCCGCGAGAATTTCTTCTATGCGTTGTTCGACTTGCCGGAAGGCTTTCTGCAGGGCGAAATCTACTCTTACGGCAAATTCCTGAATGACCGCGCGGCGGAAGACGAGGGGCGTTCCTGATGCGCTTTTCGATTTACCAATAATTCTCCGTCACGAACTGGCCGGGCAGGGCGCGGCGGCAGGGGCGCATGCCGCGCTGGTGCAACTCCTTGCGCATGTCTTCTATCATGGCCGGATTGCCGCACATCATGAAGCGCGACGCTTCGGGCGTAATGGCTATGCCAGTCGTGCGTTCCAGTGAACCGTTCGCGAGCAGGCTCGTCAACCTGCCGCCAAGCATGCAGGGCTCCAGTTCCTGATCGCGCGTCACGGCTTCCACCATATGCAGTGTTGCGCCGTTCTCTAGCGAGGGCTGGTTCTGCATGGTGCGTAACACTTCGCGAAACGCCAGGTCGCCGACACGCTTGACGCCATGGGCAATGACGATACGGCGGAACTGGCGCCACACCGCGGCATCGCGCAGCATGGAAATGAAAGGCCCGATGCCGGTCCCCGTTGAAAGCATCCACAAGTCTTCCCCATCGCTGAAGCGGTCGGCGGTCATGAAGCCGAACACCTGTTTGTCGATCCATATCGGTGCGCCGGGTTCCAGCTTGGCCAGCATGCCGGTAAACAAGCCATTGGGCACCTGTACGCCGTAGTATTCGAGCAGGTCGTCCTGCGGCGCCGACGTGACGGAAAACGGGCGCCACACCATGCCTGCGCCATCGGGCAGGCCTAGGCGCGAATACTGGCCCGGCACGAAGCGATAGTTTTCTGGGCGCGTGACGCGGAAAATGAACAAATCTCCCGACAGGCGCTCTATCGAAACGAGGGTTTGTTTGGTTGCCTTCTCGACAGCCTGGTCGCTTGCTTGCTGCATGTCTGTGCCCACGGGTATGGTATTGAGAATATGGGGTTGCAAAGCGACACTTCAAGAAAGCGATAACGCTGCCGATAAAAGAAGGGATCGCAACCGGTGTGATCTTGGAGAAACAACATGTCAGTCAATAGCATAGCGAGTTTGTCAACGGCCATGGCCACCACCCAGACGGACACGCAAATCGGTGTCGCCGTCTTGAAGAAAGCCATCGACATTGAGAGCAGCAGCGCGCTGGCCTTGCTGCAAGCTTTGCCCGCTCCTGCGCCGGCCAATCTGCCTTCCAATCTTGGCCAAAATATCAATACGACTGCATAAGAGCTTTATTCATCGTGTTGTCTTGAATGGCACCTGTCAACTCTGACAGTTTGATTTTTTTCGCGCTGTAAATATCATTCAGAATGCTGCTCCCTGGAAATATCCGGGCGAGCCGCTGCGCGCAGGAAATACCATGCTCTTGGGATGGCGCGCGGAGGCAATGTAATTTGTAATGCTGACGACACCAAGCATACGACTCCCAAGCTTTCAGCCATCGATATGTCATACGCACGATACAAGTTCAACAAGGCGGTGCAATCGCTCAAGGAAGCGGGCGCTCGTCGCCGCGAATGGCTCGCCAGCGATCACGTCTATCGGTTGCTGCGCCTGACGCCGGGCGACGTGCCCAGTGAATTGCAGCAAGAGTTCCAGCAATTTCAGCGTGAAATGCGGCCCATTCTGCGTGCCAGCGAAATCGGCATTCCGCAATGGAGCGCCATCCGCACATTGGATGACGACACGGTCTCGCGCATCATCGAACGTGTCCGGCGCATGCATGAAGTGATTGAAAAGCAGCCGGAGCAGCAAGTCGTGCCTGCGCAGCCCCGGGTCGTCACTTCCGCCTGATCGGCTTTTCGCCGTTACACCAGTTCCTCCCATGATGCCGGTTGGGCCGGCAAACTGCCTTATACTGTCGCTCTTTGCCGACCGGTACGGAGAACAACTTGAGCAGTGCATCGAAACGTAAATGGCGTCGCTTGGCATTGATCTGGGGCGGCGGCGCGCTGGGCGCCGCGTTCGCCTTGATTCTCCTCATGGTTGCCTACGTTTATGTCTTCGTCGTGCCCAATTTGCCGACGCTTGAATCGATCACCGATTACCAGCCCAAGATTCCGCTGCGCATCTATACCGCCGATCATGCGTTGATCGGCGAGTTCGGCGAAGAGCATCGCAACTTCGTTCCGATCAAGGATATGCCCGACGTGATGAAGAAGGCGGTGCTCGCGGCCGAAGACGCCAGGTTCTACGAGCACGGCGCGCTCGACATGAAGGGTATAACAAGAGCGCTGGCCGTCGACGTTGCTACGCTGTCGTTCCGCCAGGGCGGCGGCACGATCACGATGCAGGTCGGACGCGAATTTTTTCTCTCCCGGCGCAAGTACCTGTTCCGCAAGGTCACGGAAATCGTTTTGGCCTACCGCATCGAGTCGGCCTTGAGCAAGGACCAGATCCTCGAACTGTACATGAACCAGATGTATCTCGGAGAGCATGCCTACGGCTTCGGCAGTGCAGCCCAAATCTATTTCGGCAAGCCGATCAATGAGATTACGCTGGCGGAGGCGGCCATGCTGGCAGGAACACTCAAGGGACCGTCCTCCAACAATCCCTACGTCAATCCTGCCAGGGCCAGGCAGCGCCAGCAATACGTTCTCGATCACATGCACGAGCTCGGATGGATCAATGACGCGCAATACAAAGCCGCGCAGCATGAACCGCTGCACCTGAACAGCAGCGCGCAACCGTTTTCCACGCATGCCGAATTCGCTGCCGAACTGGCGCGCCAGCAAATCGTCAAGCAATTCCCCGACGACGCCTACACGCACGGCTATGTTGTCACGACGACGCTCAAGAAAGCCGACCAGGACGCGGCCTACGATGCCGTCCGGCGCAATGTGATCGAGTACGATCATCGCCATGGCTATCGCGGCCCCGAAGGCTACGTCGAGCTGGCTGGAGACCCCGACGAGCGCGATGATGCGATTGCCGAAGCCCTGCTCAAGCACCCCGCGAGCGACAACCTGCTGCCTGCAGTGGTGCTGGATGCGGACACCAAGCTGGTCAGGGTGGAGCAAATCGGCGGCGAAACATTGGAGATTAGCGGGGAGGGCTTGCGCTTTGCCGCGCCGGGGCTTGCGGCCAAGGCTCCGGCACAAAAGAAAATCAAGCGCGGCTCCATCATCCGCATCAGCAAGGATGACAAGGGCAAGTGGGAAGTCAACCAATTGCCCGAAGTCGCCGCGGCCTTCGTCGCCATCGATTCCGACACCGGCGCCTATCAGGCACTGGTCGGCGGGTTCGACTTCAATCTGAACAAGTTCGACCACGTCAGCCAGGCCTGGCGCCAGCCCGGCTCCTCGTTCAAGCCCTTCGTCTATTCCGCCGCCCTGGAAAAGGGCTTCTGGCCCGGTACGCAAATCAACGACGTACCCCTGAGTGTGACGCCGGCCGAGAGCGGCGGCGGGCCGCTGTGGGAGCCGAAGAACGATGACGGCTTCGACAACGCCCCGATCTCGATGCGCTATGCGCTCGCCAAATCGAAGAACGTGCCTTCCGTGCGTATCCTGAAAGCCATCACCCCGCAATACGCCCAACCCTATGTAGCGCGTTTCGGTTTCGATGCCGCGAAGATTCCGACCAACCTGACCATGGTTCTCGGCACGGGCTCGGTGACGCCTTTGGAGGAGGCGGGCGCCTATGCCGTGTTTGCCAACGGCGGCTTCCAGATCCAACCCTATATGGTCGACAAAATCGCCGACACCAAGGGCAGGACCTTTTTCGAAGCCAAGCCGACGCACGCCGGCCAGGAAAGCGAACGCGTCATCGATGCGCGCAATGCCTTCATCATGAACAGCATGCTGCAGCAGGTGGTGCGCTCGGGCACCGGTGCGATGGCCTCGAAGTTGGGCCGCAGCGACATCGCCGGCAAGACCGGGACCACCAGCGATGCCCTGGACGGCTGGTTTTCCGGTTATGGCGGCAAGCTGGTGGCTGTGTCGTGGATGGGCTACGACGAACCGAAATCGCTGGGCAGCCGGGAATTCGGTGCGACCTTGGCTTTGCCGGCCTGGATCGACTATATGCGCGTGGCTTTGAAGGGCGTGCCGGACGTGCAGCGGCCCGTGCCGGGCGGCGTGGTGCAGAACAATGGCGACTGGATCTATGCCGAATTCGCCGAGTCCGGCGGCGTGGCGACCTTGGGTATGGAGGACGCGCAAGCGACGCAGGATCAGCAGCAATTGGCGCCGGAGCCGGTCGCCGCGCCGATCCAGGGGGCGACCCTGCCGGCCAATCAACCGACGCCGGAAGAGCAGGAAAGGCAGCGAGCGATTGATATGTTCAAGAGCGGCGACAACAAATAAGAACTTCTCTCGCCCTGGCTTCCTACGCCGGGCGCCCCTATGCCGGGCGCCCCTATGCCGGGCGCCCCAAAAAGGGGCCATCACTTGCAAGCGAGTGTCGTTCAGTCGGCGGACCTTGCTCTGCAAAACCTCGGTTTTACCGCCCGCGGGCGAGGGGGCAAGGCGTGGAGGACTCTTGTGGGGAGAAACCCGGCGGGCGGCCAGCGGGCGGCCAGCGCGAGAGCTTAGGCCACGCTCTGTAATTTCTCTACGCGTTTCAGATCGCCCATCAAATACTTCGGGGCGTTGCGAATCAACTCTTCCGCCGCTTCGATCGTCACGGGCGGCGAGAAGATGTAGCCCTGGCCCACGAAGCAGCCGAGTTTTTTCAGTTCGGTAATCTGCTCGGGCGACTCCACGCCCTCGGCGATGGTTTCCAGATTCAGTGTCTGCGCCAGCGCCAGGATCAGGCGCACGATTTCATTGTCTTCCTGGCGCATACCGGGATGGGAGCCGATGCCGCGCACGAAACTCTTGTCGATCTTGAGCACGTCGACCGGCAGTTTTTGCAGGTAGGAAAGCGAGGAGTAGCCGGTGCCGAAGTCGTCCAGCGCCAGGCGCAAGCCTTGCTGTTTCAGCAAAGCGAGGTTTTCGATGGTCTGCAGCGGATTGGCCATGGCCGAAGTCTCCGTGATTTCGAGCTCGACCGATTGCGGCAGCACGCCGGTCTCGCCGACGATGCGCTTGACGTCGCCGAGGAAGGACGACTGCAGCAACTGGCGCATCGAGACGTTGACGGCGATCGTCAGATGCTGCGCCACGGGGTATTTCATCTGCCACTGGGACAATTGTTTGCAAGCCTGTTCCAGCACCCAGGCACCGATCGGCACCACCATGCCCGAGGCTTCCGCAATCGGAATGAACTCTTCCGGCGAAATTTCGCCGTATTCCATGCTGTTCCAGCGCAACAGCAATTCAAAGCCGATCACCGAGCCGTCGATCAACGACACCTTGGGCTGGTAAGTCAGCATCAGCTCGTTGCGCTCGAGTGCCAGGCGCAGCGCCACTTCCAGGTGGGCCCGCTTGCTGGCGGCAGCCTGCAGCGAGGCGTCGTACACTTCGGCGCGGTTGCGGCCTCGTTCCTTGGCCTGGAACATGGCCGCATCGGCATCGCGTATCAATTCCGACGGGCTGCGATGGCCCTCCTGCAATTCCGCGATGCCTATACTGGCTTGCAGCTTGATCACGGTATCGTCAACCAGCAAGGGGCGTGAAATCTCCGCGAGCAGGGTTTCCGCCTTTTGCCGCGCCAGGTCCAGGCCGCCGTAGGTCAGGATGATGAATTCATTGCCGCCGAAGCGCGCCATGAAATCGGATTCATCCAGGCAGCCCGAGATGCGTCCGGTCAATTCGGTCAGGCATTGGTCGCCGAAGTCGTGGCCGTGCGTATCGTTGACGCTCTTGAACGAATCGAGATCGCAGAACAGCATGGCCATGCCGTGCGCCCTGCCGTCCGCCGCTTTGCTTCCAACAGTCCCCGGCTGCGCCATGGCTTCGCCGATGCGCGTCAACAGATAACGCCGGTTCGGCAGACCGGTCAGCGGATCGTGCAAGGCCTGGTATTCCAGGCGCATCTCGTACTGTTTGCGTTCGGTGATGTCGCGCGTGATGCCGAGGATGCCGGTCACGTTGCCCAGCGCGTCGCGCAGGGGGTATTTGTTGGTGCGGTACCAGCGCTCGTTGTCGGCGTCGGTCAAGCCTTGCAGCTCCACGC
This sequence comes from Burkholderiaceae bacterium, assembly GCA_036384915.1. Taxonomy (GTDB): domain Bacteria; phylum Pseudomonadota; class Gammaproteobacteria; order Burkholderiales; family Burkholderiaceae_D; genus PKWO01. The sequence goes on from DASVLJ010000069.1 coordinate 17,509, forward strand.
CTTCCTGCGGTACGCCGGTTTCGACCACGCGCATGTCCTGCATATGGATCGCATCGGCGATTTCATAGGCGTGCAATTCCTTGCCCGCTTCGGCGCGCGAGAGAAATACGTCATACGAAGTCTTGCCGCGCAATTCGTCTTCCGAGGCATAGCCGAAGCGGCGCTGGAAGCTCAAATTGCTGATGGTGAAGCAGCCGCGCAAATCCTTGGCATAGATCAGCGAGGGATTGAGATCGAGCACGGCGCGCAGCAGGGCGTGTTCCTGCTCAAGCTTGTTTTCTATGTCGGTGCGCGCCGACACGTCTTCCAGGCTGAACACCAGACCGCCGATGGCCGGGTCGTGCAGCATGTTGAAGCCGCTGGTCTCCATCCAGATCCATTGGCCGTTCTTGTGCTGCACTCGATGACGCGAAAAGATCTGGCTGCGCTCGTTGTCGCGCAGGTGGCGCAGTTTTTTCTGGTGTTCGATCACGTCGTCCGCGTGGATGCGCAGGATGGCGCCTTTGGCCGCCAATTCCTCGTGCGTATAGCCGAGCACGTCATGCAATGCGGGATTGGAGAATTTCAGGCGGTAGCCGGCGTCGCAGATCAGAAACACGTGGCGGGTGGCGCGAGAAATGGCGTCGAAGCGGCGTTCATTGGTACGCGCATGCCAGACCGCGCTGATGTTGGCGTTGAGCGCCTGCGACAGCAGGATGGCCAGCAAGCCGAGGAAGATGGTGGCGAACGTATGCGGCAGCCAATCGCTCATCGGCACGCCGAGGTCGAGATTCAAGCCCAAGCCGATCCAGGCGATCAGCAGCACGCCGCCAAGTGCAAAACCGCTTTCGATGACGAGCGGGAAAATGCCGGCCAGGGCGATCAGCCAGGGCAGGGGCGGGGTCGGCATGGCCCGCTGCAAGGTCAGCGTGACCACCACCGCCACCGAAGCCAGCAATTCGAGGATGGCACCGCCCGAAACGGATTTGACGAAGTGCGCCGCCAGATAGCGCAGGCCGGAAAGAGCAAACAAGCCGCCCAGCAAAACCAGGGCGGCGATGGAGACAGGAGTAAGATGCAGATGCTGCGCATAGGCGGCCATGGCCACGTCGAGCAGCAGGGTCAAATAAAACGAAAGCGACGAAATACGGAATATTTCGTCGCCGGTCACGACATCCTTGGCGACAAGGAAGCGCGGATTCATTTTCCGGAAACAACGACAGGTTTGACCTTGGCAGCTGCTTCCTTGGCTCTCTGTCGCGCCGTATCGGTGTCGGGCGCGGTAGCCAGGGCCACACCCATGCGCCGTCGGGCAAAGGATTCCGGCTTGCCGAACAGCCGCAGGTCGGCGCCCGGCACACGCAGAGCATCGGCGACGCCTTCGAAGGCGATGGCCCTGGCTTCATGCTGGCCGTAGATCACGGCGGAAGCACCGGGGCTCCTGAGCGACACGTCCACCGGCAGGCCGAGAATGGCCTTGGCATGCAGCTCGAATTCGCTTTGCGCCTGGCTGCACATGGTCACCATGCCGGTGTCGTGCGGACGCGGGCTGACTTCCGAGAACCACACCATGTCGTCCTTGATGAACAGCTCTACGCCGAATACGCCGCGGCCGCCGAGGTTGCCGGTTACCTTCTTCGCGATGTCTTGGGCCCGCTCCAGCGCCAGCGGGCGCATGGCGCAGGGTTGCCAGGATTCGACGTAGTCGCCCTTGACCTGCACGTGGCCGATGGGTTCGCAAAAATGCGTTTGCACCTGGCCGCTCTCGTCGAGCGCGCGCACGGTCAGGAGCGTGATTTCATAGTCGAAATCGATGAAGCCTTCCACGATCACGCGGCCCGCATCGACGCGGCTGCCGGCGGCGGCATAGTTCCAGGCGGCTTCGACTTCGGCCGCACTATCGATCTTCGATTGGCCCTTGCCGGAAGACGACATGACGGGCTTGATGACGCAGGGGAAAGCGATTTCGGCGCAAGCCGCGCGCAGTTCTTCCAAGCTGTCGGCGAAGCGATAGGGCGAGGTCGGTAATTGCAGCTCCTCCGCCGCAAGCCGGCGTATGCCCTCGCGGTTCATGGTGAGCCAGGCCGCCCGCGCCGTCGGCACTACCGTCACCTTGCCCGCATTTTCCAGCTCGACTAAGGTGGGCGTGGCGATGGCTTCGATTTCGGGCACGACGAGGTCGGGCTGTTCCTGCGCGATCAGCGCCGCCAGCGCGGGGCCGTCGGCCATGTTGACGACGTGGGCGCGGTGCGCAACCTGGTGGCCCGGCGCATCGGCATAACGGTCGACAGCGATCACTTCAACGCCCAAGCGCTGCAACGCGATGATGACTTCCTTGCCCAGCTCGCCGGAGCCGAGCAACATGATTTTCGTGGCTGTAGCGGAGAGTGGGGTCCCCAGCCGCTCAAAGGTTTTCATATAGTAATAATAATTGTGGTATTACAGTGGCATCAATATGGTATGAGGCATTTTCCTCCCACCTAGAGGACGATACCAAAACTTTTAGCATTTGGACAGCAAAAAATCCTGCCGTACGGCCATACCAGTTGAAAATTATTGTAAAGGCGGGATGATGGATTTCTCCAAAGAAATTTTCAATATGAAATAGCGAATTTCAGGAGAGACCTGCCGACCTGCGGTAAACAAAAAGCCGCCAGCTTGTGGCCGGCGGCAAGAGGAGTGCAGCGGAGAAATTCCAGTTCAGTGATCGGCCGCGTAGATGTCGTTATCTTTGGTTTCGCGAATGAACAGGATGCCGATGACAGCGGTCGCCGCTGCGATGACGATCGGATACCAGAGGCCGTAGTAGATGTCGCCCTTGTAAGCCACCAAGGCGAACGAGAAAGTCGGCAGCAAGCCGCCCATCCAGCCGTTACCCAAGTGATATGGCAACGACATCGAAGTGTAGCGGATGCGGGTCGGGAACATCTCTACCAGCATGGCGGCAATCGGGCCGTAAACCATCGTGACGTAAAGCACCAGAATGAAGAGCAGGATCAGGACCATCGGATAGTTAATCTGTTCCTTGTCGGCCTTGGTCGGATATCCGGCGGCCTTGATTGCGTCGCCCAGTTCCTTCTTGAAGGCCTTATCCTTGGCGGCAGCCTCTTCCTTGGGCAAGCCTGTCGCATCGTAGCCCTGGATGGTCTGCTCGCCGATCTTGATCGAAGCGATGGTGCCGGCCGGCGCGTCCACGGTTACGTATGCCACTGAAGATTGCGATAGCACAGTGCGGGCGATGTCGCATGAGGATGTGAATTTTTTCGTGCCGGTCGGGTTGAACAGGAACTGGCAGCGGCCCGGATCGGCCGTCACGACCACCGGGGCCTTGGTCAATGCTGTTTCCAAAGCCGGATTGGCGAAGTGCGTCAGCGCGCCGAAGATCGGGAAATAGGTCAGCGCGGCCAGGATGCAGCCGGTCATGATGATCATCTTGCGGCCGATCTTGTCGGACAGGGAACCGAATACGATGAAGAACGGGGTGCCGATCAGTAGCGAACCGGCGATCAGGAAGTTGGCGGTCTGTGCATCGACTTTGAGCGTTTGCGTCAGGAAGAACAGGGCGTAGAACTGGCCGGCATACCACACTACGGCCTGGCCCATGGTCAAGCCGAAGAAGGCCAGGATGACGAGCTTCAGATTCTTCCACTGACCGAACGCTTCGGAAATCGGCGCCTTCGACGTCTTGCCTTCGGCCTTCATCTTTGCAAATGCCGGCGACTCGCTCATGGACAAGCGGATCCAGACCGAGACCATCAGCAGGAATACCGAGATCAGGAAGGGAATGCGCCAGCCCCAATCGGCAAATGCCTCTTCGCCGATCGACATGCGCGTGACCTGGATCACGATCAGGGACAGGAACAGGCCCATCGTGGCAGTGGTTTGAATCCAGGAGGTAAAGACGCCACGCTTGCCTGCGGGAGCATGTTCCGCCACATAGGTGGCGGCGCCGCCGTATTCGCCGCCCAAGGCCAGGCCTTGCAGGATGCGCAGCGATATCAGGATGATGGGCGCGGTGATCCCGATACTGCCGGCCGAAGGCAGGATGCCCACGAGAAAGGTCGAGCCGCCCATGATCAGGATGGTGACGAGGAAGGTATATTTACGGCCGATCATGTCGCCGAGGCGGCCGAATACCAGTGCGCCGAAGGGGCGGACGATGAAGCCCGCGGCGAAAGCCAGCAAGGCGAAGATGAATGCGGTGGTAGGATCGGCGCCGGAAAAGAATTGCTTGGCGATGATCGCGGCCAAGGAGCCGTAGAGGTAAAAATCGTACCATTCGAACACCGTGCCGAGGGAGGAGGCGAAAATAACCTTCTTTTCCTCGGTGGTGAGCCCGCGTGCAGCAGCTTGTGCAGTTGCCATGCATGTCTCCTTTGTTGGTTTATGAGTGCAATATGTGGAAATTGCCACGCTGGCAGTTTGCTAAGCAATCCTTACATGTTGCTTGCAAAATTGCACTTTCGATGGTGCGTTGCAACCTGAAATATTTTGCGAACGACCGTTCTAAAATTGTGTTATGCTGGTATTTTGAATAAGCAAAACCGCCCGCAAGCTAGAAAAACAGCGGGCATCGATTCCCCCTCCCGGGCTACGGTGCCCGGGTTCAAAACATCGATAGGAGACTCACATGACCGACGCCGTCATCGTATCCACCGCCCGCACCGGCCTTGCCAAGTCCTGGAAGGGTGCCTTCAATATGACGCATGGCGCAACCATGGGCGGCCATGTCGTGGCCGAAGCCATCAAGCGCGCGCGCATCGAAGCCGCTGAAGTGGAAGACGTGGTCATGGGCTGCGCTACGCCGGAAGGCGCCACGGGCAGCAATATCGCGCGTCAGATTGCGTTGCGCGCCGGGTGCCCGGTGACGACCGCAGGCATGACGATCAACCGCTTCTGTTCCTCGGGCCTGCAGACCATTGCGACTGCCGCACAGCGGGTGATCGCGGGCGAGGGCGATATCTATGTCGCCGGCGGTGTCGAATCCATCTCCTGCGTCCAGCAGGAGGCGAACCGCCACATGATCGTCGAAACCTGGCTCGACAAGCACAAGCCGGAAGTCTATTGGCCCATGCTGCAGACGGCGGAGACGGTGGCCAAGCGTTATAACATTTCGCGCGAACGCCAGGACGAATACGGCGTGCAAAGCCAGTTGCGCGCCGCCGCCGCCCAGGCCGCCGGCAAGTTCAACGATGAAATCGTGCCGATGACCACCGTCATGGGCGTGGCCGACAAGGAAAGCGGTATGCTGCTTTCGCGCGAAGTGACGATTGCCGCCGACGAAGGCATCCGCCCCGATACGACTTATGAAGGCGTCTCGAAGATCCGCTCAGCCTTGCCTGGCGGCGTGATCTCGGCCGGCAACGCCAGCCAATTCTCCGACGGCGCCTCGGCGGCCGTGGTGATGAACGCCAAGCTGGCCGAGTCGCGCGGCTTGACGCCGCTTGGCATCTTCCGCGGTTTTGCCGTGGCCGGCTGCGAGCCCGATGAAATGGGTATTGGGCCGGTGTTCGCCGTACCCAAGCTGTTGAAGAAGGCAGGCCTCAAGGTCGAAGACATCGGCCTGTGGGAATTGAACGAAGCCTTTGCGGTGCAGGTGCTGTATTGCGCCGACAAGCTGGGCATCCCGATGGATCGTTTGAACGTCAATGGCGGCGCCATCGCGGTGGGCCATCCCTACGGCGTGTCGGGCGCGCGCCTGACGGGCCACGCGCTGATCGAAGGCAAGCGGCGCGGCGCCAAGTACGTCGTCGTCACCATGTGCATCGGCGGCGGTCAGGGCGCCGCGGGCCTGTTCGAAGTCGTCTGATTTTCCAGGTTGCGATGCCCCGCTTCTTGCCGGTCACGGTTGGAGGCGCGGCGGCGCACGTCTATTCATTGCTCCCGAGGTAGCCTATGGCATCGAAAATCGTTTCACGGCGCGACCTGGAATTCATGCTTTATGAGTGGCTTGACGCCGAAGCGCTGACATCGCGCGAACGTTACGCCGACCACTCTCGCGAAACCTTCAACGCTACGCTGGATATGGCCGAACGCATGGCCGAAGACTTGTATGTTCCTCACTGCAAGAAGAGCGACCAGCAGGAACCGCATTTCGACGGTGAGACCGTCCACATCATCCCCGAGGTCAAGGCTGCGCTCGACGCGTATTGCGAAGCGGGCTTGATTGCGGCCGGGCAGGATTATGCTCTGGACGGCATGCAATTGCCTTCCATGGTGGAAAAGGCCGTGTCGGCTTACTTCACAGGCGCCAACGTCGGCACCTCGTCCTATACCTTCCTCACCATAGGCAATGCCAACACGCTGCTGAAATACGGCACGCCCGAGCAGATCGATACCTTCGTCAAGCCGATGATGGCGGGGCGCTTCTTCGGCACCATGTGCCTGTCGGAGCCGCAAGCCGGATCGAGCCTGTCCGACATCACGACGCGCGCCGAGCCGCAGCCGGACGGCAGCTATCGGCTCAAGGGTAACAAGATGTGGATCTCGGCCGGCGAGCACGAGCTGTCGGAAAACATCGTCCACCTCGTGCTGGCCAAGGTGCCGGGGCCGGACGGCAAACTGATTCCAGGCGTGAAGGGCATCTCGTTGTTCATCGTGCCGAAGAAGCTGGTCAATGCCGACGGCTCGGTCGGCGAGCGCAACGACGTGGTGCTGGCAGGGTTGAACCACAAGATGGGCCATCGCGGCACGACCAACTGCCTGCTCAATTTCGGCGAGGGCAAGTTCAAGCCCGATGGCAAGCCGGGTGCGATCGGTTATCTGGTCGGCGAGCAGCACAAGGGCCTGGCCTACATGTTCCACATGATGAACGAGGCGCGCATCGGTGTCGGCCTGTCGGCCGTGATGCTGGGCTATACAGGCTACCTGCATGCGCTTGAATACGCGCGCGAACGGCCGCAGGGGCGCCATCCGCAGGCGAAGGACCCGGCGCAGCCGCAGATCGCCATCATCGAGCATACCGATGTGAAGCGCATGCTGCTGGCGCAAAAGGCTTACGTCGAAGGCGGGCTGGCTCTCATCATGTATTGTTCGCGCCTGGTCGACGAGGAGCGCACTGCCGAAACCGAAGAGGCGCGCCGCGCCGCTACGCAATTGCTCGACATGTTGACGCCGATCGCCAAATCCTGGCCCTCGCAATGGTGCCTGGAAGCGAACAGCCTGGCGATCCAGGTTCATGGCGGCTACGGCTACACACGCGAATATAATGTCGAGCAGTTCTACCGTGACAACCGCCTGAACGCGATCCACGAAGGCACGCACGGCATCCAGGCGCTCGACCTGTTGGGGCGCAAGGTGGTGATGCAGGACGGTGCGTTGTTCAAGGCCTTGGGTCGCGAAGTGCAGAAGACCATAGCGAAGGCAGCGGAAGCCGGCGAATTGAAATCCTACGCCGCCGCGCTCGGTCAGGCCGTGTGGGAAATCGCGGAGGTCACGCAAAAGCTGTACGGCGCGGGCGACTTGAACAAGACCCTGGCCAATGCCTCGGCCTATCTCGAAGCGTTCGGCCATACTGTCGTGGCCTGGATGTGGCTGGAGCAAGGTCTTGCAGCGCATGGCAAGGAAGGCGATTTCTATCGCGGCAAACTGCAGGCTTGCCGTTATTTCTTCGAGTGGGAATTACCGAAGATCAAGCCGCAGCTTGAACTGCTGGCGAGCATCAATACCGCGACACTGGATATGCAAGATAATTGGTTCTAGCAAATAAATTAAGCTCAGGAGACAACATGCGTACTGTGAAGGAACTATTCGATTTGACCGGCAAGACCGCTCTCGTAACCGGCGGTTCGCGCGGCCTTGGCTTGCAGATTGCCGAAGCGCTGGGCGAGCAGGGGGCGAAGGTCGTGCTGTCTTCGCGCAAGCAAGCCGATCTCGACGAGGCCGTCGCGCATTTGAAGAAAAAGGGTATTTCGGCCACCGCCATCGCGGCCGACCTGTCGCAGGACGCCGCCGTCGAACCGCTGGTCGACGAAGCCTTGAAGCGCCTCGGCCACATCGACATCCTGGTCAACAATGCCGGCGCCACCTGGGGTGCTCCTGCCGAAGATCATCCTGTCGATGCCTGGGATAAGGTCATGAACCTCAACGTGCGCAGCATCTTCCTGCTGTCGCAGATGGTGGGCAAGCGTTCGATGATCCCGCGCGAGTACGGCCGCATCATCAACGTTGCCTCGATCGCCGGCTTGTTCGGCAATGCGCCGGGCACGATGAAAACGCTGGCCTACAATACCTCCAAGGGCGCCGTGGTCAATTTCACGCGCACGCTGGCCGGCGAGTGGGGCCCCTACGGCATCACGGTTAACGCGATTGCGCCGGGCTTCTTCCCCTCCAAGATGACCAAGGGCGTGCTGGAAAACTTCGGCAAGGAGACCCTGGCCAGCCATGCGCCGCTGCAGCGTATCGGCGACGACGAAGACTTGAAGGGCGCGGCACTGCTGTTCGCATCGGACGCCGGCAAGCACATCACCGGCCAGATTCTCGCCGTCGATGGCGGCGTCACGGCGGTCTGATAAATGGTCACGCAGGCTGAGGATCCGCCGCAACCGTTCCCATCCGAGATTCCCTTCCTCCATGAATTGGGAGTGGAATTCCTCGGCATGGGCAATGGCGAGGCCAAGGTTGCGCTCGATCTGGAAGCGCGCCACATGAATAGCTGGAAGGTGGCGCACGGCGGCGTGGTCATGACCCTGCTCGACGTGGTGATGTCGATGGCCGGCCGTTCGCTCGACCCCGATGCGCGCGGCGGCGTCACCGTGGAGATGAAGACCAGTTTCGTCCAGCCCGGAGGCCATCCCGGCGGGCGTATCGTTGCGTATGGCAAGGCTTTCCACCGTTCGACCACCATGTGCTTTTGCGAAGGCGAAGCCTGGAACGGCGACAAGCTCGTGGCCAAGGCCATGGGCACCTTCAAATACCTGAAGCGGCTCGATGCGGGCCGCAAGATCGATCACGAATAAAGGATCTGTGATGGCGACTTATCAACGCATAGTCCTGGCATCGCGCCCCAAGGGCGAAGTCAGTGCCGATAATTTTCGTCTCGAAACCGCCGAGACCCCCGCCCTGAAAGAGGGGGAAGTCCTGGTGCGCAATCGTTTCCTCTCGCTCGACCCTTACATGCGCGGGCGCATGGAAGCCACCAAGAGCTATGCCGCGCCGCAAGAGATCGGTGCCACCATGATAGGCGGAACGGTCGGCGAAGTGGTCGAATCGCGCAACGACAAATACAAGGCCGGCGATCAGGTCGTCGGCATGCTGGGCTGGGCCGAGATGGGTGTGGCCGATGGCTTGATGTTGCGCAAAGTCGATACCAGTGCGATCCCGCTTTCCGCCTATCTGGGTTCGGTCGGCATGCCTGGCATGACAGCCTGGTACGGCCTGACCCAGATCATGAAGCCGAAAGCCGGCGAAACGGTTGTCGTCAGCGCGGCCAGCGGCGCGGTCGGCAGCGTGGTCGGACAACTTGCCAAGCAGCGTGGCTGCCGCGCCGTCGGTATCGCGGGCGGCGCGGAGAAATGCCGGTATGTCGTGGAAGAACTCGGTTTCGACGCCTGTGTCGACTACAAGGCCGGCAACCTGATCGCCGACCTGGAAGCCGCGACGCCCGATGGCGTCGATTCGCTGTTCGAGAACGTCGGCGGTCCGGTATTCGATGCCGTGCTGGGGCGCATGAATCCATTCGGCCGCATTGCGCTGTGCGGCTTGATCTCGGGCTATAACGGCCTGCCCATGCCGCTGCATAATGTGCGCAGCTTGCTCACCATGCGTCTGAGCTTGCAAGGTTTCATCGTTTCCGAACACATGGAACTGTGGCCGCAAGGTCTGAGCGAACTCGGCGCCCTGGTGGCAACGGGCAAGCTGAAATTCCGTGAAACGATTGCCGAAGGCCTGGCCGCCGCACCCGAAGCCTTCATCGGCCTGTTGAAAGGCAAGAATTTCGGCAAGCAGCTGGTGCGACTCTAGCCCCGGAGAACAATGTGACCGACCTCATCCTCCATCATTACCAGAATTCGCCGTTCTCACAAAAAATCCGCTCCATTCTGGGCTAGAAGAAACTGGCCTGGAAATCGGTCACGGTTCCGAACATCATGCCCAAGCCCGACGTGGTGGCCTTGACGGGAGGCTATCGCCGCACGCCGTTTTTGCAGATCGGTGCGGATATCTATTGCGACACGGCCTTGATCGCCGACGTAATCGAGCGCATTGCGCCGGAACCGGCGCTTTATCCGAAGGCTCGCGAGGGCGTATCGCGCACGCTGGCACAATGGGCCGATTTCAACCTGTTCTGGAGCGGTATCGCCTTCAGTTTTCAGCCGGCCGGCATGGCCAACATCTTTGCCGGCGTCTCGCCTGAACAGATGCAAGCCTTCGCCGCGGACCGCATGCCGTTTCGCGCCAATCTCCCGCGCATGCACCCTGCGGAAGCGGCCGGGCAGGTGCGTGAAATGATGAGCCGGCTGGAGCAGATGCTGGCGGCAAGCGATTTCCTGTGCGGCGATGCTCCATCAATTGCTGATTTTTCGGTCTATCACTCGGTCTGGTTCATGCGCGACGTGGCCAAACTGCCGGGCGTGCTCGATGCAACGCCGCGCCTGTCGGCCTGGACCGACCGCATGGCAGCCTTCGGCAACGGCCAGCGCAGCGACATCTCTTCCGAAGAGGCACTCGCCGTGGCACGTGCCGGCAAGGCGGAAGATTTGTCGGGCCGGCCCTTCGTCGATTTTCACAAACTGCCCCTGGGCAGCGAGGTCACGATAGGTGCCAGCGACTATGGCATGGACCCGGTGCGCGGGGAACTCGTGCTGGCCGATGCCAATGAATGGGCGCTGCGGCGCACCGATGACAGGGCAGGGGAGGTGGTCGTGCATTTTCCTCGCCTCGGATTTCAAATGAAGAAGGTGGAGACATGAAAAATTTCAAGGGCAAGGTAGCAGTCATTACGGGCGGCGCGAGCGGCTTCGGCCTCGAATTCGCCAATATCGCGGCTGAGCTCGGCATGAAGCTGGTGCTGGCCGACGTGCAGCAGGATGCGCTCGATCGCGTGCAAGCCCAGTTCAAGGAGCGCGGCGTGCCGGTGCTGGCGCAACGCTGCGACGTGAGCAAGGCCGAGCAGTTGCAGGCGCTGGCCGATGCGACCATGAAGACTTTCGGTGCGGTGCACCTGGTGTTCAACAACGCCGGCGTCGGATCCGGGGGGCTGCTCTGGGAAAACACCCAGGCCGACTGGGAATGGGTGCTCGGGGTCAACCTGTGGGGCGTGATTCACGGTGTGCGCATTTTCACCCCGCTGATGCTGGCGTGCGCCAAGGACGATCCCGATTACGAAGGCCATATCGTCAACACCGCCTCGATGGCCGGCCTGCTCAATGCGCCGACCATGGGGGTCTATAACGTCTCCAAGCACGCCGTGGTTTCGTTGTCGGAAACCTTGTACCAGGATCTCGATCTGGTGGAGGCGCCGATCGGTGCCTCGGTGCTGTGCCCCTATTTCGTGCCGACCGGCATTTCACAATCGCATCGCAACCGTCCGTCCGACATGCAAAACCAGGACGGGCCGACGAAGAGCCAAAAAGTGGCGCAAGTCATGTCGGACAAGGCCGTCAGCTCGGGCAAGGTCAGCGCCGCCGAAGTGGCGCAGCGTACTTTCGAAGCCATTCGCGCCGGGCAATTCTATATCTATTCGCACCCTGAAGCCCTGGGCAACGTGCGCGATCGCATGGAAGACATCGTGAACCAGCGCAACCCCGGCGACCCCTATGCCGCCGCGCCGCAGGTGCGCGAGCGTTTGAAAAACGCCTTGAAGCAAGGCTGAGCCATCATGGGCGCCATCATACGCGACGGGCAATACGCCGAACTGTCCAACGGCACCAGGCTGCACTACGCCAGTGCGGGCGAGCCGGGCAGGCCCCTGATCCTGTTCCTGCACGGCTTTCCGGAGTTCTGGTACGCGTGGCACGAACAATTGGCGGAATTCGGGCGCGACTACTACGCCGTCGCCCCGGATCTGCGCGGTTTCAACCTGTCTTCCATGCCAGCCGATGTGGCGGCCTACAAGACCAGGCATATTGTCGAGGACATGCGCCTGTTCACCGGGCAGCTCGGTTACGACAAGCTCGATCTCGTCGGGCACGATTGGGGCGGCGCGGTGGCGTGGAACTTCGCCATCGCGCTGCCGGGCTTGCTGAAGCGGCTGATGATGGTCAATTCGCCGCATCCCTACCTGTTCATGCGCGCGCTGGCGCACGACCCGGCTCAGCGCAAATCTTCGGAATACATGAACTGGCTGCGCTCCGAAGGTTCGGAAGCGGCGCTGGCCAAGGATGGGTTTGCCTTGATGGATGGCTTCTTCAACGGCATGGGCCAGCCGCAGGCGAAGTGGTACACGCCGGAACTGCGCGAGAAGTACCATGCCTGCTGGGCGCGCGGTTTGACCGGCGGTGTCAACTATTACCGTGCTTCGCCGCTGCATCCGCCCACCGAGGATCATCCCGGCCCCCTGAAGCTCGATCTCAAGCCCGAGGATTTCCGCGTCACGGTGCCGACGCTGGTGATCTGGGGCGAGAACGATATGGCGCTGCCCAAGACCCTGGTCGACGGCATGGAAGACGTGGTGCCGGATTTGCGACTGGTGCGCGTGCCCGATGGCACGCATTGGGTGATCCATGAGCAGCCGGCGCTGGTGAACCGCTTGCTGCGAGAGTTCTTGGCCTGAACCGGGGGGAGCCCATGGCGCGTGAAGATTTCAGCTTTTTCCACCGCTTGCGTGTGCGCTGGTCGGAAGTCGACATGCAAGCCATCGTTTTCAACGGCCACTATCTCAATTATTTCGACGTCGCCTTCACCGAATACTGGCGCCGCACCGGCTTGCCCGACGTATTGCAGCAGGCGCGCGACGGACGCGAACTGTTCGCACGCAAGGCCACGGTGGAATACCATGCGCCCGCGCGGTTCGACGATGAACTCGAGATAGGCGTGCGTTGCGCTGCACTGGGCCGCTCTTCGCTGCGCTTCGTCATGGAAATCCACTGTGGCGAGGCGCATCTGATTTCCGGCGAGCTGGTTTACGTCTATGCCGAAACGGCGGTGCGTCAGTCCACCGCCATCCCAGCAGCCTGGCGTGCGACAATATCAGACCTGGAAAACGTCAAACCCGAATCGCCATGAAAATCGAAATTCGTACCGGACCCTGGACCGAGCAGAAACCTGCGGCACAGGCGATACGCTATGCCGTATTCGTCATCGAGCAAAAGATTCCCGTCGAACTGGAATGGGACGATATGGATGCGGTTTCACTGCATGCCGTGGCCTATGACGAAAACGGCATCAGCATGGGGACCGGACGCTTGCTGCCGGATGGACACGTGGGCCGCATGGCGGTGAAAAAGAATGCGCGCGGATTCGGCGTGGGCGGGGCCTTGCTGGATGCCTTGGTCGAGCTGGCGCGCGGGCGCGGCGACACTCGCGTGGTGCTCAATGCCCAGGCCGTTGCCGAGCCTTTTTACGCGGCGCATGGCTTCGTGCGCACCGGCCCGGAATTCCTCGAAGCTGGAATTCCGCACATCGAAATGGCAAAAGACCTATGATTTGGTCTATGACTTCGTCGCTTGCCGGTCGCCGTACAGCATCGTCACATTAATGCGCCGGTTTTCATAGCCCGGCTTGAAGCGGTAGTCGTCGGTGCGGTGGAACAGGTTGGAATTGAACAGCACCACGCGGTTTTGCCGGTGCGGCACGACGTAAGGCTGGGCGCCGGCATTTTCCAGAAACTCGGCGATCAAGCCCGGCTTGCTGTTGTAGTCTTCGAAATCCCATTCCATCGGCGCTTCCTTGTCCCACACGACGAGCCCGCCGCTTTCCGGCGACAGGTTGGCTTCGTCCGGCGTCAGCCAGAAATTGACGTTGACGGCGGCAAAATCGGCGTGTGCCGCAATCCCGCTTTGTTCGCTGTCGTACTTGTAGCCCCAGAGACCGTTCAAGCGGTGCTTGCCGATCACCTTGGCCAGGGCCAAGCGCGTTTCTTCGGCGATTTGCGCGATCAGGGGTGAAATGAAGCCGTCCTCGCAGGTACAGCCGACATAGCCGGCTCCATAGAGGAAGTCGAACCAGATGGTCGATTCGAGGCAGAATCGGCGCAATCCCTCGAGCGCCTCCGGCTTGAGGAAATTATCGAAATAAATCATGCCGGGCGCGTTGGAGTAATAGTCCCTGGCGATGGCATCCCAATCCTGGTCCGGGTTGATCGCACCTCCCGGCAGTGCCGGCGCGCTGTAAAAGTGGAATAGCCGGTTGTAGTAAGGCGCGAGTTTGGCGCGCAACGGTTCGGGAATGCGCGACAGCGGCGTGCCGAATTCGAGGTCGGTTGCCTTCAAGGCTTCGGCCAGCGCCTTTTGCGCCGGCCACGCGCGGTGATCGAGCAGATTGCGCTGCGCCAGATACTGCAGTTGTTCCGCATCGTGGGCCAGCTTGGACAATGTGACGCGCGGATCGTCAAAATCGAGCGGTCCCGGCTGGACGCCCAGGCCGCGCCTTGCCTGGGCCGATTGCTGGAAGGGGTTGACGGCATCGGCGAAACGGCCGTACTGCTTGGTCATGTTGCCGATGTTATAGCTGGCGCGCCAGAATCCGGGATCGAATTCGTGCGCCATCTGGTAGCGCCGCAAGGCTTCGTCGTTGCGGCCGGCGAGTTGCATCGCCACGCCGAGGCTGTTGCACGCCTTGGCCGAGCGCGGCTCCAGTTCCAGGGTCTTTTCGAGATGGGCGGCGGCAAGTTCGATATTCCCGTTTTGCAGATGCAGATAGCCGAGCATGAAGGACAGCTCCGCCGTTTCGGGGCGCATGTGGACACCGGTTTCCAGAAAGCGTATGGCCGAACGATAGGAACCATGCGCCAACGCCAGGCGAAACGCCAGCGTCAAGCCTTCAAGGCTGTCGGGATAGAGATGAAGCAGGCTGCAGCACGCCTGTTCCGCTTCGTCAAGCCTGCCTTGTTCGAACAGGCCGCGCACTGCGGCGCAGCTTGCCGCTGCGCGGCTCGGTTCCGGCTGCACCACATCCTGCTTTCGGCCGAGCAGCTTGTCCAGCAAGGGAAGGCGGGCGAGCGGCTGTAGAAAACGCATCGATGGCCGCATTTCAGAAGGCAGGGGCGAGCTGGTGCTCGATCAGGGCAGGCGGATGGTCGCGGTACACCTGTACCACGGTGGAGGAGCGCGTGCCGTAGGTCGGCGATTCGATGCACACGGCGGACAGGATGCGCTCCCATTCGATGTCGACGCCGGTCTTGGGCAGCCGGCAGTCGCCGGCGCGCGTGGTGTCCTTCAGCATTTCGAAATAGGCATCGCAGGGCGCACCCTGGCACAACAGGCTGGAGAACTGCGCCTTGGTCCGCACCACCTTGGGCCATGGCGAATCCAGGCTGGCATTGGACAAGCCGTAGATGCCGGGGGCCAACATCCGCCCGTTGCGCTCATCGGCACCATCGCGATTGTTATACCAGATCAATTTGTCGCGCGTCCCGACGATGAGGTTATAGCCGTTGTAGTCGCCGGCAGTCCCGGCAATACGCGCTACATAGTCTTCCGGATCGACTTCGCTTTCGAGAAAACCGGCCACCAGCTCGCCCCGAGAACGAACGTCGCTCCGCCGTTCCGCCGGGTTGCGGATATTGGTCAACCCGGCAAAGCGGCCTTCGCGGGTAATACCGAGCCAGGTGCCGCCGCCTTGCAGGTCGCGCCCGGCATAGATTTGCGGGTAGTCGTCCCACCAGGCTGCGGCCGCTGTGGGGCGCGCATAAAATTCGTCGCGATTGGCGGCCAATACCAGAGGGATGCCCGGTACGACCTGCCAGGCGAAAACGATCAGGCACATGATGTCAGGTCCAGAAAATGTTCCACGTGGCGTTCGCCATCGATCAATTCTTGAACCCCAGACGCCTGCAATTCGCGTGCCAAGCCCTGCTCAAAGCCTTCGGGCGCGGCGAGGTAGACTTCCATCCACGTGTCAAGCCCGTCCTTGCTGCGCGGCCTCCGCTTGAGCGAGCAGGCGACACCCCATTGCGCCTGCAGGCGCTGCTGCAATCCGGCCACGCGCTCGCGCAATAGCGCACCGTCGCCTGTACGCACCTTGTAGTACACGTAGCAATCATGGGAATCGGTCTGCATCTTATTCCGGCATCGCGTAAGGCAAGGGCAGGAAGCGCAAGGCAGGGCCATCGGCCGCGCCAAGGCGGATTACGGCATCGGCCGCTTCGGCGATCTTGATCTCGACCAGGCAATCGATGTCGCCATCGACGCCGCGTTCGGCATTGACGATCATGCCGCAGGGCTGTTCCGGCGCGGTTTCGGAAAACACTTCGGTACCGGCCGCGACATCGGCGGCGACGTCGGCGGCGGACAACCGCGCCGGCAGCATGCGGCGCTTGAGTTTGCCCAGGTACTGGCTGCGCGCCACAATTTCCTGGCCCGGGTAGCATCCTTTTTTGAAGCTGACCCCGCCGATCAACTCGTAGTTGATCATCTGCGGCACGAATTTTTCCTGCGTCGCCTGCACCACCCATGGAATGGCGGTTTCAATGTCGGTCAGGCGCCAGGACGCGGACGATGCCGGCTTGAGCGTTTCGGCCAGTACCGGCCAGGCGGCAATCGCCCGAGACGGATCGGCAATCCAGAGCGAGCGCGGCACACCGTCGGCATCGGGCAGGCGGATCAGACTGCCGCTTTCGCTATCCTGCTTGGCATAAGGAATATCGCCGGGTTCGGGCAGATAAGCACCGAGTGCGGCGGACTCGAATGCGCCGGCCAGGCCTAGAATGGCATAGTCGCCGCTGGCGTCGCGCAGCTTGACCTTGGCACGCAGTACGAACATCTGCAGCCGCTTTTGGATTGCCGCAAGCAACTCCTTGGGCAGTATCAGCAGGATGTCGTCGCCATCCCGCAGTATCAGCATCGTTGCCAGCAAACGCCCCTTGGCGGTGCAATAGCCGGCCAGACGGGCATGGCCGCCGCCGAGCGTCTCGACGTCATTGGTCAATTGGCTATGCAGGAAGCTTGCGGCATCCGCGCCGGACGCGGCGATCACGCCGAAGTCTGGCAGAGCGGCAAAAAATCCCGCTCTCGCTGCTGCCGGTCCCGGCGTTATTTCTTGCCGGCTTACAAATTCCTGCCAGTCGTTCGATAATTCAGTCATAAAATCGCAAGTAAAGCCTATATCATTATGGGTCGATTCGCTTGTTCGATTCATTTGTTCGATCCATCTGCAAGATTATAGTGTCGTCGGCAAAACGCTGCCGGCCGCACCCCGGAGGATGTTTTACCTTGATAAGAAAAATATTTGCCCTTGCCGTATTGCTGGCAATCCTCGCTTGCGGCGGCTTCGTCTACTGGGCCCAGCAGCCGATCACGGAGCAGGGCCAGCCGGCCATCGAATTCACCGTGCAGGCCGGCAGCTCCGTGCGAGCCTCGGCGCAGCAGATCGCCGATGCCGGCGTGCCTCTCAACCCGACCCTGTTTGCCTGGCTTGCGCGCCTGACCGGCAAGGCTTCCAAACTCAAAGCCGGTACCTACAGCCTGAAACCCGGCAGCACCCCCTTGAACCTGGTCGGCATGCTGGTGCGCGGCGAATTCGCCCAGGAATCCATCGTCATCATCGAGGGCTGGACGTTCGCCCAGATGCGCCATGCCATCGACACCCATCCGGCGCTCAAGCATGAGACCGCGCAATGGTCCGACCGCGAACTGCTGGCCAAAATCACGCCGGATTATACGGCACCCGAGGGCTTGTTTTTCCCCGACACCTATCTGTTCGCACCGGGTGCGAGCGACCTGCAGATATACAAGCAAGCCCATTTGCAGATGATGAAGCGCCTGAGCGAGGACTGGGCGCGGCACGATCCGGAGGTGCCGGTGAAGTCTCCATACGAAGCGCTGATCCTGGCATCCATCGTCGAAAAGGAAACCGGGCAAAAGTCGGAGCGTGCCATGGTGGCCGGCGTCTTCGCCAACCGCCTGCGCCGCGGCATGCTGTTGCAGACCGACCCGACCGTGATCTATGGCATGGGCGACAAATATCAGGGCCAGATCCACAAGAAGGACTTGCAGACCGATACGCCTTACAACACCTACACCCGCGCCGGCCTGCCGCCGACGCCGATCTCGCTTCCGGGCGCCGCATCGCTTGATGCCGCGATGAATCCGGCCAAGACCGAGGCGCTGTACTTCGTTTCGCGCAACGACGGCACGAGCAAGTTTTCCGATAGCCTCGACGAGCATAATCATGCCGTCAATGAGTATCAAAAATAAGGGCGCAGAGTCAGATGGAACGCGGTAAATTCATCAGCTTCGAAGGCATAGACGGGGCCGGGAAGTCGACTCATATCGAGTTTGTGACCAAACTCGTGCGCGAACGCGGCCACAATGTCGTCAGCACCCGGGAGCCCGGCGGCACGCCCCTGGGCGAAAAGCTGCGCGAACTGTTGTTGCACGAAAAGATGAATCTCGAAACCGAGGCGCTGCTGATGTTTGCCGCCCGGCGCGAACATTTGGCGCAGGTCATCGAACCGGCGCTGGTGCGCGGCGATTGGGTCATCACCGATCGTTTTACGGACGCCACCTTCGCCTATCAAGGGGGCGGGCGCAAGCTGAACCTGGCCAAGCTTGCCGTGCTCGAACACTGGGTGCATCCGCACCTGCAGCCTGATTTGACGCTATTGTTCGACGTACCGCTCGAGGTGGCGCGCGCGCGTCTCGATGCCACGCGGACCCTGGACAAGTTCGAGCAGGAAAAGGCGGATTTCTTTGCCGCTACGCGTGCCGAATATTTGCGTCGCGCAGCCGAGTTTCCTGAGCGCTTCCGCGTGATCGATTCCACGAAGCCGATCACCGAAATTCAAAATTTACTTGAAAAAATGATCGCAAGTATTTGAATTAAAATAGATTTATGAATAACCAGATTTTTCCTTGGCAACGGCACAATTGGGCGCAATTGCAGCAATTGCGCGAGCGGCTCCCGCACGCCATTTTGTTCCATGGCGCGGCCGGCATAGGGAAGACCGTGTTTGCCGAGCGTTTCGCCCAGGCCCTGCTGTGCCAGTCCCCGCTGCCCGATGGGCAGCCTTGCGATGCCTGCGCCTCGTGCGGCTGGTTCTCGCAATATGCGCATCCCGACTTCCGCCGCGTGCGTCCTGAAGCGCTCGATGACGAGGCGTCGGACGAGGGAGAAGAGGGCGGCGAGCCGGTGGAAAAGAAATCGGCCAAGACCAAGACGCCTTCGAAGGACATCAAAATCGACCAGATCCGCGCGCTGGCCGATTTCATGAATATCTCGACGCACCGCAACGGCATGCGCGTGATCGCGCTCTATCCGGCCGAGGCCTTGAACACGGCTTCGGCCAACGCACTGCTCAAGACGCTGGAAGAGCCGCCGCCTGACACGATGTTCCTGCTCGTATCGAACAATCTCGACCGCCTCTTGCCGACCATTCTGTCGCGTTGCCGCAAGTTCGCTCTGGACATGCCTGGCACCGAGGAGGCGCTGGCCTGGCTTGCCACGCAAGAGATCAAGGATGCGCCGTCCTGGCTGGCCGAGCAGGGCGGTGCGCCGCTGGCGGCGCTGGAGCAGGCGCACTCAGGCGACCGCGAGACGATGGATGACTTTCTGCGTCACCTGGCCAATCCCGGCGTCGATGGCGCCTTGAAGGCGGCTGACCGTTTGCAGAAAACGCCCGTGTCCGACCTGGTGGCGTGGTTGCAACGCTGGCAATATGATCTGTTTTCGCATAAACTCTGCGGAAATATCCGCTATTATCCTCGTTACAGGAAAGAATTGGCCCAACTCTCGGCGCGCGCGGAAGTCGCATCCTTGATGCGGGGCCTGAAAGCAACGGGCGACCGGCGCAGGATTGCGGAACATCCGCTCTCGCCCAAGTTGTTCATCGAGGATATGCTGCTCGAATACGCAACATTGTTTACCGGAACCTAGATCGATGGCCGACGCACCAGCCAGCCCAGTTGTAGCACGCCCCTCAGTCTTGTCCTTGCCGATCAAGGAAAAGGCGGCGCTCTATGCCGCCTACATGCCGTTCTTGACCAATGGCGGAATCTTCGTGCCGACCACCAAGCCGTACAAGATCGGCGATGAAATCTACCTGATCCTGACCTTGATGGAAGATGTCACGAAATATCCGATCGCGGGCAAGATCGCCTGGATCACGCCGGCCGGTGCCAACAACAGCAAGGCGCAGGGCATAGGCGTACACTTCTCGGCCGACGAGAGCGGCCGCCGCGTCAAGTCGCGTATCGAGGAAATCCTCGGTGCCGCGCTCGGTTCTTCGCGCGCCACGCATACGCTGTAAGAGCCATCGCTTTCGCTGCAGCGTTGCTTTTCGCAATATCCGTCTCCATGCCGCGAAAGCATCGCCTTGCCGGTTTCGCGCGCATGGTGTAACCATGTCATCATGTAACCATGTACGTAGACTCGCATTGCCACATCAACTTCCCTGAGCTGGCGGCACGCCTGCCCGAAATATTGGGGAAGATGGAAGAAAACCGCGTCAGCCATGCGCTGTGCGTATCGGTTAACCTGCCTGAATTCCCGCAAGTGCTCGATCTGGCCGAACGCCATCAAAACATATTTGCCTCCGTCGGTGTCCACCCGGATTATGAAGACACGCTGGAACCGAGCGTGGCGCAATTGGTCGAATTGGCGCAACATCCCAAGATCGTGGCGATAGGCGAGACCGGACTCGATTATTACCGGCTGCAAGGCGACCTCGAATGGCAGCGCGAGCGCTTCCGCGTCCATATCCGCGCTTCCCGCGAGACCCGCAAACCCTTGATCATCCATACGCGTTCCGCTTCGCAAGATACCTTGCGCGTATTGCAGGAAGAGGGCGCCGGCACCAATGCCGGCGGTGTGGCCGGTGTGATGCATTGTTTTACGGAAACCCTGGAAGTTGCGCAGGCGGCGGTCGAGATGGGTTTTTATATCTCGTTCTCCGGCATCGTGACTTTCAAGAGCGCCAAGGACTTGCAAGCCGTGGCACAGGCATTACCGCTGGAACGCATCCTGATCGAGACCGATTCGCCCTATCTTGCGCCGGTGCCGCATCGCGGGAAAGTCAACGAACCTGGTTTCGTGATGCATGTGGCGGAATACATCGCCAAGCTCAAGGGCGTGCCGCTGGAAACCTTGGCCCAGGCGACAACGGATAATTTTTTTAAATTATTCAATATCCTGCATTGATTTGTTGAAGAAAAAAATGAAATATCTGCGCTGCCTTGCTCCCGCCTTGATCGGCCTCGGCTTCATGGTTTCTGCCTCCATGGCCTGGGCCGACGACGCGGCCACCCTCAATCTTGCCGTCACGCGCGACGATTCCTATGGCGTGTCCAAGATGCTGGAGCACGGCGTCGATCCAAACCTGAAGGAGCCGCAACGCGGCGAGACGCCCTTGATGGTCGCCATACGCGAAAAGGCCATGCGCTCGATCCAGGTCTTGCTGGCCAGCCCCAAGACCGACATCGAAGCGGCCGCCAACAATGGCGATACGGCCCTGATGGTCGCCGCCTATACGCGTAACGTGGATGCGGTCAAGGCCTTGCTGGCTCACGATGCCGAAGTCAACCGTCATGGCTGGGCGCCGCTGCATTACGCGGCGGCGGTTGGCGACGTGGAGATCATCCAACTCTTGCTGGACAAGTCGGCTTACGTCGACGTTGAGTCGCCTAACAAGACCACGCCGTTGATGATGGCTGCGCGCGGCGGCAACAATGATGCCGCCACGGCCTTGATCGAAGCCGGCGCCGATCTTTCGCTGAAAAACGATCAAGGCATGACCGCAGTCGATTTTGCGCTCAACTACGACCACCGCGATACGGCGGCCCTGATCAAGTCGGCTATCAAGCCTGCGCCTGGCGGCAAATAAGCGCATGCGCCGATTAGTGCAGCTTGATCCTCGGGTTGCGCACGCGGTTGAACAGTTCGGCCCAGGTCGAAAGCCAGGTATGGAACCAGCCGTTGACGGCGATCTGGTGATGCTTGTGCAGCCACCAATACATCCACTTCGCTATGGTGCCCTCGATGAATAGCGAGCCGCTGGTCAGCGCGCCCATCAGGCTGCCCACCGTGCTGTAGTCGCCCAGCGACACCAGGCTGCCATGGTCCTGGTAGCTGAATTCCAGGGCCGGCTTGCCCTGCAGCGCGCGCGCTATCGTCGCAGCCAGCATGGCGGCCTGCTGATGCGCCGCCTGTGCCGCCGCCGGCACCGTTCTCTTGCCATCCTGGTGCGGGCAGGCTGCGCAGTCGCCCAAGGCGAAAATCGACGGATCGCGCGTGGTTTGCAGCGCGCGTGTCACGACGAGCTGGTTGATCCGGTTGGTTTCCAGCCCGGCGATATCCCTCATGAAGTCGGGAGCCTTGATCCCCGCAGCCCACACCACGATGCCGCTCGGGATAAATTTGCCCGAGGCCATCTGCACGCCTTCTTTCGTCACTTCCACCACGCGTTCGTTGGTATGGATTTCGATATCCATGGTGCGCAATTCCCGCGCTACGGCATCGGACAGGCGTTCCGGCAAGGCCTGCAAGAGGCGTGGCGCGGCATCGACCACCACGATTTTCAAATCCTTCTCGGGATGGAAATTGGCCAGACCGTAGGCGGTGAGTATCGACGTGGTCATGTGCAGCTCGGCCGACAATTCCACGCCGGTTGCGCCGCCGCCGATGATGGTGACGGTGAAGCGGCCCTGGCCGGCTTCCTTGCCGCCAGTCTGCGCACGCAGGCAGCAATTGATCAGGCGCTTGTGGAAGCGTTCGGCCGCTGCCGGCGTGTCGAGCATGATGCAGTTGTCGCGCGCGCCCGGGGTGCCGAAATCGTTGGTCTGGCTGCCCAGGGCGAGCACCAGCGTATCGTAAGCGACAGCTTGGCGCGGCAGGATTTCTTCGCCGTTTTCATCATGAATGGGGGAGAGGAGCACTTCCTTGCGCTCGCGGTCCAGGCCGTCCATGCGCCCCAGGCGAAAGCTGAAATGATGCTTGCGAGCCAGCGCATAGTATTCGAGTTCGTCGGCGTGGCTGTCGAGGGTGCCGGCCGCCACCTGGTGCAGCAGCGGTTTCCAGAGATGGGTGGGGCAGGCATCGATCAAAGTGATCTGCGCCTTGCCCGGCTTGCCCAATTTTCTTCCCAGCTTGACGGCCAGCTCCAAACCGCCTGCGCCGCCGCCAACTATCGTGATCCTCGTCAAACCCTTCTCCGCGCTGGAATTCAAGCAATGACTCCCGGAAATGAACTTGGTATCAGTATATCTTGTGCGCTGCAAAAAAATATTCGAACGACGAAATAATATCGGTTTGTGAAAATTTGCTTGCGGAGAGAATTAACCTCCGGCATCTTGCATATGTCTGTCGAAAGGCTATGCTTGAGGTACGTTTTCAGGCCAGCGGAAATGTGTCTGAAAATCGATGAAAAAATCGACTAAGAATCAACAAAAAAAGACCAAGACAGGTGTTGCCGATAGAGTATGATTCTGATTTGACTGATTGCAGTATTGTCAAAAATCAAAACACCTGACCTTTTACGAGACGAAGCTCCAGCTTTGCGATTGTGGCCTGTGGACAGTGGGGAAAGTAATCATGAAATCATGGCACGAAGATCATCTTAAAGCCCTGGCGATGATCGAGTCGGAACAGCAATTATTCGATGAAATTGCGGTTCTGGCCAAGGATATGGGGTTCGACTATTGCGCCTACGGCATACAGATGTCCGTGCCGATCTCGCGCCCGTTTGTCGCGTCGTTCAACAATTTTTCCAAGAGCTGGTCCTTTGCGCACCAGGAACGCAACACTTACCTCGATGAGCAATCGCTTGCCGAGCTTGCCGCGCGCAATCCGGAGCCGTCGATTCCGCGCACCAATGAGGTGTTCGTCGAAGCGCCGGAAAAATGGGCCGAGGCGCGCGAACTTGGTTTGCACTATGGCTGGACCCAGACCTCGCGCGATGCGACCGGCTCGGTGGGCATGCTGACGCTGGCACGCTCGGTGGCGCAAATGAGCGACTACGAGCTGTTCGAAAACAAAATCAAGATGGCATGGCTGGCGCAGTTTTCCCATACCAACATGTCGCGCATCCTGGTGCCGAAATATGCGCCCGAAACGCTGATCACCATGACCTTGCGCGAGAAGGAAGTCTTGCGCTGGACCGCCGAAGGCAAGACCGCCTACGAAATCGGCCAGATTCTGCAGGTGTCCGAACGTACGGTGAACTTCCACATCAACAATGTCGTCAACAAGCTCGGCGCGTCGAACAAGACGCAGGCTGCCGTCAAGGCGGCCACGCTGGGCATGTTGGCTTAGCCCGCCGGCTCCAAAACGCTCTACTGCATCGCGGCCTGTACCTTGGCCTGAGTCTTGGCATCGAGCTTGGGCCAGGCCTTGGCAAACTTTTCTCCGTTTTGCATCATTTGCTGCTGTTCGGCCGTCAATGCCGGCCCTGTAGCTGAAGCAGCCGGCGGCACCGGCTGTGAGGCGGAGGGCAAGGGCCGTGCCGGCGCGAACACGGACTGGCCGGCCAAGGCCAGCACCGCGGCCAGCACAGCTGTCACGCTGGCCAATACCAGCGGCGGCATGGGAGCGCCCGACGGTTTGACGCTGGCCTTTGCCGTTGCGGCGGGCGGCATCGGGTCATCCACCTTGTGGCCCATCTGCAGCAACAACGCCTTGGTGCGCTCGCCGGCCTCAAGCAAGAGCCTGGTCTGCTCCTGTAGCGTTTCGCTTGCTTCCTGCAGGCCGGCCAGGTTTTTCCGTGCATAGTCGTCCAGCACGGTTTCGTTCAAGGCGACCAGCGCAAAGATGGGATCGGTGGTATCGACCTTGATGCCGGTCTTTTCGAATACCTCGGCGCGCAGCTTGTTGGCGTCCATGGCTACCCCGGCCCTACCAGGTCACTTCGTCGAGCTGGGCGAAGATATCGCGGAAGAACACTTTGATGCGCTGCTTTTCCATGATGTTGAACTTGTCGCTTTGCATGACTTCGTCGTAGGTCATCCGCGCGGTGTTCATTTTCTTGACGTCGGCACCGAAGGTATCGGCATTGCGCTGCGTCAGCGTGACGCGGCCTTTGACCTTGTCGATATGTTCGTTGAAGCTTTGCGAATCGATAAAAGCCTTGCCTGAAGGCGTCTGCAGCAGGCCGAAGTGCTCGTTTTCCCAAAGGATCAGAGGCACGGGGGTTGACAGCGCCGTGGAAATGAAACCGGAAGCCGTGTCGTGCAGCGTATCGCCGCCGCCCACGATGCTGTGGATAAAGACCTGGCGGCCGGAGTCTTTCAGCAATTCGAAGCAGGCGTTTTCGATCAGGTAAGCCATCAAGGGCGAGAAGGTGTTGGCGCCGTTATCCACCACGCAATTGCCGTCCGATTCCAGGATATCCATCATCAGCACATCGAAGCGCTTCGGTTCAATCGTGCGCGATTCGGTCATGACGGGAATATGCTTCACGTTCAAGGACTTGTAGCGCGAGAAGGTGGTGTTTTCCTGGTCGGTGTCGTAACAGCGCAGCGATTCCGGATTCTTGTGTTTCAGCCACTGGGCAAGGATGGAGGAAACGAAGGTCTTGCCGATGCCGCCCTTGCCTTGGAGGATGAAATGTACGGTATTTTGCATGGGGTGGGTCCGTGTTATCCAGATAGATCTTAACTGACCGATTTTAATCTGCCCTAAGCCATTGCGCCATTTTTTGCCGTCGGCGTGAATTTAATACCACTACCGACCACATGCTCATGTATCATGGTTTGGATTGGCATCCGTTATCTTTTTGAGATTGATCATGTCGAAATCAGCATTGCAGGCATTGCCGCCGGATTGGCAAAATTGGATCAGGGAAAACCTTGCGCGCTCTTGCGAGCCGCATGGCATGGTGAGTCTTCTGGTGCGGGACGGGAATTTCGACGTCGGCCTGGCGCGCGCGGCGATCGAAGAGGCAAGCAACGGCGCCATTTCGCTGGCCCCGCCGGCCGCGCTGGAAATGCCCGACATCGATACCAGCAAGAATGTCATCAAGACGGCGGACCGAGAGGTCGAAGTCTTGTTGACGCTGCAGTCGCCGCGCATTGTGCTGCTCGGCAACGTACTCTCGGAAGAAGAATGCGACCAGTTGGCCGCCTACTGCGAACCGAAGCTGCAGCGTTCGCCGGTGGTCAACGACGCCGACGGCACCATGCAATTGCATCAGAATCGCACCAGCCGCGGCGCCATGATCCAGCGCGGTGAAACCGAACTCGTGGCGCGTGTCGAGCGCCGCCTGGCCGAGATCGGGCATTGGCCGGTCGAGCGCGGCGAAGGTATGCAGGTGCAGCACTATCAGCAGACCAACGAATACCGTCCTCACTTCGATTGGTTCGATCCCGATCTCCCGGGGCCACGCAAACACATGGAGCATGGCGGCCAGCGCGTCGGCACCTTCGTGCTCTATCTCTCTGAAGTGGAATCGGGCGGAGGTACGGCGTTCCCCGTGCTGGGGCTGGAAGTGATGCCGAAAAAGGGTGGGGCGGTATTTTTCCAGAATACCGACAACCAGCATACTCCGGACCGCCGCACGCTGCATGCCGGCAGCCCGGTGGTCTCGGGCGTCAAGGTGATCGCCAACAAGTGGCTGAGGGAACGGGTCTATTGACATCAGCCCCCGATACCGCCGCTGCTTTCGCTTTTCCCGTGCCGCCCCGGTTCCGACCGGGGCGGTGTTGTTTCATCCTCCCCTTGATGCCGGATTTTGATGTTACGATAAAATAAATGCAAAATTCAGGGATCGCTGCCTTATGACGGAACCCAAACCGCTTACGGACAAAACCGATTCCGGTTGCTCCATCCTGATCATCGACGATAGTGTCGAGACAATCCGTTTTCTTAGCGGCATGCTGCGCGACCTGGGGCAGATTTCGTTTGCCACGAGCGGCGAAGCTGGCCTGCAACTGGCGAGCCAAAGGCCGCCGGACCTGATCCTGCTCGACGTGGAAATGTCGAATATGGACGGCTACGATGTTTGCCGCAGGATCAAGAGCAACCTGACCACACAGCATTGCGCGGTCATTTTCGTGACGGCGCATTCCACGGCCGAGAGCGAAGTGGCTGCCCTCGAGGCCGGTGCCGTCGACTTTATCGCCAAACCGCTCAATCCTCCCGTCGTGCGGGCAAGGGTGCAGACCCATTTGCGGCTTCAGCTCAATTCGATGGCCTTGGCCAAGCTCGCTTCCAAGGATGCCTTGACCGGTTTATACAACCGGCGTTATTTCGATTCCGTGGCCGACAAGGAAATGCATCGCCACCGGCGGCAGAAACTGCCTCTTTGCATCGTCTTCATCGACGTCGACTGCTTCAAGGCCTACAACGACGGCTACGGCCACCAGCAAGGCGACATCTGCCTGCGTCAGATCGCCAACGCGATCGACTTCGCCACGCGCCGGCCGGACGAAGTGGTGGCGCGTTTCGGCGGCGAGGAATTCATTGTCATTTTGCCGTACAATTCGCCGGAAGATGCCGTCGCTTACGGCGAATGGATTTGCCGCCGCGTGCAGGAACTGGAGATACCGCATGCTTTCTCGCACGTGGCTCCGTACGTGACGATCAGTGTGGGGGCGACTTCGAGGGTGCCCCAGGAAGGCGATACCATGCAGACTTTCGTCAGGGCGGCAGACGAAGCACTCTACCTGGCCAAATCGTCGGGCCGAAATTGCTCGAAGGTCGTCATACCCGATTGATATAAGAGCCTGTTTATGATCTGTTTGGCATGCACGTTCGAGCGAAAAGGGATGCAGTGCAAGTCGCGGCGCGCCGCTCAGGGTGGCCCCCTGAGCAAGCGCCGCAACGCCGCAATGCACCCTTTTGCCTGGGCGGCCCCCTTGAACCCTTCGGGCAACTTCGTAAACCGGTCGCCTGCGTTGTTGCGGGGGCCGGCCATCCGCATCCTTGCCGTAGCCCCACTACGTCGCGTCGCCGCGCCTAGCATTCGACTGGTTTCGAACGGTGCGGCGGCCGATTGCGTGCATGCCAAACAGATCATAAACAGGCTCTAAGGCCGAACAGCGACACCTCCGAGGAGCATGGGATGAGCGGCAGCCCCGATACGGAAGTTTCGAGCTGGTGGTTGATCAAGCTGCTGGCGCTCGCCGTCGTGTACTACATCGCGGCCAGAGTCGGCCTGATGCTGGCATACGAGTCGTCGAATGCCTCTCCGGTATGGCCGCCTTCGGGCATCGCGCTTTCCGCTCTGCTGATTTGGGGGCGGCGCTATTGGCCCGGCGTTCTTGTGGGCGCACTGGCGGCCAATGTTGTGGTGTTTTCCGCCAATCACGCGGCCGGCGCAACCGCCATCGGGCTCGTATCGGTCGCCATTGCGCTGGGCAACACGTCCGAGGCCCTGGTCGGTTTTTACCTGTTGCAGCGCCTGGTCGGCAGCGACGGGCATATGGCCGAGCCGGCCAACATCTACAAATTTGTTTTTTCCTGCATGGTCGCTTCCTCGGTCGGTGCGGGTCTGGGCACGGCCAGTCTGATACAGGGGGGCGTCGTGCCGCATGCGGCTTTGTGGCCGATTGCCGGCATCTGGTGGCTGGGCGACCTCTCCGGCATGCTGGTGGTGGCGCCCTTGCTGCTCAGTTGGGGCAGGCCTCTGCCCCTCAGCGGGACTGCCAAGGATTACCTGGTTGTGCTGGCGACACTGATCTTGCTGAGCCTCGGCCTGTGGCTGGTTTTCGGCCGGCAATTCTCCGCCGGAATCGGGGAGCGCTGGGTCGCTTATCTGATTTTGCCTATTATCGGTTTTGCCGCCTACCGCTACCAGCAGCGCGGCGTGACGCTGGTCTTGGCAATCGCAACCGGTGCGGCGGTGCTTGCCAGCACGCGCGGTTACGGTCCGTTTGCGACGGGGACGCTGCTCGATTCGCTGATGACGCTTGAGCTGTTCATCGGCCTGTGCAGTGTGGTTGGACTGGTGCTCGCCGCCGACATGAGCCAGCGCTTGCAGCGCGACCAGGCATTTTCCTGGCGCGACCAGCCCTGGGCCATGCTCAATTGGCCTTCGCTGTTTCTTTGCCTGGGCTTGACCCTCATCGCCTGGCACCTGATTTCGAGCAGCACGCAAAGGCAGGCGGAAGAGCGTTTCAGATTTATCGCCGATACCGTCAAACGGCGCATCGACGAGCGCATGGACGTCTATCAGAGCCTGTTGCATGCGGGGCAGGGACTGTTTGCCGCCTCGAATGATGTCGAACGCGGGGATTGGCAGCAATTCGTCGCCCATCTCAAGATCGAACGCGACTTTCCTGGCGTGCTTGGCATCGGTTACGGCAAGTCGGCCGCGCCGGGGGAAATCGATAACTTGACCAGGAAAGCCAAAGCGAGCGGCGAGCCGGATTTCAAGATATGGCCGGCAGGCGGGCACGAGGAATATGTTCCTATTTACTACCTGGAGCCCGACATCGGCGCGAACCACAAGGTGCTCGGCTTCGACATGTATTCCGAGCCCGTTCGACGGGCGGCAATGATAAAGGCCCGGGATACCGGCGAGGTTGCCGTCACGCGCAAGCTTGTCCTGGTGCAAAACGATTCGGGTGATACGCAGGCGGGGTTCATCATGTTCGCGCCGGTCTACGGGAACGGGATGCCGATTTCGACCCGCGAAGAACGTATCGCCGCGCTTCAGGGTTTTGTCTATAGCGCATTTCGCGCGCGCGACCTGATGTTGGGCATATTGGGCAATACCGTTCCCGAAGTCGCGGTGCGGGTCTACGACGGGGAAAATGAATCGGATGACGCGTTAATGTATGCCAGCGACAATTTTCTCGCAGACGACCCGGACTACCCCAATCCGTTCACAGCGCTGAAGACACTGTCGGTCGCCAACAACGAGAAGAACTGGGTCATTCGAATCACGTCGCTGCCGTATTTCGAATCGACTATCGACCGGCAGAAATCCCTGATTGTATTAATTGCCGGCACGGTGATCAGCCTGCTGTTCTTCGGCATCGTCAGCAACCTGGCCAAGACACGGAAAACGGCGGAGAAATTGGCCGGCGAAATGGTGGCGGCGCTGAAGGAAACCAATATCAGCCTAAGCAGGTCGGAAGAGCGCTTCCGCCTTTTGACATCCAATGTCAAGGACTATGCCATCCTGTTCCTCAACGCCGATGGCATGATCATGAACTGGAACGAGGGTGCGGAGCGTTTGAACGGCTACCGGTCCGAGGAAATCGTCGGCCGCTCGTTCGAGACTTTTTACACGGAGGAGGACGTTGCCGCAGGCGGGCCGCGGTCGGCATTGAACCGGGCGCGCACCTCCGGCCAATGCGAAACCAGCGGCTGGCATGTGCGCAAGGACGGGAAGCGCTACTTCGCCGATGTCCTGATCACCGCGCTGCACGATACGAATGGCGAGTTCGTCGGCTTCGCCAAGATCACACGCGACATTAGCCAGCAAAAGCGCAGCGAGCAGGAATTGCATGCGGCGATCGAGCAAGCCCAATCGGCCAGCCGGGCCAAGAGCGAGTTCGTCGCCAATATGAGCCATGAATTGCGTACGCCGATGAATGCCGTGCTGGGCATGACTTACCTGCTCGGCAATTCGCCGCTGTCGCAAGAGCAGCGCAAATACCTCGACATGATCCGCGCTTCGGGCCAATCGCTGCTCGATATCCTGAACGACATCCTCGATTTTTCGAAAATCGAAGCGGGCCGCATGGAGCTGTCGCCGGCGGAATTCCGGCTCGGCGACGTGCTCGACGCGATTGCCGCCATCATGAGCGTCAATGCCGGCGAGAAGGAGATCGAACTCATCATCGCGGTGG
Organism: Burkholderiaceae bacterium; assembly: GCA_036384915.1. Lineage (GTDB taxonomy): Bacteria > Pseudomonadota > Gammaproteobacteria > Burkholderiales > Burkholderiaceae_D > PKWO01. Next base: position 48,309 of record DASVLJ010000069.1, read on the forward strand.
CGCCGGACGTGCCGGAAATGCTCGTCGGTGACGCCTTGCGCGTGCAGCAGGTGTTGATCAACCTTGTCGGCAATGCCATCAAGTTCACCGAGCGCGGGACGGTTTCGGTCAGCGTACGATGCGCAGAAAAGAGCGCCCGCCCCGTTGACGGCATGACCACGCTCGAATTTTGCGTCAAGGATAGCGGCATAGGCATGACGGCGGAACAGCGGGCGCGCCTGTTTTCGCCCTTCACCCAGGCCGATTCTTCGATGACGCGCCGCTTCGGCGGTTCCGGCCTGGGTTTGACGATTTGCCGCCGCCTGCTCGACTTGATGGGAGGACGCATCGAGGTCGAAAGCGAACTCGGATCCGGCAGCGAATTCCGCGTCATCCTGGCTCTGAGGATGGCTCCGGCGGTGGAAGACCGCAGGCGGCCGCGCAATCTGCTCCCGCCTCTGCGACTGCTGGTGATCGACGACAACAGCGAGAGCAGGGCCGCCGTCGTCCAGACCGTGCACAATCTCGGCTGGCAAGCGGTGCCCGCCGGCAGCTGCAGCGACGCCTACGACGCTGTGCGGCGCATCCAGTCGGAAGGCGGCCGTTTCGATGCGATCCTGATCGATTGGCAAATGCCCGATATGAATGGCGCGGCGATACTGGAAGCGGTTCGCGCAATCCTGCCGGCGCCCGTGCCGCCGCAGATATTCCTGGCCAATGCGCGTGACCGGAGCGAACTGACCAGCCTTGGCGCGGCATCGAAGGCGGATTACGTGCTGCCCAAACCGATCACGGCTTACAGCCTGTTCGACGTCATGGCCGAATTGCTGGTGCACCGGCCGCATGAAGCCAGACAATCCGGGCCACAGAGGAAGCAGGCGGTCGACCCGGTGCTGAAGGGTGTGCGCATATTGCTCGCCGAAGACAACATGATGAACCAGGTCGTTGCCAAGGGCATGCTCGAACAGGCCGGAGCCGCTGTCGACATTGTGGAAAACGGCCAGTTGGCGGTCGATTCGATACGTAGCGATCCCGGGAGGTACGATATGGTCTTGATGGACGTGCAGATGCCGGTGATGGATGGCTTCACGGCAACGCGCCTGATCCGCAGCTGGGGCGGATCGGGCATTCCCGTGCTGGCCATGACGGCAGGGGTAACGCAATCGGAGCGCGCGCAGTGCACCGAGGCCGGCATGGACGATTTCATAGCCAAGCCAGTCGATTTGCAGCAAATGTTTGCGGCGATCCTGCGCCACCTGCCCAACCGCGGGCCGACCCGGGTTCAAACGCCGCCATCCGTGGCTGCGGTGGCCCCGGCACCTGCGGCAGGGCCATCGCAGCCAGCGCCGGCGCAGCAAGGCGACAGGGCGGCGCTCGACATGAGCCAACTGGTGGAGTTAGGGGCAGGGAACCCCGCTTACCAAGAAACCATTGCGGACATGGTGCGCGGCATCGTCGACAAAAGCGCGGCCCAGATGAGCGACGCGCGCCAGGCTTGGCAGGGCGGGGACGGAAAAGCCTGTGCCAGGATATTGCACAGGTTGCGCGGCGAAATAGGCAGCCTCGGCGCCGAGCGCTTCGTCGATGTTTCGCGTGCCTGCGAACAAGCGCTTCTCGAAGGCGGCGAGGATGTGCAGACGCTGCTTGAGCTGGCAGAGACGGAATTGAGGCGGGCGCTCGAATTGGCCGGCAAGTGGCTGCAGGATAAGCATGACACCGCAAAAGGGCGGGATGTCGTCGCCACGACCGTGGATCGCGCCGAATACGATGGCTGGAAACGGATGCTCGCCGCACACGATATCGATGCCAGCGCGCGCTTCCGGCAAATGCGCTCCGGACTGGCGCGGCATATCCCCGAAGCGCAACTGCTGGTTATCGACGGCTTGATCGCCGATCTCGACTTCGATGCCGTGCTTGAGCGCTTGCGCGGCATCCCCGCCGATATTTTCGGATCCTGATTCGTTACGCCCGAGAGAATCCGGGGGATCGTGCGATACCCCGATGCAGGAGGAAGTTAAGCCTTGCGGCCGCGCGGTGCGGCGACCTTTCCCTTGCGTGCCTGCTGAGCCGGGGTGCGGACTACCGCAGCGCCGGGACGCGGTTTGTTCTGGCCGAATTTTTTCGCCAGCTTTTCCGGGCCCGGCGTCTCCTTGCGCCGCATCACCGCGGTCAAGCCGGCCGTCGGGTTGTGGCGCGGCACGAGATGGCGCTCCGTATTGCCGATCAAGTCGCTGCGCCCCATGCGCACCAGGCCTTCGCGCAGGATGTCCCAGTTCTCCGGATCGTGATAGCGCAGGAAAGCCTTGTGCAGGCGGCGCGTCTTGCCCGAGCGGACTGTTTCGACCGCTTCGGAATCGACCGTCACCTTGTGCAGCGGGTTCTTGCGGCTGTGATACATCGCCGTCGCCAATGCCATCGGGGTCGGCATGAAGTTTTGCACCTGGTCGAGACGGAAATCGTTCTTCTTCAGCCACAGCGCCAGGTTCAGCATGTCTTCATCGGTCGTGCCCGGATGGGCCGCGATGAAGTAGGGGATCAGGTATTGTTCCTTGCCAGCCTCGGCCGAATAACGGTCGAACAAGGCCTTGAATTCATGATAGGCGCCCATGCCCGGCTTCATCATCTTCGACAGCGGGCCGGTCTCGGAATGTTCCGGCGCGATCTTGAGCAAGCCGCCCACGTGGTGCGTCACGAGCTCCTTGACGTACTCGGGCGAACGCACGGCCAGGTCGTAGCGCAGGCCGGAGCTGATCAAAATCTTCTTGATGCCGGGGATGTCGCGCGCACGGCGGTACAGGCGGATCAGCTTGCTGTGGTCGGTGCCGAGGTTGGAGCAAATGGTCGGATAGACGCAAGACAGGCGGCGGCAGGACTCCTCGATCTTCTTGTCCTTGCAGGCCAAGCGGTACATGTTGGCTGTCGGGCCGCCGAGATCCGAGATGGTGCCGGTGAAACCCTTGGTCTTGTCGCGGATCAGCTCGATTTCGCGCAGGATGGACTTTTCCGAACGGCTCTGGATGATGCGGCCTTCATGCTCGGTGATCGAACAGAAGGTGCAGCCGCCGAAACAGCCGCGCATGATGTTCACGGAGAAGCGGATCATCTCCCAGGCCGGGATATTGGCCTTGCCATAGCGCGGGTGCGGCGAACGGGCATAAGCGAGGTCGTATACGCCGTCCATCTCGTCCATTGCCAGCGGAACCGGCGGGGGATTGAGCCACACGTCGCGCTCGCCATGCGCCTGTACCAGTGCGCGCGCATTGCCCGGGTTCGATTCGAGATGGAACACGCGCGAGGCATGCGCGTACATGACCGGATCGTCTTTGACCACGTCATAGGACGGCAGGCGCACCACGGTCTTGTCCCGTTGCTCCTTCAAGGCCGCCTGGCGCTCTTCGCGCGTCATGATCTTGATCGGGACCGGTGCAGGAGGCGCGGCGGATTTGCTTTCATCGGTGGCGCAAGACGAGACTTCCTTGGTCTTCATCTCGTAGGGATCGGGATGCGGATCGACCCGGCCCGGAGTGTCGACACGCGTCGAATTCGCCTCGCTCCAATCGGCGGCGGGTTTCCAGCCGGACGGCACCATGAAGGCCGTGCCGCGCAGGTCGCGGATGGACTTGATCGGTTCGCCTGCTGCGACGCGGTGCGTCAATTCCACCAGCGCGCGTTCGGCATTGCCGAAGATCAGGATGTCGGCTTTTGAGTCAAGCAGCACAGAGCGGCGCACCTTGTCCGACCAGTAATCGTAATGTGCAATGCGGCGCAAGCTGGCTTCGATGCTGCCGATCACGACCTGTACACCGGGGAAGGCTTCACGCGCACGCTGCGCATACACCGTCACGGCGCGGTCGGGCCGCTTGTTCGGTTCGCCGTCCGGCGTGTAGGCATCGTCGGAGCGGATCTTGCGCTCGGAAGTGTAGCGGTTGACCATGGAATCCATGTTGCCCGCCGTGACGCCGAAATACAGGTTTGGCCGGCCCAGCGCGCGGAACGGTTCGGCCGACAGCCAGTCGGGCTGGCTGATGATGCCGACGCGGAAGCCTTGCGCCTCAAGCAGGCGGCCTACCAGTGCCATGCCGAAACTCGGGTGGTCGATATAGGCGTCGCCCGTGATCAACACCACGTCGCAGCTATCCCAGCCGAGCTTGTCCATCTCCGCCCTCGACGTGGGGAGAAAGGGAGCGGGCTTGCCCATGTCGGGGCGATAGCGCGGGTAGGAAAATATATTCTTCGGTTGCATGAGAAGCAAATTAGCTGCGGCCCCGCAGCTTCGCGTATGTTGCGGCCAACTGGATATTATCGCTGAAAGCGGGTGAGCTTGCTTGTATTTATCTATTGCCAATTCCTCATCTGCCGCGACGCGAAGGCCTTCAGGCGGACTCCTCGGCCCGGATCAAGCCATCGACAGGCTCGCATCAAGTCACGTCGAGGACGGCTTTTTCAAATTCATCAACGTTTCCCCATCTCCGGTCATCACGACCTGCCCCCTCAAGTTGTTCCGTAATTGCTTGATACATATCAAGTTTGCGCTCCGCGCGTTGAAATAGACTTTTGCCTTGAGACGGCTCCGATGCCGGCGTGAGACGGACAAGCCGCTCGTCTTTTCATTCGAAAGGCAAATCATCGTGAGCAAAAATGGGCGGGCGATAGCGGTACTGGCGGTCAGCACACTCGCGTTTACCGTCTGTTTCATGGCGTGGATGATGTTCGGCGTGATCGGCATTCCGATCAAACAGATGCTGAACTTGAACGCCACGCAATTCGGCTTGCTGACTGCCATGCCGGTCTTGAGCGGCTCGCTGATACGCGTCCCGCTGGGGATGTGGACCGACAAGTTCGGCGGACGTATCGTGATGTTCATCCTGATGGCAGCCTGCGTGGCACCGATCTACCTGATCGCCTACGCGACGCAATATTGGCATTTCCTGGTTTTGGGCCTCTTCGTCGGCATCGCAGGCGGCTCGTTTTCCGCCGGTACACCTTATGTCGCGCGATGGTTTTCGCCGGAGCGGCAAGGCTTTGCCATGGGTGTTTTCGGGGCGGGAAACTCCGGAGCGGCGATGAACAAGTTCGTTGCTCCGGCGCTGATTGTCGCGCTGGGTTGGAAAAGCGTGCCGCAAACCTATGCCGCCATCGTTCTGGGCACGGCAATCCTGTTCTGGTTCGGCAGCAGCACGGATTCCTCGCACCTGGTCGATTCGCGCATTACCTGGCGCGACCAGCTTGGCGCGCTGAAAGACCCCAAAGTGTGGAAGCTGTGCCAGTTCTATTCCATCGTGTTCGGCGGCTACGTCGCGATGAGCCTGTGGATGGTGCAATATTACGTGGGCGAATATCGCCTCGACATCCGCACCGCCGCGCTGTTGGCCGCCTGCTTTTCGCTGCCGGGCGGGGTGTTGCGCGCCGTCGGCGGCTGGCTCTCCGACCGCTATGGCCCCCACGCGGTCACGTGGTGGGTGTTGTGGGTCAGCTGGATTTGCCTGTTCCTGCTCAGCTATCCGCAAACGGATTTGACGATTGCCGCGGCCTCGGGCCCCAAGACCTTCCACATCGGCTTGAATCGCGAAGTCTTCACCCTGATCCTGTTCATTCTCGGCATCGCCTGGGCATTCGGCAAGGCGTCCGTCTTCAAATACATTGCCAACGACTATCCCGCCAACATCGGCGTGATCTCCGGCATCGTCGGCCTGGCGGGCGGGCTGGGCGGATTTCTGTTGCCCATTTTGTTCGGCGTGTTGATGGATCTGACAGGCATACGCTCGAGCGCCTTCATGCTGATGTATGCCGTTGTATGGATTTCACTGATCTGGCTGTACTTCACCGAGGTGCGGCGTACCGAATTGATGCACGCCGATGCCGGCAGGCCCGCACCGTTCGGCCCCATCAAACAGATTTCCTCACCAAGGAGCACGCCATGAATGCACGCGACAGGGCCCGGGAATCCCGCTTGCTCACTCTTTGGACGCCTGAAGACAAGGCGTTCTGGGAGCTGCAGGGCAAAGCCATCGCCAATCAAAACCTGTGGCTATCCATTCCCGCACTATTCCTGGCATTTGCCGTCTGGATGGTGTGGAGCGCCATGGTCACCCAGCTGCCTTCGGTCGGTTTCCACTTCGACACCAACCAATTGTTTTGGCTGACCGCCGTTCCGGCATTGGCGGGGGCGACGTTACGGATTTTCTATTCCTTCATGGTGCCCATCGTGGGCGGCCGCATGTGGACCGTATGGTCCACGTTATCGCTGCTGATACCCGCAGTCGGCATCGGCTTTGCGGTGCAAAACGTCGATACGCCCTATGCCTTGATGCTGCTGCTGGCGGCGCTGTGCGGTTTCGGCGGCGGGAATTTTTCGTCTTCGATGGCCAATATCAGCTTTTTCTTCCCCAAGGAGAGAAAGGGATCGGCACTCGGCCTGAACGCCGGGTTGGGCAACCTGGGCGTATCGTCGGTGCAATTCATGGTGCCGCTGGTGATTTCCGCCGGTATCTTCGGGTGGTTCGGCGGTGCGCCACAGGTCGTCCATATGGCCGGCGGCGCGACCAAACAGATCTGGCTGCAGAACGCGGCTTTCGTGTGGGTCATCCCGATTGCGCTGTCGGCGCTGATGGCTTACCTGATGATGCATGACATCGCCGATGCCAAGGCCTCATTCCGCGAACAAGCGGTGATCTTCAAGAACAAGCACAACTGGCTGATGTGCTGGCTCTACCTCGGCACTTTCGGCTCGTTCATCGGCTTTTCGGCCGGGTTTCCATTGCTGATCAAGAGCCAATTCCCCGGCGTTAATCCGCTCGAATTTGCATGGATGGGACCATTTCTTGGCGCCTTGATCCGGCCGGTGGGCGGCTGGATGGCCGACAAGATAGGCGGTGCGCGGGTCACGCTGTGGAATTTCGCCGCCATGATCGCCGGAGTATGGGGTGTGCTGCAATTCCTTCCGCGCGACGGCGCGGCAGGCAACCTGACCGGATTTTTCGTTTCGTTCATGCTGCTTTTCCTGACATCCGGGATAGGCAACGGATCGACCTTCCGCATGATTCCCGTCATCTTCATGGACGAATGCCTGTATGCGGCAAAGGGCAACGACGAGGCTGCGCATGCGGCGGCGGTCAAGGAGGGAAACAAACAGGGGGCCGCCGTGCTCGGTTTCGCGGCCGCCATAGGCGCCTACGGCGGCTTCTTCATTCCCAAGAGCTACGGCAGCTCGATCGCCATCACCGGCAGCCCTCACGCTGCGCTATGGTGTTTCATCGCTTTTTACGCAACCTGCATCATCCTCACCTGGTGGTTCTATGCGCGGCGCGGCGCACCACGGCCGTGCTGAGCGAACCAACCCGACGGAGTTTTCATGAGCCATTTCCTTGATCGCCTGAATTATTTCAACAGTCCGCGCGAGAGCTTTTCAGACGGGCACGGCGTCACCAATGCGGAAGACCGCACTTGGGAAGACGCCTATCGCGCCCGCTGGGCGCACGACAAGATCGTGCGCTCTACGCATGGCGTGAACTGCACCGGCTCCTGTTCGTGGAAGATCTACGTCAAGGGCGGAATCGTCACCTGGGAAACCCAGCAAACCGACTACCCGCGCACGCGCTGGGACATGCCAAACCACGAACCCAGAGGCTGCGCCCGCGGTGCCAGCTATAGCTGGTACCTGTATAGCGCCAACCGCGTGAAGTATCCGCTCGTGCGCGGGCGTCTGCTGAAACTGTGGCGCGAGGCGCGCCGAGCCCTTGACCCGGTCGAAGCATGGTCTTCCATCGTTTCCGACGAAACCAAGCGGCGCGACTATCAGGCGGTGCGCGGGCTGGGTGGATTCGTCCGTGCCACATGGGACGAGGTGAACGAGATCGTGGCGGCTTCCAACGTCCACACGATCAAGCAATACGGCCCCGACCGGATTATCGGTTTTTCGCCGATCCCCGCCATGTCGATGGTGAGTTACGCGGCGGGCTCGCGCTATCTGTCGCTGATCGGTGGCGTATGCATGAGTTTTTACGACTGGTACTGCGACCTGCCGCCATCAAGCCCGCAAGTATGGGGCGAACAGACGGACGTTCCCGAGTCGGCCGACTGGTATAACTCCACCTTCCTCATTGCCTGGGGATCGAACGTACCGCAAACCCGCACGCCGGATGCGCATTTCTTCACCGAGGTCCGCTACAAGGGCGCGAAAACGGTCGCCGTCACGCCGGACTATGCGGAAGTGTCGAAGCTGGCGGATCTGTGGCTGCACCCCAAGCAGGGCACCGACGCGGCGCTGGCGATGGCGATGGGACATGTCATCCTGAAGGAATTCTATTTCGACCGGCGCTCGGCCTACTTCGACGACTATGTACGCCGCTATACCGATCTGCCCATGCTGGTCATATTGCGGCAGCATACCGGTGCCGATGGAAAGACCATCCTGGTGCCGGACCGCTATCTGCGCGCATCCGATTTCAACGGCAAGCTGGGTGCGGCAAACAACCCGGAATGGAAAACCGTGGCCTTCGACAAACACGGCAAGATGGTATTACCCAACGGCGCCATCGGCTTTCGCTGGGGGCCGGACGGGCGCGCCGATCAAGGGCAATGGAATCTCGAAGCGAGAGAGGCGCGCCACGGCGAGGCAGTCAAGCTCAGGCTTTCGCTCCTGGACGACGAACCGCTACCGCATGAAATCGCCCAGGTCGGCTTTCCGTATTTCGGCGGCGTCGCGAGCCCGCATTTTCAGCAAAACGAACAATCGGATGTCATCGTCCATGCGCTGCCGGTGCGCCGGGTGAGGCTCGGCAAGGACGGCGAGCCGCGGGAAGAACTGGTCGCCACGGTATTCGATCTGCTGGCCGCGAATTACGGCATCGACCGAGGCATCGAGGGCGGTGTCGAAAGTAAAGCGGCTGCGTTGGGCTATGACGACAATCTTCCCTATACGCCGGCCTGGCAGGAAAGCATCACCGGCGTGCCGCGCGATCAGGTCATTGCCGTGGCGCGGCAATTCGCCGACAACGCCGAAAAGACCGAAGGCAAGTCCATGGTCATCATCGGTGCCGCCATGAATCACTGGTACCACTGCGACATGAATTACCGCGGCATCATGAACATGCTGATGCTATGCGGCTGCGTCGGAAAGAGCGGCGGCGGCTGGGCGCACTACGTGGGGCAGGAAAAACTGCGCCCGCAAACCGGATGGACGGCGCTGGCATTTGCCCTGGACTGGATCAGGCCGCCGCGCCAGATGAATTCGACCAGCTTCTTTTACGCCCACACCGACCAATGGCGTTACGAAAAGCTCGGCGTCGACGAGATATTGTCGCCATTGGCGGACAAGAAACTGTTTGGCGGCAGCCTGATCGACTACAACGTACGCGCCGAGCGCATGGGCTGGTTGCCGTCCGCACCGCAATTGAAGACCAATCCCCTGCAAGTCGTGCGCGACGCGCGGGCCGCGGGTCTCGATGCGAAGGCGTATACCGTCGAAGCTCTGAAGAGCGGCAAACTGGAAATGAGCTGCGAGGATCCGGATCATCCGGCAAACTGGCCGCGCAACATGTTTGTCTGGCGTTCGAACATCCTGGGCTCGTCGGGCAAAGGCCATGAATATTTCCTGAAGCACTTGCTCGGTACGACCCACGGCGTGCAAGGCAAGGACCTGGGCAAGGACGACGCCAAACCCGCCGAAGTGAGGTGGCACGAACATGCGCCGGAAGGCAAACTGGACCTGCTGGTGACACTCGACTTCCGCATGAGCACAACCTGTCTGTACTCGGATATCGTGCTGCCGACGGCGACCTGGTACGAAAAGAACGACCTCAACACCAGCGACATGCATCCCTTCATCCACCCCCTGTCCACGGCGGTCGACCCGGCGTGGCAGGCGCGCAGCGACTGGGAAATATATAAGGGATTCGCCAGGAAATTCAGCGAAATCTGCGTCGGGCACCTGGGTGTCGAACATGAGGTTGTCCTGACGCCGATGATGCACGACACCGCGGGAGAGTTGGCCCAGGCGCTCGATGTGAAGGACTGGAAGACAGGCGAGGTGGAACTGCTGCCCGGCAAGACCGCGCCGCAAATCACCGAGGTGGAACGCGACTATCCGAACCTCTACAAACGCTTCACCGCCCTGGGCCCGCTGTTGAACAAGCTCGGCAACGGCGGCAAGGGCATAGGATGGAATACGCAGGAAGAGGTCCGGCAGCTGGGGGAATTGAACGGCCTGGTCCATGCCGAGGGCGTCAGTTCCGGCATGCCGAAAATCGAGAGCGACATCGATGCCTGCGAGGTCGTCATGATGCTTGCTCCCGAAACCAACGGGCACGTCGCGGTCAAGGCTTGGGAAGCGTTGGCGCGGCAGACGGGGCGCGAACACGCCCATCTCGCCTTGCATCGCGAGGATGAAAAGATCCGTTTCCGCGACATCCAGGCCCAGCCGCGCAAAATCATCAGCTCGCCGACATGGAGCGGCCTGGAAAGCGAAAAAGTGTCCTACACGGCAAATTATACGAACGTGCATGAATTGATTCCCTGGCGCACGCTGACGGGGCGCCAGCAGTTTTACCAGGACCATCCCTGGATGCGCGCCTTCGGCGAAGGCCTGGCGAGTTACCGCCCGCCGGTCGATCTCAAGACGACGTCGGAGATGCATCGCCGCCATCCGAACGGCAATCCGGAAATCATGCTGAATTTCATCACGCCGCACCAAAAGTGGGGCATCCATTCGACCTATTCGGACAACCTGCTCATGCTGACGCTCAATCGCGGCGGCCCCGTGGTGTGGCTGTCGGAAGACGATGCCAGAAGCGCGGGCATTGTCGACAACGACTGGATCGAGCTGTTCAACATCAACGGCGCCATCGCGGCGCGCGCGGTGGTCAGCCAGCGTGTCTTGCCCGGCATGGTCATGATGTACCACGCGCAGGAAAAAATCGTCAATACGCCGGGCTCCGAAATCACGGGGACGCGCGGCGGCATCCACAATTCCGTCACGCGCATCGTGTTGAAGCCGACCCACATGATAGGCGGCTACGCGCAGTTGAGCTACGGCTTCAATTATTACGGCACGATAGGCACCAACCGCGACGAATTCGTCGTGGTGCGCAAGATGAACAAGGTCGACTGGCTGGAGTCGCCGCGCGCGGATGAGCAAACACTATCGGCCGCGGCCGTGGGAGAGTCGGCATGAAGATACGCGCGCAAATCGGCATGGTGTTGAATCTCGATAAATGCATCGGTTGCCATACCTGCTCCGTCACCTGCAAAAACGTCTGGACCAGCCGGCCCGGCATGGAATACGCCTGGTTCAACAATGTGGAGACCAAGCCGGGAATCGGGTATCCCAAGGAATGGGAAAACCAGGAACGCTGGAACGGCGGCTGGGTCCGCAAGCAAGACGGCGGCATCGCACCGCGGCAGGGCGCGCGCTGGAAGCTGTTGATGCGCATCTTCGCCAACCCGAACCTGCCCGAAATCGACGACTATTACGAACCGTTTACCTTCGACTACGATCATCTGCAATCGGCTCCCGAGATGAAGGCGGCGCCCACCGCGTGGCCGCGCAGCCTGATATCGGGGCAACGGATGGAGAAGATCGTCTGGGGTCCGAACTGGGAAGAGATTCTCGGCGGGGAATACAGCAAGCGCTCGAAGGACAAAAACTTCGACGACATCCAGAAAGAGATGTACGGCGAGTTCGAAAATACCTTCATGATGTACCTGCCGCGCCTGTGCGAGCACTGCCTGAACCCGGCATGCGTCGCCAGTTGCCCGTCGGGGTCGATCTACAAGCGCGAGGAAGACGGGATCGTCCTGATCGATCAGGACAAGTGCCGGGGCTGGCGCATGTGCGTCAGCGGTTGTCCGTACAAGAAAATCTATTACAACTGGAAGAGCGGCAAGGCGGAAAAATGCATCTTCTGCTATCCGCGCATCGAGGCGGGGCAGCCGACGGTTTGTTCCGAAACCTGCGTTGGCAGGATCCGCTATCTGGGCGTGTTGCTGTATGACGCCGACCGGATTGCCGAAGCGGCCAGCGTCGAGCGCGATAGCGATTTGTATCAGGCCCAGGTCGATTTGTTCCTCGACCCGCACGACCCTGCGGTAATCGCGCAGGCGCGCGCAGACGGTATACCCGAAGCTTGGCTCGATGCGGCGCGCAACAGCCCGGTGTACAAGATGGCAGTGCAATGGCAGGTTGCGCTGCCTTTGCACCCAGAATACCGCACCCTGCCCATGGTCTGGTATGTGCCACCCTTGTCGCCGATCACGGCGGCGGCCAATGCCGGCCATGTCGGCGCCAATGGCGAAATCCCGGATGTGAACCAATTGCGCATCCCGGTCAAGTACCTGGCGAATCTTTTGACGGCGGGCGATACCGCGCCGGTCATTCGCGCATTGGAACGCATGCTCGCAATGCGGGCTTACCAGCGTGGCAAGCACGTCGAGAATCGGCCCAACCTCGCGGCTTTGCAGCAAGTGGGATTGAGCCGGGCCGAAGTCGAGGAAATGTATCAAATCATGGCCATCACCAACTATGAGGACCGCTTCGTCATCCCGAGCACGCACCGCGAGTATGCGGAAAACACCTTTGACGTGCGCGGCGGCTGCGGCTTCTCGTTCGGCAACGGCTGCTCCGACGGCGCAAGCGAAGTCAGCTTGTTCGGCACGAGCAAGAAACGCACGATTCCCATCAAGGCGGAGGTATAAGGCCATGCAAAAGCACAGCATTGCATTGATCCTGCGCGTATTGGCGCGACTGCTCAGTTATCCCGATGCCGAATTGCGCGCGCATCTGCCGGATCTGCGTCAAGCGCTATCGGTGGAAAATGCGCTCGCGGCGGGGAGTTTGCACCAGGTCGAGGCGCTGATAGCAGAGCTGGAGCAGGGCGACGATCTGGAAGCCGAGGAAACCTACGTCAAACTGTTCGATCAGGGCCGCGCAACCTCGCTGCACCTGTTCGAGCACGTGCATGGCGATTCGCGCGATCGCGGTCCCGCAATGATCGATCTGGCGCAGACATATGAGGCGGCCGGCCTTTACCTCAAACCGGGGGAACTGCCCGACTATCTGCCCGCGCTGCTCGAATTCGCATCGACCCAGCCGCCGGCGCAAGCTGTCGGCTTCCTTGCGGAGACGGCCCACATCCTGAATGCCTTGCATTCGGCATTGTTGGAACGCAAAAGCGCCTATGCCGCCTTGATCAACGCCTTGCTCGAATTGAGCGGAGAGCGGACCCAGCCCGTCGAATCGACGCCGGACGTTCCGATTGACGCCAGCTGGAGCGAACCGCCAACCTTCGATGGCTGCTCGGCGCAAGGCCAGGCCAAACCCGGGGGCGCGCAACCGATACAGTTCGTGCGCACAGCCGGCAATCAAACGCGAGTCATGCAATGAACATTCTCGACCATCTCCTGTTCGGCATTTATCCCTACATCTGCCTATCGGTATTTCTGGTCGGCAGCCTGATACGTTTCGACCGCGACCAATACACCTGGAAAAGCGATTCTTCGCAAATGTTGCGAAGCGGGCAATTGCGCTGGGGAAGCAATTTGTTTCACCTCGGCGTTTTGTTTCTCTTCTTCGGCCACACGGTCGGCATGCTGACGCCGCACTTCCTTTATGCCCATCTGATTGATGCCGGCAGCAAGCAATTGCTGGCTATGATCTCGGGCGGCATTGCGGGAACACTCGCCTTCGCCGGTATCAGCATCCTGCTGCACCGGAGATTGTCCGACGTTCGCATACGCAGCAACTCCCGCACCAGCGATATCGTGTTGCTGGTCTTATTGTGGCTACAGCTCGCGCTGGGCTTGGGGACAATACCCCTGTCCGCCCATCATTTGGACGGCAGCATGATGCTGGTGTTGGCGGAGTGGGCGCAACGCATCATGACGTTTCAATCCGGGGCGGACGGTTTGCTCGCCGGCGTGGACGGAGTATTCAAGCTGCACATGTTCCTTGGGATGAGCATTTTCCTGATCTTCCCATTTACCAGGCTGGTGCATGTGTGGAGCGGGTTTGCCGCCGTTTCTTATTTGCGCCGTCCCTATCAGGTCGTGCGCAGCCGCAAATTGCATTTGCCTGCCGGGCATGACCAGCCCGGCAGGCGTCAATCGTAAGGAGCCAGCGCAATGCAAGTCCAAATCGAACCGCGTCCGGCCTTCACAACACTGGCTGTAACAACGATCAACGGCGTCGCAATCAATCGTGCGGAAGAAGAGCTTGCCATGGAGGAGCTGCGGCAACGCGCCTGCACGGAATTGCTTCGCCAGGCGGCGCAATGCGAGGGATTGCTGGACAAAAGCGATGCGCCGACGGAGGAGGGGATGATCGGTGAGGCAGCACTCACGGCCATCGACTCGCTGCTGGAGCGGGCCATCGACATTCCCGATCCAACGGATGAGGCCTGCCGCCGCGATTACGCCGCACGCGAGCAGCACTACCGGCAAGGGCAGCGCGCGAAACTGCGCCACATCCTTTTCGCCGTGACCGAAGGGGTAGACGTGGTGGCCTTGCGCAAGCGGGCGGAATCCGCATTGCTGGAAGCGCGCTGCGAGGCGGGCAAGTCCGACAACGGCACCCCGGATGCGTTTTCGCGAATGGCGGCGGAACTCTCCAATTGCCCAAGCGGGCGGTTTGGCGGCGCGCTGGGTTGGGTGACGGCGGAAGAATGCGCGCCTGAAATCGCAATGGCGGTGTTCGGGAACGCCACGGTCGGCGTGCTGCCGCAACTCGTACACAGCCGTTTCGGACTGCACGTGGTGGAGGTGCAGGCGCGTGAGCGTGGCGAATTGCAGCCTTTTGAAGCGGTGCATGGGGCTGTCTCGGCATCCTTGCGTCAACGTGCGTTTGCCGTCGCCGTGCGCCATTACATCCAACAATTGGCGGCGCGTGCCTTGATCAAAGGGATGGAACTGGGACTTGCCGGGACCGAACTGATGCAGTAGCACCGGCTTGGATGCCCTTGGCTTTGGTCGGGAATACTTCCGAGGAAGCCGGAAAAGAAAAAGTCGTCAGTGAATTTCTTCACTGACGACTTTTTGGTGATGCCGGCGCGATTGGCAGGAATCGAACCCACGCCTCCATGCAAACCATCGGTGATTTTCTAAATTGCTTCAGACAGTTGCATCGCCTGCGGTGTAGTTTCCGCCTGTGATTATCAAATCGCCTCCATTGCCGTTTGGTCCGCCATCACCAGCCTTGAACGTCAGATCGCCGCCCTTGTTGGTGCCGCTGCCCGCCTTAACGGCCACATTGTCCAGGTGGACATTACCACCCCCATTTGATCCGGCACTATATGAGACGCCACCGCCAATACCACGTGCGGAGTTGAAGATTGGTCTGATCGCCTCCCCGATTTCATCGAAGGGTGAATTATCTGGTAGAGCCGAAATTGCCGCTCGAATCTGTGCCTCGATTCGTGCATCAAGCTTCCCGGTTAGCCAGTCCTTTACTTGGCCTCCGCATTCAATTCCAAACTTCGATAGCTCAACCACTGCCGCAATTTTTTCAAGCGAAATATCAATGTCAAACACGTTACTCTCCCTCACGGTTTTCGAACACGCTGTTTGCAATTGGTCCGAGCGATTAGATAGGGGCGAGGTCGGGAATTTCAAGATTCATGCATCAGATTCTTATTTTTTGGGTTCATCGGGGGAGATGTGGTGACGGGCAGATGTAGTCGCGGGGGGGGCAGTGCGAACGCATAGCGATGGCAATGCTAACCAATAACCTATAGTGGACCCCGAATTCGAGACAGAAGAAGACGGGTAGTTTAAGCTGTCGTCCATGAAGGGATGATAGCAAATGAGTGAAGGTAAGAAGCGCAAGACGCACACGGCGGAATTCAAGGCCAAGGTTGGACTGGAGGCAG
>DASVLJ010000070.1:0-164058 GCA_036384915.1 Burkholderiaceae bacterium
TCGACCAGTTGATGATGGCGCCCGGCGAGTTGGTGATGGTCAGCGTGTTGCCGTTGTTGACGATGTTCACCTGGCCGTTGACGACCGTCGGGCCTGTCGGGTTGGCATAGACCGGCCCGCAGGCGAAGCAGCTGGCGATCAACACCGGCAGCAGCTTGCGTTGAATTCCGTTTCCCCCTTTGGTACATAGTGCCGGCGCGGCCGGTACTGATGGTGTCGCCAGGCTTGCAGTATTGTTTGTTTTAATCATGATCAGACCCATCCCATTTCCACCCCTGCCTGTATTTTAATCATAGTAATGCGGCGGATTCTGTGATTTAAGGCAGCGCAGGGATGTGAGAAATTACCAAACCGGCAAGCAGTGAGGCAAGCCGCTCGTCCCCTGTTTGACGGCCGCGGATTCTTGCGCAGCACCATATTTGTCAGATATCGATGACGCCTATATCGGCAAGCACGGCCGCGTGGAATGTTTCGCGGAAGGATGGTTCAAGCCGGTTCCTCAAGGCGTGTTTGTGCCATTTCGTGAACGCGGCATGAATGCGCGGAAAAAATTCAAGACGCCAATCTGCAGCTCATCCCCGTTTTTTTGCGCTTTGTCGCATCGCTATTGGCAGCGTGCCGTTCTTGCTTCAGCATGCACGGCGCGAAATGTTGTAAATCGCGCAAAAGACCGGGTGCACGCTTCTTGCGCAATTTATTGCCTTCGACATAACTGCTGACGCCGCCGGACTATCCGATTATGGCGCCGTGCTAGTGTCCGGGTGCCATCACCCGTCCCATAAAAACGATCTGGAGTAAGACAGAATGAAAATCAAACTTTTGCTGGGCTTGATGTTGGCGCCGCTCGCTGCCGGCGCCGCCGAAGGCATGTGGACCTTCGACAATCCGCCTACCGCGAAGATGAAGAAGGAAATCGGCTGGGCGCCCGATGCGGCCTGGCTTCAGCACACCATGCAATCGTCCGCGCGCCTGGCTTTCGGTTGCTCCGGCTCCTTCGTTTCGCCTAACGGCCTGGTGTTGTCGAACCATCACTGCGCCGCCGAATGCGTCGAGCAGCTATCGAGCGACAAGAAAGACTTCATGGCGACCGGCTTCCTCGCACCCACGGTGGCCGACGAGCAGAAGTGCCCGGCCATGGAAGTGAACCGCCTGGAAAAAATCATCGACGTCACCGATGCGATGCACAAGGCCACGGCCGGCCTGTCCGGCGAAGCCTTCACCAAGGCCAAGAATGCCGAAACGGCCAAGCTGTCCAAGGAATGCGTCGGCAGCGACGGCGACAAGGTGCGCTGCGACATGGTCAGCCTGTATCAAGGCGGTAAGTACAACCTGTACCGCTACCACCGCTTCCAGGACGTGCGCTTGGTGTTCGCACCGGAACAATCCGTGGCCTTCTTCGGCGGCGACCCGGACAATTTCAATTTCCCGCGTTACGACCTCGACATGTCGCTGATCCGCGTCTATGAAGACGGCAAGCCGGCAAAGATCGAGAACTACCTGACCGTCAATCCCGAAGGCCCCAAGGCGGGCGAAGCAGTGTTCACCTCGGGCCATCCGGGCAGCACGCAGCGCGAATACACCATGGCCCGCCTGGGCTACCTGCGCGACGTGCGCCTGCCGGAAGCGCTGATCTATCTGTCCGAATTGCGCGGCACGCTGACGCAATTCCGCTCGGAAAGCGAAGAGCATGCGCGCGAAGCCAATGCCACGCTGTTCTACATCGAAAACAGCATCAAGGCACTGGGCGGCGAGCGCGAAGCCCTGGTCGAGCCGACACTGTGGAACCAGAAGCAGGAAGAGGAAAAGAAGCTGCGCCACTACGTCGACAGCGATCCCAAGCTGAAGGCTTCGACCGGCAGCGCCTGGGACGATATTGCCAAGGCCATGAAGGTCTCGGCCGATATGCGCCGCGCGGTCGGCTTGTTCGAGCGCAATCAGGCTTTCGATAGTGAATACGCCCATTTTGCCCGCACGCTCGTGCGTGCCGCGGCCGAACGCGAAAAGCCGAATGGCGAGCGCCTGCCCGAATTTGCCGACGCCAGCCTGCCGCAGGTCGAGGCCGAACTCATGTCGACCGCGCCGATCTACAACGACTTCGAAAAGGTCAAGCTGACCTTCTCGCTGACCAAGATGCGCGAATACCTCACCCCGTCCAACCCGCAAGTGGTGCAAGTGCTGGGCAAGGACTCGCCGAAGCAGTTGGCCGAGCGCATGGTATCCGGCACCAAGTTGGGCGATGTGGCTGTGCGCAAGGCGTTGTGGGATGGCGGCATGAAGGCCGTGATGGCTTCGGACGATCCGTTCATCAAGATGATGATCCAACTCGACCCCTATACGCGATCGCTGCGCAAGGAGTATGAAACCCGTGTCGAATCCGTCATCACCAAGGCAGATGAAAAGATCGCCGCCGCACGCTTCGCCATGCTCGGCACCAGCATCTATCCCGACGCCACGTTCACCCTGCGCCTGTCCTACGGCATCGTGAAGGGCTGGAACGAAGCCGGCCACGAGGTCGCTCCGTTCACCACCATGGGCGGCACCTTCGACCACGCCACCGGCGCCGATCCGTTCAAACTGCCTGAGGACTGGTACAAAGCCAAGGACAAGCTGAAGCTCGATACGCCGTTCGATTTCGTTTCGACCAATGACATCATCGGCGGCAACTCCGGCAGCCCGGTGGTAAACACCAAGGGTGAGCTGGTCGGCCTGGTATTCGACGGCAACATCCATTCGCTGGGCGGTGCCTTCGGCTTCGACGAAACCAACAACCGCACCGTCGCCGTCGACAGCGCAGCCTTGCTTGAAGCGCTCGACAAAATCTATGGCGCGCACGACGTGGCGAAGGAAATGCGCGGAGGGAAGTAAATCCTTCGGCCTGTGCAGAAAAGCCCGGTTCGCCCGGGCTTTTTTGTAACCGTGCTTGATTAGAATAATATTCTAGAATATTATTCTAAACATGAAAAATCCTGAAATCAGCCTGGAAGCCGGTGACCGCAAGGCAAGCATCCTGGCCGCAGCACTGGTCATCTTCACCGAAAAAGGCGTCGAGGCAGCGACAGTGGACGATATTCGCAAGAAGAGCGGTGCTTCGGTCGGGAGCATCTATCACCATTTCGGCGCCAAGGATGGCATTGCCGCCGCCTTGTTCGCCCACACGCTGGAGGACTATTGGGGGCGGTTGATGGTGGCAGTCGAAAGTGCGGCGGACGCACGCGCCGCCATCCATGCATTGGTCGATACGCATATCAACTGGATCGTGGCCAAGCCCGATGCGGCGCGCTTTTTGTTTTCGCGGCGTCAGGCGGTGGGCGCGGCGCATGAGCAGGCGGTGCGCCAGCATACGGCCGAACATTTCAAGCGCTTGCTGGCTGTGTTCAAGCCGTGGTTCAAGCAGGGCATATTGCGTCAGATGCCTTACGAATTGTATGTGGCCATCTTGCTTGGGCCGGCGCAGGAGTTGTCGCGCCATTGGCTGGGTGGGCGCATCGCGCTCGATCCGCGCGATGCCATCGAGGATTTGAGTGCGGCTGCCTGGAGGGGCCTGGCAGCGGAGGATTGCAAATGAGTGCGGTCAAAGTGACGATCCATGCGGAAGACGGCTATGCCTTGACGGCATACCGCCACGACCCTGTGCAGGCCTTGCATGCGGCCGTGGTGATTGCACCGGGCATGGCGATACGTCAGGCGTTTTACGGCGATTTTGCCGCCTGGCTGGCGCGCCAGGGCTTTCGCGCCTGGACCTTCGATTATCGCGGCATCGCCGAATCGGCTGCCGGCACGATGCGCGATTGCGATGCCGATGTGTCGCGCTGGGTGGGGCAGGATTTCGAAGCCGTGGTGCGCCGTGCGGCGGGCGAGGGTTTGCCTGTCTTCGTGGTGGGGCATAGCCTGGGCGGACAGGTGGCGCCGCTGCTGCCTTCGGCCGGGAAGCTGGCCGGTTTGGTCAATATCGCGGTGGGCAGCGGCGCGGTGCGCCACAACCAGCCGCGCCAGCGTTTCGGTGCACGCTTGCTGTGGCACGTGCTGGTGCCTTTGTTGTGTCCACTGTTCGGTTACTTTCCCGGCAGGCGGCTGGGCATCATCGGCGATTTGCCAGCCGGCGCGGTGCGCCAGTGGCGGCGCTGGTGCCTCACGTCGGATTATTTGCTTACTGGCGAACCCGGTGCACGCGAGGCCTATGCGCAGGCATCATATCCGGCCATGGCCATGACGTTTACCGATGACGAGTTATTGCTCGCCGAGGGCTCGCGCATGATGCATAGCGCCTACCGCGCCACCAAGGTCGATTACCGCGAAGTGCGGCCGGACCAGTTCGGTTTGAAGCGCATCGGGCACTTCGGATTTTTCCGGGTCGAACACGAGGGCGTGCTGTGGCCGGTGGTCAGGGATTGGCTGATGGCCTCAGTTCAAGGGCGCCACTTGGTGCCGGCATAGCAGCTTGGCATTATTGTTCTGCCACATGATCTCGGACAGGCTTTGGGTGGCATAGGGCGAATATCGATAGCCGGCGGCGGTTTTCACGTATAGTGGGCCGACCTCGCTCGGCATGGCCTTCGCCAGTTCATCCGGCTTGATCTTGAAGACGGCGCCGACAAATTCCCAGTCTGTGCTCTGGTCCGAGACGAAAACTTCGATCAAATCCTTGCCGAACAACTGCGTCTTGGTGCGAAACCAATAGGCGCCTTGCTCATGCTTGTAAGGCTGGCCGAAGCTGCCCTTCAGATAGTCGTAATAGAACTTCATCTCCATCTTGTCGCGGCATAGCACGGCCGGGCCGATGGTGACGCCGAAATCGGTGCGCGGCCCCGCCTGCGCCGCGGGCTGTGCAAGCAGCGCGAACGCCGTCGCGAGGAGAATCTGGCGTATCGAGCGGAGAGAGTGTTCCATCGAATCATTGTCGCACGGGGCTTTCCAAGGCCGCAAACCGTTTGCTTTACAAAGCAACTGCTTGCTTGCTAAAATCAAGTATCGAAACGTTGCGCATTTGCCATAACCTGCTGCGCCGATGTACGGGTAAAGTAAGCGGCAGGTGCCGGCATCGTCAGCTTCATAAAGACAGGACAGGGTATGACGCAGGCTTATCGTTCGGTGTTTCGCCCCGGCTTGTTCGCCGGTCGGGTCGTGCTGGTGACGGGCGGCGGCTCCGGCATCGGGCGCTGCACGGCGCATGAATTGGCCGCGCTCGGCGCGCACGTCGCGCTGATCGGGCGCAATGGCGGCAAGCTCGAAGCAGTGCGGGCCGAAATCGCGGCGGCCGGCGGTAAGGCGAGCATGGCTGTATGCGATATCCGCGATGAGGCCGCAGTGCAAGACACTGTCGAGACCGTACTGCGAAGCCAGGGACGCCTCGACGCGCTCGTCAACAATGCGGGCGGGCAATTCCCTGCGCCGCTCAAGACCATGACCCTCAAGGGCTGGGAAGCGGTAGTCAAAACCAATCTGACCGGCGGCTTCCTGATGGCGCGCGAATGCGTGAATCAATGGATGGAATCGCATGGCGGCGCCATCGTCAACATCGTGGCCGATATGTGGGGCAGCATGCCCGGCATGGGCCACTCCGGCGCGGCCCGTGCCGGCATGGTCAGCTTCACCGAGACGGCAGCGCTCGAATGGGCGCCGTCCGGCGTGCGCGTCAATGCGGTGGCGCCCGGTTATGTGGCGTCTTCCGGCATGGACAGCTATCCGCCGGCCATGGCGCCCTTGTTGCGTGCGGCGGCCCAGGGCGTGCCCTTGAAGCGGATGGCCAACGAGGCCGAAGTGTCGGCCGCCATCGTGTTCCTGTTGTCCGAAGCGGCAAGTTTCATTACCGGCACGGTGTTGCGCGTCGATGGCGGCAGGCCGCAAATGCGTGCCGGCTGGCCGGTGGCCGGAGGCGAGCCGCCGGAACACGATGCCGTGAAGCCGTATGACGGTTTTCCCTTGGCCCGGGTGCCGAAGGTTTTCATGGACGAATGAGCATGCCGGTTATCGTTTCCCAAATCGCCGCCGGCAGTGCCGTCTTCGGGCAGAATCGCGCCGCCATGCTGGAAAAAATCGCTTACCTACGCGCGCTCGAAGAACGCACGCGCAGCGTGTCGCAGGCGGCGCAGCCCCTGTTCGACAAACGCGGCCAGATGCTGCCGCGTGCGCGTATTGCGCGCCTGCTCGATACCGGCGCGCCTTTTCTTGAATTGTCCACGCTGGCCGGCTATCTGCGCGACGCGGCCGATCCGGACAAGACCGTGCCGGGCGGCGGGGTGATCGCCGGTATCGGCTATGTGGCCGGGGTGCGCGCCATGATTCTTGCGTCCGACTCGGGCATCAATGCCGGCGCGCTGAAAACCGGCGGATTGGAAAAGATGTTGCGCGCGCAATCGATCGCGTTGGAAAAGAAGCTGCCCTTCATCCACCTGGTGGAAAGCGCTGGTGCCAACCTGCTTGAATACCGTGTCGAAGACTTCGTGCAGGGCGGCGGCGTTTTCTACAATCTGGCGCGGTTGTCGGCAGCCGGCATTCCCGTGGTCACGGTGGTGCATGGCTCGTCAACGGCCGGCGGTGCGTATATGCCGGGTTTGTCGGACTACGTGGTGATGGTCAAGGAACGCTCGCGCGCCTTTCTCGCCGGGCCGCCGCTGCTCAAGGCTGCCACGGGCGAGATCGCCACCGAAGAGGAGTTGGGCGGAGCCGAGATGCATTACGGCGTGTCGGGCCTGGCGGAATACCTGGCGCAGGACGATGGCGATGCCTTGCGCATCGCGCGTGAAATCGTCGCCGCGCTCGGCTGGAATAGGGCGCCGCCGGTGCTGCTCCATGCTTATGACGCGCCGCGCTATGATGCCGAAGAATTGCTCGGCTTGATGCCCGCCGATCCGAAGAAGCCCGTCGATATGCGCGAAGTCATCGCCCGTGTTGTCGACGGGTCCGGCTTCCTCGAATTCAAGGCAGGCTATGGCTCACCCACGGTGACCGGCCACGCCGCCATATGCGGCCAACGCATCGGCATCCTCACCAACAACGGCCCGCTCGACCCGGAGGGCGCGAACAAGGCGACCCACTTCATCCACGCCTGTTGCCAGGCGGGCACGCCGCTGGTATTCCTGCAAAACACCACGGGTTTCATCGTCGGCACGGTCTCCGAGCGTACGGGCATGATCAAGCACGGCTCGAAGATGATCCAGGCCGTGTCGAACGCGAATGTGCCGCGCATCACCATCCATTGCGGCGCCAGCTTCGGAGCCGGCAACTACGGCATGTGCGGCACCGGCTTCGCACCGGATTTCGCCTTTTCCTGGCCCAATGCACGCACCGCCGTGATGGGCGGCGAACAGGCGGCCGGCACGATGGCGGAGGTGATGGCGGCAGGTGCGAAGCGCAAGGGGCTGGCTGTGGACGAAGCCGCGCTCGATGCCATGAAACAAAGGATCACCGCCACCTTCGATGGCCAGATGAGCGCGTTTTATACGTCGGGCCTGATGCTCGACGACGGCGTGATCGATCCGCGCGATATGCGCAAGGTATTGGCGTTGATTCTCTCGGTCTGCAC
This sequence comes from Burkholderiaceae bacterium, assembly GCA_036384915.1. Lineage (GTDB taxonomy): Bacteria > Pseudomonadota > Gammaproteobacteria > Burkholderiales > Burkholderiaceae_D > PKWO01. The sequence continues at coordinate 7,523 of DASVLJ010000070.1, forward strand.
CGAAGCGGAACAACGAATCTTGCGGCCCGTCCAGTTCGGCGTGGCCCGGCCATAAAAGGAAGCGAAAAGGAGGCGACATGAAACTGACCCACGAACACCAGGAACTGCAGCGCAACCTCAAGCGCTTCATCGACAGCGAAATCAATCCGCACGTCGACGAATGGGAAGCGGCGGAAATCTTTCCTGCCCATGAAGTCTTCAAGAAGATGGGGGAGCTTGGCTTCCTCGGCCTGTGCAAGCCGGCCGAATACGGCGGATTGGAGCTCGATTATTCCTACTCAATGATCATGGCCGAGACCCTGGGCCACGTGCATTGCGGCGGCGTGCCCATGGCCATCGGCGTGCAGACCGACATGGCGACGCCGGCGCTGGCGCGCTTCGGTTCCGATGCCTTGCGGGCCGAATTCCTCGCCCCGGCCATCGCGGGCGAGATGGTGGCCAGCGTCGGGGTATCGGAGGCCAGCGGCGGCTCCGACGTTGCCGCAGTCAAGACCACGGCGCGCAAGGATGGCGGCGACTACGTCATCAACGGCAGCAAGATGTGGATCACCAACAGCCTGCAAGCCGACTGGATGTGCCTACTGGCCAATACCTCGGACGGCGCGCCGCACAAGAACAAGACGCTCATTATCGTGCCGATGAAAACCAAGGGCATCAGCGTGGGCAAGAAGATCCGCAAGATCGGCATGCACGCCTCGGATACCGGCCTGATCCATTTCGACGACGTGCGCGTGCCGCAGCATTACGCCATCGGCCAGGAAGGCATGGGCTTTACCTACCAGATGCTGCAATTCCAGGAAGAGCGCCTGTGGGCCGCGGCCAACTCGATCCAGGCGCTGATCAATTGCATCGACTGGACCATAGAATGGGCGCGCGAGCGCCAACTGTTCGGCGCGCGCCTTTTGGAAAACCAATACGTGTATTTCCGCCTCGCCGAATTGAAGACGGAAGTCGAAGCTCTGCGCGCCCTGGCCTACCGGGCCTGCGAACTCTACATCGGCGGGCAGGACGTGACCGAGCTGGCTTCCATGGCCAAGCTGAAAGCCGGACGCCTGATGCGCATCGTGCCCGACGCCTGCCTGCAGTTCTGGGGCGGCATGGGCTATACGCATGAAAACCTCGTGGCACGCATGTTCCGCGACGGTCGCCTGGCTTCCATCGGCGGCGGCGCCGACGAGGTGATGCTGGGCATTATCGCCAAGACCATGGGCATTCATCCGGGCAAGCCGGCCAAGTGAAACTGATCCTGGTCGCCAATCGCGGGGAGATTGCATTGCGCGTGATGCGCACCGCTGCGCGCATGGGTTACCGCACCATGGCGGTGTATTCCGACGCGGATGCCGATGCGCCGCACGTGCGCGCGGCCGATTGCTCGGCACATATCGGGGCATATGCGGGCGCAGGGCCGGCGCAGAGGTCCTACCTCGATGCTGAGGCGATCCTGGCGGCGGCACGTGAACATGGTGCCGATGCGATTCACCCCGGCTACGGCTTTCTGGCCGAGAATGCCGATTTTGCCCAAGCCGTCATTGCCGGATTCATGACCTGGATCGGGCCGCCGCCCGAAGCCATGCGGGCCATGGGCAACAAGGCCGCCGCGAAGCGGATGCTGGCCGGGCGCGACGTACCGCTTCTGCCCGGTTACCAGGGCAGCGACCAGAGCGAGGCAGCCTTGCTGGCCGAGGCTGCGCGCATCGGTTTGCCGCTGATGATCAAGGCGGCGGCCGGCGGTGGCGGACGCGGCATGCGCCTGGTGCAGGAAGCGGACTCTTTGCCGGCTCAACTGGCGCAAGCACGCTCGGAAGCGCTGCAAGCTTTCGGCAGCGGCGAATTGATCCTGGAGCGCGCGCTGACCAATCCGCGCCACGTCGAGGTGCAAATCTTCGCCGACAGCCATGGCCATATAGTGCACCTGGGCGAGCGCGATTGCTCGGTGCAAAGGCGCCATCAAAAGATCATCGAGGAAGCGCCGTCGCCGGCTGTCGATGCCGCCTTGCGCCACCGGCTCGGCCATGCCGCCATAGAAGCGGCGAAAAGTTGCCGCTATGTCGGCGCCGGCACGATGGAATTCCTGCTCGATGAGCACGGCGCGTTCTGGTTCATGGAAATGAATACGCGCCTGCAGGTCGAGCATCCTGTGACGGAAGCCATCACCGGCATCGATCTGGTCGAATGGCAGTTGCGCGTCGCGGAAGGCGAAGTCTTGCCATTGACGCAAGATGCGATCGATGCACGCTTGTTGACAGGCGGCCACGCGATCGAGGTGCGCTTGTGCGCCGAAGATCCGGCACAGGGTTTTCTGCCTCAGACCGGACGCATTGCGCGCTGGCGCGCGCCGCAAGCTTTGCGTGCGGAGCATGCGCTGGAGAGCGGCCTGGAAATATCGCCTTACTACGATTCGATGGCGGCCAAGCTGATTGCACATGGCGGCTCGCGCGCGGAGGCCTTGCGGCTGTTGCGCAAGCATCTCGATACTTGCCTGCTGCTTGGCGTGCCAAGCAACCAGGATTTTTTGCTGACCGCGCTGGCGCATCCGGAATTTGAAGCGGGAAGGGCGACGACAGGTTTCATTGGCCAGCATTTGCCAGCTTTCACACAGCCGGCTGCGACAGAGCTCGAGTTGGCACTTGTGGCAACCGCTTTGCTTGAATCGGGGCGGGCGCAGGTCGGCTATCCCGCGGAACTGGCCGGCTGGAGCAGCAGCGCGCCATTTGCCGATCGCATCGCGGTCGAAGTGGATGGCGACAGGCGAGAATGCATTGTCGCCGCCGCTGGCCGCGGCTCCTGGCGTGTCGGTATCGGCTCGGCGAACTTCGAGGTGCAGGTTCTGGAATCCGACAGGCAAATCATGTGCTTGCGGGTGAGCGGCAACAGCTACACGTTGGAGCACGCACGCGATGGCGAACGCTTCCTGCTCCGATGTGCCGGCCGCAACCGCGTCGTGCGCGATCTGCGCTATCTTGCGCCCGAGCTGGCGCGGAGCCGCGGCGGCGATGGCCAGCTGCGTGCGCCGATGAATGGCAAGATTGCGGCGCTGCCTGTCGCGGTCGGCGAGAGCGTCGGCGCAGGCAAGACGCTCATCGTTCTTGAAGCGATGAAAATGGAGCATGCCATGGTTGCGCCGTGCGATTGCATTTTGCGCGCCGTCTACGTCAAGCCCGGCGAGCAAGTAGCGCCTGGCCGCATCTTGATCGAATGGGAGCCCGCATGAAGACGGTACGGGTCGGCGCCGGACTGGGATTTTACGGCGATGCCTGGGCGCCGATTGCGGTCAGCATCGCGCGCGGCAACGTGCAATACATTTGTTCCGACCACCTGGCTGAATTGACTCTTGCCATTCTGCAAAAGGACAGGGCCAAGGATGCGCAAGCCGGATATGCAAAAGACCTGCTGCCCATGCTGACCCAGCTCTGGCCGCTTGCCGCGCAGCATGGAGTCAGGTTCATTCTCAATGCCGGCGGCTTGAACCCGCGCGGCGCGCGTGATGCGCTGGTCGACCTGTTCCGCAAGAAGGGTTGGCAGGCACGCATTGCCGTTGTGACAGGGGACGACGTGCTGGAACGGCTCGATGGCTGGCATGCGGCGGGTGAAGCTTTCGCACACATGGAGTCGGGCGCGGCGCTTGCCACGGTGCGCGAGCGCATGGTGTTCGCCAACGCCTATCTCGGTGCCGCCCCTATTGTGCGCGCCCTGGAGCAGGGTGCCGATATCGTGCTGACCGGGCGCGTGGCCGATGCTGCCTTGTTCCTCGCCCCCTTGGTGCATGAATTCGGCTGGACGCTCGATGCGAAAACGCCGGACGAATGGAGCCGTCTGGCGCAAGGCTTGACGGTGGGTCATCTGCTCGAATGCTCGGGGCAGGGCAGCGGCGGCAACTTCGGCGGGCTCGACTGGATCGACATCCCGGACCTCGGTCACATCGGTTACCCGATCGCCGAAGTGACGGAAGACGGCGACGCCATCGTTACCAAGGCGCCGGAAACCGGCGGGCGCATTTCGTTCGACACGGTGCGCCAGCAATTGCTGTATGAAGTGCATGATCCGCGCAATTATCTATCGCCCGATGTGGTGCTCGACATGGGCACACTGACCCTGGACGATTTAGGCAGCGACCGTGTGCGCGTGACCGGCGCCACCGGCAAGCCGAAGCCGGAACGCTTGAAGATAGTCGGCGGCTTCCACGATGGCTGGATGGGACAGGCAAGCATGGGATACAGCTGGCCGAAAGCTTATGCCAAGGCCGAGCGCGCAGCGCAGATCGTAAAGCTGCAGATGCGCGAGCAGCGTATGGCATTCGACGACTTGCGCGTTGAATACCTGGGCTACGACTCGATACTCGGTCCGCTGGCCGATCCGGCCCAGCGTGATCGGCTCAACGAAGTCTATCTGCGCATGGCGGTGCGCACGCAAGACAAGCGCGTGGCTGATGGCTTCGGTCGGTTGTTTCCCTGGCTCGCCTTGTCCGGCCCGCCCTTCGTCGGCGGCCGCTTCACCATGCCACCGGCCACGGAATTGCTCGGCATCTGGCCCACGCTGGTCGCGCGCGAATTGGTCGAGCCCCTCGTGCAGGTCGACGTGATGGAGGTGTAAGATGAAAGTCCAACTGGTGCGGATCGCCCATGCGCGCGGCGGTGACAAGGGCGATAAGGCCGATTTGAGCCTGTTTGCCTACGATGCCGTAACCTACGCCGTGCTGAAGCAGGCGGTGTCGGCGGAACTGGTTGCGGCGCATTTCCGGGGTATCGCCTTCGGTTCCGTTGAACGGTACGAGATGGATAATCTGTTGGCCCTGAAGTTCGTGCTCAACGAAGCGCTCGATGGCGGTGCGGCGCGTTCGCTGCGTAGCGATAGTCTGGGCAAGTCGCTGGCAGCGGGGCTGTTGCGGATGCAGATCGACGTGCCGGATGATTTGCCGCTGCGGCACGCCGAGGTTTCGTAGAGTGGAAGCCGAAGCGGAGCGTCGTCCGGGCGATTCCAGCAAGCGAATGATGAAAGTTATTTGATGCGCACGGTGGGATGTCGATTCAAGACTTAAGAAAAAACGCCACCGTCTGATCGGCCAGCTGATCCAGCGTCAAACCCTTGCCCGGCTTGTACCACTGCACGCTGTAGTTGATCGCGCCCAGCAACAGCAGGCGCACGACTCCGCTATCGTCGGCGATCAATCCGGCCTGTTTCATTTCACTGAGCATGCGTTGCCAGCAATCGTCGTAGCGGTCTTTCAAATCGATGATATGGGCCTGCAATTCCGGGCTCAGGCTGCGCCAGTCATACAGCAGCACGGGAATGAAGTCATGCCCTTCGGCCAGCACGGTTTCCAGGTGGGAGCGTACCAGGGCACGGAATTTTTCTTGTGGCGCCAGTTCCGAATCGATGATCTTTTGCGTCGCATCCAGTCCCGCCACGAGGCCTTCTTCCATCACGGCAGCCAGGATTTCCTGCTTGCTCTTGAAATGGTAGAACGGGCTGCCCGAGCGCATGCCGACCGCTTCGGCGATGTCTCGTATGGTTGTGCCTTCAAAACCCTTTTCGCGGAACAGCCGGGCCGAGACGCGCACCAGGTCGGCGCGGCGGTTGCCGTCTCTGTCGGCAATGGTGGCGAGCGGGGATTTGCGTGGGGGGCGTGATGCGGACATGGGCCAATTATAGCCGGGCCATGCCGGCTTTTACAGCGTTTGGCCGGGATCTTTCATTCTGTGCACCACACCTTCGCGTTGCAGTACCTCGCCCCAATCGGCGATGCGGTATACGCTGCCGAGCTTCGTGATTTTCATGCCATATTGTTCGCGCAGGATATCCACGTCGCCGTCGATGGCATCGATGGCGATGCCGGTCAAGTCGGCAATCGACGCCGGCGTGGCGCGTTCGAGCAGGTCGATGGCGGCGGCGAGCACGAACAGCCGGCGCGCATCGTCGGCCGGATATTGCACCACCCCAAATTCGTTTTTCTTGAGAGCCACTACTCGTCCACGTCACCTGATTTGAATATCTTGTCCATCCACTTCGCCCTGGGATAGCTGCGCGCCATCACCTTGAAGGCATGGGTTTTTTCATGCGCCGATTCACGGCCCAGCACTTTCATTTCGACCAGGATGGCGGCGCCGCCTTCGACCCGGCCGATGGCCCGGTCCGGCCCCAGCCTGGCGAGTGCGGTTTCGGTGCGCTCCGCCAATTGCGCATAGGCCTCGTTCAAGGCGCCGAAGGTCAGGTTGGTGATGGTAAGTTGCGCCATATCGGCCACTTCGCGCGCATCCTTGGCATAGTGGGCGAACAATTCCTCGATACGCTTGGCATATTGACCTGAAAGGTGGAAGTCACGCACCAGCAGGTGCGCCAGGTTCTTCGCCGCCTCCTCGCGCGATATGCCGCGCTTGCCCACGTGGGCCAGGGAGAAACCGTGCTGCGGCAGGCTGGTGACGAGGCGCTCCAGGATGTCGAACAGCCGCGCCTCGTCGACTTCGGCAGGCACCGCCCTGGATTCGGCTTCGACTGCGCGCGCGCCCAGCCATTGCTCGAAGGTGGGAGGCAGCTTGTGCTGCCCCGAGCGCGACCAAGCCTCGCACATCTTGCTATACTCGCCCTGGAGGCGGCTGTGATCGCGTTCGTTAAGGACGATTTCGACGACGGCCATGGTGTTTCTTCCCTGGTTGGGGTTACTGAATAAATCAGACTGCGCCAGCGGGTTTAAATTCCTTTTCTACGCGAACACGTCTTGCTCATATGGCAAGAATTGCTGGTTCTTGAATCCGGCAAGACCGCCCCAACAGGACACTCATGACACGCATCACTTCGAGGAAACGATGACTTCCCCCTTGATCGAACTGGTCCAAGCCATGCCCAAGGCTGAGTTGCACATTCATATCGAAGGATCGCTTGAGCCCGAACTGATCTTCAAGTTGGCCCAGCGCAATGGTATCAAGCTGGCCTATCCTTCGGTGGCTTCCCTCAAGGCGGCTTACGCGTTCACGGATTTGCAATCCTTCCTCGATATTTATTATGCCGGGGCCAGCGTCTTGTTGCACGAAGAAGATTTTTACGACATGACCTGGGCCTATCTCGAGCGCGCCAAGGCGGACAACGTGCGTCACACCGAGATTTTTTTCGACCCGCAGACGCACACGGCGCGCGGCGTCGATATCGCCGTGGTGTTCGCCGGCATTTCGCGCGCGCTGGAGCAGGGGCGCAGGGAGCTGGGTATCAGCAGCGGTCTCATCATGTGCTTCCTGCGCCATCTGTCGGAGCAGGACGCCTTCGCCACACTGGAGCAGGCTTTGCCGTACCGCGACAAGTTCATCGGTGTCGGGCTCGATTCTTCCGAGCACGGCCATCCGCCGGAAAAGTTCGCCCGTGTTTTCGCGCGCTGCCGCGAACTGGGCCTGCACCTCGTCGCCCATGCCGGCGAGGAGGGGCCGCCGGCCTACATTGAAACCGCGCTCGACCTGCTCAAGGTGGAACGCATCGACCATGGCGTGCGCTGCCTGGAAGACGCGGCGCTGACGGCGCGCCTGGCCAGGGAGGGCATGCCGCTTACGGTCTGCCCCTTGTCCAACGTCAAGTTGTGCGTGTTCGATAATATTGCCAAACACAACTTGCGCAAGCTGCTCGATGCCGGGCTGCTTGCCACAGTCAATTCGGACGATCCGGCTTACTTCGGCGGCTATATGAACGACAACTTCGTGGCCTGCTTCGAAGCCTTGCCGCTGGAGCGCAAGCATGCGCTGCAATTGGCACGCAACGGCTTTGCCGCGTCGTTTCTTGATGCCGAGCGCAAGGAAATGTATTTGGCCGAAGTGAACGCCTTCTTCGAGACCCACTGATGTTCTTGCAATCCCTGCGCATGACCCTGCGCGACTGGCGCGCCGGTGAATTGCGCTTTCTCCTCGTTTCGCTGCTGATCGCGGTCGCCGCGCTGGCTTCGGTCGGCTTCTTCGTTGATCGCATGCGCACCGGCCTGGTACGCGATGCGCACCAATTGATCGGCGCCGATCTGGTTGTCGTCAGCGATTTGCCGGCCGATCCGTCGTGGAAAGCGCAAGCCGAGCGGCTCGGTTTGCACACGGCGCTGACCGCCGGCTTTCCCAGCATGGCCTTGGCAGGGCAGGGCGACGATGCCTTGTCGCAACTCGCTTCGCTCAAAGCAGTGACACCGGGCTATCCGTTGCGCGGCCACCTGACCCTGAACGGCAATGAGGCGGCCAAGGGCATTCCGGCATCCGGAACGGTCTGGGTCGATCCGGCCATGCTCGATGCCTTGAAGCTGCGCCTGGGTGACAAGCTCAGACTCGGCCGCGCCGAATTCACCATCGCCCGGAGCATAGAACGCGAACCGGATCGCGGCACGTCGTTCGCCAACTTCGCGCCGCGTGTCATGCTGCCCATGAGCGACCTCGCCGCCACCCAACTTGTGCAGAACGGCTCGCGCGTCACTTACCGCCTTCTGGTTTCAGGAGATGCCGAGACCGTCGCCGATTTCCAGAAATGGATGCAGAATGAGGTCAAGGCCGGCAACCTGCGCGGCGTGAATGTCGAATCGCTGGAGTCGAGCCAGGAAGATTTGCGCAATACGCTGGACCGCGCGCGCAAATTCCTTTCGCTGGTCAGCTTGCTCTCGGCCATGCTGGCGGCCGTCGCCGTGGCGATGGCCGCGCGTCGCTTCATGCTGCGCCACATCGACGCCTGCGCCATGTTGCGTTGTCTCGGGCTGACGCAAAACCAGGTGACCGCGCTGTACCTGCTCGAATTCCTGGCCGTGGGCGTCGTCGGCAGCGCCCTGGGCGCCGTGCTCGGCTTCGCCGCTCACTATGTGCTGATCGAATGGCTAGGCAAGCTGGTCGCGGACGACTTGCCTGCGGCCAGCATCGTGCCCGGCGTACAAGCGCTGGTTACCGGCCTGGTGCTGCTGGTAGGTTTCGCCGTGCCGCCCATTTTGCAATTGCGTAACGTGCCGCACAACCGCGTGATCCGGCGCGAGCAGGATGTGCCGCGCGCGGCCACGGTTTCAAGCTACGTGTTGGGCTTGCTGGCCTTTGTCGGCCTCTTGCTGTGGCAGGCGGGCGATCTGAAGCTGTCCGCCTTGACGGCCGGCGGCTTCTTCGGCTGCCTGCTGCTGTTCGCGCTGCTGGCCTGGCTCGGTTTGCGCGCGTTGCGCAGCATGCGTACCGTTTCGCGCCATTCGGCCTGGCGTTTCGCGGTGGCCGCCCTGCAGCGCCGGCCCGGGGCGACCGTGGTGCAGGTGGTGTCGCTTGCGCTTGGCTTGATGGCTTTGTTGCTCTTGACCGTGATCCGCGGCGACCTGGTCGATGCCTGGCGCAAATCGACGCCGGCCGATGCGCCCAACCACTTCATCGTCAATATCCAGCCCGACCAGCAAGAGGAAGTCGCAGCACGCCTGGCCCAGGCCGGCGTGAAGGAGCCCTTGCTCTATCCGATGATACGCGGCCGCCTGGTGCGCATCAACGGCAAAGCCGTCACCGCCGCGACCTATGCCGAAGACCGCGCACGCCGCCTGGTCGACCGCGAATTCAACCTCTCGACGATGCGCGACCTTCCCGCGCAAAACAAGATCGTCGCCGGGCGTTGGTATGACGACAGCGAGCCGGCAGCCTCGGTGGAAGAAGGCATCGCCAAGACGCTCGATATCCATCTCGGCGATACCTTGGTATTCGATGTGGCCAGCCAGCGTGTTGAAGCCAAAGTGACTAGCTTGCGCAAGCTCGATTGGGGTTCGATGCGCGTCAATTTCTTCGTCATCATCAATCCCAAGGCCATGCAAGACATGCCGCAAACCTGGGTCACGGCATTCCGCCTTCCGGAAGCGGCAACCGGCTTCGTCAATGCACTGACGCGCGATTATCCTAACCTGACCGTGATCGATGTCGGCAGCATCCTGCGCCAGATCCAGAGCGTGGTGGATCAAGTGGTCACGGCTGTGGAATTCCTGTTCCTCTTTACGCTGGCTTCGGGCGTGCTGGTGTTGTACGCCGCGCTGGCCGGTTCGCAGGACGAGCGCACGCGCGAAGCCGGCTTGCTGCGCGCACTGGGTGCCACACGCGTGCAATTGTCGCGCGCGCAGTGGATGGAGTTTGCCTTGATCGGCGGTCTGGCCGGTCTGCTGGCCGCCAGCGGCGCCTCCGCCGTGGGCTGGGGCTTGGCGAAATGGGCGTTCACCTTCGAGTGGAAATTCGAACCCATGGTCTGGCTGGCAGGTGTCGCCGCGGGTGCCCTGTGCTCCTTCGTCGGCGGCCAGCTCGGCTTGCGCAACGTATTGAATCAACCACCGCTTCGCACCTTGCGCGAAGCCTACTGACATGACTGAAGAAGTAGAACAACCCAACGCATTCGAGTTGATCGGCGGCAGCGAGAAGCTGCGCGAAATGGTCGACCGCTTTTACGACTTGATGGAACTAGAGCCGGAATTCGCCGGCATCCGGGCCCTGCATCCGCCTACGCTCGACGGCTCGCGCGACAAGCTCTATTGGTTCCTCTCGGGCTGGATGGGCGGCCCCAGTCTCTATGTCGAGCGCTTCGGCCACCCGCGCCTGCGCGCGCGTCACCTGCCGTATGCGATCGCTTCCGGCGAACGTGACCAATGGCTGCGCTGCATGGCCTGGGCCATGCAGGATGCCGGTGTCGATGAAGGCTTGCGCGAACGCTTGATGCATTCTTTTTTCGATACCGCGGACTGGATGCGCAACAAGCCGGATTGAAACCCGAACTCCGTCCCAAATCCCGCCCCGAACGATCGTTCAACCGGTATTGATCCGTCCTGTAACTGGTTGGGTCCGCAGTTTTCCCGAAGGGTTCCCGATCCCGGCAACGGGGCCGTATTTCGTGGCTTCGCGCTGCGGATAGTGGTAAATCTACCCGCAAGACCAGTTCAAACTTTCGCCATTTTCTTAAGCAAAATTTAAGGAAATGCGAACCACTTTGCGCCGCGCCAGTGGCACACTTTTTTCAGCCAAACTTGGCTGTTGCAATTTACGCTTCCCGTTTGCATGCATTACCCCGCCCGGTTTTTCCGGGCGGGCATCACACAACATTTCGACGATAACGTTGAGGAGAGAGAGATGCAAAACAACATCAAACCGGTATTGGTCATGAGCCTGATCAGCGGCATGCTGGCAGGCTGTGGCGGCAGCACGTCCGATGCGCCGGCAGCTTCGCAAAAGCTGCAACGGCATTTGAAGGCCACCGTGCCTGCCTGTGTGCCCTGGGTCTCCGGCGGTACTTACACAGCCGGAGAGGTAGTGACCTATCAAGGGTCGACTTATACGGCACTGGTGAACCAGACAGACTATGCCGGCACGGGCTGGAACCCGACGATCGGCAGTTTGTACAGCCCGGGAGGTACCTGCAGCGGCACACCGACCCCCACCCCTACACCTACCCCTACACCGACTCCCACCCCAACGCCGACCCCCACACCCACGCCTACCCCTACCCCAACACCGACACCCACTCCGGGCTGCACCTACAGCACCTGGACTTCCGGCGTCGACTATTACAAGGGCACCACCGTCAAGTATCCAGCCAATGGCAAGTTCTACCTTGAGGTTAACAACGGCACCAACGGCAGCGACGGCACCGATCCCACCATCAGCACCTGGTATTGGCAGCCAACGACCTGCAGCACACCGACGCCCACGCCTACTCCGACACCGACGCCGACACCCACGCCCACCCCTACCGGTTTCATCTACAGCCCTTATTTCTATTCGGGCGATTACAGCACCACGCAATTGACCACAGCGGTGACGGGTACGACGGAAACTCTGCTGAAAGCCATGCCGGCCAGGTTGCAGGCGGTCACTTGGGCATTTGCCACGGGCAGTTGCGGCAGTGAGAACTGGAACGGCATCTCGGCATCCTCTTTCGCCTCGGCCAACGTGCAAAGCTTCGTCAACGCCGGCAAGAAATACATCGTCTCGACCGGCGGCGCCGGCGCCAACTTCCTGTGTTCGTCGGATTCGAATTTCCTGAAGTTCATTAAGACCTATTACAGCGCCAACATGCTTGGCGTCGACTTCGATATCGAAAACACGCAAACCCAAACCGATATCAACAACCTGGTGCAGCGAGTAGTCAATGCCCAGTCGACTTATCCGAATCTGCGCTACAGCTTCACGTTGGCGACCGACGGGGGCAACGAGGCGCAAAGCCTGGGCAGCATGGGCGTGCAAGTCATGAATGCGATCAAAAAATACGGCCTGAAAAATTACACCATCAACCTCATGACCATGGATTTCGCCAATTCGGGGCAGGAAGATTCGTCCCTGTGCACGCTTGGTTCGAACGGCCTGTGCCAGATGGGGCAGTCGGCCATCTCGGCAGCCAAGAGCCTGCACAGCTACTGGGGCGTGCCATACAGCCAAATCGAGCTGACGCCGATGATAGGCGGTAACGACAGCATAGACGAGACTTTCACCATCGCCGATGCGCAAACGATATCGAGCTTCGTGCTGGCCAACCACCTTGCCGGCATTCATTTCTGGTCCTTCGAGCGCGATACGGATTGCGCGCCGGCTAGCTCGGACAATAATTCGTCCGATACCTGCAACAACTACGGCAAGGCAGGCACCCTGGGTTACACCAATGCCTTCATTTCCGATCTCGGGTTGTAAGGCGCCTTCGCAGCCGACGTAGTCAACATAGCCAGGACGGGGAGCGGGCAAGCGTTCCCCGTCCTGCTTTCCGGTACATCGTCCATCGCTGAGGTACACTTGGCAATCCTCATGAATTGCCCGGCTTACCCATGTCTATAGCGGAAATCCTGATCCTTATTCTCTTGCTCGCCGTGCTGGCGGTGCAGATCGTTTTCATACTCAGATCGCGCGGCGACGGCGGTGCCGAGCAATTCGCCAGGCTGCAAAGCGCGCTTGAGCAGACATATGCGCAATTGAACGAACGCAGCAGCCGCAGTATGCGCGACGACATTCTCGCATCGAGCCAGGGCACGCGCCAGGAATTGAGCAGCAATTTCGGGCAGTTCCAGCAAAACCTCTCGAACCAGCTGACCGGCATGTCGACGCTGCAGAACACCCATATCGAAAGCTTCGGCCAGCAACTCGCGAAGCTCAATGAAGCGAATGCGCAACAGCTCGAAGCGATGCGCAAGTCCATCATGGAACAAGGCATGAGCGGGCGCGAAGAGCAGGCGGTGGCGCTCAAACGCTTTGCCGAATCGCTGAACCAGACGCTCGCGGCCTTGACCGAATCCAACGCGCAACGCATGGGGGAAATCCGCGCTACGCTCGAAGCCAGGATCAAGGACCTGCAAACCGAGAACGGCTTGCGCCTGGAAGAGATGCGCAAGACCGTGGACGAGAAGCTGCATGCGACGCTGGAGCAGCGCCTTGGCGAATCGTTCAAGCTCGTTTCCGACCGGCTCGAGAAAGTGCATCAAGGCCTTGGGGAGATGCAGCAGCTTGCCGTCGGCGTGGGCGACTTGAAACGTGTACTGACCAATGTCAAGACGCGCGGCACCTGGGGCGAGGTGCAGCTTGCCATGTTGTTGGAGCAGGTGCTGACTATAGACCAATACGGCAAGAACGTTGAAACGGTACCGGGCTCGGGCGAGCGCGTCGAATTCGCCATCCGTCTGCCGGGACAGGACGAGGGAGCAAAGCCGGTCTGGCTGCCGGTCGATGCCAAATTCCCCAAGGAACAGTATGAGCGGCTGGCGGAAGCTGCCGAACGCGCCGATGCCGATGGCGTGGCTGCGGCGGGGAAGGAACTTGAGCGTGCGGTCCGCAATGAAGCCAAGACGATAGCCGAGAAATACCTGTCTCCGCCGCTGACCACGGACTTCGCCGTGCTGTTCCTGCCCACCGAAGGGCTATATGCCGAAGTGATGCGCCGCCCCGGTCTGGCCGATGAATTGCAGCGCATGCACCGTGTCAGCATCGCCGGGCCTTCGACCTTGACCGCCTTGCTGAACAGCCTGCAGATGGGCTTTCGCACGCTGGCGCTGGAGAAGCGTTCGTCCGAGGTATGGCAGGTACTGGGCGCAGTGAAAACGGAATTTTCCAAGTTCGGCGACGTGCTGGCCAAGACCAAGAGCACGCTGGAACGCGCTGCCAAGGATATCGAAAGCGCCGAGACGCGCAGCCGTCAGATGGCGCGCAAGCTCAAGTCGGTGGAGGCCCTGCCGAGCGAGACCGCACAATTGTTGTTGGGGACGGACGCCGAAGCCGATGAGGAATAGGGCGGGGAAACCGCAACGGAGTGCCGCCGCCTGCGGCTTCTCCCCTCAATATATCAATGACCGCCAGCCTGCGCCTTGGCATTCCCCACCGCCAGCCGGTCAGCCCAGGCCAGGGCAATCGCCGAAATCAGGAACGTTACGTGAATCGCAATGCGCCACATGATCACACGATCCTGCAGATGCTCGGCATTGATGAAGGTGCGCAGCAGATCGATTGACGAAATTCCGATCAGGGCCATCGCCAGTTTCACCTTGAGCACGCCGGCATTGACGTGCGACAGCCATTCCGGCTGGTCCGGGTGATGGTCGAGATCAAGCCGCGAGACAAAGGTTTCATAGCCGCCGACGATCACCATGATCAAGAGATTGGCGATCATCACCACGTCGATCAGGCCCAGCACCATCAGCATGATGTCGGATTCGCTCAATGTCGAGCTGGAGGCCACCAGATGATACAGCTCCAGCATGAAGCGGTAGACATACACGCCTTGCGCCACGATCAAGCCGAGGTAAAGCGGCGCCTGCAGCCAGCGGCTGGCAAAGATAACGGATTCCATCGATTGCACGAAGCGCGACATTGTCACTCCTGAGTTAGATTAGGCCATCGAACAGGATCACGGCGACGTCTTCGCCATCGGCGACGTCCCCGCGCTCGTGTTCCAGCACGACGATGCAGTTGGCGTCCGACATCGAACGCAGAATACCCGATCCTTGCTCGTCGAACGTACGCACACTCATTTTGCCTTGTTCGTCTGATGCGAGCAGGCCGCGCTGGAATTCCGTCCGACCGGGTTTCTTGCGCATGGTTCCCCGGGCCGGCAGGCGCAACAGCGGCAGCGCGGTTTCAGCCGCACCCGCCAGGAGCAGCAAGGCGTCGCGCGCCAACAGGTAAAAACTCACCATCACCGCCACCGGATTGCCCGGCAACCCGAATAGCCAGGCGCTCTTGCCGCCGGCTTCGATACGGCCGAAGGCCATGGGGCGGCCCGGGCGCATGGCGATTTTCCAAAACCCGACTTCACCCATCTGCGCCATGATCTCGCGCGTATAGTCGGCCGCCCCGGCCGAGACGCCGCCCGAGGTGACGATGGCATCGGCCTCGCTGCACGCGCGTTCCAGCGTCGCTCGCAGCGCCGCCGGGTCGTCCCGCACCACGCCGAGATCGATCGCCTCGACGCCGAGCCGGTTCAGCATGGCTTGCAGGGTGTAGCGGTTGCTGTCGTAGACGCAGCCGGGATCGAGCGGCTGCCCCAGCGAGCGCAATTCGTCGCCGGTGGAAAAGAAGGCTACCCGCAAGCGGCGCTTTACCCCAACGCTGGCGATGCCCAGCGAGGCGAGCAAGCCGATGTCGGCGGGGCGCAATATCTTGCCCGCTGCGAGCGCGATCGAGCCGGCGCGCAGGTCTTCGCCGGCGCGGCGGCAGTTGGCGCCGGCGTGTACGATGCGTGGCGCGAGGCGAATCGCTTCGTCGGAAGCGGAGGCGACCAGCTCCTGCGGCACCACGCAATCGCAGCCTGCCGGCAGCACGGCGCCGGTCGTGATCAGTATGCATTCGCCGGCACCCAATGTGCCGCCATAGGGGCGGCCGGCCAATGCGCTGCCAGCCACGCGCAGGCTCGTCTCGTCATCGCCGGCGATGTCGGCGGCGTGCAGCGCATAGCCATCCATCGCCGAGTTGTCGTGCTGAGGCACGTCTATCGGCGAGACGATGTTTTCGGCCAATATGCGGCCCAAAGCGTCGCGCAGTGCGACTTGCCGGGTCTCGGCAACCGGCGCCAGCCGGCGCAGGATCGCCTGTTTCGCCTCGTCGACGCGCAGGAGCGGATTCATTGTCGTGCCTCTTGATAGTAGCGCAGCTCGGCCAGGCTGTTGATGTTGCGGAAGGCCGCGGTATCGGCGAAATGCACTTCCACCGATTTCAACGCCGCATGCCAGCCGCTTGCCTTGCGCCCGCCGCATTCAAGATGAGCTTGCAGGTGCGGCAGCAAAGTGGTGCGCATCAGGCAGCATGCCGGGTGGGTGCGGTGCGTCACGCCACTGCCTGTTGCGGCGAAGGCCGATCCTGCACCCGACTCGACCAGGGCGGCGGCCAGGCGTGCCACCAAGTCGGCCGGCAGGGCAGGGCAGTCGCAAGGAACGCAGGCGAGCCAGGGCGTGGCGCAGTGAGCCAGCCCCGCGTGAATGCCGGCCAGCGGGCCGGCATAGCCGGGAAAGTCGTCGCCGAATACCGGCACGCCGAATGCTCGGTATTGTTCGGCATTGCGGTTGGCGCTGATGCAAACGCCGCCGACTTGCGGCCTCAGCCGTCCGAGCACATGCAAGGCCAGCGGCTTCCCATCCAGCATCTGCAAACCCTTGTCGCTATCGTTCATGCGCGAACCGCGTCCGCCGGCCAGGATCAGGCCGGTGATGTCGGCGGGGGGAATCGATTGCCGCATCCTAGCCGCCGATATAAGACATTTCCACGCGCGGGGCGGCCGGCAAGTCTTCGGTATGTGCGGTGCGCAGGGCGGAATAGCGGTCTTCGCGAGCGCGCCAGACATGGGCGATGGCATTGGAGATTTCGGCATCGCTCTTCCCGCCGCGCAGCAGCGCGCGCAAGTCGTGGCCTCCCGTTGCGAACAGGCAGGTGTAGAGCATGCCTTCGGTCGAAAGCCGGGCGCGGGTGCAACTGCCGCAAAACGCCTGTGTCACGGAAGAGATCAAGCCGATCTCGCCGCCGCCATCCTGGTAGCGCCAGCGGCCGGCTGTGTCGGACTGATGCTGGCGCGGCACTTCGATCAGGGGCATTTCGCTGTGGATGCGGCGCAGCACCTCGGCTGACGGCACGACCTCGTCCATCTTCCAGCCGTTGGAGGCACCCACGTCCATGTATTCGATGAAGCGCAAGACATAGGGAGTCGCCTTGAAACGGCGCGCCATGGGCAGGATTTCCTGGTCGTTCATGCCGGCCTTGACCACCATGTTGATCTTGATCGGGCCGAGCCCTGCTTCGTAAGCCGCATCGATGCCGCGCAAGACTTCGGCCACCGGGAAGTCCACGTCGTTCATGCGCTGGAACACGGATTCGTCGAGCGCATCGAGCGACACCGTTACGCGCTTCAAGCCGGCTTCCTTCAAGGCCTTGGCCTTGCGCGCCAACAGCGAGCCATTGGTGGTCAAGGTGAGGTCGAGCTCGCGTCCATCGGGCGTGCGCAATCCGGCCAGCATGGCGACAAGTTCTTCGATATTCTTGCGCAACAGCGGCTCGCCGCCGGTCAACCGTATTTTTTCCACGCCGTGCGCAGCGAACAGGCCGGCCGTGCGTACGATCTCCTCGAAGCTCAACAGCGAGCTGTGCGGCAGGTAGGCGTAGTCGTTGCCGAAGGTTTCTTTGGGCATGCAATAGACGCAGCGGAAATTGCAGCGGTCGGTGACCGAGATGCGCAAGTCCTGCAGCGGACGCGCCATGGCGTCGGCCAGATGGCCCGTGGGCGCATCCAGGCGCGCGGGGATGACCGGTATCCTATGCGCATAGCGCAAATCGGCGACCGGGATGATTTTTTCTGCCATATTGGGTTCTGCCGGACGTGCGGCCTTACTGCCTGCACTACACCAGATACGATACCACGAGCCCGGCTGCGGCACAGGCAAACAGGGTTTTGATTGCGTCCAATTGAAAGCGCAGCATGGCAAGAAGCGCCGCGGCACAAATCAGCATGGCCGCATAGTCCCAATGGCGCCACGCCGCATCGAGATGGAATACATGGCGCGCAAAAAATAGTGCCAAGCTGGCAATCACGCCGACTACGGCAGCCGAGATCGCCGTCAGCGGTGCCGTGAGGTGCACGTCGTCGCGCGTCGCTTCCACCAGCGGCCCCCCTGCCAGCACGAATACGAAGGACGGCAGGAAAGTGAAAAAGGTGGCAACGACGGCGCCGGCAAGCGCCGGCCAAAGCGGCGCACCCGACGCCGTCTGCCAGCCGCCCAGGAAGCCGACATAGGTCACGATCATGATCAAGGGCCCCGGCGTGGTTTCTCCGAGTGCCAGCCCATCCATCATCTGCGCCGGCGTCAGCCAGTGCCCTTGCTCGACCGCACCCTGCACTACATACGGCAGCACGGCGTAGGCACCGCCGAAGGTCAACAGCGCCGCCTTGCCGAAAAACTGGCCCATCTGCGTCAAGGGCGATCCCAGGCCCAGGCCGCCAGCCAGCGCTGCCCATGACGCGATACCAATGGCAATGCCTGCCGCGAGAATGGCAATGAGTTTGAGCCAGGAAAAGCGGGCATGGGCAGGTGGCGGCGTATCGTCGTCGATCAGGGCCGGTCCGTAAGAAGCCTGCGTTGCCTGATGCGCGGCGCCGGGGCGGAATTTGTCCGGCGCAAGCCGTCCACCGAGCCAGCCGAGCACTGCTGCGCCCAGCACGACGGTAGGGAAGGGCAGATCGAACACTGCCAGCGCCAGCAGAGCGCCCAAGGCGATCAGCATCAGCCAGCGATTGTTCAACGCGCGCGCGGCAATGCGCTTGCAGGCCGCCAGCACGAGGGCCACCACCGCCGGCTTGATGCCGTAAAGAATGGCTGCGACCAGCGGCAATTTGCCGTAGACCAGATAGACCCACGACAAGCCGATCAGGATTCCAAGCGAAGGCAAGATGAACAGCAGGCCTGCCGCAATGCCGCCGCGCGTCTTGTGCAGCAGCCAGCCGATATAGATTGCAAGCTGGGTCGCCTCCGGCCCGGGCAACACCATGCAGTAATTGAGCGCATGAAGGAAACGCTTCTCGGAAATCCAGCGCCGCTTTTCCACCAGCTCGGCATGCATCATCGCGATCTGCCCGGCCGGGCCTCCGAAACTGATGAAGCCGAGCTTGAGCCAGTAGCGCAGGGCGGTGGGGAGCGAAACGGAGGCGGGTCGATTCATGGGCAACGAAAAAAACAGGGGAGCCTGAGCTCCCCTATTATGCCGGTTCGATTCCGATCAATGTGCGCGAGTGTGCACCTGGATCAGCGGTTCGGTCGAAGCCGGCGGCAACGGCTTGCGCTCGCGCGGCACGCGCGGCGCCACGACGATGGCGGCGGCGGCTTCCTGAGCAGCGCGATGCTTGGCCGGGTCGGTCTTGGCCAGCGTCAATCCGGCAGCGGCCAGGACGGCGCCCAAGTCGGCCGGGGCCGCTTGCGGCTTGGCGACGACGATAGGCGCCGCCGGCTGAGGCGCCACAGGCTCGGCCGGCTTTGCTGCTTCAACCGGGGCGGCGACATCAGCCTCCACTGCCGGCGTATGTGCCACGACTTTTTCCACAGCGGGAGTGCTGACCTGGGCGACTTCGGTCGCCACTACCGTCTCGACGGGAGCATGATGCACGGCTTCCGCCACGGCGGGCTCGGCAGGTGCTGCCGCCGGTTCAGCCGGAGCATCGAAGGCCAGTTCAGGCTGACGTACCGGCGCGGCGGTTTCCATGCTCGAACCTTCTTCGGCATCGTCCCCTTCTTCGCCGGCTTCCATTTCCATGTTTTCGGCGCCTTCTGCCCCGGCTGCGGTTTCGCGGTCGCGGCGGTTGCGGTTGCGGCCGCCACGGCGGCGACGGCGGCGCTCACGCGTCGGCTCGCCGCCTTCGGTTGCGGCGGCATCGCCCTCGGTGGTGGCGCCGAGCGCTTCTTCGGTCGCGGCATGCATCACGGCTTCTTCCGCCTTGACTTCGGCTACGGCATTTTCCTTGCGCTCTTCACGCGGCTGGCGCGGCGGACGCGGTTGGCGTTCCTGGCGGGCTTCGCCATCGCGCGCTTCACGTTGATTGTCGCGTTGGCCGTCGCGTTGAGTATCACGACCTTCGCGGCCCTGCGCCTGTTCACGGGGTTCGCGCGGCTCACGCTGCTCGCGGTTGCCTTCGCGAGCTTCCTTGGGCTCGCGCTGCTGCCGGCCCTGGCGTTCCTGGCGCGGCTGACTGCCTTCGGCTGCCGGCGCGGCCTTCACGTTGTCCTGACGGCCTTCGCGTGGCTGCTGTTGGCCTTCGCGCTCTTCGCGACCGCCGCGGCCACGACTGCGGCCGCGCTGGTTGCGGCCCGAGCGCTCGTTGCGTTCACGCGTGCCGGCTTGCGGCTTTTGTTCCGCCACCGGTGCCGGTGCGGGTTCTGCGGGCTTGCTGCCGAACAGGCCGCCGAACAGTCGGGCAAAGAAGCCTGGTTGCGGGGTTGCCAGAACCGGTGCCGGGGCAGGAGCAGGTTCGGCGCGCTCGACGATGGGAGCAGGCTGGTCTGGCGTGATGCCCTTGACGACGGCTTCCTGACGTGCGCGCACTTCTTCCTTCTGGCGCTTGGCATAGCCGATGTCGGTCTCCGCTTGCTCGGCCATGGCGTAGCTGGCATGGTTGTCTTCGAGGCGCGGATCGTCGTGCTTGATGCGCTCGAGCTTGTAATGCGGGGTTTCCAGATGCTTGTTCGGAATCAGGATGACCGTGACGCGGTGGCGCGTCTCGATCTTCAGGATTTCGCCGCGCTTTTCGTTCAACAGGAAAGCGGCGACGTCGACCGGCACCTGCACGTGGATCGCGGCCGAGTTTTCCTTCATCGACTCTTCCTGGATGATGCGCAACACCTGCAGGGCGGACGATTCGGTATCGCGGATGTGGCCGGTGCCGTTGCAGCGCGGGCAGGTCACATGGCTGCCTTCGGACAGCGAGGGGCGCAGGCGCTGGCGCGACAATTCCATCAAGCCGAAGCGCGAAATCTTGCCCATTTGCACGCGTGCACGATCATGGTGCAAAGCGTCCTTCAAGCGGTTCTCGACTTCACGCTGGTTCTTGGCGTTCTCCATGTCGATGAAGTCGATCACGATCAGGCCGCCCAGGTCGCGCAGGCGCAGTTGGCGCGCCACTTCGTCGGCCGCCTCCAGGTTGGTGTGGTATGCGGTCGTTTCGATGTCGGAACCGCGCGTGGCGCGCGCCGAGTTCACGTCGACCGAGACCAAGGCTTCGGTGTGGTCGATCACGATGGCGCCGCCCGAGGGCAGCGGCACGTTGCGCGAATAGGCGGTTTCGATCTGGTGTTCGATCTGGAAGCGCGAGAACAGCGGCACGTCGTCGCGGTAGCGCTTGACCCGGTGCACCATGTCGGGCATCACGTGGGTCATGAATTGCTGGGCCTGCTCGTAGATATCGTCCGTGTCGATCAGGATTTCGCCGATGTCGGGCTGGAAATAATCGCGGATGGCGCGGATGACGAGCGAGGACTCTTGATAGATCAGGAAGGCGCCCGATGCCGAATTGCCGGCGCCTTCGATGGCGCGCCACAATTGCATCAGGTAATTCAAGTCCCACTGCAGCTCGTCGACGTTGCGGCCGATGCCGGCGGTGCGGGCGATCACCGACATGCCGTTGGGCACGTCGAGCTTGTCCATGGTCTCGCGCAATTCCTGGCGGTCTTCGCCTTCGACACGCCGCGACACGCCGCCCCCGCGCGGGTTGTTCGGCATCAAGACCAGGTAGCGGCCGGCCAGCGAGATGAACGAGGTCAGGGCTGCGCCCTTGTTGCCGCGCTCTTCCTTTTCGACCTGGACCATGATTTCCTGGCCCTCGCGCAAGGCATCCTTGATTGAGGCATTGCGCACGTCCACGCCTTCGCGGAAATAGCTGCGCGCCACTTCCTTGAACGGCAGAAAGCCGTGGCGTTCTTCACCGTAATTGACGAAACAGGCTTCAAGCGAAGGTTCGATGCGGGTGATGACGCCCTTGTAGATATTGGACTTGCGCTGTTCGCGCCCCGTGGTTTCGATGTCGATGTCGATCAGGCGCTGACCATCGACAATGGCGACGCGCAACTCTTCCTGCTGCGTCGCATTGAACAACATGCGTTTCATTTTTATTTCTCCGTGGCCCGCAAGCCATTTGCCGCAAATGGATGACGATCTGCGGCGGTACTTCCATGAAAAGTACGCGAGAACGGAGTGCCTGGGGATGAATTGCCTTGACGTGGGCAGGGGCCTGAAAAGCCAGCCTGCCGCAACGGGGCGCGGATGGTACCGTCACGTTGCCGGATGCCTCACACTGCACGCGATCTTCCCGCAGCGCAGGATGCAAGTGGCAGGCGTGTCGCCGATCTTGAGGATCGCGAGGCTTTGCCGCATTTCGCATTCCGGCATGTCTTGCAACAAGTATTTCGACACCATCAACCGGCGAGCTGTTCAAATCCCCTGATCGGGCAGGCCAGCTTGCCGGACATTATCCTAACTAATACCAAGCAGTTCAGTTCAACTACCCCTACGCGCCATCCGATCACAACTACGGTGCGACCCTGACGCGCGCCGGAGCGCTGCGTACACAACTTTTATTTACCGACGCCGCCGGTATCGACTGCGCGAATCCGCGCGACAATGCCATATGGCTGCGTCCCTCCATCAAATTTGCGTCATGGCGAGGCCGATGGAGACGCCCCTGTGTAGAATGCTTTATTTATTCTGACACCCGCACCGACTTTGTCATCGGTGCGAAACAATTATATATTCAAAATGAAGGACTTAGCGAGATTTTCAGGGAAACAGGCTGAAAAGTCGAAATCCCCCGCCGCCCAGGTCCCTCCCCAGGTACGGCTGCTCACGATAGGCGAAGACGAAGCCGGGCAAAGAATTGACAATTTTCTACTGAGAGTCTGCAAAGGCGTGCCAAAAAGTCACGTCTATCGCGTACTGCGTTCCGGCGAGGTGCGTGTCAACAAAGGACGCATCGATCAGACCTACCGGCTCGAACCCGGCGACGTGGTGCGCATTCCGCCGATCCGCATGGCCGAGGAAAAAGCCGACACAGTTCCAGGTGCCGAATTCAAGATCTTGCTGGAAGATAATCATCTGCTTGTGATCGACAAGCCGGCCGGCGTGGCCGTGCATGGCGGTTCAGGCGTCAGCTACGGCGTGATCGAACAATTGCGCGCGGCGCGGCCCGAAGCCAAGTTTCTCGAACTGGTACACCGGCTGGACCGCGATACATCCGGCGTGCTGCTGCTGGCCAAGAAGCGTTCGGCCCTGACCAATTTGCATGAGCAGATTCGCGATGGCGAAACCGACAAGCGCTACCTGACCCTGGTACATGGCGAATGGAAAAATGCGCGCCAGCACGTCAAGTTGCCATTATTTAAATATAATGCCCCCGACGGGGAACGCCGTGTGCGCGTACAATCCGACGGCTTGCCTTCGCATACCGTGTTTGTCTTACAAAAACGTTTTGGGCCCTATGCCTTGCTGGAAGCCGAATTGAAAACCGGGCGCACGCACCAGATCCGTGTGCACTTGTCGCATACCGGCTTCCCCATTGTCGGGGACGACAAGTATGGCGATTTCGGCTTGAACCGTGCGCTGCAAAAGGCCGACGGAGCCAGGGTTGCGTTCAAGCGCATGTTTCTGCATGCGCACAGGATCACCTTCATCCATCCGGATACTGGCAAGCCCGTGACGCTGTCGTCGCCGCTGCCGGTCGAGTGCGTGTGCTTCCTCCAGAGCCTGGCGCAGGTGGACGGCGGGAAATGAGGCGTGCGCCCCCATGATGGCGGGCGCGCAATGGAATCGGAAATTGAAAATTCGTGTTTGGAGCCGGCGGTATCAACTCGTCGGGAGTCATGTCGAGAAAACAGTTTGATCTGATCGTATTCGATTGGGACGGCACGCTGATGGACAGTACCGCCGTCATCGTGAAATGCATACAGGCGGCGGCGCGCGATATTGGCGTGCCGGTACCGAGCAAGGAGCAGGCGGCCCACGTTATCGGCCTCGGCCTGATGGAGGCGATGCAAGCCGTCCTGCCCGGCGTCGATCCCAAATACCTGCCGCGCATGGTGGAACGCTACCGCTACCACTACCTTGCGCAAGACCAGGACTTGACGCTGTTCGAAGGCGCGCGCGACATGCTGGCCGATCTGTCGCAGCAAGGCTATTTCCTCGCCATCGCCACGGGTAAAAGCCGCGTCGGCTTGAACCGCGCCTTGGACCAGGTCAAGCTCTTGTCGCTTTTCGATGCCACGCGTTGTGCCGACGAAACCTTTTCCAAGCCGCATCCCGCCATGCTGCAGGAATTGACGCGCGAACTGGGGCAGGACCTGCGCCGTACCGTCATGGTGGGCGATACCACGCATGATCTGCAGATGGCGATCAACGCGGGTGCGGCCGGCATCGCCGTCGAATTCGGCGCGCATCCTACCGAGCAATTGCGTGCCTTGAGCCCGGTATTCGTCGCGTCCTCCGTCGGCGAGTTGCATCAGTGGCTGTCGGATTTTGGTTGAATCACATGGCGGATCTGCGATGAACGAAACCTTGATACCCGTCTGCGCTTCGGACGTCCTGGCCGAAGGCGGGAAGGGCGTGCGCTTTCCTGTCCGCGCCGGTACCTACGACACCACCGGTTTCGTCGTGCGCTACGGCGGGCAGGTATATGGCTACCTCAACCGCTGCGCCCACGTTCCGATCGAACTCGATTGGGCCGAAGGCGAATTTTTCGAATCGAGCGGCTTGTACATCATGTGTTCCACCCATGGCGCGATCTACACGCCGGAGAGCGGGCGCTGTGTCGGTGGGCCGTGCCGTGGCGCCAGCCTGCGCGTGATCAAGGTCGTGGAGCAAGATGGACAGGTCTATTGGCAGCCGGACGATTACGTCAGGGTGCGGCAAGTGAACCCGCAGGAATAAGACGAGATGGAAAACGAGAATCCGCAACAACCGCTGGAAGGCGCGTCCGCGCCGGAATCGAAACAATCCGAGAATCCCGGCGTGCCGGGACCCGCACCGGCGGCCAGTGCGGCGCCGGCTTCCGACACCAAGCCGCAAGCCAATGCGGGCTGGGAGCGAGAGGTGCTGGAAAAGGTGCTGCTGGCGGCGATTGCCGAGCAGCGCGCCGGCCGCCGCTGGGGCATCTTCTTCAAGTCGGCGTTCCTGCTCCTGATCCTGGGCGGCCTCGGTTTCGCCTGGTTCTATAACAGGGACGACGGCGAAGCCTTCGGTGCGCATACGGCGCTCGTGACAATCGACGGCGAAATCGAAAGCGATGCGGCGGGCGCGGCCGAGGTGGTGATACCCGCATTAGACAAGGCCTTCGCCGATGAAGAAGCCGTCGGCGTCATCCTGCACATCAACAGCCCCGGCGGCAGCCCGGTGCAAGCGGGCATGATCAACGACGAGATCGGCCGTCTGCGCGAGCTATATCCGAAGAAGCCGATCTATGTCGTCGTTGACGAGATCTGCGCTTCGGGAGGCTACTACATCGCGGCCGCCGCGGACCGCATCTATGTCGACAAGGCCAGTGTGATCGGGTCGATAGGCGTGCTGATGGATGGCTTCGGCTTTACCGGCTTGATGGACAAGGTAGGTGTCGAGCGCCGGCTCTTGACCGCCGGCGAGAACAAGGGTTTTCTCGACCCCTACAGTCCGCAGACGCCGAAGCAAAAGGCGTATGCGCAGTCCATGCTCAACGAAATCCACCAGCAATTCATCGACGCCGTGCGCCGTGGCCGCGGCAAGCGCCTGAAGGAAACCCCCGAGATGTTCTCCGGCTTGTTCTGGAGCGGCGCCAAGGCTGTCGATATGGGCCTGGCGGACGATTTCGGCACGGTCGACAGCGTGGCGCGCGACGAATTGAAGGCGGAAGACATCGTCGACTACACCGAGCGCGAGGGCCTGGAAGACCGCGTGCTGAAGAAATTCGGCGCCTCGGTCGGTGCGGGGGCGATCAAGTCGATCTGGCATGCGCCTCGCCCCAAGCTGCATTGAGATCACGGCCGGCGAAAAAATCTGGAAATCGTATTGCCCATTGGCCAGCCGAAGAAGTAAAGTGCGATAGCACTTGGTTGACCCACACCTTTTACTTCATACATACATGGGAGGCAGGCAGATGAGCGACAATGATAACAATGCGGGAAACAACCCTTATGCAGCGCCCCAAAGCGTGATAGCCGATGCCGCACCGGATACGCCATTGGCGACGCGCCTTGAGCGCTTCCTGGCCGCGCTGCTCGACGGATTGATCATGGGTTGCGTGACCTTGATCCCCGCCATCGTCTTTTTCGGCGGATGGATGTCATACATGGGGGTTGCCGCATCCCATCAATTTATTTTCCCCGTTGTTTCCGGCGTTGTCGGGTTTGGGTTGTTCATTTTGATCAATGGCGTGTTTCTTGCGCGTGATGGCCAAACGATCGGCAAAAAAGCGATGGGCATCAAGATCGTGCGTACCGATGGCTCCAAGGCAGACTTCGCGCGCATCATCGTATGGCGCCAAGCCCCGATTTGGGTGGCTCAAGCGATTCCGTTCATTGGCAGCGTGTTGGGTTTGATCGATGTCTTGCTCATCTTCCGCGATTCGCGCCGTTGCATTCACGACGACATTGCCGATACCAAGGTCATCAAGGCTTGATCCTGTTATTGATTTTCTTGAAGAGTGGCGCAAAAGCGATTGAATCTGCATGCGGAGGATACCCTTGCATCTTCACGGGATTGTCATATAGTGGTTAGCAGCATTGGGGATCACCCCCGTGGAGGATGGTATCGAGGGTCGAGAGCCTGACACCAGGATAGTTACCGCATCGAGAATGCGGCTTTGAGAAGCATCGGACTTCTCGGTAAGTGTCTCTCAGGAGGCAGGCGAAGCGACGGCATGAACATGTCGTCGCTTCGCGTTTACAGAGGCATTGACGTCAGTCGCTCAAGAGCAAGAACACGGTCGGCTTCCTGTTGAAGTCGGGTATCTTGCCGGCTTTCATTTCGGCGTTCCAAGCCGCTGCAGTTTTGGTTTGGATCGATTCGCTTGCCAGCGTAATGTCGGTGGCTACACAGATCAATGTTCCGTGCCGGCATGTGTTGACCAGTGTCTCCAGCATGCTTGCATTACGGTAAGGCGTTTCAATGAAGAGTTGTGTCTGCTTTTCCTGGCGCGAGCGGTCTTCGAGTTCTTTCAGGCGTTTGGCGCGTTGTGCGCCATCGACCGGCAGGTAACCGTTGAAGGCAAAGCTTTGGCCGTTCAAGCCGCTGGCCATGAGCGCCAGCAAGAGCGAGGAGGGGCCGACCAGCGGCTTCACCGGCACGCCCTTGGCGTGTGCCAGGCGTACCAGGTTGGCGCCAGGGTCGGCTACTGCCGGCACGCCCGCTTCCGAAATCAGGCCGGCATTACGCCCTGTCAGCAGTGGCTCCAGCAAGGCCGGCAGGGCCGTGGGTGCGGTATTGATGTTCAGTTCCCGAATGTCGATTTCCTGCAGAGGCTTGGCCAGCGGATGTTGCTGAGCTACCAGCTTGAGGAAGGCGCGTGTGGTCTTGGCGTTTTCCGCTACGAAGTAATCGAGCTGCGCCGTCAATTGGCATACCTCGGCCGGAATGATGGCGGCCAGCGGGTTTTTACCCTCGGCGGGGCCTAGTGTATTGGGAATGAGGTAGAGCGTGCCGGTCATGGAATCAAACGGAGAAAAATTGCACGCCGGCCTTGCGCAGCATGGTTGTCAGCGCAATCAGCGGCAAGCCTGTCAGGGCGGTCGGGTCGCTGCTTTCGATTTTCTCGATCAGGGCAATGCCCAAGCCTTCGTTCTTGGCGCTGCCGGCGCAATCGTAGGGTTGCTCGATGCGCAGGTAGGCATCGAGTTCCGCGTCGGGCAGTTCGCGGAAACTGACGAAGGTTTGCACGTTTTCCAGCTGCAACGGCAGCGCACTGCCGTCGCGCGCATCGATCAGGCAGAGCGCCGTATGGAAGATCACGCGCCGGCCGCGCATGGCGCGCAATTGCTCCAGGGCCCTTTCGTGATTGCCGGGCTTGCCGATCTGCAGTCCGTCCAGCGTTGCGACCTGGTCCGAACCGATAACGAGACTCCCGGGTGAGTCCGCGGCGACTTTCTCCGCCTTGCTTCGCGCCAGGCGCAGTGCTGTCTCCTCGGGTGCTTCACCGGGCAGCGGTGCTTCATCGATATCGGGCAGGCGCACCGAAAACGGCAGACGCAGGCGCGAGAGCAATTCCTGGCGGTAGCGTGAGCTGGAGGCCAGGATCAGGGAAGGTGGGGGCATGGTTTGCTTGTTTTTATTGCAAATTTTAATCGGAATTGGACGTCAGGCCGGGCGAAACACCCCGAAAACGGTCAAATAGTCAGGCTAACACTTTGACGAATAAGGGAAATCCCTGTTATTATCGCAGGTTTTCCGGGTTCGGCTTTCGCTATGAATGCAGTTGTGATCGACACGTTTGAATTCAGCCGGAAAAAGGAAAGCCTGGAAGGCGAGCAGGCTGTGGCCGATTTTGCCAGATTGCGCGAGGAAACCGCTGACACCAGCGGCGCGGTGCAATGGGCGATCCGGGGTGGCACGCATGCGCTGGGCTATCCGCAGATGGATTTGTCGGTCAAGGCGGAAGTCAAGCTGATGTGCCAACGCTGTCTGACCCCGTTTGTCTTTGCCATTGCGTCGGAGACCAAGCTGGTCTTGGCCAAGGATGAAGAGGCGGCCGACGAGTTGGAGGGCAAGCTTGCCGATGAAGAATTGGATGTGATCGCCGGTTCCAGGAGCATGAATGTGCAGGAGTTGGTGGAAGACGAAGTGCTATTGGCCATTCCGCTTTCGCCCAAGCACGAGCGTTGCCCCGATCAGCTCGGGCAGGAATTTGGTGCGGTCGATGCGCGTGTGTCGCCGTTTGAGGTGCTGAAAAACAAGCAATAAACGCCGCACTGATAGCCCGGCATTGAATAGTTTTGCAGTAGCAGGTCGCGCCGTTGTCGAAGCACGCGGCGGTCAAGAGGAAAGTTTGCCAGGATATCGGCTTGCCGGTGGTCAATAGGCGAGCTGGTGTGTTAAAATTTTAGAACTTAAGGTTTAGGAGTCATCATGGCAGTCCAACAAAACAAGAAGTCCCCGTCGAAGCGCGGCATGCACCGTTCGCACGACTTCCTGGTTGCCCCGCAACTGGCCGTCGAGCCGACCACGGGCGAAACCCATATGCGTCACCATATCAGCCCGAATGGCTTTTATCGTGGCCGCAAAGTGCTGAAGACCAAGAACGACGAATAATCGTTCCCGGCCTCACAGCCACGCAAATAACGGCGTCGGAAGTTTGGAACCTCGGTTCTTCGCTTGACGCCGTTTTTGCATATTCATTCCATGCCAAGCAGTGCATGTCATTGTGATTCTCGCCATTTCTGCCCCATAATGCGGGGGCATTCCAGCGCGTTTTCCGGCTACGGCATCAGACAATGACGATAAAAATTTCCATCGATTGCATGGGCGGAGATCACGGCCCGGCGGTGACTGTTGCCGCTGCAATCTCTTTCGTCCGGCGCGAGCCTGAGGCGGAATTAATCCTGGTCGGTCTCGAAGAGCCGATCCGTGCCGTGCTGAAAAAGCACAAGGCGCTCGATCATCCGCGCCTGTCCGTTCTTCCGGCCACCGAGGTCGTCGCCATGGACGACCCTCTCGAAGTCGCCCTGCGCCGCAAGAAGGACTCTTCGATGCGCGTGGCGATCACTCAGCTCAAGGAAGGCAAGGTGCAGGCCTGTGTCTCGGCCGGCAACACCGGTGCCTTGATGGCGATCTCGCGCTATGTCTTGAAGACGCTGCCCGGCGTCGATCGTCCGGCTATCTGTACGCTTCTGCCAAACCAGAAGGACAAGCCGACCTATATGCTCGACCTCGGCGCCAATGTTGATTGCGAGCCGGTGCACCTGCACCAGTTCGCCTTGATGGGCTCGGCCTTGGTTTCCGTCATGGAGCACCGCAAGCTGCCCACGGTCGGCTTGTTGAACGTCGGCGAGGAAGACATCAAGGGCAATGCCATCGTCAAGGAAACGGCCAAGCTTTTGCGCGCCGACCATGAGAAGGGTGTGCTCAATTTTCACGGCAATGTCGAGGGCGACGACATCTTCAAGGGTACGGTCGACATCGTCGTGTGCGACGGCTTCGTCGGCAATATCGTGTTAAAGGCCTCCGAGGGCCTGGGTCGCTTCGTCAAGGTGGTCTTGAATGCCGAATTCCGGCGCAACGTCTTCACCATGCTCGGCGCCCTGATTGCGCGCACCGCATTGAAGACGATTGCCAAGCGTTTGAACCCCTCGCGCTACAACGGCGCCAGCCTGCTCGGCCTGCGCGGCCTGGTGTTCAAGAGCCACGGCAGCGCCGATGCTTATGGCTATGAATGGGCGATCCGCCGTGCTTTCGATGCCGCCCAGTTCGACGTG
The DNA here is from genome assembly GCA_036384915.1 of Burkholderiaceae bacterium. GTDB lineage: Bacteria > Pseudomonadota > Gammaproteobacteria > Burkholderiales > Burkholderiaceae_D > PKWO01. Next base: position 37,881 of record DASVLJ010000070.1, read on the forward strand.
CTCGCGCGCATTTCCACCACCATCGCGGCGCTGATGCCGCGATCGGGTGCGGAAGTGCACGCACTCAACCCGTCCCCCGCCAACCAGAACGATTTGAGCGAACCCAAGAACGCAGCATGACTCTCTATAGCAAAATCATCGGGACAGGCAGCTACCTGCCGCCCAAGCGTGTGACCAATCATCAGCTGGCAGCGCAGCTGGCGCAAAAGGGGATCGAGACGTCGGATGAGTGGATCGTCACGCGCAGCGGCATTTCCGCGCGCCACTATGCCGAGCCTGACGTGCAGGCAAGCGACCTGGCTGTGAAGGCGGCGCAACATGCGCTCGAGGCTGCCGACGTATCGCCCAACGACATCGACCTGATCATCCTTGCCACTTCCACGCCCGACCATTTCGGCGGCTTTCCCAGCACAGCTTGCGTGGTGCAGAGGAAGCTTGGCATCGCCAACGGCGGTGCGGCTTTCGACGTGCAAGCCGTGTGCAGCGGTTTCGCCTATGCGATGACGATTGCCGACAGCCTGATCAAGTCGGGCGCGCACAAGAAGGCGCTGGTGATCGGGGCGGAAGTGTTTTCGCGCATCTTGAATTTTGAAGACCGCACCACTTGCGTGCTGTTCGGCGACGGCGCCGGCGCCGTGGTGCTGGGCGCGTCGAGCGAGCCCGGTATTCTTGCCACCAAGCTGCATGCCAACGGCAGCCAGGGCGATATCCTGTGCGTGCCTGGCGCGGTCAATGGCGGCGTGATCGAAGGCAGCGCCTATCTCTATATGGACGGGCCGGCCGTGTTCAAGCTGGCTGTCTCGGTCCTGGAAAAGGTCGCCAATGAAGCTTTGGAAATCGCCGGCATGGATTCTTCGCAGGTCGACTGGCTGATTCCGCACCAGGCCAATATCCGCATCATGCAAAGCACGGCCAAGAAGCTCGGCTTGCCGTTGGAGCGCATGGTCGTGACGGTCGACGAGCAGGGCAATACCTCGGCGGCATCGATTCCGTTGGCGCTCGATGCCGCAGTGCGCGACGGTCGCATCAAGCCCGGCCAGAATGTGCTGATGGAAGGCGTGGGCGGCGGCTTCACCTGGGGCGCCGTACTCGCAAAAATGTAATCGAAATTAGAACAAGACTTCTATGACCAAATTCGCATTCGTATTCCCCGGACAGGGTTCGCAATCGATCGGCATGTTGAACGGCTTTGCCGACAACGCCGCCGTGCGCGATACCGTGGCGGAAGCTTCCGACGTCTTGCAGCTCGACTTGGCCAAGCTGATCGCCGAAGGTCCGAAGGAAGAACTCGACCTGACCACCAACACTCAGCCCGTGATGCTGACCGCAGCCGTGGCGACTTACCGCGCCTGGCTCGCCGCCGGCGGCGCCGCACCTGCCATGGTGGCCGGCCACAGCCTCGGCGAATATTCCGCGCTGGTCGCCGCCGGCGTGATCGGCTTCAAGGATGCCTTGCCGCTCGTGCGTTTTCGCGCGCAGGCGATGCAGGAGGCCGTGCCGGTCGGGCAGGGCACGATGGCTGTGGTGCTCGGCTTGTCGGACGAAGACGTGCGCGCTTCGTGTGCAGAGGCAGCGCAGGGCGAGGTCGTCGAAGCGGTCAATTTCAATACCCCGGCCCAGGTCGTGATTGCGGGCCACACGGCTGCGGTGGAGCGCGCCTGTGCGATTGCCAAGGGCAAGGGGGCCAAGCGCGCCATGGGCCTGGCGGTTTCGGCGCCGTTCCATTCCTCGCTGTTGAAACCCGCTTCGGACCGCCTGCGTCCCTACCTGGCCAATGTGCCGTTTTCCGCCCCCCTCATCCCGCTTGTCAACAATGTCGATGTCGCTGTCGTGAACGAGCCGGAAGCGATCCGGGATGCGCTGGTGCGCCAGGCTGCCTGCCCCGTGCGCTGGGTCGAATCGGTGCAAAGGATGGCCGATAGCGGCGTGACTCACGTGATCGAGTGCGGCCCCGGCAAGGCCCTGGCCGGCATGGTCAAACGTATTAACGACACCCTGGTGGGCGATGCGATTGTCGACCAGGCTTCTTTGGATAAAGTCTTGGAGTTGCTCAAGTGACCCTTCCCGTTACGCAAGATTTGCACAATCAAGTCGCACTGGTTACTGGTGCATCGCGCGGCATCGGCCGCGCCATTGCGACCCATCTGGCCAAGCTCGGCGCCAAGGTGGTCGGCACGGCCACCACTGAAGCCGGCGCTGCGGCCATCAGCGAATACCTGCACGCCGTCAGCCCTGAGGCCGGTCGCGGTGCTGTCTTGAATGTCACCGATGCGGAAGCCTCGAATGCACTGATCGAGACGATCGCCAAGGAATATGGCGCCGTGACCATCCTGGTCAACAACGCCGGCATTACCCAGGATCAACTCGCCATGCGCATGAAGGACGAGGAATGGGATAGCGTGATTTCGACCAACCTCTCCGCCGTCGGGCGCCTTTCGCGCGCGGTCTTGCGCGGCATGATGAAAGCCAAGCATGGGCGTATCATCAACATCACCTCGGTGGTCGGCTCGGCAGGCAACCCGGGGCAGATGAACTATGCTGCGGCCAAGGCCGGCGTGGCCGGCATGAGCCGCGCATTGGCGCGTGAGATCGGCAGCCGCAACATCACGGTCAATTGCATCGCGCCGGGCTTTATCGATACCGACATGACGCGTGCCTTGAATGAGCAGCAGATAGCCGGCCTCTTGCAGCAGATTCCGCTGGGGCGTTTCGGCCTGCCCGAGGATATCGCGGCCGCCGTGGGCTTCCTAGCGTCTTCGCATGCGTCGTATATCACCGGTACCACCATTCACGTGAATGGCGGGATGTACATGAGTTAGGCATTTTTCCTTGCGGATGCACCTAATTTGAAAGCTTTTGGTGCATTGCGGCGGGGGAGCTTTAAAAATGAAGCATTGCCGCGCAAACCTGCTAAAATGCGCGCACTTTCTGTAACACCAACAACCTCACTGACTGGAGTCCAAACATGTCCGATATCGAACAACGCGTGAAGAAGATCGTCGCCGAGCAACTGGGCGTCGCCGAAGCCGACATCAAGACCGAATCGTCCTTCGTCGATGATCTGGGCGCCGATTCGCTCGACACCGTCGAACTGGTCATGGCACTGGAAGACGAGTTCGAAATGGAAATCCCCGACGAGCAGGCTGAAAAGATTACGACCGTCCAGCAAGCCATCGACTACGCGAAGGCTCACGTCAAGGCCTGAAAATACACTGAGAAGCTAGTGCGCAACCTGCGCGGTTCGGCCGTTTTGCGCCTGCGGTGCTCACCGTACTCCAGTATGGTTCCGCTCGTCGACGCAAACTCAGGCTTGCTCGCTACGCTTCTTCAGCATATTTGATCTGTCATAGGTAATACAGTTTTAAGCAAGGCAAGTTGTAAAAGTCGGATTTGATCGACTTCAGGAGATTCATTTGATTCGCTCACAACGCCGCGTCGTCATCACTGGTCTGGGGTGCATTTCCCCGGTCGGTAATAATATTGCCGATTCATGGAAGGCCATCACCGAGGGGAAATCGGGGATTGCCACGGTCACCAAGTTCGACGCTACCCCGTTTTCCACGCACTTTGCCGGTGAAGTCAAAGGCTTCAACGTCGAAGAGTACATGCCCGCCAAGGAAGCGCGCCATATGGATACCTTCATCCATTACGGCATGGCCGCAGGCATGCAGGCGATGCAGGACAGCGGCCTGGTTGTGACCGAAGCCAATGCGGAGCGTATCGGCGTCATCGTCGGTTCCGGCATCGGAGGCCTGCCGATGATCGAGGAAACGCATGCGGAATATCTGAACCGCGGCCCGCGCCGCATCAGCCCGTTCTTCGTGCCGGCTTCGATCATCAACATGATCTCCGGTCATCTATCGATCAAGTACGGCTTGAAGGGCCCCAACATTTCCATCGTGACGGCTTGTACCACCGGCTTGCATTGCATCGGCGAAGCCGGCCGCATGATCGAGTACGGCGATGCCGACGTGATGATTGCGGGCGGCGCCGAATCGACGATTTCCCCGCTTGGCCTGGGTGGTTTTGCTTCGGCGCGCGCGCTGTCTTCGCGCAACGATGATCCCGCCACGGCATCGCGTCCCTGGGACAAGGACCGTGACGGCTTCGTCCTCGGCGAAGGTGCCGGTGTCATGGTGCTGGAAGAGTACGAACACGCCAAGGCGCGCGGCGCAAAGATTTACGCGGAACTGCTCGGCTTTGGCATGAGTGCCGATGCCTATCACATGACGGCTCCGCTGGAAGACGGTGACGGCGCACGGCGCTGCATGCTGGCGGCATTGAAAAACGCCGGCATCAATGCCGACCAGGTCAATTACGTCAATGCCCACGGCACCTCGACGTCCCTGGGCGACGTGGCCGAAACCGTGGCCATCAAGCGCGCCCTGGGCGACCACGCCAGAAAGATCGTGGTCAATTCGACCAAGTCCATGACCGGTCACTTGCTGGGCGGCGCGGGCGGTCTGGAATCGGTCTTTACCGTGCTGGCCACGCATCATCAGATTTCGCCGCCGACCATCAATATCTTCAACCAGGACCCGGCTTGCGATCTTGATTATTGCGCCAATGCCGCGCGCCAGATGCCGATCAATATCGCCGTCAAGAATTCTTTCGGTTTCGGCGGCACCAACGGTACGCTGGTGTTCGGCAAGATCTGATTTTTCCTGCGACCGGAACGGCCCCTTTTTTTTTGACAGTTCGGGGCCTATGTCGATAGCAGTCTCCGCGGCAGTTCATCCCTCGAGGATGCTGTTCGGCCTGTGCGCAGGGCTCTGCTGCGCTTGCGCGTTGCTGGGGCTGGCATTCCTGCTGCGAGCGGTTCCGGCTATCGCGCCGGCTTTCTCACTCTTGGTCGGCATATCGTGCCTCATCTGTGCCGGTTTGGCGTTTCATTCGCTATGGCGCAGCCGGAAGAGCTGGCAACTCGATATTTCGGGCACGGGGCAAATCAGGCTGAGCGGCAGCGCAATTTGCAGGGGTGAAGAGGGAAAGGGTCCCTCGGAGGTGGGATTATTGGTAAGATTGCTTGCCGATTCGACCATGTGGCCGAACTTCTTGTTGCTGCGCCTATGCGACGCGGAAGGACGGGTATACCATGTCGCGATTTTGCCGGACAGTCTGCCGCCGGAGGCATTTCGGGCTATGTCGGTCGCCTGTCGCTGGATTGCGGCACATGGCTTTACTGAATGAGCGGAACTATTTCTCAATGGCACGGTCTATAGGGCTAGACTCGCGTATGTTGCGCAAAGAATAAGGAAATCGGGGATTGACGACAGAACGCGAAATTGATCAGCTGCTTGTCGAGCGCGTGCAGCGCGGCGACAAGAAGGCGTTCGAGCTCTTGGTCATCAAATATCAACGGAAATTGATGCGGCTGGTGTCGCGGCTTGTGCGTGACCAGGCGGAAGCGGAAGACGTGGTACAGGAAGCTTTCATCAAAGCCTATCGTGCACTGCCGCAATTTCGGGGGGAATCGGCGTTTTACACCTGGCTTTACCGGATCGGCATCAATACCGCAAAAAACTACTTGGTGACACAGGGCAGGCGCGCGCCGACTTCGACGGAAACCAATGCCGAGGAGGCGGAAACTTTTGACGATGCGGAGCAACTAAGGGATATCAATACACCCGAGTCGATGTTGGCCACCAAGCAGATTGCGTCAACGGTCAATGTCGCCATGGAGTCGCTGCCGGAAGAACTGCGCGTTGCCATCAGTTTGCGGGAAATTGAGGGCCTCAGTTATGATGAAATAGCCGAGGCCATGGGGTGTCCGATCGGGACGGTGCGAAGTCGGATATTCAGGGCGCGCGAAGCTATCGCGGAAAAACTGAGGCCACTGCTTGGGACAACGCTGGACAAGCGATGGTGACAGTAACAAAAAAGATAATAGTAGCTAAAAATGCAATAGGGGTAGTCCTGGCAGGCACGAGGGTGTAATGGAAACGAAAGACATGACGCAAGAGCAAATTTCGGCGTTGCTCGATAGTGAACTCGGTGATGCGCACATCGAGGTGACTTTGGCGGCGCTGCGCCGCAGCGAAGGCCGTGGCACGTGGGACGTCTACCATCAGATTGGCGACGTCTTGCGTTCGGAGGATATGGCGCAGGATTTTAGTTCCGGCTTCACTGCGCGGCTGTTGTCGCGCCTCGACGAAGAACCTCCCATTCTCGCGCCGGTAAAGCAGGCTGAGCCGCAGCCGGCCCAGTTGCAGCAGGCTGTTGCTGGCGGTGCGCGCGTCAAGCGCTTCGGCATTCCGCTGGCCGTCGCTGCTGCTGCGGTGTTTGCGATCGTGGCAGTGCCGCAGATGATGAGGAAAGCCGACGGGGGCATGGATACGCAGTTGGGGCAACAGAACGTGAATCTGCCGACTCAGCGCGGCGGCAATATCGTGTTGACCGGCGACCGCGTCGGAACTGCCGCGCCGGCCGCCACGACCACGGTTGCCGACGGGGCCGTGCTGCGCGACCCGCGCCTGGACCAATACATGATGGATCATCAGCGCTATTCGCCGGCCTGGAACAGCTCGGCCGAATATGCCCGTTCCGCCACTTACACGGTGACCTCCGACAGCAATAAATGAGTTCCATGCAGCGAACACTGTTGTTATCGAAGTTGATGGTCGCATGGCTGGGCTGTGCGGCCTTGACGGCCGCCTATGCCGCTGACGCCACCGACCCCGATAAGCGCGACGCGCTTGGCTGGCTCAAGCTGATCCAGGCCGCGGCGCAGAAGCAGAATTACATCGGCACGTTCGTCTTTCAGCAGGCCAACCAGGTCCGCACTTCACGCGTGACTCATGTGCTGGATGGGAAGACCGAGCTGGAAAAGCTCGAGATATTGGACGGCCGTCCGCGCGAATACATCCGTGTCAACGACGAGGTGGCTTGCTACGTCCCCGAGATCCATACAGTCATCAAGGAAAAACGTTCTTCGCCGGAGTCTTTCCCCGGCATGATCGCGGCCAATCCCGCCGACCTGTCGGAACACTACGACATCAAGAAGGGCGAGATGGCGCGTGTCGCCGGCTACGATTGCCAGACCATCCTGCTCGAACCCAAGGATGCCCTGCGCTACGGCTATCGCCTGTGCGGCGAGCGCGCGACCGGTTTGCTGCTCGGGGCGCAGACCATCAATAGCCAGAACCAGGTCTTGGAGCAGATCAGTTTCGCTCAGGTCATGATAGGCGGCGTGGACAAGAACGCGATTCATCCCAGCTTCCCCAATACGGCGAGCTGGCACGTGGAGACCGCTGCCACGATGCAAGCCAGCCTCTCGGGCTGGTCGGTCAACAACGTCCCGGCCGGCTTCAAGAAAGTCTATGAGCTGCTGCGCATGGTACCCGACTCGGACCCCAGTGCCGGTGGCCAGGTGTCCACCGGCCAGCACAAGCTGGCCCAAGTCGTGTATTCCGACGGATTGGCCGCGATATCGGTATTCGTCGAGCCGATTACGCGCAGCCGCACCGACGGCACGGCGCAGCAAGGCGCCATGAGCATCGTCGGGAAGCGCCAGGACGATCACTGGCTGACCATCGTCGGGGAAGTGCCGACGGCGACGGTCAGGCAGGTCGCGGATTCGATAACCTTCCAAACCAAGTAATCCATTTAGCCACTCTGCTACCGCCCTTCATGAAAACCATCGCCTCGCTTTCCAAGGCCGTGCTCGGCCTTGCCTTCGCCTCGTGCACCGTCCTGTTCGTTCCCGCCGTTGCCGGCGTTGCGCCGGAAGCCAATGCGGCAGTGACGGGTTTGCCCGATTTCACCGATCTGGTCGATAAGGACGGCCCTGCCGTGGTCAACATCCGCACCACGCAAAAGGTCAAGATCGGCGGACAGAATCCGATGGATGACGATCAGGCGCAGGAATTCTTCCGCCGCTTTTTCGGTTTGCCGCAGCCGCCGCAACAGCAACAACCGCAGCAGCGCCCCAAGAACCGTAAGCAGGTGCCGGAAGACCAGGAGCAGGAAGTCGACCGCGGCATCGGTTCCGGCTTCATCATCTCGGCTGACGGCTACGTGCTGACCAATGCCCATGTGGTCGACGGCGCCGACGAAGTGCACGTCACGATGACGGACAAGCATGAATTCAAGGCCAAGGTGATCGGTGCCGACAAGGATTCCGACGTGGCGCTGATCAAGATCGACGGCGGCAATCTGCCGCATCTGACCATAGGTGATTCGGACAAGATCCGCGCCGGAGAATGGGCGATTGCGATCGGTTCGCCGTTCGGTCTCGACAGTACCGTCACGGCCGGCATTATCTCGTCGAAGGCGCGCGAGATCGGGGACTATCTCAAGCTCATCCAGACGGATGTGGCGGTCAATCCGGGCAATTCGGGTGGACCGCTGCTGAACATGCGCGGCGAAGTAGTGGGAATCAATTCGCAGATCTTCAGCGAGTCGGGCGGCTACATGGGTATCTCGTTCGCCGTGCCGATCAATGACGCGATGCGCGTTGTCGATCAGTTGAAGGCCTCTGGCCGTGTAACGCGCGGCCGCCTCGGCATCCAGATCCAGGACGTAACGCGCGAAGTTGCCGAATCGCTTAACCTGCCCAAGGCCGAAGGTGCCTCGGTGGCGCGCGTCGAGCCGGGCAGCCCGGCGGAGAAGGGCGGCATCCAGGCGGGCGACATCGTCATCAAGTACAACGGTACTCCGGTCGAATCGATGGGCGATCTGCGCCGCATGGCCGGCGCTACCAAGCCGGGCACCAAGGTCAACGTCACGGTCTGGCGCAAGGGTGCGCAGCGCGATCTCGCTGTCGTTGTTGCCGAGGCCGAAGCCGACAAGACTTCGTCCTCGAAGCCAGGCGGCAAGAAAGGCAAGAAGGACGACAAGGCGGAGCAGGGCGCCAATGCGCTGGGCTTGATTACGAGCGATTTGTCCGACGAGCAAAAGAAGGAATTGGGCGTCGATCATGGCGTGTTGGTCGAATCCGCCGAGGGGGTGGCGCAATCGGCCGGCCTGCGGCCCGGTGACGTGATCCAACGCGTCAAGGATACTGACGTTACCGACAGCAAGCAGCTCAATGCGCTGGTTGCCAAGCTCGAACCCAAGAAGGCGGTGGCAGTGCTGGTGACACGCAACGGCGCGTCGCAGTTCGTGCTGTTAAAGCCCAGCGCACCTTAGGGTGAAAAGCGGAGCGTGCGACGCCCGGCATTTCCAGCGAGCGCTTAAAGAATGTCAATTGATGCGTTTGGTGGAATCGTCCGGCGTCGCATGCCTGCGGTCGTCCACCCTACGATTCCATGAAATTCACCCTCTACTCGCGCAGCTACTGCCACCTCTGCGACGACATGCTGCATGCCTTGCAGGCCTTCGGTGTGGCACCGCCCTATACCGTCGACGTGGTCGATGTCGATGCTGATCCTGAACTGGTTGCCCGTTACGACGAACTGGTGCCGGTCTTGCTGGGGCAGGTGAACGAAGATGAGGAGCCCGTGCAACTATGCCATTACCACCTTGATCCGGCTGCCTTGCGCGCATTCCTCGACGCGAGAGTGTGAATTAATGCTTTGGGGGAATGTTTCATGTCCTCGCGCACAGTTTGTGGCATGAAGGCCGTTTTAGAGTGAGCTGACAGCGATAAACCGGGCTTTCCCCTCTGAAATCCGGTAAAATTGCAAGGTTAGATTCTCTTCAGGCAACAAAGCGCTTTAGAGCGCTTTTTTTGTAATTGCAATTCAGTTAATGAACAACATCCGCAATTTTTCCATCATCGCGCACATCGACCATGGCAAATCGACGCTCGCTGACCGTATCATCCAGTTGTGCGGCGGATTGTCGGATCGCGAGATGGAAGCCCAGGTGCTCGACTCGATGGACCTCGAGCGCGAACGCGGCATCACCATCAAGGCACAGACTGCCGCGCTTTCCTACAAGGCGCGTAATGGTGAAGTCTACAACCTCAATCTGATCGATACGCCCGGCCACGTCGACTTCAGCTATGAAGTCAGTCGTTCGCTGTCGGCCTGCGAAGGCGCCTTGCTGGTGGTCGATGCTTCGCAGGGGGTGGAGGCGCAGACCGTGGCTAATTGCTATACCGCCATCGAGCTCGGCGTCGAAGTGGTGCCAATCTTGAACAAGATCGACCTGCCTTCGGCCAACCCCGAAAACGCCATGACCGAGATCGAGGAAGTGATCGGCATCGATGCCTCGGAAGCGGTGCGCTGCTCGGCCAAGACCGGCATGGGTGTGGAAGACGTGCTTGAGATGCTGATCGCCAAGGTGCCGCCGCCGCAGGGCGACCCCGATGCGCCGCTGCAAGCATTGATCGTCGATTCCTGGTTCGATAATTACGTCGGCGTGGTGATGCTGGTGCGCGTCGTCAATGGCACCTTGCGCCCCAAGGACAAGATTCTGCTGATGGCGACCGAGGCGCAATACCTGACCGAAAGCGTCGGCGTGTTCACGCCCAAGTCGCTCAGCCGCGATGCCTTGACGGCAGGGCAGGTGGGTTTCGTGATCGCCGGCATCAAGGAATTGAAGGCGGCGCGCGTGGGCGATACGGTCACGCTTGCCGCCAAGCCTGCAGCTGAACCTTTGCCGGGCTTCAAGGAAGTGCAGCCGCAGGTGTTCGCCGGCCTGTTTCCGGTCGAAGCCAATCAATACGATGCACTGCGCGACTCGCTGGAAAAGCTGAAGTTGAACGACGCGGCCCTGATGTACGAACCGGAAGTGTCGCAGGCCCTGGGTTTCGGTTTTCGCTGCGGTTTCCTCGGCTTGCTGCATATGGAGATCGTGCAGGAGCGCCTGGAGCGCGAGTTCGACATGGACTTGATCACCACGGCACCTACCGTCATCTATGAAGTGGTGCAGCGCGACGGCACCATCATCATGGTGGACAATCCGTCCAAGATGCCCGACCCGTCCAGGATCGAAGAGATCCGCGAGCCCATTGTGACGGTGAACCTCTACATGCCGCAGGAATACGTCGGTTCGGTCATCACGCTGTGCACGCAAAAGCGCGGCATCCAGATGGATATGAGCTATCACGGCAAGCAGGTCAAGCTGACCTATGAAATGCCGATGGCCGAGATCGTGCTCGACTTCTTCGACAAGCTCAAGTCCACCTCGCGCGGCTATGCATCGATGGATTACGAGTTCAAGGAATACCGTCCTTCCGACGTGGTCAAGGTCGACATGCTGATCAACAGCGAAAAGGTCGATGCGCTGGCCATCATCGTGCACCGCGCCAACAGCCAGTACCGCGGCCGTGCCGTGGCGGCCAAGATGCGCGAAATCATTCCGCGCCAGATGTTCGACGTGGCGATCCAGGCCGCCATCGGCTCGAACATCATCTCGCGCGAGAACGTCAAGGCGCTACGCAAGAACGTGCTGGCCAAGTGCTACGGCGGCGACATTTCGCGCAAACGCAAGCTGCTGGAAAAGCAAAAAGCCGGCAAGAAGCGCATGAAACAGGTGGGCTCGGTCGAGATCCCACAGGAAGCATTTCTGGCAATCCTCCAAGTGGATGAAAAATGAGCGGACAGTCGATACTGAGCTACTTCACCCTGATCCTGTTTGTCCTGACGATCGTCACCGGCATCATATGGTTCCTCGATGTGTTTTTCCTGGCCAAGCAGCGCAAGGCCAAGGCGGCTGCGGCGCTGGCCGAATTCGATGCGCGCAGCGCCAAGCTGAAGGCTGAAGGCATCAAGTTCGACGAAGGCGGACGCGCTGCGCTGGAGGCGAATATTCTGCGCCAGCCGACCTGGATCGAATACTCGGGCAGCTTCTTTCCGGTGATCGCCGTGGTGTTCTTCGTGCGCTCCTTCCTGTTCGAACCGTTCAAGATTCCATCAGCCTCGATGGAGCCGACGCTGCTATCGGGTGACTTCATCCTAGTGAATAAATTCACCTACGGCATCCGCTTGCCTTTGTTGAATAAGACCGTCATCCATGTCAGCGAGCCCAAGCGCGGCGATGTGATGGTGTTCCGTTACCCACTGGATCCCAGCATGGATTACATCAAGCGCGTGATCGGCCTTCCTGGTGATAAAATTACTTATAAAAACAAACACTTAACCATTAACGGTCAGAAAATGACCTACGAGGCGGAAAAGGACTTCCGGGACGTGGAACATCCGCTCAATTATCAGGCGCAATTCACGGAAAACTTGTCAGGAGTAAAACACAAGATCTTGAATGCACGTGACCAGCAAGGCGCCGTACATCAGCCATACGACAGTTTTCAGATGCGTGATTCTTGTGTTTTTGAAAACAACAGCACTGAGGACTTCACTTGTAGCGTGCCCGCCGGTCATTACTTTATGATGGGGGATAATCGGGATAACAGTGCCGATAGCCGCTATTGGGGTTTTGTGCCAGATGAAAACATAGTTGGCAAGGCAGTGGGCATCTGGATGAATCTGGATGATTTAAAGCGTATCGGTGGATTTCAATAATGCCAAACACAATGGGAGCCTAACCATGATGGTATCTGCAGTCAAACAGCGCGGCGTCAGCCTGGTCGGTCTGATATTCATTCTTATTGTTCTTGGCATGATCGGCGTGATCGCACTGAAAGTGGTGCCGACCGTGACCGAATTCATGGCAGTGAAGAAGGCGATCGGCATTGCCAAGAATGCCGGCACGACCATTCCGGAAATCCGGTTGTCTTTCGACAAGCAAGCCGACGTGGCTTACATCACTTCAGTGCAGGGCAAGGACCTCGACATACGCAAAACCGCCGATGGCTTCGAGATCGCCGTGTCCTACGAAAAGAAGATTCCACTGGTCGGCCCGGCCAACCTGGAAATCGATTACGAGGCGTCGACTTCGCCAACGATGACCGCCAGCAAGAAGTCAGGCGGCGATCAATAACAGCGGAGGAAAGTGAGCATGGATTTATCGTTATTGCAGGATCGCTTGGGGCATACGTTCAAGGAAGCTGCGCTCTTGCAGCAAGCCTTGACGCATCGCAGCCATAGCGGCTTGCATAATGAGCGCCTGGAGTTCCTGGGCGATTCCATCCTCAATTGCGTGGTCGCGTCTCTGTTATTCGACCGTTACAGCAAGATCGATGAAGGCGACCTGTCGCGCCTGCGCGCCAATCTGGTCAAGCAGCAATCGCTTTACGAGATCGCGCAGCGGCTCGATCTGCCGCAATTCCTGCGCCTGGGTGAAGGCGAATTGAAGTCGGGCGGCTTCCGCCGGCCTTCGATCCTGGCCGATACGCTGGAAGCGCTGTTCGGCGCCATTTTCCTTGATGCCGGGTTCGACAAGGCGCGCGACGTGATCCGCGCGCTCTACATCCCCATTCTCGATACGGTCGATCCCAAGACGCTGGGCAAGGACGCCAAGACGCTGCTCCAGGAATACCTGCAAAGCAAGAAGATCGCGCTGCCGCAATACAACGTCGTGGCTACGCACGGCGCGGCGCACAACCAGGAATTCGAAATCGAATGCCTGGTGCCCAAACTCGAGATTCAAGTGTTCGGCACCGGCGGCAGCCGCCGCGCCGGCGAGCAGGCCGCCGCCAAGCGGGCGCTCGAAGCGGTGCAAGCTGCCTTGGTCAAGACGCCGGCAGCCCCGAAGAAGAGCAGGCCCCGCACCGCGCAACTGAAGTTGGCCGGTATCGCCACCGTGCAGAGCGAAGCGCCGCACGAAGTGCCGGCCAAGGCCGCCAAGGCAGCGAAGGCCGACGGTAAAGCCGACATCAAGTCCGACGCCAAGGCTGAAACCAAATCGGAGAGCAAAGGCAAGGCTGAGGTCTCCGACAGGAAGGCCGATGCTGAGGCACGAGAACACATCGACCTGGAGTTGCCGCTGGTCGCATCCGGCCAAAGCAAGACAGCATGACATCTACCGAACATCCCGGCAACAACGTGCCTGCCGATTTTCGCTGCGGCTACATCGCCATTGTTGGGCGCCCCAACGTCGGCAAATCGACGCTGATGAACATGCTCATCGGCGCCAAGGTCAGCATCACGTCGCGCAAGGCGCAAACCACGCGCCACCGCATCACCGGCATCCAGACCACGCCCGACGCGCAATTCATCTACGTTGATACGCCAGGCTTCCAGACGCGCCACGCCAACGCGCTCAATCGCACCTTGAACAAGACCGTGAGCAATTCGCTCACCGCGGCCGACGTGATCTTGTTCATCGTCGAAGCCGGCAGCTTCGGTCCGGCGGATCAGCAGGTGCTCGATTTGTTGCCGGCCAACATCCCCTGTATCCTGGTGATCAACAAGTCAGACAGGATGAAGGACAAGGCAGCACTGATGCCCTTCGCGCAGCAGGCTGCATCGAAGCGCGATTTCACGGCCGTGGTGCCGGTTTCGGCCAAGCAGAATTTTCAGTTGGACAGCCTGCAGGCTGAAATCCGCAGGCATTTGCCGCTGAATGCCCCGATCTTCGGCGAAGACGACATCACCGACCGCAGCGAGCGCTTCCTCGCTGCGGAAATCGTGCGAGAAAAAGTGTTCCGCTTTGTCGGGGAAGAACTGCCTTACACCAGCACGGTGCTGATCGAAAAGTTCGAACAGGAAGGCAATCTGCGCCGCGTGTTCGCGGCCATCCTGGTCGAGCGCGATGCGCACAAGGCCATGCTGATCGGACACAAGGGTGCCAAGCTCAAGGAAATCTCGACCCAGTCGCGGCTCGACATGGAGAAGCTGTTCGGCGGGCCGGTGTACCTGGAGATTTGGGTCAAGGTCAAGTCGGGCTGGGCCGACAACGAAGCCGGGTTGCGCGCCTACGGCTACGAATAAGACCATAAGGCCGCTTCCATGGACACCGTTCTCGAGCACGATGAGACCGAGGCGGAAGTGCAGCCGAAGCGCGCAGCCAAAGCGCGCAAGCCCGCAGAGAAAGAACACCGCATTGCCGGCCAGCCCGGCTTCGTACTGCACAGCTACCCCTACAAGGAAACCAGCCTGATCGTCGACGTATTCTCGCGCGATCACGGCCGCGTCCCCGTCGTTGCCAAAGGCGCCAAGCGGCCCAATTCCAGGCTGCGCGGGGTGCTGCAGACTTTTCAGCCCTTGTCGCTGTCCTGGAGCGGCAAGGCCGAAATGCGCACCCTGATCGGCGCCGAGTGGGTAGGAGGCTTGCTGCCTTTGGAAAAGTCGGCGCTCTTGTGCGGCTTTTATCTCAATGAGCTGCTGGTCAAGCTGCTGGCGCGCGATGATCCGCATCCCGCACTGTTCGATCATTACGTCGCCGCCCTGAACGAGCTGGCACATGATGAACCGGCTCCCATCGTGCTGCGCAAATTCGAACGAGCCTTGTTGAAAGAAACCGGCGTCGCCACCGATTTCACCGTATGCCGCGCCACGGGAGAGCCGGTCGACCCGAAGCAGGATTACGTGGTCGATCCCGAGAGCGGGCCGCGGCCGGCACGTGCCGCCGACCGCTGGCCGTCGGTAGCGGGCAAGACCCTGCTCGACATGGAAAAGCAGGATTACGGCGACGCCGCCACCCAGGCGCAGAGCAAGACGCTGATGCGTTTCCTGCTCGCGCACCATTTGGGCGGCGTGCCTTTGAATACGCGCCAGATCTTGATCGACCTGACGCAGCTATGAGGACATCATGAGTTATCTGCAACCAACCCCCTCCATCATCGATCTCGGCGTCAACATCGACCACGTCGCCACGCTGCGCAATGCGCGCGGCACGGTCTACCCCGACCCGCTCAAGGCCGCCTTGCTGGCCGAGGAAGCCGGCGCCGATGCGATCACGCTGCACATGCGCGAAGACCGGCGCCACATCAAGGACGCCGATGTGATTGCGATCCGGCCGCAATTGAAGACGCGCATGAATCTTGAAGCGGCCGTGACGCCCGAGATGATCGACTTCTGCTGCCGCATCAAACCGCACGATGCCTGCCTGGTGCCGGAGCGGCGCGAAGAAGTGACGACCGAGGGCGGGCTCGACGTGGTGCGCTATTTCGCCCAAGTGAAGGCCGCAGTGGAACAGTTGCATGCCGAAGGTATTCGCGTGAGCCTGTTCATCGACGCCGACGCGGCACAGATCCAGGCCGCGGCCGAGAGCGGCGCCGCCGTCATTGAGTTGCATACGGGGCGCTATGCCGATGCGCACGAAGCGGCCGAACAGGCGCGCGAGCTGGAACGCGTCCGGCAAGGTGTCGTGGAAGGCGTCAAGCGCGGGTTGAAGGTCAATGCAGGCCATGGCTTGCATTGCACCAACGTGCAGGCGATCGCCGCGATACCCGATATCGCCGAACTCAACATCGGCCATGCCATCGTCGCACAAGCCGTGTTCGACGGCTGGCAAAAAGCCGTGCGCGACATGAAAGCCATCATGACGCAGGCGCGCCTGGCTGCGCGCGGCGCCTGACGAATATGATCCACGGCATCGGCACCGATATCGTGCAAGTCTCGCGCATTGCCGCGTCCGTCGAACGCCAGGGCGACCGCTTTGCCGACAAAGTGCTCGGACCCGACGAGATGCAAGTCTTTCGCGAACGCAGTGCAAAGTTGGCTGCGCGCGGCATGCGTTACCTCGCGGCGCGCTTCGCCGCCAAGGAAGCGTTTTCCAAGGCGCTCGGCACGGGTTTCCGTCCGCCGATGAGCTGGCACGGCTTGCAGGTGATGAACGACGAGGAGGGTAAGCCCGTCGCCGTGACCAGCGGCGAGTTGCGCGGCTACCTCGAAGCCCGTCAATTGCAGGCGCAGATTTCCTTGTCCGACGAAGCGGACTATGCCGTTGCCTTTGTCATTCTGGAAAAGGCGGTAAAGTAGGGCATGAGCGACCTCATCTCCGGAACATCCGACGAAGAAGCCGGCACGCCAGCGCCTGAGGATGCACGGGCAATCGTACTCGATACCGTGGCCAAGCTGCCGCACCTGCCCGGCGTGTACCGCTATTTCGATGCGGGCGATACCGTGCTTTACGTCGGCAAGGCGCGCGATCTGAAGAAGCGCGTCTCGAGCTATTTCCAGAAGACCTTGAGCAGCCCGCGCATCGCCATGATGGTCGAGCGCATCGCCCGGCTTGAAACGACCGTGACGCGTAGCGAGGCCGAAGCACTTATCCTCGAAAACAACCTGATCAAGACTTTGCAGCCGCGCTACAACATCCTGTTCCGCGACGACAAATCCTATCCCTATCTCAAGATCACCGGCGGCGACGTGCCGCGCATGGCCTACTACCGCGGCGCGGTGGACAAGAAAAACCAGTATTTCGGCCCCTTCCCGAGCGCATGGGCGGTCAAGGAATCGATGCAAATCCTGCAGAAGGTGTTCCTCTTGCGCACCTGCGAGGATTCGGTGTTTTCCAACCGCACGCGGCCCTGCCTGTTGCACCAGATCCACCGTTGCAGCGGGCCCTGCGTGAACCTGATTTCGCGCGAGGATTATGCCGCCGACGTGGACAATGCCGCCAAGTTCCTGCGCGGGCGCCAGACCGAAGTGATGCAGACGCTGGAAGGCAAGATGCACGGCTTCGCCGCCGAACTCAAGTTCGAGCAAGCCGCGGTGGTGCGCAACCAGATCGCGGCCTTGTCGCGCGTGCTGCACCAGCAAAGCATGGAAACCACGGGCGATGCGGATATCGACATCATTGCCGTGGTGGTGCATGGCGGGCGCGCCTGCGTCAACCTGGCCATGGTGCGCGGCGGACGCCATCTGGGCGACCGCGCCTATTTTCCTACCCACGTGGATAATGCCGTGTCCAGCGCGGAAGAGTCGCTGGAACTTGAAGTGCTGAAAGCCTTCATCGCCCAGCACTACGCCGAGAAATTCATCCCCGGCACGCTGATCGTGAATCACGAATTGAACGAGCCGGAATTGCTGCTTGCCTTGATGGAGCAATGCGGCCACCGCATCCATCTCGTGTTCCAGCCCCAGGGGCAGCGCCGCACCTGGCTCGAGATGGCGCACAAGGGGGCGGAGATCGCATTGGCGCGTTTGCTGTCGGAACAAGGCTCGCAGCAGGCGCGCACGCGCGCGCTGGCCGATGCGCTGGGGCTGGAAATGGCCGACCTCGATGCGGTGCGGGTGGAATGCTTCGACATCAGCCATACGCAAGGAGAGGCGACCCAGGCTTCGTGCGTGGTGTTCCATCATCACGCCATGCAAAACGGCGAATACCGGCGCTATAACATCAACGATATCACGCCGGGCGACGACTATGCCGCCATGCGGCAGGTGCTGATGCGCCGCTACGAGAAAGTGGCCAATGGCGACGGGGTGATGCCCGATGTTGTGCTGATCGACGGCGGCAAGGGACAGGTCGAGATGGCGCGCCAGGTGTTCGTCGAGCTCGGCCTCGATATTTCGCTGATCGTCGGCGTGGCCAAGGGAGAGGGGCGCAGGGTGGGGCTTGAAACCCTGGTCTTTGTCGATGGGCGCGAGCCGCAGGAACTGGGCAAGGAATCGGCTGCGCTGATGCTGGTGGCGCAAATCCGCGATGAGGCGCACCGTTTCGCCATCACCGGCATGCGCGCCAAGCGCGCCAAGGCGCGCCAGACTTCACGGCTGGAAGAGATCGAAGGCGTTGGAGCCAAGCGCCGGCAAAAGCTGCTGGCGCGTTTCGGCGGCTTGCGCGGCGTGATGAGCGCAAGCATCGAAGACCTGGCTTCGGTCGAGGGCATCTCGCACCAGCTGGCCGAGGAGATTTACAAGCAATTGCATTGAACCCATAGCGCTGCCGCATTCTGGAGGATAATGGCGGTGCATCAAATCGAACAAGCACAATATTTCATGCCATTCAACCTTCCTATCTTCCTCACTTGGCTGCGCGTCGCTCTGATACCGCTCGTGGTCGGCGTGTTTTATCTGCCCGAGACAATACTCACCCGCTATGAGCAAGGCGTCGCCGCCACCGTGATTTTCATCGTCGCCGCGGTAACCGATTGGTTCGATGGTTTCCTGGCGCGGCGCTTGAGCCAGACCTCCGCCTTCGGCGCCTTTCTCGATCCCGTTGCGGACAAGCTGATGGTTTCCGGCGCGCTGCTGGTCTTGCTGCAGCTTGATCGCATCAAGTACGGCGCAGCGGTGGCTTTCATCATCATCGGGCGCGAGATTGCCATTTCCGCCTTGCGCGAATGGATGGCCCACATCGGCGCATCGAAATCGGTGGCGGTCAGCTCGATCGGCAAGATCAAGACCACGGCGCAGATGGTCGCCATTCCGATGCTGCTGTACTACGATCAATTTCTCTACGTGATCGATACGCGCGTGTGGGGGCAATGGCTGCTTGGCGTGGCGGCGGTGCTGACGGTATGGTCGATGTTCTACTACTTGCGCAAGGCTTGGCCTGTCATCAAAGAAAAAGCCGGCCATCTATGAAAATAGACGGCGTTGATGCTTGACAAGCTCAGCGGATCCGCTATAATGCTCGCTTGTTGTCGACGCGGGAGTAGCTCAGTTGGTAGAGCGCAACCTTGCCAAGGTTGAGGTCGAGAGTTCGAGACTCTTCTCCCGCTCCAGGATTCCGAAGGAAGCCGAAGTCAAACAAGGCTTCCTTTTTCATTTCCAGGGGTGCGGCAACAGAATGCGGCAACACTCCATGCGGGAGTAGCTCAGTTGGTAGAGCGCAACCTTGCCAAGGTTGAGGTCGAGAGTTCGAGACTCTTCTCCCGCTCCAGTTTCATCTCGTGACGGTTGATGCACATCGGCACGAATCACGGTTACAATGCGGCGTAGCGTTAGCTGCATGCTCCATGACGGCGGGGTAGCAAAGCGGTTATGCAGCGGCCTGCAAAGCCGTGTAGACCGGTTCGACTCCGGTCCCCGCCTCCAAACGTCGAAGATTCAAGCAAGATCCAAATAAAACAGCCCGCTTCCATGTGGGCTTTTTTACTTTTGGCACGTCGTTGCGCCTTAAGGGGCGAGCGCAGTGTCCGGAATGCGACATGGCATTGCCCGTAATTTGCCGGGGTGACATTTTTTTATGGCGGCGGTAGACTTCTGCCTGACTGGCGTGCAGCCAGGCGCAAACAGGGGGCGCCATGCAGAAGGTGGAAGTGCCGCGTGCGTCGGAGCAGCAGGCGGAAACGAGAAAGCCGCTGCCGGAAGGCGCGCTGGAGTCTCCTGCCGGCGCGCAGATTGGCCAGCTTCAGGCTCTGGCCCAGGGCAGCAATCAAGCGATGAGGCTGGTGCAATTGAGGGCATGGGCCGACGCCAGCCCACAGGTCGCCCATCTGCAGCGAATGTCCGCCTCATTCGGCAACGGTGCGCCTGCCGCACAGCTCAAGACCGACGTCAAGGAGGATAAGGACGACGCCACGGCCGGCAAGGAAACCAGTTCGAAGAAAATTGCCACGCCAACGCAAGGTACGAAGTGGTTCCGCTTTGCGCGAGGTGACGGCGACGTCATCGAATCGTTTGCGAACAACCTGTACAAGGGCGCCGATGCTGGTTCCAACCCGGTGCACGCCACCATCGACCTGTCCAACAATACGAAAGGCGTTGCGAAGTCGGCTATTCCCGAACTCAGCCGCGCCCAGCACTTTGCATTGGGCGACGCCATGATCGGTAAAAGCAAAGACTACCGGAAGGGAACCTACACCTGGCACCACATGACGGATGCCTACAAAATGGAACTGGTCGACATGTATACCCACGGCGGTTTTTACCATTACGGCGGATTCTCTGCGTGGCAAGAGGGGGTGGACGATGATGACGACTAGCGTTGCTGCTCCGTGCCGGACGAGTCTGTCATTGCGGTTCCATGTCAATCCGGCCGCTTCGTCGGTAGCCGGATTGCCTGCTTGACGCTTGCCCACAAGGTGACCTATCAGTGCCGTGGCGCCGGCGCGCCTAAGCTACGTCAGTCTTTCTTCTTTGCGGATAAAACGGGGATTGCACCATATCGCCGGAGTGCGGAAGGCGGGCCGGCAGGAAGCCCGGCCCGAGGAACTACTGGTGTTGAGTTAGGAGGTACTGACCGCCGTTTGCAAAGCCGCATGGCTGCGTGCGTCGATCAAGCCCTGGTAGATATCGACTACGCGCCGTGCCGTGGCCGGCGCGCTCCAGGTGTCGGCATAGCGCCGCCCTTCGTCGCCGACGGACAGGCGCAGTTCGCGGTCGGCCAGGAGGCGCGCAATCTTGGCGGAAAAGTCTTCCACGTTTTCTTCGGCCACCAGCGCGCCGCGCTTGGGCGCGAGGATGTCGATCGTGCCCATGACCGCGGTCGACACCACCGGCACGCCGAGCGCCATCGCTTCGAGCAGCACCAGGCCCTGGGTTTCGGTGCGCGAGGCGAAAGTGAACACATCGGCCGCGCGATAGCAGTCGAGCAGTTCGGTTTCGCGGTCGAGGTAGCCGACGAACATCACGTTGTCCTGTAAGCCCATCTGCTTTGCTTGATGCTCCAGGTCGTTCCTGGCCGGGCCTTCGCCGCAGATCAAGAACAGGATTTGCGGATGGCTTGCCTTCATGTGAGCCACCACCTGCAGCAGGAAGCCGATATTCTTTTCATGCGCCACGCGGCCCACGTGCAGCAGCAGATGGCGCTCTTCGGGGATGCCATGCTTGGCGCGGAAGCGCGAGCCGATGCCCGATTCGAACTTGGCCATCTGGATGCCGGTCGGCGCGATGTGCGTGGGCGTAGTGCAGCGATACTCCTTGAGCACCGTGGCCATAGCCGTGGACGGCACGATCACTGCGTCGACGGCATTGCATTGCGAGCGAGAGAAGCTGCGCGTCATCGCGCGCGTCATGCCCTTGGGCAGGAAAGGAATGTAGTGGTACAGGTATTCCTCGAAAAAGGTGTGGTAAGTCTCGACAGTCGGGATGTTCAGCGCGCGCGCCAGCTTCAAGCCGGCATAGTGAGCCAGGAAAGGCGTCTGGATATGCAGCACGTCGAACTGCATCTCGCGCAACTTCGGCGTCAGTTCATGGATTTTGGATGATTTCATCAGCCGGTCTTCCGGGTCGAACATCACATAGCCCGAGGGCACGCGCGTGATATGCGCTTCGTCCGGGTGGCCGGCCGGATAGGCCGGGGCGATGAGATGCACGTAATGGCCCTGTGCGGCCAACTCCTGCTGGAAGGTCAGGATCGATGTGGACACTCCGTTCACGCGAGGGAAGTAGACGTCCGATATCATCAAAATCCGCATGTTTTCCTCTAAGTTGGCCGATATTGAGCGCAGAGACTATAGAAAGTATGTTACCGGGCTGTGACATGGCATCAAAAGGTCATGAAGAAAGCTTGCCTCCGGTTACGATAAGGAGACGAATTATTGCAATGGAGAAATTCGGCAATAGGCAAGCGTGCCCGGGCCTATCATTGTGATAACTGGCCAATTTTTCTGTGCGGCCTTGCCTCGAGCCGATTGCGCAGGCACCCTGTGGGGAGGAGTGATACAATCGCGCCTCCCATTCGCGGACCCTTCACCGGTCCGCTTTGCCCGAGTGGTGAAATTGGTAGACACAGCGGACTTAAAATCCGCCGCTTACCCGAGAGGGGGCGTACCGGTTCGATTCCGGTCTCGGGCACCATTGAGTCGAATGGCAATCGTGGTTGATCCGGCATGTTATGACCGGCGTTTCGGGTCATAAGTCGTAGAAAACCCGGCCAGGATTTTCAATATTATTCGCTTGCCAGTCGGGTTTACACTGGGGCAGATCCTCGTATGTCCTGCTGCTTAAGCGGCATCCTTGCGCTTGACCCCGCCCATGGACGGCGACGACGCTCTGAAAGAGTTGTAAGGAAGGTCGGCTTTGTTCGACAGATGGGTGCGCGCAAACATCCAACCCATTTCGAACAAAGGAACCAATATGAACTCGATGAAACACTTGATGCTTGCCGGAGTATTGGCGACTGCAGGCTTTGTCGTGCTTGCGCCGGCTGCCATGGCTGCGCAGAATGAGCCGGCGCAAACCGGCTTTGTCAGGGGCACGGACTACGCCATGTACCAGATGGACCAATACCACGCGGATATCGAGCACATGTCCCAGGAAGAGCGCAGCAAGCTGATGGTCTTGCAGGACAAGCTGATGCAGATGGAAATGGACCATGCTGCGGCCAGCATGAAAATGGAAATGGAGACGGCCAAGGCCCGGCGCGATATCCAGATGTACATCTATTCGACGCACAAGCCGCGCGGGCAGGATATCAATTGAAGCCGGTGTGACGTAAGATTTGCGGATTTGATGTGCGCATCAAATTTCGCAAGTCCCAGAAAACAGCGTACTCGTTTTGCCACCCACCCAAATCGTGCCGCTTTCGTCGCGATCGATGTAAATTCGCCCGGTGTGTCCGATGCGCGTTCCCTGCGAGGCGGTATAGGGCGCGGTCGTCCTGCCCGAAGCCAGCAGCCATTGCGCCGTCGAGGCATTCAGGCTGCCGGTGACGGGGTCTTCGCGCACGTTGTTGTAATGGTCGGTGAAGAAGGCGCGCAATTCGAAGGCGAGCGGGCCGCCAGCAGGATAAGGGCCGACTACGCCCAGGTCGAGCCGTCGGGGATAGTTTTGTGCCGGCTCAAGGGCAAGCACCTTCTCGGCTGTGGCGAGCAGCACCACGAGCCAGCCGGGGCCGTTGTCGGCCCATTGCGCGTCGATGATATCGCGGCGATCCATGCGCAGGAATTGCGCGATGTCGTTCAGTAGGCCTTCGCCCACCGGGCCGCTACGTACCAGCGGCGGGGCGGCAAAGGACAGTGTGGCGTCTTTGCGCTTGATGGGCACCAGGCCGGCGCCGCATTGCTGGATGATTTTCGCGTCGTCGCGCGGCTTGGCGCCGCTTTCCAGCCAGGCGTGGCAAGAGCCCAGCGTGGGGTGGCCGGCAAAGGGCATTTCGCGGTCATGCGTGAAGATGCGCACGCGGTAGTCGGCTCGCGGGTCGGTGGGGGAGAGCAGGAAGGCAGTTTCCGAGAGGTTGAGCCAGCGCGTGAGGGCTTGCATGGTGTCCGTGCCCATGTCGTCGGCATCGAATACCACGGCCAGGGGATTGCCCGAGAGCGGGCGTTCATTGAATACGTCGACGATTTGGAAGAGGCGGCTCATGTATTCCTTGGCAGGGTGAGGCTTGCATTTTACACATCGAATGTGCGTACCGGTGAAATTTTCCTCGGATCAACTGTAAACCGAATGGACACCTTGCGCGTTACAATTCCTGAACAACAGGGAAACCCTCGAATTACCGGGCCGGTTGGCACCATGAACCGGCAAATGTCCCCCACTCAAGGAGAACTATATGAAATACCTTGGCACCCTTTGTATCGCAGCGGCTGGCTTGCTCGCCCAGTCGGCGATGGCTACCGATGTCGGTGTGTCGATCAACGTCAACCAACCCGGCCTGTACGGCCAGATCAACATCGGCAACGTACCGCAACCGCCGCAAGTCATCTATTCGCAACCGGTGTTCGTGCAGCGCCCGGCCAACGTGGTCGGTATCGAGCCGATCTACCTGCATGTGCCCCCCGGCCATGAAAAGCATTGGCAGAAGCACTGCGCCGAATACAACGCCTGCGGCAGGCCGGTGTATTTCGTGCGCGAGGATTGGTATGCCAATCACTATCGCGGGCATGAGCATGATCATGAAGGCGAATATGAGGATCATGACCACGGCCACGGTCACGGCCATGGTCATGGCCATGACCGCGATTGAGATCGGTTCGATCATGCATGGCGCGGCGGTGTGATACCGCGCCCCTCATGGATTGACCGGGGGGCGTCATGCAGACGCCCGGCTTCGTTTTCGGCCGGGCGGTATTAAAAGCCGCCGAATATGACGGCAAATCACCTCGTTTTTCTGAGCCTGGTTGTAGGATCCGTGCCTCTTATCCGACACTAGGCCGCGTCATCTCGATCGGCGCCAGCCACTCATCGAATTTATCTTCGGGCACCAGGCCCAAAGCCAGCGCCGCTTCGCGCAGGTTCGTGCCTTCCTTGTGCGCCTTCTTTGCGATCTTCGCGGCATTGTCGTAGCCGATATGGCGGTTCAAGGCCGTCACAAGCATCAGATTTTTCTCCAGATTTTCTTCTATACGGGGCAGGTTGGGTTCCAAGCCCTGCGCACAATGGGCGTCGAACGCGGCGCAGGCATCGGCCAGCAATTCTATGCTTTCCAGCACGTTGTGGAGCATCACGGGCTTGTAGACATTCAACTGGAAATTGCCCTGGCTGCCGGCGAACGCGACTGCCGCATCATTGCCGAACACTTGTACGCACACCATGGTCAGCGCTTCGCACTGCGTGGGGTTGACCTTGCCGGGCATGATCGATGAGCCCGGTTCGTTTTCCGGGATGGTCAGTTCGCCGATGCCGCAGCGCGGGCCGGAGGCCAGCCAGCGCACGTCGTTGGCCATTTTCATCAAGCCGCCCGCGAGTGTGCGCAGGGCGGCGGAGACATTGACCAGGGCATCGTGCGCGGAGAGGGCGAAGAACTTGTTCGGCGCGGCGCGGAAGGGCAGGCCGGTGATGGCGGCGATGCGGGCGGCGGCGGCGTCGCCGAACTTGGGGTGGGTGTTCAAGCCGGTGCCGACCGCGGTGCCGCCGATGGCCAGATCGTAGATGCCTTCCAGTGCCTGATCGAGAGTGGCGAGGCCGAAATCGATCTGCGCGGCCCAGGCGCCGATTTCCTGGCCCAGCGTGATCGGTGTCGCGTCCTGCAGATGCGTGCGGCCGGTCTTGACGATGCCGGCATAAGCCTCGGCTTTGGCGGCCAGCGTATCGCGCAGCCGTTCCACCGGCGTCAGCAGCTTGTGCTTCACCTGTTCCGCCACGGCGATGTGCATGGCGGTGGGAAAGGTGTCGTTGGACGACTGGCCGCGGTTGACGTGGTCGTTCGGATGCACGGGTTTCTTGCTGCCGCGCGCGCCGCCCGCCAATTCAATGGCGCGGTTGGAGATGACTTCGTTCGCGTTCATGTTCGATTGCGTGCCTGAACCGGTCTGGAACACGACCAGCGGGAATTGCGCATCGAGTTTGCCGGCGATGACCTCGTCGGCGGCTTGCGTCACAAGACCCGCCAGGTCTTGCGGCAATTCGCCGAGTTCGGCATTGGCTTGCGCGGCGGCTTTCTTCAGGATACCGAGCGCGCGGATGAGGGGTGCCTGCCAGCGGAAGCGCGCCACACCGATAGGGAAATGTTCGATGGAACGCTGCGTTTGCGCACCCCAGTAGCAATCGGCCGGCACCTCGATGGCACCCATGGAATCGGTTTCGGTACGCATTGCTGTCATGGCAAATCTTGCTCCGGCACAGGGTAGGTGGCCAGTATGGCATGCATTCGTAGCTTGAGCAGAAGCAACATTTGCTCAATTTGATGATGAGTTGTCCTTGCTTTTCGGGAAATATGAGTAATAGTGTAAATGTATTGCCTTGAGGAAAATAATATGGCGATCGAATTGCGTCAGCTGACTGCAGCGATGATCAAGGTCGATCAGCCGCTCAGGTGGGACGTATTCTCGTCCCGGGGAGACTTGTTGCTGCATAAGGGTTACGTGGTGCGCAGCGATGCCCAACTGGAGAGCCTGCTTGAACGCGGCATGTATGCCGATGCGGCTGAATTCGAGCGTGGGCGCAAGGTCGAGTTGCGCCCGCAGGCCTACGATCCCTTCCTCGAATGGGAAAAGCTGCGCCGCTCGGTCAGCCGCCTGAGCCTGTCCAATCTTGAGCGCGATGCGGAGCGCGTGTTGCAAGATATCGAAACCTGCTCGGCCGAGATTGCCAGGCTGATCGAAAAGAGTCCTGACGAAGCGATCTTCGAGCTGATGCAGCTGGATTTGACCAATTACGTGGCGGGCCACAACCTGCAGACGGCGACGCTGGTGGCGATTCTCTCGAAGCGCATGAATTGGGACAGCGGCGCAGTCGACATTCTGTGCCGTGCCGCAGCGACGATGAACATCGCCATCCTTGACTTGCAATCGGTGCTGGCGGCGCAGAAGGAGCCGCTTACGGCGCAGCAGCGCGAAGCCTTGAAGGATCATGGCAGGCGCGGGCGCGAGCTGCTGGAGAAAATGGGCGTTTCGCACGGCGACTGGCTGCGCGCAGTCGAGGAGCACCACCCCGACGCGTTGCCGCCCGATTGTTTGCAAGGCGAGATGGGAGCCATCATTCATCATGCCGACGTCTATCTGGCCAAGATTTCGCCGCGTGCCTATCGTGTCGCCAAGGCACCCAATGTGGCGGCCAGGGAGATGCTGCAGGGGAAGGGCATGAGCCAGGCGATTGCCGGCGTCATCATCAAGGAAATCGGCATCTATCCGCCGGGCAGCTACGTGCGCCTGGCCAACGGCGAAACCGCCATCGTCACGGCGCGCGGGGAGCACGCGCATACTCCGACGGTGTACAGCCTGGTCAACGGCGCGGGCATGCCGATGGGCGAGCCGGTATTGCGCGATACCAAGTCCTCCAACTTTGCGGTGGCTTCCATCGTGCCGCGCAATAAGGTGATGGTGGCCGTCAACCGTGCCAGGCTGTTTGACAGCCGCAAGTTCGTCGCCTTTGGTTAGGGCTCCGATCCCCCGAATTGGCTTGCCCAAGCGCCTCTGTTGCCGGCCTGCCTTGCGCCGACCTGGCGCATAATGCATGCTCCACTATCATTTCCGAATCCAGCGGAGCGACGACTTGAAGATTCCGGCTATTCTGGCACTGTGCGTCTTGTCTCTTTCGGCTTGCGTCTCCACCGGCGAAACTTATACCGCGCAGGGTGATATGGTCTATGAAGTGAGTTGCCGCTTCCGCTCGATCGATGCCTGTCTCGAAGAAGCGGGGAATACTTGCGGCATCTTGGGATACCGGGAAGTGCAAAAGGACGGCAGCCCCTTGCCGCCGCCAGCGGCCGAGTCCAAGCAGCCGTCGTCCTGGGACAAGGTGAGGGACACGGTGGGTTACGATCGCAAGATTTACATGAAGTGCGGGCATGCACACATGCCTGATGATTAAGCGTGTTGCGCTTTTCCGTCCAGCGATCCTACCCCATCTCTTGCAAGATATCCCGTACCCGCAGCAGGGCAGGCTCGATATCCAGCGTCTCTATCGCCCCATAGCCGATCAACAGCCCTTTTTTCGGCGCCAGTTCATGATAGAACGCGCCTAGCGAATGCATTCCAACCTCGGCCCGGCGCGCCAGACGCAGCAGAAGGTCGATATCGATATCCTGCTTCGCCAGCGCGGCGACGTGGAATCCGGCTTGCGCCGGCACCAGTTCGAACCACGGCGCCAGCGGCCCGGCAAATAGTTCCATCAGCTTGTCGCGCCGGCCCGCATAGACCGTGTGGCAGCGCCGGATATGCTTTTGCAGGCAGCCTTCCTCGATGAACCTGGCCAGGGCCATTTGCACGGGCAGGCTGCCATGCCAATCCGTCAGGTGGCGCGCGACCTGCACGGCATTGCGCACGGCCGGCGCGGCGATCAGGTAGCCCATGCGCAACTCGGGCAGGAGTATCTTGGAAAAACTGCCGACATAGCAGACGATGCCGTCACGATCCATGCTTTGCAGCGCGTCGGCAGGCCGGCTCTCGTAGCGGAAGGCGCTGTCGTAGTCGTCTTCGACGACAATCGCGCCGATCGCGCCTGCTTTTTGCAGCAAGGCTGTGCGCCGGGCCGCGCTCATGGCCATGCCGAGCGGGAACTGGTGCGCCGGGGTGGTGTAGATCAGCCGCGCATCATCCGGAATCGCATCGGCGATCACGCCTTCGTCATCGACCGGCACGCCGACCACCTTCGCGCCGTGGCTCTCGAACAGCAGGCGCGCCGCCGGATAGCCCGGTTCTTCCACGGCCACGGTGCAGCCGGGCTCCAGCAGCACGCGCCCCAGCAGATCGAGTGCCTGCTGCGCGCCATTGGTGACGATCACGTCGTCTGCGCTGCAATGCACGCCGCGCGAGAAGGCGGCATGGCGTGCGATACCTTCACGCAGTTCGGGCACGCCCTCGGGCGAGCTGTAGAAGCCGCGCGGCGGGTCTTGTTGCCGCAGCGCGTGCAGCATGGCGCGGCGCCATTCGTCTCGCGGGAAGTGCTGCGGGCTGGGGCTGCCGCCGAGGAACTCGTAGCGCGCGCGGCCGCCGGGCAGGGGCTGGCGGAGAGGTGTGACCATCGCGTCCCAGCGCCGCAGCACGGCATGGCCATTAAGCCGATCCGCCGTCACAAGGCGGGTGCGCAAGGCGGAAGGCGCCTGCACGAAACTGCCGCTGCCGGTTTTGCCGACGATGAGCTTGTCCAGCGTCAGGCGCGCATAGGCGTCCGAGACGGTCTTGCGCGACACGTTCAATTGTTCGGCCAGCAGGCGCGAGGGCGGCAGTTGCGTCCCGTCGGCCAGGCGTCCCGAGCGGATCGCTTCGGCGATCTGGCGGTAGACCTGCTCGGCCAATTCCTTCTTTCCTTCGATGCGGATATGCAGTTCCATCTGGTGCGATTCTGGCGCGGATTGGACTAGTGAAATTGCCGGGAATTGGCTCCCTCGGCGGGGCAGTTGGCTGCCTAGAATGCCTTCATCAATCAACCACCGGAGAGCATACCGTGAAAACCCGTACCGATTTCTACAAAGCCTCGCCTGACGCGATGAAAGCCATGATGGCGCTAGAAGTTGCCGTGTCCAAGCTTGGGCTGGAGCAATCCCTGATCGAACTCGTCAAGCTGCGCGCCTCGCAAATCAACGGCTGCGCCTTTTGCATCGACATGCACACGGCCGATGCGCGCAAGGCCGGCGAAACCGAACGCCGCCTGCATGGCGTCACGGCCTGGCGCGAAACGCCGTTCTTCACCGAGCGCGAGCGCGCCGCGCTGGCCTGGACCGAGGCATTGACGCGCGTGGCCGACACGCGTGCGCCGGACGCCGATTACGAGATGGCGGCGGCCCAGTTTTCCGAGAAGGAATTGGTGGACCTGACGCTGGCGATCAATGCGATCAATAGCTGGAACCGGTTTTCGGTGGGCTTTCGCAAGATGCCGGAGTGATGTGCATCCAGGCAGCGGCAGCGGCAGCGGAGGTTTACATTTTCAGGTGAGCGCCGCAAAATCCCTTCCCATGATTCACGAATTATGAAGGGTAGGATGGATCGCCTTCGCGCCATGGAAATGTTTGTCGAGATCGTTCGCCGCAATGGCTTTGCCAGGGCGGCCGAGGCGCTCGATACCTCGCCGGCTAATGTCACGCGCTACCTGAACGATCTGGAAGCGCATCTGGGCACGCCGCTTTTGAACCGCAGTTCGCGCCGCATGTCGCTGACCGAATCGGGCGAGGCATTGTATGAGCGCGCGCGTTCGATACTGGAGGATGTGGCAGAGGCGGAAGCCGTGTCGGCATCCGCCACGCTGCATCCTCGCGGTACCTTGCGCATCAACGCACCCTTGAGTTTCGGCGTACTGCATCTCGCGCCGCTATGGCCGCGTTTTCTGGCGCGTTACCCTGACATCGAACTCGACGTGGCTCTATCGGATCGCGTGGTCGATCTGGTGGAAGAAGGCTATGACATGGCAATCCGCATTTCCCGCGTGGCGGCCAACACGCATGCGGCGCGCAAGCTGGCTACGTCGCGCAATATCGCCTGTGCCTCTCCCGCGTACCTGAAGAAGCACGGCATGCCCCGGACGCCGGCCGATCTGCTGGAACATAGCTGCATCGGCTATCGCTATTCGGCCACGGCCGACGAATGGAATTTCATCGACGCCGACGGCCGCGCGCACATGGTTAAGGTGCCCTGTGCAATGCATACCAATAATGGCGACACGGCGCGGGCTGCCGCTATCGGCGGCGCGGGCGTAATCTGGCAGCCGCAGTTCATCGTCGGGCCGGACCTGCGCGCCGGGCGCCTCGTGGAGGTGATGCCCGGCTACCGCATGCCCGATATCGACATTCTTGCGCTTTACCTGAGCCGGCGGCATTTGAGTGCGAAGGTGCGGGTGATGATCGACTTTCTGGTCGAGGCTTTCCAGGGCGCGTTGCCTTGGGAGCAGTAGCTGGCATTGACTAGAACGCCGACCGCACCACGCCCCCATCCACGCGCAAAGCGGCGCCCGTCGTAGCCGAAGCCTGCTGCGAGGCCAGATAGACACACATATTCGCTACTTCCTCGGTCGTCGCCAGACGCTGGATCAGCGAACTCGGGCGGTGTTCCCTGATGAATGCGGCTTCCAGTTCCTTGGTCGACTTGCCTTGGCCCCCTGCCATTTTTTCAAAGAAATCACCCACGCCTTCCGAGCGCGTCGGACCGGGCAGCACGGCGTTGACCGTTACGCCCGTGCCGGCCAGCGTTTCGGCCAGGCCGCGCGAGATCGCCAGCAGTGCGGTCTTGGTGAATCCGTAGTGCACCATCTCGACGGGGATCTGCACGCCCGATTCGGATGAGAGGAACTGGATGCGGCCCCAGCCGCGCTCCTTCATTCCCGGCGCATAGTGACGCGACAGGCGCACGGCGCTCATCACGTTGACCTGGAAAAAGCGTTCCCAATCCTCGTCGGGAATCTCGAAGAAGGGCTTGGGTTCGAAGATGCCGAGATTGTTGACCAGAATATCGGTCTCAGGCACTTGCTTGATGAATTCGGCCGCACCGGCAGCCGTACCGAGATCGCCGGCCACGCCTTGCAGCCTGGCGTTCGGCAAATCCTTTTTCAGTTGCGCCACGGCGGCGTCGACGCGTGCCTGGGTGCGGCCATTGATGACGACGGTGGCGCCGGCCTGGGCCAGGCCGTGGGCGATGGCGTAGCCTATGCCGGCGGTGGAGCCTGTGACGATGGCATGCTTGCCGGAGAGATCGATATGCATGATGAATCCTTGTATGGGGTGGACGTGGGCGGTACTTGGGGATCATAGCTGCGCTGCACAAGGCCTATATTGTTCATAAAATATGAACGTTAAGTGCATATTTTTGGCATTGTTTGTTGGATTTGTGAACACTATCTTGTCTCCATGGATGCGCCAATCCCGGCGCTCAGGAAACCAAGGAGAACATCATGAGCAGGTTTGAAAACAAGACAGTGCTTATTACCGGCGGCAATAGCGGCATCGGCTTGGCCACCGCCAAGGCCTTCGTCAATGAAGGTGCGCGCGTCGTCATCACCGGCCGCGACCAGAAGACGCTCGATGCTGCGCGCGAAGAACTCGGCGCGCAAACCATCGCGTTGCGCAACGATGCGGGCGACGTACAGGCGGCACGCGAACTGGCTGCCGCCTTGAAAAATCGCGGCGTGACCCTCGATGCCGTCTTCATCAACGCCGGCGTGGCCAAGTTCGGCGCTTTCGAGGCGATCGATGAGGTGCTGTGGGATTTGACCTTCAACACCAACGTCAAGGGTGCTTACTTTGCCATCCAGTCCCTTCTGCCGCTGATGAACCCCGGTGCAGCCGTCATCCTGAACGGGTCGATCAACGCCCATATCGGCATGCCCAATTCGAGCGTGTATGCGGCGAGCAAGGCGGCGCTGATCACATTTGCCAAGACCCTCTCGGCCGAATTGGTCGGGCGCGGCATCCGCGTCAACGTCGTCAGCCCCGGTCCGGTGGCGACGCCGCTCTACGGCCGCCTCGGCGTGCCGGCGGAGCAATTGCAGGCAATGGCCGACGGCATCCGGGAGCAAGTGCCGCTGAAGCGTTTCGGCACGCCGGAGGAAGTGGCGAGTGCGGTGACCTATCTTGCTTCGCGGGAGGCGGCCTTCATCGTCGGTACGGAATTGATCGTTGACGGCGGGATGAGCCTGCTTTGATGGCGCTTGCGTGGGGCAGTTCGCCGGGCTATTCGACTGCCCCACGTGCCGCAATCGCGCGCTGGATATCGTCGAAATCGCGCCCGCGCGTATCGATACCGCACTTGGTCAGCATGGCGGCCGAGAGGATCATGGGCAGGGCAATCATCAATGACGACATGTCCATGTCGGTCAGCAAGCCGCACACGCCGCCGATGGCGCCCAAAATCCCGCCGAACTTGGAACTGGCCGCGATGATGCCCGAGCCCGTGGCGCGCAGATGCACGGGATAGATTTCCGCCGCATACGGGATCAGCGTGGCGATCACGCCGCTGCTGCTGACCAACAGGGAGGCGGTGGCGGCGACGATGGTGACATGGTTGAGCATGCCGAGCCGGCTCAGGATGAAGAACGACAGGAGCGATGCGCAGCACAGCACGATGAACAGGATCAGCGTCTTGATCGAATTCCAGCCATGGTAGAGCCAGGTGACCACGGCCGTGCCCGGCACCGCAAACAGGGCGGAGTAGGCGAGCAGGCCGCGTGCCGCACCGGCATCCATCTTCATGCTGTTCAAGTTGGCCGGCAGCCACAGCATGAAGCCGAAATTGACCAAGCCCCAGGCCAGTCCGCAGACGATCAAGGCCAGCGAGACAAAGGCATGCGGGCCGGTGAGCAGTTCGCGCACGCCGCCGTGCTGTTCTTTCGGGGCGGAGTGTTTGGCATCTTCATGGTCGAATTCTCCGGCATATTTCTTCAGCACGGCGCGTGCTTCCGCGTTCAACCCCATGTTGACCAGGAAGCGAGGTGATTCGGGAATGAAGCGGTCGAGCACGATGATGATGGCGCCGGTGGGCAGTCCGAGCAGCCAGAGCGAACGCCAGCTGAACAGGGGTTCGAGCCAGGCGGCCGAGCCCGAAGCCAGCAGGTAGCCCACAGAGTTGCCAATCCCGCCCAGCATGACCAGGAGCCAGCCGCGGTGGCGCGTCGGGATCATTTCCGCCATTAGCGTGAAGGTGATGGGCAGGAGGCCGCCGGCAGAGGCGCCCATCAGGAAGCACATCGCCAGGTTCCACGAGAAGGCCGGCATGGCGCCGCAGATGGCCGTGCCCATGAACATGAGGGCCGAAAGCAGGATGGCGCAACGTCTGCCGTAGAGGTCGGCCACACGGCCCCAGATCACCGAACCAAGCGCCGTGCCGGTCAATGCCACCAAGGCTAGCCATCCCGCTGTTTGCTTGGTGATTTCATATTCGCGGCTCATGCCGGGAATAACCATGCCGAGCGTGGCCGGCTTCATCACGTCGACCGCCAAAGCAACCAGCAGCACGCATACCAGTTTCCAATGGGCGCTGTTGAGCGGCGCGCCATCGGCAACGTGGAAGGAGACGGCCCGGTCTTGCGTCTTGCCGCGCAGCTTGGCCAAGCGCGGCATCATGCCGTATGCGGCAAGGGCCAGGCCGGCGGGAATCAGGAACATGCCCGTCGTCATGGTTGCATCCATGGGCATGCCGGCCATGCGGTAGCCGTCGTTGGACGCCATCAGGAACATGGGAATATGGGCCAGCACGCCCGCTACGAGAGCGGCACAGCCAAACCAGAAAAACCCCGGGTGGTGGAAAGACAAACCGTTCGATTTCATTGGCTACCAACTAACAAAAGTTATACCTCCTAGCCCTACAGACTGCTGCCGCCGATTGTACGCAAGATCAGCGGGGAAATATACTTCAAGGCAATGCCGTTTGTGCCGCACGGGCCTGATGCAGCAGGGCCGGCGCAAAGGGGGCCCACATGGCCGTCCGAATACCCGCTTGCGCCAGTGCTGCGCGCCCCCAGTCATTGCAGGTGGAAAATAGCGAGTAGCGGCCGGTCGCTTCATAGAATGCGTCGCGTTCATCGTAATGCGCGCCTGCGACCACGATGGGTTTGCCATAAGCGTCCAAGGCGAAGGAGTCGTCGATGGCCGCGATCAGCTTGACGTAGTGGGCGGGGCTGATGTGCAGCTTGACGACCTCGGCCGATTCGAGCGGCCGGCCCAGCGGCTCGACGTGCAGCAGCATGCCGTCGAACCCGGCAAGCGCGCAAGGCGTTGTCGGCCTTCAAGTCGGCCCATTGTTTTGTTTCGAGATAGAAGGCGCGGTCGCCCCAGCCGATGGCGAGATAGTCAGCGCCGGCGAGGTTCGGCAGCCTGGCGTTCCAGCCGCGCGAATCGCTTTTGATCGGCAGGATCAGACCGGTGTGCACGGCATTGGCATGGATGTAGATATCGATGCCTTGCGCGCTTTGCCTGAAGTCGCGGTTGATGGGTACGACGCCGAGCACGAGCGCCGCCAGTGCATAGAGCAGCAGCGGGCAGAGCACGACCATGGCGGTGCGGACCAGGGATTTTTCATGCAGGTGCGATAGCGTCGAATGGCGGTATGATGCCCGGCATATCACCGGATGGCGCGCCATGTTGCCTGTTCGCTAATTTGACGTGGCCCTCTAAAATGCTAGAATGTGGACCACGAGCAAAGCGCTTTATATTTTGTTAAGACATTTTGTACAAACGATGGGGCCGCCAATTATCCAAATGCGCCAAACGCGCCGGCCCGGGTAAGTAAAAGAATAAATAAACGAGACCTTGCCTGAATTGGGCGAGTTGCGAACCTGACGTTACAAATGTTTTGCCGCATGTGCGATCCCACTCTCGCCATGCTCCGACAAACTCACTTGGGACCTTTATGCTGGATAAGAGCCTGTATTTGGATTTTGAGGCGCCGATCGCCGATATCGAAGCAAAGATCGACATGTTGCGTTTTTCCGATGAGGAATCCGCCGTCGACTTGTCCGAAGAGATCGACCGCCTCGCCGCCAAAAGCTATGCGCTGACCCAGAACATCTACTCCAAGCTTACGCCCGGCCAGATCGTCAAGGTGGCGCGCCATGCCAAGCGCCCCTATACGCTGGACTACGTATCGCATATCTTCACCGATTTCCACGAGTTGCGCGGCGATCGCATGTTTGCCGACGACCAATCGATCGTGGGCGGTCTGGCACGCCTGAACGGCAAGGCCTGCATGGTGATCGGCCACCAGAAGGGGCGCGACACCAAGGAACGCGCCGCGCGTAACTTCGGCTATCCGCGGCCCGAGGGCTATCGCAAGGCGCTACGCCTGATGAAGACGGCCGAGAAGTTCGGTATTCCGGTCTTCACCTTTATCGACACCCCCGGCGCCTGGCCCGGTATCGACGCCGAAGAGCGCAACCAGTCGCAGGCGATCGGCAAGAATCTCTATGAAATGGCGCAATTGGCCGTGCCCATCATCGTCACCATCATCGGCGAAGGCGGCTCGGGCGGCGCGCTGGCCATCGGCGTGGGCGACACGACGCTCATGCTCCAATATGCCACCTATTCGGTCATTTCGCCCGAATCGTGCTCGTCCATCCTGTGGCGCGACACCGAGCACACCAACGACGCCGCCGAGGCGCTGGCCTTGACCGCACATCGCCTGAAAGCCTTGAAGCTGATCGACAAGATCGTCAACGAACCGGTCGGCGGTGCACATCGCGACCCCAAGGCGGCGGCAGCCGCGCTGAAGAAGGCGCTGGTCGAAAGCCTGCGCCAGATTGACGATACTTCGGTCGAGAAACTGCTCGAACGGCGCCAGGAGCGCTTGATGAGCTATGGCGAGTTCAAGGAATTCACCCACGAGGGTTGATATGCCGAAGACGTGGATCGCCGCGGCCCTGCTGTTGTGTTCCACGCTTTGCATGGCGCAAGAAAAATCCGTCGCCATCCACGGCTTCGACAAGATGTCGTGCGAAGACTGGTTTGGCTCGGAGAACCAAGCCGAGGCGCGCCAGCAGTACATCGCCTGGATCCGTGGTGTCGTCACCGGCTATAACTACGCCAACCCCGGCAACCAGGTCAGCGGCGGCCGCATGCCATCTGATTTCGGCCTCGCCGTCTTTGTCGACAATTATTGCCATTCCAGGCGCGCGACCTCGGTCGCCGGCGCGGCATTTGCGCTGATTGCCGACCGGCGCGGCAACGCGGCGGTGCAAATCATCGACGACCAGCCCACGCCCGAAGTCAGGATCGACGCCAAGACCGGTGCCAAGACCGGTGCGGAATCGGCCGCAAAGTCTGCAGACAAGCCGGCACAGAACGACGAGACCCCGGGCTTCCACGACTGGCTGGCGCGCCAGAGCGACGATATCAAGAGCCTTGGCGTCGATCTTCAGCGCAGCATCTACCGCAAGGAAATGGCGCTCAAAGAACGCTAAAGTCTGGCCGCAGCTTTATCGCTGATTCTGCAAGTGCGCCTGATAAAAGCGGATAAAAGCCTGTGTCTTTGCCGATACATGGCGGCCAGGCGGGAAGACCGCGTAGAGTCCGCCGCACGGCGGACGCCGGTTCTCCAATACCCGCACCAGTCGTCCGGACGCCAGATCGGGCTGGGCGCTGAACTCATCCAGTACGGTGAAGCCTGCGCCGTGGCGCACC
The DNA here is from genome assembly GCA_036384915.1 of Burkholderiaceae bacterium. Classification (GTDB taxonomy): domain Bacteria; phylum Pseudomonadota; class Gammaproteobacteria; order Burkholderiales; family Burkholderiaceae_D; genus PKWO01. The sequence continues at coordinate 74,919 of DASVLJ010000070.1, forward strand.
AACGAACGCAGTGACGAAGCCGAATCGGTTTTCATCCGCGCTTTCAGGTACACGGTTTGCTCGCCGCCTTCGCCGGAGCCGAATGTCCAAGTCAATGGCGTAGGCAACAGCGTCAGGGCCACCCAGTCGTGGCGGGGTAGGTCGGACGGCGTCGCCAGCGTCTCGGCCTGCTGCAGGTAGCCGGGGGACGCCACCACGTATTGTTTGAACTCTCCCAGTTTCACCGCGCAGCGAGCTGGCACACCCGGCCCACGAAGCCTCGCGGTTCGCCCCAGCCTATTGATATCGATTTAATGCGTTATTAGAGTCTACGTGGGCGCCATCAAGCCACAAAGGCGGCGATGGCGCCCGCTTCGTTTTCACCGATTCTGACGAAAGCCGTGCCGATGCGAAAGCCGTTGAGATAGCTGTGCTTCGCGCAATGCACGATCCGGCACAGCACGGAGAGTTGTCCTTCGTGGCCGGGTAACGGGAAGCGCAGCATGCGCGAAGCGCCGACGGCATATTCTTCGGCGGAGAGGAAGGCTGCGCCGCTTTGGGAGATGTCGAGCAGCTCGACCCTGTTCCAGGTATTGCCCAGCACGTCGGCAATTGCCGCTTCGGTATGCAACGCCTTGCGCCGGTGTGTACGCTTGTCTCGCTCCATGTCTATGCCGCCTCCGCAGTGTGGTGTGCCATTATCGCGCAAGCACCGCATGCTGCGGAAACATTCGGTAACAACCGATACAAGTTGCGCCTACAAAACCGGACTGCGATAGCCGTAAATGAAGCATCGCAAGCAGCAGGAGGCATCATGGCGCGCAAACCGCTGAGCGGGGAAGATCTAGTCTTGTTGAACGCACAAATCCAGTCGCGCGACCGGGAAACGGCCGGTCTTGCCAAACGAATATTGCTCGAATCGGTGCAGGATGCCAGCCGTTTTGCCGACTCAACCGTTCAAGAGTGGGCGCGCCGCATCGTCAAACGCGAATCGCGCTCGTCGATGCATTAATACGCAAACAAGTGTTTCGGCACGCCCGCAACAGTGGGCCGCCTTCCGGTTCAATCCCGCTTTTTTCAGTACGGCTTCTGCGCTAAGATAAATCGCGACGGGGCCGCTATATGCTCCTCAATTCTGGGTGCATCGCATTACGCGAGGGGGCATGCATGGAAAGAACGGTCTTGAGCGCGGAAGAACTCCGCAAGAAAGTCGAGAAGCTGGTCAGCGCGATTCCCGAGATCGTCGATGACGAAGCCAAGGTCGTGACGCCGACACCGCAGGCACACGAAATCGACCGCGACGGCTGCAACTGGGATATGGGGAATTTCAAGGGCGGCGCAGATTACGAAACCGAAATCCGCGAAGCCGTGGAGCACGTGCGCGAGAAATACAATCTCGCGCACAAATAATTCAAGTCACGGCCCATGCCTTGATGGCAATTTGAAGCTGCTTCATACCCCAAGCACGTATTTTTCGCTGTTCAGGCGCCAAGCCGCAAAGCCGATCGACAGCAGCGCCGCCAGCAGCGAACTGCCCATGGTCAGCACATAGGGCAGCATGCCGATCGTCTGGCCCTTGGCCACTTCGAGCAGCAGCGTCTGGTTTGCCAGAACGGGTACGGCATACATCCAGGTGGCCGTATTCAAGTCCAGCATGGGCACGATGATGGTGGGCATCATGGGCAGAAGCACGGCGAAGCTCATCATGGTCTGCGCCTCCTTGAAGGTGCGCGCATTCATGGCCAGCGCGATCTCGAAGGCGGCGGCGAACAGGCATAGCGGAATGGCGCACGCCATCATGCCGGCCAGCATGGGCCACCCCATGCGCCAGGACATGCCGATTTCTTCGAGCGGCATGAATTTCAGGATCAGGTGGGCCACCGTCAGTTCCAGCATCAGGCCGACGATGGCAAGCGTTGCCGTCGCGAGCCACTTGCCCATGATGAGTTCGAACGACCGCACCGGCTGGGCGAGCAAGACTTCCAGCGACCGGCGTTCGCGTTCGCCGGCCGTGGTGTCCATGGCCGTGTTGAGGCAAAAGAAGAAGCTCGCGGCAAAGAAGATGCCGAGCAGGGCCCCGAGGAATTGCACCGAACGCGAGGCATTGGTGGCGGTGTCATAGGATTGCAGCTGAATCGGCGTCAGTGCGGCAGGGGAGACGCCATGTGCCAGCAGCCGGGCGCTGGCGATGTTGGCATTGTAGTTGTGCAACACGGCCTCGACGCGGCGCAGCTTCGACTGCTGGTCGGTCGCCGAGTCGAACCACAGCTCGATGCGTGCCGGGCGCATGCTGTTGTAGTTGTCGGTGAACTTGGCGCCGACCTTGATCACCGCCACCACCTCGCGCTTGCGCAGCATGTCGGTGATGTCGGTTTCGTTCATGTCGTCGCGCGCCGCGATCTTGATGTTCTTCTGCTCCAGCAGCGAGACGAGGGTCGGCACCTGCGGTGCGCCGATCACGACCAGGGATACGTTTTCATGCTCGCCCTTGACCGCTATGTCGATGATCTTGTGCAGCGCGACCCAGAGCATCAGCGGGTAGATCACCACGATCATCAGGAGCACGCCGAGGGCGCGCCGGTCGCGCAGGGCTTCGCGCAATTCCTTGCGCAGGACAATACCGAATTTGCTCCGCATTTTTTCCGCCATTATGCGATCCCCTCGTCGGTGCCGACCAGGCTGACAAAAGCATCTTCCAGGTTGGCGATGCCGGTGCGTTCGCAGATATCGGCCGGCGAACCTTGCGCCACGGTCCGGCCCTTGGCGATCACGATCACGTCGTCGCACAAGTGCGTCACTTCCTGCATCACGTGAGTTGCCATGATGATGCAGGCGCCTTCGGCGCGCAGAGCCGCCAGCGTGCGGCGCAGGGCACGCGTGCTCATCACGTCCAGCCCGCGCGAAGGTTCGTCCAACAGCAGGTGGCGCGGCTTGTGCAGCAGCGTGCGCGCCAGCGCAACCTTGATGCGCTGTCCTTGGGAAAAACCCTTGGCACGGCGTTCCAGTATGTCTTCCATCGCAAGCAGGCTCACCACTTCGTCAATGCCGCGTGCGATGGCGGCGCGGCTCATGCCGTTCAATTCGCCGAAATAGACAAGGTGCTCGCGTGTAGTCAGCCGGTCGTACAGGCCGAACTGGTCGGTCAGGAAGCCGATGCTGCGCCGTGCAGCGATCGGGTCGGTCGCGGGGTCGAGGCCGTCGATGCTGATCGTGCCCTGGTCGCGTTGTAGCAGGCCTACCAGCAGGCGCAGCAGCGTGGTTTTGCCCGCGCCGTTGGGACCCAGCAGGGCTGTGGTCTTGCCGTCTTCGGTACTGAACGTCACTCCGGATAACGCTTGTATGTTTCCGAAACGCTTGCGGACGTCGTCGACTTTTATCATGGTGGATTTATGGATGAGGTCCGGCCGCGCCGAGTTGAAAACCGTTACGCGGAATCTCCCTCAGGCAGCCTGCCACGACGGGCGCACCGGGCTGGTCGAGGAACTCGCGCATCAACCGCGGCGCGCAGCCGAATTGCGAGACGATGTGCCCGCCGTTTTCAACCACGAAATGCTGGGCATGCGTCATGCGCTTGGCAGCGGCTTCGGCGCGGCGCGGCGGCGTGACGGGGTCGAGCGCGCCCGAGAGCAGCAGCACGGGCGCATCGATGGTGCCGGCTTCCCGGTAGGGAATCGCCGGGATATTCAGGGTTTGGCAGACGCGCGTGAGGAACTTCACTTCGCGCCCGGCGAGGAAGGAATTGTGCTCTTCCTCGGCCTCGATGGCCGGCGTGATGCGCGGGATGTCTTCGGCGCAGGTGACGGACAGCATCAGGCCGACGGCCGGGCCTTCGAGAGAGAAATCGGAGGTGCTGTACATTTGCGCCACGAAGGGGTTCCAGTTGCCCTTGTCGGCACTGTCGATCAAAAACGGGAGGCGGTTTGCGGCGTCGGCCGAATAAAGCACGGTGCGCACGGTTTGCAGGAAGCGCTCGGGGCGCAATTGCATCTGCATGCGGGCGGCCGTGCGCGGATGGTAAAAGTCGAGCTTGATGTCGCCGCTGTTGACGCGCGAGAGCAGGCCGTTGAACTGCTGCGAAGGGTTGGGATAGGCGGCGTGGCAGCCCGGGTCGTTATCGCACTGCCTGAAGGTGGCGTCGAGCGAGGCTTGCGCATCCTTGCCCCAGACGAAAATGATCTGGTCCGGCGCTGCCACGCCGTCGAGGATCAGTGCGCGGGCCGATGCCGGAAACAGCCGCGCATAAGCTTGCGCCAGGCGGGTGCCGTATGAGCCGCCCCAGAGATTGATGCGGCCGTAGCCGAGCGCGGTGCGTATTTGTTCCAGATCGCGCGCCGAATTCTCGGTGTTGTACAGTGCGAAAGGCTTGTTCAGCGATTGCATGCATTTGGCGATGAGTTGCAACTGGCCGTTTTCGTCGAGATCGTCGATTGCGCTGGTATCGTCGCAATCGAGTTTCCCAGAGAGGCCGGTGCCGCGCTGGTCGATGAAGACGATGTCGCGCGTGGTGCGCAGCTTGCGCATGCCAGATTCGAGCAGGGCGAGGATGTCGCTGCCGGCCTGGCCCGGGCCACCCGCCAGCACAAAAACCGGATCCGGCCGCGCGCCTTCGCGCAATGCCGGGGCCAGCGTGATGTGCAAGGCCAGCTTGGCCGCTTCGGGGTGTCGGTAATCGAGCGGAACCTGGATTTCAGCGCAACGCAGGGTCTGGTCGTAGCCGGGCAGGTGGCAGACCCGTCCGATTTGCATGGCGTTGGCCGGCGCCGCCTGGGCCGCAGGCATGATGCCGCAAAACAGCAGGGCGGCCGGAATCCATGGCGCCAGCAGCTTGCTCAATTTTTTAAAACCCACCGGGCCTCCAAATCTTGTGATTCCGGAAATTATACGTTGCTGGCGCAGCAGTGGCACAGTCGTGGGATAGATAGTAATATTGCAGTGAAGCCACGCCTATATTGCGGCGAGCGAGGATACCAACATGAGCACCGATGCGCTGAAAGACAAACTGAAGGAATTGCACGCCGCTCTCGCCGAAGCGGGACCCGATCCGCGCGGCGATGCCGAATTGCAGCAATTGCTGCACCAACTCGACGGCGACATCCGCGCGCTGCTGCACAAGGACAACGAGTTGGCCACGCGGGCCCAATCGATCTCGGTCCGCTTTGCGGCCCAGCACCCGCGTCTGGCGCCTGTGCTGCGCGAATTGACCGACATGCTCTCCGCCATGGGCATTTAAGCCGTGCTGGGCCAGAAGGATGCGCGTGCCGCGGCGCGCAGGATACTCCGTTGCCCCGCGCGAATCACGTTGCCGGCCGCGGCTACGATCATGGCGCGCACCTTCGATATTTCGATGGAGGGCATGAGCGTCGTCGTCGACCGTCCCCTGCCTTTGCATGAGCGCTACCAGGTCGCCTTCGAAGCGCTGGCGGCTGGCCGTCCGCTCAAGATCAACGTCTCGGGCCGGGCCGTGCACTGTTCCTTGTCCGGCACGGAGGGCTTTCGCGTCGGCTTTCACTTTGAAAAGAACGACGAAGCCACGATGAAGGCCATCCGTCAATTGCTCGCTTGACCTATGAAACCATGAACAAGAAACGACTGGTCCTGATCCTGGGCGCCTTGCCCGTTATTGCGCTGCTGCTGTTTGCCTGCTATGCCTGGCTCACGTTGCATTGGTCGTATTCGCAGGGGCAGCGTGCCGGCTACGTGCAAAAATTTTCCAAGCGCGGCTGGCTGTGCAAGACCTGGGAAGGCGAGCTGTTGCTGACTACGCTGCCCGGCGTGGTGCCGGAAAAATTCGAATTCACTGTCAGCAACGAAGCGGTGGCTGCGCAAATCAATGCCAACATGGGCAAGCGTATGGTGCTGGCTTATGACCAGCACAAGGGCGTGCCGGGCTCCTGCTTCGGCGATACCGAATACTTCATCGAGAGCGTCATTGTTTCCAACTGATATTTTCCAGAATGGTTGAAGGCTATTCTGGACGCGAAGCTCCCCGCAGGCGGGAGAGAAGAGGGGCGAGGGCGGTAACAAGAGCGCCCACCCTTATTGATACCTAAGGAACAGCATGCAACGTTTTTCGTCAGCCGTATGCAAGACTTTCAAATCCCTGGCCACAGTGGGCCTGTTGGCCGCCATGGTCGCCCCGGCCCATGCCGACGATCTCGTCGGCTGGATCGACGCCAAGCCGATCAACGAAGTCTGGCTTAACCCGGGCCTGGTGTCCTATCACTGGGACCGGGACAAGGACTTGAACGGCAACAATTACGGCATCGGCGCCGAGTATCGCTTCAACACGGTCGCTTCGGTCACGGCCGGGGAATTCAATAACAGCGACCGCGCGATTTCCGATTATATCGGCGTGTACTACCAACCGATCGCCATCGGCCCGGTGCGCCTGGGGGCGGTCTTCGGCGGCTTCAACGGTTATCCGAATTACCGCAACGGCAACTGGTTCCCGGCCGCGATTCCAACCGCAAGCTATGAGTATGGGCGCGTCGGCTTGAACGTGATGTTCGTTCCGAGCTACCAGGACCGCCTGTATGGCGCCTTGTCTTTCCAATTGAAATTGAAAGTCTTCTAATGTTGGGTATTCACGATCTCGCGCTGTTCGTCGTTTCAGGCCTGCTGCTCAACATTACGCCGGGGCCCGATTCGCTCTACATCATCGGCCGCAGCGCCGCGCAAGGCCACAAGGCAGGCATGGCGGCGGCTTTCGGCATCGGCGCCGGCACCATGGTGCACGTGTGCGCGGCGGCTTTCGGCCTCTCGGCCATTCTCGCTACGTCGGCCATGGCTTTCACCGTGGTGAAGCTGATCGGCGCGGCTTACCTGTTTTACGTCGGTCTCGGCATGCTGTTTCGCCGCGCACGCAAGGTGGAAGACGGGGCAGAGCCCGCGCGCTTGCCGCAAGCCGGCATAGGCTTGATCTTCCGCCAGGGCTTCCTCACCAATGTGCTGAACCCCAAGGTGGCCTTGTTCTTCCTTGCTTTCGTGCCGCAATTCATCGAACCGGCTGCGCCGCACAAGGCGCTGGCCTTCATCGTGCTGGGCCTGGTGTTCAACGTCAACGGCATGTTGTGGTGCAATTTCCTGGCATGGTCGGCGGCGACGGCCAGCGCGCGTTTCAAGGGCAAGGGTGGCGGCAAACTGGCCGACATCCTCAATCGTACCTGCGGCGGCTTGTTCGTCGCGCTTGGCGTGAAACTCGTTTTGAGCCGTCAACAGTGAGGCAAACATGATTCCTCTCGATACCTTTCTGCTTTTCATTGTAGCCTCATTTGCATTGGCCATCACACCCGGGCCGACCATGCTGCTGGCGCTGTCGAACGGTATCGTCGCCGGCCGCCGCGTGGCCGCTTACGGTATTCTTGGCGCCACGTTCGCCAACCTGATCCTGATCGCGCTCGTTGCGCTTGGCCTCGGTGTGATCCTGGCCGCTTCCGAAACGCTGTTCAATGCCTTGCGCTACGTCGGCGTGGCTTACCTGTGCTGGCTCGGCGTCAAGCTGTGGCGTTCCAAAACGTCCGACATGGGCCGGGAAAAGCTGGTCGCGCAAAAACGCGAACTGACTGCGCAACGTGCCTTCGGGCGCAGTTTTACAGTGGCCTTGTCCAACCCTAAGGGTTTGTTGTTCTTCTCGGCTTTCCTGCCGCAATTCGTCGATCCCGTGCATGCACAGGCTCCGCAATATGCCGAGTTGGCGCTCTGGTTCGTGACGCAGGATGCGGTGATCATGTTTTCTTACGCCACGGCCGGGACCAAGGCGGTGTGCTACCTGACGGCGCGCGGTTTGCGGATGATCAACCGCGCTTGTGCAGCGGCGATGTTTGCCTTGGCTGCGGTGCTGGCGATGGCACGACGGGTGAATGCGTAGTCAGGCGGGGGCGCGTTGATTCTCGCGGTTGACGTGGGCTATTTCGAACCCAGGGCCAGGGCCGTCGGCGTACTGTTTTCCGCCTGGGACAGCACGCAAATCGATACCGTCTTGGAAACCTGGATCGACCAGGTCGAGGAATACGTCCCCGGCGAATTCTTTCGCCGCGAGCTGCCATGCATCATGCAGTTGATTGCAGAGCTGGCGAAGCCAGTCGATGCTGTCGTCATCGACGGTTTTGTCACACTGGGCGACCCGCCGCATCCCGGGCTTGGCGTCAGGTTGTGGGAAGCTTTGGGCGGCAAGGTTCCGGTGATCGGCGTGGCGAAATCTTTCTTTGCAGGCACGCCCTTCGAGACGAGGCTGTTGCGCGGCGGGAGCGACCGGCCGCTATTTATCACAGCTGCCGGCATGCCGCTCGATCAGGCGAAACAGGCAATCGCATCGATGAAAGGCAAATACCGCATGCCCGATTTCCTCAAGCTGGCCGATACCTTAAGCCGGCGCGAGGAAGGCAGTGACGCTCAGGTGTAGAAATAGCGCGTCAGGTGAAAGAAGATCGGTGCTGCAAAGCTGATCGAATCCATGCGGTCCATCATGCCGCCGTGCCCTTGTATCATCGTTCCCCAATCCTTGGCGCCGAGGCTGCGCTTGACGGCTGAGAGCACGAGGCCGCCGAGGAAACCCATCAACACGATCACAAAAGCCATTCCGGCTGCCTGCAGCGGCGTGAAGGGCGTGATCCGCCACATCGCCGCGCCGATGGCGGTGGCGCTCAAAGCGCCGCCGATGAAGCCTTCCACGGTCTTGGACGGGCTGACCACCGGCGCCACTTTGGTCCTGCCGAACAGCTTGCCGAACACGTATTGCAGCACGTCGCTCAACTGCACCACCAGAACCAAGTAGAACAACAGCAGGGCATCCTGGCCTTCGTAGCCGGGGATGTCGAGCAGCATCAGGGCAGGCACGTGGCTGATGCAATACACCGCGATCATGACGCCCCATTGGATCTTGGCGCTGCGTTCGAGGAAGTGTTCGGTATCTTCCGCCAGCACCGAGAGCGAGGGTAGCAGCAGGAAGCCGTAGACAGGCACGAAGATGGTGAACAATTCGTACCAGCGTATGCCGATCAGCCAATACTGCACCGGGATCAACACGAAGAACGACAGCGAGAGGGCGCGATGGTCGCCGAACTTGGTCGGCGTCAAGGTCAGGAATTCGCGCAGGGCGAAGAAGGAGACGAAGGCGAACATGACGATCGTCGTGTTCTTGCCCAGCACGAAAGCGACGGCGAACACGGCAACCATGCCCCACCAGGCGCGGATGCGGGCATTGAGGTTGTCGATTACAGACCGTCCGCCTTCACTATTCGCGCGCAGCGAGAGCAGCCAGCCTATCGCAGATGCTACGCAGAGCAGGGCGATGACGCCGCCGATCAGCCAATAAAATTTTGCGTGTGTCGTCATGAGGCGAGTCCTATTACGGCGTTGCGCGCGCGGTCGAGAAAGTCTTGCTTGTCTTCGCCGGCGCGCCGTTCGAGCGGCTTGCCGAAACGTATGGTGCAGATCAGGGGAACGGGGAACAGGCTGCCCTTTGGCAGGCTGCGGTGCAGGTTTTCCAGGTAGACCGGCACCAGTTCCACTTCGGGAAAGCGCTGCGCCAGGTGGTACAGCCCGCTCTTGAAGGCGTTCGGCAAGGGTTGGGCCTTGCGCGTGCCTTCGGGGAAGATGATCAGCGAATCGCCGCGTTCCAGCGCCTGGCACAGCGGGGCAAGCGGGTCTTCATCGGGGTCGTCGCGCGTGCGTTTGATCAGCACGGCATTCAAGCCTCGCAGCACGATGTATCGCTTGAGCCGGTTGCCGCCCCAGTAATCGGCGGCTGCGACCGGGCGGGTGCTTGCGCGCAAGTCTTGCGGCAGGGCCGACCATAGGGCCATAGTGTCGATGTGGCTGGTGTGGTTGGCGAAATAGATGCGCTGCACGCTTTTCGGGCCCGTTCCCAGCCAGTAGGGCGTGGCGCCGAGCAGGAAGCGCGTGAGCAGGATGAGAAATCGCGAGAGCCACATGATCAGCTCTTTTGCAGAAGTTGCGCGATGGCGCGTGTGCGCGTCACGCAGGTGAGGGCCGAACCGGCGGCGATGATGATCGATGCCGCCATCAAGGCATAGTGCGAGCCATGGATTGCAAGCTCGAGCGCGCCGGCTATGCAGGCGACGGTGAGCACGGCCATGCGATGCTGCTTGGCCATGGGGCCGCGAAAATCCTGGGCAAGGCCGAGCGCGCCGCCGAACACCCGTACGTAAGCTGTCAAGGCCGCCAGCAAGGCCCCGCACCAGCCTGCGGTGGGCATGCCGGCGGCATAGCCCAGTGCTACGATCAAGAGCGAATCTGCCACGCGGTCGGGGAATTCATTATAGAGCTGCCCCAGAGCCGACTTCTTGCCGCCTTCAATGGCTACCATGCCGTCGAGCAGGTTGCAGATCAGGCGCGCCTGGGTGCCCAATGCCGCGCAAACCAAGCCGGCAGGCGTGGGTCGCCATATCAGCACTGCCGCTCCGGCTGCGGCGAAGGCGATGCTGGCGGTCGAGATCTGGTTCGGTGAAATACCCGTCGCGGCAAACCATGCGGCGGATCGTCTGGCCCAGCCTGCGGAGCGGGCTTCAATGGGGCGGCGGTTGTTTTCCGCATTCATTCTTTGTCTTATTCCTGCGCCTGCGAGCCCGGCGCCTTGGTCGATTGTGCATGCAGCCCGCAGGCGTATTTCAAATTGCCGTGGCGAAATCGTCAATCCACTTGCGCAACGGTATTCTAATCCGCAACCAAGGTATATTTTTCTGCGACTGCCGTGCCTGGTTGTGGTGTGCAATGCAACATTCCTTCATGGATCGCTTGCGCCGACCCGCAAATTCGGTACAAACTGTTCTTGGCAGCCTGCCGCTTTTTACGTTAATATACGCATCGTGTATATATTCTAAGAAAAGTGACCCCGCCTTATGACCATTCAACAAGTCCTGCTGCGCGAAGCCATGCAAGAGCTGAACATGACGCGCGACGCCTTTGCCGAACGGCTTTCCATCAAGCGCCGCGCCCTTGATGCCTGGCTTTTGCCCGATACCTCGAAGGAGTTCCGCGTCATGCCCGACGTGGTGCACAAGTTCATCGGCGAGATCATGCGCACGGAAGGACAGGGGAAAAAGAATACGCATAGCGTACATAGGGCGGGCTTGGCGGATCGTATCGCCTATAACGGCAAACCGCAACTGATTTCGGTCGAGCAGTTTTCGCGAGAATCTGTCGAGGAAATGATGTTGCTGGCCGAGATGATGGAACCGATCGCGCGCCGGCAAAAGGTCACGCGCGTGCTCGAAGGCGCGGTGCTGGGCAACCTGTTCTTCGAAGCCAGCACGCGCACGCGCGTTTCCTTCGGTGCGGCGTTTTGCCGTCTCGGCGGTTCGGTGTGCGACACCACCGGCTTCACGTTCTCGTCGATGGCCAAGGGCGAATCGATTTACGACACCAGCCGCGTGATGTCGGGTTATGTCGATGCGCTGGTGGTGCGCCATCCCGACAAGGGCTCGGTAGCCGAGTTTGCCGAAGCGACCAATATCCCCGTCATCAACGGCGGCGACGGCCCCGGGGAGCATCCGAGCCAGGCCTTGCTCGACCTCTACACCATACGCAAAGAATTCTCGCGCCTGGGCAAGGAGATCGATGGCGCCCACATCGCGCTGGTCGGCGATTTGAAATACGGCCGTACGGTGCATTCGCTGATTAAGCTGTTGTCGCTGTTTAATAACATCAAATTCAGCCTGGTGTCGCCTTCGGTGCTGGAAATGCCGTCTTACATTCTCGACGTGGTGGCCAGCCGCGGCCACCAGATCGTGCAATTGCAATCGTTGCGCGAGGGCTTGCAGGACGTGGACGTGCTGTACGCCACACGCATCCAGAAGGAGCGCTTCGCCGGCGAAGAGATCGAAGGTTATAGCGCCGATTTGCAGGTGGACCGTGCCATGCTCGATGCTGCGTGCAGCCCGAACACCTTCGTCATGCACCCGCTGCCGCGCGATTCGCGCGCCGGTGCGAATGACTTGTCCACCGACCTTAACCGGGACCCGCGCCTGGCGATTTTCCGCCAGACCGATAACGGCATTCCGGTGCGCATGGCGATCTTTGCCGTGCTGCTGGGGGTCGACCATCTGATCCCGAGCAGCTTGCGCGATGCGACGTGGCGCTCGCCGGCGCAGATCGGGCCGTTCGATGCGGAGTTCCATCGCCTCTGAACGTTCGCGCCGGTACATGAGCGATATCGAGCGCTTCAGTGAGAACGGCTATGCCCTCATCGAGCATGTGTTTCCGCGTCACGGCATCGATGCAATTGCCGAAGAAGTGCTGGGCTTGCCCGTGCTCGGCGCGGGTATGCGCAACCTCTTGAGCTTTGACTGGTGCCATGCCCTGGCCTTGCATTTGGCCGCGGAGCCCTTCCTGCAATTGCTCGATCCCAAGGCCGTGGTGCCGGTGCAATGCACCTACTTCGAAAAGTCGAGCGACAAGAACTGGCTCGTGGCTGCGCATCAGGATTTGTCGATTCCGGTTGTCGAGCGTATCGAGCATCCTGAATTGCGCGGCTGGTCGCGCAAGGATGGCATGTGGTTCGTGCAGGCACCTGTCGAGGTGATGAACCGCATGCTGGTGCTGCGGCTGCATCTCGACTTCTGCGGACCCGATGATGGGCCTTTGAGGGTGGTGCCAGGCAGCCATACCGCCGGACGGCTTTCCGACGAACAGGCATTGCGCCTGCGCGATGAAATCGGCGAGGAAACCTGCCATGCCGATCGCGGCGACATCCTGGCCATGCGGCCGCTGTTGTTGCATGCCTCATCGAAGTCGCGTGGTGCCGGTAAGCGGCGCGTGTTGCATTTCTTGTTCGGCCCGGCGGAACTGCCGCTCGGGCTGGCATGGCCCTGATTGCTTCTTTCCTCGCTTAGGCAGCAGCAACGGATGCGCATTCGGCCAGCAGCGCATCGAGTTGCGGCATGGCCGCACGCAAGCCTTCTTCCATGCCCGGGATGGTTTGCTCCATCGCTTCCACGCTTTCAAACCGGGTGACGATGGTGACGCGCGACCCCGTCGGCGTGGCTTCGAAGGTGAATTTCATCGACGCCGGCATGTTCTCGTCTTCCGTATTGTCTTCGCCATCGCAGGCTTCGAACGAACTGATCGGGTTGATGGTGATGAATTTCCACGAGCCGTTCCACTTGCCGCCACCGGGCAGGGTGAGGAAATATTCGGCGCGGCCGCCGGCCTTGAAATCATGGCGCGTGAAAGTGGAGGGAGCGAAGGGCGGGCCCCAGAATCGTTCGAGCTGGCGCGGGTCGGCAAAAGCATCCCATAGCCGCTGTTGCGGCACGGCGTAGTCCCCTACCACGGTGAGCGTGAGCGCAGCGGGATCTTGGGTGACAGAGGTCAGCGGCATGTTCATTTTCCTTTCGGCAAAAGCACATCGTCGAGTTGCGCCATGCGCTGGCGCCACACCATTTCAAAGTAATCGAGCAATTCCCTGGCGCGCTGCAGCCGCGCATGGTTGGTCGAAACCAGCTGTTCGCGTCCGTTGGCGCGCTTCTGAATCAATCCAGCCCGCTCGAGCACGGCAACATGCTTTTGCACGGCGGCGAAACTCATCTCGTAGCGCGCGGCGAGTTCGGATACGGACGGCGTTTCCGTCAGCGCGCGCTCCAGGATGTCGCGGCGCGTGCCATCGGCCAGTGCGCGAAACAGTTGGTTCAGCGTTTCTTCGGTTTCGTTTTTAAATACAAGCATATGGTTGTATATTAGTCCGAGGCGATCGGCAATGCAAGTTGTATTTTGCTTGCCGATTTAAGCGGTTAGGATTTGACGAACCCGTAGAGCGTATCCAACACCGCGTCGGGCTGTTCGGCCATCAAGGCATGGCCGCAATTGTCGAGCAACACCGCTTTGCTGTGCGCAATGGCTTTGGTCAAGGTCGCGGTGGCCTTGGGCGGCGTCATCATGTCTTTTTTGCCGAGCAAGAATAGTGTCGGGCACTTCACTGCTTGTGCTGCCGCTTCGCCGTTGGCATAGCTGTTGCAGGCCGTGAAATCGATGTGGAACACTTTCTCCTCGCTGTGGCGTGAGACATATTGCATCAGGCGCTGCCCGCCGCCGGTCACGTAAAAGCCCGGGCCGGGGAAGGATGGCTTTTGTGCGATGGAGCTATGCGACCAGATGTTGACCATGTCGATGGCGCTCTGCTCTTCATTGAGCGCGGCATTCAACAGGATGTCGGAGACTTTCATCGGATACGCCGTGCCGACCAGGGCCAGCTTGCTGACTCGCTCCGGTGCGCGCAACGATGTTTCGAGTGCGATCAGTGAACCCATGCTGTGGCCGATCAGGTTGGCTTGCCTGACGCCAGCCGCATCGAGTACGCGCAACAGCCAGTCGGCCATGGCTTCCACCGAAGTCAAAGCTTTGCCCTTGCTGCGGCCATGGCCGGGCAGGTCGACGGCGAGCACGCCGTAGCCGTGATGGGCGAAGTAGCGCGTTTGCAAGATCCATACCGAGTGGTCGTTTTGTGCGCCGTGCAGGAATACGGCCGTAGGCAGATTCGCGTCGAAAGGTTTGCCGCCGGTGTAGCAATAGGCATCGAAGCCGTCGATGTTCAGGATCATGTCAGGCTCCTTTCTGCGCCGCCTTCAAGCCGCGTGCGAGATCGTTGATCAAGTCGTCTGCATCTTCCAGTCCGACGGAGAGGCGCATTGTGCCTTCGCTCAGGCCCGACGCCTTCAATTGTTCGGTCGGCACACGGAAGTGCGTGGTCGAGGCGGGGTGGATGACCAGCGATTTGGCGTCGCCGACGTTGGCCAGGTGGGAAAACACGCCAAGCGACTCGACGAAGCGCTGGCCCGCTGCGCGCGAACCCTTGATGTTGAACGAGAACACGGCGCCGCAGCCCCTGGGCAAGAGCGATTTCGCCAAGGCATGGTCCGGGTGCGATTCGAGTTCCGGGTAAGACACCGATTCGATGGCTGGGTGCGAGACCAGGAACTCGACGATCTTGCGCGTGTTGGCAACATGCTTTTCCATGCGCAGCGACAGTGTTTCCACGCCTTGCAGGATGGCGAACGCATTGTGCGGGCTCATTACCGCGCCGAAGTCGCGCAGACCTTCGCGGCGCGCGCGCAGCGAGAATGGCGCCACGCTCGACTCCTCGGCGAACACCATGCCGTGGAAGCCGTCATACGGTTCGCACAGTTCGGCAAAGCGCCCGGTTTTGTCGTAAGCCTCCTGCCAATCGAAGCGGCCGCCGTCGACCAGCAAGCCGCCGACCGCGGTGCCATGGCCGCACAGGAACTTGGTGGCGGAGTGGAACACCAGGTCGGCGCCGTGGGCGAAGGGTTGCAGCAAGTAGGGCGTGGAGAAGGTCGAGTCGACCATCAGTGGCAGATGGTTGTCATGCGCGATCTCGGCGATCTTCGGGATGTTCAGCACGTCGAGCCCGGGATTGCCCAGGCTTTCGCCGAACAGCACCTTGGTGTTGGGACGGATGGCGGCGCGCCAGGCATCGAGGTCGCGCGGATCGACGAACGTGGTCTCGATGCCGAAGCGCTTCATCGTGTAGGCCAGCAGGTTTTGCGAGCCACCATAGAGCGCGCGCGATGCGACGATGTGCGAGCCGGCGCCCGCAATGGTGACGAGGCCGAGGTGCATGGCTGCCTGGCCGCTCGCCGTGGCGATGCCCGCCACGCCGCCCTCAAGGGCGGCGATGCGCTCTTCGAGCACGGCATTGGTCGGATTCGATATGCGCGAATAGACATGGCCCGCGCGTTCCATGTTGAACAGCGAGGCTGCCTGGTCGGAATCCTTGAAGACGTAGGCGCTGGTCAGATAGATCGGCGTGGCGCGCGCGCCGGTCGCCGGGTCGGGCGCGCTGCCGGCGTGTAGCGATAAAGTGTCGAAGCCGGGATAGGTAGGGCCGCTCATAAAATGATATCCTCGATAAAGGAATAAGGCCGCGATGATACCACTTTGCTGTGGCGCAACATCGCTTGCCAGCATGCGTTGCAGTGGCGCATCGTAGCACCGAATGCGCACGATCGTTCCAGAGGGGCGCTGGATTTTTCCAAACGGTTGCGCTACATTGCAGACAGGGGCGTCACACGGTGATGCCGACAAGAGCAAACTATCCCGAGCGAGACGGCACAATGAAAGTATCAGAAATCCTTCAAGTCAAAGGCAACATCCTCTTCACCGTCACGCCCGATACGCCGATGCTGGAAGCCGTCAACACCATGGCCGAGAAAGACATCGGTTCGCTTGTGGTGATGGAGTTCGGCGAACTGGTCGGCATGCTGAGCTTCCGCGAAGTGATGAAGACGCTGCACGAGAACAAGGGGCAGGTCGGCGGCGGCACCGTGCGCAAACACATGGACGATTCGCCGATCACGGTCACCCCCGATACCGAAATCAACGAAGTGCGCCGCCTGATGCTGGAGCGCCACGCGCGCTATGTGCCGGTGATGAACGCGCGCACGCTGTTGGGCGTGATTTCATTCTACGACGTGGCCAAGGCGGTGGTCGAGGCGCAAAGCTTCGAGAACAAGATGCTCAAGGCCTATATCCGTGACTGGCCAGCCGAAGCGGAAGACGAATAATTCCGTCATCTCGTTGTTAATTTTCGTAATGCCTGTCACCGCCTCCTGCCACCCACCCAGCGAGGCGCGGCAGGCTTTGCTTTATTCCGTCCACTACAAGGAAACCTCATGCATATCGCCATCGTCGGCGCCGGCTTGTCCGGCCTGATTTGTGCCCGTCAATTGCTGGAGCAGGGCAACACGGTGATTGTCTATGAAAAAGCGGCCGAGGCCGGCGGCCGCATGCGCACGCGCCAGACCGAAATCGGCGGCTTCGACCATGGCGCGCAATACTTCACGGCCTCGTCCGGGCCGTTCAAGCAAGCCATCGTCGGCTGGCGCAAGGCCGGCCTGGTTGCGCCCTGGAGCGGCAAGCTAGTGGTGCTTGATAATGGCGAGACGCGCCCGGCCGCACGCACGGCCGCTTTGCTCAAGCAGCGCTTCGTCGCCGTGCCCGGCATGAATGCCTTGACGGCACACCTGGCCCAAGGCGTCGAGCTGCGTACCGAGCAAGCGGTCAGAAAAATTGAGGAATATGGCGAGCACCAATGGCTGCTCAAGATTGCATCCGACGGCGCGCCGATCGAAGCCAGTGCCGGCCCTTTCGACGCCGTGATCGTGGCCACTCCCGCCACTTCGGCTTCCTCGTTATTGTCCGTCGTGCCCAAGCTGGCCGACGAAGCCGCGCGCGTGCGCTATGCGCCGTGCTGGTCGCTGATGCTGGGTTTTCCCATGCCGCTCGACCTCGGCTATGACGGCGCCTGGGTGGAGGGCTCCCGGCTGTCTTGGATTGCGCGCGATTCGTCCAAGCCCAAGCGGCGAGCGGGCGAGCACTGGGTGGCGCATGCCTCCGGCGCCTGGAGCGACGAACATTATGAAGACGACGAAGAGCGCGCGCGGGAGAAATTGCTCAAAGCCTTCCGCGATGCGACCGGCTCCGAAGTCCAGCCGCTCTACGTGGCGCTGCACCGCTGGAATTCGGCCCAGGCGCTCGATCCTCTGGGAGAGGGCTGCCTGTGGGATGGCGACAACCGCATCGGTGCCTGCGGCGACTGGTTTGCCGCGGGCCTTGATGGGGCGGGGCGCATCGAAAATGCTTACCTGAGCGGGCTGGCCATGGCCGAAGCGCTACGGCTCGCCGTGCACTAATTCGATTCCGGCAGTATCAAGTTCCGCCACCACGCGTTTTCTGCTGACGCGGGGACAAACCTTGTTTACACTTCTATCCGAGTCGTCTGGGATGGCGAGGCAGTCGAAAATTACTATGGCGTTGTTGATGGGGCGGCCTTCCATCTTCGCCGTATAACCATTCTGTCTTCGTCGCGGTGCCTAGCCACCTAATTTTGCAAAGAGCCTCGCAAGACAACAGCCATGAGTCAATCCAATCAATTTTCGCTGCTCGGACAGCGCCGCTTCGCCCCATTCTTCTGGACGCAATTTTTCGGGGCCTTCAACGACAATGTGTTCAAGACGGCGCTGATCACGGCGCTGACCTTCGATGCCGCCAGTTGGACCACAATCCCGGCCGGGACCTTGAACAATATGATCCCGGGGCTGTTTATTCTGCCCTTCGTGTTCCTTTCCGCGACCTCGGGCCAGTTGGCCGACAAGTTCGACAAGGCGCGCATGGCGCGCGCAGTCAAGGTGCTGGAAGTCGTGATCATGCTCATTGCCGGCGCCGGTTGGTTCATCCACAACCTCTGGCTCTTGATCGCTGCCGTGGTCGGCATGGGCATCCACTCGACCATCTTCGGGCCGGTCAAGTATGCCTACCTGCCGCAGCACTTGAAAAAAGACGAGCTGGTGGGCGGCAATGCCGTGATCGAGGCGGGCACATTCGTCGGCATCGTGATCGGTGAAGTATTGGGCGTGGTCCTGGTGGAGTTGCCTGGCTGGGGGACGGAATTGGTGGCCGGCGCCACGCTGGGCTTCGCCTTGATCGGCTGGGCGGCCAGCCAGTTCATCCCGGTATCGCCTGCGGCCGATGCCGACCTCAAGATCAATTGGAACGTGTTTTCGGAATCGTTCCGCAACCTGCGTTTTTCGAGCAAGAACCGCCCCGTATTCCTCTCGCTCCTGGGCAATTCCTGGTTCTGGTTCTATGGCGCCATCATGCTGGCCCAGTTTCCCGAGTTCGCCAAGGCATATCTGCATGGCGACCATAACGTGTTCGTGCTGCTGCTGGCCATTTTCTCGGTCGGCATCGGCGCCGGATCGCTGCTGTGCGAAAAACTGTCCGGCCACAAGATCGAAATCGGCCTGGTGCCCATGGGCTCCATCGGTTTGACCATCTTCGGCGCCGACCTCTACTTTGCCGCGCAATCCTACGTCAATACGCAGACCGTCGGCATCGAAGCGTTTCTGGCGCAACACGGAAGCTGGCACATCCTGTTCGATTGTTCGATGATCGGCGTATTCGGCGGCTTCTACGTCGTGCCGCTGTTCGCCCTGATCCAGACGCGCTGCGACCCGGCGCACATTTCCCGCACCATTGCCGGCATGAACATCCTGAACGCGATCTTCATGGTGGTCGCTTCGCTGATGGCCATGGTGCTGCTCAACATGGGCGCTACGGTGCCGCAACTGTTCCTGATCACGGCGGGATTGAACGCCTTGATCGCAATCTACATTTTCTCGCTGGTGCCGGAATTCGTGATGCGTTTCCTGGCATGGATTCTGATTCACACCATCCACAGCGTGCGCGGTGTCGATACCGACCGCATTCCCAAGGAAGGCGCGGCAGTGCTGGTGTGCAATCACGTGAGCTACGTCGATGCCATCGTCATCATGGCCGCCAGCCCGCGCCCGATCCGTTTCGTGATGGACCACCGCATTTTCAAGATTCCCGTGCTGGCCTGGATTTTCCGCACTGCGAAGGCGATTCCCATCGCGCCGGCCAAGGAAGACCCGGTGATGATGGAAAAGGCTTACGACGCCATTGCCCAGGCCTTGCAAGACGGCGAACTGGTGTGCATCTTCCCGGAGGGTCGCTTGACCCAGACCGGCGAGATGAACGAATTCAAGGGCGGCGTGAAGAAAATCATCGACCGCACTCCGGTGCGCGTCATCCCCATGGCCTTGAGCGGCCTGTGGGGCAGCTTGTTGACACGCGGCGAGGGCAATCCGTTTGGTCGTTCCTTCCGCCGCGGCCCCTGGTCCAAGCTGGCGTTGGCAGTCGGCGAGGCCGTCGAACCGGCTGACGTGACGCCGGAATTGCTGCGGCAGAAGGTGTTGGCTTTGCGTGGCGATTGGAAGTAAGGCGATCGCTGGTGGGGGGCAGGGTGGACATATGGTGGAATGCGCCAGCGGCTTTTCCACCCTACGGCTCCCGATGACGTGTCCCGCAAGGTATCATGTGCGCGATTTCGTTTTGACAAGTGCCGGCTTGGGCTAGTACGGCTGCCGGCGCCAGATCATGAAACCCTCCGTGTCATTACCGCCGATCATATTTCCAGGCCAGGATGCCAACTTGCCCGGAAAAGACCGGATCGACATCCAGACCGTCTTTTCGGAAGCGCTGACCTGCCATCAGCAAGGCCGCCTTCCTGAGGCTGAAGCGGGTTACCGTCGAGTGCTGGCGAGCGAGCAGAGCCATGCCGATGCCTGGCAATTGCTCGGGCTGGTCGCGCATCAGGCCGGCCGGCATGAACTGGCCGTCGACTTGATAACCAGGGCCATCAGGCTTAACAAGGATCTGGTCACTTACCATACCAATCTTGCCGTCGTATTGAAAGCTGCCGGACGGCGCGAAGAGGCGCTGGCGGCGTATGCGGAGGCGGCACAACTCGACCGCAGTTCGGCTGATATCCCGTTCAATCGCGGCTTGCTGTTGGCGGAATTGGGGCGGTTTGCGGAAGCCGCAGCCTGCTACCGGCACGCCATCGCATTGCGCGGCGATCATGCGGCCACGTATGCGAATCTCGGCATCGTCCTCAGTGCGCAACGGCAACTGAATGAAGCCGTAGCGGCTTACGACAAGGCGCTGGCCCTGCAGCCGCAGGCTTACGACGTGCATTACAACCGCGCTATCGCCCGATGGCAATTGAACGATCTTGCCGGCGCGTTGGAGGGCTATCGTGCGGCGCTGGCTATGAAGCCCGATCTGGCAGAAGCACGGCTGCGCATCGGCAATATTCTGAAGCAGCAGGAACGCTTCGATGAAGCCGCCGCCACATACCGTGACTTGCTCGAGCGCATGCCCGCGTACGCCGAAGCGCATTGCAACCTCGGGCTGGTCTTGTTCGCACAGGGCAACCTCGATGGCGCGGAACAGGCTTACCGCCGCGCCATCGCGGAAAAGCCCGCTTTGTGCGAAGCCCACGTCAACCTGGGCAATATCCACAAGGAGCGCGAACAATACGACGAAGCCGTCGACTGTTATCGAAAGGCGCTCGGCCTGGAGACGGACAATTTGCCGGTGCAATGCAATCTCGGCGCGGCCTTCATGGCGCAAGACCGTTTGCGCGAGGCCATGGATGTGTTCGACGCGGTGCTGGTGCGCGATCCGGGTTTTGCCGAGGCGCATTACAACCGCGGCATCGCCTTGACCGTGCTCGGCGATTTGCAGGCATCGATCGAGGCCTACGACCGTGCGATCGCATTGAAGCCCGACCACGCCAAGGCGCATTACCACTCGTCTTATCCGCGCTTGCTGCTGGGCGACCTGGAGCGCGGCTTCGCCTGCTATCAGTGGCGGATGCGCGGCGGCAGTTCCAGGCATGTTGCCCGCTATGTTGACCGCCCTATGTTGAACGACATCAACGTCTCCGGCCGCACCGTCTTGCTGCACGCGGAGCAGGGTTTGGGAGATGCGATGCAGTTTTCCCGCTATGCGGCCATCCTGGGAGCCAACGGTGTGCGCGTCGTGCTCGAATTACCGCGTCATCTGCATCGGCTGTTTTCGAATATGGACGGCATTCATGCTCTGCACGTGCAAGGAGAAGCGCCGCCGCCTTTCGATTTCCATTGCCCGCTCATGAGTTTGCCTGCGCTGTTCGGCACGACGGTCGCGACAATTCCGGCTTCCGCCGCCTATCTGTCCGCCGAAGAGGAGGCTGGCCTGCGTTGGCGCGAGCGCCTGGGAAGCCATGGCTTCAAGATCGGCATCGCCTGGCAGGGCAATCCGAATGCCACTGCCGAAAAGGGCCGTTCAGCGCCGCTGGCTGCATTCGCCC
Organism: Burkholderiaceae bacterium; assembly: GCA_036384915.1. Classification (GTDB taxonomy): domain Bacteria; phylum Pseudomonadota; class Gammaproteobacteria; order Burkholderiales; family Burkholderiaceae_D; genus PKWO01. The sequence goes on from DASVLJ010000070.1 coordinate 96,589, forward strand.
CGCTGGCGGCGCTGCCCGGAGCACGCCTGATCAGCCTGCAAAAGACGCACGGCCTCGATCAGTTGCAGAGCCTGCCGCCCGGTATGCTGGTCGAGACCTTGGGCGAAGATTTCGATTCCGGCCCCGATGCCTTCATCGACACGGCAGGCGTGATGATGAACCTCGATCTGGTCGTCACGGTCGATACCTCGATCGGCCATCTGGCAGGCGCCTTGGGCCGTCCGACCTGGATCGCGTTGCAAAAGATTCCGCACTGGGTGTGGATGCTGGGGCGCAGCGATTCGCCCTGGTATCCTTCGGTGCGTCTGTTCCGCCAGACCGCGCGCGGCGAGTGGAGCGGGCCATTCGCCGCGATGGCGCAAGAAATTCAAAACACGAAAGGATAAGACCATGCAAGTGGAAATTGCCCCCGGCGAACTGGTCGACAAGATCACCATCCTCGCCATCAAGCGCGAGCGCATTGCCGATGCTGCCAAGCTGAAGAATGTCGAGCACGAATACGGCATCCTCATGGCCATTCTGCCGCCCGAATTCCAGATCGATGCCAGGCTGAGGCAGTTGCAAACCGAGTTGAAAGCGGTCAACGAAGTCATCTGGCAAGTGGAAGACGATATTCGCGACCATGAGCGGCGCAAGGATTTTGGGCCGAGCTTTGTAGAACTGGCGCGTGCGGTCTATATCAACAACGACCAGCGTGCTGCGCTTAAGCGCGAGATCAACGTGGCTTTGCAGAGTGCGATTGTGGAAGAGAAATCTTATTCGGCGTATTAAGTAATCGTCTTGCGAGAGACTGGAGGAGATGCGCTTGAATTATTATCAATGCACCGGATGCGGGGAAAAATTCAATTTTCCTTTCTCCCATGGAAAATACTATGTGGGCAAGGAACCCTTGTCCAACAGAGTTCACATCGACGATTTGCTGACGGTTCTCGCTAGGCCCGTGTGGTGCAAGGACTGCGATATCTTGAGTTTGGTAGAGGATATTGCGCCACTTCAGATTTTCGAAGGAGCATTTGCGACCAGCAAAGCCGGCAAACGAATTGAATACCCTGTTGAAACAGAATCCTGGGGACAGGAGGGGGCCGTTGCTGAAGCAGGTAGATATCTTCGCTGGAGAATGGAGCGCGTTCATGGCGAAAGAGCATTGTGCTGCGGAGGTTCGAATTATCAGCGGATGGATGTACCCGAACCCTTGTTCAAGCATCGCGGTTGTGATTTCGGTGTAGTCGAAGCGCAGAGCAGGTTTTTTATTGGCCCGCATTCCGGGTGGGGTCCCGGTGTTCGGTCCGTGGCAAATTTCCCCGTGTGGGATTCCGAAGGTGTGTTGCTCGGCAGATTGACTTGGTTTGACCGTGAAAATGATGTTTGGCAAGTCGAACCAGCAAATTACCCCTTACTGAAAGCGGACGAAGAATAGCCTCAGTTTTTTTGCAGGCTTAACTCTGGAAGCCGTTATTCAAATTCTTGTAATGTTGTAAACTTGCCCAGCCATTCACTTCACAAGGCATGACATGAAAACGAAAGCCGCAGTCGCATGGAAAGCCGGCGCTCCCCTCACCATTGAGGAAGTCGATCTCGAAGGGCCGAAAGCCGGCGAGGTGCTGGTGGAAATCAAGGCCACCGGCATTTGCCACACGGATCATTACACCTTATCCGGCGCCGACCCCGAAGGTGTGTTCCCCGCCATTCTTGGGCATGAGGGCGCGGGCATCGTGGTGGAAGTCGGGCCCGGCGTGAAGAGTTTGAAGAAGGATGACCACGTCATCCCGCTTTATACGCCCGAATGCCGCCAGTGCAAATTCTGCCTTTCGCGCAAGACCAATTTGTGCCAGGCCATACGCGCGACCCAGGGCAAGGGCTTGATGCCGGATTCCACTTCGCGTTTTTCGTTGAACGGGAAGCCCTTGTTCCACTATATGGGAACGTCGACCTTTTCCAACTTTGTGGTGGTACCCGAAATCGCCCTGGCCAGGATCCGCGAAGACGCGCCTTTCGACAAGGTGTGCTACATCGGCTGCGGCGTGACCACGGGTGTGGGCGCCGTGCTCTTTTCCGCCAAGGTGGAAGCCGGCGCCAACGTCGCCGTGTTCGGTCTGGGCGGCATAGGCTTGAACGTGGTGCAGGCGGCGCGCATCGCCGGCGCCGACAAGATCATCGGCATCGACATCAATCCCAAGCGCCAGGAGTTGGCGCGCAAATTCGGCATGACGCATTTCTTGAATCCCAAGGATGTGCCGAACGTGGTCGATGCCGTGGTGCAATTGACCGATGGCGGCGCCGATTATTCCTTCGAGTGCATAGGCAACGTGCAAGTGATGCGTCAGGCGCTCGAATGCACGCATAAGGGTTGGGGCAAGTCTTTCATCATCGGCGTGGCAGGGGCAGGGCAGGAGATTTCCACGCGCCCATTCCAGCTCGTGACTGGGCGCGAATGGCGCGGCTCGGCTTTCGGCGGTGCGCGCGGCCGCACCGACGTGCCTAAGATCGTCGATTGGTACATGGAAGGCAAGATCAACATCGACGACTTGATCACGCACCGCTTGCCGCTGGAGCGCATCAACGAAGGCTTTGAGTTGATGGAACGCGGCGAATCGATCCGTTCGGTGGTGATTTACTGATGACGACCGGGTTGCGGCTGCTTTCCGAGCACGGCTGCTTTGGCGGCGTGCAGCGTTTCTACGAGCACGATGCGCAAGAGATCGGCTTGCCGATGCGCTTCGCGGCTTACTTGCCGCCGCAGGCCTTGGCCGGCGAGTTGTGCCCGGCAGTGATTTATCTGGCGGGGCTCACAAGCACGGAAGAAACGTTCATGATCAAGGCCGGCGCGCAGCGTGTAGCCGCGCGCGAGGGTTTGATTTTGATTGCTCCCGACACCAGCCCGCGTCATGCCAATCTTCCCGGTGACAGCGAGAGCTGGGATTTCGGCGTGGGGGCTGGGTTCTATGTCGATGCCACGGAACAGCCTTGGGCCAGACATTACCGTATGTACAGCTACGTCGTGCAAGATTTGCATGCGGCAGTGCTGGCCAACCTGCCTGTCGAGCCCGGGCGTGTCGGCATCATGGGGCACTCCATGGGCGGGCATGGCGCCTTGACCATTGCGCTGCGCAATCCGCGGCAATACCGCTCGGTGTCGGCCTTTGCGCCGATCGCCGCACCTATGCTTTGCCCTTGGGGACAGAAGGCTTTCGCGGCCTATCTCGGACAGGATCGCGAAAGCTGGAAACAGTACGATGCCAGCACATTGATGGCGGCTGCTGGACGCGAATGCTTTGCCGACGGCATTTTAATCGACCAGGGCTTGAACGATAAATTCCTTGCCGAGCAGTTATATCCGGAAGTGTTCGAAGAAGCCTGCCGCGTGGCCGGGCAGGCACTGATGCTGCGCCGCCATGCTGGTTACGACCATGGCTATTACTTCATCGCCAGCTTCATGGAAGACCATTTGATGCATCACAAGGCTTGCCTTTCTGCTATCGAATAAGCGTCTGATGTGCCGTATGATGAGATTGCAATAAAGGCAAAATTTGTCCCATCGCCCGCCAAGCGGTACAATGCGCGCATTAAAAAACCTAACGAGGTGTCCATGAGTTGGCTGGAAAAGCTGCTGCCCCCGCGAATTCAGCGTTCCGAATCTGCCACGCGCAAGTCCGTTCCGGAGGGCCTGTGGGTCAAGTGCCCGTCCTGCGAAGCGGTGCTCTACCGTACCGACCTGGAATCGAACCTGCACGTTTGCCCCAAGTGCGACCACCATATGCGCATCCGTGCGCGCGACCGCTTGAATGCCTTGCTCGACGCGGGCGGCCGTTATGAGATCGGCCAGGAAGTCTTGCCGGTCGATACCCTCAAGTTCAAGGACACCAAGAAATACCCCGATCGCCTGAAGTCAGCCATGGACGGCACGGGCGAGACCGATGCGCTGGTCGCCATGGGCGGTGCCATCATGAGCTTGCCTGTCGTGGTGGCTTGCTTCGAATTCGAATTCATGGGCGGTTCCATGGGTTCCGTGGTCGGCGAGCGCTTCACCCGCGCCGCCCGCGCTGCGCTTGAGCAGAAGGTACCTTTCATCTGCATCACCGCCACCGGTGGCGCGCGCATGCAGGAAAGCCTGCTGTCGCTGATGCAGATGGCCAAGACCACGGCCATCCTGACGCAACTCTCGGAAAAGAAGCTGCCCTTCATCTCGGTGCTGACCGATCCGACCATGGGCGGCGTTTCCGCCTCGTTTGCCTTCATGGGCGATGTGGTGATGGCCGAACCGAAGGCCTTGATCGGCTTCGCCGGCCCGCGCGTGATCGAAAGCACCGTGCGCGAAAAGCTGCCGGAAGGCTTCCAGCGCGCCGAGTTCCTGATGCAAAAGGGCGCGATCGACATGGTGGTCGACCGGCGCAAGATGCGCGAAGAAATCGCGCATCTGCTGGCGCTGCTGCAGAACCAGCCTGTCGACGTACTCGCGTAAGCGACGATGCCGACAAACGAAAAGCCCGGTCCATCCCGGGCTTTTTAATTTTTCTTTTGCCTCTATATAACACCGCATGGAAGCGTCCCCCCAAAATCTTGACGAATGGCTAAGCCTGCTTGAATCCCGCCACTTCAAGGCGATCGACATGGGCCTGGAGCGTGTGGCCGAGGTTAAGGGGCGCATGGACTTGAAGTTTGCCTGCCCGGTGATTGTCGTTGCCGGCACCAATGGCAAGGGTTCGACCTGCTCCATGCTGGAAGCTATTCTGCTGCGTGCCGGCTATCGCGTCGGGCTTTACATCAAGCCGCATTTTCTCAAGTTCAACGAACGCGCGCGCATACGCGGCGAGATGGCCTCGGACGAGGAGTTGATTGCCAGCTTCGAAGCCGTCGAGGCGGCGCGCGGCGAGATTTCGTTGACCTATTTCGAATTCACCACCCTCGCAATTTGCCATTTGCTTGCGCAATCCAAGCTCGATGTGGCCATCCTTGAGGTGGGCTTGGGCGGCCGGCTCGACGCGGTGAACGTGATCGATGGCGATGTGGCTGTCGTCACTAGCATCGATATCGACCATGCGGACTATCTCGGCGATACGCGCGAAGCGATCGGTTTCGAGAAAGCCGGCATCTTCCGCCCCGGCAAACCTGCCGTATGCGGCGACCCGATGCCGCCGCAATCGCTGATCGACCATGCCAAGGCGATAGGGGCCGATCTGTGGCTGTTCGGGCGCGATTTCAATTATTCCGGCGACAAGCAGCAGTGGAACTATGGCGGGCGCGGTATGCGGCGCAATTCGCTGGCTTATCCGAGTTTGCGCGGCGCCAACCAGTTGCTCAATGCTTCGGCTGTGCTGGCCGCATTGGAAATCCTGCATTTGCGGTTGCCGGTGGGGGCGCAGGAAGTGCGCAGCGGCCTGGTGCTGGTCGATTTGCCTGGCCGCTTCCAGGTCTTGCCGGGCCGCCCGGCGGTGATCCTGGACGTGGCGCACAACCCGCATGCGGCGTCTGCTTTGAACCAGAATCTGGGCAATATGGGGTTCTTCCCCAACACGTTCGCGGTGTTCGGTGCCATGGCGGACAAGGATATCGCCGGCATCGTGACACGTTTGAAGGGCAGCGTCGAGCATTGGTGCCTGACCGACCTGCCGCTGCCGCGTGCGGCGACAGCGCTCGAATTGAAGCAGAAATTGCTCGATGCCGGCGTCGAACCGGGGCCGGACTGCACCATTGAAACCTTTGCCACACCCGCCGCTGCCTATGAGAATGCAATGAGTCGCGCGAGGGAGAATGATAGAATTGCGGTATTCGGATCCTTTCTTACGGTTGCGGGCGTGATGGAAGCCAGGAATCGGGAAAGAGCGCAGGAAAAAGCGGCCGAAAAATCGGGTAAAGAATCGATCAAAGCAGCGGGCAAAGGCGCGAGCGTGTAGAGCATGGGTTTGTTCTCCTTCCTCAGCAAAAACAAGCAGGACGGTGCCGCCGAGAAGGCAGAGTTTTATTCGCGCGCCGAGGGCGAGGCCAAACCGCGCAGCCGCAAACGCAAGCCGGCCAAGGCTGCCGACAAATCGATCGACGACGATGAACCGCTCGACCCGATACTGCCGGAAAAGAAGCGGGCGCGCCGCCGCCTTGTCGGTGCGGTGGCCTTGGTGCTGGCGATGATTATCGGCCTGCCAATGTTGCTCGATTCAGAGCCGAAGCCGGTGCCTGACGATATTTCAATCCAGATTCCTTCGCGCGACAAGCCGCCCGCGCCTGATGGCGCGGCTTCGACGCCTGCGGTGCCGCCAGCGGCTCCGGCCGCTACCGCAGTTGCGCCGTCGAGCAGCGTGGCGGCTTCGGCCTCGCTCGGCCCGCACGAACAGATCGTGAATCTGCCGCCGCCTGCCGACCTCAAGCCGGCCAGGCAGCCGGAACAAGCTGCCGTAGCGGACAAGCCCGCAACCAAGCCGGAGAAGCCGGCCGAAAAGATGGCGGAGAAGGTAGCGGAAAAGCCGGTAGAGAAGCCGACGGCAGACAAGGCACAAGACAAGCAAACCGCCAAGGCCGAGCAAAAGCACGAAGACAAGAATGAAGCGCGCGCCGAAGCTATTCTGGAAGGCAAGGACGTCAATGCCAAGCCGGCCGACAAGAAGGGCGCCAAGTTCGTAGTGCAGGTGGCGGCGCTGACTTCGAAGGACAAGGTTAGCGAATTGCAGGGCAAGCTGTCCGACGCCGGTTTCAAGTCCATGCTGCAAACCGTGCCGACCGATGCGGGCCCGACCACGCGGGTGCGCGTCGGGCCGTTCGGCAGCAAGGAAGAGGCTGAGACTGCGCGCGCCAAGCTGGCCAAGCTCGGTTTGAACGGCAAGTTGTTGCCGCTGTAATCGGCATGACACTGTTCGATTATGTGGTGCTGTTTGTCGTTGGCTGTTCGGTACTGATCGGTTTGTTCCGTGGCTTGATCAAGGAATTGATCTCGCTGGTAGGCTGGGTCGTGGCGCTGGTGGTGGCCAATGCCTATGCGCCGGTGCTGGCGGATTTGCTGCCGGCAGCGGTGCCTGGCCAGGCCTTGCGGCTGATCGTGGCTTTCATCGCCTTGTTCATCGGCGTGCGGCTGTTGATCATGCTGTTGGCGATGTTGCTCGATTCGCTGATCGCTGCCACGGGTTTGACCATGGCCGACCGCGGTCTCGGTGCCGTGTTTGGTTTGGCGCGCGGCGTGTTGCTGGTGATGGCCGGCGTGCTGGTATGCGGGATGACGCAAATCCCGCGCCAGGATTTTTGGAAGAATGCAGCGCTGCGCCCGATGGCGGTCAGCGCCGCGACGGCGATCCTCCCGTTTTTGCCGGATCGTGTCGCGCAGCAGGTGAAGTTTTAGGGATATGCCGGATAAGCGGTTGCGCCTCCCCGGCTTGCTAGGCATTTTCAGCATATCCGCAGTTTGTATGTATTTAGTTTTGTGTTAAGGAGTCCACCATGTGTGGCATAGCCGGTATCGTTTCCCATAGCCCCGTCAACCAGATGCTCTATGACGCGCTGCTGCTGTTGCAGCACCGCGGCCAGGATGCCGCCGGGATTGCAACCAACTCAGGCAGCAAGTTCAGCATGCACAAGGCCAACGGCCTGGTGCGCGATGTGTTCCGTACGCGCAACATGCGCTCGCTGATGGGCAATTCGGGTATCGGCCAGGTGCGTTACCCCACGGCCGGATCGGCCAGTTCCGAGGAGGAAGCCCAGCCGTTCTACGTCAATGCGCCGTTCGGCATCATCATGGCGCACAACGGCAACCTGACCAATGTCGAACAGCTCAAGATCGAGATGTTCAAGAACGACCGCCGCCACCTCAACACCGATTCCGACTCGGAAGTGTTGTTGAACGTGCTGGCGCACGAGATCCAGGAAGCCACCACCGGCCTCTCGCTCGATGCCGAAGCCTTGTTCAAGGCCGTCGCCGCGCTGCATACGCGCGTGCGCGGTTCCTACGCCGTGGTGGCGCAGATCGCCGGCTATGGTTTGCTCGCCTTCCGCGACCCGTACGGCATCCGTCCGCTTTGCATCGGCTTCAATGACACCGAAAAGGGTCCGGAATACCTGATCGCCAGCGAATCGGTGGCCCTGGAAGGCATGGGCTTCCGCTTCCTGCGCGACGTGCATCCTGGCGAGGCGATCTTTGTCGATCTCGATGGCAAGCTGTACAACCGCCAATGCGCCGAAAACCCGACGATGAACCCCTGCGCCTTCGAGTTCGTCTATCTGGCTCGCCCCGACTCCATCATCGACGGTGCCTCGGTCTATGCCACGCGCCTGAAGATGGGCGAATACCTCGCTGAAAAGGTGCGCCGCGAATTTGCGTCCGGCGACATCGACGTGGTGATGCCTATTCCTGACTCTTCGCGCCCCGCCGCGATGGAATTGGCGCTGAAGCTCAACCTCGACTATCGTGAAGGCTTCATCAAGAATCGCTACATCGGCCGCACCTTCCTGATGCCGGGCCAGGCCGTGCGCCGCAAGTCGGTGCGCCAGAAATTGAATGCCATCGCTTCCGAATTCAAGGGCAAGAGCGTGCTGCTGGTGGACGACTCCATCGTGCGCGGCACGACCAGCCGCGAAATCGTGCAGATGGCGCGCGACTCCGGCGCCAAGCGCGTGATTTTCGCCTCGGCCGCGCCGCCGGTGAAGTTCCCCAACGTCTACGGTATCGACATGCCGACGCGTAACGAGCTGATTGCCTATGGCCGCACCGAAGAGGAAGTGTGCCGCGAGATCACCGCCGATGCGCTGGTGTACCAGGATGTGGAAGACTTGAAGCGCTCGATCTCGTCGGCCAACCCCATTCTGAAGAGCTTCGAGGCTTCGTGCTTCGACGGGCACTACATCACCGGTGATATTTCGCCGGACTACCTGGACCGACTTGAAAATGCGCGCAATGCGCCACGGCCTGCAGTGGATGACATGGTGCGTTCGCAGTTGAACTTGAATTTGGCGCAGGTGGATTAACTCTCTACGCGCGCGCGGGCGAGTAGGGTGGGTTAGCCGAAGGCGTAACCCACCAAGCGCTTAGAGAAAGTTCTTTTGCGCACTGGTGGGTCCCAACCCACCCTACGATCCTTTATTTGCAACGGCAAGGCTTGCGCTCAATCCCAATTGCGCTATCATGCAAAAGCGCCGATTTGATTCTGCTTGCGGGCGCGGGGCGGCAGGTGCCGTGTCCCAACAAATACCGCTAAACGGGACGCGCTACGCGGTCAGCCCATTTGGTATGCAGGCATAACACGGGTTCGATCATGAGCGACAAAAAACAATACGGCTTCACCACCACCATCCTCCACAGCGACCGGCAAAAGCCCATCGAGCACGGTTCGCTGCACAAGCCTATCCATAACAGCGTCGCCTTCGGCTATCGCGATGCGCGTCAACTGGCCGAGGTATTCCAGGGCAAGCAAAGCGGCTACCGCTATGGCCGCCAGGGTAATCCCACGGTGTCCGCGCTGGAGGACAAGATCACGGCGATGGAAGGCGGCGCTTCGACGATTTGTTTCGCCACCGGCATGGCGGCCATCGGCGCCCTGTTCCAGGGCTTGCTGCGCACGGGCGACCATATCGTCTCGTCGTCCTTCCTGTTCGGCAATACCAACAGCCTGTGGCAAACCGTGGCGGGGCAGGGCTGTGCGGTTTCCTTCGTCGATGCGACCGATGTCGCCAATGTCGAGGCCGCGCTGACGCCGGCCACGCGTGTGGTATTCGTCGAAACCATCGCCAATCCGCGCACCCAGGTGGCGGACTTGAAACGGATCGGCGAGCTATGCCGCTCGCGCGGCATCGTCTACGTGGTGGACAACACCATGACTTCGCCTTACCTGTTTCAGCCCAGGCAGGTCGGCGCTTCTCTCGTGGTCAATGCCTTGACCAAGTCAATAGGCGGGCACGGCAACGCCCTCGGCGGCGCGCTGACCGACACCGGTTTGTTCGACTGGGGCCGCTTTCCCAACATCTACGACAGCTACAAGCGCTATCCCTCGCCGCAATGGGGCATGGCGCAGATTCGCGCCAAGGCATTGCGCGATTTCGGCGCCGCGCTCGCGCCCGAAGCGGCGCATGCGATCGCAGTCGGCGCTGAGACGATTGCGTTGCGCATGGAGCGCGAATGCGCCAATGCCCTGGCCTTGGCCGAGATGCTGCAAGCCGACGAACGCGTGGCGGCTGTGTACTACCCCGGGCTGGAATCGCATCCGCAGCACGCCATTGCGAGGGAGTTGTTTCGCTCTTATGGCAGCTTGTTCAGCTTCGAGTTGAAGGACGGAATCGATTGTTTCGACTATTTGAATCGCCTGCAATTGGCGGTGGCGTCGAGCAATCTGGGCGACACGCGAACCTTGGTGATTCCTGTGGCGCATACCATCTTCTTTGAGATGGGCGCGGAGCGCCGTGCCGCGATGGGGATAGCGGAATCGCTGATTCGGGTTTCGGTCGGCATTGAGGATACGCAGGATTTGCTTGACGATTTCAGGCTGGCGCTTGGTTGATGGTTAATTGCAAGTTGCGCTAGCCGTCGCACGGTGGGCCAAGCCCAAGCGAAGCCTGGCGAGGTTCGGCCTAACACAGGCTGGGTTATGCCAAGACCTTCTCCTACAATGGTAGCGGCGGAATGTTGGGCTTCGCTTCGCTCAACACCAACCTACTTGGCTGGTACGGACTCAACCGTCGGAGCGTACCAGGTTGAGGAATTTGTCGTGCGGTGTGACTTCGAAGGCATCGAAGCGCGCCAGCAGGGTTTGCGGATCGGGTGCTGCCATCAATAGCTTGGCCTGTTCCGCGCGCAAAAAGCCCTGTTGCACCGAATGCATGACGAAATCCAGCAGCCCGTCATAGTAGCCGTCGGTATTGAGAATGCCGATTGGCTTGTCGTGGAAGCGCAACTGCGCCCAGGTGAAGACCTCAAACAATTCTTCCAGCGTTCCGGCGCCGCCAGGCATGGCGATGAAGCCTTCGGCCAGGTCGGCCATCATGGCTTTGCGCTCGTGCATGTTCTTGACCACGTGCAGTTGCGTCAAACCCTTGTGGCCCACTTCTTTATCCATCAGCGCCTGCGGGATCACACCGATGGCTTGGCCGCCCAGTCGCAGCACTTCATCCGCAATGGCACCCATCAAGCCGACCTTGCCGCCGCCATACACCAGGGTGATGCCGCGCGCAACCAAGGCAGCGCCCATGGCGCGTGCCTCTTCGGCGTAGCGCGGCGAGGCGCCGGCGGAGGAGCCGCAATAAACGCAAATCGATTTCATCATTCCTCGAGTTCGTCGATGGCCATCTGCACGTCCAGCCGCTCCATCGCATCGGCGGCTTCGAAGGCGGCGGCTTCTTCGTAAAGCTTGACGGCTTCGTCCATCTTCTTTTTCCCTTCCAGCATGACGAGGCCGTTGGCGTACTCGATGCGTGCGATGGCGGAGTCGGGATTGAGCGTGATGGCTTTCTTGTACAGCTTCAAGCCTTCGTCTTTCTTGGCGCCATAGGTCAGGCCGCCTATCATGGCGCCTATCTTGTCGATGACTTCCGCATGGTAGGTGGCCAGGCCGATGTGGGCGTCCGCATGCTTGGGCGCAAGCTTGATTGCGGTCTCCAGAGCGTTCTTGACCTTGCCTCCTATTCCTTGCGCGAGCGCCTTGGCGACGGAAATGCCTTGCGCGTATCGGCCCAACGCATAGGCTTGCCAATAATAGCCGGCGGCATTCTTCGGTTCTTCGGCTTGCTGTTCTTCGGCGCGCTCGGCAACTTCCTGGAACATCTTGAGTTTCTTGGCTTCGGATTTTTCCAGGTAATTGGCATAGATGGCCGTGGCCTTGTTGGCGACGGAATAGCCGGCCATGCCTTGTTCCAGGCCGAGCTTGGCAGCTTTCTCGAACTCGCCTGCGTGGAAGGCGATCCAGGCATCGACCAGGGCGGCGTCCTTGGGGAAAGGCTCGCAATCGCCGGCGTGGAGGCGCGCCCAGGCTTTCTTCAGGCTGGCTGCGGTGTAAGTGTATGCCGGATCGGCGTAGGGGAATTTGGTCCAGGCCATCATGGTCTCCTGTTGACTGCTGCTAGTTGATTTTCTTGAGGTATTCCTCAGCCAGCTTATGGAACAGCAATTGCGTCGGCCCGCGCAGGTAGGGGCCGATCTGCGACAGCACCTGGTAGCAGCCGCGCGCCAGGGCGTCGGCAATCGCTTGCTGTTCGGTGTACTTGCGCGGATTGCGCACGTATTCGTAAGAGAGCCAATAGGTCGCCACCACCACCATGTTGGTGGCCAGGGCGTCTATCTCGATTTCGCTCGCTTCCAGTGCGCCGCTGTTCTTCAAGCCTTCGCACAGCGCCTTGGCGACCTTGATCTTGTGCGCCAGGATTTGCTTGAAGTGCAGCTCGAGCTTGCGATTGCGCGAGAGCAGGTCGTTCAGGTCGCGGTAAAAGAAGCGGTAGCGCCACACCAGCTCGAACATCAGGTGCAGGTAGAGCCAGACGTCTTCGATGTTGGGATTGCGGTCGGCCGGCACGGCCAGCATGCGTTCGATTTCGTTCTCGAATTGCGAGAAGATCGAATTGACGATGTCGTCCTTGTTGCGGAAATGGTAGTAGAGGTTGCCCGGCGAGATATTCATCTCTTCCGAAATCACCGTGGTCGTGATATTCGGTTCGCCGAACTCGTTGAACAATCGCAGCGACAGTTCGAGGATGCGTTCACGGGTGCGGCGCGGGGCTTTTTGTTGCATCTTGTCTCTCTGTGATAGTGCCTTTGCCAAGAGCATATCATTGAATGTGCGCCACCTTCAATTTGTGTTCCAGGTCGGACAGAGCCCGGCGCAACTGATTGATGCGGAAGCGGTCACGGGTCATGGTGGGCGGCTTTCCGACCAGGGTCAGGCTCTTGTCGCGCAATACCGAGGCCTTGAGCCGCAAGCCGTGGCGCGCCAGCTTGCGCCCGATTTCCTCGCGGTTTTCCCACAGGTATTCGCGCGTGCGCTGGTAGGCGTTTTCGCACAGGCGGCGCCGGTTGCCGGTGGAAAACAGGTTGGTGAAGAACATCTCGGCATCGAGCTGGTCCGGCTCGAACAGCAGGATGTCGGCATGCGGATGGCTCAGCGCATAGCTTTCGATGCCGCGCGCCACGCGTGAATGGATGATGGCGCGCAGCGTCTGCGACAGCACCGCAAGCAGGCCGCCGCGGCTCAGCTTGCCCGGGCCGAGCGCGGCGCGCGCATTGTAGGGCACGATGGGGTTAAGGCAAAACACCAACTCGGCGCCGTGGTCGAGCGCGATCGACGCATGCAGGGTCTTCTTCAACACGCCGTCTATCATGTGCCGGCCCTTGATCCGGACCGGCGGGAACAGGCCCGGCACCGCCGCGCTGGCGCGGGCCGCACGCGAGATCGGCACATCGTCATGGCCCGGCTGGCCGTAGCGGATGGCTTCGCCGGAATCCAGGTCGGTGGCAACCAGCACCAGGCGCTGGCGCAACTGGCGGAAATCGTCGCTGCGGCCGGGCAGGCTGAAGGTTTTGGCCAGGAATTCCTCCAAGCCAACGCCTGAGAGTATCCCGGTGGGCAGGGCTTCCTTGAGCCGCTCGAACGAACCGGCCAAGCTGCGGCCGCCCCCGCCCTTGTTGCGCGCATAGTGCAGCATGGAGCCTGCAATCAGCCGGGGCAGAACGGCGGCGCGCTTGCGCAACTCGGGCCAGGCTGGACGCAGCAGCAATTCGGGCTTGAACATTTCCCCATCTGCCTGGCCCGCGTCGCTTTCGATGAACATGCGGCACATTTCGTGCGGCGTGATGCCATTGGCCAATCCGGACGCGATGATGCCCCCGGCGCTGATGCCGACATAGACTTCGGCTTCGTTCCAGTCCAATCCCGTGACGGCTTCCTCGATCGCTGCCAGCGCACCGATTTCGTAGACCGCGCCGAGCGGCCCGCCGCCAGCCAAAACGAGGCCGATCCGTGCGGTATGCGGTTTCGGGGAGGAACGGCGCTGGGACATGAAGCTATGCTGCAAAGATAGCGCCTTGTGCGTTGCACAAGGCGCAGGGAGCAGGTTTATTCAGCGTTGCCGGAGGCGGAGCCCGTCGGGGCTGCTGCTGTTGTGGGAGCGACGGTCGATTTCTTTGCTGCCGGCTTCCTGGCAGGAGCCTTCTTGGCTGCCGGGGCCTTGGCCGCGGGTTTTGTCGTGGCTTTCTTGACAGGGGCCTTGACGGTTTTTGCCGCGGGGGGCTTTGCTGTCTTGGCGGCCGGCTTGGCTGCGGCAACCGTCTTCTTGGCCGCGGGCTTGGCAACTACCGGCTTGGCTGTCGGTTTGGCAGGGCTTTTGCCCGACAATGCCGCGACGGCCTTGCTCAATTCCTCGATCTGCTTGGTCAGGGCGGCGACGTCCTTGCGTGTCGGCACGCCGAGGCTGGACAAGGCGCGCGAGACGCGCTCTTCGAACACTTGTTCCAGCTTGTCCCAGGAGCCGGATGCCTGCTTGCCCACATTACCTGCCATTTTGCTCACCGTATCGGTTACGTCGGAAACCTTGCCTTCAGCAAGCTTTTGCGTGCGCTTTTGCAAGTCTGTGCCTTCCCTGACCAGCTTGGCGAATACCTTGCCGCCTTCTTCCTGGGCCTTGGCAAAGGCGCCCAGGCCGGCTTGCCAGATTTGCTGCGCCGAAGCGCGCACGGCATCGGCCATTTGCTTGTCGTCCGATTTTGCCAGGGTCTTCAATTTCTTCACCATGCTGTTCTCCATGTTTTGGGTTGTCCGACAGCTCGCAGCTTGTGTGGCGTACCTTACGGTATCGCGCGACAGCAAGCATCCTACCATTGCCGGGATTCATCCCAGCCTACAAAGCACTTCAGTATTGCAGTGTAGACCGGAAAAGTAGAAGGCGGTTTCTAATCGGGGCAATGCGCCGCATTCCGATCCGCGCAACAGCGCCCCAGGACATGCTTGCCAAGCCGCCACAGGCCTGCAATCATAGCCGTTCATTTATTAATAAAACGGCGCCTCCAACAGTCGTAGCGAGCGGGCCAAGGTCGGACCGAGAAGCGCAGCCGTACGAAGGTACGGCGAGCATCGCCGGTTCGAGATTGGGCCGCGCAGCAGATTGTTGGAGGCGCCGTGCACGCAAAGGAGACTTTATGCAGTATTTCGTCACGGGCGCAACCGGTTTCATCGGCAAACGGCTGGTCAAGAAGCTCCTGGCCCGCAAAGGCAGCGTCGTTTATTTCCTCATGCGTGAAGCGAGCCGCGACAAGGTTGCCCACCTGCTCGACTATTGGGGCGTGTCGAAGACGCGCGCCATTCCCGTTTTCGGCGACCTGCGCGAAGCCAGGCTCGGCGTCTCGAAGGAAGACCAGAAGACGCTGCACAAGAGTATCGACCACTTCTTCCATCTGGCCGCCGTGTACGACCTGTCGGCCGATGCGGACGAGCAGATGGCCGTCAACGTCGAAGGTACGCGCCACACGGTGGCGCTGGCCAATGCCATCGGGGCGAAGTGCCTGCATCACGTGAGCTCGATCGCCGCCGCAGGCCTCTATGAAGGCGTGTTCCGCGAGGATATGTTCGAGGAGGCGGAAAACCTCGACCATCCCTATTTCGCCACCAAGCACGAATCGGAAAAGATCGTGCGCCACGAATCGAAAGTGCCGTTCCGCGTCTATCGTCCCGGCATGGTGGTGGGCGATTCCAAGACCGGCGAGATGGACAAGATTGATGGCCCGTATTACTTTTTCAAGCCGATCCAGCGCGTGCGCCAGATCCTGCCGCCGTGGATGCCGATGATCGGTCTCGAAGGCGGACGCATCAACATCGTGCCGGTCGATTACGTGGTCGATGCGATGGATCATATCGCGCACAAGGACGGGCTGGACGGCAAGTGCTTCCACCTGACCGACCCCGAGCCGATGCGCGTGGGCGACGTGCTCAACACCTTTGCCCGTTCCGCTCATGCTCCCGTGATGGGCTTGCGCATCAATGCGGCCTTGCTCGGCTTTATCCCGAAGTCGGTCAAGAAAGGCATGATGTCCCTGACGCCGGTGCGTCGCGTGCGCAACGCCGTGATGAAGGATCTCGGCCTGCCGGAAGACTTGATGCAGTTCATCAATTACCCGACGCGCTTCGACAATCGCGACACGGCGGCGGCCCTCAAGGGTTCCGGCATCTCGTGCCCGCGCCTGGCCGACTATTCCGACTGCGTCTGGGATTACTGGGAGCGTAATCTCGATCCGGCACTATTGATCGACCACACGCTGCGCGGCCAGGTGGCCGGCAAGGTGGTGCTGATCACCGGCGGATCGTCCGGCATCGGCCTGGCGGCGGCGCACAAGATCGCCGAAGCCGGCGCGATCACCATCATTTGCGGACGCGACGAGGAAAAGCTGGCCGAGGCCAAGCGTGAAATCCAGGAACGCGGCTTCGACGTCATCACCTACTCGGCCGACGTGGCCGACATGGCCGATTGCGACCGCTTCGTCAAGCTGCTGCTGGAAAATCATGGCGGTGTGGATGTGCTGATCAACAATGCCGGCCGTTCGATCCGGCGCGGCATCGAATCGAGCTTCGACCGTTTCCACGATTTCGAGCGCACCATGCAGCTCAATTACTTCGGCGCCTTGCGCGTAACCATGGGCCTGCTGCCGAAGATGATAGAA
Organism: Burkholderiaceae bacterium; assembly: GCA_036384915.1. Classification (GTDB taxonomy): domain Bacteria; phylum Pseudomonadota; class Gammaproteobacteria; order Burkholderiales; family Burkholderiaceae_D; genus PKWO01. The sequence continues at coordinate 113,189 of DASVLJ010000070.1, forward strand.
AACAAGCGCGGCCAGGTGATCAATATCTCCTCGATCGGCGTGCTGACCAATGCGCCGCGCTTCTCGGCCTATGTCGCTTCCAAGTCCGCGCTCGATGCCTGGACGCGTTGCGCGGCGTCGGAATTCGCCGACGTCGGCATCAAGTTCACCACCATCAACATGCCGCTGGTGCGCACGCCGATGATCGCACCGACCAAGATCTACAACAACGTGCCGACGCTGTCGCCGGAGGAGGCGGCCGATCTGATCGCGCAAGCCATCGTCTACAAGCCGGTGCGCATTGCCACGCGCCTCGGTATCCTCGGCGAAGTGGTGCACGCGCTGGTGCCTCGCATAGCCCAGATCGTGATGAATACCAGCTTCCGCATGTTCCCTGACTCCGATGCGGCAAAGAAGGATGGGGAAAAGAAGGCGCCGCAGATGAATGCCGACCAGATGGCCTTGCAACAGTTGCTGCGCGGTATACACTTCTGATTTTCGCTTGACCCTCACGCGACGTGAGGCTTTATCTTGGGTTCCAGAGGAGGGCGGGACGGTGTTGTTGAAGATCGGCGCGTTGGCAAAACATACGGGTTTGACCATCCGTACCCTGCGCCACTACGACGACGTCGGCTTGCTCGTTCCCTCGCACCGATCCGAAGCCGGCTATCGCATGTATGGCGATGAGGACATCCATCGCCTGCATCGCATCTGTGCCTTGAAGCAACTGGGCCTCGGCCTGGCCGAGATCGGTGAGACGCTGGCCAACAATGGAGCGGACCTCGGCGACATCATTGCGCGCCAGCTTGCCGAACTCGACCGCCAGGCCGAGCAGATGGACAAGCTACGTGCGCAACTGCTGCGTCTCCAGGCGCAGATGGAGCAGGGGGCCGTGCCGGAGATGGCCGATTGGCTGATTACTCTGGAGCTCATGACCATGTATGAAAAGTATTTCAACCCCGATGAATTGCAGACACTGGAAGCGTACCGCCGGCAAGCCGGGCCGGATCTCGATGGGCGCTGGGCCGCATTGATGCAATCCTTGCGCGCCTTGATGGACCAGGGCGTGCCGCCGCACCATGAGCGTGCGCAGGAAGCCGCCGCTGAATGGTTTCCGCTGATACAGGAGACGATAGGCGACGATACCGGCCTGCTGACCAAACTCGACGCCATGGCGCGCAACGAGCCGTCCGTGCGGCAGCAGCTCGGCATGGACGAAGCCGTGATGGATTACCTGCGCGCCTGTCTTGGCGCGCGCAATGCCGAGATATACCGTCGCTACCTGACGCCGCAGGAACTCGAAAAGGTCATGCAGGGGCGCGCCAAGACCTGGGGCCAGTGGCCGCCCGTGGTGTCGGCCATGCGCAAGCTTTATGATGCCGGCGCCGCCGTCACCGACCCTGAAGTGCGCGAAGTGGCGGCGAAATGGAAAGTCTTGTTCGATGTCACGCACGCCGGAGACGACGGCACGCTCAGAGCCAAGCTGCGCGTTGCGTACATTGAAGAGCCGGAACTGTTGCGTGGTTCCGGGCTTGATCTACCCTTGCTGGAATACGTTGGACGGGCGATGGCTGCCTTATAGGTGCCTGTTTTAGGTGTCCGTTTCCTTGGCGCGTCGCGGGCAATGTGAAACGGCCCGCAAATATTGGAGCGGCCAAGGCTGTTTTAGCGGATACTGTGCCACATCAATGCGGATCAGGTAGCCAAAACGATATCATGAATGCCGGGAAACACCGCGTAGACCGATTCACGCATTGGACTACGGCGGGCGTCAGCATACTCAATGGAGCCGTTGGAGATTACCTGGTTCGCAGGAACAACAGCTTGGCGATCGATATGGCGTTCGTGCATCGCGGGCGGGGGCTCACGCTCGAAAAAGATGCCTTGCGTGCAGCCTATCCTGACTCCGACGGCCATTTGTGCATCTTCCTGCATGGCCTGTGTTGCAGCGAATCGTCCTGGCAATTTCCCGATCATGATGCTGCTGCCGGTAAAACTTATGGCAGCCTTCTTCACGACGAGATGGGAGTGACGTCCTTGTTCGTGCGCTACAACACCGGCTTGTCCATCGCGGAAAACGGCCGGCGCCTGGCCAGACTGCTCGATGCCTTGCTGGGGGCATTTCCGGTTCCCGTACGCGAAATCGTGCTGTTCGGCCACAGCATGGGCGGGCTGGTGGCGCGTTCAGCCGCCGTCGCAGGCGGTGCCTGGCTGCCATTGGTCAGCAAAATGTTTTATTTCGGCACGCCGCACGAGGGAGCCGATTTGGCAAAGATTGCCCATACGACAGCCGCCATCCTCGATGCCATGCCGAGCCGGGTATCGCGCCTGATCGGCGGAATTTTCGACATGCGCAGCGAGGGCATCAAGGACTTGCGCGAGGGACTGGGCGCTACAGGTTCGCAGAGTGATGCGCAATCGATACGGCATTATCTGGTTGCCGGCACCTTGGCCGATGATCCGCAACATCCGATCAGCCGCGTTCTGGGCGATGGTTTGGTGCGTGTGCCGGACACGCCGGAATATGCCGGGAATGCGTCGCGGGTGAGGACAGTCGTCTTCCCCGGCCTGCATCATATGGCCTTGGCGCACGACATGGACGTGTACCGGCAAATCAAGGATTGGATGAGAGAAGGGGCGGACGCATGAATCGAATCACGCTTGCGCAATTGCGCGGGGCCAAGGATTTGCTGGAAGACGCGGTGCTTGCCGGAACCGATGCGGCCGAGCGGCTGCAACTATCGATGGCGCGCCGACCCTACGCTGCCTTGGAAATGATCTTGCCGATTGCCGCTCCTGTACGGGCTGTCGAGCAGGTTCAGGCTGCGATTACGCTGGGCATTTACGGCACGATTCGTTCAACCACGCGCGCGGCGGCATTGCTGGCAGGGAGCGTACTGGATCTGGCCGAGCGGACTTAACTTCCGGTCATTTCGCTTTCTGCCTGATCTGGTGTGGATTCCTGTGTCGACTGGATCCACGCGGCGCGAATCTCGGCCAGCACGCTGGCCTGGATCATGGGGTGCAGGGCCAGCGCGACGTGGCCGATGCCGCGGAAGGCGATGTTGCGCGCACCCTTCAATTCCGACGAGGTTTGCGGGGCGACGATATTGTCTTGATGGCTGTAGATCGAAACGAACAGCTTGCGCGTGGCCTCGCCTTCCGACTCGTCGAGCTTGCGCAGCCACATCGACGGCGCACCGGTCCTGGCGTTGCCGCGCCAGTGCATCTGTCGGCAATTCATGCCGGCGCCGAAGTTGGCGATGCCGGTGCCGTGGTGCGGGGTGCCGAGCGTGATTACGCGGGCGATATGCTCGCGGCCTTCCGCCCGCAGGTAGGCGCGCGTCGCCAGGCCCCCCATGCTGTGTGCCACGATGACGAGCCGGTCTTGCCCGCTGTCGCGGCGCAGGGCCGCCACGGCCTGCGCAATCATGGGAACATAGGCTTCGATATCGCCGAACACCGGCTCAAGGTCGATGGCGTGGTACACGATGCCGGCATCGTCGAGCGGCCGGCGCAGCCTGTGCCAATAGCCGCTGTTACAGCCATAGCCGTGGATCAACAGCACGGGCAGGCGGCTGGCCTTGTCGATGGGCGCGTTGGCAAAACCCTTGAACGGCATGGCCCAGGACGTGGTCCACATCGAGGCCAGGAATTCGACGCAGAACATGCGCAGGAACATCGGGACGTTCAAGCGGTATTCGCGCGGCGTTTCGCTGTGGTATTGCCAGGCCAGGATGAAGTTGTTGATCGAAATGCCTATGCGCACCGCGGCCAGGACCAGCAAACCGACACCGAGCGCAGCGCCCCAGCCCAGGTGCAGGACGAAATGCAAGGCTGCCGCCACGACCAGCATCGCCGCCAATTGGAAGGCGAGCAACTGGCGTGTGAGGGCTTTGACCATGGTATTAGGTGTAGTGCTTCACTCTTCTTGGAACATAAAAGCGCGTCTTTCGCGGCGACTCTGCGTTGCAAATCCTCGCAATAGCTCACTATTGCTGCGGTTTGCGCGGGGCGGCCATCCGCCTTGATTCGTCACGAAATCCATCGCTTTTATCCGTTCCAATCTACGTGAAGCACTACACTAGCTCGCCGTTACTCGCGGCGCCGGTTTGCCGGTCAGTTTCTGTGCCAGGCCGCTGGCCAGCCGTGCCGTCAAGCCATAGATCGACAGCTGCGGATTGGCGCCGATCGAAGTCGGGAACAGCGAACCGTCATGCACAGACAGGTTTTCCACCTCGTGGTAGATACCGGTCGACGAGACCAGTCCGAGCTTGGCATCGTCCGACATCGGGCAGCCGCCCATGACATGGGCCGAGACCACGCGCGTGAGGTTGGGTTTGTAGGGGAGGGCTTCGATGGCTTGCCTGGCGCTGTTCCAGTCGGTATAGTCGGTGGCTTGCTCGTGCAAGGGATAGACGGTTTTGGCGCCGGCGGCGAACTGGATTTCGGCCATGGTCAGGAGAGCGCGCTTGACGCCGTCCCACATGGTGTCGCTCATGACGTAATCGAGCACGGGATAGCCGTCGTCGCGCAGATGCACGGTGCCGCCTTGCGAGTCTTCGTGGAAGCCGTCGCGCAATAGCGCCAGGATCACCTGGGTGTTGGGGAATTGCTTCATCATCTCGGCGTGCTGGTCGCCGAAACCGGCCATGGTGGTGGAGAACAGCAGCGGATGCAGCGGCGGCACTTCCAGCTTGTAGCCCACCGCACCGTCTATCGGTTGCGTCTCCATGAAATGGTCGGAATAGATCGTTTGCGGCGCGCCGGCATAGCCGTTGATCGAATGGGCAAAGAGCGCGGCAGAAACCACGGTCGGGTGCAGGAAGGTGCGCTTGCCGAGCAAGTGATGCGGATCGGGTGCCTTGGAACGCATCAAGAGTGCGGGCGAATTGATTGCGCCGCCGGAGACGACGTAATGCCTGGCATTGACGCGTATGGTCTTGCCTGTGGCGCGCAAGCCGTCGGCCTCGAGCGCCGTGCAGTGCAGCGCCTGCACGGCATCGTGCTCGATCTGCAAGCGCTCGGCGCGGGCATGCGTCACCAGGGTCGCCCCTTTGGACAGCGCCGAAGGCACGGTCGTGACCAACATCGATTGCTTGGCATTGGTTGGGCAACCCATGCCGCAATAGCCGAGGTTCCAGCATCCCTTGACGTTGCGCCGGATCGCCGCTATCGGGATGTTGAGCTTCTGGGCACCTTGCTTCAAGGCATTGTTGTTCTCATTCGGCGCCGTATCCCATTCGATGACGTTCAGGCGCTGTTCCATCATCTCGAACCACGGTGCCATGGTTTCGACGCTGTAATCCTTCAAGCCATAGCGTTCCTGCCAGAATTTCAGCGTGCCTGGCGGGGTGCGGAAGCTCGACGTCCAGTTCACCGCGGTCGAACCGCCCACGGTGCGGCCCTGCAGGATGTTGATCGCCTTGTCCTTGGTCTTGCGTGCGGCCGATTCCTGGTACAGCGTGGGATAGGCTTGCGCTTCGCGCATCTTGAAATCCTTGGACGATTTCAATGCGCCTTCTTCTATCATCACCACTTTCAAGCCGGACAGTGCCAAGATTTCGGCCGTGACGCCGCCGCCGGCGCCGGTGCCGACGATAACGACGTCGGCTTCCATGGTCAGGTCTGCGCCTAATTGGGCGGCATCGATGACGTGCCAGCCGGAGGCGAGGCCGGCCTGGATAGGATCTGCAATGGGACTGGACATGCTGGTGCGCTCTTCTGTGGTTTCGGCGTTAAGTGGACAATTCTTTGTTCGGCCCCGGATAACCGATGCCCGCCCATGTGGCTTCATCGGCATACCAGCCGCCCAAAATCAGGTCGTGCAGGGCATGGTAGCCGCTTTGCAGCAGTTGCAGGCGGTGCACGCGCCAACTTTGCAGGAAGGCATTCACGTCTTCGCGTTTCGCCTGTGCCCAGTCGTCCGGCACGCCGGTCAGCAGGCGGCGCGTGATGCCAAGCGTTAACAGCGCGAACAAATCCTGCACCTCTTTTTGCGCCGCCAGCGGCAGCCCGGCGATGGCCTCGAGGGTGTGCCTGACGGCGCGTTCGCTTGCTTCGGACGTCGCCGGCATGGCGTTGCCTATCATGGCCGGGCAAATCGCCGCCAGCGCGGCGCGGCCCTTTGTGTCCAGGGCGAAAGGCAGCAGGGGTTCGGGGCTCTTGAACGTGCGATAGATGCCGCCGGCCGCCACCAGCGTAAGTGTGCCGAACAAGCCGGCTTTGAGGAAAGAGCGGCGCGTTAGTGCCATGCTAAGCCTGCCATACAGGGGTCTCCATTGCGCTCATGGCGCATGTTCTTTGTTTGAGTGTACCGCAAGCAGCCTTGGCATCTCTTGGGCAAACTAGAGGAACCCTACTAGATGTTTGTTGTGCATTGCAGCGCAAACGGGTAAAAATAAGGATAATAAAACCATGAATAAACAGGACATCGTCATCAGGCTGCGCCGCGATCTGCAAGCCGCCGCGGTGGAACGCCTGGTTGCATCCAAGGATCCCGAAGCCGCCGCGGCGCGCATCGCCTTGCGCCGCTTCCAGTCGGCGCGCATGGCGCAGACGCATGCCGATCTGCTGGCCGGCGAGCACACGCGCGACGCGGCGCGTTTCTTTCTGGACGATTTATACGGCACGCATGACTTCACCCAGCGCGACGCCGATATCGAGCGCATCATTCCCATGATGGAAAAATTGCTGCCTGCTTCCGCGCTGCAAACGATAGCTGAAGCGATCGAGCTCGATGCCCTGTCCGAAATTCTCGACCGCGCCATGGCGACGCGGTTGGGTAGCCGTGTCACCGAATCGAGCTATATCGAAGCCTACCGCGAAGCCGGCACTCGGCGCGACCGCGAAAAGCAGATCAGCCACATCCGCTCGGTCGGCGATGCCTTATGCGAATTGGTGCGGGTTCCGCTGATCGGCGGCACGCTGGCGATGATGCGCGGGCCGGCCAAGCTGGCGGGGCTTTCTGAACTGCATGACTTCCTCGACCGCGGCTTTCGTGCCTTCAAGCAAATGCGGCGGCCGAGGGATTTTGTCGATACCGTCGTGCGGCGCGAGACGGAGATCATGGAAAGGCTGTACGACGGAGTGAACGAGCCTTTCAGCATCTAGTGTAGTGCTTCACTCTTCTTGGAACATGAAAGCACGTCTTTCGCGGCGACTCTGCGTTGCAAATCCTCGCAATAGTTCACTATTGCTGCGGTTTGCGCGGGGCGGCCATCCTCCTTGATTCGCCACGAAATCCCTCGCTTTTATAAGTTCCAATCTACGTGAAACACTACACTAGCCCAAATATTTCACCGGACCGGCCCGGAATTTGAACGCATGCAGCAACATGCCTAGGTTCGCAGCCTGCGGCAGGCGGATCTAATTTGAACCGCCGGCCTACGCGGGTGCCGACGCGAAATTTGCGGCCATTTTGTGCGCTCGCTTCGCGCCAATAGCTCGCTATTGGCTTGGCGCGATCACCCAAACTGACTCGCAACTTTCGCGTCGTCATCCCGCGCTCCGGTGAAATATTCGGGCTAGCTCTGGTCAGGAACGCACGACGGAAATCGAAAACCCGTCCCAGCCTTTTTCTCCAACCGTTTGCATCGCCGTGCTGTCTAGGCGCGGTTCCACGGACAGCATGTCCATGAAGCGGCGTACGCCGCGCACGTTGGCGTCGGTGCTGTCGGCATCGACCACGGCGCCGCCGCGTACCACATTGTCGCCGACGATGACGGTTCCGATGCGCGCCAGCTTGAGCGCCCATTCAAGATAAAGCGGATTGTTGGGTTTGTCGGCATCGATGAAGACCAAATCGAACGGACCTTCCAGTTGCGCCAGCACGTCGCCCGCAAGACCGACACGCTGTTCGATCATGGCCGCAACGCCTGCGTGAGCGAAGTTGCGTGAAGCGACGGCGGCATAGTCCGGATTCCGTTCTATCGTCACGATCTTTCCTCCCTCCGGCAGGGCACGCGCTATGCAAATCGTGCTGTAGCCGCCGAGAGTGCCGATCTCGAGCACGCGCCTGGCTTGCGTCATTCTGACCAGCAGCGCAAGGAATTTCCCCTGGACCGATGAAACCTCATGCACCGGCATGCCGGCAGCGCGGCTGCTTGCCAAGGCTGCCTGCAGCGCAACGTCGACCGGCGCAAGGCGCTCCGAAAAATAGTCGTCTACGGCGGCCCACTTGGTGGCATCGGCATCGGGGTAGTCGGGTTGTCGCATGCTTGCCTTATTCCTTCATTCCAAGCTGACTCAAGATGAACGCGTATTCTTCCGCCGCCTCATGCTGCCGCGTAAAGCGCCCCGACTTGCCGCCATGCCCGGCTTCCATATTGATCTTCAGGTAAAGCGGGTTGTGATCGGTCTTCATGCTGCGCAGCTTGGCCACCCATTTGGTCGGTTCGTAGTACTGCACCTGCGAATCGTACAGCCCGGTCGTCACCAGCATGGCCGGGTAAGCCTTGGCTGTAACGTTGTCGTAGGGCGAATAGGAGAGCATGTAGTTGTAGGCGTCCGCTTGCTTGGGTTGCCCCACTCGTCGAATTCGTTGGTGGTCAAGGGAATGCTTTCGTCGAGCATGGTGGTGACGACGTCGACGAAGGGCACGTGCGCTACGATGCCGCGGTATTTGTCGCCCCCCATATTGGCCACGGCACCCATCAAGAGGCCGCCGGCGCTGCCGCCCATGGCGAACACCTTGTCTTTCGCGGCATAGTGCCCGGCCACCAGATAATCCGTCACGTCGAGGAAGTCGGTGAAGGTGTTTTTCTTGTGCATCAGCTTGCCGTCGTCATACCAGGCGCGGCCCATTTCCTGGCCGCCGCGGATATGGGCGATGGCGACGATAAAGCCGCGATCCATCAGCGACACAAAATTGGAGCGGAAGTTCGGATCGGTCGACATGCCGTAGGAGCCGTAGGCGTATTGGTATAGCGGCGCCGTGCCGTCGCGCCTGAAGCCCTTGCGGTAGACCAGCGAGACCGGCACCTTGACGCCGTCGCGCGCCGTGGCCCAGACCCGCTCGGTGACGTAGCGGGATGCGTCGTAGCCGGGCACAGGCTGCTCTTTCAACACCTTGCGCTCGCCGGTCTCCATATCGACGGCCATGACGCGCGTCGGCGTGGTCAACGAGGTGTAGTTGTAGCGCAGTTCACGGGTGTTCTGCTCGGGATTGGCCTCGAAGGTTTCGGCATAGGCCGGCTCGTCCGAAGCAATGACGCGGCTGCCATGCAAATCCTTCCAGGGCAGCACGCGCAGCCGGCGCAGGCCCTCGGCGCGTTCGTTCAAGACCAGATAGTCCTTGAACGGGATGAAGCCTTCGATGAACACATTCTTGTCGTGCGCGATCAATTCCTGCCACTTGTTGCGATCGCCGATGTCGCGGTCCGCCACGGTCATGATGCGGTAGTTGGGCGCGTTCCAGTCGGTATTGATGACCCAGCGCCCGGCGATGTGGTCCGCCGTGTAGAGCATCGCTTCCTTGCGTGGCGTCAGCCATGTCGGCTTGGCATTCGGGTGTGCCGCGTCGATCACGAGCAAGCCGTTGGTCGTGGTACTGTGCTGGGCGATGATGACGTAGCGCTCGTCGCCGCTCTTCAGCAGGCTGAGGTAATAGCTATGATCGGGTTCCTCGTAGACCAGCTTGTCTTGCGCCGGGTCGGTGCCGATCACATGTTTCTTCACCCGCGTGGTCAAGAGCGTGGTCGGATCGTTTTCAATATAGAACAGGGTCTTGTTGTCGGCGGCCCAGGCGGCGAATGGCGCCAGCCCGGCAATCTCTTCCTTCAAGTCGCGGCCGGTGGCCAGATCGCGGATCTTCAGCGTGTATTGGCGACGGCCCACGGTATCGACCAGGTAGGCCATCAGCCTGGCGTTGGGGCTGACTTCATGGCGGCCGATGTCGAAAAACGCCTTTCCCTTGCCTTCGGCGTTGCCGTCGATGAGCACCTGCTCCTTGTCGCCGCCAAGCGGCTTGCGCGCGAAGATCGGATATTCGCCGCCGCTGGCAAAGCGCGTGTAATAGCGCCAGGCGCCTTTCTTGTAGGGGACGGTACTGTCGTCCTGCTTGATGCGACCGACGATTTCGCCATACAGCTTTTCGGTCAAGCCGTCGAGCTGCGCGGTTTCGCTCTTGTAGTAAGCGTTTTCCGCGTCGAGATAGTTTAGCATCTCGGGGTTCTTGCGCGTATCGTCGCGAATCCAGTAGTAGGGGTCGCTGCGCGCGCCATTGGGCGAGGGCACTTCGTAGGGATGCTGTGCCGCGACAGGTGGTTCAGCCGCGTTGGCGAGACCGGTTGCCGCGCCGAGGCCAAAGAGACACGCCAGTACGAGAGCTTTCATGGATATCCCTCCTGGATTGGAAAAGAAACGTGAGCACAAGGCGCTTTCTTGTGGAAAGCGCGGCAAAATCTCGCTCTCGATCGAGAGGGGGGCGAAGAATCAGGCACCGATGCCGGAATTGCGCATCAAGGGCATTTCCGCAGCCTGGGCGGCACGTTCGCTGCGGCGTTGCGCGCGGGCTTCTTCGCTGAACAGGTGGATCATTTTTTTGTGGATCACTTCGCGTTCCAAGCCCTCGGCCTTGAGCAGGCGCAGTACGCCTCTTTCCGGCACCATGACGTAGCGCCTGCGTTCAGTGCGCATATCGACCGTACGCCAGCCGTGCGCCGTCAGCCAGGCCCATTGTTCGTCGCTGATCGGGTGCTTCAAGCGTATGCGCATGCGGTCGAGCACGATATTGCTGCCAACGGGCGGTTTTGGTCCGGCCGGGGGCAAGGCGCGCTCCTGGCGGATTTTCAGCAGGTTGCGGAAGGCGTTCTTGAGGGACATGTTACTTGATGTATATGGAACTTGAAACAATGTTAATAGATTGACATATATCTGTCAGCAAGGCAACCCGTCAATTGTCGGAGGGATTTGGCCCGTCAATTATTTCTGCGATTCGCGCTCGTAGCAGGCTTTCTTGTCCTTGTACATGGCCTGGTCGGCACGCCGGAGCACGTCTTCCAGCCGCTCGCCGGGTGTGCTGGTAGCCGCGCCCATAGCCAGCGAAAGCGGTTGGCCGGCATAGAACTGGTTGTTCAATTCGATCAATTTCTGGATGTTTTCCAGCATTGCCAGCCCTCCGGCTTCTTCCGTGCCTGGCAGCAGGATGGCGAATTCGTCACCGCCGATGCGTGCGGCGTGGACATGCGTATCGGTTGCGCTGGCCAGGACTTCGCCGGTCCGGCGCAGTAATTCGTCGCCCGCGGCATGCCCCAACTGGTCATTGGTGGATTTTAAATGGTTCAAGTCGATGATCAGTATCGTGACCGGGAACGAGCCCTTGCGCTCCAGCCGGTTCAATTCATCGACGTAGAAGGCGCGGTTGTGCAGCTTGGTCAGCACGTCGTGCTTGCCCAGGTATTCGAGATAGGCTTCGGCCTTCTTGCGCGCCGTGATGTCGGTCAGCGCCACCTGCACCTGGCCCCACGACTTCTCATGGCCCGGCAGTACGGAAAACTGCAGATACACGTGCAGGGTATCGCCGTTGAGCGAATAGTTCACCACTTCGCGCTGCTGGAGCAGGTGGCCCTGCCATAGGTCGATCAATTGTTCGCGGAAATGGATGCGCATTTCATCGCGGAACAGATGGTGCAGATTGGCCAGCAGTGTCGCCTTGTCCTTCGCGCCGAACATCGCCAGCGTTTGCCGGTTCACGTCGATTACGCGGATCTCCGACATGCAGCGCTCGACGAAATCGGGATGCACGTCGGTGAAGGTACGGAAATCCGTAATGCCGCGCTCGCGCACCTCGTCCATCAGGCGCTTGATGGTGCTAAAGTCCTCGACCCAGAGCGATACCGGCGAATGCTCGAACAAACCGCGCGCGTACGCTTCGCTGGCAAGCTGCTTGCGCTTGGCGCTTTCCTGCTCGGTCACGTCTTCAATGGCGAGCAGCACGCGCTTCCAATCGCTTTCATGTCCTGGAAGGATCACGCCTTTCAGGCGGATATCCAGCCTGTGCCCGGCCAGGGTGTAGTTGATGCCCTGGCTGTGGAACTCGGTCCTGCCTTGCCAAAGCTGGCTCAGTTCCTCGACGTGCGACGTGAGCATGTCGTCGCGGAACACCTGGCCCAGATTGGCCACCAGATGTTCCAGGCTGTCGGCGCCGAATTGCGTCAAGGTTTTTTGATTGACTTCGATTACGCGGATTTGTTGCGAGCATTGCGCAACGAGCGCGGGCTGTGCCGTCAAATGCGTACGCAAGTCGGTCACGCCTTCGGCGCGCCATTGCTCGAACAACGTCTTGACGCCGCTGAAATCCTCAAGCCAGAGCGAGATTGGCGCGAGCATGAACATTTCGCCATGCGCGTCCGCGGCGGGGAAGTGGTGGGGATGGGACATGGTCTCGCAGGCAGACATCTTGTGGGAACGCGCCTATTTTGTCGCGAAACCAACTGTTTGGAAAGTACCCTTACTTTCGCCCTTCCCGCAAGCGCTGCAGCAGGGCTGCGCCGTCATCCTGGGCCTTACCGTCACGGCGCAGCAGTTGTACGTTGAGCACAAGATTTTCCAGCAACAGCTTCGCCGCCACAGCCATCAAGGACAAAATCTTGTCTTCGTCGGTAAAGTCGGTCATGCCGTCCGTCATGGCGCACAGCCGTTCGGCCACCAGCTCGCGTAGCGCCGCTTCCTCGAAAGGGAGGTCGGCAAAATCGATCGGGTCCTCGAGCTCGACTTCTTCGATCAGGGTTTCGAGTTGCGCGGGCGTAATCGGCATGGCATTCCTTCCATGTTGGAATGATCCCAGCATCGCATATCCGGCCCGGTTTGGCAAAAGCGCAGCTCAGAGCACGGACTTGAGCCAGGCCAGCAACTGGCTTTCCGCATAACCAGGCGGCACCGCCGGCAGGCTCATCGCATGCAGCGTAAAGCTGCCCAGTATCGAGGCAAGCAGCATGGACGCATGTTCCTCGGGCTTGGCGACACTGGCTTGCCCGAATAGCTTCGCAATCAACGCATGATCGTCCGCCAGCCACTGCGCAACGCGCGTGCGCACGCTGGCCATGCCCATGGCTTCGGCGAGGATGGCGACCGTAAGTTTTCTGCTCGCCGCGCATGCGCTCAGGAGCGGGCGTCGAGTTGAAGTATTGCCGGTTGCCATTGTTGCGGACTCTTAAGCCACGCTTCCGACGGAGCGTCCTTCCGCATCACCGCCTTCACGGCTTGCTCTCGCCGCTCATCCACGCCGCGCGGATATCGCGGCCGCAATCGACCGATTCCACATAGGGCCGTCCATCCTCTTCAAGCGACATGTGATGATTCTCACGCCCCACGATGCCGTAGTACTGCTTGTCGGCACTGATCCAGGGATAAAAACCGAACGCCCCCGGGCTGGAGAACGCGCCGTCGCCGACCTTCGGGTCGTCTTCAACCCAATGGCCGATCGAGTAATGCCAGGTCTCCGACAGCGGAATCGGTGTCTTGACGGCTTGGTCGGGGCAGGTGCGCGGATTGGCGCAGACCTTGTGTGTACCCAGCAATTTGCCTATCTGCAGCCGACCGTCCAGGATGGCGGAGAGGAAGTGCGCGTAGTCGGCCACGCTGGAGGCGCCGCCGCCCGCGGGCTGGGGTTGGATGTAGCTGAAGTTCCAGCCGGCGCCGAGTTGCGGCAGGCCGCGCCGGATCTCGGCGGCCATGGCGTCGCGGTCCATGTCGGCCATGCCCATCGTTGAGGCGTGCTTCTGCATGTGCCCGCCGTTATAGTCGAAGCGGCCGGTCGTCGCCGCGTCGGGTTTGCCGAGGCCGTTTAGCAGGCTGTTCAGGCAGGCGCCTTCAGTCTGGTTCGGACGGCAGAAGCGAAAGCGGGTATAGCCGCTCTCGAATGTCAAAAGCCTGATGTCGTCGTTGTTGAGTGCTCCGCCGCGCTTTTCGGCGACATAGGCTGCATAGACCAGCTTGGACGCGCTGGCGATGTGCATCTGCGTATCGCGCGCAGGAGCATTGGTGCCGACCTGGCCTCCTGCCAGCGCGCCATGCGCGTCACCGATTTCCCAGTAGAACGGCTGCGCCGGCTTGCAGCTTGCGGCCGATTGCGCGGTCTGTTCTGCTGCTGCCGTGCGCTGCGCGATGGGGATATTGGCGGCTTGCGCCAATGCCGGCACGGTGGCGGCCAGCGACAGAAGAAGAGGCGAGAGTTTCAAAACTGAAGGCATGACGGTCTCCGTACTATCGATGGAGCCAGCTTACCCATGAGGTATCGAGGCGGCAAGGGCGAACGCTATGCCAATTGTTTCAAACTGTTTGGAAGTGTTGCGCCCGCCTCGCACCGTTGCAATTGTCTTGAGTTACATTGCGTCGGCTTAATATACCCATTTGACGAAAAGCCGGTCAAGCTTGCCGCCGGCAGCCTGCTCCATCGCCATCTGCAGATCGCGGCTCACCACGCTGCCGCCGGCATGTGCCCTGGTGTAGCGGCGCATGCCATCCCAGAAAACCTCGTCGCCAAGCTCGGCGCGCAAGGCATCCATGAATAGCGCTCCTTTGGCGTATTGGATGGCGCGGCGGATTTTGAGCGAGGGATAGCTGCCGCCATAGCTGAGCGGCTTGTCGTATCCCGCGTCGATTGCGGCTTGATAGCGTTTCCTCTGCAGCGCCATCTCGCGCGCATAGGCTTCATGGCCCCAGCGGTGTTCCTTGTAGGCAGCGACCATGAAGGTGGTGATGCCTTCGTTGAGCCAGAATTCGGACCATGTCCTGCAGGTTAACAGGTTGCCCCACCATTGGTGCGCCATCTCGTGCACGATGGCCCAGTCTTCCTGCGGGTCGGCTTGCATCGGGGCGAGTTCGTCCGTGCCGATCACGGAAAATGCGCTTAGCTCCTGCGCCTCGCTGCCGGGAATCAGCAATTGGCGGTAAGCGCCGTGAGGCATGGCGACGCCGGCTTTCTCTTGCAGGAAGGCGAGCATGCCTGCGCTAGGTGCGAACTTGCGGCGCAGCGCCACTTCATCGTCGGCGACGCCGTAGTAGTGCAGGGCGACCTTGCCGGCGGTTTCTTCCGCGTGATGAAATTTTCCCGCAGCGAAGCCATAGAGATAGCTCGAATAAGGCCGCTCTTCGCGCCAGGTGTGGCGCACCAGGTCGGGCGTGAGCTGCTGTTCGCCGCCGGGCACGCCGCTGGCGATCGAAACATAACCGGGCGGCAGCAGCAATTCGATAGTCAGCGGTGCCTTCTTGCCCGGGTCTTCGTCGCAAAGCATCCAGTCGCAGCCTTGCCAGGAAGAGTTGACGTAGCCGGCGCCGAAATTCAATCCCTCGCGCGGCGTGCCGTGGTAGGCGATGCTCAGCTCATGATGTCCGGGCGGCAGTGTGGCGTTCAACTGGCCATCGGCGATGCGAACGGGGAGCGGAGCGCCATCGAGCTCGATATCGGTGACTTGCAAGTCGTGCAGCGGCAAACTTATTCGGGGATTGTCCCGGGATGCTTCGGCTGTGATGCGCGTAATGCCGGAGACGGCATGCCGGGCAAAATCGGGCTGGAGCGTAACGCGATAGGCAAGGATATCGGCTGCTTGGCCGGCGTCCGCTGCCAGCAGCGCCACCGCCAAGGCGAGAAGCCTAATGTGCATTACCAGCGCTTTCCTTGCGCGCCTGCAAAAAGCTGATCAGCAAAGTGGGCCAGATGCCGAGATGAATGAAGACGTCGGCAGTATTGAATATGTATTGCCAATGCGGGATGCCTTGCACATTGATGAAGTCGACCACGGAACCGCGTACCAGACGGTCAACCACGTTGGCCGTACCGCCGCCGATGATGAAACCGAACAGCAGGGCCTGCAACCAATGCGTGGGTTTGCTGCGTATGAAGGCGACGCTGCATATGCCGATCAGGACGGTGGACAAGGCGGCGAACAGATAGCTGTGACCCTGCAGCACGCCGAAGGTGCCGCCCATGTTGCGCACGTGGGTGAAATAGAGAAAAGGCGCGAGCACCTGCGTTTCGCCTATGGCAAGATGGGCATCGATGAGGTAGCTGCTCAATTGCGACAGCGCCAGCACCAGCAGAGCCGAGAGGGCGAAGACCAGGGTTTTGCCGTATTGCGTCATGATGGACATGCGGAAACGAAAGCGGCATTCTACCGTACCGGGGGGCTTCGTTATCATTTACCCGCCCCTTACGCCTCTTACACGTCATCCTTACAAGGTAATGCATTGAACCTGTTATTCATCTGCAGCCGCAACCAATGGCGCAGTCCCACGGCCGAACACGTCTGGCGCCGCCATCCCGGTGTCGCCGTGCGCTCGGCAGGCACCAGCGCTGCCGCGCGGCGCGTGGTGTCGGCGCAGGATATCGCCTGGGCCGATATCGTTTTCGCGATGGAGCAAAAGCACAAGTCGCGCCTGGCCGCGGAGTTCGGTCGGCTGCTTGAGCATAAGCGCGTGGTTGTGCTCGATATTCCAGACGATTACAAGGCCATGGACCCCGAATTGATCGAGTTGCTGCGGGACGCGGTTGCGCCGATACTCGAAGCGGAAATGGACGGGGGATAGAAAATCCGAAGGATGGAGATGCCAATGGCGAAGTCTCAATTGCAAATGATAATTATTCTCATTTATAATTGGGGCCAGCCAAGGCGATCTTGCCTCTTCCCTTGAGCGGAGGATGAAGACGCCCCTTGGCTTTCCACTCAAACCAGGAGGTTCTTATGCCCACCGATGATGCCGATCCGATTTTTCTCGAAGCAAGCCGTGCTTCCGATCACCCGGAGTTGCTGGTTTCCGCCGTCTTGCACCTGATGTCGCATTACACCGCCAATGCAGGCAAGGAAAGCGGTGTCTGCGTCAAGCTGGCTTCGGTCATCGAGCGCCACTTGAAGGCTTTGGCGGCCCTGCCGACATTGGCGCCGGTATTGCGTGCCACATGCCAGCAATTGTCCGAGCAATGGGCGCAGGTGGTGGAAAATGCCTTGCTCCAGCCGGAGCGCCAGGGCTTGCTGGCGCGCATCATGGCGCCACGTCGGATGCCATAAACGCCCCTCCCGGATGTTTGCGCTGCTGCCGCGCGGCAATGTTGCGCGGCGCCATGGAAATAGTGCGGGCAAGGCAGGAAAAGCGCGAACCAAGCCGAGGCGAAACCGTCATATGGGCAGAAGCGCCATCTTCAGACAATCGTCGCAATTCGCATAGGCGAGCACGTTTTCATTCGTTGGCGACATGAGTGGCTCTAAGCTGCATATCCCCGACCATGATGAGGAGGGAACTGGCTATGAGTAACGACAACAAGGAATCATCGCGCCAGATTGACGCGACGCAATCCGCTCAAAAGCGGGATTGCCGTACGGTGCCGTTCGATGAATTGAAACGGCAATTGGGCCTCAACCTGATCGAGGCGGCACGCGACCAGTTCGGCAGCGAGGCTTATGCTTCGCTGATGCGCTACCGCCGCTGATGCCATTGACCTCGACTCTTTCCTGGAGGGATTGAACGATAATGAAACATGCTGATCGCGACGTTCGACAAGATGCGTCACTTGCAGATTTGATGACCGCTGTGCCGATGACGGCCGAAGCTTATGCTGCCTTGTTGCGCAAAAAGATTGCCAACCGCCGCGCGATCGAGGATCGCCGCATGGCCGCCCAGGCGCTGACCGAACCTTACGGCAAGCCTTCCTGAAACCGTCTCATTCAATCCTATTTGACCCTGTTTGGCGGAGAAGCGTCGCGCTTCTCCGTTGTTCCGCTTCAAATCTTCACTTTCCTTGCCGTCTCGACGAAGGCGCGCAGGTAATCGATATGCGCATCGGCTTCGCGCATACCGAGAAAAATCTGCTTGGCGATGCCGCGCCGCCCCAGGCGCACCGCGGCAATGTTCATGCGCTCGGCATATTCTTCGACCAGCCACAGGGGGAGGGCCGACACACCTCGGCCGCTCTCGACCATCTGCAGCATGATGTCCGTCGTCTCTATGGTCTTGTGCTGTTTCGGTGCGCACCCCGCCGGCAGGAAAAAATGGTTGTAGATGTCGAGCCGGTCTATCGGCACCGGGTAGGTGATCAGCGTTTCCTCGCGCAATTGCCTCGGAGTGACGTGGTCCTTGCCGGCTAGGGCGTGGCCGGCCGGGACCACCAGCACTTGCTCATAGTCGAATACAGGCAGGAAATGCAGCCCGGTCTTGAACAAGGGGTCGGGCGTGACGAGCAGGTCGATCTCGAAGCCCAGCAGCGCGCCGATGCCACCGAACTGGAATTTCTGCTTCACGTCGACATCCACGTCGGGCCAGCCGGACAGGTAGGGCGATACCGCCTTGAGCAGCCATTGGTAGCAGGGATGGCATTCCATGCCGATGCGCAAGCTGCCGCGCCGGCCTGCCGCATATTGGGCCATGATGCGCTCGGCATGTTCGAGTTGCGGCAGGATGCGCTCGGCCAGGGACAACAGATATTCGCCGGCCCGGGTCGGGCGCAGGCTGCGGCCTTCGCGCGACCAGACATCGGTGCCCAACTGTTGCTCAAGCTTTTTCATCGCGTGGCTCAGTGCCGGCTGCGTCAGGTGCAGAGCGTCCGCCGCCGCCGTCAGCGACCCCAGCCGCTCGACTTCGCGCACGATCGCCAGGTGCATACGCTCTATCATATGAATAAAATTTATGGATTGATGAATTAATACCATTATATTTCATGATTGCGAAACGCTACCATGGTCCCCGGTTTGATTTCGGAGCTCACAGTCATGGTCACTACCCACAATCTCGGATTCCCCCGCATCGGCGCGCGGCGCGAATTGAAATTTGCCCTGGAAAGCTATTGGAAGGGACAGTCGCAATACGCCGACCTGCTTGGCGCCGGCCGGCAATTGCGCGAGCGCCACTGGGCCACGCAGGCAGGCCTGGATCTGTTGCCGGTTGGCGACTTCTCCTTTTACGACCACGTGCTCGATATGAGCTTCATGCTGGGCAACCTGCCCGAGCGCGTACGCAGCTCGCATGGCACTGCGGTGGACAACTACTTTCGCGTGGCGCGCGGCCATTCGCCCGGCGACGATTGCTGCCACGGTGTGCATGCCGGCGAAATGACCAAGTGGTTCGACACGAACTATCACTATATCGTGCCGGAATTCTCCGCCGGAACGACATTCACACTCGACGCCGCGCCCTTGCTGGAACAAGTTGCGGAAGCGAAGCGTGCCGGGCGCAACGTCAAGCCCGTCATCGTCGGCCCTGTGACTTACCTGTACCTGGGCAAGGCCAAGGACCATTCCGACAAGCTGGCCTTGCTGCCGCGCCTTTTGCCCGCCTACGCGGATTTGTTCCGCCAATTGGCGGCGCGAGGCGTGGAATGGGTGCAAGTCGACGAACCCATACTCGTCATGGAGCTGGGTGAAGAATGGCAAGACGCATTGGAAGCCGCATACGACGCCTTGCAGGCAAGCGGTGTGCGGCTGTTGCTGGCAACGTATTTCGGCCGGTTGCAAGAAAACCTGGAACTCGTGTGCCGGCTGCCCGTGCAGGGTTTGCACCTCGATGCGATCAATGCGCGCAATGAAGTCGAGACACTGGTGCAACGCTGGCCGGCGGAACGTGTCTTGTCGCTCGGTGTGATCAACGGGCGCAACATCTGGAAGACGGATTTGCACGCGACCCTGGAATGGCTTGAGCCCGTGCATCGCGTTTTGCAGGACCGGTTGTGGATTGCGCCCTCCTGCTCACTGCTGCACGTTCCGGTCGATCTGGAGAGTGAAGCTGCGCTCGACGCGGAAGTGCGCTCCTGGCTTGCCTTTGCGATACAGAAAATGGAGGAACTCGAAATCCTGGCCAAGGCGCTCAACCGCGGCCGTGCCTCGGTGCAGGAAGCGTTGATTGCCAACCACGCCGCCGTGGAAAAGCGGCGCCGTTCGCCCCGTGTGCAAAACCCATCCGTCAGGCAGGAAATCGCCCGCTGTGGCGACGAGTGCGGCCGCCGTGCCGGCGCCTACGCCGAACGGTCCAGGCTTCAGGCGGCCCGACTTAATCTCCCAGCCTATCCGACAACGACCATAGGCTCGTTCCCGCAAACGGCGCACATCCGCCAGGCGCGCGGCAGGCTGCGCCGCGGCGAGATCGATGCCGCCGGCTATGACGCCCTGATGCGCGAAGAGATCGCGCATTGCGTGCGCGAGCAGGAAGCTTTGGGGTTGGACGTGCTGGTGCACGGCGAAGCCGAGCGCAACGACATGGTGGAATATTTCGGCGAACAATTGGAAGGCTATGCCTTCAGCCAGTTCGGCTGGGTGCAATCCTACGGTTCGCGTTGCGTCAAGCCACCGATTCTGTTCGGCGATGTCCGCAGGCCAAGCGCCATGACGGTAGCCTGGATGCGCCATGCCCAATCGCTGACGGACAAACCCATGAAGGGCATGCTGACCGGGCCGGTCACCATGCTCAACTGGTCCTTCGTGCGCGACGACCAGCCGCGCGCCGAAACCTGCCGCCAATTGGCGCTGGCAATACGCGCCGAAGTGCTGGATCTGGAAGCGGCCGACGCACGCATCATCCAGATCGACGAGGCCGCGCTGCGCGAAGGCTTGCCGCTCAGGCGTGCCGAATGGGACGACTACCTGCAATGGGCCGTCGCGGCGTTCCGCCTCGCCGCCAACGGTGTGCGCGATGAAACCCAGATCCATACGCACATGTGCTATTCCGAATTCAACGACATCATTGCCGCGATAGCGGGCATGGATGCCGACGTGATCACGATCGAGACCTCCCGTTCGGACATGGAGTTGCTCGATGCCTTCGTCGATTTTCGCTACCCGAACCAGATCGGACCGGGTGTGTACGACATCCATTCGCCGAACATCCCGGACCAAGCCTGCATCGTGGCCCTGATGCGGAAAGCCGCCGAACGGATTCCCGCCGAACGCCTGTGGGTCAATCCCGATTGCGGCTTGAAGACCCGCAACTGGGAAGAAGTGCGCCCGGCCCTGCAAAACATGGTGGCAGCGGCGCAAGCCTTGCGCGCCTCAGCGGGCCGCCGGCCTGTGGCGTAGCTTTCCGGCCACGCGGTCGAGAAAGCTGCGGCCGCAGTGCAGTCCTAGGCGATAGTCGTGCCGCAAGGCATCGAGTTTGCTGCCGAGCAGGCGGCTTTTCAGCGGTCTGCTTGGTGCGATTTCGATCACGGTCACGGCTTCGGGCGGGTTTTCGATGAAGCGGCGTGCCGTGCGGTAGCTTTGCAGGTGGGTTTCGACCATGGCTGCGGTTTGCTGCAGCCTGTCGTATTTCAGATGACGCGGCAACTTCAATTGCGCCTGATCGGCGCTGTGCGGCAGCGTGCGTACCACCACGATGCAATCGCCGCCGCGCGCATGCGCTGCCGTTACGGGCAAGGCGTCCGAGACGCCGCCATCCCAGTAGTCCACGCCGTCTATGTTGACGCCGCCGCGGTAGAACAAGGGGATGGCGCTCGATGCCTTGACCGCGTGCGGCAGCCTCTCAGTGTGAAAGGGCAGGTATTCGGCGGCAAGGTTGTCGCAGCGGCTGGCGCAGACGTGGAGCGAACCGCCGTCGAGCCGGCGTTGTGCCAGCTTCAAGTCAAGCGGAACTTCGCGATGCAGCGCTTCGAAATACCAGTCGAGGTCGATCAAATGACCGCCCCGGGCGAAGCGCAAGGGATCGAAAAAAGCGCGCTGCGTGGTATAGCGCAGGATGGCGTGGCGTCCATAGCCGCGCGCGCCGCAGGCATAGGCCGAAATGTTTTGCGCGCCGGCGGAAACCCCCACCATGGCGCGAAACGGAAAGTAGTTGTTGCGCATGAAGCTGTCTAGCACGCCGGCGGTGAAGATGCCGCGTTGCCCGCCGCCTTCGCAAACCAGGGCCAGCTTGCGGTAGTCGATCGCCCCGCCGGCGCCATCGACCGCGGCACCGGTGATCGTGATGTTGTAAAGCTCCGAAGCGCTTGCCGTGCCGATTTGCTCTTTTCCCGTCATTTTCCCTTCCTTGGTCCTTGTTCCTTGGCGAACCAAGTTGGACCGGCTTATGCCACTTTGGTTTCGGTGATTCCTTCGTGCAGGATTCGTGCCATGTTTTCGACAGTGGAGACGGGAAGCCTCGTTTCTCTTGATTAAGTGTCTGCTACACTACCTCGTCTCGCGTATCTATTGCTCATGCAGATTTCGACGTCAAGTATTTATCCCGCAGGGCCGCAAACCGTCCCAGAGCACCTGACCAAGCCGACGCCGCGCTACCGGCTCCAGGCCTGGATTGCGCTGTTGTCGTTGCTCGCCTTTGTCGTGCTGTATCTTGGGCTTGCATACTGGTTCTCCCATCAGGCATGGACCATGACCAAGCTGGCCTTTCATGACCGGGAGCACGTATTCGTCGATCTTGTGGTAGCTGCGATTTCAGCGGCGCTCGCCGTGTTCCTGGTCAAGGGCCTATTCTCCGTCAAGCAGGGCGCCCAATCCGGCTACATCGAACTGAGGCGGGAAGAGGAACCCGCCCTGTTCGAATTCCTGTACAAGCTGGCCGACGAAGCGCGTGCGCCGCGGCCGCACCGCGTGTTTTTGTCCGAGAGCGTCAACGCCGCGGTGTTTTACGATTTATCCATCGCCAACCTGCTGTTTCCGACGCGCAAGAACCTCTTGATCGGCCTTGCCCTGGTCAACGTGCTGACGATAGCCGAGTTCAAGGCGGTGCTGGCGCACGAATTCGGCCATTTCGCGCAGCGGTCGATGGCGGTCGGGCGCTGGGTATATATCGCGCAGCAGATTGCTGGCCATCTTGTGGCGCAGCGCGACGCCTTCGATAAATTCATCAACGCTCTGTCGCGCGTCGACATCCGCGTCGCCTGGATAGGCTGGCTGCTGCAACTGCTGGTATGGTCGGTACGTTCCCTTGTCGAACTGGGTTTCCGCGCGCTGTTGATCGCCGAACGCGCCCTCTCTCGCGAGATGGAAATGCAGGCCGACCTGGTGGCCGTATCGCTGACCGGCAGCGAAGCGCTTACCCATGCCTTATACAAGCTTGGTCCGGGCGAAGCGGCATGGAACCGCACGATGGGCTTCGTCGGCGAGGAATGTGCCAGGAACCGCAAGATCGCCGACGTGTTCGCCATCCAGTCGCGCGTGCTCGAGCACTTGCGCGTGGTGTACGACGATTTGCAATACGGCCGCGTGCCGCCGGTGGCACGCGGGGAGGCGCCGGCGCGGCGACTGTTCAAGGCCGATTTCGCGCGGCCGCCGCAGATGTGGGCGACGCATCCGCTCAATCATGAACGCGAAGAAAATGCCAAACGGACTTATGTCGATGCGCCGCTGGACCCGCGCAGCGCCTGGATCGTGTTTCGCGATGCGGCCGCATTGCGCGAAAGGGCCTCGCTCGGACTCTACAATGAGGCGGCGGCCGGGGCGCCGGTGATTGCAACGGCTGAAGCGGTCGAGCATCTCGATGGCGAATTCCGCCGCGAATTCCTCAATCGCTTTTATCGCGGCGCCTACCTCGGCCGTTCCGTGGTGCGCTGCAAGGCCAAGGTCGACGATTTGTACGAACCGGACGGCAACTTGGCGCCGAACGTGCTCGACACCATTTACCCCGCGATTTTGTCGCAACAGCTCGAAACGCTGCGCGACATGCAGCGCGAGCGCGCCATGCTCAAGGCGCTGGAGCGCGGGACCTGGCAGATGGCGGGCAATTCGGCATATTTTCGCGGCAAGCCGCTGCGGCGCAAGGATTTGCCCGTTGCATTGGCTGGTGTCGAGCGGGAATTGGCTGAGCTTGAGGAGCGCCTGAACGCACACGACCGCATCTGCCGCAGCGCCCATTTGACGGTTGCACGGGCGTTCGGCGGCGGTTGGGAAGCCTATCTGAAAAACCTGCTGCGGCTGATGCATTATGCCGACCATTGCGCCGCCGACTTGCGCGACATGCAGGGTATGCTGTCCAACGTCTACCAGGTCGTCACGGCGGCGGGAAAAGTGAGCAAGGAGAAATTCGAGCGTCTGCATTCGGCGTGCGGCGACATGTATCGCTGCATTTCCGCAATCTATGTCGAGGCGCCCGAGGTCGTGCCTGCGCAGGCTGTGCTCGAACGGCTCGGCGTCTCCAGCTGGCACGACATGATCGGCGAATTCAGGTTCGCTGCGCCGTCGCGCGAAAACATCAACGATTGGCTGCGCAATGTCGATAGCTGGATCAATGCTGCCGCAGCCGCGCTGGACAAGCTCTACGAAGCGGCGCTCTGTGAATTGCTCAAGACCGAAGCCGCCTTGGCGAAAGCGCATCATACTCGTCATACGGGCGCCTCCGTCGGCGTCGCCCCCGAGCCTGGACACCATCCGGACGACTATCCGCGCCTGGTTCCCGGCTCGGAACGAAAAAGACAGCAGACGCTCGATTGGTGGAGCCGGTTCCAGAGCGCGGATGGTACTGCGGCGACGGCGGCAAAGTTTATCGTGTCTGCGTCGATGGTCGTCGCCGTGCTGGCTTTTGGCGCCTATCGCGGGCGCGGCGAACTGACGCTTTACAATGGATTCGACAACAAGGTGAAAGCGACGGTCGACGGCCGCAATATCGAACTGGGCCCGCGTTCGCATGCCGATATCTATTTGCCTGCAGAAAAAAGCGACATCGAGATTTCGGCCTCGATCGACGGACTCGAAATCGAGCGTTTCAGACAGCATCTTGAGGAATCGGGCTCGCATTACCTCTACAACATCGGCCAGGCCGGCGTGTTCGTCGAAGCCACGGCGGTGTATGGCGGCCGCCGGCCTCCGCCGCCACGCTATCTGGGAACGCCGCGCTGGATGGCCTTGACGCAGGACGACATCCTGGCTGAACCGCCGCGCAGCATTTCGTCGAAGGAGGGGCGCGACTGGCGCACAGTGCTGATTGGTCTTTCGGAAAGGTCGCCTGTCGAACAAGTCAACAGCTTCGACGTACGCCAAGACGAAGCGGGCGCAAGGGAAAAAGCCGAGGACCTGGCATTTGCCCATGCGCGCTACGATGCGCCTGGCAGCGCCAACCTGCTGCTATGGATCAACGCGCTGCGCGACAAGAGCAAGGTTGCCGAAATCGTCAAGACCAGGCTCAAGCTCGATCCGCATGATGTGATGGCTCTGCGCCTTGAGCAAGACCAGGATCAAACAGATGCTGCAGGGTATGCCGAGGTTTGCGCGCGCCACAGCGCCATGGCCGGCCGTGAGCCCGGCAACGCCGACCTGCAATATCTCAAAATTCGCTGCATGCCGGAAGGCCGCGACCAAGCACAGGCATTTCTCGATGCCGCCAACCGCTGGCCGGACAATCCCTGGCTCGAACAGGCCGCCGGCTATACGTCGCTGGAGCGGCTCGATCTGGCCGACGCGGCGCACCGCTTCGATCTTGCCGCCAGGACCTACCCGGTCATGCGCGAGTGGGTCTCGCTGGACCTCGCACGCGGACGCCGTTTGCTCGACCCCGCTGCCAAATTGGACGATCTGGAGCGGTTTTCCGAACAATTGAAAGCCTATGCCAGAATCGATCAGGGAGCCAGAGGAACGGATTTCGACAAATCCTGGACGGCGTTGCTGGACGGGGACGTGGCCCGGGCGCATGCCGCGCTACCCACGCAGGCCGGGCCGTCGCGTGAAGAGATATTGATCGCCGCCTCCGATGGCGCCAAGCCCGCCTGGGGGCAGCTTGTGCTGAGCCGCACGCCTGACTCAAGCTGGAGTGATGACGGTTTGCTGTTCGCCGCGGCGCTGGCCATGCGTGAACATCGCGATGCCGGGCCATATTGGACCTTGCTTGCGCCGCGCCAGCGGGTAAGGTCGGAGCGCATGCGGCAGGTGCTCGCGGGTTTGCAAAACGGAGGATTCTCGCGCGACGAACTCGATACGCTGGACTTGGTTTCGCGCGGCCAGGTCTGCGCCATGGCGCTCGTGGTGCGCGGCAAGTCCGCGCCGCAGGAGTGGCGCGACAATGCCAAGCGTCTGCTGTTCAAGGTCGAGCGCCCTTACTTCGACTGATCCGGCACAAGCTTATTGCATGTGTTCGCTGCCGCCGCCGACCATGTGGAAGATGTCCCATTTCACCTTTTGTGCCACCGCACCATAGGCCTCGTCTTCATGCAGGAATTGCTGATCCAGCTTGCTTGGTCCGAACAGCACGGTCTGGCCGTCGGGCGACACGATTTCATACCAGGCGTCATAGCGTGCCGGCTGGCTTGCATCGATGTCGGCCTCGACCCAGGCACGATAGGTGTAGCGACCGAAGATCATATAGGTGCTTTTTGCGCCGCGGCGGTCGATCAGGATCACGCCGTCATCGGTCAGGTAGGGCGGGGCCAGTTGTTGTTTGCGGCGGCGGTCGTTGAAGGCCGGGCGGGCAATGGACTTCTTCTCGGCGTCAGGCGTCATGATTTTCTCCTCTGGGGATTTCTTTCGATGACTCATGGTAAATCTCAACGCGCAAAAGGTCTGTGATGTATCTCCCGCCCAGGGCGTGTGGAATTACCTGCTTTTCGCGGTAATTCCGCACGGGCATCCATCATTTTACTCGAAGGCGGAAAATCGCATGAGCATGCGATTTTCAGGTCAAGGCCAGAATTGACAGCTTACTTTCTGTTAATATCGTAGGGCGACTGCAAAATAAACAATATCTTTGCGTGTAACAAATAACAGTCAACCCAGGCCGTATCGCTAGTGGAGGCGCAACGGGTATAAACGTTGCTGTGTGAGGCGGAATGAAGATAGATCAGAACACGGTATTCTGGGTATTCGTGCTGCTGCAGCCTGTGGGCATCCTGGTCTATTGGGCGACTTCGCAACGCCATCCGCATTTGCGCGGACCCGGCTGGTGGGCCTTGGGCTGCCTGTTGGCCATGCTGGGCTTTTGCGGAATACTGCTGCAAGGGGCCGGCCGGCCGCCGCTTATTACCGTCACGCTTTCGAATACGCTGATCGTCGGTGCCACGATGTGTTTGTGGTCCGGATTGCGTGCCTTTTTCGGCCGCGAGGTATCGCGGCCGCTACTGTTGGCAGTGGTGTTGGCGGCCGGCGCGTTGCACGCGGCGTTTCTGTTCGAGTGGCAATCCTCCGACCTGCGCGCCATTGTCGTTTCGGCCTTCAACGGCGGCGGCACCTTGCTCGGCCTCCATGAGGTGCTCAAGCAGAGGAAAACCTCGCTGCGCATGGAGACCCGTCTGCTCGGCGGCCTGCTGCTGGTCGACGGCGCCTTGCACATGGCGCGCATTGCAGGTCTGTTGCTGGCAGGCCAATTCGCAGGCAATGGCAACGGCTGGATCGAAGGCGTGTTCATGCTAACGTTCCTGATCACCGGCATAGGCCGCCTGGTGATCTTCATCGCTTTGATCTCCGGGCGCCTCGAAGACGAGCGCGAAGCAGCCAGCGCGCAGATGCGTGCCAGCGAAATGCGCTTTCGCAAGCTACTCGAAGTCGTGCCCGTTTCGGTGCAGGGCTATGGCGCGGACGGCGTCACGCGCTACTGGAACAAGGCTTCGGAAAGAATCTACGGCTATAGCGCGGAGGAAGCCATCGGGCAAAACCTGCTTGATTTGATCGTGCCGGCCGGCACGCATTGCAGCTTGCGCGACGACATGAGCAAAATCTTCCTGACCGGCCAGGTGTCGCCGCCCGAGGACGCGGTGCGCCAGCACAAGGATGGCTCGCGTGTCGCCGTCATCTCGAATCATGCCTTCGTCAGCGTGCCGGGGCGTCCGCCGGAATTGTTTTGCGTCGATACCGATATCTCCGAGCGCATCAAGGCCGAAGAGGAAATCCACAGTCTGGCGTATTACGACCCCTTGACCGGTTTGCCGAACCGGCGCCTGCTGTTCGACCGTCTTGAGCGCCTGATCCGTTCGGGGCAGCATGCAGGCCAGCATCATGCGCTGATCTGCATCGATCTGGACAACTTCAAGACCTTGAACGACAACCTCGGCCATCATGTCGGCGACATGTTGCTGCAACAGGTCGGCGGCCGCCTGGCCGAATGCATCGAGAGCGAAGACGTGGTGGCGCGCCTCGGAGGCGACGAATTCCTGGTGCTGCTGACGCGCCTGGGGCTGCAGCGCGCCACTGCGGCTTCCAAGGCGGAAGCGCAATGCCGCAAGATTCTGGAATCGCTCAACCGCAACTACCGGCTCGGCAGCTACGAATACCTCAGCACCCCAAGTCTCGGTGTAACGCTGTTCGCCGACCATGGCGGCACCATAGAAGATCTGCTGAAGCGGGCCGACCTCGCCATGTACGAGGCCAAGGCAGCCGGCCGCAATACCCTACGCTTCTTCGATCCGCGCATGGAAGCCATGGTGACGGAGCGCGCCGCTCTTGAGGCAGGCTTGCGCGAAGCGCTGCAAAAGGAACAGTTCGTCATCTACTATCAAGACCAGGTCGACGGCGAAGGCTGCCTGACCGGGGTCGAGGCCCTGCTGCGCTGGCAGCATCCAGAGCGCGGCGTCGTCGGCCCGATGCAATTCATCGGCCTGGCTGAAGATACCGGCCTGATCCATGCGCTGGGCCGCTGGGTGCTGGACAAGGCTTGCCTGCAATTGCGCGATTGGGCTGATGAGCCGGATATGGCGGAGCTGACTATCGCCGTCAATGTCAGCGCACGGCAGTTTCATCATCCCGACTTCGTCGAGCAGGTTCTCACGGCTCTGGCCGAGGCCGGGGCGCGGCCCGAATTGCTCAAGCTCGAATTGACCGAGAGCTTGTTGCTGGAAGACGTGGCCGACGTCATCGCCAAGATGACTGCCTTGAAGGCGCACGGCGTGAGATTCTCGCTCGATGATTTCGGCACCGGTTATTCTTCGCTTTCCTACCTGAAGCGACTTCCGCTCGACCAGCTCAAGATCGACCGTTCTTTCGTGCATGACGTGACGACCAATCAGAACGATGCGACCATTGTGCGCACCATCGTCGCACTTGGCCGCAGCCTTGGCCTGGAAGTGATTGCCGAAGGCGTGGAAACGGAAGAGCAGCGCAAATTCCTGGCCGGCTTAGGCTGCTATGCCTATCAGGGTTATCGCTTCAGCCGGCCCATGCCGGTCCAGGAATTCAACCGCATCGCCGAGCGCGGCCTGCAACTGCGCCGGCGGGCATGACGAAGGCCGAGACCGGACAGGCAGGCTTCTTCAAATCCGTTGTGAAGGTCAATGCATGCTTAACGCCAGCACCAGAATCAGGAACAGCAACAGCACAATGGCCGCGACAATGGTCAAGGCCGCCGCGCGCCATAGCGCGGAAAGGATTCCCAATCCATAGGCGCCGCGCAATTGCACGAACATGTGCACCGGCGGCACCCAGATGGCGAGATTGGCTGCCAGGCTGCTCCAGCCCGCCATGCCGGCCAGCATCACGCCGTCGAACAGCAGCGACATGAAGCATAGCGAATAGAGCACGAAGACGGCATGGTCGAACATGCCGATGCCGCGGCGCCAGAAAAACATCAGCCAAAGGAAGGGCAGGGAGATCGGCACCAGCATGAAGGAATACTTGTAGGTGGTGTTCTTCAGCTTGTAGAGCGCCAATTCGGGATTGTCGACGGCGTGGTGCAGAGCTGCGTCGACGGCGGGAAAGTCGGAATGCCCCATGCCCTTGCTCTTGATCTTGTCGGCCAGCCGGTCGGCCCAGGTGATGTTGCTGCCTTTGATGCCGCGTTCGTGGGCGACTTTGTCGATGGCGGCTTGCAGTTCCGCCGTGTGCGTTTCTTCCGCATCGGCGCTCGCGGGGGCCGCGCCCGTCGCTTGGAAATCCTGCTTGTTCCCCTCCTTGGCGGCATTGGCGGCGGCTATCAGCTTGACCGCCTCTTCGTTCAGCCTTTGCAAGACCTTGTCGGCGTTTTTCTGTTCGTCGATGGCGTCGTCGAGTTCTTCCTGCAGATCGGCGGTATCCTTGCCCTGTTTGCGCGCGGCCTCCAACGCCGCCGAGGCCTTGTCGACGGCGGCCTTGGTTTCCGCCATTTCCGCGGTGCGGGTGGCGATGAGCGCCTGCACGCCGCTGATGGCGTCGGCCGTCCTCATGCTTTCGCTTGGCTTGCCGAGCGAGGCGACGAAGAACATCAGGAACACCATGAACAGGAACAGCGCCAGCGGCGAGACATAGGTTTTGCGCTGGCCGTCGATGTAGCGCCGCGTCAATATGCCCGGCTTGAAGATCAACAGCGGTATCGTACGCCAGCCTTTGGCTTCGAAATGGAACACGCCATGCACGAATTCTTCGACCAGGTGCAGCAGTGAGCGGTGGATATGCGCCTGCTGGCCGCACATGCGGCAAAACGGGCCGGTCAGGGGAGTCTGGCAGTTGGCGCAATTGCCGTGCGCTTCATCCGCGCCGTGCCGCGAGCCGGCCTCGAGCGCCGCTGCAGCCAGCGTCGCCGTCGACAAGGCGCCCATCGATTCGATTTCCTCACTCATGGCATGACCTCATTTTGCGGATTGCTGCGATTGTGCAACAAGCATGCCGGATACTCAATACCTGTAAGGACCGAGACTATTGGATACGCGAGCCGGATTCGAACCGGCATGGGGCGGCTTTGCAGGCCGGTGCATTTCCGTTCTGCCATCGCGTAGTTGTGATAATGGGCCAGCGCGAATCGGCATATGCCGAGACGGGTCTGTGTGCGCTGGCCCAAACTGGCCTCACCGGCAGGACTTGAACCTGCAACCTTCGAATTCGTAATCCGATGCTCTCATCCAATTGAGCTACGGTGAGATGGAACTGGCATCCCGGGAGGGTCTCGAACCCCCAGCCTTCGGTTTTGGAGACCGTTGCTCTGCCAATTGAGCTACCGAGATAGTGTTTGTGGCAGGGGCACAAGGATTCGAACCTTGGACAACGCGAGTCAAAGTCGCGTGCTCTACCAACTGAGCTATACCCCACCTGAAACTGACTTCCGACGAGCTGACGACAAAAAGCCCGGCGTTCTTGCGAACATCCGGGCTGATGGCCTGCCTGATTGCTCAGGACTGCGTCAACAGGTGCGGCGTGTCGGCCGCTCCCGGATGGTCAAATCTTGCTGGCGCCATGCACAGCATCGCTGGCATGTGCGAATGACGGCAAGCGCGTTGCGCTGCTGCCAGGTCGTCGATGTCGATGCGTTGTGGTTCACGGCAATTCCTTGAATGTTTAAAACGAATACGTGCATTGTGCCATCGCTTTTTTGGAAGGGCAAGAGGTTTTTGCAAATAATTTGCACTTAAAGCAAATTATTTTTTCCAGTGGGATGAAAATTGCTTCTTGTGCGAAGGCGCGCTTCGACTTTACTCGGCCAGCAGGTTCGCGAAGCGGGCCATGTCGACGTTACCGCCGCTGATGAGGATGCCGATGCGTTTGCCTTTCAATTCCGCCTTCTGTTGCCGCGCGGCGGCGAAGCTCAGGCAGCCGGTCGGTTCCACGATCAATTTCATACGGCTGGCAAAAATGCGCATGCAATCGACCAGTTCGGCATCGGTGGCGGTCAGGATGTCGTTGACGTCGCGCCGGATGATGGGGAAAGTCAGATTGCCGAGATGCTGGGTCTGGGCGCCGTCGGCGATCGTCTTGGGTGCGTCGATGTGCACGATTTCGCCGCTCTGGAAAGAGCGCTGGCCGTCGTTCCCCGCTTCCGGCTCGACGCCATACAACTGGCACTGCGGTGCCAATGCCCGAGTGGACAGTGCACTGCCGGACAGCAGCCCGCCGCCGCCCAGCGGCACGAAAAAGGCATCCAGGAGGCCGACTTCCTCGAATAATTCCTTGGCCGCCGTGCCTTGCCCGCACAGCACGTCGGGGTGGTCGTAGGGTGGGATCAGCGTGAGGCCGTGCTTTTGCGCCAGGTCGCGGCCGATCTGTTCGCGGTCTTCCTTGTAGCGGTCGTAGATCACCACGT
This sequence comes from Burkholderiaceae bacterium, assembly GCA_036384915.1. Lineage (GTDB taxonomy): Bacteria > Pseudomonadota > Gammaproteobacteria > Burkholderiales > Burkholderiaceae_D > PKWO01. Next base: position 144,980 of record DASVLJ010000070.1, read on the forward strand.
TGCCGCCATAGCCCTTGGTCGCCGCCACCTTGGCGGCCGGGGCGTCATGCGGCATGACGATGGTGGCGGGGATGCCCAGCAGCCTGGCCGACAAGGCAATCGCTTGCGCATGGTTACCGGATGAGAACGCGACCACGCCGGCCTTGCGCTGTTCCGGGTTGAATTTCGACAGTGCATTGAATGCGCCGCGAAACTTGAATGCGCCCATGCGTTGCAGGTTTTCGCATTTGAAGAAGACCCGTGCCCCCAGTTCTTCGTCGACCATGCGCGAGGTCATTACCGGGGTCTTGTGGGCGTGGCCCTTGATGCGTTCCGCCGCTGCGCAAACGTCGTCGTAGGTGGGGAGCGTGGTCATTGTTTCCTTGTGGTCGGTATGGCTAGAACCTCGATTTTCGCACGTGTTCGACGTGAAGATTTTATTTCGGCCGGAACGCGTCCGCTTCGAGCCCGTGCGCGCTCAACTTGCGGTACAACGACGACAAGGTCACGTCCAGTTCGGCGCATACGGCTTGCAAGTCGCCGCGGCTGCTGCGCAGGGCCGAAACCAGCAGCACGCGTTCAATGGCGGCAACGGAGTCCTTGAGCGAACGAGCCCCTTGCGCAGAATCGGGTTCGCGTTCCCCTTCGATAAGCGGCAAGCCGAGCGCGGTGCGTTCGGCGGCGTTCTTGAGTTCGCGCACGTTGCCGGGCCAGCTGTGCGAGAGCAGGCGTTCGCGCACTTCGCGGCCCGGCTCGATATGTGGCGCTTCGAAGCGTATAAGCGCCAGATCGAGAAAGTTCTGGAACAGCAAGGGGATATCTTCCAGCCGCTCGCGCAAAGGTGGCAACTGCAGGGCGACTACGTTGAGGCGGTAAAACAGATCGGAGCGGAATTTTCCTTGTTCGACCAGTGCCTTGATGTCGTTGTTGGTGGCGGCGACCACGCGTATGTTGACCGGCAATACCTTGTTCGAGCCGATGCGCTCGATTTCGCGCTCCTGCAGCACGCGCAGCAGCTTTGCTTGCATCGCAAAGGGCATGCTGTCGATTTCATCGAGGAAGAGCGTGCCGTGGTGCGCATGCTCGATCTTGCCGATGCGCTGCTTTTGCGCGCCGGTGAAGGCGCCGGCTTCATGGCCGAACAATTCGCTCTCGAACAGGGCTTCGGGAATGGCGCCGCAATTAACCGCGACGAAGTTGCCGCTGCGTTTGCTGAAGCTGTGGATCAGGTGCGCCACCAGTTCCTTGCCGGTACCGGTTTCCCCCGATACCAGCACGTCGGCGGGTGTGGGCGCGATGCGCAGGATGGTGCTGCGCAGTCGTTGCATCACGGCGCTTTCGCCGCACAGCGTGGAGCTGATGCCGGAGGCTTCAGACAGGCTGGCGCGCAGCGTGCGGTTTTCCATCACCAGGCGGCGTTTTTCCGCCGCGCGGCGCAGCGTGGCGACCAGCCGGTCATTGGAAAACGGCTTTTCGATGAAGTCGTAGGCGCCGCATTGCATGGCTTGCACCGCCGTCGGCACGTTGCCGTGCGCGGTCATCATCACGACCGGCAGTTCGCTATCGAGTTCACCGCAACGCTTGATGACTTCGACGCCGTTCATGCCTGGCAATTGCAGGTCGGTCAGCACGGCATCGGGCCCGGCCTGCTGCAGGCGTGCCATGGCATCTTCGGCATTGGCGAAACTTTCGACTTCGAATTCGGCCAACTGGAGCACCAGTTCCAGGCTTTCCCGGAAACCGGACTGGTCTTCGATCACCACAATCTTGAATTTGGCTTCGCTCATCGGCATCCGTGCCTGTCTTGACTCATGCTGCCTGCACCACGGGAATGCTCAAGGTGAATTCTGCGCCGCCCTCGGCGTGGTTGGCCACTTCGATCGAACCGTTCATCGACGCCAGCGATTCGGCGCTGATCGACAGACCCAGTCCGAGGCCGTCCGGCTTGGTGGTGAAGAAGGGTTCCATGATGCGTTCCAGCACCTCCGGGGCCAGGCCCGGGCCGTTGTCGCGTATGGAAAGGCGAACGCGTTCTCCGTCGAGCCGCGTCTTCATCCGTACCGACTTGAGCTGCCGGCCGTTCATGGCGTCGCAAGCATTCAAGACGATGTTGGCGATCGCGAGACTGAGCCGTTCAGAATCGACCAGTACCGAAACCGGCTCGATGTCCTCGTGGTAATCGACCTTTTCCATGTCGAGCTGATGCAGGTAAAGCTGGCGCGCGTCTTCCATCACGTCGTGCAGCGCAATGGTTTCGACATCGGCCGGATCGGAACGGGCGAATTTGCGCAAGCGCATGATCAAGCCGCGCAGGCGGTTCACTTCGCGCCCGATGCGCGAGGTGACGTCGAGCGCTTCATCGGTCCGGTTGAGCTTGCGCAGGGTTTGCATGGCGTCGGTCAGCATGGAGATGCTGCCCACCGGATGGCTCATTTCATGCACCACCGACGACGCCAGCTTGCCGACGGCCATCATCTTGCCGGCGTGTACCAGCACGGTCGCCATCTTTTGCCGTTCCAGTTCGATGTTGACGTCGGCCAGCTTGCGCGCGGCGGCGGCATTGGCCAGCGCCACCGACCCGTAGGCCAGAAGCGTGCGGAAGATCTGCAATTCCCGTTCGCCATAGGCATTGGCACGCGGCGATTGGATCGACAGCACGCCGAACACGGTGTCGCCCACCGCCAGAGGGGCGAACAGGCAACTGAGCATGGGGCGCGTGCCGTCCACGTGCGCCGGACCGAGCTGGCCGGCAGTCGAATGCACGTAGATTTCGCGCAACTCGCGCACGCAGGCGGCGGCATGCGATATTTTGCTGTCGAGCTTGACCTCCATTTGTTCCAGCGGTTGGCCTTCCTCGACGCCGAAGCGCATTTTGATACTGTCGCCCTCGACCAGCCAGATATTCCATACGTGGGCATCGAGCATCGCGTGTACGTGGCGGTCGAGTGCCTGGAACACCGCGGTTTCGTCGATATGGGCGGTGATCTCACGGCCGATCGAAGACAGCCGTTCCAGGGTCTGGCTGTTTTGATGCAGCACTTCGGCGCGCTTGGCTTCGACCTCGGCCAGGCTCCGGAAGTGCTGCGCCTCTTCTCGCGCACGCTCGGTACGATGCTGGATCTGCATGGCGATCGCGCGATTGGCGGTTTCCTTGCGGTAGGCATTGGTGCGCGCATCGCTCGCCTTCAAGGCTTCCGCATAGGCCTTTTCATAGTCGCCGGCCCTGGCATACTCCTTTGCCGCCAGGTCGTGCAAGCCGCTGTCGACCAGCAAGCCTTCTATCGTGCTGGCACGCTCGATGGCCTGATTGATGAAGTAGAGGGGCGTATCGGGCGCTGCGACGTTACCGGAGGGCACCGGGGCGTCCTGATGCAATTCGGCCATGACCTTCAGCGCATCGATCTCTTCGAGCGGGTCGCGCTTGTTGCGTGCCAGCCCGAGCGCCGTATTCGCCAGCACTTGCGCATCGGCACGGCGCCCCAATTGCGACAGCGCACGCGCCTGCCCGGTGCGCGCCGTGATCTGGAACTCGGCTTGCTGCAATTCGTCCGAGATGCGCATCAGTTGCTCGAAATGGTCCAGCGCGACCCGATACTGTCCGCAGTCGTTTTCCAGGTAACCGAGGTAGTTCAGGGCATTGGCATAGGAACGGGAAGCCATGCAGGGACGCAGAGCTTCCAATGCCTCCTGCATCAGGTCGCGCGCCGCGTCGAACTGGCCCAGCTTGCGCAGCGTTTCGCCCATCTGTGTCAGGCATGAGCCGATGCAGACCGGCCACGAGGTCGCGCGGGCCAAGTCCAGGCCGCGCTGAGCCCATTCGAAGGCGGAGTCGTAGTCGTTGAGGTAGTTGAAGCAGTCGCTGACGTTGGCGGCGGAGTGCACGGCACGCCGCATTTGGCCGGAGGCGAGCGCGCTTTCGTAAGCCTGCATGCTGGAAGTGACGCCGCGGCCAAAATCGCCGATCTGCATGGCGAAACTGGTCCAGACGCGCTCCACCCAGGTGGCCAGGGCAGGGTGCAGTTCGGAAGTGTCGGGCGGGAGGACCTCGCTCCAGAGTTCCTTGGCATGATGCGGGTCGCGATACATGCGGCGCACGGCAGTAAAGGCCCGTGCGATGTCGGCGCGCAGGGAGTCGCCGGCGCGATCGGCGTCGGCGATGCATTGCTCCAGCTCGGCATCGGTGTCGGCAAGGGTATGGTTGTCGGAGGCGATGGCTGCCAATAGCCAGTGCACATCGGAACAGCCGGCGAAGTCCTGCAACTCCTCGAAAGTGCGCAGGGCCTCTCTCGCCAGCCCGCTCGCTTCCGTGAGTTCGGAAAAGAGCCATTTGGCTTCGGCGGTGATCAATTGCATGCGCGCGACGGCGGCTCGCAGCTCGATGTCGCTCAATTCGGTATAGGCCAGCAGCGCCCGGCCCTCGGCGACGAGCGCCAGGGCACGCCCGGTGTCGCGTTCGCGTAAATGCCAAGCCAAGGGCAGCAGCACAGCCAGCCGCTCTTGCGCATCGGTTTGCTGAAGCCGGCCTTGCAGTTGCGCAACTTCGGCGTCCAGGACGAATTTCTTCATATTGCTATTCCACACACTCCATGATGGGCGCCGTGCGCGCTCCCATGCTGCATTTCACAGAAACACTATCACAAAAGAATTCACGGGAGACATCGTATTGCGACGAATGCCAAGTTTCCCGGAAGTACATGTCCAGTCGGTAGCGGGTACATGGCGGGCACATAGCGCTTCGTTTTTCGCAAATTTGCGAAACCCGGATTGCCACATTCTCACTTATGCGAAAAACGCGGCCTTGCTTCTTGGAAATGCAGCGCAAAAATTCACTGCCGGCCGCGCTGGGACTAGGTTCGCGGCGAGTGCGAACTTGAATTGATGTTTTTTCAAGGCTTGGCATGCCGCTTGCTACAGGTCGCGGTGTCGGCGCTGATTGTGCGGAGTTAAAGCCTACGACAGTTACATGCTGTTATACAAAAAATGCCGCGGGAGTGTTTTCTTGCAAAACGCTTGATAGACGGCGACTTGAGGAAGTTCCAAGGAGAGTACATGGTTTCACCCATAGTTCGATCGCTTCAGGCATCCCGTTCCTCTCGTCATTCTTGTTGCACCCTGGCTCGCTGCCGGCGCTTTGCGGGAAGTCAGTCTTGATTCCCTCCAAGTTTCCGGCCTGTCGTCGACATGCTTCGTCCCGCGTCCGTAGCCCGGACGCGGGAGCGGCATCGAAGCGGCAGTTCGCGGGAAAACTCTCTCGCTCTTGATGTAGTTTCTAAAGGCAGTGCTGGCGAGACACATATCAATAATTATTATCGGCGGAGTTAACCATGAAGTTTCGTTCCAACGCAAAGATGCTTCCCATTGCCGCAATGCTGGCTGCGGCCTTCGGCGTCGGCAGTCAGGCTTCGGCCACGACAATGGTGCAGACGCGCACCCACACCCCGGATTTCACCGATGCCGTGCCGGCCGAAACGATGCAGGCAGGCGAATCCATCCATATCGCCGTAACCCTGCAGGTGCGCAACAAGCCGGCGCTCGACGAGTTGACTGCGGCGATCGCCGCGGGCCAGTCTTCGCGCGTATTGTCGAGCGAAGAATTCAAACGCCAATTTGCACCAACTCAGGAGCAGGTCGATGCCGTCGTCGCCCATCTGAGGAAAAGCGGGTTTGTGAATATCGACGTGGCTGAAAACAACATGCTGGTGACTGCCGACGGCACCTCCGGTACCGCGCGCAACGCTTTCGGCGTCGAGATGCGGCATTTCGAGAAAAACGGCATGCGCTCCTACGCCAACACCAACGACCCGGTCGTGCCGGAAGAACTGGGCAATATCATCCTGTCCGTGCACGGCTTGCAGACCATGAATCGCATGCATCGCATGATGGTCAAGAGCGACATGCGCAGCACCGCCGTGAAGGAGGCCACCGGCAGCGCGGTAGGCCACAATCCCACGGCATGGCCGACTATCTATAACGCGGCCGGCCTGCCTACCGCCGCCAATACTTCCATCGGCATCATTACCGCCGGCAGCCTGAAGCAAACAATGGCGGACCTGGCCACCTTCGTCAAGAACCAGAATCTGGCCATGCCGGCGACGAGCACGGTCAATGTCGGCGGCACGGGCGTTTCCACCTCGTCCGGCCCCACCGAGTGGGATATCGACAGCCAGGATTCGCTCGGCGCGGCCGGCGGCGCCGTCAAATCGATGATCTTCTATAACGCCGTCGCACTGACCGATGCCGACATGACCTCGATGTTCAACCGCGCCGTGTCGGATAACAAGGCCAAGGTGATCAACGTCTCGCTCGGCGAATGCGAATCCAGTGCCAAGAGCGATGGCGCGGAGGCCAGCGACGACCAGATTTTCCAGGCCGGCGTTGCGCAAGGCCAGACCTTCGCCGTGGCCAGCGGCGATACCGGTTCGTATGAGTGCGGCGGCAAGACGAGCAAGCAAAGCTATCCCGCAGTCTCGCCCTACGTCATCGCCGTCGGCGGCACCAAGGTCTTTACGACATCGGCCGGCGCCTGGGCGTCGGAAAGTGTCTGGACCTGCACCACGCCCACCGGTTGCTCGCGCAACGGCACGGGTGGCAGCGGCGGAGGGGTGAGTTCGACGGAAACGGCGCCGGCCTGGCAGAAGTCCTCCGGTGTTCTCGGCAGCTCCACCAAGCGCGGCGTGCCCGATATCGCTTTTGCCGGCGATCCCGGTTCGGGCGCCATCTGCATCGTCAACGGTGCGTCCGCGCAATGGGGCGGCACCAGCCTGGCTACGCCGATCTTCGTCGGCTTCTGGGCGCGCATCCAGTCGGCGCATTCGAACAGCCTGGCTTTCCCGGCAAGCGCCATCTATAAATATGGCGTGGCCAACGAGTCGACGCTGTTCCATGACATTACGTCGGGTTCGAACGGCGGCTATTCGGCCAAGACGGGATGGGACTATACGACGGGCTTCGGCAGCGTCAACGTCGCCAATCTGTATAGCTTCATCAGCACGCATTCCGGCTTCTGAGCCCGGGATTTGCTGAACTGACGTGAAGCGGGAAGGCATGCGGCGGCATGCCTTCCCATCATCCAAAAACAATACGGTTTCGAAGAGAGTCCCGATGTATCCGCAAGGCGCGCAATCGCCCAGGAAAATCGTCGACAGGCAGAGCCAGCCGTCGCAGGCGGAAATCGACCAAGTGCTGGCGATTTTCGCGCAGCAGCGCTATGGAGAGGCCGAAGTGCTGACGCAATCCATGCTGGCGCTCCATCCCCGGTATGGAATGGGATGGATGCTGCTCGGCGCGATACTGAAGAAGCAGGCGCGCCATACCGAGGCGCTGACCGCCCAGCTCCGCGCGGCGGATTTGCTGCCGGGCGATGCGGATGTGCAATACAACGTCGGCAACACCTACCTGCAGCAGGGCAGGTCGGACCTTGCGGAGCAAAGTTATCGTCGTGCGCTGTCGGCCGACCCCGGCTATATTCGAGCCCGCTACAATCTGGGCCTCGCTTTGCAGGAGCAGGGCAAATTTGCCGAGGCGGAAACCACGTATCGCGACACCATGGCGAGCCAGCCGGCTTTCGCTCCGGCACATCTCAATCTCGGCGTGGTCTTGAACAACCAGGGCCGCGCAGCCGAGGCTGAAGCGAGTTTTCGCCATGCCTTGCAGCTTGATGGCGGCAATGCGCATGCGCACTACAATCTCGGAAATGTCTTGCTTGCCGGCCGCCGGCATGCGGAAGCGGAAGTCGCGTACCGGGCGGCCATCGATATCGAGCCCGGATTTTGCGACGCGCATTACGGGCTCGGCAATGCCTTGCGCGAGCAGGAAAAGCATGCCGAAGCCGAGCACGCCTATCGTAAGGCGACCGAGTTCAAACCCGATTACACCGAGGCCTATTTCCAGCTCGGCGACAGTCTGATGTCGCAAAAACGCGCCGAAGATGCCGAAGTCTGCTACCGCCAGGCCTTGTATCTCAACCCTGGATTCGTCGAAGCGTACAGCCATCTCGGCGTCTCGCTCAAGAAGCAGGGCCGCTTTGCCGAGGCGGAATCGAGTTTCCGCGAGGCGCTCGCCTTGCGTCCCGATTACGCCACCGCGCACAACAATCTTGGCAATGCGCTGCAAGACCAGGAGAGGACGGCTGAAGCGGAAGCCTGCTACCGCGCGGCAATCAAATGCCAGCCCGATTTTCCCGAAGCTTTCAGCAATCTGGGCAACACCTTGAAATCCGAAGGCCGGCTGGAAGAGGCGCAGGAAGCGCTGGAGCATGCCATTGCGCTGAAACCCGATTTCGTCGAGCCGCATTTCGGTCTCTCGGTCTTGAAGACCTATGCCGAAGGCGATCCGCATCTGGCCTTGATGGAACGGCAGCAGCCGCTACTGGAAGACTTGCCGGTGGAGTCGCGTATCCGCTACTGGTTTGCTATCGGCAAGGCATATGAAGACGTGGCGCGCTACGACGAGTCGTTTGCCGCTTATGAGCAAGGCAACCGCTTGAAGCATGGCTTGCTGTCATGGGATGAAGCCCAGGACGATGCCGTGCTGGAAAAGATGAAGGCGGTATTTTCGCGGGAATTCTTCGCGGCGCATCCCAAGCCGGCGTATGGCGGTCGCGTGCCGATTTTCATCGTCGGCATGCCGCGCTCGGGCACGACGCTCCTGGAGCAGATTTTGTCGACCCACCCCGGCGGCGTTTTCGGCGCCGGCGAGCTGAAGGACCTGCACGAAATTGTGAACCGTGCCATGCCGGGGGGCGATCCGCTGCAGTATCCCGCGGCCGTGGCCGGCTTCTCGGTCGGGGATTTCCGCCGCCTGGGCGAGCAATATGTCGAACAGGTATGGCGCAATGCGCCCGAGGCGCCCTACATCACCGACAAGATGCCCTCGAACTTTTTCTACATCGGCATGATCCACCTGATGCTGCCGCGGGCCAGGATTATCCACGCGATGCGCGATCCGATGGATTCCTGCTTCTCGTGCTATTCGCGGCTGTTCAACAAGCAAAACGTGCGTTTCGCCTACGACCTTGGCACGCTGGGGCGCTATTATGCGCGTTACATCAATCTGATGCGCCACTGGCACGAGGTGCTGCCGCCGGGAACCATCCTCGACTTGCGCTACGAAGACATGGTGGCCGATACCGAAGGCCAGGCGCGCCGTGTGCTCGCGCACGTGGGTTTGCCTTGGCATGAGGCTTGCTTGGAATTTCACAACAACAAGCGGCGCGTCAAGACGGCTAGCCTGGCCCAGGTGCGCAAGCCGATCTACAAGACTTCCGTGGCGCGCTGGAAACACTACGAAAAACATCTGGGGCCCTTGCTGGACCTCGTCAAAGAATATAGAGAGTAGGAGAGAGAGAAGAAGCCGTGCCGGTCCGCTCACGCGGACCGGTGCGAGCTATCTGCATTCTCGTCGCCTCCCTGTGCCGTATCCCTTCAAGCGCCAACCCGCGCCTTCCCCGGGTTCATGGCAAGTCCTGGCCCTGATGCGCCAGGCTGATTCTGACCAGGTCGGCCACATTGTCCACACCGAGCTTGGACAGGATGCGCGTCTTGTGCACTTCCACCGTGCGCACGCTGATGTCCAGCATGGCCGCGATGTTGCGGTTATGCTGGCCCGTGACGATCAGGTCGAATACCTGCGTTTCGCGCGGCGTCAGGTTCTTGAGCAATTGGGCTGTTCGTTCGCGCGACTGGTCCGCCGCCTGGGTAGTGGCGGCCACGGAAAACGCTTCTTCGATGGTATCGACCAGCTTCACGTCGTCCAGCGGCTTTTCCAGGAAATCGAAGGCTTGCGCCTTGAAGGCCTGGCGCGCGATGCTGACGTTGGCGTGGCCTGTTACAACGATCACGGGCAGGCGCGACTGCATTTCAGCCAGCTTTTGTTGCAGGGTCAAGCCGTCCATGTCGGGCATGCGGATGTCGAGCAGGAGACAGCCGGCCCAATCCGGGCGCCAGGCGCTGAGAAAATCGCGGCCCGTAGCGAAGACTGCCGTGCTGTAACCCTTGATCGACAGCAGCAGGCCGAGCGCATCGCGCACGGCAGGATCGTCATCGACGATATATACGGTAAGCCTACTTGACATTGGTTGTATTCGCTTCCATGGATGGTAAAACAAACTTGAACATGCCGTGGGCCGGAAATTCGGCCCAAAGCTTGCCCCCGTGCGCTTCGACGATGCTGCGCGATATGGCTAGGCCAACACCCATGCCGCTCGATTTGGAGGTCACGAAGGGCTCAAACAATCCGGCACGCATGGCCGGAGCAACGCCGGGACCGCTGTCGCTCACGCTGAAAACCAGTTTGCCCCCGTCTTCCGTGTCCAGCGTCAATCGTACGCACCGTTCGCCCTCGGGTTGGGTTGCCACTGCGTCGAAAGCGTTTTGCAGCAGATTACGCAGTACCAGTTCGATCTGCAGGCGGTCCAGGTTGGCTTGAACCCGCGGCACCGGGCCGAGCTCGAACTGCACGCCCAACTGCCGCGCCTGTACCGAAAACGGCAGCGCCGTCTGCTCCATAAAACTGTCCAATTCCACCGTCTCGACTTCCATTGCGCCGGTCTGGAAAAACTCCTTGATCCGCCGCACGACACTGGCCGCACGGTTCGATTCGCCCACCATGCGTTCGACGATTTCACGGAACAGTTTGCCCGAATCGTTGCCGGCTTCGCTGCCCGCCCCGTTGCGCGCGATCAGCTCGGCGCACGATTTGCCGTACGCCACCATGGCTGTGATCGGCTGGTTCAATTCGTGGGCCAGCGCAGCGGCGATTTCGCCGGCGGCGGTAAGCCGCAGCGAGCGGTTCAGCTCAAGCGCCGTCGCTTTCTGTTCTTCCACCACGATGCCGATGAACAGGCTGACCAGCGCCAGCATGGACAGCAGCAGTTGTAATTCGCCGAGCGGAAATACGATGTTGAAGCCGGAAGCTGTCGCCGCGATGATATTCAACTGCATCAGGCCTGCGATCAGCGCCGCGCCCGCAATGCCCTGGCGCGACGCGGCCCAGACGATGGGCAGGAACAGAAAGTAGAAGTGATGGAATCGGGTTCTGTGATAGAACGCGAAGGTGAACCAGATCAGGGCAGTCATCAGCAGGCAAAAGCCGAGCGTTTCCCATTGACGCAAGACCTGCCACAGCCGGTTTCTTCCTTCGCCGCTGGCAAGCAGCCAGAATATCGGCATGGAGATCATCACCCCGACAAGGTCGCCCAGCCAACAGCGCCGCAATGCTTCCAGCCATTCGTCTTCGGGGAGCAATTGCAGAGCGTGGAGCAGGGAAACATACACCAATGCATTCATCAGCAGGCCGGCTCCCACCACGACGAACCAGAGCGATAATTCGCGCCGGTTGCCGAATACGGTTTCCGCCCTGAAGTTGCGCCGCAGGATTTCCGCGATACAGCCATAACCGAATGTCAGGCAAACCGACAACATCAGCGTATCTATCCAGCCCGCCGGAAAGCTGCGTACGACTCCCTCCGCGATCAACAGGGCGAAAAACCAGGGCAGTGCGGCCACGCGCCCATAACGCAGCCAATAAACGAAGCCGAGCGCCGGGGGCGGGTTCCAGGTCGTGATGTTGAAACCATGCATGGGCTCGATAAAACTCAGCCAATCGAGCAGCACATAGGCCGCAACGAAACCCGGATGGGGCAGGATTCGAGAGGCGGCTTGGCTCAGCCAGGTGGAGTTCGACGCGGCAATGTTTCGCATACCAACATTTTGGCGCTTAAAGCGTTGTTGCGCATCTGTGTTTTCATGTACGTGATTCCCTTACGTTATATGTTGTATTTTTGTAACTATTATTGTGGTTTTGCTATTCACTGAAGCAGGCCTCATTCGGAAAAGCCATATCCGGCGCCGGTTTTGGCGAAGCCGTGATGATCGAATGCGACGCCGCTCGCGAGCGTTTCGCCCAAGTTACCCGTAACGGAACTTACGAATTTACATACGAAATTCGATTCGTTAACATCGATTTACATTCAGGGGATAGGTGAAATTGCATGCGTTTTTCCAAAATCGGATACCAAGACGAGGGCGGGGCAGCCGCCGCAGCCGGGGAAGATCCGGGTATCGCGCAGCATCCTTCGTTGGAGTTGTGGCGCCGCATGCGCGCCTGTATTGCCAGAATAGATGGAGAAATCACCAGCCGCATGCGGGAGCAATTCGGCATCTCCATGCCGCAATTCGAAGTGCTGAAGCAATTGCGCAAATTTCCAGACGGCTTGCGCATGGGTGAGTTGGCCCAGTTGCTGAAGGTTTCCGGCGCCAGCATCACGTCTTTCACCGATCAGCTGGAGCAGGCGGAACTGGTGTTGCGTATTCCGGATCGTGTGGACCGTCGCGTCAACAGCGTCAGGCTGACCAATCCAGGGCGCCAGTTGCTGGTCAAGGCGATGCTCGAGTATGAGCATTGGGTGGTCGAATTGATGGATGATGCCGCACTGGACGCAGGCGCCGCGACGAAAGTGGGTGCAGCCGATGCTGCGGCGGAAACGCTTGCAATGCGGAACAATGCATACGGGGACGGCCGAGGCGAAACGGCGGCGCACGCATAATCCGCACGGCCTAAATCGACGCGGCGCTGCCCCACAGCTGCTGCATGGAAAAGCGCAGGAGCTTGCCGTCGTTCGGAATCGCTTCGCGGACGCCGAACAGGGGCTTGGATGTGTCGCGCAGGATGGGGGCATCGAGCGCCACGCCGCGCGGGTTCAACAGCGACTGCACCAGCGGCATGGCCGCGTGCGCGCCGCGCTTGATTACCACGCCGATTTCATCGGTGTGCAGGCGCACAAAGGTGCCTGCCGGGAAATTGCCGATTTCCTTGATGAATCCCGCGGCCACCAGCGCGTCGCGCGGTTTGCCCTCGCTGATCAGGATTTCACGCAGTGCGACGTGCGGCAACAGGGTGCGCCGATATTTGCGTTGCACGATGGCGGCGCAATACTGGTCGGCCACCGATAGCAGATAGGCGTTTTGCATCAGTTCGCCGACCTCATGTCCCTTGGGATAGCCGTTGCCGCTGCCGTTTTCATGATGCATTGCCACGCAGGCCAGCCACTCGGCATTATCGACGCCGGCATCTTTGAGCATGGCTGTGCTGCGTTCCGGGTGTTGCCGGATCAGTTCGATTTCTTTTGGGTCGAGCGCGTCGGTGCGTTCCTGCAATGCATCCTGCTGTTGCAACATGCCGAGATTCATCGTCAGCGCCGCGGCTACGATGGCTTTCATTTCATCGGAAGTTTTTTTCAGGCGGCGTGCTACAAGCAGGGCGACCACCGCGGTATCGACCGCGTGCCGTGTCGAATAGTCGCCGGCGCGCTGGTTCAGCAGGATGCAGGCGTGGGAGATATTGGCGCTGACGGTGGTTGCGGTATGTATCAGCGCCGCGATTTCCATCAGCCTTGCGGAAAAATCCGGCGTGTCGGCGATACTGCGCAACAGGTTGTCGAGCCGTTTTTGCGCCGTGTTCAAGACACGCAGGACCGATACCTGGGGCGGCTTTTTGACCGCCGCCGGAGCAAACAGGCCCGTGCCGAGCAAGGTGGCCAATGCCTCTTCGTCATCAAACGTCTGGCCTTTGCCTTTGACGACCGCCCCGTCCTTGTTGACTACGTCCCAGGGAAGCGCCTGGCCGGCAGCGATGTCGGAAGCGGTGAGTTGGCGCAGCGTCATGGATGGTCTTGGCGAATGGTTGCAAGCTGAGTATCACCAATGTAGCATCGGTTTGGCATGCTGTCGCCTGTCGCACGTTCCAATTTACAACAGACGAGCGATGGGGGGCACGGGGGCAACTTCCATCACCCTGGCATTTTGTTGCAATGCAAAACCCTCCTTGGCAGAATCGCATAAATATTTGTCATCGGCAATGGAACGGATTCCCCGATAATGCAGTCACATCATTCTTTAAATCGACCTGTCCCTTATGAAAAAGAGCCTTCTGCTGTTTGCGCTGCTTGCCTGTGTTAGTGCCACGGTTTTCGCCGCGGTATCCGCCGAAGAGCGCGAATGGATTCCCTACAAAAAATTCGTCCAATCATTTTATCTCGATAAGTTTTATGCAGCCGATCCGCATTTGCGCGACCACTTGCGTCTCCTGGTGAAGCTGGAGCCGCAGGACAAGACGATCAAGCCCGGCGACATCGTGCTGACCGTGGTGCATGCCGGCAGCCGCGACCGCATGCCGATCGATGCCGATGGCCTGATGGATGTGGAGCCGAATGCCGCCTGGCTCAAGGACGAGGCGATGATCTACACCAATCTGCCCAAGGGATCGAAAGTGAATATCGACGCACTCTTTGCGTCGCGCACGCCCGACACGCTCGAGCTTCCCTATGCCGAGCTGATGACCAGCGTTCCGCAATGGAATGCGTTGCTTAAGGAAAAGGCCGGCATGTTGCGCTTCATGCTGCCGACCTTCAATGCCATCGACCTGCACTTCGCCAAGCCCGCAGGACAGACTCTGCGCGTGATGGACAAGAACGGCACAAAGACTTATACGGCCGATGCCAAGGGCGAAATCAAGCTCAAGCTCGACAATGCGCTCATGCAGGGCAATCCGAAGGTCATCCTGTCGGAGCGTCCAGGCATGATGGAAGTCGACGAGATTTGAGGGTGGCGAGCGAACCGCGCCGCCGCTTGCATTGCTTGCCGGTACCGGCAGTGTTTCAGCAGCTGTTGCGGAATTCCGTCAGGTAAAACAGGAAGGCAAGCGCAGGAAAGGCCATGCCGGCCCAACTCACCGCTTGCCAGCCGCCGTGCAGATAGGTATAGCTCGAAATCGAGGAACCTAACGCGCCGCCGGCGAAGAACAAGGCCATGTAGAGACCGTTCAAGCGGCTGCGAGTGTGGGCGCCTAGCGCGTAGATCGCGCGCTGCCCCAGCACCAGGTTGGCTTGCACGCCCAAGTCGAGCAGCACGCCGCCGGCCAGGAGCGGCAAGAGCGCGCCGTCGGCGCCGAAATGCGCCATGCCGAAGCCGACGGTCACCGAGGCCAGCGCCACGCCGGTAGCGGGGCGGCTCCATCCCTTATCTGCCATTCTCCCTGCGACCGGTGCCGACAGCACGCCTGACGCGCCGGCCAATGCGAACAAGCCGATGCCTCCTTGGGTGAAACCGAAATGCGGCCCGGCGAGCACCAGCGGCACGATGGTCCAGTACAGTGTAAAACTGGCGAACAGCGCGGCGTGATAGGCGGCGCGCCGGCGCAGGATGGGCGTATTGCGCAGAAGGGTCCAGAGCGAACCGATCAATTCGAGGTAGGTGTGCGAGGCATCCGGCCGGCGTTGCGGTAACATGCGCTGCAGCACGATCGACAACAGCACCATGGTTGCGGCCGAGCCGCCGAACACGGCGCGCCAGCCGAAGGCGGCGGCGATGAAACTCGACACCGGACGCGACAACATGATGCCGGCCAGCAGCCCACTCATGACGTTGCCGACTACGCGCCCGCGACTTTCGTCCGGCGCCATATGTGCCGCCAGCGGCACCAGCATCTGCACCGCAACCGCGCTGACGCCGATCAGGAGGGATGCTGTCAGAAACACAGGGGCGTTTGGCGCACCCGCCGCCAGCAGCAGGGCCAGGATCACCGCGCCGAGCGCCGTGACGATCAGGCGGCGATTTTCCATCAGGTCGCCCAGGGGCACGAGCAACAGCAGGCCGGCGCAGTAGCCGCCCTGGGTCAGCGTGACGATGAGGCTCGCAGCCGCCTTGTCCAGGCCGATATCCGCCGAAATCAACCCGATCAGCGGTTGCGCAAAATAGAGATTGGCCACGATCAATCCGCACGCGGCGGCGAGCAGGAAAGTCATCCACGAGGGCATGGGAAGGCGGGTGGACGGCAGTGCGGTGTCGGGGGCATGCATAGGGTATCGCATTCGCGTGTGGGACGGCGATTATACCGTCGGCCTTGAATGCTTGCCGGGAGCGGAAAGCAGGTCAGGGATGGGCGAACAGGGCGCGGTATTGCGGCGTTTTCTTGAACGCCTCGAGGCGCGCGTCATAGTCCCTCATTAGTGCCGCAATGTCGGGGTAGCGCACGCTGGAGAAAGTCGAGGCTTTGGAGAAGGCGGTCGAGTATTCCTTGGAAAACAGCACGGTGTCGTACCAAACCGGCGTTTGCCCCGCAGCCTTGGCTGCCCATATTCCGGCGGATATGTCCTGCGGAAACAGCTGGATGTGGTTCAGCGCCAACTGGTGGAAATTTTCCTGCGTATCCGCCGCGGCGATCAGAGCGGGATCGTACCCATCGTTGATCTGGGTCTCGCGCTTAGGGAAGACCTTCCAGAATTCGTCGTGATAGGAGGCCCCGCGCACAATGCCTATGCTCAAGCCGCTTCTCTTCGCGTCGTCGAGGCCGCGTATGTCGTATCGTGCCTTGGTTGCTGCGTTGGTGAAGAACAGGTAGGAAATCCGCCAGACGGCTGTCTTGGGAAAATACGCAATCTCCTCGCGGGCCGGCGTCCGCGAATAGGTGAGCGCGGCGTCGGCTTGCCCGGTTTGTATTTCAAGCTGGCAGCGCGCAAAAGGAACGACGTCGACCTTGAATTGCACGCCCATGGGATCGAACACGGCATGGGCGACATCGACCTCGATTCCGGCCGGCACACCTTGCTTCAGGTAGACATAGGGCGGCAGCGGGGCGGCGCAGATATTGAGCGCCGCATGGGTATCATGGGCCTCATGCGCGATCGCGGTTCGTGCCGCGATACAGCTCAGAATGACGAGCAATCTCCGGGTGATGTCTGAAACCCGTGTTTCCATCCGCTGCGACCGTATCCATTGACGATAGGCCGCATTCTACCGGAATTCGCGGGGAGTCAGCCGCCGTTAGGGTTGCTCTGCCGCTTGCCGTCTTTGCGCGACTGGCGTATCTGCTGCATCCTCTGCTTGCAGGAATCGGAAACATTTTCCTTGTTGTCCTTGAGGCAGGCCATCAAGCGCCCCCCTCCCGGCTGCACGTTGGGGCAAAGCTTTTGCAGATCGTTGCGGCAGTCGCTGAGGCGGTCGAGCTTGGCGGGCGGATCTTCGGCCCAGGCGCTGCCTGCTGCGAGCAGCGTCGAAATCAGCAACAGGGTGCGGTTCACGTTCATCTCCTTGAGTCTTGCCGGCAGGGCCGTGTCTTGTTGCCGGTCCAATTGTTATCGTGGGCCAAATGTAGCATGCTCCCGCGCGGGATTTGCGCGGTGAAAAATTTTCTTACATTCTTGTATGATTCGTTATCAATTGCCGTCCTCGGTCATGCTGCGCACGACCACCTGCGACTTGCGCAGAGCCCGGGGTTTGTTCAGACGGAAGTGGCGCAATGCCCGCTGTTTCTTTGTCGGCCTGTTCTTGCCGGGTCTTTGCTTCGCGATCGGTTTTTTTAAAAAGCCGTCACGCCGCCATCGACAGGCATGGCGATGCCGGTCGTGAAGCCCGCCATATCGCTGCATAGGTAAAGCACGGCGGCGGCGATTTCGTCGACGGAGCCGATACGCCCGACCGGGTGCATGGCGTAGGCCAGTTCGGCCTTCTTCGGATCGGCGTCTTGTGCACGACGGAACATCTCGGTATCGATTACTGCCGGGCAGACGGCGTTGACGCGGATGCGCTTTTTCGCATATTCGACCGCCGCGCTCTTGGTCAAGCCGATCACGGCATGCTTGGAAGCGGAATAGATGCTCATCTTCGGTGCTGCGCCAAGGCCGGCGACCGAAGCGGTGTTGACGATGGCGCCGCCGCCTTGGGCCAACATGACGGGAATCTCATGCTTCATGCAAAGCCAGACGCCTTTGACGTTGACGTCCATGATGGCGTCGAAATCGGCTTCATTGCCTTCGGCCAGGCGCGTCTGCTCCTTCTCTATGCCGGCATTATTGAAGGCATAGTCGATCCGGCCATAGACCGACAGCGTTTCCTTGATCAGCGACTGGACTTGCGCATCGATCGATACGTCGCACGGCACGAAGACGGCTTCACCGCCGGCATCGAGAATCGTATCGACGGTGGCCTTGCCGCCGGTGATGTCGATATCCGAGACGACAACCTTCAAGCCGTGCGCGGCAAAGGCGATCGAGGCCGCGCGGCCTATGCCGTTGCCCGCACCCGTGACCAATGCGACCGTGCCCGAAAATAGCATGTTCATGGTGTCCCCTGATGTTTTACTTGAGATGTCCGTATCAATTGATATCCGCGTCAATTTAGCACGATATTTGGCACGATGTGCCCTTGATGCTTGCTATCTTGCCCGCCACTCGCGCGCGAGCAAGCCGTAGATGACGGAATCCGATATTTCGCCTCCAACCTTCCAGCGCTCGCGCAGCAAGCCTTCGCGCGAAAAGCCTAGCTTCTCCAGCGTGCGTGCCGAGGCAAGATTGCCGGGATGGACATCGGCTTCGACCCGGCTCAAACGCAGCGCCGCGAAGCCATAGTCAAGCAGGGCGCGCAGCGCTTCCCGCATATAGCCCTTGCCCCAATGCTCGCGCCGCAATTCATATCCGATTTCGGCACGCCATCCGCCGTTGTCGAAGCGAAACAACGTGCAACTGCCGATGATGCCGCCCTCGCCGAACGGCGCCAGGCCCAAGCGCAGGTGATCGCTGGCAGACATGGCCGCAATGTCGCGCGCGATCCATTGCTCGGCCTGCTCAATCCGGTTCCATGGCGCGGAGGCCTCGTAGCGCATGGTTTCGGGGTCGCCGCGTATGGCCAGCATGTCGGCGGCGTCGCTTTGGCTTATCGGCCGCAAATCCATGCGTTCGGTACGCAAGCTCAGGCCGGAAAAATTTCTTGCGGATGGCGTCACTTGCGTTCGCGCTTCATCGTGTAGGCCATGTTGTTCAGGGCGAACAGCGTCGTGTCCGCATCGAGCAGGTGGAGACTTGCCGGGCGCCGCTGAAGGTTTCCTGTGCCGCAGCGCCGGCGCAGGCGAGCCAGAGCAGGAGCAAAGGCGGAGTGGAGTCCAGGTACATCATGCCGTCGCCTAGGAGTCTGCGCGGCAGAAGCGAGTCGGCTGCAATGGATGGAGAAAAGTCCCACTTTGCCCCCGTTTTTCCGGCTGTAGCTACGGCTACAGTCCTCAAAAGCGAGGCCAAATTGGGCTCTTTTCCCACCCATTTCGCTTCGACTCGT